>JAFLEI010000001.1 GCA_017301975.1 Verrucomicrobiota bacterium
CACCATTTTTTTGAGCCGCTTTTTGAGCGGCTCCCACCATGCAAAGCGTTGTGTTTTCATCGGTTTTCTCTCATGCCACAAACACGCTCCCTGGGCAATTGGGAGGTTTTCAAACACTGCCTAGCACAGCGGTGGTGTGTGTGGCCTGGGCCGTGGACTTGCAACTGCAACGGCGCTCGGCGCGTGCCCGCAGCCTTGTCTGGAGAATCACGATGGCGATGCTGCTGGTGGTGGCGGTCTGGCGTTTAACACCAGAAGCCGCCCTGCCGGTGGCCGTGGTGGAGTGGCGTGTGACGATGCAGGAACTTCCGATGAATGCGGCCCCGCTCGTTCTGCCGGAGATGCCCGCGCTGATTCTGCCGGAGAAAAGCTGGTCGCAGCGTGGGTTGATGTGGCTGGAAAGCTGGGGCCTGAGGCTTTGGCTTGGTGTGGCAGGTGCGCTGCTGCTATGGAAACTGGCACGGGCGTTCGTGGGACTGGTTTGGTTGAGGAAGCACAGCGAGCCAGCGCCGAGGCTGATCGAGCAGCAGGCAGAAAGGGCTGGGGCACCATCCATTATGAAGTGCCGTTTGGCACAGCGGTTGCATTCACCGATGCTGACAGGCTGGCGCAGGCCTGTGATCTGGCTGCCACAGGAGGCTGCAGGCTGGGACGAGAAACGCATGGACGCTGTGCTGCATCATGAGCTGGCGCATTTCCAACGTTCGGACGTGTTCTGGAAATGGCTGGCGCAATGTGCTTTGTGTCTCTGGTGGTGGCAGCCGCTGGCATGGCTGGCGCAGCGCCGCCTGCGCTTTGAAACCGAGCAGGCGGCGGATGATGTGGCGGTATTGGCAAGTGGCGATACGCGTGAATATGCTCGTACACTGGTGGAGATCGCAGCCGGCATTCCCGGTCGGATGCGGCCTACGGCAGGCGTCACCATGTTTGGGGGGGAGTCCATCCAACAGAGGGTGCGGGAGCTGATGAAGACGAATCAATGGAGAGGGCGCATCGGCATCGGCGCGATGAGCTTGATCGCCGTCGTGGCCATCATCCTGGCAGTGCTGGCGGCGACGAAGGTGGAGTTCAAGCCAAAGGCGCCATCGTATCAGAGTGAGGCGAAACTCGTCGCAGGAACACCTCTCCTAGCGGCTGGGAATTGGCAGGCCCAGCATGCGGATTTTTACGGCACGATCATTGAAACTCTTGAGTCGGCCGAAATGAAGCGCCGGGCTTTGGAACGAGTCAGAGCTTTGAATCCAAATCTAAAGGACAAGGAAGTCGAGATCCATGCGGCACAGGTCAGGGGCTCGACCGTGTTTACAGTTCAGGCGGTCAGCACTGACGGGAAATACGCCAAAGTGTTCCTTGATGCGCTGCTGGACGAATTCATCGCCTTCCGGCAATCCGTGCGCGAGCAGGCGGGCGGTAAAGAACTACATCTCTTTCTTCAAGAAACAGTCAAAATGCAAAAAGTCATGGAGGACCGGAACCGTGAGCTGGCTGAGTTTCGGATGTTCAACAACATCACGGCCATAACCCATGGCAACGACCTTGCGGCGCAGATGCTGAGCAAGCTTCAATCTCAATTAGAAGAGCAGAAGATGATTCTGGCAGATCTAGAACTGGCTTTGAGCAACGTCCCTGCGGCAGTGACGCAAGCCCAAGTCAAAGTCAGCGACGTGCAGCCATCGACTCAGACGGAAAGGGATTACATCCAAACCCAAAGCGAACTTCGTCGTCTTGAGAATGAGCTGAAGTACCTGCTCGAAACTCACAAGCCTGATAACCTTCAGGTGATTGAAACGAAGGAGAAAGCCGCCAAAGTACGTTTTCTACTCAACGCACTTGTCGATCCCATCCTGAAAGAAATGAGCCAGAGGGCAGAGAACACCCGGCGGAGGATCACCGTGCTAAAAAAGGTGATCTTCGAGAAGGAAGCACAAGCACTCGATCTGGGTTCAAAAATCGCCCAGTATTCCAAACTCGAAAGAGCGGCCACTGCTGCCAAAGAAGCTTTTCAAAAGCTGTTTGAGAAGGCTGAAAAGTTTCAGGAACGGGTCGGCGGCACGGATTTTGTGGCGATCCAAGAACGTGCCACGCCAGACAAAGAAATTGTGCAAAGCGGCCTTATTCCGGTCTGGAAACTGTGGAAGAGCGAATCCAAACAGGCTGTCGAAGAAACCCCTGTGAAGCCGGTGACCACCCAGAAAAAGGAGCCGGTTAAAGCAGCGAGCTGATTTCAACGGGGCCCCTGGGCGTTGATATGACTGGCATCCTTGTCCCAGCCGGCGGGTGTGCGGCGGTAGTCGGCTTCTTTGAGTTTCAGTTTGTCGCCAGTCTCACGGTCGAAGGAGTCTTTGGAAAGTTCGGCGGGGGCGGAGTCGCCGGTGGCGGCGGTCCATTCGGTCATGAGCTTGGCGAGGCGTGCTTTGACGGAGGCGTAGTTGGGATCGTCGATTAGATTGTGAAGCTGGAGGGGATCGGCATCGGTGCGGTAGAGTTCCGCGACGGGGCGTGGAGTGAGGAAAACGTCCGCCTGCGCGGGGGTGAGCTTTCCGGCATCGCGCACGGCGCGCAGGCTTTGGAAGGAGGGGGAGTGCACGGAGTCTGCGGGGCCCTGCCATGCGAGGTTTGGGCGTGAGTTGACGATGTAGAGAAAACCCTCCGAGCGCACGGAGCGGCCATGGGCTTCGTAGTCGTGCCAGTTGTGTTCGGAGAAGGCGTGTTTTCGCGGGGTGGCGGTGGGGTCGGCGAGCACGGGGGCGAAGCTGAGGCCCTGCATGGTGGGTGGCACGGTCGCCCCGGCCAGCGAGAGAATGGTGGGGGCGATGTCGATGGAGCTGATGAGGCTCTGCGTGGGCGTGCCGGGTTTGGTGATGCCTTTGGGCCAGTGGGCGACAAAGGGTGTCTTCATGCCGGAGTCATGCAGGCGTGTTTTGGCGCGGGGGAAGGGACGGCCGTTGTCGGCCATGACGAGGATGAGCGTGTCATCCAGAGCGTTCTGATTTTCGAGTTCTGCGACGACGCGACCGATGAAGTAATCGAAGCGGGTGATCTCGTTGTAGTAGGAGGCGAGGTCATCGCGCGTGGCTGCGTCGTCGTTCAAGTAGGGTGGCACGATGACCTTGGCTGGATCGTGTTTGGGGCCGTAAAGATTTGCCTCCCAGTCTTTGTCGGCATCCCAGCCGCGATGCGCATCGAGTGAGGCGAACCAGAAGAAGAATGGTTTGTCCTTGGGTCGCTCCTGCAGCGTCTTCACCCAGGTGGCGTGGCCGCCTTTGTTGCCGGGGGCATTGCCGCTGTCCACGAGGTCGAAAGGCTGGGGCTGCGGCTGCTCGCCTGCGGCGGGTTTGTCGGAGGTCATGTGGTGCTTGCCCACGAGCGCGGTGTGCCAGCCGGAGTCACGCAGCAGGCGCGGGAACCATGGCAGATGCGCGGCGATGGGCTGGTGGAGTTCTGAGGCGCGGCCGTTGTTGTGCGGATAGCGGCCGGTGATGATGCTGGAGCGGCTGGGGCTGCAACTGCTGGCGACGAGGATGGCTTCGTCAAAGCGGCGGCCGTGGGCTGCGAGCTTGTCGATGTTCGGGGTGCGTGCGGCGGTGTTGCCGTAGCAGCCCAGGTCATCACAGCTCACATCATCGGCGATGAAGAGGATGACGTTGGGCGCTGCGGTGGCGGAGCTGATGAAGAGCAGCAGGCAGGCGAGGACGCGGGGCAGTGACATGGCGGGGGAAAGATGGAGTGAGGGAGGGCTGCGGCTACTTCTTCCCTTTTTTCTTCGCCTTCTTGTTGGCAGCCGGCGCTTCCTCATCATCCGCAGTCTTCTCGCCTTTCAGGTCGGCGAGCAGGCGGGACACGTAGCCATTGAAGCGGCCGTCGGGGGATTCGCCTTTGGCGGGCAGGGCCTTGATCTGTTCGGCGATGGGCCTGGCCTTGTCGCCGAGATCGCCGATGGCATTGAGGGCGCTCAGGGAGGTGAAGACATCGTGCTGGCTCCAGTTGGCGAGGCCTGCGAGGGCGGGCAGGGCGGCGGCGCGTTCGGAGTCGCTGCCGTATTTGGCGAGCGCCCAGTTCGCCACCACCTGTACGTAGGTGGAGCTGTCTTTGGCGGCCTGGGTGATTTCATCGTGGGCGGCGCTAACGCCATCGGCACCACGCATGAGGATGCCCATGGCGGACCAGTAACGGAGGGCGCTGTCTTTATCGGCAAATCCGGCTTTGAGATCGGCCATGGCGTCAGGCTTCATGGAGGAGGCTGCGCCTGCGGCTTTCAGGATGCGGGCGAGGGGATACATCGAGTCATCATGCGCCATGTCGTAGGGCGTGGTGCCTTCGGCACGGTGGTGCATCTCGCCTTCGGCGACCATGCCGGCGTCGCGGATTTTCAGTGCGAGATTTTCCTGTGCGGCGCGCATCTTGGCGAGTGTCGCTGCGTGCTCGGGCTGGGCGGCGAGGTTGTGGACTTCGTCGGGGTCGCTTTGCAGGTCGTAGAGTTCTTCGGGGTCCTTCGGTGTCTTCCAGAAGATGGACTGTTCAGGGGGGAGCTTGCCCGCGTCATACATCTCCCGCCACACACGGGTGCTGGGTGTTTCAAACTGGTAGTTCACATGCTGGCCCTGGGAGAGGTGAGGCATGTAGTTGCGCAGATAGACGAAGCGTCCGTCTGTGACGCTGCGCACACAGTCGTAGCGTTCATCCATGCGGCCACGGAAGCCATAGACGAAGGGCTGCATCTCGGTTTGAAATTTTCCGGCGAAGGCATGGCCCTGCATCCACTCTGGTGGCTGGACGCCGATGAGGCTGAGCAGCGTGGGGGCGAGATCGACAAAGCTGACGAGACGGTCTGACTTCACGCCTGCGCCGTATTCTTTTGGCGCGAGGTGTTTCCAGTTGGGCGGGAAATAAACGATCATGGGCACCTGCAGGCCGGAGTTGCAGGGCCAGCGCTTGTTGCGTGGCATGCCGCTGCCGTGGTCGGCGTAGTAGAAGACGATGGTGTCTGCCGCGAGGCCTGCGGCTTCGAGTTCCTTCAAGCGCCTGCCTGCGGAGGCATCAGCCAGGGTGACTTGATCATAGTACTGCGCCCAGTCCTGGCGCACTTCGGGGGTGTCGGGATGGTAGGCGGGCACGCGGGCTTTGGCCGGATCATGAATGGCCACGTGCGGGCGTTTGCGGATCTGGCTTTCGTGGCTGCACTGCTCGTTGAAAATGGCGAAGAAGGGTTGGCCGTCCTTGCGGTTTTTCCAATGCGCTTTGCCATTGGATTCATCCCACACGCCTTCGGGTTTTTGCAGGTTGTAGTCCTCCTTGCTGTTGTTGGTGCAGTAGTAGCCTGCTTCGCGGAGGAACTGCGGATACATCTTCGTGCCCTTCGGCATGGCCACCATGCTGCGCATGTGCTCGCCGCCGGTGGAGGGGGAGTACATGCCTGCGATGATGGTGGTGCGTGCAGCGGCGCACACCGGCGCGCAGGACCAGACGTGCTTGAAGAGCATGCCTTTCGCCGCCAGCGCATCGACGTTTGGCGTGTCGGCATAGGTATCGCCATAGCAGCCCATGTGCGGCCCGTGGTCCTCGCTGGTGAGCCAAAGAATGTTGGGCCGGTCCGCGGCGAATGACGAATGCAGAATGACGAATGTCGAAAGGAAGAGGCTGAGAAGCTTCATGGGCGGGTGGAACGATGGCAGCAGGAACGATCCTTCAGCAATGATGCAGGCTCACTGCGAGGAATAAGTTCGACACCGAGGGCAGGAATGACGGATAACCTGATGAATCATGAAAAGTCCTGTGCATCTTGGCTCGCTTTGGATGCTGCTCGTGCTCTGCGTGCAGCCGGTGTCGAATGGGAAAGATGAGCCTGAATGGAAGATCGTCACGCGCACCCTTGAGCATGCGCCGGATGGCAGTCCCGATTCGCGCACGAATTTTGGTATTGGTGAATGGGTGGAACTCAAAGTGGAACCGCAAACCATCTCGAATGTGGAGTGGATCATTGGAGGTGATTGCATTGTGAGCAATCGCTTTGGAAATCCCAGCCTCTTGATATGTGGAGGAGGCGCTGGAAGCCTGTCGCTGTCGGCCAAGGTGCATGACGAGCCTCAAGCAGCCACGTCCCAGCCCCCTAAAAAACAGTCCAAAAAAAAGTGGCTGCAACTGGACACTGAATTGCAAGGTCTCGAAAAAATTGCAGATCAGCCGTCAGCATTTTCAGCTCAATGCAGCGTAATCGATGACGAGGGGCATTTGTATGAGGGACTCCAGGAATTTCAGGGCGAGGAAGTGAGCCGCTACATCCGGCTTCTCAACGACCTCTCGCGTTTGTCTTACCGTGCGACTGGAACGAGTTCGTGGGTCGCCATCCAATCTAGTGTTTTGGAATCGTCGGCCATGCGGGTCGGATTGTACTTGGACAGCACTGCGGACAAAAACAAGCTGGGAAAAGATTTCTGGGATCTGCTGCGCACCTGCACGACCACCCTGAACTGCCAGTACAAGCAATTTGAGGAAGCACGCCGCAACGCAAACAAGCGCGTTGAAAACGACAAGCCGCCGGCTGTTACTTTGGGCTTGGGCGGTAACGGGCTTGTGGCGCCGACAGGTCCGGCTGCAGTCGCCGGGGCGTTCGCGCGCGGCCTTCCCAAGCTACGTTTCCTCCTGTATGTGCAGGTTCTCAATGCGCTTCCTGGGACCACCCGGGGGCAGCAGAAGGAAGCGCTGGGCAGACACGGATTCAGCAAGGATGAAGCAGATTTGCTGCTCAATCCCTTGGAATGCTCTTTCAAGCAATAAGCCTGCATGGAGAAAGCCGCCGCCGGGATTGTGCTGCGCAACCCGTGCGGATAGACCGCATCGACCCCGGACGATTTCTATGCGTTAATCCATGCGCATGACTCTCCGCCACGAACTCCAGGCCGAATACGCCCGCTACCGCACCCGCCGCTGGTTTTTCAAAGACTGCGGCGTGGGTTTGGCGAGCATCGCGGCGATGGATCTGATGTCGCGCACGGCCAGTGCTGCGGCGCCTGTGAGTCCGCTGGCGCTGAAGAAGCCGCATTATCCTGCGAAGGCGAAGCGGGTGATCTATCTTTTCATGGGTGGGGCACCGAGCCATCTGGAGCTGTTTGACAACAAGCCGGAGCTTTCGAAGTGGGACGGCAAGCTGCCGCCGCCGGATCTGCTGAAAGGCTATCGTGCGGCGTTCATCAATCCGAACAGCAAGCTGCTGGGGCCGAAGTTCAAGTTTGCGCGGCATGGCCAGAGTGGCGCGGAACTGAGCGAGTTGCTGCCGCACACGGCGAAGATGGCGGATGATCTCACGATTGTGCGGTCGATGAAGACGGACGCCTTCAATCATGCGCCTGGGCAGATATTGATGAGCACGGGCTCGCAGATTTTCGGGCGGCCTAGCTTTGGGGCGTGGACGCTCTATGGCCTCGGCACGGAGAATCAGGACCTGCCGGGCTATGTGGTGATGCAGAGCGGCCAGAAAGGCCCCAGCGGCGGCATGAGCAACTTTGGCTGCGGCTTCCTGCCCACGGTGTATCAAGGAGTGCCTTTCCGCAGCAGCGGGGAGCCGGTTTTGTTCTTGAGCAATCCGGAAGGCGTCAATGATGCGACACAGCGGGATACACTGGATGTGCTGAAGCAGCTCAACGAGGAGCGGCTCAGCGTGGTGGGGGATCCGGAGATCGCGAGCCGCATCAACAGCTTTGAGCTGGCCTATCGCATGCAGCAGACGGCGCCGGAGCTGATGGACATCAGCCAGGAGCCCAAGCACATCCTCGACATGTATGGTGCGAAGCCGGGCGAGGCCTCCTTTGCCAACAACTGCCTGCTCGCGCGTCGCCTCGTGGAAAGCGGCGTGCGCTTTGTGCAGCTCTTCCATGAGGCCTGGGATCATCATGGCGGTCTGGTGAATGGCTTGAAGACGCAGTGCGGCCTCACGGATCAGCCTTGCGCTGCTTTGCTGCGGGATTTGAAGCAGCGCGGTCTGCTGGAGGACACGCTTGTCATCTGGGGCGGCGAGTTTGGCCGCACGCCGATGGTTCAGGGTGGCAACGACGGGCGCGACCACCACCCGAACTGCTTCAGCATGTGGTTTGCCGGCGGTGGCATGAAGCCCGGCCTCACCCTGGGCCAGAGCGATGAGTTTGGGTTCAATGTGACGGAAGACCCGGTGCATGTGCATGATCTGCATGCCACGCTGCTGCACGTGCTGGGGTTTGAGCACACGAAGCTCAATCAGCGCTTCCAGGGCCTGGATATGAGGCTTACGGGAGTGGCTGGGGAGCTGGTGACGAAGATGCTGGCGTGAAATCGGAGGTCGGTCTTCAGGCTGATTAGATCGAGGTGTTTGGCCTTCGATCTACCAGACGAAGGCGGGACGCCTCGATCCGCTGACAGCCGGGACGGCTATCCTCCGATCAGATGCCGTAGCCGGCGCGGTACGCCTTGTGGATGATCGCGTCGGCTTCCGGGGTGTTGGGGGATTTCATCGCCTGGCTGTCCCATTCGACGCGTTTGCCGAAGCGAACGGCGAGGAGGCCGACGAGGAGGGATTCGGTGAAGGGGGCGGAGTACCAGAAGCCGGACTTGGCATCCTGCGGGTTGCCGGTTTTGCAGGCTTCGAGGAATTCTTTGCGGTGGCCGCTGAGGCAGCGGGGGATGGTTTTGGCGGGGATGACGAACTGCTGCATCTTGGTCTCGGGCACGATGCGCGGGGTGCCGGACCAGCCGCCGGCGAGGATGCAGCCTTTGTCTCCGACGAAGTAGATGCCGTTGTCGCCGAGGTTGCGGGTTTCTTCGAGACCTTCCGGACGCGGGGGCAGCTTGCCGCCGTCATACCAGACCATCTTCACGGCAGGGCGGTCGCCTTTGGCAGGGAAGTGGTAGGTGATGATGCTCCACACGGGATAGGACTGGTTGTTGTTGGGGCCGCTTTCGGCTTCCACCCAGTCCGGGGCATCGAGATCCAGTGCGTAGAAGGCAGGGTCGGCATTGTGCACGGCCATGTCTCCCAGAGCACCGCAGCCGAAGTCCCACCAGCCGCGCCATTTGCGCGGGCAGAAGTCGGGATGGTAGGCGCGTGCTTTGGCGGGGCCGAGCCAGAGGTTCCAGTCAAGGTTCTTGGGCACGGGCGGTGTGTCGGTGGGGTAGGCCTTGCCCTGGGAATCCCAGAATTTGCCGGGGCGGTCAGACCACACATGCACCTCGGTCACCTTGCCTATGGCACCGGCCTGAATCCATTCGCGGGTCAGGCGGATGCCTTCGCTGGCGTGGCCCTGATTGCCCATCTGGGTGACTCGTTTGGTCTCTGCCGCCACATCGCGCATGGCGCGTGCTTCGGCGATGGTGTGGGCGAGCGGCTTTTCCACGTAGACGTGGCGTCCGGCACGCATGGCCATGATGCTGGCGGGCGCATGCACGTGGTCCGGCGTGGCCACGAGCACGGCGTCGATGTCCTTCTGTTTGTCGATCAGCTCGCGGTAGTCTCGGTAGAGCTTGGCATTCGGGTATTTTTTGATCGTGTCGGCCGAGCGATCCAGATCGACGTCGCAGAGGGCGACGATGTTGGCGAGGCCTGATTCATCCAGATCCCTGATGTCGCCCCCGCCCTGCCCGCCGATGCCGATGCAGCCGAGATTGAGTTTTTCACTCGGTGGAGTGAATCCGGTGCCGCCAATGACGTGGCGAGGCACGATTTGGAAGCCGAACACTGTGGCTGCGGTGGCTTTAATGAACTGGCGACGAGGAAGCTGGGACATCTCTAGAAAACGTAAAATAAAAACAAGCTCTTGCGTAGAGTCTGCCTACAGGCTCGTATTAGTCCTTATGAAACGACCTTGGAAAGACGTCTCCGTTGCGCTGCGCGACGGGATGATTCACTGGCCCGGTGACCCCGAGTGCCACATCAAACGTGTGGTCAGCATGGACGACGGCGCCGTGTGCAATCTGACGCACCTCAGCATGAGCGCCCACACGGGAACTCACATGGATGCGCCGCGACATTTCATCGCCGATGGCATGACGATGGAGCAGATGCCGCTGGAGCCGGTGATCGGCCGCTGCCGGGTGTTTGAACTCGACTGCGAGGATCAAATCACCGTGGATGACCTGAAGAAGCTCAAAATCGCCCCGCGCCAGCGCGTGCTCTTCAAGACGCGCAATTCGACGCGAAGCTGGGCGATGAACGAGTTCGACAAGGACTTTGTGTCCATCCGCGCGGACGCTGCGCAGTACCTCGTCGATCAGGGCGTGGTGACCGTGGGCGTTGATTATCTCAGCATCGGCGGCTTCAACAAGGACGGCGTGGAAACGCATCAGATCATGCTCGGCGCGGGCATCTGGGTGATCGAAGGCCTCAATCTGGCGGAGATCAAACCGGGCTACTACGAGCTGATCTGCCTGCCGCTCAAGCTTGAGGGGGCGGATGGAGCTCCGTGCCGGGTGGTGTTGCGGTAGGCTGCTTTTGATCCAGCTTTGAAGGGGCCGGATGACCGGCCTTGTGAATGTGCACGCGCACGCCGGGCCTGCACAGCTCCCAGCATTTCTGCTGCGGCGCCTCGGGGCAGCGGATGCAGCCATGGCTGGTGCAGCGGCCGCGCTCAAAGCCGCCGACGTGAACGCCCACTCCATCGTCGGTGAGCCGCAGCCAGAAAGGCATGGCGATGCCGAGATACTTGGTGCCTGCGGGCTTTGGTCCGCTGTGCTCCCAGGTGCGCGCCACCACGACCTCGCCGGTGTCATGGCGGACATACTGTCCATAGAGATCCGAGCGCTTAAGCGGCAGCTTTTCCTTCACGACGAAGTCGCCTGCGGGCGTCTCGTGGCCGGGCAGGCCGGGCGAGACATCCATCTCCACCAGCACGGAGGAGTTCTCGTCCAGAAGCTGCGCCGTGTGGCTCGCGAGCGAGATGTCCATGTGCACCTTGCCCGGCTTCGCGGCGGCGCAGCGTTCCTCATCAATGTGCCAGCGGGGATGCTGGAACACCGGGGCGGCAGGGTGTTTTTTTCCGAGCTGGCAGGAGGCCAGGCCCATGGGAAGCAGCAGACAGAAAAGGAGCTTGGCAGGCATTGTCAGGCAGTTGGGTGTGTGAAAATCATCAAGGCGCTTTGACTCCGATGACATGCGGCAGTTGCCAGAACTTCTGGCTGTGGTGGGTCTCATTGAATCCTGACTCAAAGCTGCCCATGCCGCGAATGGTGACGCCCCCGCAGCTCAAATAAAATGAAGCAGGCGGGCCGCCGTCCAGGTGCTGGGCGCTCACCAAGCTGATGGGCAGCTTCAGCAGATGGTCGTTGAAGTCATGCATCGTGGATGGCGTGCGGCAGAAGATGAACAAGGCGTTGCCGTCCTTGTCCTCCCCCAGCGCCGCCTCGCTCCACATTTTCGGCTGCTGCTTCCAGCGGTTCTCACCCGGGTGTTTGATGAGCCGTAGATTTTGCACAGCGACGGCATACTGGGAAAGAATGTTTTTCTCAATGCCGGCATCGTCCGTGTCGAGCAGTCGGAAGAGCGCGGCTTTTTGGCTGAGAGGCGAGAAGACACAGATGGAGGAGTAATCGCTGCGAAACGTGGCCGGCAAAATGAACCCATGGTTCTTCAGGTAGCCGCAGTGCGTGGTTCCATCCTTGTCATACATGCCGGCATTGATCACCAGGCAGAGCTTTCTTTTTGCCGCCCATTCCTCCACCGTGAGCGAAGGCTGGCCTGCCGACGCGGAGCACACTTGCAGGGGGTGGCTCCGTGCGTCCACCCGCACGATTTGCATTTGTCCCTGCCCGGAGGGCGCGGGGACCACGCCTAGCTCAATGCCGGGGATCAGCTTGCGCCAGCTTGTGCTGGCAGACTGCGGCGGTGCAGGCTGGGCATTCGCCGACGCAACCGCGAGGGAAAACAAAATCAGCGCAATAGGGACGGCAACAGGGTGTTTCATGAGAGGTCAACCTGCGCGCCGCTTCATCTCTTCACTCGCTTTGTCGAGGATGCGGCGCTCTTCGGGCGTGAGGCTGTGCATGCCCTGGTGGCTGATTTTGTCGAGGATGTCATCGACGGTCGGAGCGCTGCTTTTTTTCGCGGCCTTTCGGGTCTGCGGTGGTGAACGTTTGGGTCGGGAGGGGAGTTTCAAAGCGCCGGTTTCAAAGCGGATGAAAGCGTAGGCGGTGCCGACGTTGGCGGCGAGCAGGAGGAGTGAGGACCAGTCGCGCGCGCCCAGACTGCCGAGGGCGTTGATGCCGACGAAGACAGCGGCGAGCACCCAGGCATCAATCGTCAGGATGATGACGCTGAGCTTCGCGTGAGGATAGAGCGTGGCGAAGGCGATGAAGACGCCGAACTCAAGCTGTGTGATCCCCATGCAGGCAAGGCCGCGACTGCCAAAGAGGCTGAACAATGTGATGAACAGAGGCGAAATCAGCAGCAGCAGCAACAGCAGCCGGACAAACGCCCTGCGGCCCAGGTGGCGCTCCACAGCTTCGCCGAAATTCCAGAGCAGCATGCAGCCGATGAGCGTCCAGAAGCTGGGCGGATTGACGAAGATGTAAGTCAGCGGCGTCCAGAGATGGAGCTGACGAAATGCGCCGTCGTAGGTGAAGACAAAATGCCCCATTAACGAGTAGCCGAGCAATGCGGTGAGGATCATGCTCGCCACGCCTCCCAGGGCGATGATCGCAGCCAGATAAACGGGGCGCTGCTTCCACCACGTGAGCGGCAGGTGGTCTTGAGATTCAGGGAGCCAGGAGTTGAACATGAATGTTTGAATTCTACTTACGCACACGATCGACGAGAACAGCGCCGAGAATGACAAGGCCAAGGACGATTTTCTGCGTGTTGCTTTCGACGTTGGTGAGGTTCATGCCGTTCTGAATGACGGCGATGATGAAGGCGCCCACCAGAGTGCCGGGCATCGTGCCGCGACCGCCGCTGAGGCTGGTGCCGCCCACTACGACGGCGGCGATGACGTAAAGCTCATACATCTGACCGTAGGTGGGGGAACCGCTTTTGAGCAGCGAGGCGGTGACCACACCGCCGAGGCCGGCGAGCACCCCGCTCAGGATGTAGGCGATGAGGATGACACGCTGGACGGGCACACCGGAAAGGTGCGCGGCTTCGGTGTTGCCGCCGACGGCATAGAGGTTTCTGCCGAGGCGGGTCTGCGTCATCACCACATGGGCGGCGGCGTAGAGCAGCAGCATGAGGACCACGGCATTGGGCAGGCCCAGAAGATCGGAGCCACGGCCCAGCCAGGTGAAGGAATCCGGCACTTGGTAGACGGATTGATTTTCGGCGAGTCGATAGGCAAGGCCGCTGCCCACGAGCATCATCGCCAGGGTGACGATGAAGGGCGGCATGCGCAGGCGTGTGATGAAGACGCCGGAGAGCAGGCCGCATGCGCCGCATACGGCGACGCCACCGAGTCCGGCGGCGAACATGCCTGCGGCTCCGGCATTCACGCCGCCGCAGAAATCACGTATGATCAGGGTGGTGATGACGGCGGAGAGGGCGATCAGGCTGCCGACGCTCAGATCAATGCCGCCGGTGATGATGACCAAGGTCATGCCGATGGCGAGAATGGCAATGACGGCGATCTGATTGGCGATGTTGAGCAGGTTGTCGGTCTTGAGGAAAACGGGCCATGCGTGGGAACGGGGCTGCACCACGCGGGTGGATTGGAGCGCGGGGAAATCCTGCGCCAGATCACTGAAGACGAGCCAGGAGGCAGTGGCGTGATTGCAGGCGATCACATCGAGTCCGCCCGATGCCGCGGCACGCAGCAGGGCGGCGCGTGCGTTTTTGGGTTCGCCCTGCACGGTCACAGCGTGCGTGCCGAGCCTGGTCTGGAGAGCCCCGGCAAAGGCGGTGTCTGCGGCGGTCGGGCGCACGACGATGAGCGCCTTGGCCTGCGAAGAGATTTGAGCAGCCACGTCTTCCACCGCAGCGGCATTCTGCGGATACTGCCGGGTCCAGGTGGCGATGCTGAAAAAGGCGCAGAGCAGCAGCAGCGCGATGAGCATGCCGGAACCGGCGAGGTGATGGCGGATGAAGGCTGGGATGCGGCGCATGCGGAGAGAACGAGCATGCGGGGCGGAACCATGCAGTTCAAGGCCGGAGACGTTCATGATTGACCCCGGACTGCGCTTCAGGGTAACCTGCGGCACTTATGAAAACGCGCTTACTTTCTTTGATTGTCCTGCTGCTGGCCGCCACCCATGCCTGCGCCGACTGGGTGCTGGTGCAAAAAACTGACGCGGATGGCAAGGAGACCGTGGTCACCACTAAGATCAAGGGAGAGCAGGCGCGAGTGGACATGGGAGACAAGATGTCCGCCATTTTGGGGGCAGAGGGCATGGTCATGATGATGCATCCGCAGAAAATGATGATGAAGATGGATCTGGCGACGCTGAAGGCGACCTTGGAAAAGACGGGAAAGGGCCCGGGAGGCCAGCCCGCAGCCAAGCCTGTGGCGACGGGGCAGAAGGAGAAAGTCGGCGAGTGGGACGCGGAGATTTACACTTGGGAAGGTACTCTGGGCAAAGGCCGCTTTTGGGTGGCCAAGGATTTCCCGAAACACGCTGAGATCAGCGCCATCAGTGACAAGCTCGGCAAGGTGATGGGCGGCGCGGTTTCAGGCATCTCACCGCAGGCTTCGGATTTCGACGGCATGGTGGTGAAATCCGAGATGACGATGATGGGAAAGAGCGTGGTCTCACATCTGGTCTCTGCCAAAGAAGAGACGGTGGCGCCGGAGGAGTTTGCACCGCCCGCCGGCTACAATGAAATGAAAATGCCCGGAGCGCCGAAATGAGCTAAGGAGTCAGCACGCAGGAATAGGCGGCGGTGTTGGAGCCGGGCAGGGAGATGACGACGGGCTGCTGCGTCTGCCGCACGGCCAGAGTTCCCAGCACAAGCTGCAGGGCGCTGCTGGCGCCCATGCTTTCGCCAAGGACGTACTTCGGGCTGAGCACGGCATCCCAGGGCCTCGCCGACCAAGCGGCGATCTCGGCCTGGTCGAGCTTGTGAATGCCCGTGCGATCGTTGATCAGCGTGGCCGGGCCCTGGACCTGGGCGAGGGTTTGGGCGGCGAGCTGGGGCAGCAGCTCGCAGCGCTCCTGCCAGGAGAGGTAGGCGAGCGGGCCGATGATTTCGCGGACGCGGGGTCCGCCGCCGCTGGCGGAAAGCAGAAGGGCACCGGCACCTTCGGAAGCGATGAGCTTGGGATGGTAATAGGTGAGCCCTTCGGCGCTGAGCCAGTCGCATTCTTCAGCAGCGATGAGAAGGCATTCCTGCACGATGCCGCTGCCGATCCAGAAGGCGGCGGTGTCGAGTGCCTCCATGATGGAATTCGGGCTGCCCAGCAGGGTGCTGACCGCGCCATCGACTCCGAGGAAGGAGGCGACATGGGAGGCGGGCGCGTTGAACACGGTCTCAGGAAAGATCAAGGGGCTGGCCTGGGCGGGGTTTTGCAGCACCTCGTCGTAAAAACGGCCGGTGTAGTTCACGCACCCGTTCATCATGACAAACAGAATGCCCAGACCCGGGGGAGGTGACGCCGGGTCGTGCCCGGCATCTGTCAGTGCCTCCAAGGCGGCCGCCACCGAGTAGCGGGTGATGGCGCTGGAGCGGCGCAGGCGGGGATGACGCGCGACCTTTTCCGGCGGGGCAGGGGGGGCAAAGCGGGATTCGCAGGGCCAGTTGCGCACGTTTCCGGGGCGTGCACAGGGGCGGGAGGGCATGGGATTGCCCGCCAGCACGGCCTCATGCATGGCGGCGGCGCTCCAGCCGGCGGAGCTCACTGCGCCCACTCCACGGATGCAAATATCGCGCGCGTTCATGCGGACCTCCTTTGCAGCACCAGGGTCGCGTTGGTGCCGCCGAAACCGAAGGAATTGGTCAGCGCGTAATCGAGCGAGGCGCGCCTGAACTGACGCACCAGATCAAAGCGCACGGCTGGATCTACCTCGCGCACGTTCAGGCTCGCGGGCAGCCACTGGCCTTGGAGAGCCATGAGGCAGATGACGGCTTCGACGGCACCTGCACCACCTAGAAGATGACCCATGGACGACTTGGTGGAGCTGACGGGGATGCCGGCCACGGCATCGCCCGCCCAGGCGGCGATGGCGGCGGCTTCGGCCACGTCGTTGAAGGGCGTGCCGGTGCCGTGGGAGTTGATGTAGCCGATTTGCGCTGGAGAAACCCCGGCCTGAGCGCAGGCGGCGGTCATGGTGCGGATGGCGGCTTTGCCTGCGGGATCGGGCTGGGTGAGGTGGTGCAGATCGGTGGCGGTGGAATAGCCGGAGACCTCCCCCAAGGCGGCGCTTTGGCGCACTTCCTCGGCTTCGAGCAGCATGACGGCAGCGCCTTCACCGAGGGCCAGCCCGTCCCGCTGCGCATCAAAGGGGCGAGGAATGCCGCTGGGGGCGAGGGCGCGCAGGGTGTCAAACCCGGCAAACACGAGTCGTGCCAGTGCATCATAGCCGCCCGCGAGGACCCGTTTGGCCCGGCCGGAGCGGATCATTTCCGCCGCCCAGCCGATGGCGTTGGCACCGGAGGCGCAGGCGTTGGAGACGATGATAATGGGGCCGCGCCAGTCGAACTCGGTCGCGATGCTGCTCATCTGACGCTGCGGCTGGTAATGCTCCGCGCGTGAAAGCTGTGCGGGGACGCGGGCATCATCATGATGCGCGTGCTCGAAATAGGACTCGCCCAGGGGCATCGCCCCGGCGGAGGTGCCGACGACGATGGCGTCGATGCCCTCAAGGCCGCTCCGGCCCGCCTGCGCGAGCGCTTCACGGATCGCCATGAGCAGCATGTGCGTGCCGCGATCAATGAAGGGCTGCTTGTGCGGGGGGCAGCGGCGGAAGAGGCTTTCTGCTGGCAGATCGACGACGCCTGCGGTTTTCGCGATGAGTTCGCGGGTGTCGAACAATTCGACGGGTTTGAAGGCGGTGCGGTCTGCGGCCAGGGACTGTTCATTCGCCTGCCAGCCTGAGCCGAGCGGCGAAACGATGCCGGCTCCGGTGATGGCGATGCGTTGGCTAGAAGGGAAAGGCACTAGGAAGACAGGATGAGATTCGTTGTGTGGGGGGTTGAACTGCTAACGCAAGTGTTCATTCTACCGCACGGCGCGGGCTATGGTTTACGCTTCGCCACAAGGACTGCAAATGTTTGGTGAACGCTGGGATCGTATTGTGGCTGAGCGCGGCGCGCAGGCGGCTTTGTATCTTGCTGATGGTCGTGCAATCACGTTCCATCAACTGGATGCCGAGGCGCGTGCTGCCAGGCCGACCGGTGATTACGTGCTGGTGCAGGGGGAGGTGCCACAAATTTTGCGCCAATTGCTTGCCGGATTTCTGCACGGCGTGCCGGTGCAGCTGGTGGAAAAGGACCGTGACCGACGCATCCCCGGCTGCCCGCCGCCTGCGGGTACGGCGCTGATCAAGCAGGCCGTGGGGGGCTCGGGGGTGCGCCGCTGCCAGTTTTTCACGTTTGACCAGATCGCCGCTGATGTGGACCGGCTGCATGCGGCGCTGGATCTCGGCTCACGCGGGGCGGGTGTGGCGGCGATCTCCTGCGCGCATTCCTTTGGGCTGACGATGACGGTGCTGCAGACTTTGTTCAACGGCGTGCCCACCTGCTTTGCCCCGCAGCCCTTTGCGCAGCCGCTGATGGAGGCCATGCGCCACCACCCTCGCGTGTTTCTGCCAGGGGTTCCCGCCTTGTGGAAGGCCTGGCTGATGGGGGATGTCCGCTTTGACAACGTCAGTCTGGCGATTTCCGCCGGAGCGCCGCTCACGCCCGCTCTGGAACGCATGGCCATGGAGAATCACGGGCTGAAGCTGCACAACCTCTACGGCGCTAGCGAGTGCGGTGCGGTGTCCTGGGATGAGACGCCTGGGCTCCGTGCGGATGGGAGCGATCTCGGCACCCTGCTGCCCGGCGTGCAGGTGCAGACTGATGCCGCGGGCCGGCTGATCGTGATCAGCAGCTCGGTGGGGCTGGGATATGACGAATCATTGCCGGAGGACCGCTACGGTGCGGGGAGCTTCACCACGAGCGATCAAATCGAACTGCAGGGGGATCGACTGAGGTTTCAGCAATGCATCGGTGCGGGCATCAACGTGGCCGGTCGCAAACTCAGCCCGGGTGAGATCGCGGAGAAAATCATGCGGGCGGCCCAGTTCGACCGAGTGAATATCTATGGTGCGCGCAGCCGTGACCCGGAACGCTGCCAGGACATCGTGGCGGAAGTGGGACTGCCGCAGGCTGAGATCGATGGCCTATTTAAAATTAGGGCCTGTTCATTGCTGGCACCCTGGGAAGTGCCGCGTAAATGGATTGGCAAACCATGAACGCTCCCCTGTCTGCCGCCGTCTTGAAGCGAATTGCCTTGCTCAGTGCAACGCGTCATGAGCGCTTCTATACGGTGGCAAAGCTGCGTTCTGATCCGGTGTATGCGGCGGTGACCCGGGAGCTGGCGGGAGCCTCCCTGCCGGTGCTCGACATCGGCTGCGGCATCGGTCTGCTGGCCTTGTACCTGCGTGAATCAGGTTTTACGCCCGCCATCGCCGGCTTTGATTACGACGTGCGGAAAATCGCCAGTGCCCAAGCCCTGGTGAAACGCGGCGGCTATGAAGGGCTGAGCTACATGAACGGAGACGCCCGCACCGGCCTGCCAGACTTCAGCGGCAATGTCGTGATCCTCGATATTTTACAGTTTTTCGCCCCGGAGGAACAAGCATCCCTGCTGCAGGCGGCGGCATCTCGTGTCGCCCAAGGGGGCAAACTGATCATCCGCACCGGCCTGCGGGACGCTTCCCTGCGCTTTCACATCACCGTGGCGGGCGACTGGCTGGCCAAAGTGACCCATTGGATGAAGGAAGGCCCCGTATGCTACCCGGACCGCGCCTTGTTCGAGTCCGTGCTCAGTGCCGCCGGCCTGCGGGTGCGGGTGCAGCCGCTATGGGGCGGCACGCCGTTCAACAACCACCTCGTCGTCGCGGAACGCGAGTGAGGCGGGCGGCTCGCAAGTGAGGCCGCTTGCTGCCAGCAGGGACGTTACTGCCTCCGCCACTTCCACGGCCACCGGCGTTCCTTCATGGATCAGCACGATGGCGCCTGGCTTGAGGCGGAGGGCGATGCGGCGGGTGATGGCGGGCACATCGGTCAGCACGCCGTCAAATCCCCGCGCGCTCCACATCATCATGCGCAGCCCCAGAGAACGGGCGATCAGGGAGGTGACCAGGTTGTGATGGCCGGCGGGCGGGCGGAAAAAACGCGGCGGCTGCCCCGGGCAGAGGGCGGCCAGCGTCTCCTGACATCCGGCGATCTCGCGCCACAGCCGGGCAGGGCGCAGCATCCAGAAGGTGCCAGCAGGGTGCGTCTGCGTGTGGTTGCCGATCTCGTGGCCGCGCGCGAGGATGTCGCGCACCAATTCCGGATGCTGTGCGGCGCGATCTCCGACGAGAAAAAACAGGGCCTTGATGCGGTGGCGGTCCAAGATGTCGAGAATCGCCGGGGTGTGGACGGGGTGCGGGCCGTCATCAATGGTGAGGAGCGCCTGATCTCCAGCCTGAGGCAGTCGTTTGATCATGCGGCCAAACAGAGCGCAGCGGGGCACCAGCGTGCCAATGGTCATGGTGGTGAGGACGGTGCAAAACAGCAGGGCGGCGGCCAGGGGCTGCCCGCGCCAGACCAGCCAGACCACCACGGGCACGGGGCTGAGGGCCAGTGCGAAGCGCACATACGCATGCCGCAGGGTACTGGCACGGAGGGCTGTATTCATGCCGGGTCACGGGTGACGAGCGGTTCAAAGACAAACCATTGGTCCCAGTGCTGCCGGAGGAAGGAATGCATCACCGGGAGCCAGGCGGCGCTGATCTCGGCGGCCTTGGCCTTGCGCCCGCCTTCGAAAAAGGGGCGGCCGATCTCAATGCGGTAGGAAAGACGCCCCTTCCGGGTGAGAAAGACCGGATAGCAGGGCACTCCCGTGACTTCGGCCAGGGCGAGGGGGCCGCGCGGGATCTGGTAGGTCACACCGTCAATGCTGGCCTTGGCAGGGCTCATGTCCCCCATCACGCGGTCGCCCTGCACGCAGACGACTTCTCCGGCGAGGAGGAGGCGGCAGAGCTCGATGCCGAGATGGCCGCCGGGTTCATTGTAATGAATGTGCAGATTCGGCTCACGGCGTTCCTCGTCACAGAGCTCTTTCCCGCGCAGCTTTTGCAGGGATGCGGAGGCCTCCGGCATGCGGACGGTGTGGACGGGCCGGGTGAACTTGCGCGCGAAGAGGCTGGCGCCGATGTCGTAGTTGCCGGAATGCACGGTGAAGATCAGCGCGCCGCCCGGGTGTTTTTCCAGGTTCTCAAAGTCGCCTTCGCCGACGATTTCCCAGTCGATCTTGCGGCGGAAGTGCAGGTACCAGAGGCGGTCGAGGTAAGTCAGCGAAAACTGCAGGAACACCTGAAACCCCGCCAGAGAACTGGAGCCTTTGCCGGGGATGAGGGCGCTGAGATTGGCACGAATGGCCTCACGCGGCTTCACCGCCAGGATGTAAGCGATGAGGGAGAGGGGATAGGCGAGAAGGGTGAAAACGGGGGCGGGCACCCAGTGCATGCAAAACAAAATCGCCTGAGTCCAGCATGCGTCATGGAGACCCAGGCGCGAGGGAGGGGGGGGCGCGTTGGGCTCGTGGGTTGCAGAATCAGCGGACAGCATTATTTAAAGGCGTACTAAGAACAAAGGGAGACGTTCTGTTTCGACCGTCACACCGCCTCCTACAACTGACTTTTTCACCACTTGCATGCATGACTCCAACTAGCACCGATTACGACGTGGTCATCATGGGCGGCTCCTTTTCCGGCGCATCGGCGGGAATGATGCTCAAACGGGAGAATCCGGCCATGCGGATTCTGATCGTGGAGCGCACCGTGCAGTTTGACCGAAAAGTGGGGGAAAGCACCTCCGAAGTGGCGGCGTGCTTCCTCACCCGTGTGCTGCATCAGGGGCCCCACCTGAGTGCGCATCACTATCAAAAGCACGGCCTGCGCATGTGGTTTTGCAAGACGCCTGAGGATGATGTGGGCTGCCTCACCGAGGTCGGGCCGCGCTATCAGTCCCGGCTGCCGACCTTCCAACTGGACCGGGCCATCCTTGATGAGCATTTGCTGAAGGAGGCCTGTGATTTTGGCTGCGAGCTGCTGCGGCCTGCCACGATCAAGACGATCACGCTTTCGGAGGATGAGGCGCCGCACACGCTGGAGATCATGCCCCAGGAAGGGCAGATGCGCACGGTGACCACGCGCTGGCTGATCGACACCTCAGGCAAGGCTGCGGTGCTTTCCAAGAAACTCGGGCTGCACCGCTCCATGGAGGAGGAGCACCCCACCTCGTCCATCTGGTGCCGCTTCCGCAATGTGAACGGGCTGGACAGTTTCAAGAGCCGCAAGATGCACCCGAAGCTGATGGAAAACGTGTACCAGCTCCGCACGACGGCCACCAACCACCTCATGGGCCACGGCTGGTGGTGCTGGATCATTCCGCTTTCGGATGGCAGCTACAGCGCGGGCGTCACCTGGGACCGGCGATTCTTCACCCTGCCGGAAGGCCCGAGCCTCCAGGCCCGCCTGCAGGCCCATTTGATGACGCACCCCATCGGCCGGCTGATGTTTGAAAATGCGGTGCCGGATGCGGACGACACCTTCTACTACAAGAATCTGGCGTACCGGTCCGAGCGCATCGCGGGAAATCGATGGGTGATGGCGGGGGATGCCGCCGGGTTCATGGATCCGCTGTACAGCCATGGGCTCGATTACTGCGGGCATACGGTGTCTGCAGCGGTGGATCTGGTGGGGAGGAACCTCGCGGGAGAAAACACGCAGAAGATCACCGACTACCTGAACACGGCCTACCCGCGCAGCTACCGCCTGTGGTTCAACTCCCTCTACAAGGACAAATACTCCTACATGGGCGATGCGGAGCTGATCAATGCGACGTTTCTGCTCGACCTCTCCGCGTATTTCCTCGGGCCGGTGCGGGGGGTGTATCTGAATCCGGACACTGAGTGGAAGAGCATGCCGTACGAAGGGCGTGCAGGCGCGGCATTCGGCGCGTTCATGGCGTTTTACAACCGGCGCTTCGTGCACCTCGGGCAGGAGCGCCGGCGCAAGGGCATCTACGGCCGCTGCAACAACGGTCACGTCTGGATGCCGCACATGAGCCTGTCTCCGGACACGACGGCCGCGCGCCTGCTGTGGGCGGGGATCAAGGTCTGGATCAAGGCGGAGATCACCACCTGGCTGGCGCCCACTCCTGCCACTGCACCGGTGATGATGGCGGAGAAGCCGGTGGAGGCATAGTGGTCCTCTCGCTCCGCGAGAGGTACACAACGCTGCCGCAAGCCGAGATAGTGCGCGGGTGCTTTGCGATTGCGATCACGTTGTGCTCATCTCGCGGGAGCGAGATGGCTACTTTGGCTCCGCCACGAAGAACATCCCGGCGAAGGTGTTGGAGGTGAACTTGGCGTCTGGCTTCGGATCCACGAGCATGTTGGAGATGTCGCCGTCGAGGTAGAGGGCGTCTTCGCAGCCGAGGTGCTGGAAGAAGCGGGTGAACTGGTGAAACGTGACGCGCCCTTTCACGGCGTCTTCGCGGTCGCTCATCACAAAGAGGATCTGACCGTCTTTTTTGCGCACTCCCACGGCATTGCGCAGGCATTTGTTGGGGGAGTTCTCCCGGAAGGCGGGATGGATCACGCCCTGGCGCAGCATCAGCGGGCCGGACTGCGTGGCGAGGCGGGGCTTGAGGCCGCTTTTGACAAATTCCGCCGCCTCCATCACACCGGGGCCGGTCGCGTCGTCGAGGTAGAAGATGCCGTTGGGCTTGAGGAAGAAGTTGCCCTCACCTGCGCTCAGATTCAGCGGCACCAGTTCCTTGCCGGCGCAGATGGTGAGTCCGCAGGGTTTGGGGCCGCGTTCGTAGATGCCTGCGTTGGTGGCGAAGATGATCTGCTTGCCGCGCGCGGCGAGCTGCCGGCGCAGGCCATTGAAATCTCCCAGCGGCTGGCCGTTGTCGTCAAGCCAGGCGAGTTGCAGGCGTGACCAGTCGGCCTTGTCCACCCGGTAGAGGTGGTAGCGGGCGCCTTCGTAATCGACCGTCTCTGCGCCATGCAGGTGCGAGGTGAGGGTGGCGCAGCCGAAGAGGGTGAGGAGGCAGCGGGGGAAGAGCATGGGGAAGGATGCTGAAATCAGGCCTTCGCACAACTGGGGAGCGAGGGAGTTTGGAAAGTACTCGTGAGCTTCAGCTCATTCTGGATTCCGGGAGGAGCGTACGCGTTTTCCAGAATGAGCTAAAGCTCATGAGTACTTTTCTTGAACCCGCAACGGATTGCCCCATGATGACCTTCACATGTCCAGCAGTCTCGGCACACTTTTCCACATCAGCACCTGGGGCGAATCCCATGGCATCGGCGTCGGCGTCGTCATTGACGGCTGCCCACCGCGCATCCCTCTGACCGTGGAGGACATCCAGGCGGAGCTGGACCGCCGCCGCCCGGGCCAGAGCAAGATCGTGACGCCGCGCAAAGAGGACGACAAGGCGGAGATTCTTTCCGGCGTGCTGGATGGACTCACGCTCGGCACGCCCATCGGCATTCTGGTGCGCAACACGGATCAGCGCCCTTCGGCCTACACGGAGATGCAGCAGGCCTACCGGCCCAGCCACGCGGATTACACTTATGATGCCAAATATGGCATCCGCGCCGTTTCGGGCGGCGGACGTTCCAGCGCCCGCGAAACGATTGGCCGTGTGGCGGCTGGTGCCATTGCGCGCAAGGTTTTGCAGCACTCGCTCAGCGGCTACGAATGCCTGGCCTATGTGAAGACGGTGCAGAACATCCAGGCGAAGGTGCCCGCGGGCGCTGAGCTCAATGCGGCGGTGATCGAATCCAACATCGTCCGCACCTGTGACCCCGTGGCGGCGGAGCAGATGATCGAGCTCATTGAGAAAGTCCGCAGCGAAGGCAACAGCGTGGGCGGCGTGATCGAGTGCGTGGTGCGCGGCGTGCCGCCCGGGCTTGGCGAGCCGGTGTTCGACAAGCTGGAGGCTGATCTGGCGAAGGCGATGATGAGCCTGCCTGCGACCAAGGGATTCGAAATCGGCAGCGGCTTTGGCGGCACGACGATGACGGGCCTGGAGCACAACGACGAGTTCTACATGGACGGTGAAACGGTGCGCACCCGGACCAACCGCAGCGGCGGCATCCAGGGCGGCATCAGCAACGGTGAGGAGATCGTCTTCCGCGTGGCCTTCAAACCCACCGCCACGGTGCTGCGCGAGCAGAAGACTGTGACCAACACCGGCGAGGACACCACTTTGTCTGCCCGCGGCCGCCACGATGCCTGCGTGCTGCCACGTGCTGTGCCGATGGTAGAGGCGATGGTACATCTGGTGCTGGCTGATCACTTTCTGCGCCAGCGGGCGATGAGGGGGTGATGGTATGCAGTGGTGGTTCCTGCTGCTCGGGGTGACGACCTGCTGCCTGGCGCAGCCGCGGCCGGGCATCCCGCTGGGGACCTCACCCAAGGAGATGGACGTTTATGACGATTCAAGGCGTCAGGCATTTCTGACATCCGCCAGCGCGATGGTTACTGGAGTGGTGATTTCATCATCCTCGGAAGTTCATCAATCACCCACGGAGATCCTGCTGGAAGAGACCTGCCTCCTGCAAATCGAGACCATGAGCGGGACCCTTTCAGGACTGGCAGGCGCCACAACGCTTCGGCTGGGTGCCAGCTACGAACATGACAAGTACCTTCAACTGGAGCCGGACTGGGGGACCTACAGGCTTCTCAGCAAGGGGCAAAGGGTGGTGCTTCTTCTCAATGACGAAGAAGGGCAGCCGGAAATCCGCCGCCATGGACTGATCGTCTTGTCGGAGAAAACCCAAGCCCTGCCGGACATCCTGCGACGCACGGGACTTAATGCCAGCCGCTTCACCGCAGCGGACCTGGCCCTTCTGAATGAGGCCAGTCCGCTGTTTCATGATGAAGTAGTCACGGTGGCCGGGGCGATGGCCGACATCAGAGGCGACGAGGCCGCCTTCCTGAACAAATTGGTGGGTGTATGCGTGGCAGCCTTCTTTGGAATCATTCTCTGTGCCGATCATTTCAGGAGTCGCTTTACCGCGCGCCGCATTTGAGCTGAAGGCGGATCATCGGCGAGTGCGGCTGGAACTGCCCCAAATCAAAAGAAAACCCTCGCTGGCCGGCAATGAGGCTCCATTCGGAGTCCGTCTTCTTCTCGATGCTCACATCATCTCTGAGAAAAGAATGCTGAAATCCTGCTCCATGAGGACCATGAAAAGATAAGCGCGCTGATATCCCAGCAGCTGCTCCGCCCAGCGGGCTTCTTCCATCAGTTGGGCTTTGGCAGAAACGGCAGGGTAGGAAAGCTGCCATTTGGAGTCGCCCATGCTTTGTACGTTGACCGCGTAGGCCCAGTTCTCGGCGAGCTTTCTCAGATGCTTCCTGACTGCCAGGACTTCCTCAGGATTGAGTGCGAGCGTCCGGATGATTGCAGCGTGCAGCACATCGTCCTCACTGTCTTTCATCACTCCAAGAAGGCCGAGGATGGAAGAAGGAACCAGCTCATAGTCCACATACGGAACCCCTCGAAAAAGAGATGTGGGTGCGGGTGGGCGGGCTCCATCAGCCCCGGGTGCGTTCGACTTCGCCGGAAGCAGCCGGTCATGCAAAACCATTCCAAGGCTCGCGCCTGCTATAAATGTCAACACCAGCCGGAGTTTCATGGGGGGCTCTCCTCGTGCCAATGCCCGAACTCAGAACCCCACCACGTAAAAGTGCTGGTAGGAGACCTGCTCGGCTTCGGGCAGGGTGATCCAGCGCTCCTTGTAGCGCTCGCCCCAGCTGTCGCTGAAGGCGATCTCGTTGGTGTCCTTGTTGTAGCCGATGATGAGGACGATGTGGGCGGTTTCCTTGTCCTTGGGCAGGGAGTTGCTGGCGGATTCCGCCGTGACCTTGGTTTTCCAGGCGGACCAGTCGGTGATGTTTTTGCGGTCCTTGGTGCGCTGGTTGGCGGTCTCGTTGAACTTGTTCGTGCTGCAGAGGGTCCACATGAGGGGCACGCCTTTGTCGATGTATTTGGCGATTTCCTTGAGCTTGAGCTCGCTTTTCCAGGAGTCGAAGGAGCGGCGCTTGTTGCGGATCTGGGGGGCGATGCCCTCCAGCAGCGCGTCCACATTGGTGCCGCCGCCGAAGCCGGAATTGCCGGCATTGGCGAGGATGTACATGTCCGCCGGGACGCCGAGGTAGCGCATGGCGCGTTCAGCGGTGGCGGGGGCGCAGTAGCCTTTGGGGCCCTGGTCCACCATGGGGATGTCACCGATGACGACATCGCCGTTCGGACGCTTTTCAAGATTGGCCAGGGCGCGTGCGCGGATCACCTTGTCGATGGTGTCCTCCACCTTGCCGCCAGCGTCAGCAAAGGCGGTGGTGACGATCTGCACGCCGACATAAACGCCTTCGGCCTCGGCCAGCAGGATGGAGTGGCCGCGCCAGTCCCAGCGCTGCACGGTGAGGCGGCCGATTTTGTTCGAGCCTTCGCCAAAGCGTTCTTTTGTGGCGGGGCCAAGCTTCTTGGTGAGCACCTCCGAGATCGCGGCCAGGTCCTTGTCCATGGCGGTTTTCACGATCTTGGCCGCTTCGGCAGGCGGGGTGTCTTTGTCGAAGTGCATTTCGCCGCTGCCTTTGGCGCTGAAGAGGTCACCTTTGTTGGCAAAGACCAGCGAGAAGCCAGTCACCTTGTCATTCTCCGCATACATGGCCACGGAGTAGGGATGGGCGCCGAAGAGCTGGTAGTCGTCCTTGGTGTAGGCGCGGTAGCTGCTGGCGGTCTTGGTCTTGGACTCCTGGGGGATTTTGAGGCGGGCGGCGACTTCCTCGGCTGAGGAGGTCCAGAGCGGAGTTTCGTCAAACAACGGCTGGCCCACGAGTTCATTGACTGCGGCGGGTTCGAGTTTGTCGTTCGGCCCGGGCTTGAAGGTGTACTTGCCCGGAGCGGCGGCTGCGGCAGGCAGGGCGGCGGATTTGATGTACTGCTGGTCGGCGGCGGAGAGGGAGGTGATGGCGAAAGTGTACTTTTGTCCGCTGGCCAGTTCGAGGGTCACATTCGGCCCCTCGACACTGAGGAGCCTGGCCTGCACCGCCCGGCCCTGCGCGTTGGTAAACGTGCGGACTTCCGACTGCGCAAAGGCGCTGGCAAGAGACAGACCGAGAACGAGAAAAACACTGGTGGCATGCTTCATGGTGATGCTTTTAACGCATCCGCCCGTGAAGGTGTTAGTGTTTTTTAGGCGCGGCTCAAATCCACGTCCCAGAGGGGATGATGGCGTCTTTTGGAATGCAGATGATGCCGTCGCGGATGTAGAAGTTTTCGCCGTCCATGTTGTCCGGCTTGCCTTCGGGGGTGATGACCACGTTGTCGCCGATGTGGACGTTTTTGTCGATGATGGCGCGTTCGATGCGGCAGTTGCGGCCGATGCCGGGAGGGGGGCGGCTGGGGTCCGTGCCGACGGCACCGGCATAGTAGTCCGCGCCCATGATGATGCAGTCGCGGATAGTGGTGCCCGGCTCGATCTTGGCGCGCAGGCCGATGACGGCGGTCTCGATGTGGGCGTCTGTGAGCACGCTGCCGTCGGCGATCAGGGCACCACGAATGGTGGCGCCGTTGATCTTGGTGGCCGGCAGGAAGCGGGCGTGGGTGAAGATGGGCGCGGAGCTTTCGAAGAAGTCAAACTGGGGCACCAGACGGCAGAGGTCGAGGTTGGCGTCGAAGAAGTTGCGGATGGTGCCGATGTCCTCCCAGTAGCCCTGGAAGTTGTAGTTGTGGACGCGCTTGTTCTGGATGGCGTTCGGGATGATGTGCTTGCCGAAGTCATTGAGCGTGTTGTCGAGGCATTCGATGAGCACATCCCGATGGAAGAGGTAGATGCCCATGGAGGCCTGGAAGCGTGCTTCGGTGGGATCAATGCCCAGCGACTTCAGGGTGGCGGGCGGGATACGCAGCTTGTCGAGCACGGCGGGATCCTTGGGCTTTTCCACAAACTCGTAGATGCGGCCGTTTTCATCCGAATGCATGATGCCAAAGGATGTGGCGGCCTCGGCATCCACCGGGATGGTGGCGATGGTGATGTCCGCATTGGTGGCGACATGCTGGCGCATGAGGCTGCGGTAGTCCATGCGGTAGAGCTGGTCACCGCTGAGGATGAGGTAATAGTCGTAGTCGCCTTCGAGGAAGTAGCGCAGGTTCTGCCGCACGGCGTCGGCGGTGCCCTGGTACCAGCGTTCACCTTCGGGGGTTTGCTGGGCCGCGAGGACCTCGACAAAGCCGCGGGTGAACTGGTCAAAGCGGTAGGTGCGGGCGAGGTGGCGGTTGAGGGAGGCGCTGTTGTACTGCGTGAGCACATACACCTGGCGCAGGCCGGAATTGATGCAGTTGCTGATGGGGATGTCCACGATGCGGTACTTGCCCGCGAGCGGCACGGCGGGCTTGGCGCGGTTCTCCGTCAGAGGGAAAAGCCGGGTGCCTGCTCCACCTCCCATGACGATGGCCAACGTATTGCGGCGTAAGAGAGTGTCTGCTTCGATATGGACTTTGGAGGAAGACGGTGCCTGTACGATGGGTGGGGTGCTCATGGTCCGAAGTTGGTTGGCATTAATTCTCTGCAACAAGGGAAACAAGCAAGCGTTATCCCTGTCCAAATCTTGCGGGCAGACGCGCCTCGCGAGCGATTCCATTCTTATCAACTTCATCCAACCTCATGTCCACCCCGGTATTTCGTTCCTCCCTCATTATCAGCGTCTCCCTGATGGCGGCCTCAGCTCATGCGGCCGTCAACTTTGAAAAGGACCTTCTTCCCGCCATTACTAAGAAATGCATGGACTGCCACAAGGCCCCCCATGTGGAAAACGGCCAGAAGAAGGAGCCCAAGGCCGGCCTGCGGCTGGATGCCTCCTGGGCCATTCTCAAAGGCAGTGAAAACGGCCCGGTGCTCACCCCCGGCGCTCCGGACAAGAGCGGCATCTATGAGTCCGTGACGCTGCCGAAAGACGACGACGGCCACATGCCCTCCAAGGGCGAAGATTTGACCAAGGAAGAAATCGCCCTGCTCAAGACGTGGATCGAGGAAGGCGCGAACTTCGGCGGCTGGGTGGGCAGCGTGGAAGGCATGCCCGCCGGCGCGATGACGGAATCTGCAAAGCCCTACAAGCCGCGCCCGCATGACCTGTTTTATGCCGCCCTGGAGAAAGAGGTGAAACCCCTCTCGGACGAGGTGCTGGCGAAGGCGAAAGCCGCCGGCGCCCAGGTGTCTGCGGTCAAGGTGGACAGCCCGCTGGTGCGGGTGGATTTCCTCACCGGAGTCTCGAAGTGCGATGACGCGAAAGTCGCCGCGATTCTGCCGCTCAAGGAAAACATCGTGCAGCTTGATCTGGGGCGCACCATCATCACGGACGGGGCCTTGAAGACCCTTTCCCAGATGCCGCGCCTGGTGGTGCTGGACCTGCGTCAGACCAAGATCACTGACGCGGGCCTGGAATCCCTCACCGGCCTGAAGAAGCTGGAGTCGCTCAATCTCTACGGCACGGAGGTCACGGATGCCGGACTCAAGCACCTGGAAAAGATCAAGAGCCTCAAAAATGTCCATCTCTGGCAGTCCAAGGCCACCAAGCCCGGCGTAAAACAGCTCAACGCCGCCATCCCCGGCCTCAAAGCCAGCATCGAATAACTCAGCCCAACCGTAGTCCCTCATGAAAACCCGCCACTTCCTCCTCGCCACCATGTCCATGCTCAGCGCCCTCTTTGGAACCGCCTCCGCCAGTGAAGGCGAAAAGGTCAGCTACCCCGCCCCGGCGGTCTCCGGCGTCAACCAAGATGGTGTCACGGTGAACTTCGCCGATGTGTACAAGAAGGGGCCGACGGTGGTCTTCTTCTATCCGAAGGCGGACACTCCCGGCTGCACCAAGCAGGCCTGCTCCCTGCGTGACGCCTTTGCCGACCTCTCCAAGGAAGGCGTGCAGGTGCTCGGCGTGAGCTTTGACAAGGCGGAGGCGCAGAAGGCGTTCAAAGACAAGTTCACGCTGCCCTACGACCTGATCGCCGATCCTGATGGCAAGATCGTCGAGGCCTTCAAGGTCGAGAAAATGGCCAAAGGCCTGCTCTCGCTCGCCAAGCGGAGCTGCTTCCTCATCAAGGACGGCAAGGTCGTCTGGCAGGATTACAAAGCTTCCACCGACCAGCAGGCCGCCGACATCAAGCGGGTGCTGGCAGAGGTGAAGTAGTTTCGGTATTGATGGTGTTGTTTGGTGCAGGCCGGGGATCGGGAACGATCCCCGGCTTTGCTTTTGAGACTTTGATGCCCGCACCTTCCCGCAGGCGTATCCTCTGCCATGAAAACGCGCACGGAAACAGACAGCATGGGCGGGATGTCCGTGCCGGCGGAGGCGCTGTATGGCGCGAGCACCCAGCGAGCGGTGCTCAATTTTCCGGTCAGCGGGCGCGGTGTGCCGCTGCCGGTGATCCATGCCTACGGCCTCATCAAGTGGGCGGCGGCGCGTGTGCATCTTGAGCTGGGATTGCTGCCGGAGGACAAGGCAGCGCTCATCGAACAGGCGGCCCTGGAGGTGGCGGAGGGGCGGCATGATGCGCATTTCGTGATCGACATCTATCAGACGGGCTCCGGCACGAGCACGAACATGAATGTGAACGAGGTGGTTTCAAACCGTGCCTGCCAGATCGCGGGGAGGCCGCTGGGTGCGAAGGAGCCCGTGCATCCGAATGACCATGTGAACATGGGGCAGTCGAGCAACGACACCTTTCCCACGGCGGTGCACATCGCCGTGGCGCAGGAGCTGAGCCGGAGGCTGGTCCCCGCGCTGGAAACGCTGCAGCAGGCGCTGGCGTCCAAGGCGGAGGAGTTTTGGGACGTGCTCAAGATTGGCCGAACGCACCTGATGGACGCCACGCCTGTGCGCCTGGGGCAGGAGTTCAAGGGGTATGCGCGGCAGGCGGAGCTGGCCGTCTCCCGCATGCACACGGCGCTCAGCGCCATCCTGGAACTGCCGCTGGGCGGCACGGCGGTCGGCACAGGGTTGAACAGCCATCCGGAGATGCCTGGGCGGGCCATCGCACTGCTGGCCGAAAAGACCGGGCTGCCGTTTCGCGAGGCACAGGATCATTTCGAGGCGCAGGCCGCGAAGGACGGCCTGGTGGAGGTCAGCGGCCAGATCAAGACTGTGGCCACCAGCCTGTTCAAGATTGCCAATGATCTGCGCTGGCTTAGCTCCGGCCCGCAGTGCGCCATCGGCGAGATCAGCCTGCCCGCCACGCAGCCCGGCAGCTCCATCATGCCCGGCAAGGTGAACCCCGTGATGTGCGAGAGCCTCATGCAAGTCTGCGCACGGGTCATGGGGAATGACAGCACCGTGACCTGGTGCGCCGCGAATGGAAATCTGGAGCTCAACGTCATGATGCCCGCGCTCGCCGCCGCGCTGCTGGAAAGCATCGATCTGCTCGCCAATGCGACCACGCTCCTCAGCACGCGCTGTGTGGACGGCATCGTGGCCAACCGGGAGCGCTGCACGAGTTTCATTGAACACAGCCTCGCCATGGTCACCGGCCTGAATTCCAAGATCGGCTATGACAAGGCGGCTCAAATAGCCAAGCTCAGCGCCAAAACCGGAACATCGGTGAGAGAACTCTGCCTGGAGCGGCTTGCAGAACTCGGCCTCACGAAAGCGGAGCTGAATGAAGCGCTGGACCCCGCGCGGATGACGCAGCCGGATGCCGGCATGGTGGGTGGTGGCGGAGGGTAGGCACCCCGGTTACAGTGGGATCGGGACTCCGCCGATGGTGCCGATGGCTTCATCTGTCTCGGCTCGCCGTGATTTTTTGGCGGCTGCCTTGACCAGGTGGGTCGGCGGTACAGGCACGCTGGGGATGACGAGCACAGGGCGGCTGGCGTGCTTGATGATGCCTTCCGTGACGCTGCCGACGATCAGATGATACAGCGCGCCGTGACCATGGGAGCCCATGATGATGACTGCGGGATCGAGGCTGGCAATCAGGTCCAGCAGGGTCTCCAGCAGCAGGCCGCCATGAAGTTGCACTGTGGCGCTGACGCCATGCTCGATGAGGGTGTCGCGCATGACGAAGAGCTGCTGCTGCCTGAGCTTGAACACATCCGGCGGGACGGCGGGGGGCTCGAAATCCACGACCAGCGGCTCCGGTGGCACGACGTGGATGAGAACCACGTCCGCGCCGAAGGCCTTGGCGTGCTCTTCGGCCTGCTGGAGGATCGTCTGGCTGACGTCGGAAAAATCAATGAGGGCAAGAATGGGTTTCATGGCGTGAAAGGGGGTGGGTTGGTGCGCCTTGCAGCCCCATGAAAAGATACGCATTCCGCCCCGCGGCGGGCGGGGTGAACTGCGCTGCGCGGCGACAGACGGCGACTGTCAGGTCTGCCACCACATCAGGCTCGTCTGTTGCGGCTTGAGCGTGGCGAGGGTCTGATAGGGCCGGCTGGAGAGAACGGCCCGCTCAAATTCCCCCAGTTCGGTGGGCAGGCTGCACTGGCAGACGCCGGGCTCCAGCGCCAGCAGGGCCGGATCGGCGGGATAGGTCAGGGTGAGAGAGAGCTGGCTCATGCCGTCTTCATCCTCGTCTCCGGGTTCGATGAAATGGCGGGCAATCTCGAGCTGGAAGGTTTTTTCACCGCCTTGGGTGTTCACGCCCCACTGGCACTGCAGGGTGTCGCCCTCCTCATCCAGGATGCAGTCCTCCGCCCGCACATTGCGGTAGAATTCCTCCATTTGCGCCAAGGCGGCAGGGGCATCCAGTTCCTCCACCGTCTTTCCTGTGGCGGAGACGGCGGCCTCAAAGGTGGTGGCTGATTCGGCGGGGTGCATGGCTTCATCGGTACATCGTCATGCGATCTTGTTCCGGAGGTATGGAAAAACGGCGGCGAATGCGGGGGCGGCGGGCGGAATACGAGGCATTTTTTTATCGCCTTTCCACAGGGCATCCCTCAGCATGCGCGGGAATGAACTCCTCACCCTACCCCATCCTCGTGCTGGCGCTGTTGGGGCTCGTGGCGTCGCTGATCACGCTCGTCACCGTGTTTCGGGTGCGGCGCGTGGCGCTGAAGCTGCTCCTGCTGCTGATCTCCCTGCTGGCGCTGGCGCCCACGGGGCTGGTGCTGGTGACGATGTTTCCTGAGTGGGTGGATGCGCGCTTTCGCAGCTACAAGACTTTTTATGAAGGCATACAGCCGGGCATGACGAAGGCGGAGATCATGGCCTGGGAGGCCCAGATCTACCCGGAAGGCGGGCCCCGGCAAAGACCCCAGATCATCGTCGAGGATGAGACAAGCCTGAGTTTCTTCATGCACCCGGAGCACTCCACGGACCCCAACTGCGAAGGCATCCTGCTGGTCTTTGAAAACGGAAAGCTGAAGGCCAAAACCTATTCACCTGACTGACACCCCATGCCCCTCTGGAAGCGCCTGCTGCGGCTGACCGCCGTCCTCGTCTTCACGCCTGTGATCTTTTTGCTGAGCTCCCAGGCCCGCCTGATCTACCACCCCGCTCCCTACGGGGCAGAGTACGAAACCATGCTGCAGAGCGCCCACGGGGAGCGCCTGCGCTTTGAGACCTCCCAAGGCCACCAGACGGCCTTTTACATCCCCCCGAGGGTGGCCGGCACCGGCCTGCCGGACACGGTCTGGGTGTGCTTCGCGGGGAATGGCTCGCTGGCACTCGACTGGCTGCGTGAAACCGACCTGTGGAACGACCGCTTCGCCTACCTGCTGGTGGATTACCCGAGCTATGGCGACTGCGAGGGCAGCCCGAATCCGGCGCGCATCCGTGAGAGCGGCAAGGCGGCGGTGGAGGCGCTGGCGCAGCGGCTGCACACCCCCCTTCCGGAGCTGCGGCCGCATCTGGCCGTGCTGGGCCATTCCCTGGGCTCTGCAGCAGCGCTGATGGCGGCGGATGATCTGGACATCCGGCGCGGGGTGCTGATGTCCCCCTTTACCACGATGACGGAGATGGGGCGCATCGTGCTCGGCTGGCCGTTGTGCCACCTGAACCGGCACCTGTTTGACAACCGCCAGACCCTGGACCACGTGGCCTCCCGACCCGGGGCGCGGCTGGTGATCTTCCATGGCGCGGAGGATGAAGTGATCCCGGTGCGCATGGGCCGGGAACTGGCGGCGGCCCACCCGCAGGTGGTGAGGTTTCGTGAGGTGCCAGGCGGCCTGCACAATGATCTTTTGGACCTGGTTTCGCCCGAGATCGGCTGGGCGATGGCGGAACTGGTGAATGAGAAATGACGAAGGGCGAAGGACGAAGGGGGGCGGCGAGGCTTCCTCGGTTTTTCCCGCCTGCATTGCTCCATCAGATGGGAGGTTTCAGGAGGCTGCGGCTCGCGGTTCATTCGTCATTCTGCATTCAGCATTCTCCGTTGGTTGCTTTCAGGCGCTGCTGTGCTCTGATGCGCACTCCATCCCCACCTCCAAAGCCCATGTCTGCGCCCTCCTCTTCCTCGGAAAAATCGTCCTCCATCTGGACCATCCTCAATGTGATCATCGGTCTTGCCATCGGTGGCGCCGTCCTGCTGTGGGTGCTGGCTTTCATTTTTGATGGTTTGGGCTCCCTCCGTCCGAAAGCCGCCGCCGAAGCGCCTCCTTCCAGCCTTGCCAGCGCCTCTCCAGGTGCCGCTGCGGCACCGCCCGCCACCAATGCCGCCGCCCCTCTGGCCGTGGCCACCGCCACCACAGCTCTCCCAGTGCCCGCCGCGCCAGCCGCCGCCCCGGCCGTCCCCGCTGCCGCGCAGGCCGCAGGCGCTCCCGTGCTTGAGATCACCATCAAGCCGGACAACGCCAATCCCCTGGCCTATGACACCAAGGCCATCACCGCCAAGGCAGGCCAGAAGATCAAGGTCACCTTCACCAACACCCACCCCACGCTGCCCCAGCCGCACAACATCGTGTTCGGCAAGCTCGGCACCAAGGACAAAATGATGGCCATCGCCATGAGCGGCATGACGCTGATGGACAAAGGCTACATCCCCGACTCCCCGGACATCCTCGCCCACACCAAGCTGCTCCAGCCCGGCCAGAGCGAAACCATCGAATTCACCGTGCCAGCCGCTGGTGAGTACCCCTACTTCTGCACCTTCCCCGGCCATGTGGCCATCATGAACGGCATTCTGACCGCGCAGTAAGCCCTGCCCGCTGGATGGGTGGAATGATGGAATGATGGGGTCTTGAACAGACGCCCCCCATTCCACCTCACTCCGGCACTCCAGTAATCTAATACTCCACCTCCTCCCCCCGCCATGGCCGTCTCCATCAGCGTCGATTACGAAGGCGGCCTGCGCTGCCGGGCCACGCATGGCCCTTCGCAAAACCAGGTCATCACCGATGCGCCGGTGGACAACCACGGCAAAGGCGAGTCGTTCAGCCCCACCGACCTCGTGGCCACGGCGCTGGCCACCTGCATGGCCACCGTCATCGGCATCAAGGCGCAGCAGAAGGGCTATGACATCGCGGGGATGAAGGTGAGCGTGGAAAAGCACATGAGCGCGGACAGCCCGCGCCGCATCGTGGGGCTGCCCATCACCATCCAGATCCCCCTGCCGGAAGACCATCCCGACCGCAAGCTCCTCGAAGCCACCGCCCTCGGCTGCCCCGTGCACCACAGCGTGCACCCGGACATCGACAAGCCGGTGACGTTTGTTTGGGGCGTTAAGTAATATAACGCATCCTTGGAAACAGGTCTGTGTGCCGTGCGCAGCGGGGACCTTTTCTCAAACAGAGGCAAGCCCCGGCCCTCCGGCGGTAGGTCGGCCGTGTTTGGCGTCGAGCGCGTGCTCACGGCCCATCGACTCTTCCGCCAAACCGCCCGACTGCGAGGACATTCGTGCGCCAGAGAGTTTGCCGTACGCTGACAGACGGGCGGGCTTCGCCACGACCGTCCTACGTCCATGCAGCCCTCTTTCTGGGAGAATAAGAGGAGTCCTTATTGCACAGCAACAAGGCAACTTTTCCTACCGCACCCAATGCGCGCCGCTGGAGAGGCCCACGTGCCAGTCGCGCAGGTGCATGTCGGAGTAGTCGGTCTTGCCTTGGGCTCCCACCATTTTGGTGCCGGTGGCGCGTTTCCAAGCTTTGCTGAAGCTTTCCGCCGTGTGGCAGCCCCAGCTCTGGCAGTAGGCCTTGGAGCTGAAGGCCCAGCGGCTGATCTTGCGCAGATCATTCTCATGCAGCCACGCGGTGGAGGTGGCGTACACGTCCGAGCTATAGTCAAACATGAAGCTGTACTTGTTCGAGTGGCCGAAGTACTCGAAGCCGGAGATCTTCAGATTGCCGCGTCCGGACTGGCCATTGTTGATGTAGTTGATGAGCTCCTGCGTGCTGCGGAACCAGACAAGGTGGATGTAGGGGTAGGCCTTGGTCACGGACTCAACATTCTGCGTCAGCGGCTGGTGCTCGGCGGCGGCGCGGCGCACATACGCGTCCCGGTACACCAGCCAGGTGATGCGGGTGTTCGCGGGAACGGTGTTGTGGATCTCCTGCATGCGCACGCGGGCGGTGCGGATGAAGTTGCCCCACCAGCGGTCGTGCTGCTCTCCGGGCCGGCGCAGATCCTCAAACCCTCGTGCCGCAGGCCCACCGCTGACGATGAGGTATTCGGTGTCGGCAGCGGCCTTTGTGACAAGGCCGCTGGTGAGCAGAAGAAGCGTGGTGAAAAGCAGGCGGGTCATGATGAGGCTAAGAAAGCACGACTACTTCGTTTCGACGAGCTTGAAGTTTTTGAACTGCACGACCATCGGCGGGCCGGCGTGGATCTGCAGGGCCAGGAGGCCTTCCTTCGGCGCGTTGGCGGCGTCTTCGTCCGTCACGTCAATGGTCTGCTGGCCGTTGATGAAATGCTGCACATGGTTGCCCTTGGCCACGATGCGGTACTCGTTCCAGTCTTCGGACTTGATGCTGGCCTGGATGGCGGCGCTGTCTCCCACGCTGCCGGTCACTTCCACCACGGGCTTCTTGCCACCGTCCGCCGCAGGCTTGATCACGGTCTTTTCACCGCGCTTGGCCAGGATGCCACGGCCGCGCTCTTCGTAGAGGATGCCGCTGTAGGTCTTGCCCGCTTCAAAGTCGGCCTGGTAGCCGCTGATGATGGGGCCGTTTTCTCCGGCATTGAGCTCCTTGCTGCGGTACTGCACGCCGGAGTTGCCCTTTTCGATGCGGTATTGAAACGTCAGCTCGAAGTCGCCCACGGTGCCGCCTTTCCAGACGAGGAAGGTGTTATGCTTGAGGATGCTCTTCACCGGAGCGTCGGGTTTGGCGGGATCAGCAGGCGCCGCCGGGGTTTTGCCGGTGATGGTGCCGTCCTGCACGCTCCAGAGGTCCTTGTTGCCTTCCCAGCCGGTGAGGTCCTTGCCGTTGAAGATTTCTTTTTCTTCCGCGCTGGCGAAGGAAAGGGAGGCGAACAAGGCGGCGAGAGCGAGGTGCAGTTTCATGAATGGTTGTGGTGATCGGGCGAGGTTTAACGCGCAGGCCCGGGGTTGTCTATCGCTTTGCGGGCCGCCGGCGGATGGCACGTATGGCCATGGGACGGAAGATGTGGGCGGACTGCGGAACAACCGGCGGTGGGAATCGTGCTTGCTGTTTGGTGCGGCAGTGATAATTCCGCGCACGATGCAATTCCCGCGCTTCTTTTCGTCACCTTGGTTTTGGCGTTTTTTGGTGCTGCTGTGGTTTGGGACGCTCTACTGGCTCTCCTCGCAGAGCCACCTGCCCTCACCAGCGAAGTTTGAGGGCGTGGACAAGGTGGAGCATGCGATCTTTTTCTCTGCCGGCGGCATGTGCTTCCTGCTCAGCCTGCGCCTCGCGGGGCGCGCCAGGGCCACGGCCATCGCCATTCTCGCCTCGGTCCTGTTCTGCGGTGCCGTGGGCGGCTTTGATGAGTGGCACCAAACTTACACCCCCGGCCGCAGCGGCGGCGATGTGTGGGACTGGGCCGCCGACATGTGCGGCGGGTTCATTGGGGCCTTCCTGGCCATGGGGGTGCAGAAGTGGCTGGGGATGCAACGGACCAAGCAGCCTCTGCCGTAGGATGGGCGTGGTGACAGGCCGACGCCTCTCAGCGTGCTACACACTTCAGCCTGCGAGAATGCACCTCCTGCAGCCCAGTTGCGGCGCAACTGGGCAACGTGGCTCACTTTAGCGGAAACAGCCACATCAGCACCGCCGTGAGGAAGACGTTGGCCAGCGCGAGCTCGAAGAACACCTTCCAGCCGAGGGCCATGAGCTGGTCAAAGCGGAAGCGGGGCAGGGTCCAGCGGATGATGATGAAGAAGACGATGAAGGCGAACACCTTGGCGAAGAACGTGGCGATGTGCAGCAGGCCGGTGTACAGCGGTGTGGTGTCCGGCGTGTAGTGCAGCTGCAGCGGGATGATTTTCTCCAACAAGGGCCAGCAGGGGATGCTCCAGCCGCCGAGGAAGAGCGTCACCGCCATGCCTGAACCGATGATCATTGCGGCGTATTCACCCATGAAGAACAGGGCGAATTTCATCGAGCTGTACTCGGTGTGGTAACCGGCCACCAGTTCCGTCTCGCACTCGGCAAGGTCGAAGGGCAGGCGGTTTGTCTCCGCAAACATGGAGACGGTGAAGATGACGAAGGAGATGACGATGGGGATCAGCAGCACCCAGCGTGCGACGCTGAGGCCCTCGCCCCAGAGCGGCAGCAGCAGCCAGCCGTTAGCGTCCTGGAAGGCAGACATCTTGGTCAGGTTCAGCTCGCCGAAAATCATCAGCACCGGGACGATCGACAGGCCGAGCGAGATTTCATATGAGATCATCTGCGCGCTCGCACGCACGCCGCCAAGGAAGGGGTACTTCGAGTTGGAGGCCCATCCGGCGAGGACGATGCCATACACGCCCAGGGAGGCGATGGCGAAGGTGAAAAGCGGCCCGATGCTCAGGTCTGCGATCACCATCTTGACCGGCTCGGCGACTCCGAGGAAGGAGAGGTTCAGCTCGCTGCCGAAAGGAAGGACCACGCAGGTGAGCAGCGCGGGCACCACCGTCATGCACGGGGCCAGCCAGTAGTAAAACGTGCGCACATGGGCGGGTACAAAGTCTTCCTTCAAAATGAACTTCAGGCCGTCTGCCGCCGCCTGCGCCAGACCACCGATGCCGAAGGGCTGCCAGTCTTTTTTGAAACCAAAGAGCGTCAGCGGCACGCCCACGCGGTTCGGGCCCACGCGGTCCTGAATGACGGCGGAGATGCGTCGCTCAAAGTAAACCGCGATCGAGACCAGCGGGAGAATGACCAGGAAAGTGAGAAACACGATCTTCCCCACCGAGACGGCGAGCGCAATGAGATCGAAAGAGGCGAGCGTGGGAGTGAACATCGGCACGGCGATTATCAGGACGCAGCGAAGGGCGGCAACCGCATTTTGTGAAAAATTTCACAAGCTCCGGTTTGGGCGGCAGGTCGGGAGTGGTTGACGCCCCGATTCGTCCATTCTGCAGCGCTTCTTCGCCAGACCGCCGGCTTCGAATGGGCTCGCAGCCTGGACTTGCTTGAAGTGCGGTGAAGGACGGGCGGGCTGGCGCCACGACCGTCCTACGGCCAGGCCTCCCTGTCAGGGGATCAGCGCACCGGATCGGTGAACGAGGTCGATTTTGCGACAGGCTTGACCACAGGTTCATCCGCCATCGGGGCCAGGTGCTCGGCGATGCGGAAGATGGCGAGAATCAGCTCCACCGTCACGCGGGCGACGATGAGGTAGAGCAGAAAGGCAGCCGGGGCGACGATGATGCCCCACCAGCTGTAAAAGAGCCAGGACAAGGCATACATGAAAGCCGCCAGCAGGCTCAGGACATACAGCATGCGCACCAGATGGGGGGTGACGAAGCGCTTGAAGGAGAGGTCCAGCACGAGGTCAAGCACGGCACGGATCTGCCGCCACAGGCTGGAAAGCGCGGAAGTGGAGGGGGGCTCGGCATTCATGCCCGCAAGAGTAGGCCCTGGCCCTGCGGGCGCAACCCGCCAGATGCGCCTGCGCCGGGAACCTTGGGGCGGCCTCGGAATACTGGTTGCGCGTTCTGATAACCGCAGCCAGAATCCGCGCCTCTTTTTCCGCCCTGTGGCCAGGTGCCTTAACAGAGACGTTCATCGACTAACCCAACACCGCTAAAGTCATGCCTGCGAAATCCAAGAAACCCGCAGTTAAGAAGCCCGCTGCCAAGCCCGCCAAAAAAGCTCCGGCCAAGGCGGTGAAGTCGAAGAGCAAGCCCGCCCCTGCCAAAGCAGCCAAACCGGCGGTGAAGTCCAAGAGCAAACCCATTTTGAAAAAAGCGGTGCCGAAAAAACCCGCCCCGAAGAAACCCTCCCCAAAACCTGTGAAGAAACCCGCCCCGAAAAAAGCTGCCGCCAAGACACCCGCCCCTGCCAAAAAAGCCGCCGCCAAAGCTGCTCCAGCCAAGAAGCCTGCCGCCAAGGCTGAGAAGCCTGCCGCCAAGGCTGAGAAGCCAGCCGCCAAGGCCGCCCCTGCTCCGGCACCTGTGAAGGCCGCCCCCGTGGAAGCCCCGGCTCCGGTCAAAGCGTCCAAGCCCTCCAAAAGCACCCCTGCTCCCCTTGTCCCGAAAGGCCGCACCTCCGTCTCGACCACCGGCACGCCGCGCTCACGCCTCAATCGTGAAGAAGAAGGCATCACCATCGAAATCGCCAAGGGCCCGGTGAAGATGACCCCCTTCCTCAAGAAACAGAAGCAGCGCCTGATCGAACTGCGCGACGCCTACCTGAACTCCATCGAAGGCGTGGCCAGCGAGACCATCCGCAATGAAAACGGCGACTCCTCCGCCTTCGGCATGCATCAGGCCGATGCCGGCAGCGACGCCTATGACCGCGACTTCGCCCTCAGCCTCCTCGGCAAGGAACAGGACGCCCTGTACGAAATCAACGAGGCGCTCAAGCGCATCGAAACCGGCACCTACGGCCTGTGCGAAGGCACCGGCGTCATGATTCCTGAAGAGCGCCTGGAGGCCATGCCCTTCGCCCGCTTCTCCGTCACCTATCAGGAAAAGCTGGAGCGCAGCCAGATGAGCGGCCGCTGGAGCCGCCCCGTGCACTCCCTCTTCGGCCTCGACAACGCGGACGACGCTTCCGACGACGACAAGGATGAAGATGACGCCGCACCGAGCTCTTCGAATAACAACTCTGGCGAATCGCTTGACTTCTCCAAAGAGTGACCTAGCCTCTGCGCCCCAAATTTATGCCGCGAGAAATCATCACCCTTGAATGCACCGAAGCGAAAGCCGCAGGTATGCCGCCCTCCCGCTACGTGACCACGCGCAACAAGAAAAGCGTCCGCACCCCGGGCCGTCTTGAGAAGGTGAAGTTCAACCACTTCATGAAGAAGCGCACTCTTCACCGCGAAACCCGCTAATTTTTACCCAAGACTGCCATGCAACCGAAGACCAAAGAACGCATGTCCAATTTCCGCCGCGCCAATCGCAAGATGCCGCGCCGCCGAGTGGACATCCCGGTGGAAAAGATTTCCTACACCAATCCTGAGCTGCTCGCCCGTTTCACCACGGAATCCGGCAAGCTCATCCCCCGCCGCATCACTGGTCTTCCCGCCTGGCTGCACCGTGTGGTCGTCCGTGAGATCAAGCGCTCCCGCGCTGTGAACCTCATGCCTTGATTTTGCGGGATCTGCCCCTGAAGGCTCCCTTTTGATCTGCTTCCCACTGTTGCATGCGCGGCAGTGGGAAGTTTCATTTCCAGCCCATGTCCGCCCTTACCGACACGCAAAACGAACGCGATGACCGCCGCCTGCCCATTGACCGCGTCGGCGTACGCAGCCTGCGCTTTCCCCTGAGCATCCGTGACCGTGATGCCGCCGTGCAGCATACCGTGGCCACCGTCTCCCTGGCCGTCGATCTGCCGCATCAGTTCAAAGGCACCCACATGAGCCGCTTTGTCGAGGTGCTGCATGCCCACGGCAAGGAACTGACCGTCTCCAACATTGTGGCCATGCCGCGCGAGCTGATGAAAAAGCTCCATGCCGACAAGGCGCACGTGGAAATGCGCTTTCCATACTTCCGCACCAAAAAGGCCCCGGTCTCCGGTGCTGAGGGTCTGCTCGACTACGGTGTGATCTTTGAAGTGAACACAGACAAGGAGAAGACGGACTTCGTCCTCACCGTCGAAGTGCCCGTGACCACGCTCTGCCCCTGCTCCAAGGCCATCAGCGCCCGTGGCGCGCACAATCAGCGCGGCACCGTCACCCTCGCCATTCGTTTCAGCGAGCCCGTCTGGATCGAAGATTTGCTGGAACTGGTTGAACAAAGCGCCAGCAGCGAGCTTTACAGTCTCCTGAAGCGCCCCGACGAAAAGTTCGTCACCGAAGCCGCCTACGACAATCCCGTCTTCGTCGAAGACCTCGTGCGCAACATCGCCGTGAAAGCCAAGACGCATCCGCGCATCACCTGGTTCCGCGTTGAAGCGGAGAATTACGAATCCATCCACAATCACAACGCCTGGGCGGTGATTGAAAGCCACACCTCGCCATCATGAGTTACGTCACCGCCGTTCTGCCCACCGACCAGCCCCCGCTGATGCACCAGGCGGTCGATGAGGCCGTCCGTTTGCTGAAGGAAGGCGAAGTCGTGGCCCTGCCCACCGAAACCGTCTATGGCCTCGCCGCCAATGCGCTGGATGCTGCTGCCGTCGCGAAAATTTTCGAGGCCAAGGAGCGCCCCACCTTTGACCCGCTCATCGTCCATTTGGTCAGCAAGGAGCAGATTGATCTCGTGGCCGAGGTGCCGCCGGAGATCGCTGCCACGCTCAAAAAGATGGTCGAACGCTTCTGGCCCGGTCCGCTGACCATCCTGCTGCCCAAGAAGCCCATCGTCCCCGATCTCGTCACCGCCGGGCTGCCGACCGTGGCCGTGCGGGTGAGTTCCAACTCGATTTTCCGCCGCGTCATCACCGATCTCGGCAAACCCATCGCCGCGCCCAGTGCGAATCGCTTCGGCTCCATCAGCCCGACGTCTGCCAGCGCGGTGCTTTCGGAACTCGACGGCCGAATCCACCTCATCGTGGATGCCGGTGCCTGCATGTTCGGCCTGGAGTCCACCATCATCAAGATCGAGCCCGGCAGCCCGAAGATGTTCATCGACATCATCCGCCCGGGGCCCATCACGGCGGAAGATTTGAAAGCCTACGGCAAGGTGCGCTACACGTCGCGCACCGTTGTCGATGAAGCCACCGCCGCCCCCGGCCAGCTCGCCTCTCACTACGCGCCCAAGACGCCGCTGCGCCTGCTGGAGCGCCCTCAGGATTTCATTCCTGAAGAGGGCAAACGCTATGCCCTCATGAGCTACCGTGGCGAAGAAAAGGATGGCTACCTCAATCTCTGCGAATGGGAGGAAGTGATGATGCTCAGCCCCGGCAACGGCAAGCTCCCCGAAGCCGCCGTGCGCTTCTTCTACGTCCTGCGCGCCCTCGACAAGCTCGGCGTGGATGAAATCATTGCAGAACCGTTGCATGAACATGGCATGGGAATCGCCATGATGGACAAACTGCGGCGCGCGAGCGGCCGCTTTGCCGCATGAAGAGCGAAGAAAAAAAAGACTCCGCCTCCCAGGCACGATCCACCGGGGTCGTCTCCATTGCCATTCTCTGCAGCCGCGTGCTCGGCCTTGTGCGGGATCAGATGCTCAACGGCTTTTTCGGCTCCGCCTTCACCGGCATCTTTACCGCCGCCTTCCGCACGCCGAACATGCTGCGTGACCTGTTTGCCGAAGGCGCGCTTTCCACGGCCTTCGTCACCACCTTCTCGAAGAAGATGAAGACGGAGAGCGATGAGGCTGCCTGGGTGCTCGGGCGCAAGATGATCTCGCTCTCGATGTGGTTCATGAGCATTGTCGCCATCGCAGGCGTGCTGCTGTCGCCGATTATTTTCCGTCTGCTCACTCCCGGCCTCAGTGAAGAGGCCAAGGTGCTCGGCATCTGGCTGGCGCAGATCATGTATCCGTTCATCGCGCTGGTGTCTGTCACCGCGCTGGTCATGGGCATGCTGAACTCGAAGAAGGTGTTCTTCATCCCCGCTGTCGCATCGGCGTTTTTCAATCTCGGCTGCATCGTCGGCGGGGTGGTGCTCGCTTGGTTCATTGATCCCGGCTTCCGCCATGGGCATGTCAGTGAGAAAGGCCTGACGGGCTTTGCCATCGGCACCTTGATCGGCGGTGTGCTGCAGCTCGCCGTGCAGCTTCCTGCGCTTCATCGCGTGGGCTTTCGCTTCCGCTTTGACTTTGGCTGCAAAGACCCTGCGGTGAAGGAAGTGCTGCATCTCATGTGGCCTTCCATGCTGGCCGCCAGCGGCACGCAGGTGGCGGTGCTGCTCAATTCCATCTTTGCCTCCTACACAGCCGGGCACGAAAGATCGCTTGCTTGGCTGGGCAATGCGCAGCGTCTTCAGCAGCTCCCGCTCGGCTTGTTTGGCGTCGCCGTCGCCACCGTCACGTTGCCAATGCTTTCCCGCCTCGCCACCGAAGGCATGACACCCGCTTTTCGTAGTGCTCTGGCCAAAGGTCTGCGCCTGGTGCTCTTCCTCACGCTGCCCTGTGCAGTCGGCCTCACGCTGCTCGCGCATGAAATCATCTCCGTCATTTTTGAGCACGGCAAATTCACCGCCGTGGACGTGCAAAACACTGCCGCGCCCCTGCAGGCCTACGCCTTTGGCCTGATCTTCTACGCCGCCATCAAGGTGCTGCAGCCCGCCTTTTACACCATCAACCGCCGCTTCATTCCCATGATGGTCAGCATCGGCATCATAGCATTCACCGCGACGGTGAACTCCATCACCGTCTTCGTCTTCCACTGGGATCACACCGCGCTCGCCTGGGCCACGGCGGTGGGTCTTTCGCTCAATTTCCTCACGCTTTACGGCTGCATGCGCAAGTTTGCCTCCGGCCTGGAGACGCGCTCCCTGGTGCAGTCGCTGGTCAAGCTCATGGCCGGCATCGCCGTCATGGCAGCCGTCTGTCTCGTGGCTAAGTACACGATCATGGCGGACTGGACGCACCTGAACTTCATGCTGCGCTGCGCCGGGCTCGGCGTGAGCATCAGCGTCGCCGCTGCCGCTTATTTCGCCGTCACCAAGAAGCTTCAGGTGGAGGAGTCGGGCGAATTTCTCTCGTTGCTAGGTCGCCGCTTTGGCAAAAAGTAACCGGCCATGCCGCTCCAACGTTTCTGGTTCCAGGTCGCCGCCTTTCTTGCCCTTGTGTGGGCCGGTGTAGGCGTCGTCATGTGGGTGACGGAGGACTCGGTGTTCTCTCCGGAAAAGACGCTGGCCCTCATGGCGGAGGCACCCTGGCTGGCGGATGAGGATCTGGCGGAATCGAAGCGCAAAGCGTATCTCGACAAAGTCATCAACTCCGTCATCAGGCTCGACTTCAACCAGCGCAACACGATGCGGGAAGACGGACTGGAAACCATGGACCGCTTTTTCAAATCGCTGACCGATGAAGAAAAGAGCGATTATGTGAACCGCACCGTGGAGGAAAACTTCAAGGCGGTGATGAAGGGGCTGGATAAACTGCCCGCCGAAGACCGCCGTCGCATCATCGGTGTCATCCAACGCGAGATGAAAAAGAAGGCCGCGAAGAATCCTGAGATGCAGATGATGCTGGATCAGGACGCCGCCAGCTTTGAAAAATCCTTCACCAAGGACATGGGCCTCTTCTTTAAAGAAGCGCCACTCTCCATGAAGCTGGAAATGGCCCCGATGCTTGAAGCCATGCAGGGGCGGATGCAGGGCATGCGGGTGCGGTAGAGTCGGCCAGTTGCGCTGCAACTGGCTGAACCGCTTGTTGCGGCGCAACAAGCCTACTTTTTCCACCCCATCGGCTGCGTCCAGGCCATCTCGGTCTGGTCTTTGAAGGAGGGGTTCGGATGCGGCTTTGAAGAAACAACCGTTGCGCGGAAGTACAATTCCTTGCCGGTGGGCTTCCAGATGATCTCGCTGCCTTCGATCTTCGCCAGCGTCTTGCCCACATCCTCGGAGTAGATCTTGCGGGTGGGGTAGGTGTCGCCCGGTGGGGTTTTGACGTCCGTTGTCGTCGCATCAAAGCCCTGCAAGGTGCCCCGGATCACCGTTTCATATTTGACCCCGGGCTCGGCATGAATGCGGATCCGCAGGGTGCCGTCAGTGAAGCTCACGTCATCAAGCGTGACGCCGGAAGAAGCATAAAAATCGCCTGCCTTCATCGCCTTCATGAGTTCATCCGGATCGAGCTTCGATGCGCGCACCATCACCCAGCCGCGCCCGGGGCTGGCTTCCTCGCCGTGGTAGTTGTGCGCGTCATCGGTGCCCACCCCATACATGGGCGGTGCCTTGAACTGGGCGATGCGCAGCGTGTTCGCGATGTCCCACAATTTCTCATGCCCCACTCGCGTCTCATCGCCAAGCCAGTTGATACCGGGATGGCCGTTGTAGATTTCCCAGAAGTTTTCTTCCAGCACGGCTGCCATGTCATCTGCCGTGAAGGCCCATCGGAAATTAGGATGATTGATGTGCGTCAGCATCGGCACGCCGAGCCGCTTGGACTGTTCGTTCACCAGTTGGAAATTCGCCCGCAGCACCTCCTGAATGCTGCCCAGGTCTTTGATCGGTTTGATCACCTCGCGCAGGTTCACCGCGCCCAGGTGGACCGGCACCTTGCCCAGCCCCGCACTGATCTCCTCCGCCTGCACGATCAGGAATTTTCCGGGCACTTCAAACTTGGGGCGGTATTCCTCCAGCTTCTTCAGCCGCACCTCGGTCGCTCCGTCCTTCTCGCGCGTCGTCACCCACTCATCACCGAAGCGGGCGCGATACTTTTCCATCGTGGTCTTTCCCAAGGTCTTGCGCCGCTTTTCGACGGCTGGCACGCTCATCCACACCTCCTTCGCCTGGAGGATGTTGTGGTCCGAAATCGCCAGAAAATCGTAGCCATGCTGCTTGTACCAGTCCGTGATCATCTCCGGAAAGTCGTTGCCATCACTCCACAGGGAATGCGTGTGCGTGTTGCCTTTGTACCAGCGCGGCTCTGCAGCGGTGGCGGTGGAGATCAATCCGAGGGCAAGGAGACTGAAGATGGCTGGTCGCATCTCTTTCGAACGTATGTTGCAAGTCTCATCTCGCGTGAATTGTAAGGTTATTCACGCTCCTAATCCAAGCATCCAGGTGGCGGAGAAATGCGTTGTTTGCCGAGTGAGTATGGCCAACTTACAGCATGCGGTTAGCTCCTATATCTCGCGCCCAATTGATCAAGCGCCTCCGCGCGCTCGGTTGGGATGGCCCTTATGCCGGAGGAAAACACCAGCACATGGTCAAGGGCCTTGTTCAACTCACCATTCCCAATCCCCATGGAGGAAAAGAGATAGGCGTTAACTTACTCAAGCTAATTCTCGATGAAGCGAACATCTCCCGTCAGGAATGGCTCAAGAGCTAACCACGGCATGCATACGAGCTTTCTGCGGTGCAGTGAGAGCAGGCAACCCCAGCCCACGTTTCAAAGCGAGGCTCATCCAGTCATCGAGCGCAGATGACAATTCGGCGACTGCTGCTTTTTTGCTCGAACCCACTGCCAGCAATCCGGCAAATCCTGGGATTTTGGCAGCATAACCTTCATCCGCGCCGAGATTAACGATCTCAGCTTTTTTCAAAGCCATGCGTCGGTATTTGAGCAGATTATTCACAAGGGGAGTATGACCGGAGGAAGATAAAATGCAAGCTGCTGAAAACCCACTGCATCTCACTTGGAATTTCGCGGTGTGATCACGATGGCATTGCGCACCGCCCAGCCCGGCTTTTCAAAATACTCACGTCCATCGGCGCTGCGGCACCATAGGCCGGTGGAGGGGCCGCCATCGAGATTCAGCGCACGGTTCACCTTCATCTCAGTGATGATGCCCGGGGTGACGAGGATATGGGCGAGCTCCAGCAGGCCGGTACGTTTGCAGGTGCCGATGGCCCAGCGGCCTGCGGCATCGGTCATGATGAAAGTGCGGTTGTTGCGCGGCTCGGGCTCTTTGCTGGGTGGCACCGGCCAGACGCGACCTTCGCTGACCAGCCATGGACTGCATTGAACGAATTCGCTGATGTCTGTCGCGTCTTGAAAATCATTGCTCCAGACGAGCGATGCCCGACCCTGCCGGACCATCAGCCCGCCAAACCATTGATCTTCGACGGGCTTGCCGCTGCGGACCCCATGGGCGATTTCCAAGCCCACTGCGCTGAATTCAGCACTGCCGGGGTTGAAGTAACCGCCGTTGCAGACGGCCAGCGCTTTTTCCGCGACACCGATTGAGCTGAACGGCGATGCTGTCTTTTGGGAGGCATTGACCACGACTCGCAGCTCACACTGCTTCTCATCAAAAAAGACCAGTCGCAGCTCCGCCTTGGCTGGCCCGGCGATTTGTTTGATGACGTGCTCCGCACCATGGCCGAGTGAAATCGCCTTGGACGATGACACGAGCCGCCACTGCTGTGCCCGGACACTGCACGTCAGCAGACACAGGCAGAGCAGCAGCTTCATAACACTTTACTGCTCCACGCGGAAGAGGTGCATCGACACGCCGCTGGGATGCAGCTCCACGTAATTGTCCGCGCCGCGCCACTCATAGGTTTGATTGTGCAGCAGGTCGGCGACCTTGAATGGGCGGCTGCCATCGAGACCGAGGGCTGCCAGATTCAGGTGGACCATGCCGATGGCGGGGTGCTGGGCATCATGGCTGACCACGCAGAGGACGCGGTTGCTGAAGTCGGGCGCGACTTTGCTGTAGCAGAGAATCTGGGGGTGGTCGGCACCGTGGAAGCTCAGATTGTCGTAGAGGTGCAGCGCCGGGTTGTCGCGGCGGATGAGGTTGAGCTGGCGGATGAAGGAGGTGATGTTGCCGAGTTGATTGTAGTCGCGCTGTTTCAGCTCGTACTTCTCGCTGTTGTCATACTCCTCCTTGCCGGGATACGGATCGTTTTCACACAGCTCGTAGCCGGTGTACATGCCCCAGCTGGAGGAGAGCGTGGCGGCCAGCGCGGCGCGGATGCGGAACATCTGCGAGGTGGCGTTCTGCAGGTGGCCGGGGAGGATGTCAGGCGTGTTGGGCCAGAAGTTCGCGCGGTAGTACCAGCGCATGTCTCCCTGGGTCAGCTCGGTGGCGTATTCGGTGAGCTCTCTGGGATTTTCGCGCCAGGTGAAGTAGGTGTAGCTCTGCGTGAAGCCCACTTTGCCCAGCACCTGCATCATCTTAGGCTTGGTGAAGGCCTCGGCGAGGAATAGCACGTCTGGGTCCTTGCGCTGAATGGTGGCAATGAGCTCCTCCCAGAACGCCACGGGCTTGGTGTGGGGATTGTCCACGCGAAAGATCTTCACGCCGCGATCCACCCAGAACTGCACCACGTCGATGAGTTCCTTCCACAGGTTGCGCCAGTCGTCGCAGTGGAAGTTCAGCGGGTAGATGTCCTGGTACTTCTTGGGCGGATTTTCCGCGTAGCGGATGCTGCCGTCCGGGCGCTGGTAGAACCACTCGGGATGGTCTTTGACATAGGGATGATCCGGCGAGCAGTTGAGCGCAAAGTCGAGTGCGATCTCCATTCCGCGCTTCTTCGCCTCTTTCACCAGCCAGACGAAATCCTTCTCCGTGCCGAGTGCGGGCTCGATCTTGCGATGTCCGCCCGTCGGGCCGCCGATGGCCCAAGGGCTGCCCACGTCATCAGGCCCTGCCGTGAGCGTGTTGTTTTTGCCTTTGCGGGCGGTGACACCGATGGGGTGGATCGGCGGGAAGTAGATCACATCAAAGCCCATGTGCGCTGCGTGATCCAAGCGGCCCAGGCAGTCGCGGAAGGTGGAATGCTTGTCACTGCGGCCCTCGGCACCGCGCGGGAAGAACTCATACCATGCGGAGAAGCGGGCGCGTTCGCGCTCGGCGGTGGCGCGCAGCGTGTCCGAAGTGGTGGACTGCGAGCGATCTGGGTACTGGTCCATCAGGTTCTGCATCTCGTCGGAGAGCAGGACGTCCATGATGTCCGCAGGCTTCACCGTCGTGAGCAGGTCCGCGCAATTTTCGAGCTGGGTGGCGGCCGTGGGCACACCGGCGGCGCGGGCACGCGTGCCCGCCTCGCGCAGCAGCCTCGCGCCTTCCTGGGCCTCGATGGGCGCATCCGGGTCCTGGGTCTGCACCCGCACCGCAAAGGTCTTCTTCCAGGAGCGGAAGCTGTCGCCCCAGGCCTCCACGACGTATTCCCAGCGCCCGGCTTTGGAGAAGCTGCACTGCCCATGCCAGCGGTCGTTGTCCACCAGCTTCATTGGCGCTTCAAACCAGCGGCGGGAGCCCGTCAGCCGCCAGCGCAGCACCGCGCTGAGCACATCATGGCCGTCCTTGAAAATGTCGCACGAAACATCCAGGGGCTCGTCGATCACCCGTTTGACCGGATACCGGCCGCCATTCAGGCAGGGGTTGAAGTTATCAATGACAACGGTGGGGGCGTGGGACATGGGGATTGGGGGAAGGGAAGTTTACGATTGTTGACGATGGTTTACAGTCGTTGACGGTAGTTTTCAAAGGGCTTCCGCGCCCCAGAGCATGGGAATTATATGGGCACGTATCTCCCTTGGCAGGGGAAACCTCGCAAACAGCCGCCAACCACCGAAAACTCAGGCGAGCAGAGGGCGCAGCATGTCGCAAATCTCGGGGACGCGGACGAAGGGGTTCTCCTTGGTTTCAAACTCGAGCGTGAACCAGCCTTGGTAGTTGGCGTCGCGCATGATCTGGATCACGCGTTTTACATCGCTGGGCTCGCTGACGCCTTTCGCAGCCCCTTTGCGGCTGATCTCCATCTTGAGCTGCACGTTGACGGCGTAGGGCGCGATCTTCGCGAGATCGGCATACGGGTCTTCGGTGTGGAAGTTTCCGCTGTCCAGATTGATGCCGGCCCAGGGGCTCTTGGCCGCCTTCACCATCTTGATGAGGTTTTCCGGCTCGGCGACGATGCCGCCGTGGTTTTCCAGGCCGAGGAAGACGCCCTTCTTGGCGGCGTAGTCGAGGCACTCCTGGTAGGATTCGAGGCAGCTGGCCACGGCCTGCTCCTCGGTGAGCTCTTTGGACTGCGGTCCGGCAAACACTCGGATGTGCGGCGCACCCATGATCGCGGAGTAGTCGATCCACTTCTTCGTGTAGGCGATCTGTTCGCTGAGCTTCTCGCCTTTCGGCAGCGCGAAATTGTTGCCCACGGCGGTGCCGGCAAGCTGCACACCGCGCAGATAGGCGCGGTGTTTCACTTCCAGCAGGAAGGCCTCGTCCACATCCTTCGGGAAGAAGTAGCTGGTCACTTCAGCGCCGGGGACGTTGTTGTCCCCGCACCAGTCGATGAAATCGAGGATGCTCCACTGCGCTTTGCCGTCCTTGGGCTTCTGCTCCTTGTCGCGCATCCACTGGAAGTACTCGCGGAAGCTGTAGGCGGCGACGCCGAGCTGCATGCGGCTTTTGCCGGGTCGCTTGATGGGCTCAATGGCAGGCAGGGTGGAGACGCTGAGCGCGCCGAGGCTGGTGGAGAGAAAATGACGGCGTGAGATCATGGTGGATGAAAGAACGGATGGAAAAGACAGGATTAACAGACTTCCACCCGCATGAACAAGATTTCTCTTTTTGCCGCCGCCCTCTTTTTCACGTCCCTCGCCCACGCCGAGCCCACCAAGGTCAAGCTTTGGCCCGAAGGTGCTCCGGGTGCGAAGGGGAATGAGGACAAGGACCAGCCTTTTATCAATGTGTGGGCGGCGGCGAAGGATAAGGCCAATGGCGCGGCTTTCGTCGTGTGTCCCGGCGGCGGTTACGGCGGCCTGGCCGCAGATCATGAGGGCGTGCAGGTCGCGAAGTGGTTCAATGGTATCGGCGTTTCCGCCTTCGTACTGCACTACAGGCTCGGCAGCCAGGGCTACCATTTCCCCACGCAGTTGATCGATGTGCAGCGCGCCATCCGGCATGTGCGGGCGAATGCGCAGCAGTATGGCATTGATCCGAACCGCATTGGCATCATCGGCTTCTCCGCTGGCGGGCACCTGACCTCGATGGCGGCGACGATGTTTGATGAAAAGCCTGCTGGCATGACGAACGACGCCATTGATCAGGTGAGCGCGCGTCCGGATGTGGCCGCACCGACTTATCCGGTGATCTCGATGATCGAGGACTACGGCCACAAAGGCTCACGCAAAAACCTGCTGGGCCCGAATGACAACGACGAACTGGCGAAGCACGTGAGCACGGAGACGCGCGTGACGGCCAACACGCCGCCCATCTTCATCTTCCAGACCGATGAGGATACCGTGGTGCCTGCCGAGAATGCGGTGGCATTCTACCTGGCCTGCCGGAAGAACAAAGTCCCCGCCGAACTGCACATCTACCGCCCCGGCCCGCATGGCGTGGGCCTGTACCTCGGTGATCCCGTGCTCGGCACCTGGAGCGGTCATCTGCGCGACTGGCTGCGCAATCAGGGCTTTCTCAAGCCGATGAAGCGCACCGCCATCAATGGCAAAGTCACCGTCAATGGCACGCCGGTGAGCTGGGGCAGCGTTGTCTTTGCCTCTGACGATCCTTCCGCGCCTGTCGCCTGCGCACGTGTGATGCATGGCAAGTTCAAGCTCGACGAAAGAACCGGCCCCATCGTCGGCAAGGTGAAGCTGACCGTCAGCTACAGCGCCGCTGATGTCCCCGGTCTGGAGACAGCGGATGGCACCGCAACCACGAAGGAGCAAAAACCCGGCGCAGGTGACTGGAATTTCGAGGTGACCGAAGGTGCGAAGGATGTGGACCTGGCGGTCACGCGCTGAATCTAAAGAAGGCGGATCACCCCATAGAATGCGACCGACAGGAGGAGCAAGGCTCCGGCCATCCACGTGACGTGCGAAAACGTTGTGCGAGCACCGGGCCAGCACCAGGCGACTATTCCAGCGATGGCCGAGTTGACTGAAATCACCGCCAGGATGGTGCCGGCAATCAGGACGAAGGTTCCGAGTCCGTTGGACTGAGGGCCGGTTTCTTTATAACCGGCGATCATGGTGCCAAGCACCACCAGCGCCACGGGGGGCAGCGCGAAGGAGAGCGCGCTGTAGAAGCGTATGAGCGTGATTAGCATGAATGTCTCGGGAGTCCGTGTGCCAGTTCCCGAGACATTCAAAAAGACGCCGCTGCAGCGCTCAGCCTTAGAATTTCTTGATCAGCAGCGCGGCATTGTGTCCGCCGAAGCCGAAGGAGTTGCTCAGCACGGCGTCCACCTTGGCCGGACGGGCGGTGTTTGGCACAACGTCCACGTCCACCTCAGGATCGAGGTTTTCGACGTTGATAGTCGGCGGCACCACCTGGTCCCGAATTGCGTAAATGGAGGCGATGAGTTCGACACCACCCGCAGCGCCGAGCAGGTGACCCGTCATCGATTTGGTGCCGGAGACCAGCAGGCCCTTGGTGGCGTAGTCGCCAAACACGCGCTTGATAGCGCGGAGTTCGCACAGATCGCCCATGGGGGTCGAGGTGGCGTGAGCGTTGATGTACTGAATGTCGGTCACGTTCAGCTTGGCATGGCGCAGGGCCATCTCCATGCACTTGGCCGCGCCCAGACCTTCGGGATGCGGGGAGGTGAGGTGGTAGGCATCTGCCGTGGCGCCGTAGCCCACCAGCTCCGCGTAAATCGTCGCACCGCGCTTTTTGGCGTGCTCCAGCTCTTCGATGACGACAACGCCAGCGCCTTCACCCATGACGAAACCGTCACGGTCCTTGTCCCAGGGGCGGGATGCCCGCTCAGGCTCGTCGTTGCGCATGCTCAGCGCCTTCATGTTCGCAAATCCAGCCAGGCCGCAGGGGCGGATGGAGGCTTCAGCGCCGCCGCAGATCATCACGTCGGCATCGCCAAATTTGATGTTCCGCCAGGCTTCGCCGATGTTGTTGTTGGAAGTCGCGCAGGCCGTGACGATGGCCATGTTGGGTCCCATGAATCCGTATTCCGCCGCGATCATGCCGCTGGCGATGTTCGAGATCATCATCGGGATGATGAAGGGAGAGACGCGGGAAGGGGACTTCGTCAGGAGCACCTCATACTGGGTTTCCAGGGTGCCGAGGCCGCCGATGCCGCTGCCAACCATGACGCCCACGCGGTGGGGATCGAGGCTGTCTGGGTTCAGACCGGCGTCCTTGGCGGCCATTTTCGAGGCGGCCATGGCAAACTGGAAGTAGCGGTCGGCGCGGCGGGCGTCCTTGTGATTGTTGAAATGGACAGTGGGGTCAAAGTCCACCACCTCCCCCGCGATCTTGCAGTCGTATTTCTCGGTGTCCATGGACTGGATGCGGCGGATGCCGCTTTTGCCTGCCTGGATGTTCTTCCAAAAGTCATCTTTAGTGTTGCCGACGGGGGAGATGACTCCCATGCCAGTGATGACTACGCGACGCTCGCTCATGTGTATAAATTAGGGGTTGATTCGAAAGTTGAGAGAACACGGTTTGCACGGGGGGGCAAGGGAAAACATGGCAGCGAAAGGCTTGAGACAGGCGCGATTTGGGTGTCTGGCTTGCCCCATGATTCGTTTGCCCTCCATTCTTGCCGCCGCCTTCTGGCTGACGCTGCCCGTCCAGGCGGCATCAGATTCTGCGCTTATTCCGCCCGTGATGCAGGAATGGATGGCGGCGCAGAAGGAAATTGGCAGCATCAAAGTGGCCTTTCAGCAGACGCGCACCACGCCCGCGCTCAAGGAGCCCGTCCATGCCAGCGGGCGTTTCTGGCGCATGGCAGACGGCCGGTTTCGCCTGGAACTGGGATCTCCCGCAACGACGATCCTGGTCTTTGACAAGGAAACGGTGCGACTCAAGGAAAGCAGAGAGGCCCCCTGGCAGACCCTGAAACCGGACGACAGCCGGGTGCGCATGTGGATGAAATTCCTCAGCGGCCGGGAGATGGACCCCGGGTCCCTGACCAACAACTTCACGCTCAAAGTCACCCAGCAGGAGAAGGGCTACACCACCGTGGCCATGATTCCAAGGCCGCTCCTCATCAAAAAATACCTCCGGCAGCTCGACATGCAGATCGAGCCCGGCGGCAGGCGGCTTCTCGGCTTCCGAGTGGTGCAGGGGGATGGTTCCACGCTGCTGCTGAACTTTGGTCCGCCTGAGAGGCTTTCCGGCGACCTGACGTCGCTGTTTCAGCCGCAGTGAGAAAAGTTTGTGAATTAGACACAAGAAAAACCGGTGGTGCCCGTTAACGGCGGGACAACCACCTATGGATCCACCTGCCGACACACCCGAGTCCATGGAGGGATCATCGTCTGATTCTGCCGTCGTTCCGATTCCCGTGTTTGCACCTGTGAGGCGGCCGAATCGGTTCGTGCGCCTCTGGCGGACCATTGGCGGCGGATCGCTGACTCTGAGCATCCTGATTCATGCAGGGCTCCTCGTCGTGGCGGGCTTTGTGGTCTTTGCCTCCCAGGTGTTTGACAAGCAGGTCGATTTCCTTCCCGGCGGCGGCACGCAGCAGGGAAGAGAGGCGTCTGCGGATCTCGCGCACAAGGTGCAGATGAAGCGGCAGCAGAAGCTGCAAAAGACCCCGCCCAAGCAGCGGCTCGTCTCCACCAGCCTCTATGCCACGCTGACCTTGCCGGAGGCTCCGCCGGATGTGCTGGACATGCCGGACCTCGCGTCGCTTTCGGGCGGTGGAAAGCTGGGCAGCAGCGGTTTTGGCCTCGGCGGCGCGGGTGGCGGATTCGGCAACGGGGTGGGCATGGGCTCCCTGTCCGGCAGATCCTTCAAACCGCTCATGATGTTTGGCAAGGAGCTCAAGGACACGCGCAAGATGGCCGTGGTCATGGATGTATCACGGTCCATGACCAGGTTTCTGCCGCTGGTGGCCAAGGAGCTGGACAAGGTGGCCTTTGGCAGTCCGCTGGTGCTCTATTTTGGCTGCGGCCTGATGAAACCGCCGCCCAAACTCGACGACGAGATCAACCCTGTCAGCAGCGACAAATTCCGCGCATTTTGGCAGGCATGGGAAGGCAAGACGTCGCTCAAGTTGCCTGCGGCAGAACGCAGGAACATCCAATACGACCCCGCCAAGCCCATGCCGCTGGAGGCGATCTTCGATCTGATGAGCAAGCGCCAGAACACCTGGTTCGTCGAGTTCAACGGCATCACCTTTGCTTCGACCGCCCTCATGTCAAAGGAGGTCATGGAGGCTGACACCATCTACTGGTTTGCCGATTTCATGGACAGGGTGGACTCGGAGCAGATGAAGCTCGTCCTCAAGACCCTCAAAAAGCGCAAGCAGAAACTCTATATTCACGCCTCCAAGGAAGGCCGCTCCTTTGTGCAGGTGAGGGATGAACTCGTGCTCCCCTCGGGTGGCGAGGTCATTCTGCCGCAGTCCGAGGAGCCGCCGAAGAAGAAGGACAAGATCGCGGTTCAATAGTCCCGGTTCAGCAGATGGTCGGAGAGCTGGCGCAGGCGCAGGGCGGCATCGCCAAACACATCCAGCGCGCGGTGTGACACCTCGGTGAGGCGGTGCGCTTCCGCCCGGGAGGCGTCCAAGCCCATCAGCGCCGGGTAGGTGCTCTTTTCCGACGCAATGTCTTTGCCGGCGCTTTTGCCGAGTTTTTCGCTCGTTTGCGTAACGTCGAGGATGTCGTCGATGATCTGGAAGGCCAGGCCGGTGGCCATGCCGAACTCATGCAGAGCCTGCAACTGCTCCGTAGTGGCCCCGGCGCTCATGCCGCCCAGTTTCACGCTGGTGGTCAGCAGTGCGGCGGTTTTGCCTTCATGGATGAAGCGCAGATCTTCCAGAGGAAGCTTTTTGCCCTCGCCTTCCAGGTCCGCTACTTGGCCCCCCACGAGATGGAGGCTGCCAGCCGTGCGGGCGAGTTCCAGAACCATCACCGCCGTGGGATGCTGTGCATCCATGGGGGTCTTTGTGACCAATTCAAACGCCAGAGCCTGGAGGGCATCACCGGCCAGCAGGGCCATGGCCTCGCCATACACCTTGTGGCAGGTGGGGACGCCGCGGCGCATGTCATCGTCGTCCATGCAGGGCAGGTCGTCGTGAATGAGCGAGTAGGTGTGCAGGCATTCGACGGCGCAGGCATTGTAGATCGCATCTTCCGCTTTGCCGCCGCAGGCTTCCGCCGCCGCGAGGCAGAGAATCGGCCGCAGCCGTTTGCCTCCCGCGAACATGCTGTGACGCATCGCCCGGTGCAGTGTCATTGGCCGCGTGTCGGAGCCCGGGATGAGGCGGTTCAGCGCTGCATCGACAAGCTGACAGCGCTGGGAGAGGTATTCTTTGAGATCCGACATGCAGGTATTGTGAAGCCGTGAGTCCGCCTCAATTCAAGCCCGATTAATGGCGACGAGCTGCTAAGCCAAGATTCAATTTAATCAGGTTTTTTGTGCCGCGTGGGTTGGGTGATTGCTATGATCATGACCAAAGTCATGTAGTGAGGGGAGTTGTCGCGTATAAGACAAATCTGTGAAAGATAAGCCGCGCATGGTTTCAACAAGGGCGGCTAAATCATTCATTCCTCAAGGTTTGAAAGAGTGGGGGCATCATCCCCATGAACGGCATCTGTCCGCCGATTGGATGGTTTTGGTTGCGGCGGTGATTCTGGCATGGGTGAGCCTGATGCCGATCGTATGGATTGGTTATTTGATGGTCCAGTGCGGGATGATGACCACGGCATCGAAACTGGGTGCCTGTGGCTTTCTGGCCTTTGGCTGGAATTTTTTTCTCCTGCGCAGGCTGTTGTATGACCTCTATCAGGATGAGCACACCGGGAAGGAACTGACCCACAGCGGAATGCAGACCGCGTGTTTTTTCGGAGTGCAGTTCCTAATGGCTCTCGCCTGCCATCATCTGGCGGGGTCGTTCAATCCCATCGGCATGCAGCAATGGTTTTGGATGCCTGTCGCGGGTTTTGCCGGAGTGATCTTGAGAAGCCGAAGGCACATGATTCTGGTGCTGCTCGTCATCCTGGTCTTTTCCACCGCCCATGAATACGTCATGCGGGGCTTGGATCGGGCGCTGTATTGGGTGTGTGGCCAGACCACCATCAGTGTGTTCATCATGGGCTGCTGTTTTGCAATGACTCAGGCGTCGAGGCAACGCATGCACACGGCGGGTGTTGCGGCGAAACTGCGCTCAGCCAATGCCGTCCTGGAACTTCAGGCGGATCAGGCGGCGGTGCTCGCCGTGGCGCAGGAGCGCATCCGCCTGGCCAGGGAGATTCATGATGCCGTGGGACACAGCCTGACTCTGGTGGGGGTGCAGCTTGATGCGGCTGAGTCCTTGCTGCAGCGGGACCCCGCCCGGGCTCTGGAATCCATCCAGAAAGCAAAGCGTGCCAGCCGTGAAGGACTGGGGGAAATTCGGCGTTCGGTTTCCGCCATGCGTGCTACTCCGCAGGAGGAGCGAACTCTCGCCAACTCTCTGACGTCTCTGATCACCAGTGCTGAACGTCCCGGATTGAAGCTGGTGCTGCAGCAGTCCGGGCAGTCTCGTACCCTGCCTTCTCTGGTGGAGATCTCGCTGTATCGCTGTGCGCAGGAGGGCATCACCAACGCCTGCCGGCACGCGGGCGCATCGGAAATCAAGGTGCATCTTGATTTCACCTCGGACACGAGCGTGGAGCTCAGCGTGGCGGACAATGGCCGGGGCTTTAGCACCATTCCCGAAAACAGCCATGGATTGAAAGGCCTTCGCGAGCGCACGGCGCTGCTAAATGGGCAGTTTTTCGCAGGAACAGCACAGCGTGGCGGCGGCTTTTGCCGCATGGTGGTCCCGGCATGAACACATGATTTTACCTGTCAAAATTCTCCTTGTTGATGATCAGCCGTCGTATCGCGAGGCGATTCATGCCGTGCTTGAACTCGACAGCAGCGTGAAGGTGGTGGCCCAGGCATCAAATGGCGAGGAGGCCGTTCACATGACGGGCGAGCACAAGCCGCACGTCGTGCTGATGGATTTGCGCATGCCGGTGATGAGCGGGATTGAGGCCACCCGGCGGATACGGGCCGGCCACCCGGCGGTGCGTGTCCTGGTGCTCTCCCTTTTTGATCAGAAGGAGGATGTGTTTGCGGCGCTGCAAGCCGGAGCCGCCGGGTATGTGCTCAAAGAAACATCCTCCGCGCAGCTCCTGGATGCCATCAAGACCGTCGCTGCAGGCCAGACCTATTTGCAGCCTTCCATTGCGACGACCGTGGTGACGGAGTTCAATCGTCTCTTCCATTCCAGCGCGCCGAATGACGAAGATCGCCGCCTCGCAAGCCGGCTTTCTCAACGCGAAGTGGAGATTCTTCGGCAGCTGATGCGGGGCAGGAGCAACAAGGAAATCGCCGCCGCCCTGGACCTCACCGAAGGGACGGTGAAAAATCACATGACCCGCATTCTGGACAAACTGCAGGTGCCGGATCGCACCGGTGCCGCACTCAAGGCGCGGGATCTGGGGCTGGGGTGAAACCTACCGCGCCAGCAGTTCCTCGCCGCGATACACCACGCGCTCGACCATGCCCTGCAGAGTCTTGTCAAGGAAGGGCGTGTTGATGCTTTTCGACTTCATAAAGTCGCGGCTGAAGGTGGTGGTGCGGGCGGGATCGAAGACGATGAACTCGGCGGTGCCGCCTTCCTTGACGGGCACAGGCGGCAGTTTCATGAGACGGCGTGGCTCGGCGCTGTAGCGCTGCACGATGAGCTGCCAGCTCAGGAGGTTTTTGGCAATGAAGCTGTCGTAGAGAGAGACCAGGGCGGTTTCGAGGCCGGTGATGCCAAAGGGGGCGCTGGCGAAGTCCTGATTTTTCTCAAACGGCGTATGCGGGGCGTGATCGGTGGCGATGACGTCGAACCAGCCGTCTTTCAGGCCTTGGAGCAGCGCGGCGTTGTCCTCCGGCGTGCGCAGGGGAGGATTCATTTTGAAGTGCGTGTCGTAGTCGCCGATGTGCTCATGATTGAACATCAGGTGATGTGGCGTGATCTCGCAGGTGACGCGGATGCCGCGATCCTTGGCACGCTTGATCGTGCGCATGCCCTCGATGGTGGTGACGTGTTGGATGTTGAGATGAACGCCCGTGTATTCGGCCAGGCGGATGTCGCGTGAGATGCAGATCTCCTCGCTGATGTTCGGAATGCCGGGCAGTCCGAGCGCGTAGCTGATCTTGCCCTCATGCATGCAGCCCTTGCCGGTGAGCGCCTTGAGTTCGCAATGGCTGGAGAGCGGCAGGTCGTAATCGCGCGCGTATTCCATCGCTCGCCGCAGCACCTGGGGATTGTCCACGGCATAACCGTCGTCAGTCAGCATGACGCAGCCGGCGGCCTTCATGCCGGCGATGCCGGCGAGTTCCTCGCCTTTGCGGCCCTTGGTAATGGCACCACTGGTGTAGATGCCGGAAGCGATGCGCGTGCGGCGGGCGCTTTCCAGCACGCTGCGCACCACACCCGCGTTGTCGATGGCAGGCGCGGTGTTTGGCATCATGACGAAGCCGGTGACGCCGCCGTTGATCGCGGCCTCGGCACAGGAGGCGATGTTCTCCTTGTCCTCCTGGCCCGGTTCGCGGGCGTGGACGTGGATGTCAAACAGGCCGGGCAGCAGAATGCGGCCCGTGCAGTCGATGACCTCTGCGTCATCGACGCCTGTGATTCCCGCAGCAATCCCGATGATCTTGTCTCCCTCGACGAGCACATCGGCGTTCTGGAACTGGGGGCTGTCTTCGCTGGCGATCTGGGCGTTGCGGTAGAGGCGTTTCATGAAGCCATGATGTCAGTCATGATTTCCGCCAGTGCAAGCCTGTGAAATGAGATCGTCGGGACTCCTCTTGATCGCTGCAGGAGCGCCCAACCCACCCTCACTTCTTCCGCACATACAGCAGCACCCGGTCATGGGTGAGCAGGCAGAGGTCGAGGCGGCCGTCTCCGTTGAGGTCGAGGGCGCCGTAGTCATGGGGTTCGTTTTCGAGGCCGGTTTTGCCACGGAAATGGGGGTCGGTCTCAAAGACGCGGAAGTACATGCTGCTTTCCCATTTCTGCCCGGTGGCGGGCTGGAAAATTTCAACCACGCGGCTTTTGGAAGTGTCGAGCAGGGCGATGTCATCGATGTCTTCGCCGGAGAACGAAGCGGCGATAAGGTCTGAAGGGGTGGTGTCCTTCAGTTCGCTGTCAAAGCTGGCCACGGTTTCAAGCTTGAGCGTGGAGCCGTCCAAGGGGGCGAGTTGAAAACTGGTTTTCCCAAGCAGCAGCAGCTTGGTGCTTTTCTCAGCGTTCATCAGCACGCACTGCTCGGGAGTCATGGCGGGCAGTGCATGGGTGTGGTCGGCGCGATAGACGCGGTCCGCACCTGCGGCGAGTTCATACAGCTTGCTGTGGGTGGCATCAATCAGCAGCACGGAGACCTTGCCGTCCTTGCGGGAGACCAGCGCGCTGTGCAGCTCTGCAGCGGCATCGGGCGCGTTGAACTGCTCCACGATGGCGGCCTTGCCTTCGGCATCGACCTTGAACGCGCGGGCAAGCTGCTGGTGGGCGATGATGATCTCCGCCTTGCCGTCGCCGTCGAGATCTCCCGTGGTGAGCGCGGCGGGGGCGAGCTTGCTGACAAACGAATCCGGGATGCCTTCGACACGCTTGTAGGGCGCTTTGGCATCGGTGGTGTTCAGCAGCAGTTGCATGGGACCGAGATTGGAAAACAAGGCGAGATCGCTTCGGCCATCCTGATTCGCATCGACGACGCGGATGCCATTGATGCGGCCGGTTTTGATGGTGAGCTCCTGCGTGGTGGCGGTGAAGCCCTTGGCTCCAACCGTCTTGCGCAAGGTGACGAGCTGGGGCTTGGACTTGATCTCGGTGACGCAGAGAACGGCTGAATCGGTGGTCAGGGTGAGCAGCGTTTCTCCCTCTTTGGACTGATAGATAATCTCGGGGTAGAGCAGGCGATTGTCCTGCCAGCGGGCCACGCCGATGGACTGCTCTCCGGGGCTGAGCAGCACAAGCTCGGCTTTCTTGTCACCATCCACATCAGCGACGGCCAGGGACTCGACACCGCTGAGGATGGGAAACTCGCGCCCCTCCTTGAAGGTTCCGACGGCGCTGCCTTGGAACAGCCAGGCACGTGCGGCTTTGGGCTCAGACATGATGACATCGGGATGTCCGTCTCCGGTGAGATCACCATAGGCCACAGCCCCGCTTTTGGATTCCGTGGGCGGCATGGCGTAGCGGATGGTCGCGGCGCGGTCGGCGTCAGGTTCGGCGGCGCCTTGCGTGAGTCTCGCGACTTCCACCATATTCGTTTCGTCCTGAATCCAAGCCACGCCGGTTTTGCCGCCACCCAGACGGATGGCATGGAGCCAGTGGCGTGCGGCGGGGATTTCGAGCCGCCATTCCTCGCCAAAGGTGGTGCCTTCGTGCTGCAGGCGGACGAGCAGCGCATCCCCATCCGGGGCGGTGTAAAAAAGGTCGGCACGCCCGTCGCCATTGAGATCGGTGCTGTTCAGTCCCGCGCAGCCGCCTTCGCCCAGGGCGTAGTTCTGCGGCTCCGCCCATTCGCCAGGCCGGGTCTGCAGCAGCACCATCAAACGCGTGCCGGTGAGCAGGGCGATGTCATCGCGGCCGTCTCCGTTCAAATCATGAACCGCCAGCACTTCGGTGTCGTCTGCCGTGGAATCGAGGGTGAATTCACGCTTCGCAGCCCACGCTCCTTTGGCGTCCTGCATGCGCAGCACGAGTTTGTCCTCGTCCGTGATGAAGACGATGTCTTTCTTCTTGTCGCCATTCCAGTCTCCCACCGCCAGGGCAAGCGCGCCATGGCCGATGACGAGTGGCTGTTTGTCAAAGCGGGACACTTCCAGGACCGGATTCCACCGATCTGCGCGGGCGGACTTTTCGGGAGCCCCGGCCGCCACGCCATCCTTGCGCTGCAGGAGAAACTCGATGCGCGCGCGTGAAGCGTTGATGATGGCGAGGTCCGTCAGACCATCGCCATTGAAGTCAGCGGCACGCGGGCTGGCGGTGTTCCAGTCGAGCTTCACGATCTCCGGGCCGTCGAAATACAGTGCGGGCTTGTCGGCAAGGGCGCTGGTTGCAAGGAGAAACGGCAGGAGGGCGAGACGCATGGCGTGCGGTGAAGGTGGGAAGCTTACTTGGCCTCGACGGGAGTAGTCAGGTAGTGAACCTGAATGGCGTCCGGGTGGGAGTAGCTGGCGCTAAGCAGGCTGCCAAAATAGCGCTCAAAGGTCTCATTGGAAGGGCGTGCGCTGGAGTCAAACCAGCTGGTGGCAGCGCCGGCAGCGGCTTCTTCTGGCGCCAGGGCCTTCTTGCCAGGACCCTTCTTTTTCGCGGCTGTCTTGGCTTTGGCGCTGCCGGCCTTGCTTTCCAGCGTGGCGGCGGCGGTGGCGATCGTGTTCATCAGACGGCCTGCGTCCGTGACGCCGACGGCGTTGTAGTTTTTAGGAACGAGCGAGAGGAGGTTCTGCACATGCGGATTGTCCCAGATGCTGGGGCCGGAGGGGCCCTTCATGCGGCCCAGAATCTTTTTGAGAGTGTCCTGCCCGCCGACGGAGATGAGCAGATACTTGCCCGTGTTGCAGTAGGCGACTTCGGTGGCGGCGTTGGAAGTCTGCGTGAGCTTGAGCGTGTTGATGGTGAAGCCAAGATAATCAGACTCTTCAAACGCACCAAATCCGGCGCCGACGAAACGTTTGAGTCCTTCGAGGACGCCGCCGAGCTTGTCGGCATCCTTGATCTTGAATCCCATGACCTGGCTTTCCTTGGTTCCATTGCCATCCTGCACCTGGATGACCTCATCAGCCAGGCTGCCGAAAAGATCCTCACGGATCTTGAAGCCCATCTGGCTTTCATACTGGGGAATTTGCATCGTGACGATCATCGCCATGGGGCCAAGTTTTCCAATCATTCCAAGGATCGAGTCGTAAACCGTGCCGAAGTCCACGCGTGAAACACTGGCGGTCAGGATGCCGGCAGGGATGAAAGCCGGCAGCGTCACTTCATTGCCGCTGCCGCGCATCAGGGAGAGAAGTCCGGTGGGTTTTTCGGGATGCAGGATCGTCAGATCCATGCGTGACTCCGTGTCCGTCAGCTCTGCCGTGAGCGCGAATGCCTGCAGTTCCTGCGCGCCGAGCATGTCCATAAACATCTTGGGCTGGAAGTTCAAACCTCCGGCGTTGCCCTTGCCCTCCGCATTCTTTTTGGCTTCTGCTGCGGCAAGCGCCTGCTCGCCGAATTCAAGCAGTTTCACGCCGTTGAAGTAGATCAGCATGTCTCCGCCGCCGTTGGTCATCTGGCCGATGCGTGTGAGATGCTCGCGTGCGAGTCCGGGTGGATCACCGGCATTGTTCTTCAGGGCGCCGATCATGTATTCCATGAGGGCGCGGGTGTTTGCTTCGACCATCACATCGCCGACGACCGCCCAGGCCATGACCCAGGGCGCATCCTCAGCCTCCGACAATGCGGCGATCTGCACGCTCACGCCGCCGATGTCCTCCGTGCGGACCTTCAGGTCGGCGTTTTCTTTTTTCTTGGATTCCACTTCGGCGAGCTTGTGGGCCTCGATCTCCTTCTGCTTGCCGGCGATCTCACACAGCGAGACGTTGGGTGGGTTTTTGTCGAACTGGGCGAGGTCTCCGATCACCAGGTAGCTCACCAGCGCGCCGGGGTAGTCCTTGAGCGTGTCGTACATGCCGCTGCCATAGGTGTCCTTGAAAAACTTGTCCCAAGGAGCCTCGCCGTCTTTGCGCATGGGCGCCATCCAGCGCTTGGCCTCGTCATCCTGCATGAACTTCGCGTAGCTGCTCTTGTCCCAGTCGGCGAGCAGCTCGGGGGTGTTCTTGATGGCGATGACACCCACGGTGTCCTTCGGCATGAGATTGTACCATTGCTCCAACCGGTCGGCGGCGGAGGAGGGGAGGATGCTGGCAAGCAGCAGCGAAAAGAGGAGGGAGGCGCGTTTCATAGAATGGGGGGTAATAAGGCGGGTGATACCAGGTGCAGAAAAATCAGCCGCCTGTGGTTACAGTTTCCGGCTTTATTTTTTCTTCGGGAGGTGCCGGTGGGGAAAGGTAGCGGAAGCCGCTGTTCGGGTTGCGCGGGTCAAAGGCGAAGGCCTCGCGATTTTTCAAAAAGAGCTTCAGCACGTTGGAGGGAATGGAAAACCCCAGGCCCTCCACACCCACCCCGGCGGCCTTCATGTTGTTCACGCCCACGACCTCGCCGCGTGCGTTGAAGAGCGGCCCGCCGGAGTTGCCGGGGTTGATCTGCGTCGTGCTTTGAATGTACCAGCGGCCCCCGCTCTCACGCGCACGAATGCTGACGATGCCCTTCGACACCGAACGTTCCAGCCCCAGCGGACTGCCGATGGCAAACACATCCTGCCCCTGGGTGAGTGCATCGGAGTCGCCGATGGGGACGAAAGGCAGGTGATTTACGGCTTCGTCGTCGATCTGCAGGATGGCGAGATCGAGGAAGCCGTTCATGGCGATGATCTTCACCTTCGTAAACTGCTGCTTCTCCAAGCCGTCAGGCTTTTTGCGGTACACCACCACGGTGATCTCACGCTCGCCGGCGATGACGTGCTGGTTGGTGATGACATAGCCGAGCTTGTTGATGATGAACCCGGAGCCAAGGCCGGAGGCTGTCTGGATCTGCACCACCGACTCCGCCACGCGCTGGACGTTCTTTTCCACCGTCATGGCCTCGCGTGAGGGCTCCACGTAATAGATGTCCTCCCCCTGCACGGCGGCGGTTTTGGCGGCTGAGGTGCCGGCTTTTTCAAAGAGAGAAATCTCCGAGCGCGGCACGGTGAGGACGGCATGTCCGAGATCCAGCACGATGGCGTCCTCGCGGTCCTTGAGCACCTCTCCCCGCAGTTCGGCTCCATTTTTGAGCACGATCTTGACGTTTTCCGCCGACAATGGCGAGGCTGCAAAGCAGGCCGCCACCAGAATTCCGAAGCTCAGGTTCTTTCGCATCACGGATGGAAACTCTAGCGGACGAGTTTGAGGATACGAGTTCTTTTTGCACATCTTGACTCTGCGAACCTCCACGCATCTCATGCAGCGATGCCCGCCACCGCTCTCATTTCCGCCGCCCAGACCCTGCGTGAAAACCTGCGCCCGCTGCGTTTTGCCGCTCCGGTCGAGTACGTCTATCAGCCGCTCGACTACGCCTGGGCGCCGCATGAGGCCTACCTGCGCCGCTTTGGCAGCACTCGCAAAAAAGTCGTTCTGGTGGGGATGAACCCAGGCCCCTTTGGCATGACGCAGACCGGCGTTCCCTTCGGTGAAATCGCTGCCGTGCGTGACTGGATGGGCATCCGCGAGCCCGTGGGCAAACCGGAGCGCGAACATCCGAAGCGTCCCGTGGTCGGCTTTGACTGCACGAATTCCGAAGTCAGCGGCAGACGCTTGTGGGGGCTGTTTGCCCAGCGCTTCGGCAAAGCGGAGGCTTTCTTCAAAGACCACTTCGTCGCCAATTACTGCCCGCTGGTGTTCGTCGAGGCCAGCGGCCGCAATCACACGCCGGACAAGCTCCCCGCCGCCGAGACCACGGCCATGGAGGCCGCCTGCGATCTGCATCTTCAGGCCGTCATTGCTGCCCTGCAGCCTGAATGGGTGATCGGCGTGGGCGCCTTCGCCGAAGAGCGCGCGAATCGTGCGAAGGAAGCCATGAAGGGCCGTTTCAAAACCGGCCGGGTGCTGCATCCCAGCCCCGCCAGCCCCGCCGCGAATCGTGATTGGGCTGGTGCGGCCACCAAGCAGCTCGTGAAGCTGGGCGTGTGGGAGTGAGGCTCCTCGTGCCCAGTCCGACCAAGGCGCCTGGCACCATTCGGGTCTCGCTCAACGCTTGCCGCGCGCAAAAACATCGCCTATTCCTCAGGCCTTATGTCAGCCATCCCCGCCGAATTTCCTGGAGTCACCGCCGTCACAAAAGCGAACGTCTATTTTGACGGCAAAGTCGTCAGCCACAGCATCTTGTTTCCTGATGGCAGCAAGAAAACCCTGGGCCTCATCTATCCAGGCGATTTTCATTTCGGTACCGCAAAGGCCGAGCGCATGGAGATTGTGGCCGGTGACTGCGTCGTGAAGCTCGACGGCAGCGAAGCCAAAAGCACTTTCACGGGCGGCCAGTTCTTCGATGTTCCCGCAAACAGCGGCTTTGACATCACGGTCAGCTCCGGCATTTGCGAATATATCTGCTCGTTCCTGGATTGATCCGGCCACATCGGTCGGGCGGTCTCTTCACACATTCTTAACTCCGCCCTCAGGGGCGTTCACTGGAGGCTGGAGAGTTTCCACTGATCATCACGCCGTCATGAATGACACAACAGACAAGACCGGCCATCCCAAGCTTTCCACGACGACCCTCGTCATTGCGGCGCTGGGGGTGGTCTTCGGCGACATCGGCACCAGCCCGATCTACACCCTCAAGGAATGTTTCAGTCCGCAAAGCCCCCATCACGTCATTGCGACGCATGACAATCTGCTGGGGGTCGTGTCGCTGGTGCTGTGGGCGCTGATCGTGCTCATCTGCGTCAAATATCTCGTCTTCATTCTGCGTGCGGACAACAAAGGGGAGGGCGGCGTGCTCTCGCTGATGGCGCTCGCCTCGCATGGCATGTCGGAGGCATTGAAACGCCGCACGGTGATCGTGCTGTTCGGCCTGTTTGGCGCGGCGTTGTTGTTCGGAGATGGCATCATCACTCCGGCCATTTCGGTGCTCAGCGCCGTGGAAGGTCTGAAGGATGGCGGGTTGCTTGGCAAGCCGCCGACGGAATTGGGTGAGGCATTGCGGTGGGATGTGCACATGGAGTGGCTCATCATGGGCATCACCATCGTGATTCTCATTGTGCTGTTTTCAGTTCAGTTTCTTGGCACGGCCAAAATGGGACGCTTTTTTGGTCCCATCACCGGCCTTTGGTTTGTGACACTTGCGGTGCTCGGTGTGACGCACTTGATTCAGGAGCCGGGAATCCTCGCGGCTTTCAACCCCTGGCACGGCTGGCACTTTTTGACCATCGGCGGCCACAAGTCGTTTGTGATTCTGGGCAGTGTGTTTCTGGCCGTCACCGGCGGTGAGGCGCTGTATGCGGACATGGGCCATTTTGGCGCCGGGCCCATTCGTCGCGGCTGGTTTTCGCTCGTGCTGCCGGCGCTGGCATTGAACTACCTCGGGCAGGGGGCGATGCTCATGCAGCACCCGGATCTGGCGCACGCGCCTTTCTTCCAAATGGCCCCCGCGTGGGCCGCACTGCCGCTCGTGCTGCTGGCCACGGCTGCGACGGTGATCGCCTCCCAGGCGCTCATCACCGGCACCTACTCGCTCACGCTCAGCGCGGTGCAGTTGGGTTATTTGCCGCGCCTCAGCATCCGTCACACATCGGAGCATGCCCAGGGCCAGATTTATATTCCGCTGGTGAACTGGGTCCTCATGCTGGCATGCCTCACCCTGGTGCTGGCCTTTCGGAATTCGACGAATCTCGCAGCCGCGTATGGCGTGGCCGTGACGATGACCATGCTCATCACCACCTTCCTGTTTTATTTTGCCGCGCGTCATCTGTGGCACTGGTCGCTTTTGAAGACTCTGCCGCTGTGCCTCCTCTTTGCCGCGATCGAGATAGCTTTCCTCAGCGCCAACCTCGTGAAGTTCTTCGACGGCGGCTGGTTCCCGCTCGTGGTCGGCGTGATCATTTTCACACTCATGACGACATGGGCCACGGGCCGCCGCCTGGTGCGGGCATCGATGGAGAAAAGCGCGCTCAGCCAGGAAACGCTCTGCCAGAGCATCAAACGCAGCCCGCCGGTCACCGTGCCCGGCACCGCCATCTTCATGACGAGCACCAGCGGGCGCGCGCCCATCGCCCTGCTGCACAGTTTGAAACACTACCGGGCCATCCATGAGCGCGTCATCTTCATGACTTTGATCACCGAGGACGAGCCCTGGGTGCCGCCGGGCCGCCGTGTAGAAGTCGAAAAAATTGCTGAAGGTTTCTGGCGTGTGACCGGCCGCTTTGGCTTCATGCAGAAGCCCGATGTGCCGCGCCTGCTGCGCCAATGTTCCAATCAAGATCTGGAAGTCTCGGCGGAGAAAGCGACCTTCTTCCTAGGTCGAGAAATCATCGTTCCAAGTCCGAAGCCGGGCATGGTGAGATGGCGCGAGCACATCTTCGCTTTCGCCAGCAAGCTGGCGCAGCAGCCCGCCACGTACTTCCAGATTCCCGTGGGCCGGGTGATCGAACTGGGGCAGCAGGTAGAGATTTAAGCCCCGCTTTTACGCCTTTTTGACGCCGCAAGCCCCGCCTTTAACTCGGCAGGATCGGAGGAGCAGGCATCTTGGCGGTGGAACAACATCCTCCACGGCATGAACGATCTCATCTGCCTCGGCCTCACAGTGGCCTGCTTTATCCTCTGCGGCCTCTACGCCCGCGGCTGCGAAACCCTTTAACCAAACCCGCACCATGGAAACAATCCTCGTCGGGCTCATCGCCCTCGCCCTGCTCGCCTACCTCATGGTGGCGATGCTGCGTCCGGAAAAATTCTAACTCAAACTGACCATGCACTCCACTGACTGGCTGCAATTTGCCCTATATCTGGGCCTCCTCACGCTCATCACAAAACCGATGGGACTGTATCTCATGCAGGTGCTCGATGCCGAGGGGCGCACCTGGTTTGATCCCGTTCTCAAGCCGTTCGAAAAGCTCACTTACAAGCTGCTGGGCGTCGATCCGAAGCGCGAGCAGTCGTGGCTGCAATACACCTTTGCCATGCTGGCCTTCAGCCTCGTCGGCGTGGTGTTCACGTATGCGATCCTGCGTTTGCAGGATGTGTTGCCGCTCAATCCGCAGGGTTTGCCGGCCTTGAGCCATCACCTGGCCTTCAACACCGCCGTCAGCTTCACGACGAACACCAACTGGCAGAGCTATGGCGGTGAGTCCACGATGTCCTACTTCTCGCAGATGGTGGGGCTGACGTTTCATAACTTCGTCTCCGCCGCTGTCGGCATCGGCATCGCTGCGGCGCTGGTGCGTGGCATTGCGCGCAGTTCCGTGAAGACGGTCGGCAGCTTCTGGGTCGATCTTGTCCGCGTCACTTATTACCTCCTGCTGCCGGTCTGCCTTGTCTTTGCGATCTTTCTGGTCTCACAGGGCATGATCCAAAACTTTGACGGCTACACGAAGGTGAAGACCCTCGAAGGTGCGGAGCAGGTGATCGCCCAGGGGCCGATGGCCTCGCAGGTGGCGATCAAGATGCTGGGCACCAATGGCGGCGGCTTCATGAATGCGAACGCCGCGCATCCTTTCGAAAACCCGACGCCGCTCTCGAACTTCATCCAGATGCTTTCGATCTTCGCCATTGGCAGCGGGCTGACCTACTACCTCGGGCGCATGGTGAAAAATCAGGCGCATGGCTGGGCTGTGTGGGCCGCGATGATGGTGCTCTTTGTCGGCGGTGTGCTCGTCTGCGCACACTCTGAAGCCGCTGGCAATCCGATCCATCAGCAGCTCGGCATCGCTGCGGAGGATGGCAACATGGAGGGCAAGGAGGTGCGCTTCGGCATCTTCAATTCGGCGCTCTTTGCCACCATCACCACCGCAGCCTCCTGCGGCGCGGTGAACTCGATGCATGACTCCTTCACCGCCATCGGCGGACTCGTGCCGCTCTTCATGATTGAGCTGGGCGAAGTCGTCATCGGTGGTGTGGGCGCAGGTTTGTACGGCATGCTCGTGTTTGTCATCCTCGCGGTCTTCATCGCCGGACTCATGGTGGGCCGCACGCCGGAGTATCTGGGCAAGAAGATCCAGGCGAAGGAGGTCAAGCTCTGCATGCTCACGCTGCTGGTGCTCACGCTCAGCATTCTAGGCTTCACCGCCTGGGCCTGCGTGAGCGACTGGGGAGTGGCCGGTCTGAACAACAGCGGCCCGCATGGACTCAGCGAGATGCTGTATGCCTACAGCTCCGCCACTGGAAACAACGGCAGCGCCTTTGCAGGCCTCACGGCCAATACACCTTGGTACAACACCACGCTCGGCATCGCCATGCTCATCGGTCGCTTCCTTATGATTGTCCCCATCATGGCATTGGCAGGATCTCTCGCGGGCAAGCAAGCCGTGCCGCCGAGCGCGGGCACCTTTCCAGTGAACGGCGCCACGTTCACCGTGCTGCTCATCGGCACCGTGCTGCTCATCGGCGCGCTCAATTTCCTTCCTGCGCTCGCACTGGGCCCCATCGTCGAGCATTTCCTCACGACGCAGGGCCGCTTGTTCTAAACCAGGCAAACCAACACGGAGATCCTGCACCATGAAAGCATCCCTTTTCAGTCTGCTTCTGCTGGCACCTGCCATGGTGCTGGCGGAAAACGACACACCGACTGTGGCTTACAAAGGATTTTTGGACAGCTACTACGGCTACGACTTCAACGAGCCTGCGAACCACCGCAGGCCTGCCTTCCTTTACAACCACACCCGCACCGACGCTCCGGCGATCAATCTAGCTCTCATCCAGGCTGAGCTCAACGGCGGCTGGTACCACGGCAGCCTGGGACTCATGGCGGGAACCTATTCACGGGAGAACCTGGCAGCGGAGCCGAATCTGCTGCAGCATTTCTACGACACCTACGTCGGATTGGCGCTGAACCGCAGCCGCACCCTCTGGCTGGATGTGGGGGAATTCAGCTCACACATCGGTTTTGAAAGCGCCATCTCGGCGGACAACTACACGCTGAGCCGCAGCCTCATGGCAGAAAACTCGCCCTACTTCCTGACAGGCGGCCGCCTCACCTGGAAGCCAAACAAGGAGTGGGAGTTCGCGTTCCTCGTCGTGGATGGCTGGCAGCGTGTCCGCCCTCTGGCGGGTAACAGCCTGCCGGGCTTTGGCACCAAAGTGGCCTGGACGCCCCATGACCGCCTGCTGCTGAACTGGAGCACCTACATTGGCAGCGAATTTCCAGACGACCAGCGTCGTATGCGCTACTTCAACAACCTGTATGCGCACATGGCGCTGAGCAGCGCGGTGAGCATGTATCTGGGCTTTGACATCGGCTGGCAGCAGCGTGCGACCAGTGGCAACAACATCTGGTGGTCTCCGAATGCCATCGTGAGATGGAAGCTGGATGAACACTGGGCCACCGCCTTCCGGGTGGAGCACTACAATGACGCCTCGGGTGTCATCATCAGCCTGCCGGGCAGGACCGCTCTCACCGGCCTGTCCTTCAACGTGGACCGCCAGATCAGCAAAAATCTGCTTTTCAGGGTGGAGATGCGGTACCTGCACAACAGCTCGCCCGCCTTTCAGCGCGGCGACTCGCTGCCACGCAGCAGCACGTCCCTCCTCGCATCCTTCAGCATCCGTTTTTCCTGAGCCCCGCCCGTCTCTTTCCACTCGCTCATTCATTCAATTCAGCAGGCCATCGGCCACACCACCATGTCACACAAACCCACATCTCTCTTTGATGCTTCCATTCTCGTTCCGGCCATCGGCGAGTCGTTCAAGAAGCTCGATCCGCGTCTGATGGTGAAGAACCCCGTCATGTTCGTCACGCTTGTCGGCGCGGTGCTCACCACGGTGAGCATCTTCACCGCCAGGGCGGACCACGGCTTCATCACCCAGCTCAGCATCTGGCTCTGGTTCACCGTGCTCTTCGCCAATTTCGCCGAAGCTGTCGCTGAAGGCCGTGGCAAAGCCCAGGCCGCCAGCCTGCGTGCGGCTCGCAAGGACACCCTCGCTCGCCGTTTGAAAAATGGCATCGAGTCCAGCGTGCCTGCACCTGCACTGGAAAAAGGCGACATTGTCGTCTGTGAAACGGGCGATGTGATCCCCGCTGACGGCGAGGTGATCGAAGGCATCGCCAGCGTGGATGAAGCCGCCATCACGGGTGAATCCGCGCCCGTCATTCGCGAGAGCGGTGGCGACCGCAGCGCCGTCACCGGCGGCACGCGTGTCATCAGCGACCGCATCGTCATCCGCATCACCTCGGAGAAGGGAAACACCTTCATCGACCGCATGATCTCAATGGTGGAGGGCGCGCAGCGCCAGAAAACGCCGAACGAGATCGCGCTCACGATCCTGCTTTCCGCCATGACGCTCATTTTCCTGCTGGTGTGCATCACACTGCGCCCCTTTGGCATTTATTCCGGCGTCGAATTCTCCACGCCGGTGCTCATCGCACTGCTCGTGTGCCTGATTCCTACGACCATTGGGGGCCTGCTCAGCGCCATCGGCATCAGCGGCATCGATCGTCTCATCCGCCGCAATGTCATGGCCACCAGCGGGCGGGCCGTTGAGGCTGCGGGAGACATTGACGTGCTTCTCTTGGACAAGACCGGCACCATCACCATCGGAAACCGCATGGCGTCAGATTTTCGTCCTGCGCCTGGAGTGACCGAGCAGCAGATCGCCGATGCCGCGCAGCTCGCCTCCCTTGCGGATGAAACGCCGGAGGGGCGGAGCATCGTCGTGCTGGCCAAGGAGAAGTTCAACATTCGCGGCCGCGAACTGGCCGAACCTCACGCAACCTTCATTCCTTTTACAGCACAGACCCGCATGAGCGGCGTCGATCTCGATGGCCGCAGCATCCGCAAAGGCGCGGCGGACTCGATCAAAAATCACGTCGAGTCTCAGGGGGGCGTTTATCCGCCTGAAATCGCCAGGATCGTGGAAGCCGCTGCACGCGCCGGACGCACGCCACTGGTGGTGTGCGAAGGCGGGAGTGTGCTCGGTGTCGTCGAGCTCAAGGACGTGGTGAAAGGCGGCATCAAGGAGCGCTTTGCCCAGCTGCGTAAAATGGGCATCCGTACCGTGATGATCACCGGAGACAATCCGATGACCGCCGCCGCCATTGCCGCTGAGGCGGGGGTGGATGACTTCATGGCCCAGGCCACACCGGAGGATAAACTGAAGCGCATCCGCGCTGAACAGGCTGAGGGCCACCTCGTGGCCATGACCGGTGACGGCACCAACGATGCGCCTGCTCTCGCCCAGGCCGATGTGGGCGTGGCCATGAACACCGGCACGCAGGCCGCACGCGAGGCCGGCAACATGGTCGATCTGGACAGCAATCCGACGAAGCTCATTGAAATCGTCGAGATCGGCAAACAACTCCTCATGACGCGTGGCTCTCTCACCACCTTCAGCATCGCCAACGACATCGCCAAGTATTTCGCCATCATACCTGCGATGCTCATGGCCACCTTCCCGGCCATCAGCCCGCTGAATGTCATGGGGCTGGCCAGTCCGCAGAGCGCCATCCTGAGCGCTGTCATTTTCAATGCGCTCATTATAATCGCGCTCATTCCGCTGGCGCTGAAAGGCGTGCCCTACCGTGCTGCAGGCGCCGCCGCCGTGCTGCAGCGCAATCTGCTCATCTACGGTCTGGGCGGTGTCATCGTCCCCTTCATCGGCATCAAGGCCATTGATGTCATCGTTGCCACCCTTCACCTCGCTTAATCCCATGAAAGCTATTGTATCCGAACTTCGCCCCGCCATCTCCGCCACGCTCGTTCTTGCTGTGGTCACCTGTGGTGTGTACCCGCTTGTCGTCACCGGCATTTCCCAGGCAGCGTTCGGGGACAAGGCCCGCGGCAGTCTCATCACGGACAAAGACGGCGTCGTGCGCGGCTCCGCCCTGCTGGGGCAGAACTTCACCGGCGCTCAGTACTTTCACCCGCGCCCCAGCGCTGCGAGCAGCGGCTATGACGCAGCAAGCTCCGGAGGCAGCAATCTCGGCCCGACGTCGCAGAAGTTGAATGACGTGATCAAAGAACGCATCGCCGTGTATCGCTCTGCCAATGGTCTGGCGGAGGATGTCCCAGTGCCAGCGGATGCCGTCACCGCTTCAGGCAGCGGCCTGGACTCGCACATCAGCATCAAGAATGCCGAACTGCAGGCCGTTCGAGTGGCAAAGGCGCGCGGCATGAGCGTTGAGAGAGTGAAGGAGCTGATCGCCGCCAGCACTCGCTGGCCCGACCTGGGCATCCTGGGAGATGCAGGCGTGAATGTTTTGAAGTTGAATCTGAGTCTGGATGACTGGAAGTAGTCGAGGCAGGCCATGAACCACGAACACAGACCTGACCCCGACGCGCTGCTGGCAGAAATGCAGCGTGACGAGGCCCGTGTGAAACACGGCAGGCTGTTCATCTTCCTGGGCATGTGCCCCGGCGTGGGAAAGACTTACGCCATGCTTCAGGCGGCTCGGCAGCGCATGAAGGAAGGAACGGACGTGCTGGCCGGCATCATCGAGACTCATGGACGGCATGAAACGGCCGATCTGCTGGAAGGACTGCGGGTGCTGCCGCGCAAGAAACTGGAGCACCGCGGCTACGTGCTGGAGGAGTTTGACATCGATGCCGTCCTGCAGCAGCGGCCCGAGCTGGTGCTGGTGGATGAGCTGGCGCATACGAATGTGCCCGGGTCACGGCATGCGAAGCGCTATCAGGACGTGCTGGAGCTGCTTGAAGCGGGTATCGATGTCTGCACCACGCTGAATGTTCAGCACATCGAGAGCCAGGTGGACATCGTGCGGCAGATCAGCGGGGTAGTCATCTCCGAGACGGTGCCGGATTCGATCCTCGACATCGCGCATGAGATCCAGCTCATCGATCTCAGCGTTGAAAAGCTGCTGGAGCGCATGGCGGATGGGAAAGTCTATCTGGGCGAACGCGCGGAGCATGCCGTGAGCAACTTTTTCAAGGAGGGCAATCTCACAGCCCTGCGCGAACTCGCGCTGCGCTTCACCGCCGAGCATGTGGACCGTGATCTGGAAGACATCCGCCGCCTCAAACGTGTCAGCAGTCCGTGGAAAACCAATGCGCGCCTCATGGTGGGCGTGGGGCCGAGTCCGTATGCCGAAAGCCTCATCCGCTGGACGCGCCGTGCCGCCACACGGCTGAGCTGCCCCTGGCTCGTCGTCTGGGTGGAAGGTTCGCGGGTGCTCACGCCCGTCGAGCAGGACCGCCTCACCCGTTCGCTGGGGCTGGCGCGCAAACTCGGCGGTGAGATCGTCTCAGTGACCGGCGAAAACATCTCCGAGGCGCTGCTGCAGGTGGCCCGCGAACGCAATGTGTCCCAGATCGTGGTCGGCAAGCCGGAGAAGGCGGGACGATGGAGCCAGTCGCTGGCGGACACGCTCATCATTGGCAGCGGCGATATTGACGTGTGCGTGGTGAGGCCCCTGGCCGCGGCTGACAAAGCACGCAGCAGAGTTCCGCTGCAGGAGCCGCTGCCGGATTCGATCATCGGCGAATACAGCTGGGCCATGGTCGCCATCTTTGCCATCGCCAGCGTGTGCTGGGGGCTGGTGGCGCTGACCGGCTACATGTTTGTCGCCCTGGTGTTTCTGCTGGCCATCGTGGTGGCGGCGCTGCGCTTCAGCCGGGGGCCGGTGCTGGCGATGGCAACGCTGAGCGCCATTTGCTGGAATTACTTTTTCATCCCGCCGATTTTCACCTTTCACATCAGCAAGCCGGAGGACTGGATCATGTTTGGCATGTTCTTCATCGTGGCGCTCAGCATGGGCAGCCTGACCTCGCGCTTGCGCATGCGCGAAGTCGCGGAGCGTCGCCGGCTGCGGCAGACGGATGCCCTGCTGCGTGTCACTCAAAGCGCCGCGCTCGCCGCCGAGCCAGAGAAGGGGCTGGCGGAAGCGCTGCGCACGATCAACGAACTGCTCAAGGCAAACACCGCCCTCATCGTCCGCGAGCAGGACCGCTCGCTGCCAAAGACTGCGCACAGGGCCAGCACATTTCATCCATCGCCCAAGGAATGGGGCGTGGTGGCCTGGAGCTACGAGAACAAGCAGTGCGCGGGCCGTTACACCGACACGCTGCCAGAGTCCGCCGCCACCTGGTTCCCGCTGCAAACCGCCACTGCCACCATGGGGGTGCTGGGCGTGCAGTTTGAAGACAGCGCACGCCTCGACTTCGTGACGCGGCAGATGATCGAGGCGTTTGCGCTGCAGATCGCGCTGGTGTTGGAAAAGGAGCATTTCATGCAAGCCGTCAGCCATGCGGAGATGCTCTCGCAGTCGGAAAAGCTGCACCGCACCTTGCTGGACAGCGTTTCGCATGAACTGAAGACGCCCATCGCCGTCATCACCGCCGCGCTGGAAGGGATGGACGGCAAGCAGGCAAGCCCCTACCTCGCCGAGATCACCACTGCCACGCAGCGTCTGCAGCGTGTGGTGGACGGCCTCCTGCAAATGACAAGGCTGGAGTCAGACGTGCTCAAACCAAGTCCCGACTGGTGCGACGTGCGCGATGTCATCACCGCCGCGAAGCATGCCGTCGGTGCGCCGCTGGCGGCCCATGATGTGGTGCTGCATCTGGCGGATGATTTTCCGCTGCTGAAGCTGGACCACGCCCTCCTCACGCAGGCGGTGGCCAACATTCTGCACAACGCCGCCATCTACACCCCCGCAGGCAGCTCCATCGAGATCAGCGCCACATTGCGTGATGGGACGCTCCGGCTGGTCATTCGTGATCATGGTCCCGGCCTGCCCATAGGCGCGGAGCGACGTGTATTTGAAAAATTCTACCGCGTGCAGGGATCGCCTGCGGGCGGCACCGGCCTCGGGCTGGCCATTGCACGTGGCTTTGTCCAGGCGCAGGGCGGCGACATCATTGCACGAAATCATCCCGAAGGCGGCGCGGAGTTTGTGATCGAGCTCCATCAAACAGCCACTTTCAAAGCCCTGACTCCGTGAACGTTCTGATCATTGATGACGAAATCCAGATCCGCCGCCTGCTGCGCATGGCGCTGGAGTCCAAGGGCTGCACCGTGCGGGATGCGGACAAGGGGCAGACGGGCCTGCAGGACGCCATCTTCCACAAACCGGACGTCATTCTCCTGGATCTCGGCCTGCCTGACATGGACGGAGTCGAGGTGCTGAAACGACTGCGCGAATGGAGCAGCGTGCCGGTGCTCATCCTCAGCGTGCGCGATCAGGAAGCCGTCAAACTCGCGGCTTTCGAAGCGGGGGCGGATGATTATGTCACCAAACCTTTCAGCACGGCGGAGCTCATGGCGCGGCTGGCCGCCATTCAGCGTCGCCAGGGCGCCCATGACGCGGCCAGTCTGCAGTTTGGCCCGCTGGTGCTTGATCCCGTGCATCATGAGGCGGCGCTGGACGAGCGGCCGCTCAAACTCACACCCACCGAGTATGCGCTGCTGGCGCAGCTCGTGCGCCACGCGGGAAAAGTGGTCACCTTGAAGCAGCTCCTCCGCGCCGTGTGGGGGCCGCAGGCGGAGGAGCAGAGCCATTACCTCCGGGTGTATGCGAACCACCTGCGCAAAAAGCTCGAAGGCTCGGCGCTGGAGATCAAGAACGAGCCGGGCATCGGCTACCGGCTGGAGGAGAAGTGAGTTTCCCCTTTTACACTTTCTTAACGCCCTGGCTGCTGCTGTTTACTGGCGTGGAGACGCTTTGCAGCGAAAGCTTGAACTGCCATGCCAAACACCGTGAGCCCCAAGCCGTCCGCCCCGCCGGTTCCACTGGCGGAGGTGGGCCAGTATAGCTGGGGCCTCACATTGGTGTTTGTCCTGGCGTCCACCTGCTGGGTGCTGCTGCCTTACACCGGAGATATGTTTGCCGCGCTGGTCTTTCTGATGGCCATCGTGCTCGCTGGCACGCGGTGGAACCGCGGGCCCGTGCTGATGATGGCGGTGGTCAGCGCGCTGGTGTGGAATTATTTCTTCATCCCTCCGCAGTTCACGCTGCACATCGACAAGCCGCAGGACATGGTGATGTTCAGCCTGTTTTTCATTGTGGCGTTGAGCATGGGGCATCTCATCACTCGGCTGCGTGCACGTGAGGCGGCGCTGGCGCAGCATCATCAGGAGCGTGAGCACCTGCTGGCGGAGAAACATCGCGCCGAACTGCTGGCGGAGTCCGAGCGACTGCACCGCACGCTGCTGGACAGCGTGGCGCATGAGCTGAAAACACCCATCGCCATCATTCGAACCGCCTTGGATGGCCTGGGGCAGGAGAACCCCTATGCCCGGGAGATCGACACCGCCAACCGCCGACTGCAGCGCATCGTCGAAAATTTTCTGGAGATGACGCGGGTGGAATCCGAGGCGCTGGAGCCGCAGCCCGACTGGTGCGAGATTGGCGATGTGCTGCATGCCGCCACCAAGCCGATCCAGAATGAACTGGCCGCCCATGCTCTCCGCATCACCGGTACGGCGGACATGCCGTTGCTGAAAATCGACAGCCGCCTGCTTGCCCAGGTTCTTGGCAATCTACTGCACAACGCCACGCGGTATGCTCCCGCGGGCACTGAGATCGAAATCCATGCCGCGCTTGCCGACGGCGCCTTGGAACTCCGCGTGCGTGACCACGGCCCCGGTTTGCGGCTTGGGGCCGAGGACCAGCTCTTTGAAAAGTTTTATCGCGCTCCCGATTCACCCGCAGGCGGCACCGGTCTGGGGCTCGCCATTGCACGCGGCTTGATGCGGGCGATGAAAGGTGACATTGAAGCGCATACCCATCCCGAAGGCGGCGCGGAATTCGTGCTGCATCTTCCGGTGAAAACTCGCACTGCCGCATGAGCAAGGCCCTCATCATCGATGACGAACAGCAGATGCGCCGCCTGCTGCGCATGGTGCTGGAGTCACGCGGCTACGAGGTCTGTGAGGCCGCCGACGGCCAGGTCGGTCTGCAGGAGGCCGCGTTTCACCGGCCTGATGTGGTGCTTCTGGATCTCGGCCTGCCAGGGATGAACGGCATCGAGGTGCTGAAGAGGCTGCGTGAGTGGAGCGACGTCCCCGTGCTCATCCTCAGCGTGCGTGATCAGGAGACCATCAAGGTCGAGGCCCTGGAAAACGGAGCGGATGACTATGTGACGAAGCCCTTTGGCACCGCCGAACTCCTCGCCCGCCTCACGGTCATCCAGCGCCGTCGTTTCACACGGCAGAGCGCCGAAATTGTCGTCGATGCTTTGAAGCTGGATCTTCTGCATCATGAGGCGTCGCTGAACGAGGCTCCGCTCAAGCTCACGCCCACTGAATTTGCGCTGCTCAAGGTGCTGGCAGAGCACGCGGGTCGCATCGTCACGCAGAACCAGATCATCCGGCAGGTCTGGGCGGGGCAGGCGAGTGATCCCAGCGAAGGCCTGCGTGTGCACATCAATCATCTGCGCAAAAAGCTGGGCGATACTGGGCCGCGCATCGTGAACGAGCCCGGCATTGGCTATCGGCTGGAGGAATGATGCTGTTTCAATCATGCGGGCATCAAGCCTGGGCATGAATTCAGGCTTTTCGGCCGGCGTGGCCTGTGGTTTATGGGGGGATGTCTTCGTCTCCAACCCAAGCTGACACTTCCTCTCCAATCATGCGGCGTGCCTGGCTGATCGTAGGGCTGTTGTTTCCAGTGGCGCTGCTGAACTACCTGGACCGCCAGATGATCGCCTCGATGAAGGTGTCCGTGATGGGTGACATCAAGGACATTGGCACAGAGGAAAACTGGGGGCACATGCTGGCGTCATTTAAATGGGTCTATGCCATCTGCAGCCCCATCGGCGGGTATATCGCAGACCGTTTCAGCCGCAAGCTCACGATTTGCGGCAGCCTGTTTGTGTGGTCGCTCATCACCTGGCTTACGGGCCATGTGGGCAGCTTCAATGAACTCTATTGGGCACGCACGCTGATGGGCGTCAGCGAGGCTTTTTACATTCCTGCGGCGCTGGCCTTGATCGCTGATTATCACACAGCCGGGACGCGTTCGCGTGCCATCGGCGTGCATCAGATGGGCATTTATTGCGGCGTGATGGTGGGCGGTTTTGCCGGCTTCGTGGCGGATGCGCCGGATCTCGGATGGCGTTTCATGTTCGACTTCACCGGACTGGCCGGCATTCTCTATGCCATCCCGCTGCTGCTCCTGCTGCGCGATGTGCCACGGCAGGCGGACACGCAGGAGGCGCTGAGCCCCACCGCACGCGGCGGCGCCCTTGGAGAACTGCTCTGCAATCGCAATTTCATCCTGCTGGTTTTCTATTTCACGCTGCCAGCGCTCGCGGCCTGGGTGGTGCGTGACTGGATGCCGGCGATTCTGCAAAAGGCCTTCGACATCAGCCAGGGCAAGGCCGGCGTGTCCGCCGCGCTCTACTGGCAGGGGGCCGCGCTGCTCTCCGCAATCCTCGGCGGCTGGCTGGCAGACCGTTGGATGCGGCGCAGTGACCGTGGCCGCATCTACGTCAGCGCCATCGGCATGATGCTCATCGTCCCTGCCATGTTTGGCGTGGGCAACGCTCCCGCCTTGAACTCCTTCGGACTCGCCATCGCCTCGCTGATCCTGTTTGGTGTCGGCTGGGGCTTCTTTGACTGCAACAACATGCCCATCCTCAGCCAGATCGTGCGGCCTCACATGCGCGCCACAGGCTACGGTCTCATGAATTTCGTCAGCATGATGTGCGGCGGGCTGGCCGACTGGGGTTTCGGCAGGATGCGCGACATGCAGATCCCGCTCAACGTCATCTTCGGCGTCTTCGCCATGGTCTGCGTTTTCTCGCTCCTGCTCGTGCTGCTGATCCGTCCGCGTCCCGGAGCGTGAACCTCCTATTGCGGCCTGCCGCCACGGTTCAGTTCGTCAAACACTTCAACGAACGCCTCCGCGAGCGCCTGCCAGTCTTCCGCCGTCGTCTCCCAGCCGCTGCTGATGCGCACGACGCGCTTCAGCTCCGCCGCACTGGCACCGAGCGCTGTCACCACGACCGACGATCCCTCCTTGCCTGAACTGCAGGCCGAACCCGTCGAGATGCTGAACCCGCGGCGTGAAAGGCGCGTGAGCCATTTAAGATTGTCATGCTCCGGCATGACCATGAGCACGGTGTTCCAAAGTCGTGGTGCGTATTCGCTGATCACCCGCAGAGAATCAAATCGCGTCCGCATCTCCGCGATGAAAGCATCGCGCAACGTGCTTTGCGTTTGTTCGATCTCGCTCAAACCGGGTGTGATCCTCTCCAGCGCTGTCACCATGGCTTCGATAGCCGGGTAATTTTCCGTGCCTGCGCGCCGCCCATGCTCCTGCGGACCCCCACGAATGAAGCCGAGGCGTGAGTCCTCTTTGGGCAGCACCAGAAATCCGCAGCCCTTGCTGCCGCCGAATTTGTGCGCACTGCCCGTGATGAAATCGCAGTCGCCTAGGTCACCAGCGTTCAGCTTGCCGAGCCATTGCGCGGCATCCGTGTGAAACAGCACGTCATGTTTCCGGCAAAGCGCCGCAAGTTCACGCCAGGGCTGCAAGGCACCGCTTTCGTTGTTCGCCGCCATCACGGAAACCAGAGCAGGGCGCTTGCAAAGGATCAGGTGCTCCACCGCATCAGATTCTACGACACCGTCCTCATTCACCGGCAGCTCCACCGCATGCCGACCACGCGCAGCCTCACGCACGCTCGGATGCTCGATGGCTGAGATCACAACGCCGGCATCGGCTGGCAGCGAGGCAAACAAGGCATTGTTCGATTCCGTCGCTCCCGAGGTGAACACGATCCTCTCAGCATCCGCGCCGATCAGCGTTCCCAGCCGTTCGCGCGCGGATTCAAGCTGCTGGCTCGTCAGCCCCGCATCGCGATACAGGCTCGAAGGATTGTGCCAGTGCTTCTCGCTCGCCTGCAGCCATGCATCCCGTGCGGCGGGGTGCAGCGGCGTGGTCGCGTTGTGATCAAAGTAGCCCTTCATGCAGCAGTCTTGAAACGGGAAGGCAGTGGGATGTGCAGCAGCATTAGGATGAAGCCGAGACCCAGATAGGGCAGCCAGGCATCGCCCTTTCCATTCGAGAGGATGCCATTGACGAAGCCGAGGACGCCAACGCCTTCGCTCAATGCAAACACCACAACGTTGCCCGCCACAAAACGCCCGCGCTGCGCCGGATCATCCAGATTGAGCAAGCCGGAAGAAAACCCGCCGAGCAACAGCTTGCGCAGGAAAAAACTCAGGGCCGCCGCGCTGCCCGCCGCCAGCGCAATGATCTGGCCAAGCGACTTGGCATCCCCCTTGGCCGGAGCAAAAGTCATGGAACTCAGCATGACAGCATAAAGGCAGAGCGAGCCGCAAAGAGCTCCCCAGATGATGAAGACGAGAACTTGAACTTGTTTCATGACAACATCTCCACACGTTGCGGATGGGTGTAAACATTCATCGTTTCACCACGCAAAAAGCCGATGAGCGTCTGGCCTGCCTCCTGCGCGAAATCGACGGCGAGACTGCTGGGCGCTGAAATCGCCGCGACGAGCGGGATGCCTCCCGCCAGCGCCTTCTGAATGATCTCAAACGACACCCGGCCGCTTACCAGCAGGATGTGCTTGTCCAGCGGAAGCAGGCCCCGCTGCAATGCGTAGCCGAGAATTTTATCGAGCGCGTTGTGCCTGCCCACATCCTCACGTAGCACGACCAGATTGCCCTCAAGGTCAAACAGCCCGCTCGCATGCAGCCCGCCGGTTTTGGAAAAGGTCTCCTGCGCGGCACGCAGCTTGTCCGGCAGACTGGCGATCAGCTTCGGCAAGACCTGCCAGCCTCCCTTCACAGCGGGAAACTGCTGAAACACGCTCTCAATGCTCGTCTTGCCGCAAAGCCCACAACTGGAAGCACTGAAGACATGGCGGGTGAGCGAGTCCCAGTTCACCACCGCACCACCGAGCAGCACATCCACGATGTTGCCATGCTTGTTGTTGGTGCTGGGGCATTGCGAGACTTCCAGAATGTCACGCGGGCGCTGCACCACCCCTTCGCTGACTAAAAATCCGGCGGCAAGCTCTTCATCATGACCCGGCGTCCGCATCACCACGGCCACAGAACGGCCTTCGACACGGATTTCCAGCGGCTCCTCACGGGCGGTGACATCACTCACTTCACAGGTGCCTCCGGCGGTGTTCACCTTGTGCACCTGCACTGCGGCCATGGCTGGATTCTCCGCGCTCATTACGATGACTCCATGAAATCAGCGGGAAGCACTCCCGCAGGCACCCGGCGCGGTTCGGCGATGAGCCGCACCATCTTGTCGAAGACATCTCGTCCGCGAATGATCTCGATCTCCACGCGCATGAAATAGAAAGGGATGTCGGCAACGGGCAGTTTGGGAAACCGCACATAATCCTTCTCCGTGGTGACCATGCAGTGCACGTCGCGGCGCACGCAGCGTTCGATGAAATTCTTCAGCTCCGGCCCGCGAAAGCGGTGATGATCTGCGAAGCGGGCGATCACCTCGACCTTGGCGCCGAGTTTGCGCAGGCCATTTTCAAAGCTCTCTGGAACGGCGATGCCGGAAAGGGCGCCCACAAATTTATCGCGCAAGCCATCAATTGGCAGGCGCTCGCCGGTGTGGATGTTCTCGTAATGCATGGCGCGATGGCGGCACTCGATGATTTCGGCGGCACGGTTGTAGCGGCGGATTTGCTTCACCACGTCTTCACTGTCGCCATCCGACTTGGTGATGAAGATGTAGCTGGCGCGGCGCAGGCTGCGCGGAGGCTCGCGCAACGTGCCGCGTGGCAGCATGTGGCCGTTGACTCCGAACACCGCTGTTTTGTCGATCAGCACGATGTCATGGCGGTGCTTGAGCTTGAGGTATTGCAGGCCGTCATCCAGCACGAGAACATCGGCTCCAAAGCGCTGGATCGCGTGCGCTCCCGCCTTCACGCGGTTTTTATCCACCACCACCGGGATGCCGGGGCAGTTCTTCGCCAGCATGAAGGGCTCGTCGCCGGCATTGTGCGAATCGAGCAGCACCTTTTCGCCATCGGAAACGATGCGGGGCAGCGGTTCGGCCGGCTTGGGAATGAAGCCCAGTCGCGCCGCCAATTTTTTCGAAAACGGCAGCTTTTTCTGCCGCTTGCTCTTGTAGCCCCGGCTCAGGATGCACACGCTGCGCCCATGCTCATGCAGCGCCTTGGAGAGCATTTCCACCACAGGAGTCTTGCCGGTGCCGCCGGTGGTGAGATTTCCCACGCTGATGACCGGCACCCCCAGATGGTGGTCATGGATGTAGCGGTGGCGGTAGAGATAGAGCCGGGTCCGCACCACGGCAGAGTAAATGCCCGAAAGCCCGCGGAAGACGACCCGCAGCAGCGAGGCGCGGATGCCGCGGCGGTTGTTGATCACCACGTCGATGACGAAGTTTTCGATGTCTTCCAGGGTGTCTTTCACAGGCGGGCATTGGAAGCTGGAAAGCGTGCCACGTCAACGAGACGCCTTGCTGTTTGCCATGGAGTTTTGTAGCTTTTCACATATGAAATTCCTCATCCAAGTGCTTCTGGGGTTGCTTGTCATCACATGTCATGCACAGGCGCGCACACTGGCCGAGGTGGCTGGCAGGCAGGCAAAACAGCTGGGCGCTGGGTGCATCGTCACTGCTGAGCGCATTGGCGGAGAGGTGCATTTTGCCCTGGCTGGCAAAGCACCTGAGGCTGGAGAAGCAAGGCCGGAGCAGCTGGGCTTTGAGATCGGCTCGATCACCAAGGTGTTCACGGGACTATTGCTGGCCCAGGCAGTGGTGGAGAAAAAAGTCACACTGGAGACAACCATTGGCAGCCTGCTGGCAGGCAAGGTGAAGTTTACGGATCCCCGTGTCTCGGCGATCACGCTGAAGCAGCTGGCCACCCACACCAGCGGCCTGCCCTGCCTGCCGGACAACGCGATCGCCGGCGCGCTGGAGGAGGACCCCTATGCAAATTACGACGGAAACCTGCTGATGAAGTACCTCGCCTCGGCCAAACTCGATGGGGAGGGGCCTTTCACCTTCAGCTACTCCAATCTCGGCATGGGGTTGCTCGGCTATCTACTGGGAGAAAAATATCAGATGTCATGGGATCAGGCGGTGGTGGAAAAAATCTGCCGCCCGCTGGGCTTGCAGAACACCGCCGTTCAGCCCCAGTCTGCCCTGTTGCGGGCCACCCCGCATGATGACGAAGGCGAGACAAAGCCCTGGCATTTCATCTCCCTGGCTGGTTGTGGTGCCCTGCGGAGCACGGCGGCTGACCTGATCATCTTCGGCGAGGCATGGCTTCATCCTGAAAAGACTCCGTTGAAGGAAGCCTTTGCGCTGTCCCGGCGACCGCAGGCTGACGCGCCCTCCATGGGCGGACGGATCGGACTGGGAGTGCTGCTGGGGTCGTTTGATGGTGATCCGACCTTGCAACATGACGGCGGTACCGGAGGGTTTTGCTCCGGACTGCAGGTGATTCCAGCGAAGGGAATCGTGCGTGTGGTTCTGATCAGCAGCAACGAGCTGTCGGGAAGCCAGGTGATTGCCGGCACATCTGCGATCAAGCCAGTGGACCCGGCGACGCAAAAGGAGATAACCCTGTCTCCGGAGATGCTGAAGCAGTATCCTGGCGTGTATGAGCTTGACCGCAATGCGCGCTTCACGGTGCTGCTGCGTGACGGAAGGATGTATGTGAACCTGACGGGGCAGCCCTTTCTGAGCGCCTTTGCCAAGGCGCCGGATCGCTTTTTTTACAAGGCGGTGGCGGCTGAGATCGTCTTCAATCGCCATGAGGGAGAGGTTCATTCTCTGACACTGTTTCAAAACGGTCATGAAATCACCGCCAGACGCGGCAGCGCTCCATCACCGGAGTACCGGTTGCCCCCCGCCAAAGAGCTGCAGATCTATGTCGGTGAGTACGCTTTGGTGGGCGCGAAGCCACTCAAGATCACCGTAAAGGCCGACACTCTTTTTGCCGAGCTCGAAGGACAGTCGGCGGTGCCCGTTTTTGAAACTACAGCGGACCACTTCGAATACGATGTGGTCAAGGCCGAGCTCGTATTCACACGGGATGACAAGCAGCAGATCAATGGCCTCACGCTCCTGCAAAATGGCATGACGGTGCCGGCTCCCCGGATCAAGACCCCGACCAGTGCCCCGAAGCCGTGAGGCGGTTTTCCTTCTCCGCCAGCGCCAGGATCGTCTGGAAGTGCGGGCTTTTGCTTTCGCGGTGCACCACGCTCGTCTCGATTTTTTTAAATCCTGCGCTGCTGAGCATGTCATGCAGGTCGCTCTCAGAAAAGCCGAGCCAGACATCGGCATACAAATCACGCGCCTGCTCAAACTGGTGCTTGAGGAGGTCCAGCACCACGATGCGTCCACCGGGACGCAGGATGCTGAAGGCGGCCTTCAGGGCTTTCTCCGGATTCTGGGCGTGATGCAGCGCCTGGCTGAGAAAGACGAGGTCCACGCTCAGCGGCGGGATGGGCGGAGCCTCGATGTCTCCAAGACGAAATTCGAGGTTCGTAAACCCATGCTTCTGCGCCAGCTCCGCGCCATAGGCCACCATCTTCTCGCTGTTATCGACGGCGATCACTTTCTTCGCCCTCTCCGCCAGCAATTGGGAAAGCGTGCCCTCGCCCGCACCCAGATCGGCAATAACCAGCGGAGGCATGAGCTTGAGCAAAGTCTCTCCCAATCCCTTCCACGAGCGGCCAGGAATGTAGTGGCGGCCAAACTTGCCCGCCAGCGCGTCAAAGTAGGCCTTCGCTGTTTGCGCCCGCTTGCGCAGCACGATCTGCAGCGCCTCGGCATCCTTGGTCACTTCGCGCAGCTCACCCCCCGCCGCCTCCAGCAGCGCCAGAAAATGCCCATGGGTTGGCTTGTCCTTGGCTGCCGGTTCATCGAGCTGGTACAGCCGGTTCTTGCCACTGCGGCGGTCGGTCACCAGTCCTGCCGACTTCAATTTGGAAAGCTGGGCGGAGATGTTGGACTGGGGCAGAGACAGCACCTCCTGCAGCTCCGCCACGCTCAGCTCCTCCTGCTTGAGCAGCAAAAGCAGCCGCACCCGGGTAGGGTCGGCAATGAGGCTGAGAGATTTAAGTACGGAAGACAAGGTGCGGCCATCGTATCAACGCATGATGATTCATCAATGCCAGAATTTTAAGCCCGCAGTCAGAGCTTCGATGCCGCCCAGATGCCCGCCTTGCTCTGCTGCGCCCGCCGCCGCAGCTCCTGGAGTTCCAGCGCGTAGTCATTGATCGACCGCGCGTCTGCCGGCAGGCTGGACGTCACTCCCGCCACCCGGGCAAAGCCCTGCTGTACCAGCAGATCCGCGAGATACACATGCTTCCCTGGGCTGATTTCCACCAGGATGAAGGCGTAGTAGCGGCTGAGCCCCGGCACCTCCTCCCAGCGCGTCATCACGGTAAAAGGCTGCTGCTTGAGCAGTTGCGTCACGTACTGCGCCGCCCGCTGACCTTCCTCAATGACGCGCTGGCTGCTCACGCCAAAGTAACGCGCCTGCTCCTGCACGCGCTGCGGATGGTCAGTGAAATGTCCGCGGCATCCACATAGTAGAGCACAAAAATGTGCTCATCCTCGGTGTCGCTCACCTTGATGCGCAGCGTGTCCGCCTCGTTGGCGCGGCTTTCGATCAGCCTGGCCTTGGGGAAGATTTTGAATTGCGGCAGCGCCGCACGGCTTGCATCAGACCTCGTCTGCCCGGCCGGCACCTGGGCCACCGCCACGGGCAGCGCCTGCAGCGGCGCGGGCCGGCTCTCCTTCAGCAGCACGGCCACGAGCACGATGATCAGCACCAGCACGCAGGTGATGGCGAGATTCAGCAATGTGTCACGAAAAGGCATGCTCATGCAGTCAGGGATGGGCCCGGGCCACTGTCCAGCGTTCAGGCGGGTGCTCAAGCCGCAAAGTGCCGCGGCAGTGAGAATGCAGCCTGCCGCCACCAGGAAAGTCGGACAGAAAGATTGGTGTCGTGGCTTCGTAATTGGTATGACCTCCTACCAATCTCATGACCATTTCACCTTTGAAACCCTCCCATTCCCTCGTGGAGCAGGTCTGCTCACGTCTGGCGCGTCAGCTGCGCGATGAGGCGGACTCTGGCGACGGCAAGCTGCCGCCAGAGCGCCTGATGGCCGAGCGACTGGGCGTGAGCCGCACGGTGTTGCGCGAGGCCACCAAGAGGCTCGAACTCCAGGGTCTGCTGGAAATCCGCCACGGCAGCGGCATTCGCGCGGTGAACCGGCTGCACAAACCGCTCAGCGGTTCCTTGTCGATCCTGCTTCCCGATCTGCCGGAGCGCCTTCGCCAGTTGAGCGAGGCCCGTGCCGCCATCGAACCTGAGATTGCACGGCAGGCCGCCCTGAAGGCCAAAGCCACCGATGTGAAGCAGCTGCGGAGCATTCACGAGCGCCTGCTGGCAGCTGAAGCGCACGACGAAGCCGTGGAGGCAGACATCGACTTCCACCGCACGCTGGCCCGCATCGCCGGCAACGAGATCTTGAAACTCATGCTTGAATCGCTGGCCGATCTTGGGCGTGAAAGCCGCCGTGTCACGATTGGCCATGTCGGCAGGCAGCGCGCCATCGACCACCACGCCGCCATCCTGAATGCGGTGGCTGCGCACGATGCCAACGCCGCCGCCAAGGCGATGAAGCATCACATGGACGAAGCCGCACGCGATCTGGCTGCCAAAGCGAAAACCAAACGATGAAAACCACGTTCTTCATCCTCCTTGCAGCGGCTCCGGCTCTGGCTGTGGATTTCAACCAGGACATCCGCCCGCTGCTGCAGCAGCACTGCGTCGAGTGCCATGGCGAAAAGAAGCAGAAGGGCGAGCTGCGCCTCGATGCCAAAATCTTCGCGTTCAAAGGCGGTCACGAGGGGCAGGCCATCGTGGCGGGTGACACAGCCCAAAGCCTGTTGCTGCAAAGAATTAAATCCACCGATGACGACGAGCGCATGCCGCCGAAAGGCCGGCCTCTTTCACCCGCGCAGATCACCTTGGTGCAGGCGTGGATTCAATCGGGGGCCTTGTGGCCCGAAAACGCCGCTGACAAAGCTGCCGCCGTGGACAAGCGCCTCCAGCATTGGTCCGTGCAGCCCGTGAGAGCAGTCAAGGGCGCCTCCATTGACTCGCTGATTCATGCGAAGCTTGCCGAGAAAAATCTCTCGATGTCGCCCGCAGCGGACCGTCGCACCTTGATCCGCCGCTTGAGCTTTGATCTGGTCGGCCTGCCGCCGACACCGGAACGCGTGGAGCAGTTTGTGAAGGACGAGTCACCCAAGGCCTATGAAAAGCTGGTGGATGAGTTGCTGAGTTCCAGCCAGTACGGCGAGCGCTGGGCACGGCACTGGTTGGACATCGCGCATTACGCCGACACCCATGGCTTTGAGCGTGACCAGCTGCGCCCGAATGCATGGCGTTATCGCGACTACGTCATCGCATCGCTAAACGACGACAAGCCCTACGATCAGTTCATTCGCGACCAGATCGCGGGAGATGTGATTGCGCCCAATGATCCGCAGGCCGTCATCGCCACCGGCTTCCTCTCCGCAGGTCCTTGGGACTTTGTGGGGCAGGTAGAAACCAAAAGTGACATGCTCAGGCGTGCCGCACGGGCCGGCGACCTGGATGATATGGTCACTCAGGTCATCACCTCGACCATGGGCGTCACGGTGAACTGCGCGCGCTGTCATGATCACAAGCTCGATCCCATCAAGCAGGAGGAGTACTACAGACTGTGGGCCGTTTTTGCCGGTGTGAAGCGTGGAGATCGCGAGGTGGACAGCGCAGAAGCAAAACGCATCTCTGGAGAGAAAGCGCGTCTTGCCCAGGAAATGGCAGCAGCGCGTGCCCAGATCGCGAAACTAGCCGGCGAGGGTCTCAATCTTGCCGACATGATCGGCGGTGGCGTCAAAGGTCGGGGCATCGACCTGCGCACCGGCAATCTGACGACCGCCAAAATCGGCTACCATCGCGACATTCAGACGAACCGTCTGCAACGCATCGAGTGGCCTGCTGAAGTGAAGGATGCAGAGCGCTTCGTCGCCTGGGTCTTCGTCCCGGATGGTCGCAATCCCGTGCCGGTGGCTCCCAAACTGGAAGTCAAAGGGCTGCCCGCCACCAGCGGCCACACCTGGGATGCCATTCGCAACGGGCCGCTGAACGCGCAGCGCAGCACGAAGATCGGTGGCGTGGATTACGCCGAGAAAGAGCGCTCCATCCTCGGCTTGCACGCCAACAGCGGGATCACCTTTGATCTCGCAAAGATTCGCCAGAGCAACGGCCTCGGCGTGATGCATTTCACAGCCGCTCTCGGCTTCGGTGCCGACGCGAGTGCCGCAGCCTCACGCGCAGACTTCACCGTTTATGTGGATGCCGAGCGCAAGTTTCAGAAGCTTAAAATGCGCAAGGATGAGTTCATCCACTTGGACATAGCCATTCCTGCCACAGCGAAAACCCTCACACTCATCGCCACCGACGGCGGTGATGGCATCGGCAGTGACCTCTTGTTCCTCGGAGATGCACGGCTGGTGCCCGATGTGGAGCACAGCCGGCTCACGGACGTTGAGCAGGAGCAGTTGAAACAGCTGCGGATTCTAGCGGTCAAACTCGACGCCTCCCTCAAAGCTCTGCCCGAACCGGCCAAGGTCTATGCCGTCATCAGCGAAGTAAATCCTCCCGTGATCCAGGTGCAGCGGCGTGGCAATCCCGAAGACCCGCAGCAGGAGGTGCAGCCCGGTGCTTTCGCCTGGGCCCATCACTCCAGCATGGATTTCGGAACCCATGCGACACCCGAAGGCGAACGCCGCCGAAGGCTTGCCGAATGGATCACCCATCCTGACAATCCTCTCACACGTCGTGTGATTGCGAACCGCCTCTGGCATCACCACTTTGGCCAGGGCATCGTCACGACACCCAGCGACTTCGGTCTGGGCGGCGACAGGCCTTCGCATTCTGAACTGCTCGACTGGCTGGCCGATGAATTTTCGCGGAGCGGCTGGTCGTTAAAGCACCTGCACAAGCTCATCGTCATGAGCGCCGCCTATCAGCAGCAGTCCGCCTCCCAAAATGAAACAGCAGCTCGTCTGGATGCCCAAAATCGCCTGCTCTGGCGGCAGAACCCGCGCCGCTTGGATGCCGAGTCCGTGCACGACGCCGTGCTGAGTGTCGCAGGCACCTTGAATCCCGCCATGGGCGGTCCCGGCTACCGTGATTTCAATTTCACCGAAGCCTACGCGCCCATCTACGACTACATCACGCCTGACAAGCCCGCACTGTTGCGCCGCAGCATTTACCGTTTCGTGGTGCGCACCACGCCGCATCAGTTCATGTCCACGCTCGACTGCCCTGATCCCGCCAATCTTACCCCAGCTCGTGCGCAAACCACCACCGCACTGCAGGCGCTCACGCTGAGCAACAACGAATTCATGCTGCAGCAGGCCAGAAGCCTCGCTGCTCGCATCGAAAACGAAACAGACTCTCGTGAATCGGCCATCCGCCGAGTCTTCGCGCTCTGTTTCCAACGTCCCCCCACGGACGAAGAGCTCACTGCTTCCACTCGCCTCGTCGCCGAACAAAACCTCTTTGCCCTCTGTCGCATGCTCATCAATGCGAATGAATTCGTCTACCTCGACTGATTCGGTCAGCCCGCTTCCCATGATGAAATCAATCATTTCACTTTTATTCGGACTGCTTGCGCCGCTCTCTGCCGTTGAGGTGGATGCATCGCTGACGCATGCTTCCACCTGGACCGAATCCTGGCCCGACACGGGACCTCTCGAAGTCAAAGGTGCAATTTGGAACGACGCCATTCAGGCCGCCCTCGACAAAGACAACGCCGTCCATCTGCCGAAGCGCGATCAGCCCTACTACCTCGATGGCCCGCTCATCCTGAAGTCCGGTCAGAAACTCACGGCAGATGCAGACGCCGAGATCCGGCTGAAACCCGGCAGCAACACCTGCATGGTGCGCAATGAGCACATGGTCGGTTTTGCGGACCAACCTGTGCCTGAAGACACCAAGCCCGACACCAGCATCACCATCGAAGGCGGCATCTGGACGACGCTGGCGAACGGCGTGAAAGACGGTAATGGCAACCAACGTGGCGCATCGTCAAAGAAAGATCCAGTGCCCGGGACGCATGGCGTTATCCTTCTCCACAACGTGCGTCATGTGACGGTGCGTAACATCACCGTGCGCCAGAGCCGGGCCTTCGCAGTGCATTTGGCCAACGTCACTGATTTCACCGTCGATGGCGTCACGCTGGATCGTCACGGGCGTGACGGAGTGCACGTGAATGCTCCGGCGAGCCATGGACTCATCCGTCGCGTGAGCGGCGTCTCGCATGATGACACCGTCGCTCTGAACGCCTGGGAATGGAAAAACTACGCTCCCAGCTTTGGGGCCATTCATCACATCGTCATCGAAGAGGTTCACGGCTCGCCTGATGGCGTCCCGTCGGCAAATTCCATCCGGCTGCTTCCCGGCGTGAAGCGCTTCAGTGATGGCACCACGCTCGACTGCCCCATCCACGACATCACTTTGCGCAACATTGCCGACATCCGTGACTTCAAGCTCTACGATCAGCCGAATCTCGAAATCGGACGCGACAAAGACGCCAGCGCAGGCATCGGCACGCTGCGCGGTATCGTCTTCGAAAACCTCACCTTCAAACGTCCCGGCAGCATCCAGGTCCACGCCAACGCTGATGGCCTGATCGTCCGCGGCGTGAAGCTGAACTTCCCGCTCGCAGCAGATTTTCGCCTCATCGAACTCGGCCCCAAATCGCAGACCTACAAACGTAAGGCGGACGACCCGGCCACCTGGACCGAAATCTTTTCCCCCGACCTCAACTGCACGGTGCGCAATCTAAGCGTCTCCGGCGTTCGCCAGCAGGAGACAAAAACCGATTTGCCCATCGATCAGGTCGTCAAAGTCATCGAGCTGAAGCCCAATCCTGACTATCCCAAGACCACGCCCCAGGGAGGCTCCGGAAAAGGCATTTGGATTCGCTAATTCTCCTATGAGTACTCACTTCACAGGCCCCTCACGCCGCGACTTCCTCCAAAAAATCGGCGGCGGTTTCGGCAGCATCGCCCTCGCTTCCTTGCTGGATCAGGACGCTCAGGCCGCGACAAATCCGCTTTCCGCCAAGCGACCTCCCTTGCCTGCAAAGGCTCGTGCGGTGATTCAGATTTTCTGTCCCGGCGGACTCAGTCATGTGGACTCCTGGGATTACAAGCCGGAGCTATCCAAGCGCAGCGGCAAGCCCTTCGATCCGGATGGCAAGATGCAGTTCTTCGCCTCCAAGCCGGGCAACTGCCAGGGCAGCTACTGGCCCTTCCGCCAGCACGGGCAGTGCGGTCGCTGGATCAGCAATCTCTTCCCCAAGCTCGCGAGCTGTGTCGATGACATGGCCTTCATTCACTCCATGCAGAGCAAAAGCGCGTTGCATGGCCCTGCCATGTTCATGGCCAATACCGGCTTCATCCTGCCCGGCTTCCCCAGCATGGGCGCATGGGTCACTTACGGTCTCGGTAGCGAGAGCGAGAACCTGCCCGCGTTTGTGGTGCTGCCTGATCAACGCGGCCTGCCGCCCGGGGGCGTGATCAACTGGGGCGCTGGCTTTCTTCCCGCCGTGCATCAGGGAACAACCTTGCAGACCGATGCCGAAAAGCCGCCCATCGCCGATCTGTTTCCGCCCAAAAGCTTCGCGCAACTGCGCGGCGAAACCGAACAAACGAGCCGCGATTTTCTGCAAACTCTCAATCGCGCGCATGCCGCCGAACGTGCGGGCAACACGGAACTCGAAGCTCGCATCGCTGCGTATGAACTCGCCGCACGCCTGCAGCTTAGCGCGCCTGAAGTCACCGACCTGCGCGGCGAAACGGACGTCACCAAGCAGCTCTACCAGCTCGATCACGAAGATATCGGCTCCTTTGGCCGCCAGTGTCTTCTCGCCCGTCGCCTCGTCGAGCGTGGCGTGCGCTTTGTGCAGATCTACTGCGGCGCAGAAAACACCACCGCGAAAAAAATACGCCCCAACTGGGACAGCCACGAAGATCTGGTGCGTGACCACGGCTACTGGGGGCAGGTGCTCGACACCGGCGCTGCAGCCTTGCTGCGCGATCTCAAATCTCGCGGCATGCTGGACAGCACCCTCGTTATCTGCACCAGCGAATTCGGCCGCCAGCCTGCCGCGCAAGGCAAGGGGCGCGACCACAATCCCGGCGCCTTCACCGCCTGGATGGCCGGGGGCGGCATTCAGGGCGGCACGGCCTATGGCAGCACCGACGACCTCGGCTCCAAGGCCGCAGAAAACCCCGCCTACTGCTACGATCTCCACGCCACCGCATTGCACCAGCTCGGCATTGACCATGAAAAACTAACCTTCTACAACAACGGCATCAACCGTCGGCTCACCGACGTGCATGGACACGTCATCAAAGATATTCTCGCATAGGTTCTCACTGCATTTCCACATGTCCCAACCCCACATCGCCATCATCGACTGGACCACCTCTCCACAAGGTGATCCTGAATCCACCATCGAACGCCAGATCATCGGCGGTGCCGCACGCGTCACCCGCACGCTCTGCGAAACCGACGCCGATTTGACCGATGAGGTCTGCGGCGCCAACGCCATCATCATCTGGCACAACATGCCGCTCACGGCCCAGGGCATCGCCCGGCTGAAGAACTGCCGCGCCATCATCCGCAACGGTGTCGGCTTCGACAGCGTGGACGTCGCTGCCGCACGCGAGCGTGGCATCGCCGTGTGCAACGTGCCGGATTATGGCACGGAAGAAGTCGCCGACCATGCCATCGCTCTCGCCATGGCGCTGTGCCGCCAAATCCTGCCGCTGGATGCCGAAGCCAAAAAGCTCGGCTGGAACATCCGCGTCACGCCGAAACTCCGCCGCCTCAGCACTCTCACCTTCGGCATCGTTGGCCTGGGGCGCATCGGCACCGCAACGGCCCTCCGCGCCAAAGCCCTCGGCTTTCGCGTCATTTTCCACGATCCCTACCTTCCCAACGGGGCCGACAAAGCCGTCGGCATCACCCGAGTGCGCACCCTCGACGAGCTTCTCACGCAAACGGATGTTCTCTCGCTGCACTGCCCTTTGAATGAGGAAACACGGCATCTCATTGCCGAGCGTGAACTCGCCCTGCTCAAACCTTCCGCTTTTGTCGTGAACACCGCCCGTGGTGGCGTCATCAAGAAAACCGCCATCCTTGCTGCGCTGCGCGAAAATCGCATCGCCGGTGCCGGGCTCGATGTCATCGAAGACGAACCACTTCGCACCGCAGACGAAGCCGCCACGCCCAATCTCATCGCCACCTGCCACGCCGCTTTTTGCAGCGTGGAGAGCAAGATCGAAATGCGCAGCACCTCCGCCCGTATCTCCCTCGCAGCTGTGCGCAATGAGGCGCTAGAAAATGTGGTGAATGGCGTTTGCTCCTGAACAGCTCCCCCGACCCCTCATGAATCTCCGCCCCTTTTTCGCCGCTTCCCTCGCACTCACTCTCGCTTCAGCCGCTCTGGCCCAGGAAACCAAACCGCTGCTGCACGATCACGTCCTGCCAGTCCTTGCCGCGCCAGATTTCAAGACACCTCTGGACTCCAGTTTCAGCATTGCCAAAGGCAAATGGACACCCGAAGGCGGCGTGCTGAGCGTGCTGGATCTGCCCGAGCAGAAGCACATTCCCGTGCTTCATCACAAAGTGGGTCTCGCCAGCGCCACCATCGAGGTGGAGTTCCTGATCGAAGGCACGGGCAGCTTTCTCGTGGGCTGTGATTCCAGCAAACATGTGGGCCGTGTGGTGGTCGGTGCCGCAGGTTTGAGCATCGCGGAAGACTCCGTGGCGCCCTCGCACACCATTGCCAAGCTCCCCATGGCGGTGAAGCCAAACGAATGGCACAAGCTGCGCGTCGAATGGCAGGGCGATCAAATGGCTGCGAATCTCGATGGCCAGGAACTCAAGGCACAGCATCCGTATTTTGCGACATCGAAGGCCCGAAGCTGGCTGGCTGCCGGTAAGTCCGTGAAGGTGCGCAATCTCAAAATCAGTGGTGAGTCGAAGCCATGAGGCAGCTCGTGTGTTTGATGCTTTTGCTGGGCATTCAGCTCCATGGGGCCGAAGTGAAGACTTTGCTCGAAGAGAGGTTTGCTGATGGCCTGTCCAAAGAATGGTACTGGGGCCTGGGCACCTGGACGGCCAAGGATGGCATCCTGCGCGGTTTTGAGTCAGGCCCGCGCCGCCATGGACCTCTGAAGGTGCGCAAATTTCCGCTCAAGGATGGCATCGTCGAGTGCGAGTTCCGCCTGGAGGGAAAAGCCCAGTTTGCCGGCATCATCTTCAATGGTGCCCAGGACCGTGGGCACATCGTGCACCTGGTCATGAGCATCCGTGAGCTGCGCATCCTGGCGCACCCGAAAAAAGGCGAGAGCACCGAGCTGCTGAAACAGCCCAATGCTCTGGCTGCTGGCGTGTGGCATCAGGTGAAAATCGTGTTCAAAGGGGAAACCATCACCGCCACGGTCGATGGCAAGACCATCACCGCAGCCCATCCCTGCATCGCCGAAGAAAAGCTGACCTTTGGCCTGGGGGGCGAGTCTGGCGGTCCCGAGGGCGAAAAAGCCGGGGCCTTGGAGTTTCGCGGGCTCAAGATCAGCGGCTGACTCGGCAGCGGCGGCGGATGATCACCGCCGCGATCGTGGCCCCCACCAAGTTTGAAACAAGGTCCCAGCCTGTGTTTTCATAGCCGCCGACATTGGTGTTGGGAATCGTCAGCACGGCGATGAACTCGATCACTTCGTTCAGCGCTCCAAACCCCATGCCCGCTGCCGCGCAGAGAGTGAGGATGCCAAAGGTGGGGCGCACAGCCCCGCCATCTGGCTGCCGCAGCGCATGGCTCAAAATGTGCCAGCAGGACCAGGTGGTGATGCCAAAGCCGTAGGCGTGCACGATTTGATCGTATTTCAGCAGGTTGGGGATGAGCCACGCGCTGTAGAGCACCTCATTGTTGCCATTGTAGGGCCAGCCGGAGGGCAGGGGGCACAGGCCCCCGGCCATGTGGGCCAGCCCCCACAGCGAAAAGGCCCACAGCAGGGACGTGGTCAGCCTCACGCTGCGGTGGACGGCACCGATGACGCTGATCAGCACAAGCATGACCACGATGTAAAAAATGAACTCGCGGTTGCCTTGAACCACGGCTCCCATAACAGCAGCGAGCATGTAGGCGGCATTGAACAGGACGACTGGCAGCAGCTTCGCGGGAGGGTCAGAGGGCATGCGGTGCACATGCAACGCCTGGCCGGGCCTTTGGCAAGAGCTTCCTGCTACACCGGTTGACTGGCACTCTGTGTGCTGCATCCTAGCGCACCCCTCCCGCATGAAATTCATCCTTCCGTTTGCCGCCTTGGTTCTTTCCGCTTCGCCGAGCCAGGCTCAAACCACTCTGGAATCCGTCAAAAGCTTTGCTGACCTCGAAAAAGTGGCCGCACAGCTGGCGCTGCAGCCCTATCAGGCACCCACGCAGCAGCTGGATCCGTTTTTCGAAGGGCTGAAATACGATGGTCACCGGCAGATCCGGTTCCTGCGTGACAAAGCCTTGTTTGCCGAGCAGGGCGATGCATTCCGTGTCGAGTTCTTCCACCCGGGCTGGATGTTCAAAAAGCCGGTCGTCTTTTACAACATCAAGGAACCCCAGACCGTCGGTGTGCCGTTTGATGGCAGCCACTTCGACTATGGCGACCTCAAGGTGCCTGCCGGTGCCAAAAATCCCGTCGGCTACGCAGGATTTCGAGTGCTGGCACCCGACTCCCTCGTGAAGCGCCCCTTCGAGTTCATGGTGTTCATGGGTGCCAGCTACTACCGCGCGGTCACCACGCAGCTCGGCTACGGTATCTCCGCGCGCGGCGTGGCGGTGAACACGATCGGCGGAGAGCCCGAAGAATTCCCTGACTTCACCCATTTCTGGTTCAAGGAGCCCAAGGCGGGAGAAAAGTCATTCAAACTGCTCGCCCTGCTCAATGGCCCGAGCATCACCGGCGCTTATGAATTTGAATCCACGCCCGGCATCAGCACCGAGATGAGGATCAAAGCCTCTCTTCATCTCCGCAAGCCGGTCAAGATGCTGGGCATCGCACCCTTTTCGAGCATGTTCTGGTTCGGCGAAAACTCGCATCCAAAGCCCTACGACTTCCGTCCCGAGGTGCATGATTCGGACGGTTTGCAGGTCGAGATCAAGGACGGGCCGTCCATCTGGCGCCCGCTGGATGTCAGCCGTGACATGCGGTTGAGCATTTTTGAAACGGACAACCTCAAGGGCTTTGGCCTCGCTGAGCGGGATCGCGACTTCAACAATTTCCAGGATCTCGAAGCCAACTACCATCGCCGCCCTGCGGTGTGGGTGGAACCGGTGAGCGGATTTGGCAAAGGCGCTGTGACCCTCGTCGAACTCTCCAGCGGTGAAGAAACCTGGGACAACATCGTCGCCATGTGGAAGCCGGCGCACCTGCCCGCGACACCCGCCGAGCCGCTCAAAGTCGAGTACAAGCTCCATTGGCTCGATCAGCACCTCCCGGGTGGGCTTTGCCGGGTCATCAGTACTCGCCGTGGCTTCGTGATGGATTCTGACGATCACCTTTATGTCATCGATTTCGCCAAGGGCACGGAGAACGGCGCCACCAAGCCCAAGGACTGGACGCCCGAAATCGATGTCGTGCTCAGTGCCGGCGAAGCCAAGGTTCTGGACAAGCGCGTCATGCGCAACAACGAGACCGGCGGCTGGCGTGCTTTCTTCAAGCTCGATATCCCCGAGACCACCAACCTGCTGGAAATCATGATGGAGTTGAAGGATGAAAAGCAGGTCATTTCTGAACGCTGGATGTATCAATGGCGTCGCTAAGTCTCATCGACCTGGGCTGGAACGAGTTCTTCGCGAAACACTTTGAGCCGTTTCGCGAGCAGGGCTGGAAACCCGCGCGCCTGATCCGCGACAACAAGATCAGCTACGGCGCGCTGCTCGAAGATGGCACGAACGGCTTCGATGAGTTTGAGGTCATACTTGGCGGCAAAGTTTATCACGATGCCGAAACCGACGCTGAACTGCCTGCCGTAGGCGACTGGGTGGCTCTGGAAGTCGGCGGCGAAAACGGGGACAACATCATCCGCGCCCGTCTGCCGCGCCAGACCTGCTTCTCACGCAAAGCCTCCGGCTTCAGTGCCGAGGAGCAGGTGATCGCCGCGAATGTGGATGCCGTGATCGTTGTCACCGATTCCGGGCCTGATTACAGCCTGCGCCGCATGGAGCGCTACTTCACGCTCATCTCCCGCAGTGGCGCGAAAGCGGTCGTGCTGGTCAACAAAGCCGACCTCTATCCCGACAAGCAGAATCAGGAAGCCGCCGAGGCGATCCGTGCGCTCAATGCAGACGCCGATGTGCATGTGACCAGCGTCAAGAAGCGCAAGGGCCTCAAGGTGCTGAAGGACTACCTCAAGCGTGGCCAAAGCGTGGCCGTGATCGGCTCCAGCGGTGTCGGCAAATCCGCGCTCGTCAATCTCCTGCTGGGTGAAGACTGGCAGTGGGTGGATGAAGTGAACGAAGTCACCGGCAAAGGCCGCCACACCACCACCGCGCGTGAGTTGCTCGTGCTCGACAGGGGCGGCATCCTCATCGACAACCCCGGCATCAAAGAGGTGCAGATGTGGACGAATGAAACCACGCTGCGTGAACGGTTTGCCGACATCGAAGAACTCGCCCAGCGTTGCAAATACCACGACTGCAAGCACGGCACCGATGCTGGCTGCGCCATCCGCACCGCCGTGGAGTCCGGAACCCTGGACGCCGAGCGCTACGAAGGCTATTTGAAGCTGGAGGACGAGATCGCCAAACTGCGCAAACAGCGCAAAAAGCGCCAGATGACCGTCGAACGCCGCAACAAACGCGATCACAAAATCAAGGCGCGCAATCGAGTCGATCGCGAGGATATCGAGCGCGATTTGAAGCCTCGCAAATAATCTGCCCCCATGCCTCCCCAGCCCCCTCCCACCCGCACCGGACTCGCACGCGCCATGTCCAAGCTCGGCTTCTGCTCCCGCAGCCGCGCCACCGAACTGATTCGCATGGGCAAGGTGAAGGTGAACCTCGTCGTGCGGAAGAATCCCGAGTTCCCTGTGATCCTCAAAAAGGACGTCATCATCATGGACGACGTCAGCATCAATCAGGCGCCTCGCCTCTACGTCATGCTCAACAAGCCGCGTGGCCTTGTCACCAGCGCCTCGGACGAGCTCGGCCGTGAGACGGTCTTCTCCTGCTTTGAAAATTCCAAGCTCCCCCATCTCTCCCCCGTGGGCCGGCTCGACAAGGCCAGCGAAGGCATGCTGCTCTTCACCAATGACAACGTCTGGGCGGACACCATCACCAATCCCGACACCCACCTCGACAAAACCTACCACGTCCAAATCAGCGGCACCATCGATGAAAAACGTCTCGCGCAGATCAGGGAAGGCGTCGTAGACGAAGAGCAAGGCGATCACCTCTCCGCCAAGGTCATCAAAATCCTCCGCAGTGGCGAAAAGAACATGTGGCTGGAAGTCGTCCTCGATGAAGGCCGCAACCGCCACATCCGCCGCCTTCTCGAAGCCTTCAACATCGAAGTCCTGCGTCTGGTGCGTGTGAAAATAGGCATGCTCGTTCTCGGAAATCTGCCCAAAGGCCAGTGGCGTGAGCTCACGAAGTACGAAGTCCTGAAATCACGCGAGCCACAGGAGCTGCGGTAAGTCGAGCCATCACTGCATCAGCAGATCCCAGCTCAGTTTAAAGCGTGCCAGATATTTTTTGAGACGGTCGGCATCGTTCATTTTGCTGCGCTTCGTGCGTGAGACAGCGAAGAGCTTCCGCCCCGCATCAGAGAGCGTCTTGCTTTCCTGGCACACCTGCAAAACAAACTCCAGCTGCGCCAGATCAAAGGGATCGATTTCCTCCCTCTGCGCCTTGCTGAGCACGGAGCCCCCCTGGCGGCATGCTGGGTCACCAGCATCCTTCCATCCTTCACGCAGTCGCGCCGCCTCCGTCTCCACGCACGCTACGGTGATTCTGCCTCTGGGCGCCAGCGTGGCCATGCGCGTCACCGCCGCATTCAGGTCGCGGAAATTGGCGCTCCATTTCGCCTCCGGACTCCGGGCAAATTTGAGGAAAGCCTCGCGCGCTTCCTTGTTCATCCGCACCTGGCGCCGGTGCGACTTCGCGAAACGTTCCAGCTCGAAATCAAGATTCGCGGCGATGTCCTCCCGCCGCTCCGCCAGACTCGGCAGCGTGAAGGTCCACAAATTGATGCGCGCCAGCAGATCATCGCGAAACTTGCCCGCCGCGACCTGTGTTCGCAGATCGCGATTCGTTCCTGCCACAAGTTGGAAATCGCTCTGGACCGCCTTGTCAGCCCCGAGCGGCAGGAAGGTCTTGTCTTCGAGCGCCCGCAGCAGCATCGCCTGCTCGTCGAGCCCAAGCTCGCCGATCTCATCCAGAAAGATAAGCCCCTTGTCCGCCTCCTTCAGCAATCCTGGTCTGTCCGACTGCGCACCGGTGAAGGATCCACGTTTGTGCCCAAAGAGTGCCGACATCGCATGATCACCGCGCAGCGTCGCGCAGTTCACTTCCACAAACCTGCCGCCAAGCCCCGCGCGCGAACGCCGCAGATCATAGATGCGGCTCGCTAGCATCGACTTTCCCGCCCCCGTCGGCCCCATGATCAGGATGGGTGCCTTCGAGTTCACGGCCACCAGTTCAATCTGCTCGATGAGTTTGTTGAAGCCCTTGCTCTTCGTCGCGATGCCGCTCTTCAGAAAGTCCAGCGTGCGCTCCTGCTCCTGCGCAAAGCGCGTGGAAAGCCGGTCATACTTCGAGAGATCAATATCGATGATCTCATATCTACCCGAGGCCGTCGCATCGCGCCCGCCTTCGCGTGAGGGCGAGGTTTGCAGCAGCCGCGCCGGGATGAAGTTCGCCTCGTTCAGCAGGAACCAGCAGATCTGCGCCACATGCGTTCCAGTCGTGAGATGAATCAAGTAGTCCGCCTTCTCGGGGTCGAATGCGTATCCGCGCACGAAGTCATAGAGCCTCTCATACACTTCCTGGAAATCCCACGGATCAAGCAGCGCAAACTCATGCACCACCACCGTTGTCTCCGGCGATACCTTCTCGATGTCCGCCTTCACCTGCCGCGCCAGTTCCGCAAACTTCGGCTCCACCAGCAGTTCCAGCCGAGCAATCAGCAAGTCCTCCTGCTGGCACATCGCCACCGTAGGTCGCCATTTGGACCATCTTTCCGGCCCTGAAGCACGGTCCAAGTTCGAACCGAGGAATCCGAAAGTGATAATTGGCTTGGTGGCTGGCATTAGGGATAAAAAGCTATCCAAAAAGATAAACAAATAGAATTTAAAGATTGAGCCAAATCGAGGACGAAAAATACGGAAAAACTTTCTTCGCCTGATTCTACAAGGCCTCCAGCCTCATCAGAACCTGCCATGCCAGATCTTGGCACGATGCTAGCAATAGGTATTGGCACACACAAACGACCAACCCAAACCAACACCATGGCTAGCAAATCTCTCTTTTCGACCCTCCGCGGCGCTCTGGCTCCCAAGGCTGACAGCTTCAATGAAGCCGGTGGCCAGGCCTATCAGCTCACGCCACGTCATGCGCTGGCTCAGTATGCGGCCACGGGTTGCCTGAACCGCACCTATTACGCCACGGCGGAAGATCAGGTCCAGCAGGTACTGAAGCTCTGCGAGAAAGTCCCGACCGACTTCATCGCCCGCACCGCACTTCACTGCCGCCAGAAGGGTTTCATGAAGGACGTGCCGGCGCTGCTCTGCGCCGTGCTGGCCGCCCGCGATGCCGAACGTCTGGAACTCATCTTTGACCGCGTGATCGATGACGCCAAGATGCTGCGCAACTTCGTGCAGATCCTCCGCTCCGGCGTGACCGGCCGCAAATCGCTCGGCTCTCTGCCAAAGCGCCTCGTGCGCCGCTGGTTCGAGACTCGATCGGATGAGGCCGTCTTCCGTGCAGACGTGGGTCAGTCGCCTTCGCTGGCGGACATCGTGAAAATGGTGCACCCACGTCCGGCGAACAAGATCCGCGAGGCGCTGTATGGCTACCTCATCGGTCGCCAGCATGATGCCTCGGCTCTGCCACGCATCGTGCGTGAGTTCGAAGCGTGGAAGGCCGATCCTCAGGGAACTCCTCCCGACGTACCGTTCCAGATGCTCACCGCATTGCCTTTGACGGCGGAGCAGTGGCAGGCCATCGCCCGTCGTGCCCCATGGCAGATGACGCGCATGAACCTGAACACCTTCGCCCGTCACGGCGTGTTCTCCATCAAGGAGATCACTCGTCTGGTGGCCAGCCGTCTGCGCCATGAGGATCAGGTGCGCCGTGCCAAGGTGTTCCCCTATCAGCTTCTGGCTGCCTATCTCAACGTCGGCGCGGAAGTCCCGCACGAAGTGAAGGAGGCCCTGCAGGATGCCATGGAGATTTCGATCTCCAATGTGCCTGTGGTATCTGGAAAGGTCATCGTGGCTCCGGACGTGTCCGGGTCGATGCACTCCGCTGTGACCGGTGTCCGCAAGGGTGCCACCAGCAAAGTGCGCTGCATTGATGTCGCCGCCCTGGTGGCCGCCGCCTTCCTGCGTCAGAACCGCGATGCCGAAGTGCTGCCGTTTGAGACCAACGTGGTTCGTGTATCGCTCAATCCTCGTGATTCCGTGATGACGAACGCGCAGAAGCTCATGGCCCTGCCTTGCGGTGGCACAAACTGCAGCGCTGTGCTCATCGACCTCAATGCCCGCAAGGTGCAGGCAGATCTGGTGATCTACGTCTCCGACAACGAATCGTGGATCGACACTCCCTATCACGGCCACTTCGGTGGTTCGTCCACCCGCACGATGAGCGAGTGGACGATCTTCAAACAGCGTAATCCGAAAGCCCGTCTCGTGTGCCTGGACATCCAGCCCTACGCGACGACTCAGGCCAAAGAGCGCGAGGACATCCTCAACATCGGTGGTTTCTCTGATTCAGTGTTCAATGTCATTGCCGCCTTTGCCCGTGGCGAACTCACCAGCGCCCACTGGCTCGGCGAGATTGAAAAAACACCTCTATAAACAACCCACACTTTGGAGCCTGGTGAATGCTGGAGCGGACTACATTTCCAACTGTCACGTCTCTCCGACTTCTTGTCACCAGGCTCCATCCCCAACCCTTTCTCAAATGATGGCGAATGCCCTGAGGAACTACATTGAATCAATCGGTCGCAGGTTCGATCCCTGCCTGTCATGCGCGAGCGTGGCAGTAGCTCAGTCTCGGTAGAGCAATTGAAATGTTTCTCGATCACCTTGTCGCCGTCACCCTTTTAACCCTTCATCTCAAATCCTGGCGAATGCCGGAGCGGACTACATCGAAACCAGCGGGTTCAAATCCCGCCCCGCAGCAATGCGGAGAAGTCTCTCCAACCTTGTCGCCACTCTCTTTTAACAAACCAATAACCTCAAATGGTGACGAATGCCGATGGAACTACATGGCTATTCACCCTCCTGTCGTGGGTTCGAATCCCACCGGTTCCACCTTTCCAATTTCACGGGACCGTAGCTCAGTCTGGTAGAGCAGAGAACGTTTCATCACACCCTTGTCGTCACCACCATTTTATAAACACAACCATGACATCCCCATTCCACATCACCAACGAAGCCGAAGCCATCCTGCCTGCCCGCAACAATGCCGGTAAACCGATCACCGTGATCGGTACGGAAGCTATCCGCTCCGGCTTCGACCAGACCTGCATCGACCAGGCTCTCAACTCGCGCTCCGCTCCAGGCGTGACTGATCTCGTGCTCAATCCTGATGCGCATGCCGGTTACGGCGCTCCGGTCGGCTGCGTGATGGTTTCGCCAACCCACATCTATCCAGGTCCTGTTGGCGTGGACATCAAGTGCTCCATGTCCCTCCTGCAGATGAACGTCCCTGCGGATGCGATCATGGACAAAACAATCCGTCGCCGTCTCATCGACGCCATCTTGCTCCGTACCCCAACCGGCGCAGGCCGTGGTCAGCGCGAGGCGAAAAAATCCCGTCGCGTGTCCGAGGCTCTCGGTGTGCAGGTGTGCACCGAAGGCGCCAGCAAAAGCGTGTGCGAAGCACTTGGCATCCCGCCCGAGTGGGCGTTCCGCTGCGAAGACAGCGCGCACCTCGGCCATGACGGAAACGTCTCCACCCTGCACGAGCGCCTCGACAAGATGCGCTCGTTCAACGGTTTCGCCGGTTTCGAAAACAAGATGATGCAGCTCGGCTCCTACGGTGGTGGAAACCACTTCGGTGAGTGCGAGGTCGTGCAGCTTGCCGATGACGCTGCGATGCGCTCCACCGCCGAAGTCTTCGGTCTGCGCGACAACCACGTCGCCTTCCTCAGCCACTGCGGCTCTCGCGGGTTCGGCAACATCCTGGCCCAGCGTCAGTTCAAGGCGCTGGAAGGCTTCTTCCGCACCTGGGGCCTGTCCTTTCCTGCCGAAGACAAACAGCTCGTCTATGCCCCGCTCGGTACTCCCGAAGCGGACGCCTATCTCGATGACATGGCTCTCGGGGCAAACTTCGCCACCGTGAATCACATGCTCATCAACGCCCTCGTGCTCGAAGCCTTCCAGGAGGTGCTGCCAGGAACGACAGGCCAGCTCGTGTACTTCATCAGCCACAACATCGCCCGTCAGGAGGTCGTGGACAACCAGCTCGCCTGGGTCCACCGCAAAGGCGCCACTCGCGCCTTCCCCGGCGGCCACCACGCGCTCAAGGACACCCCTTTCGCCGCCACCGGCCACCCAATCCTGCTGCCCGGAAATCCACGCGACGGTTCCGTGGTGATGGTGGCAAAACCCGATGCCGTGAAAAGCTGCTACAGCGTGAACCACGGCGCCGGCCGCTGCATGGGCCGCAAAGCCGCCGCTCGAACGCTCGATCAAAAGAGCGTCGATGCCGACTTCGAAACCCACGACATCCTCTACAACGCCCGCCAGTACCCAATCGACGAAGCCCCCAACGCCTACAAGGATTTCAAAGAAGTCCTCCGCAGCGTCGAGTCCGCCGGTCTCGCCCAGCAGGTTTGCAAACTCAAAGCCCGCTTCGTCATCAAAGACGCCGCGGAGGCGGATGATTGAGCAAATGGGGATTCAAACAAAAAAAATGTGAGCAGTCAAAAAACAGAACCCATTTCGACATGGGTGGAAGTCGATGAAGATCACGATTCTGGAACGATGTTGCTGTTGGGTGATCAGAGCGGCCTGATGGCCCTCCGCGATGCCATTGATATCGCTATTATGGAGGCCGAAGCTCCCATTTGCGCCGAGTGCATCGAATTCAGCGGAGTGCGTCGTGTCGATGTGCTTCGCAAGCCCGAGCCCGCGTCTTTTCAATCGAGATTGGCGGGGGCTGGTTGTCTGATTTTCATCGTCATCTGTTTCCTGATCTTTTTGCTCGGGCTCTGGCAGATGAAGAATCTTATTCTGCGGTTCGCCTCCGATCCGACCAAAGCCACGTGCATGTTACGCGCATCGAAATTCGCCACACAAACATGAAATCCTCCCCCATTCTGCAAATCTCCGGCGACTCCGGCGGCGGCCAGATCCTGCGCTCCTCCCTCTCCCTGTCGCTCGCTACCGGCCAGCCTTTTCGCATGACCAACATCCGCGGCAAGCGCCCCAAGCCCGGCCTCATGCGCCAGCACCTCACCTGCGTGAAAGCAGCGGCGGCAGTCTGCGACGCCAGCGTCGATGGCGCAGAACTTGGCTCAGTGGAGCTTGTCTTCCGCCCCGGCAAAGTCATGGCCGGCGACTACTCCTTCGCCATCGGCTCCGGTGGCAGCACCACCCTCGTCTTGCAGACCCTGCTTCCCGCACTTTTGCACGCAGAAAAGCCCAGCACCCTGCGCATCGAAGGAGGCACGCACAATCCCATGGCCCCACCCTTCGAGTTCATCGAGCAGTGCTACCTGCCCGTGATTCAAAGCATGGGCGTGAAAGCCGCCGCGACGCTGGAGCGCCCTGGTTTCATGCAGGCAGGCGGCGGCGTGATCACCGCCGAGATTCATCCCATCAAGAAATGGAAAAAGCTCAAACTCACTGAGCGCGGCGATGCCATGGAAACCTTTGGCCGCGTCCTCCACGCCCACCTGCATCGAGACATCGCGGAGCGTGAAATCGCCGCCGCCACCCAGCTCCTGGAATGGCCGGCAAATCACATTGAACTGCGCTACGCCAATGACAGCACAGGCCCCGGCAATGCGATCCTGCTCGGCGCTCGTTTTGCCAACGTCTGCGAAATCACCAGCGGCATCGCGCAACAAGGCAAATCGTCTGAATCCGTGGCTACAGGTGCCGCGAAAAGCCTGCGCTCCTACCTTGCCTCGCCCGCACCCGTCGGCGCTCATCTCGCAGATCAGCTCCTTCTCCCCATGGCTCTGGCCGGCGGCGGCCTCTTCCACACCCTCACCATCACCGACCACACCCTCACAAACATCGCCCTCATCGAGCAGTTCCTGCCCGTGAAGTTTACCATCGAAGACCTGAAGCCCGGTGTGAAGAAAATCCGCTGCAGCTAAGTCAGCCGCGCCGAATCACTCCGCCCACGCCTCACGCAGCAGGCGCAGGTAGTTGCCATGCATGATGTTGGCAATGTCCTCAGGCTTGTAGCCACGCTTTTCGAGCATGGCGGGAATACGGGAAAGATCCGCAATGGTGTCCAGATCCTCCGGCGTTTGCTCCGTGCCGTAGCCACCATCCAGATCCGTGCCGATGCCGCTGTGCAAAGCATTCCCGGCAATCTGACACACATGATCGATGTGATCACAGATCACCTCCAGCTTCAGCCCCATTTCCTGCGGCGTGGTTTTGCCACGCACCCACCCCGGAACCATCATCCACGCATCCAGCGCCGCACCCATCACGCCTCCGCGCTCAATGAGCACCTTGATCTGATCATCGGAAAACTGGCGCGGATCAGGCACAAGAGCGCGGCAATTGCTATGGCTCGCCCACACGGTGCCCTGATGAATCTCCAGCGCCTGCCAGAAGCACTCATCGCTCAGATGCGTCACATCGAGAATCATGCCCAGCCGGTCCATCTCCTGAATCAGCTCTTTGCCACCCGCAGGCAGGGGACCCACCTTGTCATGACCGAGCGCATAACGACACACGCCATAGTGCGCCGGACCCATCGCCCGCAGTCCCTGCTCCCATGCCTTTTCGAGATGCCCCACACTGCGGATCGAGTCCGCACCTTCGAGACTCAAAATGTAGCCAATGGCCTTTTTCTCGTCGGGAATGGAAGAGTCGTTCCAGAGCGCGATCATCTCATCCAGCTCGCGTACATTCGTGATCTGCCGCATCTCACCCGCCTCCTCCATGGCACGGTACCAGGAAAGCTGCCCCTGCGTCTCCGCCCAGGCCTGCTCCGCAGACATCCACCCTGCGATGGGGGACGGCCCCGGCATGCAACCCGCAAGCTGCGTGGCCACGCAGAGCCCCACCTTGCCACGCCGCATGTCCGGAAAGGCCGTAGTCCCTCGGGCGCGTCCTTTCCCTGTCATCCCCGCTTCTCGGCGGCGGATCTCATGCGCAGAGAGGCGCAGGTCGCGATTGAATCCGCCGAGGGCGTTGAGACTGAGGTCAAGGTGGGCGTCGAAGGTGAGCATGGGAGGGAATGACAAACGTGAGCGTCATTCTACGCAGACGCAATCACATGTCATTCAAAGCGATAGCCTGCACCGTGCACAGTGCGAATAATTCTCGGCTGAGCCGGGTCTTTTTCGATGCGCTTGCGCAGTTGAGAGATGTGCTGGTCCAGCGCACGGCTTTCCGGGAAGTAATCCACGCCCCACACTTCATCTGCCAGAGTATTCCGGTCGATGACCTTGCCCCGGCGGTCATAGAGCAGTCGCAGCACTTTCACATCACGCGGGCTGAGCGCCAGTTCCACCTTGTCACGGTAGGCGCGCAGCTCCGTCGGGACGATGCGCAGGTCATCCATCGTGAAGTCATCATCGATTCTGCCGCCGCCACGAGACGCCGTCCGGCGCAGAATGGCGCGGATGCGGGCGATGATCTCCTTCACTCCAAAGGGCTTCGTCATGTAGTCATCAGCGCCCAGTTCAAGCCCCAGCACCGTGTCAATTTCCTCCGCTTTCGCGGTCAGGAACAAAATGGGCACCTTTTCGTCCTGACGCCGGATCTGCTTGCACACCTCATAGCCGTTGAGGCCGGGCATCATCACATCCAGGCATACAAAGTCGGGATTCTCTGCGCGGAAGAAATCCACCGCCTGCAGTCCATCGCTGGCGGGGATCACTTCGTAGCCTTCCATGGTGAGCACTTCACGCAGCGCATCTCGCGTGTGGTCGTCGTCTTCGGCGATGAGTATTTTGGTCATGACTGGTTGGGGAGGGTGAGAATGAATCGTGCGCCGTCGCGGTAATTAGGACACACCGTAAGAGAACCGCCATGCAATTGTGCCAGTTCGCGCGAGATGGTCAATCCGATGCCCGTGCCGCTGACTCCTTCCGCCAGGTCGGAGCGCAGACGTTCAAACGGCTCGAAAACCGTGCGCCGCTTGCCTGACGGGATGCCTGGGCCGTGATCCTCCACAATGATGCGGGCATTGCGTTCATCATGTTCCGTGTGGATGCCGATCCACTTTCCTCCATTGGCGTATTTATCCACATTGGAAATGAGATTGCCGAGAATCTGTTCGATGGCATCAGGATCGGCCCTCACGGTTTCCGGCCCGTTCAGGGAGGTCACAATTTCAAAGCCCTTGGTCTCCAGCAGCGGCTTCCAGAATTCCACAATGCGGGAGACGGTTTGATCCAGCGCCAGCTCCTTGGGCTGGATGGTCAGCTTGTCACGCTGCTGCCGCGCGTAGTTCAGCACGTTCTGGATCAGCCGGTCCAGGCGGCAGGTTTCTGCCTCCACCACCCCGAGCTGTCGTTTCGCGATCGTATCCCCCTGCTGCTCCGCACGATGCACCGCCATCTCCGCATACAGGCGGATGTTCGTCAGCGGCGTCTTCAGCTCATGAGAGATCTGATTGACGAACGTCACACGCTGCTGCGCCACGCGGATCTCACTCGCGCTTTCGTGGAAATACAGCCACCCGACCACAAAGACGAGCACAATGCCGGAACTCACGCCCAGCAAAATTGGAAAAAGATAGGGCTTGGGAAACTCCTCATTCGCGGGCGTGTACGCCATCTCCCACTGGGAGAGCGGTTCCGAACAGGCGCGGTGGGCGGCAGGCGGGCGTTCAGAGCCAGCAAGCCTTTTGCCCCATTCATGCAGCGGGATGCCTTTGACCGTCGTCAGCATCATACGCCCGGGCGGGATGGCCAGGCCCGGCTGTGGCAGGCGTTGAAACAGGGAGTTCATCAGCTTCTGCGGGTTCACCAGTGCGCAGCTCAGGCTGCCATCGGCAAACCGGTGCCAGTACACGAAAACAGAATCTCCCACATGCCACCCGCTCCAGGACATCGGTGTTTCAGACTGCACCGGCCGGTCATCAATGTGGTACCCAAACATCTTGATATAGGTCATCCACTGGGAGGTGCGCTGTTGAATGGCTGAAAGCTTCCCCGGACGATACACACGCTGAAACGGCGGCCCGCCATCCTCCAAAACAGACACAAACTGCGGCATGCTGTCCGGATTCTGCGTGGATTCCATGATGGCCTGGATGCGCTCCTTGGCCTCGAAAATCTTTCCCGGCTCGTAACCCGCCGGACCTTCAAAAGACTCCATGGGCACAGGTTCCCCTTCTCCGCTCACAGACCACGTCTGGGCGATCCACGGATGCGTGGCCAGCCGCTGGGACATCAGGCGGGCGGATCCAATGCTTTGCGCCCCCCACGCATCAAAGCGGTCGGTAAGCTGACGCATGTCGTGCAGGAGGTGCTGGTCTGCCGAGCTAAGTCTTTCAGCCAGAATGGCCTGCATGGAGGCGTCGGTTCGTTTTTCCGCATCACGAATGAGGTAGGTCCCCAGCCACGCCAGCAGGGCCAGGGGCAGGACCACCAGAATGATGAACAGAATTGTGGAGCGACGTTGGAGCATGCGCGAGAGCAGATAATTTAGCCTCGCGATTTATTTGGTCATCTAAAAATTATAAAAACCATAAAAAGAACCGAGGCGGACTTTTTGAGTCCGCCCCGGCTACTTACAGGTATCTCCAACAGCCAGAAGGATAACCACACATCAAGAAAGGGATGATCGCGAGATCTTGGCCGAGGCCGCGTTCCGTTGATCTGAGGCTACGGTCACACACCTCGAAAGGAATGAGTCAGCAGCTTGTGAGCAAGTTATAAAAAAGTTGTAAGCCCCTCTAATCCTCGATCCAAATTAGAAAAATTAATTAAAACTCGGTCGGGCACCCAAACGCAAAAAAGGCGGAACCACTGCGGTCCCGCCCCTTCTTGAATTTAACGATTTCGCCCGGTGTATTTACAGCAGGCACTCGGCGATCTGCACTGCATTGAGAGCCGCGCCCTTCAGAAGCTGGTCACCCACCACCCAAAAGCACAGTCCGTTGTCCAGCGCACAGTCCATCCGCAGGCGGCCCACCGCACAGTTGTCACGCCCCGCGATGTCCAGCGCCAGCGGGTACTGCTTGCTCGCCGGATCATCCAGCACATCCAGTCCCGGCGCCTTGCTCAGCACTTCACGTGCGGCTTCCACCGTCACCGGCTTCTCAAACTCCGCGCTGATCGCGATGCTGTGCGCGCGGAAGACCGGGATGCGCACGCAGGTCACAGAAGCACGGAACTTGTCGTGGTGCATGATCTTGCGCCCCTCGTTCTCCATCTTCATCTCTTCCTTCGTGTAGCCGGAATCGAGGAAGGAATCCACATGCGGGATCGCATTGAAGGCGATCTGGTGCGGGTACACATGCGGCTTGCTGTCCAGCTTCGCCGCATCCCATTCACGGTTCTGGCTCGCCCACTCACGCGACTGGTTCGCCAGTTCCTCGATCGCCTGCGCGCCCGTGCCAGACACCGCCTGGTAGCTGGAGGCAAAGATCCGCTTCACACCAAACGCCTGATGCAGCGGATACAGCGCCATCAGGGAGATGGCCGTCGTGCAGTTCGGATTCGCAATGATGCCCTTGTGGCTCTTCACATCCGCCGCGTTGATCTCCGGCACCACCAGCGGAACGCTCGGGTCCTGACGGAAGAAGGAGGAATTGTCCACCACCACCGCACCAGCCTTCACCGCATGCGGCGCAAAGTCGCGCGAGATCCCGCCACCCGCGCTGAACAGCGCGATGTCGATCCCCTTGAAGGAATCCGGCGTCAGCTCCTGAATGGTGATGTCCTCACCCTTGAACTTCAGCTTCTTCCCGGCGCTGCGTGCGGAGGCCAGGAGGGTAAGCTGGCCCACGGGAAACTTGCGCTCTTCCAGGCAGCGGATCATCTCCGCGCCCACAGCGCCTGTGGCTCCGACGATGGCGACATTCTTCAGGGTGCTCATGATATTCTGACGGTTCTAACGAGGGGGTTGGTTCAAAAGGGGCAGCGATAGTAAAGCCTAGCCCGCCGTATGCAAGGCCCGGTAAAGGGTCAGACGGCGCCCCTCGTGCCTCCCTTAAAATCGTCCTCGTCCTCGTCCTCCTACTCGAACTCGTCCTCGATCCTTCCGCCTCATTCTCCCACGGACTCCGCCTCGTCATAAGTGGCCTCCACACGCGCAGCCCCCCCATGCCTCGCTCCACCACCTCAAAAACTCCCGCCTTGACTTCGTGTAAAAATCACACATTACTTCGTGTGTGAAACACACTTATGAATACCCGCGAGCCGCCCTCACCGTGGACTGTGTCGTCTTCGGCTTCGACAGCGCGCAGGCCGCCCTCCAGGTCCTCTTGATCCGCCGTGGCCTCGCCCCCTTCAAAGACCACTGGGCCCTCCCCGGCGGATTCGTCCGCGTCGAAGAAACCCTCGATGACGCCGCTCGCCGCGAGCTGGAGGAGGAGACCAACCTCAGCACCGTCTTCCTCGAGCAGCTCTACACCTTCGGCACCGTGGACCGCGATCCGCGCGAGCGCGTTGTCAGCGTCGCCTACTACGCATTGACCAAACCCACCGACCACACCGCCGCCGCCTCCACAGACGCTGCCGAGGCCCGCTGGTTCCCCGTCACCGAAATCCCCCCGCTCGCCTTCGACCACGCCACCATCCTCGACACCGCCCTCGTCCGCCTGCGCGGAAAGCTCCGCTACGAGCCCATCGGCTTCGAGCTCCTGCCGCCCAAGTTCACCCTCACCCAGCTCCAGCGCCTCTACGAGAGCGTCCTGGGTACCCCGCTCGACAAGCGCAACTTCCGCAAAAAAGTCCTCAGCCACAACCTCCTCGTCCCCCTCAAAGAAACCCACCGCGAAGGCACCCACCGCCCCGCCCAGCTCTTCCGCTTCGATCCCGTGCGGTACGAGAAGCTCAGAAAAAAGGGATTTTTGTTCGAGATATGAAAACGAACCACATTACAACGCAGCATCGTATCCTCGGCGGCCTTTACGGCTCGCTTGTCGGAGACGCACTCGGCGTGCCCGTGGAGTTTGCTCCGCGTGAGGCGCGGCAGAAAGACCCTGTTATCGGCATGCGCGGCGGCGGTGCCCATGGCCAACTGCCTGGAACCTGGAGCGATGACGGTTCCCTGCTGCTCTGCTCGGCTGAAAGTCTCGTGGAAAAAGACAGCTTTGATCCGCAGGACATGGGCGAGCGTTTCCTTCAGTGGTTCGAGCTCGGCCACTGGGCTGCACATGGTCTTGTCTTTGACATCGGCATCGCCACCCGGCAGTCACTGCTCCGCATCCGCCACGGCATACCGGCGGCTGAAGCCGGAGGCTGCGGCCTGTATGATAACGGCAACGGCTCACTCATGCGCATCCTGCCAGTGGTGCTGGCCAGTCTGCGGCATGCTGACAGAGTTTTTGCCTCTCGGATCGAGCAAGCATCAGCCATCACCCACGGCCATGCTCGTTCCAAGATGGCCTGTGTCTTTTACGGACTCGTCATCCGCACACTGGTAAAAGGAGAATGTGCCGAAAAAGCAGTCAGTCTGGCACAAGACACCTTCAAACATCTCTACACAGACACCGAGGAACTCGGTGCCTTTAGCACTCTTTTGCAGAGCGACTTGTCTCTTCAGTCTGAAATTCACATTCACTCGGGTGGCTATGTCATGGAGACGCTCACCGCCTCCCTTTGGTGCCTGCTCAACACCGACAATTTTTCCGACTGCGTACTCAAAGCCGTAAACCTTGGCGATGACACCGACACCACCGGCTGCGTGGCCGGTGGCTTGGCCGGCATCGCCTATGGCTTCGACGCCATCCCGCCCGAATGGCGTCTGGCTCTGCCCCGCCAGAACGAACTGCGCGAGCTGTTTGCCAAATTTGAGCAAAAATTTTCTTCTTACTGATTTATGTCCCCCGACCAAACCACCCGCACCAGCAAGTTTCTCAGCTTGGTGCTGCGCCATCAGCCTGAGACGGCTCACATCACCCTCGACTCCGCCGGATGGACGGGCGTGGAGGAACTGCTGCGTGGCTGTGCCCAAGCTCGGCGCTCCATCACACGCGAGCAATTGGAGTACATTGTGGAAACCAATGCGAAAAAACGCTTTGAGTTCAGTCCCGACGGTGCGCGAATTCGTGCCAGCCAGGGACACTCCATTCAGGTGGATCTGGCTTATGAACCTCAAGAGCCGCCTGAGTTGCTGTATCATGGCACTGCCACACGATTTCTGGATTCCATCCGCGCAAAAGGGCTCCTCAAGATGGAGCGACACCATGTTCACCTCTCTGCAGAAACCAAAGTCACCATGCAAGTTGGAGCACGGCACGGAAAGCCCGTGCTCCTCACCATCCGAGCTATCGCCATGACCGCCGCAGGACACGCATTTTACCGCAGCACCAACGGTGTCTGGCTCGTGGAACATGTGCCGCTGGAGTTTATCCAGTTTCCTGAATTATGAAAGCCACCCTTCAAGCCCTCCATGCCGACATCACCACCCTCGATGTGGATGCCATCGTCAATGCCGCCAATACCTCGCTGCTTGGCGGCGGTGGAGTGGATGGCGCTATCCATCGTGCGGCGGGCGAGGAACTGACCCGTGAATGCATGGGCCTCGATGGCTGCGAAACCGGGCAGGCCAAGATGACCCAGGGCTATCGCTTGAAAGCCCGGCACGTCATTCACACCGTTGGCCCCGTCTGGCATGGTGGCACCCATGGAGAGCCGGAGCTGCTGCGGGCATGCTATGAAAACTCGCTGAGACTCGCTGCGAAGAATGGCCTGAAAAGCATCGCCTTCCCCTGCATTTCCACCGGTGTGTATCGCTTCCCACCAGATCAGGCCGCGCAGATCGCTGTGCAGACGGTGCGGGAATTCCTCGCCGTGCCTTCCTTGATTGAGCGCGTGATCTTCTGCTGCTTTGGCCGGGACGATCTGACACGTTATCAAACCCTGCTCGCATGAAACAAGCGCTCCGCACAGCTCGACGCCACGGCTTCCGGCTCTCATTCGTTGACGCCCTGGTGTTGGTGACTGGCGCGGTCTTGAGCGGGTGGCTGGCGAAAATGGATTTTCCTCTCTGGTGGATCGTCCCTGCTGCAGTTGGTCACTTCTTCCTCTTCTGCAATGTCTTCCTCGTCTGGCGACGCTGGGAACTAATCTGGGCCGCTGCGTTTATCTTCAATGTGGCGGGGCATTTCGCTTTGGAGACATACACTGCCACTCCGGTGCTTCTCTGGCAGGCTCCTGCGACAATCTTGGTGATTGTGTTTCAGATGCGCTCGCCGTGGTATCACGGAATTTTCGCACGCCAGATCAACCCCCGCCTTGCCGACTACCTCAACGACACTCTTTAATCATTTCCCATGACCACCAGCCCCCTCCTCACCGATCTCTATCAGCTTACCATGGCCGCCGGATACTGGAAATGCGGCAAGGCGGAGCAGGAGGCGGTGTTTCATCTGTTTTTCCGCAAACTGCCGTTTTCAGGCGGCTACGCCATCGCGGCGGGGCTGGGGGATGTGGTCAAGTGGCTGCAAGGTTTCTATTTCAGCACCGCAGAGCTGGACTATCTCGCCACGCTCCCAGGGCGGGATGGAAAGCCGCTCTTCGATCGCGGTTTTCTCGACTACCTCGCCACTCTCGAATGGCGCTGCGATGTCGATGCCATGCCGGAGGGCACGGTGGTGTTTCCGCACGAGCCGCTTCTGCGCATTCGCGGCCCCCTCATTCAGGCCCAGCTCGTGGAAACGGCCTTGCTGAACATGATCAATTTCCAAACGCTCATCGCCACCAAGTCAGCACGTGTGTGTCTGGCAGCCCAAGGCGAGCCCGTGCTGGAGTTCGGCCTGCGTCGGGCCCAGGGCCCCGATGGCGCAGTCATGGCCAGCCGCGCCGCCTTTATCGGCGGTTGCGCCTCCACCTCGAATGTCCTCGCAGGCATGACCCACGGCATCCCCGTGCGCGGCACGCATGCCCACTCATGGGTCATGTCCTTCGACACCGAACTCGAAGCTTTTGAGGCCTACGCCGAAGCATTGCCCAACAACTGCGTCTTCCTCGTGGACACCTACGACACCCTCGAAGGCGTGCGCCATGCCGTGGCAGTCGGCAAGCGTCTTCGCGAGCGCGGCCATGAACTCGCTGGCATCCGCCTCGATTCCGGCGATCTCGCCTGGCTCAGCGTCGAGGCGCGTCGCATTCTGGACGAAGGCGGATTCCCAGACGCCTTCATTGTCGCCAGCAACGACCTCGACGAGCACCTCATTGAAAGCCTCAAGCATCAGGGCGCAAAGATCGGCGTGTGGGGTGTCGGCACGCAAATGGTCACCGGCGGCGCACAGCCGGCGCTGGGCGGCGTGTACAAGCTCGGTGCCATCCGCAACGAGCACGGTGAATGGGAGCCCAAGATCAAGCTCAGCGAGAATGCGGTGAAGGTGAGCAATCCCGGCATCCAGCAGGTGCGACGCTTTACCCTGAATGGCGAATTTCGTGGCGATGCCATCTATGATGAGGAGCACGGCTGCCCATCCCAGGTGGAGATCGTGCATCCCTGCGATGCCTCGCGCAGCAAGCACCCGCCGCAGGGGGCCACGTACGAAGACCTGCTGCAGCCCGTCTTCCGCGCCGGGGCGCTCGTGGCATCTCTCCCCACGCTGCCGCAGATCCAAAACCGCTGCCGTGAGCAGCTCGCTCATCTGCACGCGACTGTGAAACGTCTTCAGCATCCGCATGAGTACCCCGCCGGTGTGGAAAGAACACTGCATGACCGGAAAGTGCAGCTCATTCAAAAAGCGAAATCGTGAATGCTTCCACCGCATTGATCGCCGCCGTGGACGTGTGCTACCACGACCATGGGGCGACCGCCGCCGCCATCCTGTTTGCGGACTGGGCGGACGATCATGCCTTGGCGCAGCATCTCTGCCACATCCCACAAGTGGCCGAGTATCAGCCCGGGCAGTTTTACCGCAGGGAGCTGCGATGCGTGCTGGCGATTTTGAAGCAGTTACCGCAGCAGCCTTCGCTGATTGTCATCGACGGCCATGTCTGGCTCCGGCCTAGCGAGCCAGGTCTGGGGTGGCATCTTCATGAAGCCACAGGAATCCCGGTGATCGGCGTCGCAAAGACCTCCTTCGACCAGTCCCCGCATGCGGCGCATGTGTTTCGTGGCGAGAGCATGAAGCCCCTCTTTGTCACCGCCATCGGCATCGATCAGCAGGATTCCGCACGTCACATCGAATCCATGCACGGCGCGTTTCGTCTGCCCACCTTGATGAAGGTGGTCGATCACCTCTGCCGCAGCGGCGCACCAGCCGTACCCCCTGACAATCCTCCCACATGAAATCTCTTCTGCTCATCGACATCCAAAACGACTTCATGCCCGGCGGTGCGCTGGCCGTCTCAGGCGGGAATGAAATCATTCCCATCGTCAATGCCCTCATTCCTCAGTTTGAGCTGGTCGTCGCCACACAGGATTGGCACCCCGCAGATCATGGCAGCTTCGCCGCGAATCACGCAGGCAAGAGCATCTTTGAACCAATCGACCTCGACGGCTTGCCGCAGACACTGTGGCCCGTGCACTGCGTGCAAAACACAGGCGGCGCACTTTTTGCACCCGGCCTCGACACCCGGCGCATCGATCGTGTGTTCACCAAGGGCATGAATCCGTGCATCGACAGCTACAGCGGCTTTTACGACAACGGCCATCGCGCCTCCACCGGCATGGGAGAGTGGCTGAAAGTCCAGGGCGTTATTGAACTCAGCATCGCCGGAGTGGCAACGGACTACTGCGTGAAGTTCACCGTTTTGGATGCGCTCAAAGAAGGCTTCCGGGTGAATCTGATCGCATCTGCTTGTCGTGGCGTGAATCTCCAGCCAGGAGATGCCGAGCGTGCCATCGAGGAGATGCAGGCGGCGGGCGCAGTCATTCAGTCCTGAAGACTACGCAGACAGCGCCTCCCACATCGGGTGGGTGTCCGCAAACATGCGGAAGCGGCAGATTTTGTCCTCCCTCAGATCATACACATGGGCCACAGCGGCGCGCATGGCCTTGCCCGTGGCGGGGGAGGTGCCGCTGTAGTGGCCCAGCACGACCACTCGGCTGCTGGTGCCAAAGATTTCCTCCTCGGTAAAACTGAAGCCGGTCCAGCGCTTGGCATTGGCACGAAAGACATTCTCAATCACCGCGGCGGCCCCGTGCCAGGTGGAGCCGCCGGGAAACCCCGTGCTCTGCTGCCAGACGAGATCGTCGGTGCAGAGCGCGGTGAAGCCTGCATCATCTCCCGCGCGCATGGCGCGATACACTTCGCGGACGGTTTCGAGCGGGGTCATGAAAGCCTATTACTGAGCCAGCAGGCCGCCGTCAATGTTCAGCGAGGCACCGGTAATGAAGGACGCTGCATCGCTGGCAAGGAAGAGCACCGGATTTGCGATTTCCTCCGCACGTCCCAAACGACCCACGGGATGCAGTGAGCGCATGTAGTTCAGCGCCTCCTCATTGCCGCCGCCGGTGAATCGGTTCATCATGTCCGTCTCGATGGCCGCAGGCGCCACCGCGTTCACACGGATGCCTTGTTTGGCATACTCCAGCGCAGCGGCTTTCGTGAGACCTTCGACGGCATGCTTGCTGGCCACATAGACTCCGGCTCCAGCCATGCCCACATGTCCTGCCACGCTGCTCGTGTTGATGATCACCCCGCCGCCCTGCTTGAGCATCACTGGAATCTCATGTTTCATGGAGGCCAGCACGCCCCAGACATTGATGTCAAAGACGCGCCGGTAATCAGCCTCGTTGGCGTCCACGATGGCCCCGGTCAGTTCGACACCGGCGTTATTAAAAGCGACATCGAGTCGGCCATACGTTGCCACGGTTTTGGCCACCAGCGCCGCTACGTCAGCCTCCACGGCCACGTCTGCTTTCACAAAAGCGGCCTCGCCGCCGCCGGCTTTAATTTCAGCCACCACGGCCTGGCCTTCGGCTTCACGCCGGCCGCTGACGATGACTTTGGCTCCGGCTTTGGCGAAGGCGAGGGCGCTAACTTTGCCGATGCCGCTGGTGGCTCCGGTGATGAGTACGACTTTGTTTTCGAATGAGGTTTGCATAGGGATTGGGTCTTGAGGGATGGAGTGTGGGAGAGAGAGTTGGGGTTAAGCTTTGCCGCCGAAGGAGACGTGGTCGTCGAAATCGAGGAAATCGAACCAGGTGCCGATGTCCTCACGTGCAGACCCGCCCGCCTTGGCAATCTGCGCGCTGATGTACTCGCGGCTTTCATTGTCAGCAGGCACGGCGGCTTCGCGGTACTCGCTCCAGTGGGCGATTTCGTAATCGCTGCGTTTGTGCAGCGCGCTCTTTTCTATCCAGGCAAACATGTCGGCGTCGCCCAGTCCCTTGGAGGCTTCGGCTTTCAGGGCTTCGTGATCGATGCCCGTGAAGCTGAGGAAGCGCTGATCCAGCGGGCAGTTGTAGTGGTACTCGCCGTTCTTGCCGGCGATCTCGGCGCGGCATTTGTCGAGCAGACGAGGCAGCAGCACATAACCGCCAAGGCGGACTCGGGGGCTGCGCGGGGGGCGTTGAGTGAGGTCGATGGACATGGGGTGGGGTCTTTGTTTTGTTTTGGGGAAAAATCAGGCTGCCAGAGCGGCTTCGAGAAAGCCCTTGCTCTTCACGCCGGTGATCGTGTTCATGGGCTGGCCGTTTTTGAACACGATGAGCGTAGGGATGGCGCGGATGCCAAAGCGCGCCTGGAGGTCAGGGAAGGCATCCACGTTCACCTTGGCGATCGTTGCACGTCCTTCTTGTTCGGTGGCCAGTTGATCGAGGATGGGCGACATCATTTTGCACGGGCCGCACCACTCCGCCCAGAAGTCCACGAGGACGGGCTGGTCGGTGCCGGAGAGCGTGGCATCAAAAGTTTCAGAAGTGAGGGCGATGGGTTTCATAGGGGGTGGTTAGATGAAGAGTAGACCGGTCGGTTTATTTGCGATCAAAAAGAAAATCAGGGTTCAAGAAGTGCGCGGATAAATTCCAGCGCCTCGCGCGGCGGGGTGACGTCACGACACACGATTGAGCGCTGCATGGCCCCATTCCACAGGTCGTGGATGATCCGGGCCGTTTCGGCAGGGCGGACGGACTTGGAGATCTTGTTTTTCTCGATCCCCTCCTGCAGCACCTGCTCCAGAATGGCGATGGCTTCGCGATTTCCTTCCGCCAGCACCTCGCGCATTGGCTCGCTCATGTCAGAGACCTCAGCCGCCAGCTTGAGCACCAGGCAGGGGCATTTTCCCTTGGTTTCCAGCACGCGGCAGATCGTTCCCTCGCACATGCTCAGAAGCCTGCGCAGCGGATCCGGCTCGGGCGTGGGGGAGAGCAGCATCTGCCTCTTGTAGGCCGTGGCATCGGCCACGTAATGCTTCAGCATCTCGACGCCAAATTGTTCCTTGGATTTGAAGTGATGATAAAAAGACCCCTTGGGCACCTTCACGGCCTCCAGGATCTCGTTGAGCCCGACCGAATGAAAGCTCTTCTCAAGCATCAGCCCTTCGGCTGCGTCGAGAATGCGTTCTTTGGTCGTTCGGTCGCTCATGATGTTGCATTAACATAGACCAATCGGTCTAATGAGTCAAATGTATTTTTGACTCATGCATTTCCGTTCGCAGCTGTTAAGAAACGTAGTCCTCACGTACCGTCGATCATTCCATCCCCATGAATCTCACCCACCCCCATCTCGAAGTCAGCATTGGCAGCCAGCGGCTGCGCTTGTTTGACGACAGGCGCTTGATTCGCGAGTGGGCGTGCAGCACGTCAAAATTTGGCATCGGCTTCACCGAAGGCAGCAACAAGACACCGCTGGGCCGTTTTGTGGTGAAGGAAAAGCACGGCGACGGCGCGGCCAGTGGCACCATTTTCAAGTCACGTCAGCCCGTGGGGCATTGGCAGCCTGGCATGGAGACAACGTCCGATCTCGTGCTCACACGCATTCTCTGGCTGCATGGCGCCGAGCCACGCAATGAGAACACCTTCCAGCGCTACATCTACATCCACGGCACCAACGACGAAAAATCCATCGGCCGCCCCGCCAGCCACGGTTGCGTGCGCCTGCGCAATCAGGAGATGATCGAGCTCTTTGATCTCGTCTCTGAGGGAACACCTGTGTGGATCGAGGAGTGAGCCCGCAGCTCTGATTCGCTCCCTCACTGAAGCAGCCCGAGCGACTTCAGAAACACATCCGTCTTCTGCATCGTGTCGTCAAAGAGAGGCTTGCTGCGCATGAGGTAGCCATGGGCGCCGCCTTCGTTGATGTCGAGTTCGCAGCGGTTGCCCGCCTTCAGCATGGCGTCATGAAAGGCCTTGGCCCCTGCAAACGGCGTGACGGTGTCTCCGGTGCCATGGAAGATGATCGTGGGTGGCAGGCCGGGGCGGACATGGTGTACGGGAGACAGTTCCTCCCAGTGCTCGCCGATCTTCGCATTCCCATAACCCTCCTTGGAGGTGTCGATCACAGGAAACAGCAGTACCAGCGCGTTCGGGGCAGGTGAGATTTTGAGGTCGTCGCTGTCTTCGTTCACGTTGTCAAAAAGAGCCGTGGCCGCGGCGAGGTGGCCGCCTGCCGAGCCGCCGCTGACGATGATCTTCTGCGGATCAATGCCCAGCTCCGCCGCATGGCTTCGGACGTAGCGCATCGCTGAGCGCGCATCCTTCACGCAGTCAAAGACGCTCACGCCCGTTTTAGCACTGTGCAGCCGGTACTGCATGCTGATGCTCACGAGGCCGAGCTTGGCGTAATGCGCTGCAAAAGGGTACATGCGCTGCGGTGTGCCGCCCGTCCAGCCACCGCCGTGGATGATCAGGTAGCAGGCGCGCTGATCACCGTCTTTGAGACCTTCCGGCTCAAACACGTGCATCTCCAGTTCACGGCCTGCGATCTTTTTGTAAACGAGGGTGCGCGAGGGTTTGAGGTTCGCTCCGAGCTTGTCCACCGCATCAGGCGCTTTCGTTTGAGCGGGAGTCTGCGCGTGAAGAGTCGCTGCAAGGAGCAGGGAAAGGAGGGCGAGGCATTTCATGAGAGGAAGGAAACAGGAGACCTTGAATTTTACCGTCTCCCAAAGCAATAGGCGTATTGATTTGAGCGCAGGAAAATCTGACCGTCGCTGACTCCGGGGCTGGCGTTGGTGATGCTGGTGTCGTCTGCGATAACGTTGGTGGCGAGAAGTTCGAATTGGGGCTTCGCGGCGAGGACGTAGGTGCCGGTTTCGCGGCCCACGCAGTACAGCCGGTCTCCCGCGAGCAATGGGGTGGAATACCAGCGGTCACGTTTCTGGCGCGAGGCGAGCGGCTGCTCATAAACTATGGCACCGGTCTTCGCGTCGAGGCAGGTGGCGACGCCGCGTGAGTCGTTGATGAAGTAGAGGTGACCGTCTTTATAAACGGGCGAGCCGACGTTGCTGCCCTTCTGCGCCTGCCATAGCAGGTGAGTGGCGCTGACATCGCCCGAGCCGCCGGCGCGCACGGCCTGGCTTTGACCTCCGGGATGGCCAAGGACAAAGATGATGCCGTCATGCGCGACGATGCTGGGGCAAAGCTCGGCTGCCTTGATGCTGCTGCAGAACCAGAGTTCCCGGCCGTCCGCAGGATCAAAGCCGCGGAGCTTGCCGTTCGAGTTCACGACGAGTTCGTCATGCCCATTGACCTTGACGAGGGCCGGCGTGTTCCAGGACGCGGGAAAGCCGCTGACGCTCCACACGGTCTTTCCGGTTTTGCGATCAAGCGCGAGAAGCTGGTTGCTTTCGTGTGCCGCATTCACAATGAGCAGATCTCCATAAAGAATGGGCGAAGAGCCGACACCCCAATCGTGCGCCTTTTCACCGACGCTGACATTCCAGACGGGTTTGCCATCGACGGTGTAGGCAAACACGCCGGCGTTTCCCATGAAAAAGAACACGCTTTTGCCGTCCGTGACAGCCGAGCTCGATGCGTAGCCGTGCGTGGTGATGTAGGTGCCGGTGAAGGGTTTGTTCGGCAAATCCGTCGTTATCTCATGATTCCAAAGAATCTTGCCGGACTGTCTGTCCAGGCACAATGCGTGGCGTTTCAGGTTCTTCATGTCGCCAGGATTCTTCACGTCGATCCCGTAGCCGCTGTAACAGGTGAGGAAGACCTTGCCGCTGCTGATGACCGGGCTCGATGAACCTGGCCCCGGCAGTTTCGTGCGCCAGACGAGATTCTCCTTCTCACTCCACGTCAGCGGCAGATGGGTGTCCGTGGTGACGCCGTCGGCGGTGACACCTCGAAACTGCGGCCAGTCAGAGGCGTGAATGGAAACAATAGCTGCGGCGAGGAAAATGAGCGGCTTCATGGATGACAGCAAACGCCACCAGACAGCACCTCATTGCATGTAGGCAGGTATCGAGCGCATTGAAGGCGGTCATCTGGCCTTGTCGTAAACACAACAGAAGCGGGCAAGAATCCAGCCGCACGGGGGGGATGATGCCGGATCATAAATCCGGATCACCCTGCTCTCGCCGCCAGGTCTCCAGCCGGGCTTTCAAGTCGTTCCTTGTCGTCTTGTGAGCAGGATCTCCGCTAAGGTCGTGCATCTCGCCGGGGTCAGACTGAAGATCGAAGAGCTGTTCGCGGCCAGCCTTGGGGTAGAGCACGTATTTCCAGCGCTCATCGCAGATCATGCGCTGGGTATCCGTGAAAGCACCGGTGACAAAATCATGCACCCGCCCGGTTTGATGCCGCAGCAGCGGCGCAAGACTCTTTGACTGCACAGTGGCAGGGACCGCAATGCCCCCGAGATCACAAAGCGTGGGGAAAAGGTCGCTCAGGTTCACCAGTGCGGCGCAGCGCTCGTTTTTCGGCAGGCCAGGCCCGCAGATGATCAGCGGGCTGCGGATGCTGTGCTCATACTCGTTCTGTTTGCCTAGCAGGCCATGGCTGCCGAGTGCGAGTCCTTGATCGCTGGTGAAGATGATGATCGTCTCATCAGACGCTGGCAGCGCATCTAGGATGCGTCCGAGCTGCGCATCGAGATCCGTGATCATGGCGTAGTAAATGGCCAGCTCCTCACGCACCTCGCTTGCAATGCGCGGCGTCGGCAGCAACAGCTCATCGCGCCCGCTGAGGTTGCCATGATCAAAGGGATGCTGCGGCGCAAAGTTGGCTGGCAGCGGCATTTTCGCCGCTTCATAGCGGTCCTTCATGCCCGCCGGCCACTGACGCGGATCATGCGGGAAGGCGAAGTTTACATGCAGAAACAGCGGTTTTCCTTTCGGTGCCGTTTGAATGGCACGAATGGCTCCATCAACGATGTTCCGGCTGTTGTCCGGCTGAAGGCCGACGCCTTTGCCAGGTTCTGCCTGGTTGTTTTCATCCTTGAAGGTCCAGCCGCGATACCCCGTGAGCGGGCGGCCCCGGTCATCAATGTCCGGTTGTGCCACGCCCTTGCCGCCGCCGCTGGAGTAGAGCCCGCTCGTGGTCGTGTAGCCGCGCTGTTTAGGGTGGCCGTCGTTGTGCCATTTGCCGGTGTAGCAGGTGTGGTAGCCAGCCTTCTGCAGCGTGCCGCCCAGCGTCGCCAGGGCGGGATCAATCGCTCCTCCGGGATACTTGGGCAGCGCCCTGAAGGCTGGGTTGCCGGTCAGGATCTGCGCCCGGCTCACATGGCAGATGGGATACCCCGCATACGCACGGGAAAAAGCTGTGCCACGGGCGGCGAGCCGGTCCAGATTCGGTGTGTCGATCACGGCATTCCCCAGCGCATGAATCGTGTCCGGCCGCTGGTCATCGGCAACGATGAGCAAAATGTTCGGCGCAGCGTGGAGGCAGGTGCCGAGTGTCAGAATGATGAGCAGCGTGCGCATGGAAGCATAACGCTGCAAATCTTGGCTCCCATCATGCTTTCAGGCGGTTGCCCAGAGCTGCCTGAAACACCTCGTGAAGGCGCTTGGTGAACTCCGCCGCACTTTCATCCGGCGGGCTTGCCAGCGGTTCGCCCAGTGTGATGCGCATGCGGATTTTTTTGTCCGGCAGATGCCACAGCGGCCAGCCCTTGGAGAGGTAGTCGCTGTTCGTTTCGATAAACACCGGCCACACCGGTGCGCTCGACTGCGTCGCGATGATGCCCAGACCGCCCTGCAAAGTATTGATGCAGTTTTCCACTTTACGCGTCCGTGTGCCTTCAGGGAAGAACAACAGCCGGTCGCCCTGGCGCAGCGCCTCGATGGAATTTTGCAGCATCTTATGCGCGGGTTTGTTGGGAATGAAGCCCGCCAGCTTGGATGCGCCCCGCAGAAACGGATTGTGCATCAATGACGCCTTCAAAATGCAGCGCAGGCCGTGAATCTTGGAGAGGATGAAGACGGCATCCCAAAGCGCCGGATGGTTGGGCGCGATGATCAGCCCGCCTTTGACATCCTTCAGCGCCTCGAAACCGATGTATTCGCACTCATACACACCGCACAAGCGCAGGAAGGTGAGGAAGGCTTGGAAGGCCAGGCTCAGCAGCCATTGGCCCAGAGAGCGGGATTTTTCCACCGGCAGCACCGGTACCAGCACAGCTCCTGCCAGCACAAACAGAATGCCACCGACGGCCCAATAAATCATGCTCAGCAGCAGCACGACCACATGCCACACATGGATGAGCACACGGCAGAACCTCGGCGCAGGAGCGCATCTTGGTGTTTGCTCTGTGAGTGAATCGTGAATAAGACCGCAGCATGCCATCTTCTGCCGACCTAATTCAAGCGCTTTCCTCCCTGCCGCACGGTTCTGAGTTTCGTTTTATTGACGAACTTGTTGAGCTGAATCCGGGGGTGTCTGCCAAAGCGGTTTGGAAGCTCAAGGGGGAGGAGGAGTTTCTCCGGGGCCATTTTCCCGGTGCCCCGCTCATGCCCGGGGTGCTGATGATCGAGGCGCTGGCCCAGTTGGGCGGCATTCTCATTCAAACCCGCCCGGGTGAGGCCCCGCTCAAAAACATGCGCCTCACCGCAGTGCGCCAGATCAAAATTCTCGGCAGCATCACCCCCGGTCAGTCGCTGCACCTCACGGGCACACTGCAGGGCATGCTAGGCACCCTCGGGCAGGTGAGTGGTGAAATCCGCGATGATGCGGGCGAGATCATCCTCACGGGGGCTGTTACCCTCGCCGGAGAGAACTGATTACTTGGGCAGCCGCAGCATGAAGCACGCGCCGTCCTTGTGCGTCGCATCCAGCGTGATCGCTCCGCCCAGCGCCGTGGCCAGTCGGCGGCACAGCGCCAGACCCAGGCCCACGCCAGGAGCGGAGTGCGCGGCTTGATCGGCGCTTTTGTGAAAGGGGTGGAAAATCCGCCGCCTCTCGCTGCGGGAGATGCCGCCTCCGTGGTCCCGTACGCGCAGCATGGCAAACTTGCCGCTCGTGTCCGCCTCCACATGGATCACCGGCTCTGCGGAGCGCGGGGCCGCGTATTTGCAGGCGTTGTCCACGAGGTTGAATAGGATCTGCTCCACCGCTCCGGCGTCCACATGCAGCTCAGTTTTGCGGTCTGTTTCCGTGGCTTGCACACGCACCGTCATGCCGCAGTCATCCGCACGCTGCTGCAGGCGCGGCAGGATGCGGTCCAGCAGCTCGCCGATCGTGATGTTCTCGGCCCGCGCCTGCGCACTGCCACGTTCAAGTCGGGCATAAGCGAGCACATTTTCGACGAGGTGGCTCAATCGGCTCGCTTCTCCGGTCAAGGTATCAAGATAGGTCTTCCGCTGCGCTTCATCGGTCACCATGCCGTCCGCCAGCATTTCGGAGTAGAGACGAAACGTGGTCAGTGGTGTGCGCAGTTCATGCGTCACGGCGGAAACGAAATCGGCCCGGCGCTCGCTCAGGGCCACGGTGCCAAACAGCACGATCCCCACCGCCACAGCCGCCAGCAGGACACAGGTCAGGGCGATGCCCAAGGATCTCCGCAGCGGCGTCCAGAACGGCAGGGGGGGGAGCTGGATCGCACCCGGGATCAGCCTCACCGGCAGCGCGGCAAAGCGCAGCGGATCGTCATTCGGCCGTGTGCCTGCGGAGGCATTCGCTGCGGGCTCCAGTTTCGCATCAGGGAACAAATCCGTGATCTCACGCAGCAGAGATTCGCGCAGTGCGGGCCAGTCCAGCCACACCCCCTGGACCATGCGCACTCCATCCACGAACGCCTCACGGGTCAGCATAAGGTTGCTGCCGAGCCACACTCCGTGGAAAGGTCGCGAGCTGTTCGAGGTTGAGGCGTTTTTGGGTGGCGGCGGCACAGCGGAAGATTGATTGCTCAAGGCCACGGCAGCACCATCCGCTTTCGGCTCCATAGGCATCGGCGTTGGAGCCGCCGCAGGGGCCAGATCCCGTGCTTGCTGCCGAGCCGCCGCTTGCTTGTCATCCATCGCCTTTGCCGCCGGTTCTGAGGAGGCAACGAGGCTGGATCCATTGCTGCTGGCTGCCGGTTTCGCGGATTCTTTTTTCAACGGCTTCGCCGGTGCTGGCTTGGCCTCGGCCATTTTTTCCTTGGAATAAACCATCGTGCCGGATCCTTCCTTCAGCTTGATCTGCGGCTGCTGTTTGATCGCCTCCTCGGCCTGCAGGTTGACGGCACGGTTGCGTGAGACGTTCTCCGTGGTGCTCAGCATCATCTGCTGGGTCGCCACCTGGCCCTGCTGCGCATTCCAGGCCGGATTGCGCGGCTGATTGGCATCTTTGGCCTCGGCTGCTTTTGAATCGTCAATGTCAAAGCGGGCCACGCAGGCCATCTCCGCAAGAAGCTGGCGGTTGAGCGCGGTGCTTGGCGCAGGAGCTGGCGGAGCCGCACGTCTGCTGTTCCAGACCGAGGACTCGCGTCGTTGTGGGGGCGTGGTCATCTGCACCGGCTTGGCGAGCAGTTCGCGCAGACCGCTCAAGCGTTGTTCACTGCGCGTGAGATCATCCGCATTGATGAACTGCGCCAGCGCCAGCGTACGCTCGTCGTTTTGCGGCACCTGCGGGGACAAAACCTGGCCGCGTGTGTCCATCTGGAAATACAGGAGCACATGCTCAGGCACTTCTGAGAGCAGCGGCGATGGCACCAGAACCTCGCCCTTCGCCACGTTGTCGTAGGCTTTGTTGATCAGGCCTTCCGGTGAATGGAAGGGCCGGAAATCATAGGGAGGGCGAGCATTCTCGCGGATCATGAGGGCGCTCGCCTGGAAATCGAGCCGCCACAGCGCCAGTCTCACGCGCTCCTGCTGGTCGGCCTCACGTGCCGCCGTTTCCCGTTCACGCTCCAGGGCCAGCGTATGCCAGCTCACCCACGCCATCGCCGCGAGCAGCAGCCCGAGGCAGGCGATAAAGGTGATCCAGATGTGCAGCGGTTTGCGCATAATTTCTTCAAGATGCTGAATTCAATACGCCCCAGGCCAGCCATGCAGCCAGAGTGATCACAGAGCCGGCGGTGGCGATTCCTCCCAGCGGGCAACAGGAACTCATGCCCAGAACGAACGCAGTGACCTGACAGGCCAGCCATGCTCCATGCCATCCCCATGCGAAGAAGACCCATCCGCCCAGCAGGAGCGCCATCGCTGCTGCTGCGAAGATTCTCAGGGTGGCGGAACTGCCGAAGAAGTTGGAGTGCAGGTTCATGGGTTCAGGCGAGCTGATAACCTTTGGCGCGTACGGTGACGATTACACGCGGCGACTCGGCGTCATCTCGCAGCTTGTGGCGTAGATTGGCAATGTGCATGTCCACGGTGCGTGTTTCCGTCTGCTGGTTCTCGATGTGCCAGACGCGTTGCAGCAGCTCCTCCCGTGAAACGGGCCTGCCGCGGTTCAGCGCAAGATAGCGCAGCACCTCACGCTCGCGCTCGGAAAGCTCTGCACTCTCTCCGTTGCCAAAACTTGCCACGCTCTTCCCAAAATCGATCGTCGCGGCGGAGAGCGTCAGCGTCTCACTCACGGGCTGGCGTTCGGGCGCGCGGCGCAGCACCGCATCCACGCGGGCGAGCAGCTCGCGGACGCTGAACGGCTTCACCACATAATCATCGGCACCCAGCCGCAGGCCGCGAACACGGTCATTTTCCTCGCCACGTGCCGAGAGGATGATCACCGGTGTGCCGGGTCGCTCACGTCGCAGGGCTTTCAGGATGTCAAAGCCGCTCGCATGAGGCAGCACCAGATCCAGCAGCATGAGGTCGAAGGTCGAACTCAGGGCCAGCTTCATGCCCTTCTCGCCATCGCTCGCCTCCAGTGTCGTATGACCGGCGAACTTGAGCGCATCCAGGACGCCGCGACGGATCGCGGCGTCGTCTTCAACAACAAGGATGGTGGAAGGCATGACGAAGTTTAAAGGTTCATTTCTCCCACGCGATGCCTTTTTTCTCCGCCTGGGACCGCAGGGCCTTGGTCATGGCGGTGTCGAGGGTGTCGGTCTTGGCGGACTCTTTGCGCTGCGTTGCCACGTAGGCATCACGCTCCTTGTTCAAGGCCAGCACCTGCTTCTGGATCTCCGCGCGTTCGGCGGTTTTCTTTTCAAGGTAGGCCTTGCGCTCTTCTACGCTCATTTTCTTCATCTCCTCAGGAAGATCTGCCTCCTTGACCTTTGAGATGTCGAAGTCCTTCTGCTTACTGGCATCCACGAGATCCCAGCCGGTGTTGCTGTAGTTGGCGCTGGCTTTGCTGACAATGCGCTGCACCTGGGCGCCGGATTCGGCCTTTGCGGCGGCATTGCCATCTTGTGCCACCTGACGCGCTTTGGCCATGGGTGCTTCCTTCCCGTAGGAGATGTAGGTCTTGTTCAGCTCCTCGTTGAGTTTCACGATTTCCTTGTCCTGCGGTGCCTCGATGTGAACGATGGCCTGGTTCTGGTCGATCACGAGGTATTTGCCGTCCGCGAGCAGAGCCCCCTGGTTCCAGTGCTCAGCGATCCCCTGGGATTCGCTGCCGCAGTGGATCGTGTTCACAATGATGCCCTTGGCGATGGCATTCTGGCAGCTCTTTTTGGAATCCACCGGGCCCTGGGTGAAGGGTTCGTTTCCGGCGATGAAGACCGCCTTGTACACCTTCGGATTCGCATCCCAGGCAAGGTCCTTCGTCGCGCGCTCAATCACCGCACCGCAGTATTCATCACCGCCATCTGTCGTGAGGGCGAAGAGATCTTCGGACACTTTGTCGAGATCTCGGGTGAGCGGCTGAATCTGGCGAATCCAGTTCTCTTCCGCCCGTAGCGAAGATTTGCCATATTCATACAGCGCCACCTGCACGACGGGTGTTTTGCCGTCCTGCTTGGCGGTGATGAATTCATTCACCAGCTTCCAAAGCTGGGTTTTCGCCTGCTCAATGAGGCCGCTCATGCTGCTGCTGGTGTCCAGCAGCACGGCGATCTGCACCAGCGGGGTGTCAGCAGCGGGTGTTTCGACCTTGGCGATCTCCGCCACGGGGGCGGGCGGTTGAATCTCTTTGGCAATGGCGAGGCACGCGGTCAAAGCCGTGGCGATGAGGATATGTTTTGTTTTCATGGATGTGTTTGTGGTTGAGTTGGTGGGAAATTTCAGCGGATGAGGACCAGATGGCCGCGATGCTGCAGCAGCAGCTCGCCACGCAAGGCCAGCAGGCTCTGGCGGTTGTCGGCGGCGAGTTCATCGACAAGGATGCCAAACTCTGCGCTGCCGATCTCAATGATGCGCTCAGGTGCGCGTTCGGCCTTGGCGGCGCTGGCGTCCGTCCAGCGGTTGCCTTTGTTGAAGAGGGCTCCGGCCTGACACTGCTGCACGCTGGTGATCTCGACGGCCTGCATCTTGGCATCGAGGAAGCGATTACGGACGTTGAGCTGCTTGGATTCAGCGGCTTTCTTCAAATTGCCTTCCTGGGAGACGGAGCCGACACCACTGCGCATCTTCATCGCCCTGTCGCTGTAGTTGTCATAGGCCTTGCTGGCATTGGCAGGCGCGGCGGCGAGCGAGATGCCTTCTTCAGCCAGGAAGGCGGTGTATTCCGTGAGAATGCCGAACTGCGTTGATAGGCGCACAATTTCATTCACCAGCTCCGTCGTTCCACCCGTTGCGCCATCGGCACCGAGATCACGGATCGCCTCGCTGAGCACTGCGATTTTGTTGCTGGCCCAAAGCCGGGCCACAAAGGCGTTGGCGGTGCTGGCCTTGTCGAGGTTGAAGGTGAAATCGAACTTCCGTTCTCCCCCGGCAGCAGCGCCCGTGAGCTGGAAATGCAGTGGTGCTTCGCCACGGTAGGTGCCGGACAGAAGAATCTGCTCGCCCTCAAATACATCTGGGAGGGGAGAGGGAATGAGATCGCTCACACGGCTTGGATCATCCACCCGGACGGCCGGTCTCGTGAGCAGCGGACCACGCAGACGGTCAAAAACACGGCCCACTTTGACCTCCACATTCTCCTTCGGCAGCACAAACTCTGCGCTGCCCCGGGTTTCACGGGCGATGCGGGAGAGCAGCGGCGTGTTCACATCCACTCCGACACCAAAGGTGAACACACGGCGCTGATGCGGATTCCCTTTGGCTACGGCTTCCCGGATCGCCTTTTCCGAGGTCTGGCCGATGGTGGGCAGACCGTCGGTCAGGAAGAGCACAATGGGGAGCATGCCTTCGAGCGGTTTCTGCCGCAGCGCCTCGACCACGGAGTCATGGATGTTTGTGCCACCGCTCACCCGTAGCGCGCTGATGTAGTTGCGGGCCTGCCTCGTGGTCTGGGCGTTTTTGATCACCGGCTGCGCCGCAAACATCTCCACTGCCTCATTATAAACGATGAGGTTGAAGCTCTCGCCGTCGTTCAGACCTTCGATCACCTGCAAGGCGGCCGCTTTGACCTGATCGAGCTTGGGGCCTGCCATGCTGCCGCTGCGATCAATGACGAGGGTGACCTCCCGTAGGATGGGCTTCGCATCCGACTGGGGCTTCGGCGGGGCGATCATCACCAGGAAATAGCCGCCGCCGATCTTGGGATCTGGGTAGGCGAGCAGCGAGGCGGTCATTTCATCCTTCGTTTCACGCAGCAGCGACACCCGGAAAGCTCCTGGGTCCTTGGTTTCACAAGAGAGGGTGGCGGTGTGGCCATCCGGCCGTTTGGCCGAGATCTCGTGGCTTGCAGAGTAGAGCGAGGCGATGCGTGAGGTGGATTTGACGCGCATGGAGAGCTTCCAAGGCACCGCATATTCCACCGCTTCCGAGCGTGGCAGGACGTAATCGAGCCGCGCGCCATCGGCCTCCAGAAGTTGCTCATAGGTCACACGCACTTTCTGCGTGCCATTGGCCGGGACGGGGAAGACGCTCGATTTCACGACCGCGTTGCCGACGAACTCCAGCAGCGCCGGATCGCGCGTCTGTGCCACGATGCTGTCGTAGATGCGCCGGGCTTCCTCACGCGGCAGCAGTTTGGCAGTTCCCTCAGAATTGCCTCCCTCGAAGGCAAAGGCTTTCAGAACCGCCCCGCTCGGCACCGGGACGAGCAGTTCGGACTCCTGCGGGCGGCCGGTCGGATTGCGCAGGGCGATGTCGAGGGTCGTCGTGGCGATTTGATCCGCGATGTCGATGCGGGCATCCACCTGGGTCACCTGTACCGGCTGTGAGTGAATGATGCGCGAACTGGGGGAAATCCAGGCACGCGGGTGGAAATCCTGCGCAATCAGGGGCGTGGCGAGGAAAAGGGCATAAAGAAACGTCTTCATGCCGCCAAAGTGATTCAGGCGGCTGGCGGCGTCTGTAAACGCCCTGTAAAGGGCCGGAAAACGCCCTGACTGGCCCTGGACCGGGCGGTGAATCGGGCTGCTCAACTGGAACTCCCCCTTGCCAAGCCGGGAAGTCCCCCCATATTCGCGCCCCTTTTATGGACATCTTCATTGGAATTCTTACCGTAGTGGAAGTCATCGTCTGCCTTCTGCTCATTCTCGTCGTGCTTATGCAGCGCCCCCGTCAGGAAGGCCTTGGTGCCTCCTTCGGCGACGCCGCCGCCAGCCAGGTCTGGGGTGCCCAGACGACGAACGTGCTGCAGAAGTTCACGGTCTATTTGGCCATCATTCTTTTTGCCCTGACCATCCTTCTGGCGGTGCTTGTGAGCCGTCACCAGACGGGCTCCAAGGCTCCATCCCTCTTTGGCGATGCCAAGCCTGAAGCGGCTGCTCCAGCGGTCGCCGCCCCTACGGCTGATGAACAGGCCAAGGCCAAGGTGCTGGAGAAAATCCAGGAAGCTGTGAAAAAGGATGCGGCCAAGACGGCTGAACCAGCCAAGGCAGCCGAGGCTCCGAAAGCCGAAGCCAAGAAAGACGCCCCTGCAGCGCCCGCTCCGGTGAAGACCGAGCCAGCCAAGGCTCCTGAAGCACCGAAGGCCGCTGCACCAGCGCCGACGCCGGCTCCGGCGGTCACGCCAGCTCCTGCTCCCGCAGCTGCGACGACCCCGGCCGCGACGCCTGCACCAGCACCCGCTCCTGCGGATCAGCCGAAGTAAGCGACGACCTGCTTTGAATTTCCCACGAAGGGCACGACTTGCGTCGTGCCCTTTGTTTTTCCGTGCGGGGATGGCATGTGCATTTCCGATAGTGTGCCGTGCGAAAACGGGCTTCACATCATGCGTTGGTTCTGCCTACCATCGAACCCACCATGAAACGTTTCCTTTTCTGTCTCGCGCTTGCTGCGTCTTGCATCATTCCGCACTCGTCATTCGCGGCGGAGCCGCTGCGGGTGTTTATCCGGTCGGGGCCGAAGTCCCACGGTCCGGGGGCGCATGATCATCCTTCCTTTCTGCGGGACTGGGTGCCGTTGCTGAATGAACGTGGTGCGAAGGCGACTGGAGGTGATTCATTTCCCACCAAGGAGCAGCTGGATGCAACGGATGTCCTAGTTCTGCATCTGGACAGCGGTGGTGACATCAAGATCGGGCAGGAGCGGAAGGACTTGGTGGAGTATTTGCAACGCGGGGGCGGCATCGTGACGATCCATGCGGCCTCGGTTTCCAAGGATCATGACTGGTTCAAGGGGATCATTGGCGGGTCATGGCACCATGGGCAGACGAAATGGCGGGAGGGGCCGATGCATTTGTACTTCACGGATCATGAGAATTCGATCACGAAAGATGTGTCGAATTTCGCAATGGATGACGAAATTTACTACGACATGGATGTATTGCCTGAGTGCCGCATTCTAGCCGGAGCCTACACCCCGAAACCCGCCGGGGCGCGAAATGAAAAGTCCGCCAAACGGGCAGCGGAAATCACGAAGGGGGGCAAAGAGGTCAGTATTTATGACATCCAGCCGCAGGTCTGGACTTATGAGAAGGACAACTACCGGTCCTTTGTCAGCATTCCGGGGCACTACTATGCGAACTTCAGCCGGCCGAATTTCCGGGCGCTGCTGCTGAGGGGGATCGCGTGGGCGGGGAAGAGGGCGAATGTGGATGAGCTGTGCAAGCCGGAGGAGCTGGGGGACAATCTGCGCTATGTGGAAGGCGGTCCGACGCGGCCGGAGAAGGCGGCGGAGAAGCTGGAGGTGCATCCGGAGTTTGACATCTCGCTGGTGGCCAGCGAGCCGCTGATCAACAAAGTCATGAATGTGGACTGGGACGAGAAGGGGCGGCTGTGGGTGTGTGAGACGCCGGAGTATCCGAACGGGCGGCGTGAGCTGAATGTGGAGAAGTGGAAGGACAGCGGTTCGTGGACGAAGAAGTATGACCGTGATCCGATTGACCGGATTTCGATTTTGTCTGACACGAACGGCGACGGGGTGATGGACAAGAAGCATGTGTTTGCGGACAAGCTGGAGCTGGTGACGAGCTTCTGCTTCTACAAGAAGGGCGTCATCGCCTGTGCGGCACCGGACATCTGGTATCTTGAGGATACGGACGGCGATGACACGGCTGACAAGCGGACGAAGCTTTACACGGGGCTTGGCACGGGAGACACACATGCGGTGATCAACAACCTGCGCTGGGGTTTGGATGGTTGGGTGTATGCCACGCATGGCTACAGCTCCGGGCATGTGACCTCGCCGGATGGGAAGCAGGATTTTGGCACGGACGGCAGTGGGGTGGTGAGGTTCAAGCCGGATGGCAGCGCGTTTGAGCAGTATGCCTCACGCGGCGGAAACACCTGGGGACTGAACATCACCACGGACGGGCAGGTGTTCTTCACGCAGCCGACGAGCGGGAATCATTTCCTGCATGTGGTGCTGCCGGAGTATGTGCTGGCGAAGGGCAAGCTGCCCGGGGTGATGGGCACGAACGGCATGCTGCCGAAGGAGCCGACGTATCCGCTGATGTCGTGGCCGGAGCAGGCGTATGTGCAGATCGATCAGGTGGGGAGCTATACGGCTGCGGCGGGGTGCGCCATTTATGAAGGCGGGGCGTGGCCGGCGAAGTGGAACTACAGCTACTTCTGCACGGAGCCGACGCTGAACATCGTCAGTCATTTTGTCGTTGAGAAGGATGGGGTGACCTACAAGGCGCATCGTGAAGCGGGGCGTGAGAAGACGGAGTTCATTCGCAGCAAGGATTTGTGGTTCCGGCCGATTGAGAACCGTGTGGGGCCGGATGGAGCGTTGTATGTGGTGGATTTTTATAATCAGGCGGTGATTCACAATGACACGCGTGGGCCAATCCATGGTCCGGCGAATGCGGCGGTGAGGCCTGATCGCGATCACTATTTTGGACGCATCTGGAAGGTGCAGCACAAGCAGGCGAAGAAGGTGGAGGTGGTGAAGGTGGACAAGAAAGATACGCAGGCGCTGACCGAGGTCATCAAGACCAGTGCCAACGGTCCGCAGAAGGCGCAGGCATGGCGCTTGATCAACGAGCAGCAAAAGAGTGGCGATGTGGTGGCCGAGCTGCTGAAGAACGGTTCCGTTTCGCATCAGACCACAGCGGCTGTGGCCGTGTATGAAAAGTTCAGCGCCGGGCTCTCATACGGATATCCCAAATACAATGATGAAGAGAAGCAAAGGATTGAGGCAGTGCACCGCGACATCATCGCCGCATTTACCCAGGCAGGTGATGATTGGACCCGCTCTGCCATCGTGGCTGCAGCCTCGGAGAAGCGTACCGTCGAGTGCATCGCTTGGGCTTTGCAGCATTCGGGCGCTGAAGCGGGGAGCTTTGTGCAGGCGATACTGAGCGCTGCGCTGACGCCGAGCACCGAGAAGTCGCAACCGGCCAAGAATCTTATCTATGCCTGCGCTCATGCTCCGGCCAAGGCAGACGCACTGAAGCTGATCGTGCTGCGTGGTATCGCACAGTCCTCGGAGACTCCTCCCTTCGATGCGGATTCCTTCAAAATCCTGATGGCGCAACCTGCGCTGGCAGCCGTTACGCTCCCGGTGGTGGTCAAATGGGACAAGGCTGGGGTGCTGGCTGCTGAGGTGAAGGCGCAGATTGCGAGTCTGACGGCGAAGCTGGAGGACAAGGCGGCTGCTATGGGGGATCGCATTACGGCTGCGAAGTCGCTGATTGGCATCGGTGGTGAGGCGAGTGCGCTGGTGGTGGGGGCTTTGGCGCGTCCGGATTCGCCTGTGGCGCTGCAGGGGGCGATCATTGGGGCGATGGATGAGAAGGGGAGTGTCACGGAGCTGGTGGGGAATTTGAACGGACTGAAGCCTGAGCTGCGGACGCAGGCTTTTGATGCGATCTTGAAGAGGCCTGAGGCTGCGCTGGCGCTGCTGGGTGCGATTCAAGGGGGGAAGATTGATCCGAAGGAGATTGGGCCGGGGAATATTGCGAGGCTGCGGACGCATCCGAACAAGCAGGTGGCGAAGCAGGCGAATGCGATGATCGACAAGCTGAACCCGAATGCGAAGGCGAAGAACGAACTGCTGGCGCAACTGACGCCGGAGGTGGAGAAGCCGGGGGATGCGGTGAAGGGCAAGATGATGTTCACTGCTGCGTGTGCGGTTTGTCACAAGCTGGGAGATGTGGGGCTGCGTGATGTGGGACCGCAGCTCACGGGGATGGGAGCGCATGGTCCGGCGGAACTGCTGGTGCATATCGTGGATCCGAACCGTGAGGTGGATCCGAGCTTCTGGGCCTGGAACATCACGACGAAGAAGGGCGAGACGCAGGCGGGTGTGATCATCACGGAAAACCAGGCGAGCCTGACGCTGCGCAATCAGGTGGGTGATTTTGAGATCAAGAAGGACGACATCGCCACGCGGGAAAACACGCGACGGAGCCTGATGCCGGATGGGTTGGATGCGCTGGGTGCGGAGACGTTGCGGGACATCCTGGCTTTCATCTGTGGCGGGGAGCAGAAGTTTCGCGTGATTGATCTGCGCACCGCCTACAACGCGGACAGCCGCGCCGGCATCTTCGCGAAGGAAGATGCGAAGGACCAAACGGTGACGCTGCACAAGTTTGGAAATGTCACTGTGAACGGCGTGCCGTTTTTCGTGATGGACCCCGAGAAATCGCAATCGGGCGCGAGCCTGATCGCGCTCAAAGGGGGGGGCAAAGGCACGGTGGCGGAGAACTTCCCTGAGAAGGTCGAGATCGCGACGAGCGCCACCGCTGCGAGCCTGCATTTCCTCGGCGGCGTTGCTGGCTGGGGCTGGCCTTTCGGTGGGGACAAGGCCCTTGGGCAGCCGGCGATGACGGTGCAGGTTGAATTCGCTGACGGCGACAAGGAAAGCATCGTGCTCAAAAATGGCGAGCACTTCGCCGATTACATCGGCAAAGCAGAAGTGCCGCTGAGTGATGATGCGGGCGACTTCACAAGGCGCGGTCAGCTGCGTTATTTTGCGATCAACTTGAAAAAGAAGGGGTCGTTGAAGAAGATCACGCTGGAGACGAGCGGCAGCATCGTCACGCCCTGCACGGTGGCGATCACGGCGAGCGCCGAGCCTGCGAAACTTGGAGCGGCGGCGGCCAAGCCTAAAACGAACGGGGACGTTCGTTCTACGTCGGAAGGCGGACCCAAGGAAGGTGGCAAAGGGGATGGGCCGCTGGTGGCTGTGACGCCGGTGAAGTGGGAGGCTGGGAAGACGAAGGTGCTGGTGATTGGGGGTGGGTCATCGCACAACTTTGCGAAGTTCTTTGGCGAGACGGATGTGGCGACGCTGAAGGCGGCGGGGTTTACGGTGCATTACACGGAGGATCGCGATCAGGCTGCGGCTGAACTGGCGAATGCGGATGTGGCGGTGATCAGCGTGAACCGGAAGTTTTTCGACACGGCGGTGTATCGCAAGGCGCTGATGGATTTTGCGGCGGCGGGCAAGGGGATCATCATGCTGCATCCTGGCACGTGGTATGGGTTTGCGGGATGGCCTGAGCTGAATGCGCAGATCGTGGGCGGTGGTGCGCGCGGGCATGACAAGATTCATCCGTTTGATGTGAAGGCGGTGAAGGCGGAGCATGCCATCATGGCGGGCGTGCCTGCGAGCTTCACGGTGGAGGACGAGCTGTACTATGTGAATGCGGAGCCTGAGAAGATTCCTGCGGGGACGGCGAAGATCACCGTTTTGGCGGAGACGAGCCCGAGCGACAAGTACAAGGCGGGGCATCCGAGCGTGTGGATCACGGAGCATCCGAAGGCGCGGGTGGCGGGAATCGCGCTGGGGCATGATGCGCGGGTGCATGACCTGAAGCCGTATCAGCAGATTCTGACGAATGCGGTGAAGTGGGCGAGCGGGAAATAAGCTTTATGCCCTCCAGCATTATCCAGCAGGTGCCACTGAGGCTGATCACGGTGAAGGCGAAGTCCTTTCCTGACGGCATCAGCGGGGCCTGGGAGGAGATCAAGTCGAAACGCTCGATCAAGGGGCGCAAGAGCTATGGCCTGATTTGCGCGACGGAGGCTGGGATGGAGTGCCATGCCGGTCTGGTGTCAGATGGAGAGCTGGAGGAGCGAGTGACGGGGCTGGCGGTGGTGGAGGTGGCGGGCGGGCCGTGCGCGCGGATCAAGCTGGAGAACTGGCGGCAGCAGACGGAGCAGATCGGCGTGTTGTTTGCGCAGATGGCGGCGGAGCATGAGGTGGATCCGTCACGGCCAGCAATGGAGTTTTACCGTGGTTTTGCGGAGCTGCATTTGCTGCTGCCGGTGAAGCAGGCGTGAGAGAAGTGGAGATGCGACGGTTTGTGTCACCGCTACGCGGTTCAACTGGATTTCAGAGGTGTGGGGCGCGCGATTCCGTGGGTTGGCACCCAAGGCTACCGTTATGCCAGCGCTACGCGCTTTCGGGCCTGCCGTGCCGGGGCGATGTGGGGGCGGGAGCGGAGTGGCGAAAGGAGCGACATCCATGCTACGATTCACCGTCGATCAGATTTTTCAGATATTCGGCAAAGTTGGGAAACTGGTATTCAAAATTTCCCGCATATGAGAGTATTTCGGGCTCGCTGCCGTCATCATCGTCGGGCGGCCAAGAAACCCTTGTCGGCTCCCGGCTTCTAGCATTTTGTGGTATGAGCGGGCAGGCTGGCACGGCTAAAGCGGTAGCTGCGTTTCCTCCTTCGCTCTGCGAGCTACGGAGGACAAGCTGTGCCTCACTCCGCGACCGCACTCCAAATGGGGGCGGCTGCTTCGGCGTGGTTGATATGGCGATTCTGCTTCGATCAGACCTTGAGGAAGAGCTGGCGTTTGTGGAGCCACTGGGCGGTGGCGAGCATGAGGGCGAAGGTCAGGGCGGAGGGGAGCCAGTCGTAGGGTGGAGGTGGTGCAGTGGCGAGGCGCTCGCTGATGGTGCGGAAGAAGCCGAAGCCGGAGGCGAGGTAGAGGGCGATGGGGTTGGCGCCGACCCAGAGGAAGGGGGCGAGGCCGCGGCGGAAGCCGAGGACATCGACGATGAAGTAGAAGAGGCCGAGGAGGAGGGTGCTCCAGCCTCCGGCGACGAGGACGAAGCTGGAGGTCCAGATCTTTTTGATGACGGGGAAGAATGGGTGCCAGGCCCAGCCGAGGGCGAGAAGGAGGAGGCCGGCGGTGATGAGGGCGGCGACTTTGCGCGGCGGTGATGCCGCACCTGTGAGCCATTTTCCAGCCAGGAGGCCGAGGAGTGCGGTGGCGATGGCGGGGAGGGTGCTGAGGATGCCTTCGGGATCGTGGTTGCCGTCGTATTTGCGGCCGGGCAGCCAGATGCTGTCGAGGTGGTTGGTGAGGTTCATGCCTTCGGCAAAGTTTCCTGCGCCGATGCCGGGGACGGGAACGAAGCGCAGCAGCAGGAAGTAGCCGATGAGGAGGGTGGCGGCGGTGATGGTGAGGCCACGTGCGCCGAGCCACAAGGAGAGGAGGCCGGCTGAGGCTGAGGCGATGCCGATGCGCTGAAGGACGCCGAGCCAGCGGATTTGATCCCAGCCGTTTTTTACTCCGCCGGAGAAAATGATGCCGAGGACGACCAGGATGGCGGCACGTGCGAGGAGGTGGCGAATGGTCGCGGCCCGGCCCTCACGCGCCAGACGTCGTGGCAGTGCGATGGCGAGGGAGACGCCGGCGAGAAAGAGGAAGAGAGGGAAGATGAGGTCATAGAAACGGAAGCCGGCCCAGTCCACATGCTTGAACTGAGTGGCGATGCTGGTGACGGCCTCGGATTGAGGGAAGGCGCGATTGAGGATCTGGGAGACGAGCGTGGAAAGACCGAGAATCCAGCACATGTCGAAACCGCGCAGGGCGTCCAAGGAGAGCAGGCGTGTCGAGGAAGCGGTGGGTGGGAGCGGGGCGGGGGACATGGGGGAGGCGACTGTTTAAAGCTCTATTTGGAAACCACCCGCAAAAGGCGCCACCCGTCCCATACGCCCAACCACACGAATGCTACTATCGCCGACATCAAGAAGAGGAAATTAGCGGTCTTGGTCTTTCCTCGTGAAGCGCGGAACTGCTTCAGAAATTCCGAAATGACAAACGGGCCACCCACGAGGATGCAAATCGAAAGCAAAAGAGAAAAGCTCATTCCTGAAAAAGATTGTTTAGAGGCGGGCGCGTCAGGAAGTCGATTCAATTGGGCGATGCCGGTGGCGACGGGCTGGCTTATATCGTCTGTCGTTGCCATTCGCTTTCCATTTCAGCTTTGGAAAGTCGAGTTTTGTCATCGACTGAGATGGTGCTGCAGGGACGGCGCACCTTTTTGGATGGTCTGCGGGTGTGGCAGACCCGAAAAGTGGGACGCGCGCAACGCGTCTCTACCAGCGCTGGGGTTGCTCGGCGGTAGGGGGAATTTCGGGAATCAGTTTCGCAAGACGCCATGGTTCTACATGGTCAAGCGTCTGGGGCGAGGCGGAGCGTTCCCTTGTTCCACAGGAACAAGGCTACTTTGCTGCGCTGAGGCGTCAGCGGAAAGCAGCCTGCCTGACGATCAAGTCTAACGATGTAGAAATAGAGCCATTTTGAGCTGGCGATTGGCTCGATGCCTTGGGGGGAAATGAAAAAGGGCAGGTCCGAGGACCTGCCCTGATGGGATTCAATGATGAAGGAAGCGATTACTTCACGATGCCGAGGAGCTCGACTTCGAAGATGAGGGGGACGCCGGGGCCGATTTCGCCGCTGGGGCTGCCGGCTTCGCCATAGGCGAGATCGGCAGGGATGAAGAGGCGCCATTTGGAGCCGACGGGCATGAGCTGGAGGGCTTCCGTCCAGCCTTTGATGACCTGCTGGAGACCGAAGGAGGCGGGCATGCCGCGCTCGACAGAGCTGTCGAAGACGGTGCCGTTGACGAGGGTGCCGTGGTAGTGAACGCTGACGGTGTCGGTGATGGCGGGCTTGGGGCCGGAGCCTTCCTTGATGATTTCATACTGGAGGCCGCTCTTGGTGGTGGTGACGCCTTTGCGCTTGCCGTTTTCGGCGAGGAATTTCACGCCCTCCTGCTTGGCGGCTTCGATTTTCTGCTTCACGGCGGCCTGCTCGGCGCGCTGTTCAGGGGTCATGTTGGCTTCAGCCTTGGCCTTCATGAAGATCTCGAAAGAGGCCATGGCGGCTGTGAGCTCTTCTTCGGTGTAGGCAGGCTTGTCGGTGCCTGGCTTCACGGTTTGGGTGATGCCTGCGATGAGCTTTTCCACATCGATCGGGATGCCTTCGCTGGCGAACTGCTGGCCGAGGCCGGTGCCCATGGAGTAGCTGGAGCTTTTCTTGGAGGTGAGGGCATCCTTGACGCCTTCGGCGAATTCCTTGATGTCAATCTTCTCCTGCTGGCGGAGGATGGAGGCGCCGACGTTTTTGCCGATGAAGTAGCTGACTTTGTCCATGGGCAGGCCGGAAGTGGCCGGAGCTTCGGCCGGCTGTGCGGGCTTGACTTCCTGGGCGTGGATGAGGGATGCAGCCGTAAGTGCGGCGCAAAGCAGGGCGGTGGTGGGTTTCATATTGGAGGGGCGGAGACTACCCAGTGCCCCCATGCGGTCAATGACAGCCTTGGCGGGGCGGGAAAAAGCCGTTTGACCCCGCCCCCCCTATGAAGCACTGTCGCCGCCCTTCTAACCAGAACTTATATGCCCGCGAAAATCTATACTGAAAAAGACGCCAGCCTTGCACCGCTCAAAGGCAAGACCTGTGCTGTGATCGGCTTCGGCTCCCAAGGCCACGCCCATGCCCTGAACCTTAAAGAGAGCGGCGTGAACGTGATCATCGGCCTGTACCCCGGCAGCAAGAGCCGCAAGGTGGCTGAAGAAAAGGGCCTCAAGGTCTATGACACCGCCGAAGCTGTGAAGAAGGCAGACGTGATTTTCGTCGCCGTGCCGGACACCAAGATCCCGGACGTCTTCAACAAGGACATCAAGCCGAACCTGGTGAAGGGCAAGACCCTGCTGTTCAGCCACGGCTTCGCCATCCACTTCAAGACGATCACCGTTCCTGCGGACATCAATGTGATCATGGTGGCCCCGAAAGGCCCTGGCCACATCGTGCGCCGTCAGTACACCGAAGGCAAGGGCGTGCCTGCCCTGATCGCCATCTACCAGAACGCTGACAAGCAGGCGAAGAAGATCGCGCTGGCGTGGGCGCATGGCATCGGTGGCACCCGTGGTGGTGTCCTCGAAACGACCTTCAAGGAAGAAACCGAAACCGATCTCTTCGGCGAGCAGACCGTGCTTTGCGGCGGTGCGAGCGCGCTGGTGCAGGCTGGCTTTGAAGTGCTGGTGGAAGCCGGCTACTCCCCTGAGATGGCCTACTTCGAGTGCCTGCATGAGCTGAAGCTCATCGTCGATCTGATGAACGAAGCCGGCATCGCTGGCATGCGTTTCTCCATCTCCGAAACCGCCAAGTGGGGCGATGTGAAGGTGGGTCCGAAGATCATCGACAAGTCGGTGAAGAAGCGGATGAAGGAAGCCCTCAAGGACATCCAGTCCGGCAAGTTTGCCAAGGAGTGGGTGCGCGAGACGAAGACGGGCTACAAGAAGTTCAACAAGCTGCTGAAAGACGGCGAGAAGCATCCGATCGAGAAGACGGGCGCACGCCTCCGCAGCCTGATGCCGTGGATCAAGAAGCGCGACATCAAGGGCCAGCAGGCCAGCTACTCGTAAGAGTGGCGGAGGGCGGCTTCGATTTTGAGGCTGACCCGAAGAATCAAGAAGCGCGGACTGGAAACGGTCCGCGCTTTTTTTTGGGCTTGATGGGGTGGAGTGGTGGATGTGGGACGGGGATTGGAGCGCGGTCTGAACGCGGCGCGAATGCGAGGCGGAGCGTTATGCAGACGCTGCTGGTGGGCGTGGTGTGTGGCGGGGTGATGGGTTTGCTTTCCGGTGATTGACGTCCGGGACCAGGGTAGCCTCGCTGAGGCTCGGCAACCCTTCGCTATGATACGCAGCCCCTTTGGGGCTGGTGAAAAAATCAAGAAGCGCGGGCTGGAAACGGTGCGCGCTTTGTTTGGGTTGATGGGGTGGAGTGGTGGAGTGGTGGAGTGGTGGAGTGGTGGAGTGGTGGAGTGGTGGAGTGGTGGAGTGGTGGAGTGGTGGAGTGGTGGAGTGGTGGCTTGTTACGCTTGGGGCGCGACATGGCTTTTTTTGAACCGGATTTCTGGTAGGGCGTGTGGGGAGGCAGGGTGGCTGGTGAGCTTTGAGAGGTGTGGGGATGTTCGGTTTGCTGCAGAGGGGCGGAGAGGCAGAGGGGGCGGAGATGTTGAGGTGAGATGGTGCTGCAGAAGGCTGTGAGGAGGGCGCACCTTTTTAGATGGCCTGCGGGTGGTGCAGACCCGAAAAGTGGGACGCGTGCAACGTGTCCCTGCGGGGTTGGAGTTGCGCGGCGGGAAGGGGGGGCGGAAGGCGGATTCGCAAATGCTATCGGCAGTAGATAGTGCTGACCGGGACTTGGCAAGTCCCGCTCCTTGGGGCGCTGGCGGCTCTTCGAGGGGTATTTGGCCCGAAGGGTTTTCAATAGATCGTGGTATCAGGTGCCGGCCTGGACGATCTTGGAGTGGCCGAGTTTGTTTTCGGGGGTCTTGAAGGCCATGGCGATGGTGAAGGTCACGAGGGTCCCGAAGAGGATGCGCCAGGGGAACTCGATCTCGACCATCCAATCTGGGCGAGGGATGCCACCCTGGATGCCGAGGGAGGCCATGAGGCCTTTGTCGAGGCCGCTGAGGTAGCCGACGACGATGAAGCCGGCGAGCATGGCGAGGCCGTTGCCGAAGTCGTTGCCACGAGTGTTGGTGAAGAGGCCGACCATGAAGACACCGAGCAGGGAGCCGTAGGTGTAGCCGAAGACGCCGAGGATGATGGGGATGATGCGGAGGGAGGGATTGTGCGCCTTCACCCAGGCGGTGCCGAGTGCGACGGAGATGAGCAGCACGGCGAAGAGAACGGTGCCGAAACGCAAGATGCGGACCTTGCCTTTTTCGGTATCGGGCTCGCCAAACCAGCGGAAGTGGAAGTCGCGCACGTAGCTGGTGGCGAGGGAGTTTAATGCGGTGCTGAGCGAGCCCATGGCGGTGGCGAGGACGCCGGCGACGACGAGGCCGCGAAGGCCGGTGGGCATGGAGGTGAGGATGAAAAACGGGAAGACCTGGCTGCTGTCGGGTGTTCCTTTGGCATTCTTTGGCAGCAGGATTTCGGGATGCTGCTGGTAAAAGACGAAGAGGAGGATGCCGATGCTGAGCACCATGAAATTGACGGGGATGTCTGCGATGCCGGAAAGAATGGTGGCGAAGCCGCTCTGGCGTTTGTTTTTGGCGGTGAGCATGCGCTGCACCATGTCCTGGTCTGTACCATGGGTGGCGAGGGTGACGAAGGTGGAGCCGAGAAAGGCCGTCCACATGGTGTATTCGGTTTCGAGGATGCCTTTGATCCAGCCCCAGGCGCCGGAGTAATGCGGGTCCGGCCTGCCCCAGTCGATGATGGCGGGCTTTAAAATGGCGGCGTTTAAGGCGGGCCAGCCGCCCGTGTGCGCAAGGAGATGCCAGAGGGCGAAGCCGAGGGCGGAAAAGAGGATGACGACCTGGATGACATCCGTCCAGATCACGGCGCGAATGCCGCCGAGGGCGGTGTAAATGGAGGTGAGGACGGTGATGGCAACCAGCGCGGCGGCATAGAGCCAGAACTCGTGCATGGGCGTGATGGCGGGATTGATGAAGACCTTCCAGCCGAGGACGAGCAGGACGGTGGGCACCCAGAGACGCGAGCCGCTGGCGAGGAGGCGCGTGACGAGGAAGACGGCGGAGGCGCGGCGGCGGGTCTTGGGGCCGAAGCGTGCCTCCAGGAATTCATACACGCTGACGACGCCGTGGCGGTAGTAGGCCGGGATGAAAACGGCGCTGACCACCACGCGGGCGAGCAGGTAGCCGGCCATGAGCTGGATGTAGGTGTAGTTGCGCAGGGCATAGCCTTCGCCAGGAGCGCCGAAGAATGTGCCGGCGCTGATCTCTGCGGCGAGGATGGAGGCGAGGACTGCCCACCACGCGATCTGGCGATCGCCCAAGGTGAAGCCTTCCATGCTGCCGCTTTTGCTACGCTGCGACAGACCGATGCCAATGATCAGGGCGAAGTAACCGAGGATGACGATTGCGTCGAGTAGGTAAGGCATGGCGTGTGTGGTGTGAAGTCTCGCTGCAAAGCACCACACACGTCAAGAGAACAGCCGGGGGCTGCGGAAACTAACTCCGGGCGGGGAACCGCTACTTGGAGACGACGTTGGTCTCGAGCTTTGGCAAGGCGCGTACGATGACGCGTTCTTCGACGGAAGTGCCGCGAGGTGAGACGATGGTGATTTCCTCATACACCTTGCCGATGTCCTTGTTGGTGAGAGGATGATGGATGAGCCTGCGCGTGGCGACGGTGGTGTCTCCATAAGCTTTGACCGAGACGTTTCCGGTTGGTGTGGGAGCGGGAACACGAACGGTGTCAGCCTGGATACCAGCGCGCGGTGCGGAGCACTGGGTGAGCAGGAGCGAGGCGAGGGCAGAGAAACTGAGGGTGGTGAGGAGGGCTTTCATGATTGGATGGGGTCTTGAATTAGCAAGCTGAGGCGGGATTGGACGCGGGTGCGCAAAAGGCGTTCAAAGTTTGGGACGTCATCGATTGACCTGATTTGTGAGTAGGTGCGAATGAGCGGTATTTAGGTTGCCTCGCTGCGGTGAGCTACGCATTGTCCTTTATAGCCATGCCTCAAATGTGCTTATTCTGGAGGGTATTTCTTGCGGGCCTGCCTGCATGGGTCTGTGCGCAGCCGCCGCCGGCGGATGTGTCATTCGAGAAGGGAAGGCTGCTGGCACTGCATCAGCATTACCAAAGCGTGGCTGCGCTGTCCGCCCAAGGACGGCTGGTGGAAGCGGAGGCGGAACTGCGGGTGATCGTGACGACCTGCAAGGAGGTGTTTGGCAAGGAGCATCCGGACACGCTGACGAGTCGGAGTGATCTGGCAGCGACGCTGGCTGAGGAAGGCAAGTATGCCGAGGCGGAGAAAGAAAACCGCGCGGTGCTGGGCATTCGCCAGCAGGTGCTCGGGAAGGAGCATCCTGACACTTTGCTGAGCCGCAATAATCTTGCAGCGACATTGCAGGAGCAGGGTAAGAACGCGGAGGCGGTGCGTGAATATCGGGCGGTGCTGGCGGCGCGGGAACGTGTGCTGGGCGCGGAACACCTGGACACGCTGGACAGCCGCAACAATCTGGCGACGGCGCTGAATGAACTGGGCCGGCATGCGGAGGCCGAGAAGGAACACCGGGCGGTGATTGCGCTACGTGAGCGATTGCTGGGTGTGAAGCATCCGAAGACGCTGGCGAGCCGGAACAACCTGGCGGCGGTGCTGCAGGAGCAGGAGCGGCATGGTGAAGCGGAGCAGGAGCATCGCAAGGTGCTGGCGCTGCGTGAGAAAGTGCTGGGCGCGAAGCATGCGGATGTGTTCATGAGCTGTTTCAATCTGGCTTTGTGCCTGGAAGCGCAGGCGAAATATGATGAGGCGCTGGCTTTGATGCAGCGCGCGCGGGCTGGCTTTCAAAAGGGGCTGGGGGAAGGGCATCCCTACACCCAAGCCGCAGAGGATTGCCAAAAGCGGATCGCGGCTGAGATCAAAAAATAAATGGCTCTGCCGGGGGCATTCTGCTGCAAAAGCTCTCGCGCCCTGAGGTGTACTCGTTAACATCGGCCCCGAATGTCTGCCGTCACCTTCGTCAAAGAACTGCGTCATAACTGGAAGACCATCGGAGCGGTGGCGCCCTCAAGCACGGCGCTGGCGGAGCGCATGATGGAGTCTGCGGGCGTGTGGAAATCCAAACGGATTCTTGAGCTTGGCCCGGGAACGGGTGCGTTTACGGGAGCCATCGCCGATGCCATGCCGCATGATGCGGACTACGTGGGCATTGAGCTGATCGACACCTTTGTGCAGCAGCTGAGGCCGAGGTTTCCGAAGATGCGCTTTGAGTGCGCCGGAGCGCAGGAGTTTGATTTCAGCCAGGTGCTCCCGGAGGGGGAGAAGTTTGACACGATCGTGAGCGGGCTGCCCTGGACGGCTTTTCCGCGCGGGCTGCAGGAGGCGATTTTGAACAATGTGCTGCCGCATCTGGCACCGGGCGGGTGCTTTGCCACCTTTGCCTACTGGGGCTTTCACAAGCTGCCGGGCGGGCGGCAGTTTCGTGCGCTGCTGCATGAGATGACGCATGGCGTGGAGACGAGCCGCATCGTGTGGGGTAATGTGCCTCCGGCGTTTGTGTATCTGGCGCGGAAGCACTGAGGTGCTGCGGGATGGCGAGGCAGTCGCTGCTGGTGGGCGCGTTGTGCGGCGAAGGCGGTGGATTTGCTTCCCGGTCATGAAGGCCTAGAACCCTGGGCGATGCCCAGGGCTACGATAGGCCGCACCTTTGGTGCTCAGGAGCGGGCAATCATTGGGGAACGGCCTTGCTGAGAGTGGTTTAATATCTTTTATCGTTTTCATTCCGCTTCATAGCGGCGAACGCGCAGGAGCGAACCTCCCGCCGCCTTGAGGGCAAGGTAGTGGCCAAAACATCCATTGGCGGAGAGGTAGGATGAGAGGGGATGCGAGCGAAGCTTATGAGTTCTCCCCTCACCCCTGCCCTCTCTCCGAAGACAACATTTGTTGTTTATCGTTATTCAGCGGCGGGGAGAGGGAGAGCCGCGGTGCCCTCTTAAATTGATCGGTTACGACATCGTTTAAGATGCTTTAGTTCTACCTTGTTAAGAGTCTGGGGCGAGGCGGAGCGATCCTTGTTCCACAGGAACAAGGCTACTTTGCTGCGCTGAGACGTCAGCCGAAAGCAGTCTGCCTGACGACAAATCTGACCATGTAGGACTAGCGTCATCACGCAGCCCCCTTTTTAACTGCGCGCTGTCCTATTCCGCCTTCTTCTTTTTGCCGCCGCCTTTGCCTTTCTTTTTCGGAGCAGAAGTGGACTGAGCATCGTTTTTCGTGGGCATGGGGGCTTTGGTGGCTTCGCGCCAGGCGATCATTTTGGCGCGGAGTTCCTTGGTCTTTTCGGGATTCGCGGTGGCGAGGTTTTTCTGCTCGCCGATGTCGTCTTTGAGGTTGTACAATTCGAGGCGTCCGTCTTCGAAGAACTCCATGAGCTTCCAGTCGCCTTCTTGGATGAGGCCGACGGGGGTGGTGCGCCAGGTGTTTTCGCCTGCGCCGAGGTAGCCGGGGAAGTGCTGGTAAATGGCGTCGCGTTTTAGATGGGCGGAGGCGTCGTGGAAGAGGGGGACGAGGCTTTCTCCATCGAGGGGCTGATTGGCAGGTGGGGTGGCTTTGCCGATATCCGCGAAGGTGGGATAGAGATCGACGTGGATGGTGGGGACATCGACGGAAGAACCGGGCTTGGTGACGCCGGGCCAGCGGATGATGAAGGGGACGCGGGTGCCGCCTTCGTAGAGGCTGCCTTTGCCGCTGCGGAGCGGTGCGTTGTCGGTGATGTCTCCGCCTTTTTTGAGGCCTTCGCGGGCGTAGCCGCCGACGCCGCCGTTGTCGCTGGCGAAAATGAGGACCGTGTTGTCGGCGAGTTTGAGTTCGTCGAGGGCGACCATGACGCGGCCGACGCTTTCGTCCACGCTGGCGATCATGGCGGCGTACACCGGGCTGTGATGACCGCCGACGGGGGGCTTGTCCTTGAAGCGGGCGGTGATTTCGTCCTTGGCATCGTGCGGTGAATGGACGCCGAAGTGGGGGAGGTAGAGGAAGAAGGGGGCGTCTTTGTGGCGCTGGATGAAATCGACGGCTTTGTCGGTGAGGAAATCGGCGAGGTATTCGCCCTTGGGGTATTCGACCGGTGGCTGAGTTTTGAAGTCGAAGTGTTTGCCCATGGAGACGATGGCTTCGTCAAAGCCGCGCTGTCCGGGATGGTAGGCGTCTTTTTCTCCGAGGTGCCATTTGCCGAACATGCCGGTGGCGTATCCGGCCTGCTTCATGGTTTGAGCGATGGTGATTTTATCCAGCGGGAGCTGTTGGGCGTTGTCCACCGGGCGGAGGGGGCGGGACTCCCATCCAAAGCGGTCGATGCCGCCGACGGTGTACACGCCGGTGCGTGGGGCGTACTGGCCGCTCATGAGGGCGGCGCGGGTGGGCTGGCAGTTTTGGCAGTGGTGATGGCTGGTGAGCTTCATGCCCTGCTGCGCGAGTTTGTCGATGTTCGGCGTCTCGTAGTATTTGGAGCCAAAGCAGGCGACGTCTGTGTAGCCGAGGTCATCGGCCAGGATGAAGACGATGTTGGGCGCGCGATCTGCGGCGTGCAGGGGGAGGGTGAGGAGGAGCAGGCAGAGCAGGTGCTTCATGGGCCCCTGAACGGCAGCGGCAGGCGCGAGATTGCATGATTTCAGCATCGACAGCCGCAAACGAAGCCGCTTTGATCGGGCGCATGTCCCGGCTTTTCCTGATTCTTCCCTTTCTGAGCGTCGTTAGCTTTGCCGCTGATGTGGCCATCAAGCCTGGTGTGCGTTCGCCGATCACCTTCCAGGTTTCGCCGCAGGTGTCTGACAATGCGCAGATCAAGATGCGGATGCATGCGATGGAAACGCCGCCGCCCTACGACGTGAGCCTGGAGAAGTTCGACATCATCGTGCCGAAGAAGTACAAGAAGGGCGATCCGCATGGGCTCTTCATCTGGGTGAGTCCGAGTCCCGCGCCTTCGATCTCACCGGAATGGGAGGCTGTGCTGGCTGAGAAGAAACTCATCTTTGTGGGTGCACACAATTCAGGCAACAACCGCGAAGTTTTTGCCCGCATGCGCATGGCCGTGGATGCGAACGACAACATGCGTGAGCTCTACGACATCGATGACAAGCGTGTCTATGTCTCGGGATTCTCGGGTGGTGCGCGAGTCGCCAGCATGCTGGGAGTGACGTATGCGGACATGTTCACCGGCGCGATTGCCTTCATGGGGGTGAATTTTTACACCGACATTGTCACCCTGGACAAAACAGAGGTCTTTGAGGCGCGGTATATTCCGCATGAGGAGATTGCCGCGCTGGCGAAGGACCAGTGCCGTTATGTGCTCGTGACGGGAGAGAAGGATTTCAATCTCAAGAACACGAGCGCGGTGTTTGAAAACGGCTTTAAGAAAGAGGGGTTCAAAGCGGTGGAGCTGATGAATGTGCCGGGGCAGGGCCACCAGCCGCCGAAGGCGGAATGGCTCAAGAAGGCGATTGAGTTTCTGGATGCGGGGAAGACGGTGAAGAAGTGATCAGCGTGGGTCGTTCACGCGGCCCAGGAAGAGGCAGGCTCCGCTTACCGTGTGCTGGATGGCGAAGAGGAAGGGGCGGTCGGCTTTGATCTCGACAGGGATTCAAACTTGGCTTCCAGCAGTCTACTCGATCAACACAATGTCTCTGGCCGGATCAAGCTTGAAGTCCGTAGTCCCGGGCTGGTAACGCGCGATCTCTTGTTCCCATCGTTTTTTCTCCATGAGCATAATCGGGGTGGTTTCGTTGGGCTCGCCCTCATCCCAGCCATGATCAATTTGAATCCCACCACGGTCGGTCAGCAGATAGCGCGGGTGCATTTTCTCCCGACCTCTGGTCCACAGATGCACTTTCAGACTCCACCCCGTCCTGAGCAAGGGACTAAGTTTCTTCTTCATTTCATCGAGGGTGAAACTGGGTTGATCGAAATCATTCGGAGTCTTTTCATCAGGGTTGCGCACATGCAGTTCAACTTCGCGGACCACCGAACCCTCGGTATGCAGCCGGTCGAGCATGGCTTCCAACACATCGCAAAATCGTGTTTTGCGAGGGTTGAAGTGCGGCTCCACGAGCTTCACGACCTTTGAATCACGCAGCAGAGGCCAGACACTGTCCACAATCACGTTGGATCGCCGCTGGATGGTGCGCTGCGTCTCAGTACTGAATTTCGGATCGCGCACATACTCATGCTCCTCATCTGCGCGGATAGCGTTCGCCGCCTCGATCTCTTGATCAGACAAGATGGCGTCGAATGCCTTCTGATTGTCTTCAGCGTTCAGATGCCAGTCTTTGTTCCCATCGTATGCCAACTTGCAGGACACCATGCGTGAGTCCGGAGCACCCATGGGGGCCTCCAGCCACCTTCGCAGGCTCTGGGCCTTCACAGGCCCGAGCTCTCCACTGGCTTCCAGGCGGTTCACTTCTTCCCGCACATGGCCGCGCCACTTTTTGGGGAAGGCTGAGATCACACGGCCTTTCTCCACACCAAAGGCGTCTCGCAGCAAAAGATGATGCGGCCACTGGGCAAATAATCTCGGGTCGAGCGCTATCTCCTTGATCATGGGAGAGTGTTAAAAAAGTTCAGCACTGCGTTCCGCAAAAAAGCCACCAGGCCACGGAACAGCGAAGTCACCATCAGCAGTCACCGGAAGTTCGATTACTTCACTTCCGTTTTCTCCCGGTTGCACATAAAGCACTGCCACATCTTCCGGTCGAATTGGCGTCTTGCCATCTTGAAGCGTGTTGTCGTTGGTTTCACGAATCCGGCGCATTACACGCAGGATCAAATGCTCGCTGTGGGTTTCGATGAGGAAACGATTCCCCCGTTCCTTCGCCGACTGGATGAAAAGGTCCGCCAGTTCAGTTTGCAGGGCTGGATGAATGTGAAGTTCTGGCTGTTCGATTGCGATCAGACGGTTCTCTGAACCAAAAGCCGACGTCACAAGTGGCATCATCTGGCTGAAGCCAATACCCATGTTTGATGGCGATACACCCTTAGTGGACGTCAAACCATAGAAGTGAACTTTGGCTGAGTCGAACCCCCCCCCCGTTTTTGTTCGATTTCTTTGTCGGACTGTTTCCAGCTTGCCCCGTAAGTAGGTCAAGGTTTGATTCAGTCCGCCGAGCAAAAATGATTCAATTTCATCTACGTCTGAATTATCTTGAAGAGATTTGTAATGAGCCAGTCCGAGCTGCCAGCAGTCATTATAGACTGCATCGTGAGCATTTTGACGTGCCACGGATTTCCGTTCGTCTTTATCCTCGTATTCATCTTCAAGGTTTTGCTCCATGTCAAAAGCCACAGGTTCAATGACTGATTCATAGAACTGCTCATCGGAGTTCAGTTTGGCTTCGAAAGCTGTTTCGACTAGCTGATCTATATTGGGCACTTCCGAAAGAGATTGAAGCAGTTCTTTAAGTGTTGAGTCAGGGAACAGCCGTTCCAACTCGAGCCGATACTTGGTTTTGAAAATGTCGCTTGCCAGCCAGACATTCACCTTGGCGAGCAGTTCGGGCTCTGCTGCGAGGCTCCACCACTCCGCTACACCCGGCTCTTCAAGTTGTGCTTTAGTGATAACATCACAAATGGGTCGAATAGGCCCATGATAGATGAGTTTGGTCAGCGCATCTCTCACAGAGTCATCGACCATCTTAATTTGCGTGGTCATCGTCAAATTGATTGAATCGACGGCAGTTTTGATTTTCCTCATCCATGCGGCACCTAGCTCGGTGGACTTTCCTTGTCGGTGCTGCTCTTCGAGTACACTCAATAAATCTATTTCATCTTCCTTGCTGTCCTCAGCCCTATAGTGGTCTGCATCCGCCCCTGGTAGAGCCATATTCTTTTGAAGGGCTAACCGGTTCTTGATCGTTCTATGAACCAGATCATCAAGCCTGTGTTCGGTGTCCGATTCCAACTTTGCAGAATCCATGATTTGGCTAAGCTCATCGCTCAGGTTTTTGATCCTAAGATGTTTCGAACTAAGATTGCCAGAATAGGTTACCACCTCGGACTGATTCTGCTTCAACGACAAAGCTACCGTTTCAAGGCCACCACTGGATGAATTCTCTCTCCATGCTAGGCCGAGTTCGAAAATTTTCTCCTCTGCTTTGCCATCCAGGTGCACGGTGAATCCAAAGGAAATGGGATTCGTGTTTCCATTTCGAACAATGTCGGCATAGGGGCCAGGATGGCGTTCGCCAGCGGCATCACTTTTGGATAGCCTGCCATTTAATATGGCATGCTGCGCGACTAGCAGGGATCGCAGGAGCGAAGATTTGCCGGCGCTGTTCGGACCAAAAATCAAGGTGAGGGGCTTTAGTGGCACACGTTGAGGTGTGCTGAATGCTTGATAATTGCCGATGGAGAATTCGGTAAGCATGTGATGCAGCGGTTAAGATTTCACGGTTTGCTTTTTCAGGATTTCGACATGGACGGAACTGGGCGGCAAGCCTAGCAGTGCTTTGATTTCGTTGATTTGCTCCGCCTTGTGTTCCGTGGATGTGTTCGTATTCACGAACCAGCCCGTACTGCCAATGCGGTGATGGCTGTATGCCTCTCCCTGTTTCGGATTCATGAAGTCGCGCAGCGGAGTTTGTGAAACGAGAGCATTCTTCAAAACACGAATGGCTTGAATTCGTGGCAGCACATCCGAGCCGAGAACTTCGATGAGTGTTTGGATAAAGCGAACCAGAGAAGTGGCTGCTTGGGGCTCATCAATGAACATCTCCGGACGGTCATGACCTGCGGTACGCCAGTTGATCGTGATGCGAAGGCGGGTTTGCGGCTCTTTGGTTTGCTCAGCTTTCGTGAGCGCGTCCAAAGCGTTTATCTGCTGCTGCCAGTCGCGACGGGCTGTGATCAGGCTGTCCAAGACACTGCTAAGCGGTTTCAGCGCCGCAGTGATCGCTGAGACTTTGGCCATATCACCAGCAATGGCTGCTGTTGCGATGGCCTGCCGGGCCGCCGCGTCTGCGGACTGGGTTTGGGTCTTCCAAGTTTGAATGTCGCTCATTTGATGGTGAGAGGTTTAACAGCGCGGCGGACAAATTGCCAGCAGCACGATTTCATGTAGCATGATTACACAGTCATGTTCAAACATCTAGCCAACCAGTCCGGCCTATCCCTCGAACGTCTCGCCTCACTTTGCGAGGTGGCGGAAGCGGGGAGCATCGGGCAAGCTTCGCGCGGGGATGTGAACAAGCAGAGCCAGCTCAGCCGACAGATCGCTGAGCTCGAGGCAGTGTTTGGCGTGGAGCTGCTGGCGCGTCAGAGCAGGCCCTTCCGCCTGACGGCTCAGGGGAAGGAGCTGGCACAGGTGTCCCGGCAGTTTTTCCAGTCGGTGGATGATCTGCAAAAGCAGGCGGGCGGTGAGGCGCAGCGAGTGGTGGTCGGCGCGGGTGAAACGCTGATCCAGTGGCTGCTGTTTCCGGCCTGTGAAGCGATGCAGAAGCAAACCACTGGAATCGTCTTCGCCTTCAAAAATCTGGACAGTGCAAGGCTGGTGGATGGTCTGCAAAAAGGCGAGGTAGATTTTGCGCTGATCCGTAAGGAAGAAGTGCCGCCGAGCCTGATGCATGCGGGTGACTGGCTATATTCGCATGTCGCCTTCGTGCCGAAGGCGCTGTCACGCATCACCACCGAATTAAAGATAGAAGAATTGGCGAGGCTGCCCTGGGCGGTACTGGAGGGGCAAGGACACTTTCGGCAGTTCTTGGAGAGCAAGGCGCGTGCGCAAGGCATCAAGCTTAATGCCGCGCTGGAGTGCTCCTCTTACACGCAAGTGGCAATGGCGATCCAGACCGGGCGCTATGCAGGTTTTTTGCCAGCGTTCGCCATGGACGCGGCCTTTGCCCCAGGTTCCGCCATTCTCCAGCGCCAGACTGAAAAGGGATTGCGGTATGAGCGCAAGCTGACGCTGGCATGGCGCGAGGCCACGACAAGGGCCAGGCCGATTGTGGAAAAACTGATCCCTGCCATAAGAACGCAGCTTGGGAAAATTCTATGAAACGGCTCAAGCGCTGCTGAGCGAATTGATGTTTGTCTTTGAATAACCAAGGCTGGCCCGCTCAGTCCTTTCGCTTCAGCTGCGGGAAGAGGATGACGTCGCGGATGCTTTCGGCGCCGGTGAGCATCATGATGAGGCGGTCGATGCCGATGCCGATGCCGCCGGCGGGGGGCATGCCGTGTTCAAGGGCGAGGATGAACTCTTCGTCGATCTTCTGAGTCTCTTCACCGGCCTGGTGCTCCAGGCGCTCGCGCTGGACGATGGGGTTGTTCAGTTCGGAGTAACCGGGGCTGATTTCCTGGCCGTTGATGATGAGTTCGTAGACGTCGACGATGGAGTCGTCGGAGGAGTTCTGCTTGGCGAGAGGGACGAGTTCTTTCGGGCAGTGGGTGACGTAGAGGGGATCGAACTGCTTGGCTTCGATGAGGCGTTCGAAGACGTGCTGGGTGACTTCGTAGTCTTCGAAGTTGGCTCCGATTTCGACGCCGAGTTCCTTGGCGCGGGCTTTGCGCTCTTCGGGGGTGTATTCATACCACTTGGGATCGACGCCTTTGAGGAGGTCGGTGTAGCGGGCACGGCGCCATGGGCGGGAGAGGTCGATGGACTTAGTAACGGCGCCTTCTTCGTCCTTGTGCTCGATCTTGAGACCGCCGCAGAAGTTTTCGGCGAGGTGGCAGATCATGCCTTCGACGAGGTCGGCCATTTTTTCGAAGTCGGCGTAAGCCCAGTAGGCTTCGAGCATGGTGAACTCGGGATTGTGACGGCGGCTGAGGCCTTCGTTGCGGAAGTTGCGGTTGAGTTCAAAGATCTGCGTGAAGCCGGCAACGAGCAGGCGCTTCAAGTAGAGCTCCGGCGCGATGCGGAGGAACATCTGCTGGTTCAGCGCGTGGAAGAAGGTTTCGAAGGGCTTGGCTGCGGCGCCGCCGGGGACGTCCTGCATCATGGGGGTTTCGACTTCGAGGAAGCCGCGTTCCTGCATGTAGCTGCGGATGGCGGCGACCATCTTGCTGCGGGTCACGAAAATCTCGCGGCTGCGGTCATTGGAAATGAGGTCGAGGTAGCGCTGACGGTACTTGATCTCCTTGTCGGTGACGCCGTGCCATTTGTCGGGCAGGGGGCGCAGGGCCTTGGAGAGGGGGGTGAGCTTTTTGACGTGGATCGAATTTTCGCCGCGCTTGGTGACGAAGGTGAAACCTTCCACGCCGACGAAGTCGCCGATGTCGATGAGCTGATTGAACTGGACGTAGGCTTCGTCGCCGACGTCGCCTTTGCTGAGGTAGCACTGCATGCGGCCGGTGATGTCGCCGATGTCAAAGAAGGTGGCCTTGCCCATTTCACGACGAGAGAGGACGCGGCCTGCGACGCTGACCTGAAGCTCTTCAAACTGGGACTTCATCTGCTCTTTCAGAGCGCCGGGCTGATGCGTGGTGTCGAAGCGACCGCCGAAGGGATCGAGGCCGGCCTTCACCAGTCCGTCGAGCTTTTCGCGGCGGAATTGGAGGAGTTCGGACTCGGAATGTTCTGGGGCTGCGGGCGTCGGTTGCATGGTCGTACGGATGAGTGGGCCGTGTTCATAGCCGTTTCCGGGCGCATTGCCACTGCAAAAGCCGCTCTTGGAGCCCCGGGGGGGAGAAGCGCGCATCCCTCACATGGCTGGGCAATTGCCAATCCATTGAGGACCGCTATCATCCAAGCGCATGAAGCTGTTGATCACGTTGTCTCTCGTCCTGGTGGTTTTTTCCGGTGCGCTGGCTGCCCAGGAGATTCAAAAATTTGCCACGGACATCACGAACATCACGTGGGATCTGCGTGGCACCGCGAATCTCAAGCATCTGCGATTTGACGGCAAAAAATTCTGGTCTCTCAATCAAGATGGAGAGCCGCAGAGCGCATTTGAGCACAGCTTGATCGATGAGGGTGTCTTTCGCTTTGATTATGGCAAATCGCGGACAGGCTGGTATTTGGTGACGGATGATCTGAAGCAAGTCATGTCGGCTTATGTGGTCCAAGAGATCACTTTCAAACCGGAGAAAAGCGGCGAGGCCAAAGCCGTGAAGGATTTTCCCCAGGACATCAAGAGTGTGGTCTGGGTCGGTGAGCGGGACAATCTTCCCGCCAAGCTGCGCTGGAACGGGACCACTCTTGAGGTGGGAGTGAAGGATCCGCACTGGCAGGTGAATTTTGTGCAGCCGGTCATCGCCAACCGGCGGACCTTGGAGTTTCAACTTGGTAACAAGACGACGGTCTGGCTCGTCTTCTCAGCCGATGGCTCCAAGGCTTGGTGGCTGACGATCACGGATGTTTTTGGTGGACATCGTTCCGGACTTTACACCGCTGACACCCAAGCCCCCGGGCTCAACCCGCGGCTCAATGATCTGGCCAATCATGCCGAGGATCTGATGAAAGCAGACCACCCGATGACCGCAGCGACACTGGTGCGGGAAATGGAACGCAAATGTGGTGGTGATGCAGAGCTGCTGGGGCAACTGCAAGCGCGCTTCGAGTCTCTGAAGCGGTAGGAGATTTTGAGGGACGCTCTCACGTTTCTGACTTCGCGTCATGAACGGGAAGGGCTGCGGGATGGACTTGAGCGATCCGCGCGCTGTCACTGCCAATGTCGCTGTGGCTTGGAGATTGCCAAAGTCCGTCTAGAATGCCAGAATCGGAACTCATGAGAGCGCTGCATTCCGTTTTTCTTTTTCTCTTCGTTTCCGCCAGTCTTGCCCAAGGGCAGCAAAAGGAATGGCCTGAGGTGGAGAAATTTGCCGCCTCGATCACGAACGTACTGTGGGATCTCCGTGGCACGAATTCGCTCAAGCACCTGCGATACGATGGTGAGAGCATTTTCCCGGTGACGGGGAATGGCATGAATCAGAATCCCTACAAGGAGCATGCCTTTGTGGATGCGGGTGTGTTCCAGCTTGTTTTCAGCGACACCCGGGCTGCGTGGTATTTTGTGAGTGATGACTTGAAGCTCATCACACCGGTCAACATCACTGAGATGGTGGAGTTCAAGGCCGAAGCGGGGACGGTGATCAAACCGGTGAAAAATTTTCCGCAGGACATTCAAAACGTCGTCTGGGTGGGCAGGAATGAGAAGGCGGAACTCAAGCTGCGCTGGAACGGGAAGGAGCTCGAAGTGGGGGCGAAGCAGGATTCGTGGATCGTGCAGAAGGTGGATGCCGTGGTGGCGAACCGGCGTGTGCTGGAAGCAGGCGGCGAAGGCAATGTTTTATTCTGGCTGGCCGTTTCCGAAGATGGCTCCGAAGCGACCTGGCTGACGGTTGACAGCATTTTTGGAGGGCATGCGCATGCGAATCCTGGCAAGGCAGCCCAGACTGCTGCAACCACCGGTCTGTCTCCTCAGCTCAATGATCTGGCCAACCACGCGGAGGACCTGATGAATGCGGGGGATAAGATGCGTGCCGCGACGCTTCTGCGTGAACTGGAACGCAAAAGCGCGGGCAACAAGGAGGTGCTCAAAAAGCTGCAGGTCCGCTTCAAGGCGCTGAAGTGAAAGCGGTTTTGTGTCACCGCTACGCGGTTCCACGGGAGGAGTGCGGAGCGTTGGCGGTTACCGGGGGTTTGCACCCCCGGCTACTGTTGTGTCAGCCCTACGGGCTTTAGGAGATGCGTGGCGGAGATGAGATGTTGAATCTTGCTCCACCGGGTCGATGAGCCATGCCTCCATGCTGCGGTGGCTTTACTGAGCAGGATAGAACGGGAAGAGCTGTTTGATCTCGGCGGGGCTGGGGCGGCGGCCGTATTCGCAGACTTCGAAGGTCTCGGCGTATTTCACGGCGCTGCCTTTTTCTTCGCCGTAAAGCTTGATGAGGAGGGGGCGGTATTTTTCGGCCTCGCTGCTTTGGCGGGCGCCCCAGCGGCGTTTGAGCCAGGCGCGGCGGGCGGTTTCATCCGTGGCAGGCGGGACATCTTTTTCGACGTATTCGGCGGAGCCGCTGGCACCACCTTCGTAGGCCTGGGAGGTGAGCTCGTGGAGGCCGTCGAGCTTTTGCTCGAAGGAGTCATCGACGCTGACGGCGATGTCAGGGGTGAATGGGTAGGGCTTTTGGAAGCCGTCGCTGGAGTAGAGGAAGACGGGGTTCTTTTTCAGCGGGGGCACATCCGGGCAGATGAAGGGGACGGTGACCATGAAGGCGGCGTCTTGAAGAAGGACGCCGACATAGCGGTGGTCGGGATGGTAGTCCCAGGGGCGGTGGGCGATGACGATGTCGGCCTTCCACTCGCGGATGACGCGGGTGATGAGCTTACGGTTTTCCAGCGAGGGCAGGAGCTCGCCATCGTGGATGTCGAGGACCTGGGAGGTGACGCCGAGTTTTTGGGCGCAGGCTTTGACTTCGGCGGCGCGGCGCAGGGCGAGAGGGCCGCCGGCTTCTTTCCAGTGGCCGATGTCGCCATTGGTGACGGACACCAATTTGACGTGATGACCCAGGCGTGCCCATTTGACGGCGGTGCCTGCAGTTTTGTACTCGGCATCATCGGGATGAGCGCCGAAGACGACGATGCGGAGCTTTCCATCGTCCTTGTCCTCCGCGTGGAGGTGAAGGGTGACGAGGCAGATGGCTAAAGTGAGGAGTGAGCGAATCATGGCGACAGGAGTACGCCGCCATGAGACATGCTCTCTCGGCTCAAGCTTCCTCGGCCTTCGGTTCCGGGAGCAGGAAGCCGATGAGGAAACTGAGCACGACGATGACGGTGGCGACGATGCCTGCGGCTTTGGCGACGTGCGAAGGCAGCATGGGGCCGGAGCCTGCGAGCATGGGGGCGACGAGATTGGTGGTGACGAAGGCCATGCTGGTGCCGATCATGCGACCGCCGACATTGGTGGCGAAACTGCCGCCGGTGCCGCGGAGGTGCATGGGGAAGACTTTGGGCAGGTATTCGCCGAAGTAGCTGAACTGGGCGACGGTGAGCAGGCCGCAGACGCCATAGGCCCAAAGAAAGGCGCTGCCGCCCTGCTCGAAGTAATAGAAGTAGGTGAGAGGCAGGATGATGAGGGCGGGAATCTGGAAGATCTTCAGCAAGGCGACGCGGCTGATGCCGACGATGAGCAGGATGGCGAGGGAGATTCGTCCCACGAGACCGCCCATTTCCTGACTGAACTGGACGGTGTTGGCCATTTCCTTGACCTTGTCATTGAGAGGCTTTTGCTGGCCGAAGTTGGCCTTGATCTGGGCGACGAGATCTTTGCGGGCGGGATCTGTGGGTGACAGGGCATTGAGCTGCTTGTTGAGGTCTTCACCGGCTTTGCGCAGGGGAGCGAGAGCCTTGGCCTCGGTGCGGAGTTCGGGGAGGCCTGGTGTCACGCGGGCGACGGTGACCTGCAATGCGCCGAAGGCGATGCCGTAGGCGCAGGCAGACAATGCGGCGGTGACGAGGGTGACACGGCGAAGTTCGGGTGCAAAGAGCGCGGCGAAGCTGGGGCGCTTGAGGGTGCCGGCGGCCTTGCGGTCCTGCCAGACTTTCGATTCAGGCACAAAGGGAAGGAGGAGTGCGATGGGGATGGCGGGAAGGATGCCGGTCATGAGCAGGTAGCGCCAGGTGGAGGGATCATTGGAGCCGAGTCCGGCGGGCAGGCCGATGTGAGGCAGGTCCGCGCCGTGGCTGGTGATCCAGACGCTGACCATGGTGACGAACACGCCGCCGAGCGAGGCAAAGGCCTGCGTGATGCCCATCCACTTTTCCTTCTGCTTCTTGTCTGAGAAGACTTCCGCCATCCAGGTGATGGCGGCGACGAACTCGACGCAGACGCCGATGAAGGTGGTGCTGCGGAAGAAGACGAACATGCCCAGGGAGGTGGAGTAGGCGGCGCAGAAGGGGGAGAAGGAGTAGAGGAAGATGGATGCGGCCATGATCTTCTTGCGGCCGAATTGATCGACGAGCCAGCCGCCGAGGAGGCCAAACACGCCGCCGCATAGGGCTGCGATCCAGAGGAGATTGCCCACCCAAGAGGTGACGATGGGGTTGTTCATCGGGAGCTTGAGCAGTTCGGCGATGGCCGGGGCCGCCACGAGTGGGGTCATCAACAGCTCATAGGTGTCGAACAGGAAGCCGATGCTGGCGATGATGATGATGAGCCAGTGAGTGGTGGTGATTTTGGGTGCGGGAGAGGACATGGCGGGGCGATGCTGTCAGGAGATGGGAGGCAAGTCAACGGGCGGCGTGGGTGGAATTCATCAACGGGATGAGGGTTGCCGGAAAGTCCTACATGTGTCGTATTTTGAGATCGACAAATCCGACATTTGTCGGCAAGCTCTCGAAATATGGCTAAAAAATCACTCCCGCCGCTCTCGGCCGCCGAGCAGGCGCTGATGGACATTCTTTGGAAAAAGCATCCGGCCAGCGTGCTGGAACTGCTGGAGGCGGTAAACCAGGGGCGAAGTGAACCGGTGACGCGGAACACGCTGCAGACGCAACTGACGCGACTGGAGGCGAAGGGGTGGATCACGCGGGATGACTCCAGCCGAAGCCATGCCTATGAGCCTGCGGTGGCGGAGCAGAAGGGACGGACCAGTGTGCTGGCGGATCTGAAGCAGCGGTTTTTTGGCGGAAGCAATCTGGCACTGGTGCGCTGCCTGGTGGAGAGCGGGGACATCAGCGAGGAGGAGCTGGCGGAACTGAGGAAGCTGGTGCGTCACAGCAGCGCGAAGAAAGGAGAGGAGTCATGAATGCGGATACGATCGCCTGTTTTAATTATGCCCTGCACAGTCTGGTGATCGGGGCGGCGGCGTGGCTGCTGGTGCGGTTCGTGATTCGCGACGCGCTGCGGCGGTGCATTCTGGCGAATCTGGCGGTGCTGATGTGTTTGTACACGCCTTTTAACATAGGCATGCAGGATTTGCTGCCGCAGCCGAAGGAGGCGGTGCCGGTGTGGACGCCGATCCGCGAGACGCTCAAGGCGGACTGGCGTGTGAGCGTGGCGCCGGTGAGTGTGCCAGAGGTGAATGTGGTAAGTCAGGAGAGGCGCTGGGATGTGAATGATGGGGTGAGGGGGATGCGGTGGCTGGCGTGGGGTGTAACGGCGGTCTTGCTCCTGAGGCTGCTGGTGCAATGCGTCGGGGTGCAGCGGTGGGTGTGGGGGCTGCGCGAGCCCACTCAGTCGGAGATAAGCGAGCTGCCAAGGGGCGTGTCCAACGAACGCATCAGCGTGTTTGGGGGCGAAGGCACGCCTTGTGTTGCCGGCTGGTTTTTGCCGGTGATCGCTGTTCCGGCCTCGGCTTTTGAGACGCTCACACGCCGCGAGTGGTGCTGGCTGCTGAGGCATGAGGCGGAGCATCTGCGCATGCATGACACGGTGGTGGTGCTGCTGCAGAACATCGTGCGCGCATGCCTGTGGTGGAACCCTTTTGTGCATGTGCTGATGGAGGACTATGCGAGGTCCCGTGAGGAGATGAGTGATAATGCCGCTGTGGGTGAGGAGAGGGAGCGCATGGCTTATGCTGACTTTCTGCTGGCGTGGGCGGCAAGGCCGGGGCCGCAGCAGGCGTGTGTGATGCCGATTGCGTATTCGCGTCCGGCCCGGCGGCTGAAGGCAAGGCTGGTGGCGCTGATGGAGGCGCGCGGGGTGCGGAAGAAGGTAGGGGCGCTGTTTGTGCTGGCGCTGCTGGCTTTCACCTTCATCGCGCCGCTGATCGCGGCGTCGTTTGGGATTGCCACTGCGGGGGCGCAGGAACCGGTGAAGGCCAAGGCGGACGATGGAGCCATGCACACGCGGACGTACAGAGTGGCGCCGGATTTTCTGAACGCGGAAGTGGAGCCAGCAGATCCTTTTGCGGGAGGGAAGGCTGCTCCTGCACCCGCGGCTCTGGTGAAGAAAACTGCGCGTGGGCTGCTGGAGGGGGAAGGTGTGCGGTTTCCACCGGGGGCATCCGCCATCTACAATCCGGCGATTTCTCAGCTTATCGTGCGTCATCATAAGGCAGCGCTGGATCAGATTGACGTGATCGTGGACCGGAGGAACAAGCGGCTGCCCCAGGTGTACGTGCAGTGCAAACTGATCCAGGCAGACAACCACTTCGGTACTCATGGGGGTCTTTTGAAGGCGGATGAGGTCGCAGCGCTGTGGCAGGGGATTTTGCAGAATAAGAGCATCGGCGTGGCAACTCTGCCGAGCGTCGCGATGAAGCTGGGGGTGGGGGCGGGAGTCGAGATGGTGCGTGAGGTGCTGCCGGACAAGCTGCCAGAAAACAAAGGGGAGAGTGTGCTCAAATGGGTCGGGCCGAGCATCAAGCTTGTCGCGAATCCGGCGTCGAACGGCAAAGCATTGGTGGCGGCGAGAGTGGATCTGGGCGTCGATCCCGATGGTACTCATCCCTGGCTGTCACAAAAGGGGGAGAAGCCGGACTGGAACCGTGTGCAAATCTATACATCGGGTGCTCAGGTGGAACTGGCGAGCGGTGAGACCCTCGTGATGCATCTGCAGACTGCGAAGAAAGCTGTCACGGTGCTGATCACTGCGGAAGCACTGAGTCCGAATGGCCAGAAGGCGATCAATTTTGAATCGATCGCGACGGTGTTGCCATCCAGCACGGGGAACGACCTGCCGGACAAAGCTGCGAATGAATGGAGCCAGCGCGTTTACCGCGTTCCTCCGGGCTTTCCAAATGACAGGCCGCCGATGGAGGTGTTCCAGGCTGCTGGCATTTCATTTGAAAAGAATGCCTCGGCAATGCTGAGAGATGGGAAGCTCATTGTGCGCAATACCACGCCGAATCTGGAGCTTATCGAGGTGTTGCTCGCGCATCTCCCCGTGGTTGCGGTAAACAAGCGTGTGCTCGTCTTTGTGAAGGCGGTCGAGATGAAGGGGAATCTTTTGGAGCTGATGAAAGAGTGGGTGCCGCCGCTGCCTGATGCTCCCAAGCCAGACGTGGTCACGGACCCGACGCTATTGCTCCCTGCAGCGTCGCCACCAGAGGGAGAGGTTTTGCGACAGTCCACTATCGCGAGAATCTTATCAACGTCTCAGTTTGAGACAGTGATGAAGAAGCTCGCAGTCACCCCTATGAAGCTCGAAATTTTGAGGCCAGATGGCAAATCGAAGAAGTACCTGCTGCCGGACACGATGGGTGGTCTGGAGGCGACGGTGGAATCAAAGATAGGTGCAGATGGGAACACGATTGAACTCATCATCACGGTTGATGGGGTGAACAGATCCATTTCCACTGGGGTGACCATATGGGATGGGCAGACAATCATCCTGGGCGCGCAGCCCTCGGATCATTTGACAAGGTGTCTGTTCATTACCGCGCATATGGTGTCAGACATCCCCGTGCCTATGGTGGAAGAAGAGAAGAAAAAGTGAAATCAGGTTTTGCCGCCGATGTGCGCCGCCTTCATCATGCGGCACCATGATGCATGACCTCACCTCCGCGCCTGCCACTGATCCGACCAGCATTTATCGTTATCGCGACTGCCTGTATGGGGCGGACATGGTGACGGCGGCGCTGAGTGTGGATTTCTTCACGTGGCTGTCGGCGAATCCGTCTTCGCTGGCAGGTGTGTGTGAGCACTTTGGTTTCACGGAGCGGCCGGCGGATACGATGATGACGTTGTTTGCGGCGAATGGCTGGGTGGTGAATGTGGGCGGGGTGTTTCAGACGACGGAGGTGACAGGTGAGTTTTTGTGCGCGGGGCCGGTGTGGGATGTGAGGCCGTACTTTGCCTCGCTGCATGACAGGCCCATCGCGCGGGATTTTTTGGAGGTGCTGAGGACGGACAAGCCGGCGGGGTGGAGCGGGGACAAGGCGGCGTTTGACTGGCACAAGGCGATGGAGCAGGAGGACTTTGCGCGGAAGTTTACGGCGGCGATGGACTGCCGTGGGGTGGTGCTTTCGCAGGCACTGGCGAAGAAGCTGGATCTTACGGGTCGCAGCTGCGTGCTGGACATTGGTGCGGGTTCGGGCGTTTACGGTTGTGCGATCACGGCGCAGCACACGCACATGAAGGCCATTGCATTTGATCAGGCACCGGTGGACCGCATCGCGGGCAAGTTGATCGAGGAACGAGGGTGTGCAGAGCGTGTGAGCGTGGCGACGGGCAACATGTTTGAGGGCATGCCTGCGGGGTGTGACGTGCATCTTTTTTCCAACGTGTTGCACGACTGGGGCGTGCCGGAAGTGAAGAAGCTGCTGGCTGTTTCACACGCTGCGCTGCCTGAGGGAGGGCTGCTGATCATTCATGATGCATTCATCAATGCGGACAAGACGGGGCCGCTGCATGTGGCGGAGTATTCATGCCTGCTGATGCATGCCACGCAGGGAAAATGCTACAGCACGGGGGAGTATGCGGAGATGCTGGATGAAGCGGGATTCACGCCGGGCGAGTATCATGACACGATCATCGCGCGTGGATTCATGACGGCGATTCGACGTTAAAAATTAAATTGTGCAAAGAAACCTACTTGTCGTATCGTCTCAGTGTTCGCTTATGAAATTCTTCACGCTGCTTTCTATCCTCGCCCTCGCCGCATCTGTTCGCGCTCAGACCACCATCACCATGACCGGAGTGCACAACTGCTGCGGCAGCTGCGCGAAGGGAATCACCAAAGCCGGATCGATCGGCGAAGGTGTCACAATTGATGTGCCTGAAAAGAGCACGACGGTGACCATCACCTCGAAGAAGAAGGGTGATGCCATGAAAGCGGCGGAGGCGATCATTGCCGCAGGCTACTTCGGCAAGATTGAAGGCGGTGAACCTTCCAAGTCCGCGAGCAAGTCAACAGCGAGCACGAAACCGGAAGCGAAGATGACCAAGGCCACTGTGTCCGGTGTGCACCTCTGCTGCAAGAAGTGCGAGACCGCCGCCACCAATGCGGTGAAGACCGTTCCTGGCATCACGAAGAGCGACATCGTCGCAAAGGCCACTTCATTCACTGTCGAAGGCGAGTTCACCAAATCCGAGCTGGCAGCCGCCCTCAATGACGCAGGCTTTGCCGGCGACATCAAATAACTACCGCAACCAACAACGAGCGGGGCCGGGGTCTGCGAAAGCGGCCCCGGCTTTCTTTTTGCCTCGCGGCTACTAGCAGGCGGCGCGTAAAATGCCGACCAGGTCCTCGTGACTGAGGGCCACGGGGTTTGCTTTCATGCTGCTGGCGGCGGCGGCTTTGAGGGCGATTTCTTCGAGGTCGGTGTCTTGAATGCCCCAGTGGCTGAGCTTGGGAATGTGGAGACGGGCGGTGAGGGCGTGGAGATATGAGACGGCATCTCCGCCTAGCATTGCGTCTATTTGATTGAACTTGGTGCGGTCTTGGACGCGTGTGGAGTTGGCTTCCCAGACGGGGGCGAGGAGGGCGGCGCAGACGGCACCGTGGGGGGCGTGAAACATGCCGCCGATGGGGGCGGCGAAGCCGTGGACGGCTCCGAGGCCGGCATTGGCGAGAGCGATGCCGCTGTTGAGCGCACAGAGGGCCATGTCTTCGCGGGCTTCGAGGTCGTGGCCGTTTTGGACGGCGCGTTCGAGGGAGCGGATGGCGCGCTGGATGCCATCGAGGCAGAGGGCGTCGGTCATCGGCTGGGCGCGGGAGCAGACGAAGGCTTCGAGGCACTGGGTGAGCGCATCCATGCCGCTGGCGGCGGTGACGGATGGCGGGACATCGACGGCGAGTTCAGGATCGATCAGGGCAATGCGCGGCAGCATGGAGATGTGGCGCAGGCTGGCTTTGACGCGGTGCTCGGTGCTGGCGATGACGGCGTTGCGCGTGGCTTCGGCTCCGGTGCCTGCGGTGGTGGGGACGGCGATGTAGGGCAGGGGGGCGGCTTCCAACGGTTTGCCCTCTCCGATGACTTCGATGTAGCGCATCAAGTCGCCGGGCTGGGTGGCCATGGCGGCGATGGCTTTGCCGGCATCGACGACGCTGCCGCCGCCGATGGCGACGATGACATCGGCGTTTTGCTGTTTGGCGAGAGCGACGCCGGTGGTGATGTCTTCAATGGTGGGTTCGCCGCTGATGGAGTGGACGCCGACGTGAGGCAGGCGCTCTGTCCATTGCTGAGGGCGGCTGCCGGTGATGAGGAGGGTGCGCTGGCCGAAGCTGAGGCAGAGATCGGGGAGCTCGCGGAAGACGCCGCGGCCGAAGATGATGCGCTGGGCTGTGGCGAATTCGAAGCGGTTCATCGGCGCAGCGAGTTCATTCCGTGGCGATGTCAGGCTGTGGCGCGGAATCGTGATTCTGTGGCGGGGCGTTCTCGGTATCGGAATTCCGAGCTACAACAGAGCTGGGATCGCGGCTGAGGGTCATGACGCATTCGAGGTGCTTGGTCTGCGGGAAGAGATCGAAGGGCTGGACGGTGCCGAGTTTGAAACCGGCTTCGGTGAAGAGCACGAGATCGCGCATCTGCGTGGCGGGATTGCAGGAGATGTAAACGACGCCTTTGGGATTGAAGGCGAAGAGCTGCTGCAAGAACTCGGGGCTGCTGCCGGCGCGAGGTGGGTCGATGATCACCACGGTGTCGGCTCCGGCATGAGGTACGTCTTTGAACACGTGCTGGGCATCGGCGGCGATGAAGCGGCAGTTGGTGAGGGAATTGATCTCGGCGTTGTGCGCGGCTTTTTTGACGGCGGTTTCGGAGATTTCGACGCCGATGACATTTTCGAAGTTGCGGGCGGCGCTGATGGCGAAGAGGCCGCTGCCGCAGTAGGCATCCACGAGATGCTTTGCGCCGGTGGCTTTGGCTTCGTCGATGGCGTGGCGGACGAACTTGGGCAGGATGAAGGGATTGTTCTGGAAGAAGTCACCGGCCTGGAACTCGAAGCGGACGCCGTCCACGTCTTCAACGGCGATTTCATCGGGCCGGGTGAGGACGCCGTTGCTGGCGGCGCGCATGAGCAGGGTTGCGCCGTTTTTGAATTCGGCGGAGTTCGCACGGGCGCGCTCGCGCACATTAGCGAGCTGAGCGTTGAGCTCGGGCATGGCGATGGGGCATTGCTCGACATCGACCATGGCATTGCGGGTGCGGGCACGGAGGAAGCCGATGGCACCGATGCCGCCCTCCTTGGGGCGCTGAAAATGCGGGGTGATTTTGGAGCGGTAGCCGTACTGCACGGGTGAGGGGATGACCGGGCGGACGGGGTGCTCGATCTTGGCCATGTGCTTGAGCAGCTCGGCGACCTGACGCTGCTTGGAGAGCAACTGCTCCTCATAGGAGAGGTGCTGGTACTGGCAGCCGCCGCACTGGCTGAACAAGGGGCACTGTGGTGTGACGCGGTGCGGTGAGGGCTCGATGACTGAGACGAAATCGGCCTCACTGTAGTTCTTGTGATTGCGGAAGACGCGGCACTTCACGAGCTCCCCGGCGAGGGTGAAGGGAACGAAGACGACCCAGCCGTCCACGCGGGCGACTCCCGCCCCTTCGTTGGTGAGACTTTCGATGCGGACGTCCAGCTCCTGGTGATAGGCGAAGGGATGGGGATTGAATTTGCGCGGCGGTTGCATGCGTCGCGTCAGGGTTTGGCCGGATTGTTCATTTTCATGTAGGTGCGGCCAATGACTTTGGCGCTTGTGGGATCCAATGTCTCGACCCGCAGCTCTTTCAAGGCATTGATGCCATTCACTTTTTGTATTTTGGTGACTTCGTAGCGTTTGATGATCTTGCTGCTGCGGTCATAGGCGGCCATTTTGGCGGCGCCACCGCTGGCCTGATGCACCCAGATGTCCACGGCGTAGTAGGGGCCTTCTCTGCCGGGGTTGATGACGCGGACGATCCAGCATTTTTGGCCGCTGACACGGCCTTCGCCCATGAGCTGGGGGCGCGGCCAGTAGAGAAAGCGGAGGGAGAGATCCTCGTAGTTGAAGTCCATGCCACGGACATTGCTGCCAAGCTGGCTTGCGGGAACTTTGCGGGAGGAGCCCTTGCGGAGCTGATAAAGAGTGGCGGGGGTGGTGGTGAGATCCAGGCGGATGGTCTCGGGGGGCGGATTGGTGAACTGAAAAAGAATGTTCTGTCCTCCCATGGTGAGGTCCAGCGGCTCGGTGCGGCCGGTGGCATCGTCGCGCAGCTCTCCTTGCAGCTTTTGATTCTGTCCGGCGTAGCTCTGGCGGACGAGGTCCAGGATTTCGTCAGCCGATTTTGGCTGCGCCGCGGCGGCAGTCAGGGACGACGTGAGCAGAAGTGCTGCGACAATGGAGAGCTTCATGGTGGTGGGTGCGGCGGGGACGACGGGAGGCGCGGCCTGTGTCTCCTTTCCGCATGGGTGATGTGGTTATTTCTTCACAGGATCATCAAGCGTCATGTAGGTGCGGCCTTTGACTTCGCCATTCAATGGATTGAGGGATTCGATCCGCAGTTCTTTCAGGGTCGTGGCGCCCTCCACTTTCTGCACCTTGGTGACCTGGTATTTTTTCACGATTTTGCTGTTGCGATCAAAGGCGGCCATCTTGGCCGCGCCGCCGCTGCCCTGATGGACCCAGAGGTCCACGACGTAGTAGGGGCCCTGGCTGCTGGGATTGGTGACACGAACGATCCAGCATTTCTGGCCGCTGACGCGGTCTTCGCCCATGAGCTGGGGGCGGGGCCAGTAGAGGAAGGCGAGGGAGAGGTCTTCGTAGTTGAACTCCATGCCGCGGACTTTGTCTCCATGCTGGCTGTTGGGCACGACGGATGAGCCGCCCTGGCGGACCTGATAGAGCGTGGCGGGGGAGGTGTTGAGATCGAGGTGAACGATTTCAGGTGGCGGATTTTTGAAGAGGAAGCGCATGACGCGGTCTTCCATGGTGAGCGTCATGGGCTCGGTGCGGCCGGTGGCGTCGTCACGGAGCTGGCCGTTCATTTTGTAGTTTTGCAGGGCGTAGCTGTTCTGGACGATGCGAATGATCTGTTCGGCGGTTTTCGGCTGGGCATCCTCGGCACACAGCATGGGCGCAAGCAGCAGCGGGAGCAGGAAGAGACGTTTCATAAGAGTGGGGTGGATGGGAGACGACACTTTGACATGCGGGCGGCGTCCTCTATTCAATGCGCTCTACCATCATGCAGCGCCAGCGCTTTCTCTTTGCCGCCCTGGGCCTGCTCACGCTCTGGCGCTGGGCTCTGCTGCCGACGCTGGAACTCGCGCCGGAGGAGGCGCTGGCGGTTTTCCGGGTGAAACAGGGCGAGTGGGCGGGTTTTTTTGAGATGGGGCCGCTGGTGCCGGTGTTTGCCAGGCTGGGCATGCTGATAGGTGGAGCAGGTGAATTTGGGGTGAGGCTCTTCGCGCCGCTGCTGGCGCTGGGGGCATCGCTGCTGGTGTGGAGGCTGGGGCGTGAGCTGTTTGATGAGCAGATCGCGGGCTGGGCGGTGGTGATTGTGAATGTGCTGCCGGCTTTCAATGTCGCGGCCATGACGCTGACTCCAGGATTGTTCGTCTGCGTGCTGGTGCCGGCGGTGGCGCTGTGTGTGCGCAGCGCGATGAGGCAGGCAGATCCGAAGCATCGGGCATGGTGGGCTGCCGGGGCGTGCGTGGCGGGTACGGCGCTGGCGCAGCCGCCCGGCATCGCCACGATGGGGGCGGTGGTGTGCGTTTTTGTTTTGTGCAGGCAGCAGCGGCATCATCTGCGTAGTTCGGGAGTCAGAGTGATCCTGGCTGCATGGTCGATGGTGGTGCTGGGCTGGCTGATCTGGCAGGGAGGACATGGCTGGCCGGACTTTGCCGCAGGGCGCTGGCTGCCTGAATGGAGGATGATGCCGAATCTGCTGCGGTGGATCGTGCTGGCCTCACCTCTGATGCTGGGGCTTATGGTGCTGGCGGTGAGTGCGGGATTTTCGAGCGGCATGCTGCAAACGCAGCGGAGCCTGCCCCTGGCGATGCTGCTGCCGCTGGCGGGGATCGATTTTTTATATGGCCCGCATGAGAGCTGGCCGGATACGGGCGGCGTGGTGTGGATGCTTTTCGGGGCGGTGCTACTCGCGCATCGCAGCACGGTGGCGCGCACGGTGGTGATCGAGCAGAAGGTGAGCGTGCGCACCGTCACCCTGGTGCTGGCCGCGCTGCAGAGCGCCTTTTTGCTGCAAACGGACCTGCCACGGACGCTGGGCCTGACGTGGCCCTTTTCAACGAGGCCCAGCGCCGAGACTGGAAGCAGCCATGCCTTCACGGCTGATCCGTCGAAGACGCTGCGTGGGTGGCGGGAGAGCGCGCGTGTGGTCTCCGGTGTGCTGGAGCAGGCGGGCGGGACCGGGGCGTGGTTTGTGCTCGCGGGTGATTGGCAGCTCGCGGTGGAGCTTGATTTTTACCTCGGCGAGGCCGGAGCGGTGAAATCACCGGCGAGTGATCTGCGCGCCTATGCCGGACGCAATGCGCTGTTTGTCACCGAGGAGAGAGATGCGAGTGGCATGCCTGAGGTGCTCAAGAACCGGTTTCAGCGCACTGAACTGCTCACGGTGGCCCGGGTCATGCATGCCGGGAATGAGGTGCGCTGGCTGAAAATCTTCTCTTGCCACGATTATCGTCCGCCCGACTCTTGACGCCCTTTTAGCCCGCCCATGCCCTCGTCTCCCGCCATCTCTGTCGTCGTGCCCCTTTATAATGAGGAGGACAATGTCGTGGAGATGCAGCAGCAGATCGACACGGTGCTGAAGGGACGCGATTACGAACTGGTGCTGGTGGACGATGGATCGAAGGATCAGACCCTGGTGCGTGTGCAGCGTTCGGAGCGGGTGCGCGTGATCGTGTTTGAAAAAAACAGCGGGCAGAGCGCGGCGATGCATGCGGGCATCAATGCGGCGCTGGGGGATGTGATTGTTACTTTGGACGGCGATCTGCAAAACGACCCTGCGGATATCCCCGCGATGATCGCGAAGCTGGATGAAGGCGGTGGCTATGATCTGGTGTGCGGCTACCGTGCGAAGCGCAAGGACACGACTTTCAAGCGTCTGCAGAGCCGCATCGCCAATTTTGTGAGATCCCGCTTTGTGGGGGATCATGTGAGGGACACGGGCTGCACGCTGAAGGTGATGCGCCGGGACTGCCGCGAGGCGCTGCTGCTCTTCAATGGGATGCACCGATTTATTCCTGCGCTGATCCGCAACATGGGCTGGCGCGTGACCGAAATGCCGGTGAACCACCGCCCGCGCATCCATGGCGTGAGCAAGTATGGCTTTGGCAACCGGGCGCTGCGAGCGACGATGGACATGTTTGGCGTGAGGTGGTTGAACAGCCGGCGCACCCGCTATGTCATTCGTGAGGAGCGGCGCGGCTGATGCGTTTCTGTTGTTGACGAGACAACCGCTTAGCAGCCATGCTGTGACACAGCACCAAGGATGAACCTACGCGAACAACTGCGACTACTGCTGCCCGAAATCCTGCCGCATGATCCTGCGGACTCGATCAAGGGCACCGAACTCATCCGACTTGTGCGCTTGCGCCTCGGTGACGGATACAGCGACGCCACGCTGCGCTACCATTTTTCCATTCTCAGCTACGATCCCACGTCGCCCATCGCGAAGGTGGACCAGGGGCAGGGATACTACCAGCGGCAGAAGAAAACGCTGGGCGGTAGCAATGGCGTGACGCGCCAGGGGTTGTTCGACAGCGAGCTGGGCGAGAGTGATCAGTGCTGGTCGCGCTACCTGCGGATGGTGGCCATCTATGAGCGGCTGTGCCTGCAGCGCTCGCGTTATCCGTTTCTGCTGAATCGCAACAGCAGCGGCACGCCGAGCATGGAGGGTGAATGGGACATCCCTGACCTTGTGGTGGCGGACTGGGATCTCGACACGGGCAGTGATGATGCTCCGCGATTTGATGCGGCGATGCTGGACCTACGCCGTCATCTGGGAGGCCCGGAAGTGGGGCTGGCGGGGGTGCAGCTCAAGCTGAGCGTGGCGCCGGACACTTTTAGCGCGGACTTTTTTCAGGCGCTGAGCGCCACGCGGTGGACGCTGCAGAGCGAGATCGTGATCGCGGAAGGGCTGAATGATGAGGCGCTGGTGGATGCGCTGCGCAGCCTGGGGCATCAGTTTGGCGTGGGCATCAGCAGCCTGGGGATTCCGCTGACGGTGCTGGATGATCTGCCGTCTGCGAAGGAACTGCGTGCGATGAGCGCGGCGGAGTTTGAGGCGGTGCATAATCTGCTGCGCATTCAGAAGATCACGCTGCCGACGTCCCGACCGACGCTGGACTGGGCAGCGCTGAACACGCTGCGGAAGAAGCATGATTCTGTGGCTGATCTGGTGCGATGGCTGTCTGAGTGCCTGGCGAAGCGGCAGCCGGAGTGGGTGGGCGGGGTGGTGAGGTGATGGCAGGACACAGCCATGCATAACGCCAAGGAAGAACTGCTTAACGTTCTCAAAGAGACGAGGGAACTTCTGGTGCTTCCAGACAATGACTTTGCTTGGTCAAGATGGGATGACACCGCAGAGGCGTTGTCCGAGTTTGATCGGCTGGTGGCGAACATCGAATCAGATCGCCGCTTTGATCTTTTGGATCTTGCCGTTTTATATGCTCCCACAGGTTCTATTCAAGAAGTCAGCCTCAGTAGCGGATGGGGACGGGAATTCTGCGATGTAGCAGCACGATTTGACGCGGCATTAGCGGCCTATCGGCAGGATCTTCAAATCTGAATCTACGAATCGTCATTTCGGCAGGAAGACTGCTGAACGAGTGGGAGAAATGATTTCATTTTAATCTACGTTGTCTGGAGCAGCATGAACCGTCGCGCCTTTCTCACCTCCGCAGCTGCTTTAGCCGCTGCCCTGCCGGCTTCGGCTGCCCTGCAGGGGAAGAAGATGGGGATTGTGATTCATTCGTATGGGAAGCGGTGGCAGGGGAAGTATTCGAACCTGAAGTATCCGCCGTTTGAGCATGCGCTGGATGTGCTGGACCATGTGCGGGATCTTGGGGTGGGATCGTTGCAGACGATGGTGGGCGGGTGGACGAGCGAGTTTGCGGGCAAGGTGAGGGCTACTTGCGAATCTTACAGCATGAAGCTGGAGGGCAGCATCGCGCTGCCGAAGAATGAGAATGATGTGGGGCGGTTTGAGCAGGAGGTGCGGATCGCCAAGGAGGCAGGGGCGGTGATTTTTCGATCTGCGACGGGTGGGAGGCGGTATGAGCTTTTTTCCAGCCTGGAGGATTTCAAGCACTGGAAGGACGGGGCATTGAAGTCGATGCAACTCGCGGAGCCTGTGGCGCGGCGGCAGAAGGTGAAAATTGGCATTGAGAATCACAAGGATTTTCATGCGGCGGAGCTTGCCGAGGTGCTGGGGCGACTGAGCAGCCCGCACCTGGGTGCGTGTGTCGATACGGGCAACAGCATCGCGCTGCTGGAAGATCCGATGGTGGTGGTGGAGACGCTGGCGCCCTATGCGGTGACCACGCACATCAAGGACATGGCGGTGCAGGAGACGGCGACGGGGTTTCTGCTTTCCGAGGTGCCGCTGGGCGAGGGGATTCTGGATCTGCCGAAGATGTTTGCGTTGTTTGAGAAGTACAACCCGGAGGTGAACTACCTGCTGGAGATGATCACGCGGGATCCGCTGGACATTCCGTGTCTCAAACCGGGGTACTGGGCCACCTTTCCGGAGAAGCCCGGCACGGAACTGGCGAGGACGCTGACGATGGTTCGCGAGCGGAGGGCGGAGAAGATGCCCAAAACCACGGGGCTGCATCTGGAGGCGGCGCTGGAGTTTGAGGAGACCAACATTGTGAAGTGTCTGCGTGTGGCGGGGGACAAGTATGGGTTTACGCCGTCGCTGAAGCCGAAAGCGGCGGCGAAGAAGGATGAGCATTGAGGGGGGCCGCAAAGAGGCGCAAAAAGACGCAAAAATAGGAGGGGAGTATGGATCTTCTTTTTGGTTAATTTTTGTGGGTTCTTGCGGCTCATCCTCCCTGCGTGCATGATGCGTGGTCCGTGTCCGAACTCCTTCCAACCGCAGCCTCCACTCCGATTCACGACGCCAAGATGGCGTTGCAGAAGTATTTTGGTTTTCGTGAGTTTTTGGATGGTCAAGAAACGGTGATGGCGAGCATCCTGAGCGGGCGTGACACGATGGTGATCATGCCCACGGGGGGCGGGAAATCTTTGTGCTATCAGCTCCCGGCGATGGTGATGGACGGGGTGACGGTGGTGGTGAGTCCGCTGATTGCCTTGATGAAGGACCAGGTGGATGCGCTGGGGCGGCGTGGTATTCCGGCGACGCTGATCAACAGCTCAATCTCGCTGGGGGAGCAGCAGGAGCGGATCGACGCGCTGCGACGTGGAGACTACAAGCTGGTGTATGTGGCGCCCGAGCGGTTTCGCAGCCGGATGTTTACGAATGCTCTGCGACAGGTGCAGATCGCGCTGGTGGCGGTGGATGAAGCGCACTGCCTTTCGCAATGGGGACATGATTTTAGGCCTGACTACATGCGGCTGGGCGAGGCGCTGGCACAACTGGACCGGCCGCAGGTCGTGGCCTTGACGGCGACGGCCACGCCGGAGGTGCGGGAGGATATTTTGCAGACGCTTGCGCTGCGTGATCCGTTTGTGACGATCCGTGGGTTTGAGCGACCGAACCTGAGCCTGAACATCGCGCATACGAAATCGAACACGGACAAGTATGAGCGGCTGAGGAAGATCATCGCGCAGTTCAAGACGGGGATCATTTACTGCTCCACGCGCAAGCGGGTGGAGGAGGTGGGGGAGGAGCTGCGTTCGTGGAAGCTGAAGGTGATCGAGTACCATGGCGGGTTGGATGACAAGGAGCGTGAGTCGCGGCAGACGAAGTTCATCACAAAGAAGGCCGATGTGGCGGTGGCGACGAACGCGTTTGGCATGGGCATTGATCGCTCTGACGTGCGGTTTGTGGTGCATTTTGATGTGCCCGGAAGCGTGGAGGCCTATTACCAGGAGGCTGGCCGTGCGGGACGTGATGGCGAGCCTTCGCAGTGCGATCTGTTCTTTAATTTTGCCGACACGAAGACGCAGGAGTTTTTCATCGATGGGAACAACCCGAGCGTGGACATCATCCGGAATGTGTATCAGACGCTGCTGAATGCGGCGGACTCGAACCACGAGGTGCAGGCTTCGATTGATGACATCACGGAGCGTGCAGGTGCGAAGAACAGCATGGCGATCGGCTCGGCGCTGAGTTTCCTGAACCGGAATGACTACATCGAGCGGTTTGACATTCCTGGCAAACGCATCCGTGGCACGCGGCTGCTGCAGCCGAACGTGCTGACACGTGATTTGAAATTTGATGTGGAGGCGCTGCGGGAGAAGGACCGACGTGACCGCTCGAAGCTCAAGGCGATGGTGGAGCTGTGCTACGATGACAAGGCCTGCCGACAGGAGCAGATTTTGCGCTACTTTGGTGAGACCGAGAGCACGCCCTGCGGGAGCTGTGACGTGTGCCGGGCGGAGGGCGTGCAGCCGCCGCGGGAAGGAGGGGCGGATGAGGTCACGATGCTACGCCAGGCGCTGAGCGGGATTGCGCGAATGTCCATCAAACACGCGGACGGCACCTGGGAGGGGCGCTTTGGGAAAGGGCGCATCATTCAGATGCTGGTGGGCAGCAAGTCGAAGGAGATCGTGGACGCGGGGCATGACCAGCTCACGACCTATGGTCTGCTCAAGGATGTGGGGACGCATGCGCTGCATCCGCTGTTTGCTGAAATCGAGAAGCTAGGGCTCATCGAAACCAGCGGCGGTGAGTATCCGAAGGTCACGCTGACCGCACGTGGCGCGGAGGTGATGAAAAAAGGCCTGAACGTGAAGATGCGCTGGCCTTCGATGCACGCGCCAACGACGAAGCCGAAGGGCAAGACGGCGATGAATGAAGAGCTCGCTGTACGTGAGCTTGGCTTTGACGATGTGTTGTTTGAGAAGCTGAAGCGGCATCGTTCGACTCTGGCGGAATCCGAAGGGGTTCCGCCGTACGTGATCTTTAACAATCAGACGCTGGAGTTCATGACGCGACTGAAGCCGAAGACGATTGAGGCGGGTCTCAAGATTCGCGGGGTGGGTGAGAAGAAGGCGAAGGAGTATCTGCCGGACTTCATCCAGATCATCAAGAAGCACGGGTGAGTCTGCTTTGCGGCCAAGAGCGTGCGGCGGGGCGCGGTGCAGCCGCTGCTGGCGCCCGGCCTGGCTTGGAGGTGTGCTGGGTTTGCTGGTCCGGAGCTGGATACCATACCCAGGGCTTGCTCGTGCCTCGCAGCGCCCTGGGCTGAATCCGTCGCCCCTTCAGGGCTGGTGGGAATCGGGGTGGTGGTGGCGAAGAGGGGGGAGGACCACTTTTCAATGGATCGTGGTATTAATACTCCCGCATCACGGGGCGCTTCAGGATGCGTGCTTTTTGAATGATGTCCGCCGGATGTTCGGGGGTGCCGCGGTCCATGAAGTTTTCGATGCTGCGAGAGGCATCGAGGATGGAACGGACCTGGCCGCCGACGGTGGGGGCGGGATTGAGGTAATCGTCGATGCCGGTGACAGCTTTGTACACGACGGACATTTCGACCACGAAGATGTCGTCCAGGCGGTAGAATTCGCTGCCGGTGAGGAGGCCTGAGCCGGTTTGGCCGGTGGGGGATGCCGGGGAGGCGGGGCGGAGAGTTTTATAAAGGCGTGCGCGGCTGACGGGGAATTCGAGGCTGCGCAGACGGCGTTCATAAACCTGACGGCGGCTGTATTCATCGCGCGGCAGGGAGCTGCAGCCTCCGGCGGTGAAGATGAGGAGGAGAAGCAGTAAGGCGTGACGGAGGTTCATGCGCAGAACGTGACTCCACCACGCGGCGAATCAACTGCGGCCTTTATTCGGCCTTTGCCGCCGTGTTGAAGGGCGTGGCTTCGCTGATGCCGGACAGGGCTGTGAGCCATTGGTGGAATGCAGTGCCTATGGGAAGCCTTGTGACTGCTTCTGTCAATGCCATCTGGGCGGCTTCGCCATCAGGGTGCTGGAGTGTGGTGATGGCGAGAGAGAGGACATCGCTGACGGCGGGATGGGGTGAAGACTCGACGAGGAGCTGCTGCGCACGATGGGCGGTGGGGATGTCATCCTGCTGGAGGGCGAGAGAGGCGATGAGGCGCAGCGTGGCGGCATCGGGCTGACCGGCGGGAATGGACTGAAGGGTGCGCAGGGCCTGGGAAGGCTGCGCGGCGGAGACCTGCAATCTGGTGAGCTGTTGCAACGCGGTGACGTCATCGGGGAAGCGTTTGAGAAAGGATTCCCAGAGCGCCGGGGCGGTGGATTCTCCGCGCAGCATGATGTCGAGCTGTGTGAGCAGGCGCCAGCCGGGGCGGTCAGCGGGTGATGACTGAAGGTGGGAGAGGAGCAGCGCACGAGCTGCTGCGGGTGCATCGCCCTCTGTCAGTGCCTGCGCCAGTTGCACCGGGGAGAAGCGGGCCTGCAGGCTGGAAAGCACTTCGGCGAGCTCTTTTCCACGGCCCATCTGGGTGGCGAGTGCGTGCAAGCGGGCCAGCACATGGGTTTCACCGATGGCGGCGAGACGGAGGTAGAGGTCGCAGGCGATGCTGGTCTGATGATTGAGATCGGCGATGCTAGCGCCTTCGTTCAACCAGCGGCGATACTCGGGATCGATGGCCGTTGCGGAAGCGAGCTCTTTTAGCGAGCGCTGATGCTCGGCACAGGTGCGGAGCCGGCGCTCGATCCAGGGGAGGAGTTCGGCTGATTCTCCTGCGGCCCGGGTGGCAAGCAGCGCGCGCCGCATGAGGTTTGGCGGGATGGCGTCTGCGGGCTTCAAGGCACGCAGAGAATCGAGCGTGACACGGGAGGCCTCTGCATGGCGGCTGCCTTCGAGCAGGAGAGAGATCTGGAGATCGAGGGCGGTTTCGCGTTCGGTGTCATCGAGTCGTGGCGGAGTTGCGCTGAGCCATTCATTCACGACACGCAGGGCCGCCGTCGGTCGCCTGATGATGCGGGCTGCTTCGGTGAGGTTGAGCACATTTTGCCAGGTGGCGGCGGGAGATTCGCATGCGCGCTCATGAATTTCGATGGCGAGGATGCGTTCGCCGGTGGCCATGGCCTGAGAGGCGAGAAGTTCGAGGGCTTCGATTTTGTGGGTTCCTTCGATACGGTCGCCTGAGGCGGAGACGAGGAGCCGGCTGTCGTCTATGAGCGGGGCGTCGGCACGCGTGAGTTCGACAAACAGGAGCGCTGTGTTCAGCGGGCTGGGAGTATGGAGCGGGCCGTGCTGGACAGTGAGCTGACGAAGCCGCTGCTCGGGCGACGCCTTCTGCCAGGTGTGCAGTGCTTCCAATTCCTGATCCGGGAGCATGCCGAGCTGAAACATGGCAGGCAACTGGAGGTGCTTGGGAACCTGGGCCAGGCTGGAGGCGATGGTGGTGCGGGTGGATGCCAGCAACGGGTTTTCCTTGGGGGAAGACGGATCGTTTGCAAGCAGGCGCCAGCCCCAGGCCACGGCGAGCATGGTGTAGGAAAAAATGAGGAGGGCGGCCTGGCGGGTGCTGCGTGACATGAGGGCTCGGGAAAATGGTGAGGATCAGCGCATGACCGCGTGTGTGGCGGGCGGCAGGGACTGGAGGGAGACGGTGGAACGGCAGGCGACTTCGAGGTGGACGAAGCCCTGAGCGTCTGCGCTGGCGGTGTAAGGGCGGCCGTTTTCGAGATAGGCGCACTGGCCACGCGGCTCGAAACCACCGAGCACGATTGCCACGGGACGGAGATCGAAGACCTGAAAGGTGGCGCGGCCAGCGGTGAGCTCGAAGAACGAAACGGACGTGCTGCATTCCGCGAGGTGGATGTGTTGCGCCGGTTTGTTTTTGGTGAGCACGAGTTCGGTGCGCGGGCGGCCCATGGTGTGGATGTAGAGCTGGCCCTGATGGACGTTGTAGCCAGAAACTCCCTGGCAGCGTGCCATGTCAGGTAGCCCGGCTGCGGCGGGCAGGCGCAGGGTGCGGCAGTCTCCTGCATTGAGGATGATCCAATGATCGGCAGCGGCACGCAGGATGCGGGTGTGCCGCGCATCGCGCACGGTTGCGGCATAGGCTGCTGCGGTCATGGCGTGCAGCGGCTCCGCGGCGCAGGAGGCGAAGGTTTTTTCGAGTGATGCGATGCCTGCCGCGGTGCGCACATCGGCGAAGCTGCAGCGAAGGGCGAGCGGTTCCATGCGGAGGGGCGAGCGGGAGCCTGAGGGACTGGAGATGGGATCAAAGCCGGAGGCCGCTGGAAGGCTCTCGATCTTCAGAGCGCGGCAGTAGTCCAGAGCCTCAGGAGAGGGGGCGGCGCTGGCAGGCCAGAGCATGAGGCTGACGTTCTTGCCCAATGGGAGCAGGCGGCGGTGGATGTAGCTCATGGAGCCGGCGATCTCGCGCTCCATGTCGTGACGGGCGGAATGGGCGTGATCGTTGAGCTTGCTGGTGATGCCGATGCCGGCGGTCCACTGGGCGGGACGCGAGAACGAATTGGAAGCCGCCTGCACCTGCACCATTTCAAAGATGCTGCGGGCGACGTGTTCAAGCCTTTCAGCCTGGCCGGACTTCTGCCCGGGCAGCCAGGCACGCACTTCGGCTTCACAAACGGAAACAGTGACGGGCAGCAGATTGCGACCGATGATGCGATCCCGCATGACCTCGGAACAAAGCGGGAAACCGGGGAGGGTGGAAGGGGTGGAGAAGCCGGTGCTGTCGATGTGGCTGTAAAACACACGGCGACCGGTGCGTGTGGTGGTATCTGGCACCGGAGTGCTGCGGTCTGTGCCGAGCCATTGAGCGAGGAAGGCGGGAAGATCGAGCTGTGAGGAGGCGGCCTGAGCGGCGGGATCGATCCATGCCGCGCCCCAGCTGGTGAGGAAGGCCTGATCGAAGCGGTGACCGGAGCCCATGGCATCCTGGCCATACAGGCCCAGCACGATGTGAGAATCAGCGGGAGCGGTGAGATCGAGGAAACCGAGCGAGCGGGCGGTGATTTTGGTGTTCACGCGCAGCAGGGAGGAATCCATGGCGACGACGTTTGTTTTGACGAGGCGCGTGGCGGGTCTGGCGCTGCCATTGAGGCCGAGATGCTGCAGAGCGAGGCGGCGTGCGGCGTCGTCCGTCCATGGCATGCCGGTGAGGAGAAGAGGGATTTTCCGGGCGCGCAGGGAGGGCAGCCAGGAGGCGAGAGCGGTCTGCTGTTCGGCATTGAGGACGAGGCTGGAATCCAGGATGACGGCGGAGAAATCGTGCTCGGCGGGCAGGAAAGCCGCACCACTTGCATTGCGAAAATCGAGTTCGCAGCCCAGCCATTCCAGGGACTGACGGAGGAGGCGTGAGGTGAGGGTGGATGCGGCGGGCGCGGATTTTTCGCCGACGTGTTTTTCATCCCAGCCGTGGAGCACCAGCACGCGGCGGGAGACTTCTTCCAAAGGGCCGAGATTGACTCCGTTCAGCGCCGGAGTGGTGATGAAAGGCAGGGCACCCAAGGCGGTGAGACGCTGAGCGGACTCGCGGCAGGCGGTGCGGTCATCGGCAGAGCCATACTCCACGGCGAAGACGTGCATGCCCTGCATCTGAACGGTGCGGATGAGACGTGTGAGGCGCTGAGTTTCCACGATGGGAGTCCAGTCGGCGACGCCGTTTCTGCCTTCGCGGGTGTAAACGCCGAGGGCGAGGAAACCATTGGCGACGTGAACGGCCTCAACACCGAGACCCAGACGGAGATCGAGCAGGAGATGCTTGTCGGGATAACGCTGATGCAGGGTGGCGGCGAGCGAAAGAACGGCGGAGCGTGCTGCTGGAGTGGTTGCCTCTTTGCCGAAGGTGAGGACGAAACCGTCGAATCCTTTCTTGGCCGCTGGATCGGCGAGGGCTTCGATCACCCAGGGGATCCATTGGGGGTCGGTGGGATCAACGATGCGGGTATGCTGATCGGAAGACGAAGGCGTGGAGGCAACCTGACGTTCCACGGTCTTCATGGCGGCCCGTGTTCCGGTGTGGAAGTGGGCGACGTCGAGCAGTGCGAAGTAATGATTTCCCAGCGCATGACCGGGTTCCATGTCGAGCTCCGCTTTGGGATTCAAAATGGAAAGGTCGAAGGCGGCGAGAGAGCGGGGATCTGGGCGCGGAGATTGATCGACGAACAGGCTGCGATAAGAGGGCAGATCTGCCGCCAAGCCCGTGAGTGACATCAGCCCCAAGAGTCCCACGATCCGAAATTTCGACAGCATGCCGGAGGAGGAGCGCGTGAACCGGGAGGTGAGTGATGCGGGATGCATGACAGGGTGCGTTGGGCTTTCAGAACTGCGAACGCTGTCACGGTAGAGTTTCAATAATTGTACGCAATGCGCTAAACATTGGTTTACAAACAACTTACCTCCCTGACAGAACTCAAAAATGTGTGGCCAAACTCGCTGTCATGGTAATCGTGACAGGCGTCATGAATGGATCTCCTATTCGCACGTTTGCCGAAGGTCTTTTGATCGACTAGCCTTGGGGAAAACTCACGTGGCTGGCTTCTCGTGAGATGGGGAATTCAAGCACGATGACCCTGGGGCATGTGATCATCCCGGCGGATCAAACGAACCCGCGCCATCGACACCCGAATTGTGATGAAATTCTGCACCTGCTCAAGGGGCGGCTGGAGCACAGCTTGGGGGATCAGAAGTTTGTGCTGAATCCCGGGGACACGATCTCGATTCCTGCGGGGCAGTGGCACAATGCGAGGGCGCTGGATGGGGCAGATGCGGAGATGGTGATCTGCTTTTCTTCGGCGGACCGGGAGACGGAGTTTGAGGGGTGACTCAGTCGGGGACGTTACATAGTCCATAGGTCTTCTCGTCATTCAATTCATCTCCTCCGAGATTCCACCGGCAGTATTTTGTGATCTGGAAACCACACTCGGCCACAATGTCTCGGATACGGTTTCCTCGAAAGGCACTGAAAGAGACCAGCGCATATCCATTTCCTTTTCGGACCACGACTTTGAGAGTGGGCACAGGCCATTGGTAAAAACGCATCTCGACGACCTGATCCGGGCGGAATGACATTTTTGTTCCCAAAGCCTGAATCTCCATTCTTCCGGGTCCCCAACGAAGTTTGCCGAAAGGCCACTGACCGGAGTGGTCTCTTTTAGGCCTCCAGATCCGGGTCGAACCTCTCCAGGATGAGGTGAATTCTAATGAATCCATGAGGGTCACCCCTTGGTCACCACTTCGTCGAGGTTGAGGACGAGGTTGGCGATCATGGTCCAGGCGGCGAGTTCGGCGGGGTTGAGTTTTTCGTCGGGCTTGGATTCGCCGTAGGTGATGGCTTTTTTGGCTTCCTCGGGCTTGGCGGTGTAGGCGGCGAGCTGCTTCGTGAAGTCCTGACGGATGATCTCGGCTTCCTGGGCGCTGGGGTAGCGGCCGGTGGCGGTGCGGAAGAGGGCGGTGATGCGTGCGTCGGTGCTGGCGTGGGTTTGCATGACGTGCTGGGCGAAGTTGCGTGAGGCTTCGAAGAACTGGATGTCGTTCATGAGGGTGAGGGCCTGAAGCGGGGTATTGCTGCGCTCGCGGCGCAGGCAGTAGCTCTCACGGTTCGGGGCGTCGAAGGAGGTCATGTTGGGCGGCGGGGCAGTGCGCTTCCAGAAGGTGTAGAGGCTGCGGCGGTAGAGGGACTCACCGTGATCCTGGATGTAGTTCCGGGTGTTGCTGCCGCCGAAGCCGACGGGCTCCCAGATGTTCTCGGGCTGGTAGGGTTTCACGCCTTTGCCGCCGATTTTGGGGCTGAGCAGGCCGGAGACATACAAGGCCTGATCACGCACGGCTTCGGCATCGAGACGGAAGCGGGGGCCGCGAGCGAGCAGGCGGTTTTCGGGGTCTTTTTGCATCGCGAGGTCGGAGCATTGCGCGCTCTGCCGGTAGGTGTTGGAGGTGACGAGCATGCGCACGAAGGCCTTCATGTCCCAGCCGCTCTCGCGGAAGGTGACGGCGAGCCAGTCGAGCAGTTCAGGGTGGCTGGGGGGCTCGCCCTGTGAGCCGAAGTCGTTGCTGGTCTTGACGAGGCCGGTGCCGAAGAACTGCTGCCAGAGGCGGTTGACCTGCACACGAGCAGTGAGCGGGTGCTGCGGGCTGACGAGCCATTTGGCGAGATCAAGGCGAGTGTAGTCTGGCTGTGAGGGGAGAGGTGGGAAAATGGCCGGGGTGCCGCGTGTGACCTTGTCCTTGGGCTTGTCATACTGCCCGCGATCCATGACGAAGCTTTCGCGTTTTTCGGGGAGGTCGGCCATGATGAAGGTGGCGGGGATGACATCATCCAGCGTCTTCTTTTTGGACTCCAGGGCGAGCTTCTCGGCGCGGGCTCCTTCCACGAGGCTGCGGGCGCCTTGGTATTCGTTTTCAAACCACCATTCCTTGAGGCGTGTGGCGTCTTTTTCGGGCCATTCGGCGGGCTTTTTGCCACGCACGAGAGTTTGCAAATCGTTGGGAAGTTCGGCGACGCGCTTGCCCTGATTTTTTTCGATCCATTTGCTCCAGGACCATTGGGGGTCTTTGGCGGGATCGACACGTGAGGTCATGGCGAGACGGTCCCAGTAAACGGTGCCGCCGAACTGGGTGAAGGCGTAGCCACTGACTTTGATGCCGGGCTTGAGGCCGAGTTTTTCGGCAGGGACTTCGAGCTTCACCCACTCGCCTGCTTTGGGCAGTTCACCCATCTGGACTTTTTCAGGGGTGCGCACCTGACCGAAGGGGATGGCGCCTTCCTGGCCCCAGACGGCGCGGTGGTTCCAGCCGGCGGTGTGGAACTGGAGCATGATGGCCTTGGGAGGATTGGCGGGGTCGATGTAGCACTGAACGCTGATCTTTCCATTGGGTGGGATTTCATACTTCGCGCCACTGGCGAAGAAGTCTTGGGCTACACCTGTGGCGGTGCGCTTGAGCGCGGCGTTGCCGCTGAAGACGGGGCCTTTGTCCTTGGTGATGAGCTGCGTGGGCTCGCCGGAGAAATCCGCCTTCACGGGGAAGGCATCTTCAAACCAGACGAGCTCGCTGGTCTGGATGGGAGGAGCGGGAGTCTGAGTGGAGGGGTCGGTGTAGTTCAGAGTTTGGATGGCGGCGCGGATTTTGGTCTGCGCGGCAACGAGGTTTTGCTCCAGTTCGGCGAGCTGTTTTTTCTGCTCGGCGGAGCTCAGGCGGAGGATGGGCGGGGTGAGGAGGATGTTGCCGTCCATGGCGGGATCGGCGGTGCTGTTGAAGAAGGCGTAGAGGGAGTAAAACTCCTTCTGTGAGATAGGGTCGAACTTGTGATCATGGCACACGGCGCAGCCTGCGGTGAGGCCCATCCAGACGGCGACGGTGGAGTCCGCGCGATCCACGGCATAGCGGAAAATGAACTCTTCATTGATGCTGCCGCCTTCGCTGGTGGTGACGTTGCAGCGGTTGAAACCGGAAGCGATTTGCTGATCGACCGTGGAATTGGGCAGGAGATCCCCGGCAAGCTGCCAGATGGTGAACTGATCGTAGGGCAGGTTGGCATTGAAGGCACGCACGACCCAGTCGCGGTAGGGCCACATGCTGCGCTCGTTGTCGAGGTGGAGGCCGTGGGTGTCTGCATAGCGCGCGGCATCCAGCCAGAAGCGGCCCATGTGCTCGCCGTAGCGTTCGGACTTCAGGAGGCGAGCGACGACTTTTTCATACGCATCAGGTGCGGTGTCGGCGATGAAGGCGTCGATTTCAGCGAGAGTGGGTGGCAGGCCGGTCAGATCGAGCGTGACGCGGCGGATGAGGGTTTCCTTGGAGGCTAAGGGCGAAGGGGGCAGGCCTTCTTTGGCCAAGCGGTCCTGGATGAAGGCGTCGATGCCGTTTTGGACGGGTCCTTTGACGGAAGGCGGGGTTGCTTTAACGGGGGCTTCGAAGGCCCAGTGCTTTTTGAACTCGGCACCTTCCTTGATCCAGCGTTGAAGAATTTCCGCCTGGGCGGGGGTGATGTGCTTGTTTGAGTCGGGCGGTGGCATCACCTCGTCTTCGTCCTTGGTGAGGATGCGCTGGATGACGGAGCTTGCCTCCGGGCTGCCGGGCTTGATGGGGAACACACCTTCGATGGCCTTGTAGGCGACTTCGGGGATGTCGAGGCGCAAGTCGGCCTTGCGCTTCTTGGCGTCGAAGCCGTGGCAGGCGAAGCAGTTGTCGCTGAGGATCGGCCGGATGTCGCGGTTGAAGTCGAGCTTCGTCGCCGCAGATGCGGTGGCGGTCAGAGCGGCAGAAACGATGAAGGCACGGAAAAGCATGGGGATGGAGTACGAAGCTCATCCCGCCAGGCTTTCCGGCTTCAACGGCCAAAGAAATAGTTCGTGGCGTGGAAGAACACCGGTGCGGCGAAGGCAAGAGAGTCCAGCCGGTCCATAAAACCACCGTGGCCGGCGATGGCCCCGCCCCAGTCCTTCACGCCTCGATCACGCTTGATCGCTGACATCACGAGTCCACCGACGAAGCCCATGAGCACGACCAGCGCGGCCATGCCTGCGGCTTGCAAAGGAGAAAACGGGGTGGCCCAATAGAGCGCGGCACCGAGGCCGACAGTCGTCAGGCCGCCGCCGATCAATCCCTCCCAGGTTTTGCTGGGGCTGACGGTGGGGGCGATCTTGTGCTTGCCGCAGATTTTGCCCCAGACGTATTGCATCACGTCGCTCATTTCGACGACGGTGATGAACCAGAAAAGCAGCTTGGCCCGCTGATGCGGCCAGTTAGGAAGATCGAGCCACAGGATGGCGGGTGCATGACTGATGCAATAAACGCAGATCATGAGGCCCCACTGAATTTTCGCGGTGCGTTCAAGGAAGTTTTCGCAGTCTCCGGCCAGGGCTGACCGCATGGGGACAAACAGGAATGCATAGACCGGGATCAGGATGAGAAACATGTTATACCACTCGGTCGCCAAAAAATAGTAGTGCAGCGGAGTGATGATGAAGAAGACCCAGAATAGGGTGCGATGGTCTGCGGGTTTTGTTGGCGTGAGGGTGATGAACTCGCGCAGGGCCATGAAGGAACAGAACCCAAACATCACCGCCGTGCCCACCTGCCCTACCGCGAGCGCGGCGGCAAAGATGGCGACCATGCCCCACCAGGCCTTGGTGCGAGCGTTCAGGTTTGCGACCGTGATTCTGGCGGCGTCGGTTGAGGCCCGCTTTGCCAGGACCCAGCCGATGAGCGAGGCGACGACGAGCAATGCCAGAGTGCCGCCAAGAAGCCAGGACAGAGCCGGATCGGAAAGGATTTTCATAGCAGGTGAGAGAGATGGACAGCGGTTTCGTTTCTTTTGCAAACTGCATTCACCAGCCGCGTTTTAGCGGGCATAACCCGTGCGTTCATGTTCCCTTTATGATGTCTCGTTGCTTCTTGTTCTTGTTTTTCCTGGCCTTTACACTGTCTGCCGTCGAACCGATCACGCGTGTTTATAAAAAGGCGGGGGAACGGGAACTGAAGCTCACCCTTGTGAATCCGCCGGACTGGAGGGCTTCGGATCAGCGGCCGGCGATGGTGTTTTTCCATGGTGGTGGCTGGGTGGGTGGAGCGCCGACGCAGTTCACGCAGCACAGCGAGTATCTGGCGACGCGGGGGATGGTGTGTGCGCAGGTGGAGTATCGTTTGATCAAGAAGGGGGACGCCGGGCCGCCGATTGACTGTGTGCATGATGCGAAGTCGGCGATGCGCTGGGTGCGCGGGCATGCGGCGGAGCTGGGGATTGATCCGAACCGCATCGGTGCCGGGGGCGGCAGCGCGGGCGGGCATCTGGCGGCGTTTGTGGGCATGGTGGAGGGGCTGGATGATCCGCAGGACGATTTGAAAATTTCGCCGAAGGCAAATGCGCTGGCTTTGTTCAATCCGGTTTTCGACAACGGGCCGGATCAGGGCTGGGGCTACGCTCGGGTGGGTGAACGGTTCAAAGAGTATTCTCCGGCGCATAACATCAGTGCGGATGATCCGCCTGCGATCATCTTTCTCGGCACGCAGGACAAGCTGATCCCGGTGGCCGTGGTGGAGCGATTCCAGGCCAACATGGAAAAGGCGGGGGTGCGCTGTGAAGCGATCTTTTATGAGGGGCAGGGGCACGGGTTCTTCAATCCCGGCAAGGGTGGCAAGATGCAGTTTTACTACGAGACCTTGCTGGCCACCGACAAGTTCCTTGCCTCGATGGGGTGGTTGAAAGGAGAGCCCACGCTGCCAAAGCCCGCCGCTCCGTGAATTCCAGCCGCGTCATGAGCCGGCCTGTGGGCACCGCCGCGGCGGGGTGGGGGCAAAGTTCTTTCGTTGCAGGACCGTCATTGACAGGATGGGGATTCCATCGCTAGACAGAGAGAGACCGACCACTGCATGAACCTGCCGAACAAACTCACCCTCTCGCGCCTGATCCTGACGGCGGTGTTTGTGGTGTGCTTTTACATTCCATGGGCCAACACGATTTCGCTGGCTCTGATCATCTTCGGGATTGCCTCGGCCACGGACTACTTTGACGGGAAGATTGCACGTGCGCGCGGCATCGTGACGAATTTCGGCAAGCTGTTTGACCCGCTGGCGGACAAGATCCTGATCGCCGCAGCTTTTATTCTGCTGACGTCGGACAAGAACTTTCCGGAAGCGGCACGGATGCCGGCGTGGATCACGATTGTGATCCTGGCGCGTGAGTTTTTCGTGACGGGGATCCGGCTGGTGGCGGCGGGGCAGGGCGCGGTGCTGTCTGCGGAGAAACTGGGGAAGCACAAGATGCTGTGGCAAATCCTGACGGTGATTTATTTCATGATGAGGCAGGCTTCGAACGAGCCGATCTGGGGCTTCACGCATGCGGCTTTCACGGCGAATCCGGCCATTGAGCGCGTGGTGGCCCTGGCTCTTGTTTCGTTGACGACCCTGCTGACGCTGGTGTCTGGTTTCAGCTACTTTTGGAAGAACCGGCACTTGTTTGACGATGCCTGATGCTTTTCTTTTGAACTCAACGCCATGAATGCCGAACAACAGCTCACCGCCCTTGGTCTCACCCTGCCCACCGCGCCGCCGCGCGGAGGTGTTTACAAACCCGTCGTGATTGTGGGAGACATAGCCTATGTCTCCGGCCACGGACCGTACCTGGGAGATGGAAAGTATCTGACGGGGAGAGTCGGCGGGGATCTCGATCTTGAGGCAGGCAAGGCCGCCGCGAAGCAGACGGGGCTGGCGCTGCTGGCGACTTTGAAAAGCGAGCTGGGCAGCCTGGACCGTGTGAAACGCGTGGTGAAACTGCTCGGCATGGTGAACTGCACTTCAGACTTCGGCGATCATCCGAAGGTCATCAATGGGTGCAGCGAATTGTTTGGACAGATCTGGGGCGAGGACTGCGGGATCGGAGCGCGCAGCGCGGTGGGCATGGGCTCCCTGCCGGGAAACATCGCCGTCGAGATCGAAGGCATCTTTGAGCTGCAATAGCCGACGCTGGGCCGGGGCGAGGTTCAGAACCAGCGTGATCCGAGGCCGAGGCCGGCCCCCCAACTGAAGGGCTGGCCAAAACCGTAGCCTCCGCCCCAGGGGCGATTGGTGTAGCTGCTGCCATAGGAAGAACTGCGATTGTAATAGGGGCTGCTAAAGAGGCTGTTTGAGTAATACGGGTGCCGTTGGTACGAGACCGGGTAAGAGGGCAGACGTCCGGGAGTGCTGGCGTACCAAGGCCGGGCGGAGTAGCAGCGTGTACCGGTGTTTGTGCCGCGAATCACATAGTAATAGTGATCCCGGTTGGAGCCCAGAGTGCTGGCTGCGAGATCGCCAAGGGGGGCATGGCCCGAACTGCGATAAGGCACGAAGGTGCCGGAACCGGGGGTGGAGCCCATAAAGGCGTAGGGATACTGGCAGGCTGTGAGAGTCAGCGAAAGACCGACGAGAAGAACCACGAGCGAGGGGAAGAGCGGCGTTTTCATTTGCGGAGGGAGTGCGGGCAGAATTAGCGCACAAATTCCTCCACGGTGGCAACGACTAAACCACGGAGCTGCCAGGGTATAATTCCGCCGGGGTGGAGTGGCTCTGAATTTTATGGGCGAGCCACCTTGGAAAGCTTTGGAAAACTTAGAATTCCATGAGCTGGATGGGCATGCTGTCCCGGATCTGCTTGTCCGGCGGCGTGCTCATGAGCTTTTCAAACTGGGAGGCCCACTCACGAATGGCATACCTAGCCTGGCCGGTGGGAAGCAATTCATTGGGAAAGAAGAGGATGACCGCCATCCGAGTCTCTTCCTTGTCAGCAAACTCGAAGAAGGATTTGCCCGTGGTGGGTTCAGTCAAGACCCCTTGAATGGCAATGGCAGGTCTTGCAGACTTTCCAAGCAGACTGCCGATAGGGGTGAACGGAACGGGGAGCGCCATGTCGAGCGCCTCACGAATCGCCAATCCGGAGACGGTGTTTGGTTCCCATTCGATGATCGAGAGCTTCAAAGTCATGGCATCCTTGGAAGGAGCGTCCACGACGGTGTAGCGTGACTTTTTGTTCGACTTGAAGGCCTTCACAAACCTGTCGTGCGTGTAGGTCACCAGGCCCTTCACCTTGGAAGCATGCCGTTTCTTGCTGAACTCCATGAGCGCAAATTTTTGGGTCATGGCCCGCAGCTCATCGGACACCACGGGGGCAATGTAGATGGACTTCACCTTCTCCGCAGCGGTCAGCACCTTCTTGTCGGTGGTCCACCAGTTGCCGAGGAAAGGGGAGCGTTTACGGTTTTCCTTTAGTTCTTTGGCATGAGGGAGGAAGCTCGTGGGCTTGACATCGACGGCTGCCACCACGCTTTTGGCGGTACGGCAGGAGATCATCATCCATGGGATGAGGAGGAAGAGAGAAGCGCGAATCAGCATCATGGAGCAAAGTGGGGATACGTCTGAGGATGGCGGATGGCAAATATTTCGTGCTTTAGGTTCCGCACAAACTTCCCGGCACCATTTGCACCAGTCATGGGGGGGTGTTAGCTTTCCCATCTGATCATTCGGTGCCGGCAATCCCGCCGCGCTCCCCCCGACCTCTTTCCTCCAACTTTATGGCATGGCTTTCCCCTCTCGGTTCCTTCGGTGAAATTCTCCGTTTCATCATCCTCATCCTGGAGGTGGTGCTCGTGTTCAACCTCATGATCGTGGTGCATGAGTGGGGCCACTTCCTGGCGGCGCGCTGGCGCGGGCTGAAGGTGGAGAAGTTTTACATCTGGTTTGGCAAGCCGCTGTGGAAGAAGACCATCAACGGAGTGGAATACGGCCTCGGCAGCATTCCTGCGGGCGGCTTTGTGGCGCTGCCGCAGATGGCGCCGATGGGCGGCCTTGAAGGGGAGGTGAGCCAGGAGGCGCTGCCGCCGATCACGCCGCTGGACAAGGCCATCGTGGCGTTTGCCGGACCGCTGTTCAGTTTCATGCTCGCCTGTTTGTTTGCGGTGGCGGTCTGGGTCGTGGGCAAGCCGGAGAGCGAATCCCACACGACTTCCATCGTTGGTTATGTGGCCAAGGATAGTCCGGCGCAGAAAGCAGGCATCCTTTCGGGTGACAAGGTTCTGCGGGTTGATGGACAGCCGGTGAAGCGCTTTGAAGGCCTGGTGGACAGCGTGCGCTGGGGGGTGGTGGCCAGCGAAGGGGACACGATTTCCTTTGAGGTGGAGCGTCCGGGGCAGGGAGTGCTGGAATTTAATGTGGATCCCAAGGCGTGGCCGAAGGACGACAAGAAAAAGGAGGAGCCGGTTTCCTGGTGGCGCTCCATCTTCAAGCGGCCCGAACTGCGATCCGTCGGTCTTGAAGGCCAGATGACACCCATGGTGGGCGGGGTCGCCAAGAACAGTCCGGCGGATGAGGCGGGCATCAAGGCCAATGACTTGGTGCTGCGGGCTGATGGCAAGGCAATGCGCAGCATGGGAGACCTTGGCGATTACATCAAAGCCACTCCGGGGAAGACCATCGTGCTGGACATCGAACGCGAGGGGAAGGTGATCCAGATCCCGGTGCTGCCTCGCATCCCGGACAAGAACAATCTCAAGGAAGTGACGGAAGACCATCAGGAATACCCAATGGTGGGCATTGCCTGGGATGTGGAAGGCAAGCGTACTCCCAGCGTCATCACCCCGTGGGAACAGATCAGCGATGCGGTGCGGCACATGGGCAACCTAGTGTCCAAGCTGGTTTCACCGAAGTCGGACCTCAGTCCTGCGCACATGAGCGGCCCTGTGGGCGTGGGCCGTCTGTATTACAAGCTGTTCCAGCACCCGGACGGCTGGCGGCTGGTGCTGTGGTTCAGTGTGGTGTTCAACATCAATCTGGCGATCCTCAACATGATGCCCTTTCCGGTGCTCGACGGCGGGCACATCACCATGGCTGCTGCCGAGGCGATCCGCCGCAAGCCGCCGCAGGGCAGGATTCTGGAATACGTCCAAACCGCCTGCGCGCTGATGCTCTTTGGCTTTATCATTTTTGTGACCCTCAAGGACACGGGGGATTTCTTTGGTGGTGGAGCCAAAGAAGGGAAGGCCTTGAAAATTGAGTGGCTTTCCAAAGAGCAGCGTGCCGCCGCAGGCGCGTAATTTCCGCCGCTTATGCGCGTCCTCATCCTCGTTGAGAACCTCCCCGTTCCCTTCGACCGGCGCGTGTGGCAGGAAGCCTGCGCGCTGCGTGATGCCGGGCACGAGGTGACGGTCATCTGCCCGCAGATGCGCGGGTATGTGCAGCCGGAGGAGGTGCTCGAAGGCATTCAAATCTACCGCCACTGGATCAGTGGGGAGGCCGGATCGCTGGGCGGGTTCATCACGGAGTATGCATCCGCATTGTGGGGGGAGTTTTGGTGTGCGATCAAAGCGTGGAAGCGCGGCGGATTTGATATCATTCATCTCTGCAATCCGCCGGATCTGCTGTTCCTTGTGGCGCTGCCATTCAAATGGTTCGGTGGTGTGAAAGTCATCTTCGATGTGCATGACCTGTGGCCGGAAATGTTTGAGGCGAAGTTTGGCAGGCGTGGGCTGATGTATTGGGCGGTGCGAGTCGCCGAGCGGTGCACGCTGGCGCTGGCGGATGTGGTGATCGCGACCAACCAGAGTGTACTGAGCGCGGTCAAAGAGCGTGGCAGGCTGAGTGAGGACCGCGCCTTTGTGGTGCGCACGGCGCCGAGCCGAATGAACACTGCTGCGAATGAGGATCAGACACTGCGAGCCGGGAGAAAGCACCTGGTGGGATACATCGGGGTGATGGGGAGTGCGGACGGGGTGGACTATCTGGTGCGCGCCGCGGATCACATCGTCAAAACTCGCGGGCGCACGGATGTGCAGTTTCTGCTGATGGGGTCCGGGGCTGAGCATGCGGATCTGCTGGCTCTGCGCGACCGGCTTGGCCTGCAGGATCATCTCAGCATGCCGGGACGGGTCAGTGATGAGTTTTTGTGCCGTGCTTTGCGCAGCATGGATCTCGGCGTCGCCTGCGACCCGATCAATAAGTACAACGACCACTGTACGATGAACAAAGTGCTGGAATACATGGCCTTCGCGAAACCAATGGTGATGTTTGGCACCGTGGAAGGCCGCTTCTCAGCGGGGGAGAGCGCGGTGTATGTTATGGAAAACTCGGCTGAAAAGCTGGGGGACGCGATCCTGGCGCTTCTGGACGACGAGCGCGGTCGTCAAACGCTGGGAGCCGCTGGTCATGCACGCCTGACCCAGGAACTGAACTGGGAGCGCAGCGTGGGGCAGTTGGTGGCGGCCTACCAAGCGGCCTGATGCAATTTCTAGTGATTATTTTGCCTTGTCGTGTCTAGGGTCTTGCCAAAGCGCCTCGTTGTTCTTAAATCAGAGGCATGCACCAGGCGAATGACCATGGGGGGGATGCCGTTCATTTCGAGCCCTTTACTCCGCCATCGACGGAGGAGCTGGATGCCTTGATTCCGGGCTACACGTTTGTGCAGTTTATCGAGCGGGGCGGCATGGGCGCAGTTTACAAGGCGGTGCAAAAAAGCCTGAACCGCACGGTGGCGGTGAAACTGCTGCCGCAGGTGCATCGGAACAAAGAAAGCTTTGCTGAGCGCTTCAAACGCGAAGCCCATGCGCTGGCGCTGCTGAATCATCCGCACATCATCGCAGTGCATGACTTCGGAGAGACGCCCGACGGGCAGATGTATTATGTGATGGAGTTTGTCTCCGGCATGGATTTGCAGCATCTGCTCAGGCGCAATCCGCCGGAGCCGAGGCAGATCCTCAGAATCATCACGCAGGTTTGTGAAGCGCTGCAGTTTGCCCATGAAAAGGGCATCGTGCATCGCGACATCAAGCCGGCGAACATTCTCATCGACGAGCGCGGGAATGTGAAAGTGGCGGACTTTGGCCTGGCGAAGGTCGTGGGCCCGCAGTCGGTCGATTTCACAGCGACCGGCATGACGATCGGCACACCCGACTACATTGCGCCTGAGGCGCTGGATCAGAGCAAGAACATCGACCACCGTGCGGACATCTACTCGCTCGGGGTGATGATCTATGAGCTCTTCACGGGGCATGTGCCCAAGGGAGTGTGGGAGCCGCCGTCGATTCGTTCCGGGGCAGACAAGGGGATCGACGCCGTGGTCAGCAAGGCGATGCAAAACAACCCGGAGAAGCGCTACCAGCATGTGCGTGACATGACGCAGGTGCTGGAGAAGGTTTTCAGAAACTGCGACAACTGGAAAAACTTCCGGAGGCCCTCCCGGAGCGACCTGTTGAACCCGGCAGGCGAACCGGTGAGAATACCGACAAGCGCTGACACGATTCGCATTCCGCACGCTGCGGCGTCCACACACCGGCTTCTATGGACTGCTGGAGTGATGACGGTGCTGGCCGGAGCGGCCGGCATTGCCTGGCAGGGGGGCTGGCATCCTGCGGGGCAAAGCGGCGACTCCCCTTCTCATCAAACCGAAGCGGCTGCCGGGTCGGAGGTGGTGCGGGCCGCGCCCGAACAAATGAGGCTGGCGGAATGGGTTCTGGCGCATGAGGGCTTTGTGAATGTGAAGACCGCCGCCAGTTCTGAAGAGCGGATGGGAGGAAGCTTTGACATTGAGCGCATGAGCGACCTGCCTCCGGGGGCGTTCAGCATCTGGAGGGCTTCGTTGACAACGGTGCCCCTCCAGAGGGAGGAGGATCTGAAGGAGCTGTGCCGCCTCGCCCACGAAGCAGGAACGGTCTCCAACCTCTGCCTGCGCGGAATGGAGATGCCGGTGGCTGCGATGGTCCATCTCTCGTCTGTTCAGCAGCTCAAAAATCTTGATCTATCCTCGACATCTCTGGTGACGGACGAAGCGATCGAACACCTGGCAGCGTGCAAATCTCTCCGTGCCCTGCGGGTGAGCAAAGCGCGCATGGAGGCGCCGGGCGCTCTGATAGAGAAACTGGGAGTGATGCTGCCGGAATGCAAAATCATCAACTTTGACTAAATCCACCCCTCCTTCAAAAAGACATGAGCACACATTCCCCCATCAGCGATCAAGCCGGTGATGCAAAAACTGCAGGCGTTCGGGCCAGGGCCGCCCAAGTGGGTTTGCGGAAAAAAGGCAGGGCAAAGGCGAAGTCCAAGCCGGCTGCTGTCACAGGAATTCCGGATCGCATGGCCGTGATGGCAAGTGGTGTCGGCGCGGAAGCAGTCCAGGCACGATTGAAGGGGCCGGGGGTTCAAGCAGGCAGCAGGGTGAAACTGGCGCCTTCAGCGAGGCCACGCTTGTTATGGATCGGTGATGTTTTGGTCCCGACCGGCTTCGCGACCGTGACGCATGCGATCTTGAACCATCTGCGGCATGACTGGGAGGTCATTGTGTCGGGGGTCAATTACGATGGCTCAGCCCATGAACTGCCCTATGAGGTCATGCCGGCATGGCAGGGGGGAGACATGTGGGGAATGAACCGCTTCAGGCATCTGTGCACTGAGTTTGATCCTGCCGCCGTCGTCATCAACAACGACTGGTGGAACGTGGCGGAATTTACCAAAATCGCACCCGAAGGTGTCCGGATCACCGGCTATATGCCGGTGGATGGCGGCAACCTCGATCCTGCGGCGATGCAGGAACTCAACAGGCTGCATGCCGCTGTCTGGTACACGGACTTTGGTCATCAAGCGGCTGTGGCTGGAGGCTTTACGGGGCGGCGTCATGTCATTCCGCATGGGATCGACACCGAAGTGTTCCAACCCGTGGACCGGCATGAAGCGCGGCGGCAAATGGGGCTGAGTGTTCCGGCAGATGCGTTCATCGTAGGCAACGTCAATCGCAACCAGCCGCGCAAACGGCTTGATCTCACGATTCAAATTTTTGCGGCCTGGATCAAGCAGCACAACATCGCCGACGCTTATCTGCTCCTGCACTGCGCTCAAAGGGACACGGGCTGGGATCTTCGCCGCGTGGCAGGCTATCATGGTGTCGCGGACCGGTTGATTTTCACGGGAGCAGACAACATCCGGGACATGCAAGAGGCCAGCCGGCTGAAGCAGCTTTACAGCAGTCTGGACTTGCAGATGACCACGACGCTTGGCGAAGGCTGGGGGCTGACCACGATGGAAGGCATGGCCTGCGGCGTGCCGCAGATCGTGCCTGAAGCTTCCGCATTGGGCGAATGGGCCACGCCTGCGGTGAAAATTCCATGTTCACGCACGCTCTTTCATCCCGAGATCAACACGACAGGGAGTCTTGTGGACGAGGCCCCTTTCGTGGCTGCTTTGCAGGCATTGTATCAAAGCGAGGCCGAGCGATGCCGTCTGGCCGCAGAGGGACTGGCGCATGTGCGCCATGAGGCCTTTCGCTGGGAAACCGTGGCACGGCAGTTTCAGGCGCTGCTGCCTGCCGCTCCGCGTCAGGCGAAGCGGCGGCAGACAACGCAGTCCCGGCAGCTCAGCAGCAGGGCTTGAAAGACGGCACGGGTGAGCTGGCGAGCACGCTCATGACTTTTTAGGTTTGGCGGGCGGTTCTGGCGGGGGCTGCTCCACGAGGGCGGCGAGTCTGTCGAAGCTGCCTTCCCACATCTGGCGATGACGTTCGATCCAGTTCACCGCTTCGCGGAGGGGTTTGGGATTGGCGGAGATGTAGTGGGTGCGGCCTTCGATCCGGCGCTTGAGCAGCCCAGCATCCTCCAGCACGCGCAGATGCTTGGAGACGGCCGGGAGGGACATCTGCAAGGGCTCTGCCAGTGTCCCGACCGTGGCCTCGCCCTCGATCAAGCGTGACAGCAGCCCGCGCCGGGTGGCGTCCGAGAGTGCGGCAAAGACTAGATCAAGGAGCAGAGGCTGGGGGGCGCGTCTCATGGAGAAACGAGTGGATGCTGCGTGCCGGGCTGGCAAGCGGGCTTACTTCACGCGTTCAAATTGGAAGGGATGATCCTGCCGGGCCTTGCCGTTGTCGAACAGCGTCCAGTTCTGCGTCACATGACTGGCATCCACGAAGGTGATGACGGCGGAGTGCATGTGTTTCTCGGTGTCCACTTTGATCTCGCTGTCCTTGGCCAGGTCGAAGGTGAGGGATTTGTCATCGGACTTCACGAGTGTCATGCTGGGGCGGTTGCACAGCGTGCAGTAATGCGTCAGCACCAGCTTGCCGTCCTTCTCATGATAGAGGGTGACCATTTCCTTGGGCGTGTTGGGAAACATGCGTTCCTCCAGCGCGCTGCCGCCGGCGATGACACGGTACTGCGTGGTCACCGTCATGGGGCCCTGGCCCATGTCCGCCGTGGCCTGCCAGTCGCCAGCCAGTGTTTTCAATTTTTCGAACTCCGCGGAGCCGGTGTACGGTTTGGAAGGTTCACCGGCGGAGGCGGAGAGTGAGCAGGCGAGCAGCGACAGTGTGATGAGAAGCAGATGTGTTTTCATAGGTATGGGTGGTTGGTAACCGGTTATATAGTTAACCAAAAGGTTAAATATGTCGAGCGTCATTTGCGCCTTGTGGTTTTTTGGTGGAGGTCCCGCAAGGAAGTGACATTCCGGGCCGATCCTGTGGTAGGATGGAGGCACATGAAAATCGCCTTCGTCGGAGCATCGGGTTATGGAAATGTCGGTGATGACACGTATCCGCTGGTCTTTGCGCAGCAGCTGCCAGAGCATGAGCTGGTCATCTACAATTCGGATCTTCCCAAGTCTCTGCCGGAGGATGTGGACATGCTGGTCATGGGGGGCGGCGGAATTGTTTACAACCATGGGAAAGAAAGTGGTGAGGGCATGGAATCCCCGCATTTCCGCTGCATGAAATTCTACATGGATGAGGCAATCCGGCGTCGCATCTCGTGGGGCTTTCTCTCCTGCGGTTTTCAGTTTCAGTATAACGGCGAGGAGGATGATGGCACCAGGCTGCAACCGTGGGCTCCCTATCTGCGGCAGGCGCATTTCGTCACGCTTCGTTCACCGCGCTGCGTGCGCATCGCGCGGGAGCTCTGCGGGCGTGAGGATGTGGTGTTTGCCCCGGATGCCGCATACCTCTACCGGCCTGAAACTGGAAGCTCGCCGAATGACATGTGGTCCATCACTCTGGTTCCTGCCGGAGCCGTCAATGCGCGCAATGGGCTGATCAATCATTACCTGAGGCAGTTTGCTGCCAGTGGCATGTCGGTGACCTGGCTGGGAATGGGAGCGCCGGCGGACAATCGGGAGATGCTCGCCGAAGTAGCGGAGCGTTTTCCTCAGGCGAGGATCATTGCCTCACCCCGACCGCAGGTGGCGTTTGAAACCATTGCGGGGTCACGGTTTGTGATTACAGGCCGCTATCACGGCATGGTCTTCGCGCGCACGAGCCGAGTACCGTTCATAACGCCGGTGGACGCGCCGTATAAAATTCGGATGGAAAACCTGGAGGAAGACATTGGCGCTGCGGCGAATCATTTCGAGGTGCTGCGTCGTTTCATTCCGCGTTGATCACCAGCGTTGCAGAAACTCCTGGAGCTCGGATGCGTCCACCTTTGAGTACTCACGCCCCAGGGTGCTGTCGCGGCCCATGCCAAAGGCGTAGTCGGTGGGCTGCCTGACATCGTGGTGTTTCTCAGGATAAAACACCGCCACCGGTTTGTTCTCGAACCAGGCCGCCTGCTGGAGGCTGGACCAGCTGCCCACGTAGGCACGGCTGCCTTTGATGAGATTGAGAGTGGCCGGCACGGTGAGATTGTCGAGCACCGTGATGTTGCCACCTTCGAGAGACCGTGCGTCCTCCACGGAATGAATGACCTTTCCCTTCACATCGGGCCTGAGATAGCTGCGGGTGACCACAAACACCTTGCAGGGAAGCTGGCGCAGCACCTTCACGGTCTTTTCAATCAGCTCCGGCGGCAGGGAGCGGTGGGAGAGATTGCCCGCAAAGGGTTGAAACACAATGTGGCTTTCTGAAGCGACATCGTCTGGCGCGTCAAAGACGGGGCAGTGGCCGTTTGCGGAGCCGCGGATGAGCCGGGCGTGATCCACACCGGCAAATTCGCACAATGCGCGATTGATGTCCGCACCGCGCAGGCCGGAGTTCAAGAACTCCTCATATTTGTGCGCGAGATCATACAGGATGAAATTTTTCGCATTGCGATGATGGCGGAAAATTTCGATCGAGAAGGGATTGTGCGAAGCCACAATCACTGGAACTGGCTGCTTGGTCTCGCTGAGAAAACGATAGCCGGCATTCAGATAACAAACACGGATCACATCGCCAAGACCGGCGGCAAAAAGGACGGCAGACATTTGTGAAGCAATGGTGCGGGTGCTGACGTTGACAAGGCTCTTCCCACCCAACCAGCCATGAAGATACTCGCCTCCCTCCTTCTTCTTTCCTTGTCCGCCCGGGCCGCCATCACGCTGCCTGCTGTTTTTTCTGATCACATGGTGCTGCAAAGCGGGAAGCCGGTGCCTGTTTGGGGGACGGCGGATGCGAACTCGGAAGTTACCGTGGCGATCGGGGAGCAGAAAAAGACGACGAAGGCGGATGCGAACGGAAAGTGGTCGCTCAAGCTGGATGCGCTGACCGCAAGTGCTGAACCGCAGACACTTACGATTGGAGACAAGGCGATCAATGATGTGCTCGTTGGTGAAGTCTGGCTCGGTTCGGGGCAGTCGAACATGGGCCTGCAGGTACAAGGTGCCAATGATTATGAAGGCAGCAAGGCGGCGGCGAACGTGCCGCTGATCCGGGTGTTTACCGAGAGCAGTCCTTCTGCGACCACGGCGCAAGCGGTGGGCAAAGGCTCCTGGGTGATCTGCTCGCCTGAAACGGTGGGGCGTTTTTCTGCGACGTTGTACTTCTTTGGTCGGAATGTTTATGATGTGCTCAAGCAGCCGGTCGGGCTGATCAATTCCTCGGTGGGCGGCACGCCGATCGAGTCCTGGATCAGTCCTGAGGCCCAGAAGGCGAGCGCTGAGCTGAAGCCGTTCTTTGAAGCGGTGAAGAAGGAGGATGCGGCATTTGATGAAGCCAAGGTGAAGGCTGTTTACGAACGCCAGGTGGCCAAATGGGCCGAGGAGATGAAGCAGGCGAAGGCGGAGGGAAAACCTGCACCGCGCAAGCCGCGTGATCCGATCGAAACCCGCAAGCGCAAAGGGAATGTGGGCGGCCTGTTCAACGGCAAGATTTCGCCGCTGATCCCCTATGCGATTCGTGGTGCCATCTGGTATCAGGGCGAGGCGAACACCAACGGCCCCAAGCCGCCGTTTTACCAGGCCCAGCTCACGCTGCTGGCCAAGGACTGGCGCACGCGCTGGAAGGATGAGTTTCCTTTTGCCTGGGTGCAGCTGCCCAATTTCACCAAGCCGGGGGAAGGCTGGCCGATTGTGCGTGAGCAGATGCTCAACGCGCTGAGCACGATCCCGAACAGCGGCATGGCCATCACGCTCGACATTGGCGAGGCGAAAAACATTCATCCTGCCAACAAACAGGAAGTGGGCCGCCGCCTCGCGCAGTGGGCGCTGGGTGCGGTCTATCACAAGGACGTTGCGGACACGTCCGGGCCGCTGATTGACAAGGCCACGGTGAAGGACGGAGCCTTGGTGCTGACCTTCACGCATGCCAAGGGGCTGAACGCGAAGGGTGATCTCACCGAGTTTGAAATCGCCGGGGCGGACGGACAGTGGCAGGCTGCTGATGCGAAAATCGAGGGCGAAACCGTGGTCGTCTCATGCAAAGCCGTCGCTGAGCCGAAGCAGGTGCGTTACGCGTGGAAGGACAATCCTGCGGCCTCGCTCTTCAATGGTGCGGGCATTCCGGCTTCGCCGTTCCGGAAGTGATGGGTGTGGCGGGTGCGCTATGATTGAAGTGCAAAAAAATCCCTGCGGAGGCGGAACACTCCTTCCGCGCCCCGCAGGGAATCGATCCAACCTAATTCAGATCAAAATTTCAAGCTGCCGCCGACGTAGAAGTTGCGACCATAGGCGGGGATGATGCCGCTGCTGTTGACGAGGGAGTAGTAGTGCTTGTCGAAGACGTTGTTGAGGCCGGCCATGACGGAGAAGTTTTTACCGAGAGGGACTTCGGCGGTGAGATCCCAGGTGGTGTAGGCGGGAATGTCGAAACGGCCGTCGGCATTGTCGGTGCCGTTGTGGCGGGCCATCAAGGTGCCGAGGAAGGCGACCTTCAGGCCGCTCTTGCGTTTGTAGATGGCACCGGTGCGGATGATGTAGGGAGGTGCGTACTGCGGGGTGCCGCCGTTGTTCACGCCGCCGGAGAGACGGGCTTCGAGCACGGAGATGTTGCCGTAGAGATTGAGGGCGCCGAGGCGCTCGCCGCGATGAGTGCCGTTGAGGGCATCGAGGCCGCCGATGACATCAAACTGAGCGGCACCTTCCCAGCCGTAGTTGATGCTGCGGCCGACGCTCTGGATGTTCACGCCGGCGGTGCCGAGCTTGTCATCGAGATCAACGAGGAAGAAGGAGGTATCATAGGCGAACCAGGGCTTGGGATTGCCACGGAGGCCGAGTTCATAGCTCCAGCCCTGAGATGGGGCGACATCGCTGGCCGTACCACCTGCGGCGGGGATGAGCGACTGGCCGAAGGTGGTGGCACGGTAGCTCTGGGAGACGTTGGCGTAAACGGCGGTCTGGTTACCGAGATCGTAGGAGAGACCAAGGCCGAAGAGCGGCTGCTTGTCGAACTTGCTTGAATCCCGCTGTGTGGTGACGACGCCGATGTTTCTGACGGTGATGTCTTGATTGATCATCTCCATGCGGAAGCCGGGGGTGATGGTGAGGCGGCCGAAGGTGAACTTGTTTTCCAGGAAAACGGAGCCGTAGATGACATCACGGGCGGCGAGGGTGTTGACGGTGCCGATGTCGTCTGTCGGGTAGGCTCCGGTGGCATCCTTGCGCGGGGAGTGGCACATGTAGAACTGCATGCCTGCGGCGAGGGAATGATCGCCGCCCCAGAGCTCGTAGTCGTGGCGGATGCGGGGCTCGATACCCCAGTTGTAGAACTGCTGGTGCTGAATGGCGGTGGTGGGACCGGTGACGGTGCCAAAGCTGCCAGCCTGACGGTTGCTCCAGCGGTCATAGGCACCAGCCCAGGTTTTCACACTGAGCTCGGTCTTGCTGGAAAACTTGTGCTGGAGCTCTGCGCTGGCGACGACGCGGCTCAGGTGGAAGCGGTCAGTGAGGCGCACGGTTTGATTGCGGTCGGCATTGTAGGCCGTGGCGGTGAGTCCACCGGGTTCGCCATGGCGGTCAGAGCCGGCATCGATGGAAAAAATCCAGCGTGTATCGGTGGAGTGCTGGTAGATGAGCTTCAGGCGGCCGCCATCGACGTTGAAGTCGCTGTTTGCGCTGCGGAAACCGGTGCCAGAGCGGTGGTTGAACCAGCCGTACCAGCTCCATTTGCCAGCGCTGCCGTCGATGGAGGTGAAGGTGGAGTAGAGGTCATTGCTGCCGAAGATGTGCTTGGTCTGCATGCCAAAGAGGCGATCCGTGCGCGGCATGGATGAGACGTAGTTCATGGCACCGGCCGGCTGCGGGCCATAGAGCAGGGAGGCGCCACCACGGACGAAGTCGATGCGCTGGGTGGACTCCAGCGGCGGTGTCCAGTAGGACTCGGGATAGCCTTGAGGATCTGCGGCGATGGGGATGCCATCCTGCAGCATCATGAAATACTGGGCGCGGTCTGGAGAGCCGATCCCGCGATAGCCAAGGCTGACCAGAGGGGTGCTTTCTTCGGCAGTGATCAGGCCGGGCGTCATGGCAAAGGCCTGGCTGTAGTTGTTGGCCTGTACCTGAGGGAGCGACTGGATGTTCAAGGAACTCGCTTTTTTGCCAGCGTAGATCTTGGTGCCTTCGACTGGAGGAAGGTATGGGATGATGACCTGCGGCTCAGGCTCGGCTTCTGCGGTGATGGTGATTTCAGGGAGCTGCTCTGCGATTTGTCTGGCAGTCTGGGAACGGCTATGAGACGCCAGTGCAAGGAACAGGATGGCGGAAGCGGCGATGATCGGTCCGGAGGAAAGGCGGATGAGAGGAGCGAAAGTCGATGGCATGAGAGTGATGATACTGAGATTCCGTCGCAAAGAAGGGTGGGATACTGAGCGGAATCCATTAACGCTCAAGCTCTTTCTGCGATAGAGTCTCAGTTGCAATTTTATGAGACTTTCTTGTGCTTCAGCATCTTACATGACGCCGCGGGGCAGGATGTCAGGGCTTTGAGAAGCGGTTCCAAGCCAGGGCAAAACCGGTCCAAACCAGGAGGATGGTGCTGATGGTGCAGAGGGCGGCAACGGTTTGGCCGATGAAGCCAAACAGCTCGCCGGTGTGGAGAAAGCGGGCGTACATCCGGAGGCGGCGGCCGAGGCTTTGCTGTTGCAGATCGTCCGGGCTGGGAAGCACTTTGCCCTGGGCCACATCGAGGTTCAGCATGGTGCGCAGTTGCACCTGCCCGCGGCCGCCACGGTCCACCATGAGGGGGAAGGGGGCACCCGGCTTCTGGGGCATGCGCAGGCTCATGCTGGCCCAGTCGGGGATCCGCTGGCGTGCCTGAGCCAGGAGAGGTTCGAGTCCGGCGAGGGAAGGGGGAGGGGCAGCGGGGCCGCTTTCACGGGAATCGCGCCGGCCGGGGCCTTCCGGGCGCCCCATGCCGCCGGAGCCACTAGGGCCAGCTTCGCGTTTGCCTTCTGCGACCGGGCGCTCGCGGGGTGGGGGTGGCTCGCTGCCGGTGAGGGTGAAGAGCAGATTGTTCGCCCAGCCATAGGACATGATGAGGCCGGTTAGGATGATGCAGAGCAGCTGGAGAGCGCTCCAGAAGCCGAAGACGTTGTGCCAGTTCCAGTTTCGCGCGCGGTCTCTGAGGCCGGGATTGAAAAGGATGACAGCGCGGACATTGGCCCAGCGCCAGTGGCGGGGCCACCAGAGGTAGATGCCGGAGAGAAGGAGCAGGCTGAAGATGAGGCAGCCGATTCCGGTGATGGCTTTTCCGACTTCTTTGGGAAGGCCGGTACCGGTGAGGAAGCGGTGCCACTCGGTGGCTGCGTGGAAGAAGTCGCGCCAGGCGCGATGGCCCTCGCCGAGGAACTCGCCGGTGTAAGGATTGGCGAAAAAGACGCCCTCTTTGCCGAGGGAAAGTGTGACCGGCATGGCCGGGTCTGCCTTCCAGGTGATGCCGCTGGGATTTAAATCGGGCTTCGTTTCGTGAACTTTGGCCAGCAGTGTGTCGATGTCGAGATGTGGGGCACCTGCGGCAGGCGGGGAGACGCGCAGGTCTCGATTGGCCCAGTCGATGAGCTGGGCCTCATAGGAAATGATGAGGCCGGTGACGGCCATGGATAGAATGACCACACCGGCGACAAGGCCTGCGATGAGATGGCCCCAGAAAATGAGGCGATGAAAGGTTGGCTTCACGATTACATTTCCGCCCACTGGCGCAGTAGATTATGGTAGACACCGGTGAGCTGCACGCCGGTCTGTTCGGCTACGGGGTTGTTTTTGAGATCGCGGCCCAAGCGCTGGATGGCAAGATCGAGATCAAACAGGAGCGACCGCTGGCCGTTGTCGCGGATCATGCTTTGCAGCCAGAAGAAGGAGCAGATGCGGGCCCCACGCGTCACCGGAGTGACGTGGTGCAGGCTGGTGGAGGGATAGAGGACCATGTGGCCGGGGGGGAGCTTCACACGCTGCACGCCGTAGGTGTCCTCGATGCAAAGCTCCCCGCCATCATACTCCTCCGGACCGGCGAAGAACAGCGTGGCGCTGAGGTCTGTGCGGATGCGGATGGGCATGGAGGGGTGCTGACGGATGGCATTGTCCACATGCGTGCCGAAGGACTGGCCGCCGGAGTAGCGGTTGAACAGCGGCGGGAAAATCCGCTGAGGCAGGGCTGCGGCGTGGAACAGGGGATTTTTTGACAGGGCGGCGAGGATCATTTCACCGAGTTCACGCGCGGCAGGGCTGTCCTCAGGGAGCTGCATGTTATCCTTGGCCCTGGCGGATTGGTAGCCCGCGGTGCCTTTGCCGTCCACCCATTCGGTGGAGTCCAAGAGCTGGCGGGCATGAGCAACCTGCTCAGGGGTGAGAACGTCGGGAATTGCGATGAGCATGATGAGCGGGTAAAAAAGGATTAGAACTTGATGCTGGCGGTCAGGGCGGCGGAACGGCCTGGACCGGGGACGAACTGGCCGCCGCCGACGCTGCCGACGTAGCGTTCGTTGGCGAGATTGTAGATGTTCAGGCGGAGGCTGACCTTCTCGGAGAACTTGTAGCTGACCATGGCATCCATGGTCCAGTAGCCGGGAGCGGTGCGGGAACTTGCGGAGGAGTCGTTGCTGGTACGCTCGCCCATATACTGGGCGCCGAAGCCGACCTGCGCTTTTTCCAGAAGGTTGTAGGTGGTCCAGAGGTTGAAGGTCTGGGGTGGGGCATTCGACAAGGACTGACCGACTGCAGCCGCAGTGGTGGAGGCTTTGGTCTCGCTTTCCATGATGGCGTAGCCTGCGAAGACCTGCCAGTTCTTGGTGATGCTGCCGGTCATGCTGAATTCGATGCCCTGGACAAGCTGATCACCTCCCAGCGTGGTGATGCCGGAGGCATCGGTGGTGCGGGCGTTGGTTTTCTCCGAGCGGAAGAGGGCGGCCGTCAGCGAGAGGCGCTCCTTGAGGACATCCCACTTGGTGCCGAGCTCGTAGGTGCAGGTATGTTCGGGGTCCAGTGTGGATGTGGCGGCGGTGAGACCCAAACCCGCGCCGGAAGCGCCGTCGATGGTAGGATTGAAGGAGGTGCCGTAGCCGAAGTAGATGCTGCCCTGCTTTACGGGCTTGTAGATCAGCGCAAGCTTGTAGCTGAAGAGGTCATCAGCGTTGGCGTAGCCGGGTGCGTTGCCGGGCAGGCTTACGGTGGCGTACATGTGATCATAGCGGAGACCGCCGCTGAACTCCCAGTGTTTGCCGAGCTTCATGGTGTCAAACACGTAGGCCGAGCAGGTGTAGAGATAAGCCTCTGTCGGGGCAGGAAGGCCAGGGTACATGCTGGTGATGTCCTGTGCGTTGGTCCCCGGGGCAGCGCTGGGAGGGATGTTGATGCCGGGATTGTACAAATCCGTGACCGAGGCAATGCCGGCGACGTTGGCGTTTTGCTGATGCTCAAGATAAAACTCCATACCGGTGACCAGCGCGTGCTTGATCGGACCGGTGGAGAAATCAGCAACGAGGTTGGTCTGGTTGCCAAACATCTCGGTGAACTGCTGGCGGCGCTGCAACTGGCGGTTCAGGACGGTGGTGTATTGGTTGCCAGCGGTCACCGAATCGACATCGCGCAGACGTGGTGCGGTGCTCACCGAATCACGATGGCTGCGGGAGTAGCGTGTGATGTTGCGGACCCGCGCGTGTTCCGAAAAGTCGTGCTCAAAGATGGCCGTGAAGTGGTCTGTCTGGATTTTTTCATAGTCCACGCCCGGCAGTCCGTAGAAGGTGTTGAAGCTCACCCCCGGCGGTGGCTGGTTCTGGTAGGCGGCGAGGGCGGCGCCTGAGCCGCTGAAGGTACCGTTGTTGGGGATCCAAGGCAGGCCGTAGTCGGGGATGTTGCTTTCCTCCAGCCGCTGGTAATTCAGCATGAAGCGTGTGTCTGTGCCAAGACCAGCGCCCAGCGATGCGGCGATGCCGTAGCGCTCCGAAGAGACATTGTCGCGTCCGGGGGTGTCGGCGTTATGATACATGGTGTTGAGGCGGAAAGCCGTGTGCTCGGAGAGCTTCTGGTTCACGTCCACGGTTCCACGGTAGAGATTGCTGGTGCCGCCGCTGACCGTGGTAAGAACGGAGTCCGTCAGATTGGCCATCTTGCTGACGGTGTTGATGGAGCCGCCGGTGGAGCCACGGCCGACGGTGGAGGAGGAGGGGCCTTTGGTGATTTCAACCTGTTCCGTGTTGAAGGGGTCGCGGTTGTAGTTGGCGTAGTCACGCACGCCGTCGAGGTAGATGTCACTGCGGGCGCTGAAGCCGCGGATGGAGAGGTTGTCTCCGGACACCGCGCCGCCTTCTCCGGCCTGCATGGAAATGCCGGGTGTGTTTTTCAGGACGTCGCGGAGGCTGAAAGCGCCGCGGTCTTCAATGACCGCCTTGGGAATGACCGTGATGGTCTGGGGGATGTCACGCAGCGGTTCGGTGTACTTGGGGGACTGAAGGCGCTGGGGGTTGTACACCGATCCGGTCGCTTCGATGACGACTTCGGGCATTTCGGTGGGAATCTCTTCGAGCTGGGGCTTGAGCTTGCTGGGGGCGGCGGTTTCGGCGCTCAGACTGCCAGCGGCACACAGCAAGGAGGTGACCGAGAGAGTTTTGGGGCTTGTCTTGCGAGTAATGCGGCGGAGGCGGGAGGCGAGTTCGTGGGGCATAAAAGTCTGATAAACGAAAGGCTGGCTAATGCTAATGAGATTCGATTTCATTAGCTAGTTGCGATTAAGTCTCAATTTCAAGCACAGTCAAACACGGAAACTAGAAACTTTTTGCTCAAAACATGCGGTCTTTTGTGGTTCCTCAGAGACTGAAAATGGGTCTTGAAAACGCCAGCCCGGCGATCCCAAGACCCATTAACCCCTCAGCCCAACCAACAGGCTCAGAATGTGATGGTGGCAGTCAACGCTGCATAGCGTCCCACGCCCGGGGTGGCGCTGGTGGGCGGGGCGGGGGGGGCATTTTGTGCAGCCAGACTTCCGGCTGCGCACAGGAGAGTCGTGACTGAAAGGACTTCTGTGCCCGGTTTGCGAATGGATCGGAGGGACTTCTTGGACATGGGAGGAGTGTGATGGTTTTCGGATTTTTCTTCGGCTGCCCCCGAGTACCGCAAAATCAGAAAAACCGTCAAACACTCCGCCAGGCAAAGCCGTGGCGTGGGCAGAAATCACCCGGCCATGGACTGCTCTGAACGCTTTTTGATCCGTTCTGCCGCGTGGCTAAGCGATTCCAGAACCTCGATGAGCCGGTCCATTTTCTGCAAACCCAGATCCAGCGGGCCTCGGCGCCGCAGCTCCGACGACGCCATGTCCAGCGCTTCAAGGCCCCCCTGATAAAGGTCCTGTTCTTTTGTCAGCAAGGGGGATCCCTGGCCGGGATCGAGCACATCGAGCAAAAACTCCGCCATGAAATGGGGCTGATAAGCCAGGAGCAGGCTGCAGCCATAGCGGAACAATTCGCGGCGCAACACGCGGAAATGCTCGGGCATGCCCTGGCTTTCCCATTTGGCGGTGAGGTGCATGGCCTCGTCCACTTTGTCCGTAGCCTGAATGATCCAGTCATCCGCGCGGCTGGTGTCCACCGGGGGTGATTCCAGCAGCATGGCCACGGCACGGCAGAAGATGTGGCGCGCCTTCAATCCGATTTCGGCGGAGTGCAGGGTCCGATGTTCGCTGGGCTGGCACAAAAGCAGTGTCTCACCAACCAACTGCATGGCGTCCAGCATTTTGGGGGGGGAAACTTCCAGCAGCAGGGCAGCGCGGTTGAGCAGAAGCGTTGGCAGAAGTTCCGTGTTGACGGGGAGACTGGCCGCCACGCTCTCCGCAATCACGGTTTTGCCCTGATCCAGCGACAGCAGGGCGGCGTGGAGGCTTTCCGGTGTCCCTTCTGCGCGCAGTGCCAGGGAGCGGTTCATCCAAGCCAGGGCCAGCCGGCCGCGATACTGGGCGTCCTCGTCCAGCGGCAGTTTTTGCAGATGAAAAATGGCCTGGTCGAAACTGTGCACCGCTGCGGTCAGTTGAGCCGGGTTTCCAAGGCGAGTGAGCGCGTCCCCCCGGTTCATCCAGCAGGCAGTGAGCAGCCAGCGAAACCAGGAACTTTCCTCAAACGGCAGCGTGCGACGTATCTCCAGCGCCTGCTCAAAGCAGTGGAGAGCTTCCGACAGAGCGGAGGGATTGTTGGCGGAAAGCAGGGCGATGCCGCGCTTCATCCAGACTTTGGCCACTGCGTTGCGGTCTTCTGGGGAATCCTCGTTGGTGACTGGGGCGGACGGCATTCGGCAAGGGTTTGGTGAGCAATTGAGGCATTATTAACAGCAAGATGTGAACAATGATGCGACTGAGTCGCAATTGCAAGTTGACACGCTAATCTTGCGTTTCATCCTCCACTCCTACCCTGCCTTGTGCAATGACCTCCTCAATGCTAAACCCCCTGCCCGCCATGGGCTACGACCATCCCAAGCCAAGATCCTCTGCTGCTGCCGTTTCAGCAACTTCGGTGGTGCGTCGTGGCAGCAGTCTTGCCCGGGTGATTATTACGCTTTCATGGCTCGTAGGCATCACGGGGAGCTTTTTGACGGTGGGGGTCATCGGCATGTTCGCCGCCGATTTGCCGCCGATTCACCTGAAAACGCTGGAAGACCTCGATGAATCCGCTGAGCTGCCGATGGTGGAAACCTCCATGGCCGAGCTGCTGGCGATGGATGCGAGTGCCGACCAGCCCGCCGAGACGGAGCCGGTGCTGCCGCCGGAAATTTCCGAGGTCATCGAGACGCCGCCGGAAAATCTGGATCTGCCGGAGATCGCGGAGGCGATGACAATGGAGGACATTTTTGCAATTCCCACCGCTCCGAAGATCGAGGATGCCTTGCGTCCCATCGACCCCGTGAAACGTCAGCCCCCCCCCTCGCCACCCCGTCCGCGCGTGGCCAGCAGTGGAGGCACACGGTCCAATACGAGCCAGGCTGGCACGGCAGGCGGCAGTGGCACCTCCGGCAGTGGCGGCAAAGGCAAATTTCCCCAGCCTTCTTATCCTGACTTTGCCCGCAGTTCTGGCATGCAGGGCACCGTGCGTCTGAGCATCAGTGTGGGACCTTCAGGGGCCGTCGAAGGAGTCAGTGTCATCGGCAGCACCGGGTTTAGTTCGTTGGATGAGTATGCTGCGTCCTGGGTGCGCCGGAACTGGCGCTGGCCTGCGGGCGCGCCGCACCGCTACACGCTGCCGCTCAAATTCCGTCTGAACTGAAACAGCTTCTCATCCGCCATCTTCGATTTTAATCATGCCCATACTCGCCAACGCTGTCGTCGATCTCTTTCACAAAGGGGGACCCATCATGTATCCCATCGCAGTGGTCACGGTTGTGGCTGTCTGCATCTTTGTGGAGCGTGTGTTCTGGTGGCTGCGCTTTACCGCCAAGCGCTCCACCAAGCAGCTGGATGAAGTGTACGAAAAACTGGAGGCGGGAGACCTCGCGAAAGCCATCGCGATCTCTGCCGGCTCAGGTGATCCTGTGGTGCGCATGATTCATCACGGGCTCAATCACCGCCACACCAGCATGCAGGGCGCACTCGAAGTCTCCGCCGGGCAGGAACTGCGCGATGCAGGCCGTTATTTGAGCGCGATGGACACGATCGTCACGCTCGCACCGCTGCTTGGGCTGCTGGGTACCGTCACCGGCATCATGGGCAGCTTCACCAGCATCGGTGGCAGCGAACTTGCGGTGGAAAAGGTCACGGGCGGCATTGGCGAGGCGCTCATCGCCACGGCAGCCGGCCTCGGCATCGCCATCGGCACGCTGGTGCCGATGAACTACTTCCATGCACGCCTTGCCGCTCTGAAGTTTGACCTCGAAGCCGCAGCCAACAACGTGCTGATTCTTGCTGTGCAGCACGGATTTGACAAAGCCACTCCGAAGGCCTGATCCCACCGTGAAACTACATTCGCCATTGCCCGAACGAAAGACGCGGCTGGAAATCATCCCGCTCATTGACGTGATGTTCTTCCTGCTGGCCTCCTTCATGATGGTCAGTCTCACGATGACCAAGCAGCAGACCATCAAGGTGAATCTGCCCGTGGCTTCGGCCACGCAGTCCGATTTCAAGCCGGACATGATCAACCTTGCGGTGAACGCCACCGGCGATGTATTTTACGACAAGTCGGCCATCACGCTGCCAGAGCTGGATCGAAAGCTCGCCGAACGTTATGGGAAAGATCCCGCCACCTCCGTGTACATCAGTGCCGATGTGAACACACGCTATGCCGATCTCGTGAAAGCGCTGGATGCCGCCAAGCGGGCAGGCTTCACGAAGGTGGCCTTCAACGTCAAACCTGCGAATGCGGCCAAGCCTGCTCCCTGATTCATGAAGCGGTTTCTCACCACGCTGCTGGCTGTCATTTCCCTGGGACTTTGTGCTGTTTGCATCGTCCAATGGCAGCGCGAGGACCGCCTGCGCGGCCACATTCAGGATCTAGTCAAACGGCTCGAAGCGGAAAACACCCTGCGCATCGAAGCGGAGCGAAAGGTGAGGGAGTATGAAAAAGAAATCGCCCGCCTGACCGAACTGCGTGCGGAGGTGGAGGCGAAGCTCGTTGAGGTTTCCCGCGAATACAATTCACTGTCCAACGACTCCGTGGCGCGTGGCATCACCATCGCGATTTACATGCGGGAACTGATGCAGATGCAGCGTGGTCTGGAGGCGACGCAACGGGCGTTTGGCAAGGGCGCGGATGCCATCAAAAGTCACAACAGCGCCGTCACGACGCAGAACAGCGCGATGGAAAAGCAGAACGAACTGCTGAAGCAGCTGGTGGAGGAGCGCAATGATGCGATCACCAAGCTGAACGCGCGCACGCGGGAGTTTAACGAACTGGTGGAGAAGTACAACAAGCTGGCGAAGGGGAAGTGAGTGTCTAATCTGCTTTGTAGGCCACAATAAAATTTGCCGGGGCTTGTCCCTGCTTTTGTCTCGCAGGGAATGTTGAGTCATTGTAAACAGGTGTCAAATTTCGCCAAATGAGTGAAGACAAACTGCCTTCCAGAGGAAGCACAATGTTCTGTGCTTTGTTGTCTCTGGCTTTCCTGGGGCTGGGAGTGCCTGGTCTGTTGGAAACGATCGCACTTCATCGAAGCAATGGCGAAGTGGATGCACGCATTGTCGATTCAAGAGTCATGTCCACGAGATATGGTTTATCTTATGAAGTGAAGTATGTGTTTCAATCTGCGCTCAACACTCGATCAATCGGAAGAAAGGGGCTTTTTTATGAAAACTTATGGTCTTCGCTGCCTGAAGCTGAATGGAAAAAAGTTGTCGAGGCGGGATATGTGGCGGTGAAGTATGATCCATCGAATCTGCGGAACAATGCCCCGTTGGTTGAATTGCCATCGCTGCTCGATAACAGCGTCCCCATCGTTCTTGGGCTGTTTTTGAGCTGCGGCATTGTCGTTGTTGAAGCAAAGCGTCGCAGGTTGCCGAGAACCTTGTCTGCCGTGGGGTAAAGAGCTTGCCATTCGGGCCGGGCTGCGAAAGACTCGCGCCCGCATGAGCCAATCCGCCACTCCTGAGATTACCCGCCTGCGCGACCTGTCGCCGCAGCAACGCCGTTCCGGACTCGCCGCATGGCTGGGCTGGATGTTTGACGGACTCGACATGCATCTCTACACGCTGGTCGCCACGGTGTTTGTGGCGCAGCTCATGCAGGTGTCCACGGAGGATCCCACGGTGGGCACGCATGGCTCCATCATTCAGGCCGCGTTTCTCGTGGGCTGGGCCTTGGGAGGCGCGTTCTTTGGCCGCTTGGGCGATGTGCTGGGCCGTAGTCGTGCCTTGACGCTCACCATCCTCACTTATGCCGGATTCACGGGCCTTTCGTTCTTCGCGCAGGAGTGGTGGCATCTCATGATCTTCCGCTTTCTTGCGGCGCTCGGCATCGGGGGAGAATGGGCGGTGGGTGCTTCGCTGCTGTCTGAAACGTGGCCGAAGAAGTGGCGGCCGTGGATCGCGGCGACGCTGCAAAGCGCGGTGAACTGCGGGGTGCTGGTGGCCTGCCTCGCGGGCTGGCTGCTGGCCGGCCAGGAGCCGCGCTACATCTTTCTCATCGGTATTTTGCCAGCCTTGATCACGCTGTGGATTCGCAAGGCGGTGCCGGAAACGGAGGAATGGACGGAAGCGCGCAAAGGGCAGGAGGTGCCGAAGATCAGCGCGCTGTTCAGCCCTGAAGTACGCGGTGTGACGTGGCGCGTGATGATCATCTGCGCCGTGTCGCTGACGGCGCACTGGACCTATTTATTCTGGCAGCAGAAGCATGTGCTCAGCCTTGCTGAGATCGTCCCGCTCGACAAAGCGGGGAAGGACGCCGCGCTCGTCACGGCACTGATGTGGATCATGTTTGGCTCGCTGCTCGGGAACTACATCGCTGGCGGCCTTGCCAAGTTGTTTGGCTATCGCAATACGATCGTGGGCATGATGCTGGCCTATTTTGCCTTCATGTATCTCTCCTTCTCACAGGTGTGGAGCTGGGAGGCGACGAAGTGGCAGTTTGCGGCCATCGGCGCCTGTCAGGGGGTGTTTGGCCTCTTCACGATGTGTCTGCCGCCGCTTTTCCCCGTGCTGCTGCGCACCACGGGTTCGGGCTTCTGCTACAACATCGGACGCATCGTGGCCGCAGGTGGCACGGTGTTTTTTGGGATCTTTGTGAAGGTGGGCGACTTCCGCACGGCGCTGCTGTATGCCGGCTTCTTGTTCGTGCCTTCCGCCGCCGTGGCGATGCTGCTGCCGTCCGAGCCTGAGCAAGCTGATGGAACGGCGAGCGCGCTGGATTGATCCACGTGCGCAGAGAGCCTCAATGGCTTGGTGTGTAAAACTTGTATTGTGTGGAGAAGCCTTCCACGGCGCATTCGCCAGCCAGTTTGACCTCGTTTTCCGCCGCCATTTTTTTCACGGCGGCCTCGCTGAAGAGCACGGTTTGCTTCAGCGTGGAGGCTACTTTTTCGACGCGGAAGACGAAGTTCACCTCGGGCCCGTGGAGGTTGAGCTCGTTCATGGTCGGGACGGTGCCGAGCATGGCGGCGCCGAAATGCAGGACGAGGCGGAAGGGGGGATTGGCCGCGAGCTGAGCCTCGTACAGCCTGGCCACGGCCTGGCGCACTTGGATGGCGCTGTCCTCCGTATCGTCCCAGTAGCAGAAGAAGCCGTCGCCGAGATATTTGGACATGTGGCCGCCGCATTCGTCGATGATCTGACGGCAGTTCTTGAACCAGCTGCCGGTCATGCGAGGGAACTGCGCCCCCGGGAGTGTCTGGGAGAGCTGGGTGGAGCCGATGATGTCCGCCACCATGAGCCAGCACTGGGCCTGGCGGATGTGGATCATGGTGGAGGCCATGACCTGCGGGCCCGCCGGATGCATGGCGCTGAGTATCTCGGAGGAGAATTCGAGTTCGTTGCCGGCGATACGGATGATGTCCCCGTTATGCAGACGCACGGACTGTGAAATGCGGCGGCCATTGACATAGGTGCCGTTCGCGCTGCCGAGATCGACCAGCCAGAACTCGCGCTCGCCCTGGGCCTGGATGATGGCGTGGCGGCGTGAGACCTCACTGCCGGCGAGGGGCAGCGAGTTGTCCGGCGCGCGGCCGATGGAACAGTTGCCGTTCAGATCATGACGCTCCCCGTTGGGAAGGCGCAGCCAGGACTGAAGCAGGTTGGTACTCATGGTCAGAATTAACGTGAATTCTGACAAATCATGTCATTCAAGCCAAGAAGCGTTATCAAGAATTATCATCCTGCCTGACCTTGCCAAGGGGCTGCATGGAGGGAAATGTTGCTGGATGAACGAAGAGGTCCCGCTTTCCCTGCATGCCGTGTTCAACTATGGCGAAGCCGGTCTGTGGTTCACCATTGCCCTTGTGCTGGCCGTCCGACTGCGGATGAAACGCCCCTGGCGGTGGCTGCTGCCTGCGGCCTTTGCGTGCTTTGGCGTTTCAGATCTTATCGAGGTTCAAACCGGCGCGTGGTGGGAGCCTTGGTGGCTGTTCGTGATGAAAGCCGCCTGCGCCCTGGTGTTTCTGCTGGCATGGAATGCGCATCGGCGGCAGGGAAAGGCTCATGGCTGAATCCCCCTTCAAATTTTGCAGCGACTGCGGCAAGGATGTTTGGATCACGAGGAGTGACCGCGAGTTCGTCTGTGCCGCCTGCGGCTTTCGCCATTTCATCACGCCAATCCCGGCCGCTGTAGCGCTGCTTCTCGATGCGCAGGACCGTGTGCTCATCATCCGTCGCGCGCATGAGCCTGGCTTTGGCCTGCTCGGTCTGCCCGGCGGTGTCATCGAGCCGGAAGAAAGCGGTGAGATGGCGGCCGCGCGTGAAACACATGAGGAGGTGGGCATCGAACTGCCGGCGAGTGCGTTCACCTACCTATGCACGCTGAACAACCGCTACCTGTTTCAAGGCTACATGTGGCCCACGATTGATCTCTGCTACATCGCCCGCGTGGCCGATTTCAACCGGGTGGCGATGCAGGCTGCCGAGGTGTCGGAGATCCTGGCCTGCCCGCTGGATGAAGTGCCGCTGGAAGAGTTTGCGTTTGAGTCAAACGCGGAGGCGATCAGACGCTGGCGGTTGAAACAACAGCAGGCCACGGCCTGACCTGGACAGTTCTGGCCGTGCATGGTGGCAGGCGCCGCAGGATTGCTTGCCGGTTGTGCTTTTGAACTTAATGTCTTTGCATGGTGCCTATCCTGTCGCAACCAGCTTTCCAACAGCGCGCATTGCCGTTGTCTGTCGCGGCATGGCATCAAATGATCGACAAAGGACTGGCTCCTGAACGGGCGGAACTCATCCGAGGTGTGATCCTCGAAAAAATGAGCAAATCCTTTCTTCACACCAAGCTGACCGATGCGCTGATCGAGTTTTTAAGGGGGGCCGTCGGCGGTATGTTTTGGATTCGCCAGGAAGCCCCGCTGACCCTCAAAGATTCCGAACCTGAGCCGGACATCTCCATCGTGGACGGGCGTCGTGATGATTATTGCTAGCACCCTGCCACCGCGCGTCTCGTCGTTGAAGTGTCCGTTAGCAGTCTGCTGGTGGATCGCGAGATCGCGGCTGTTTATGCCGAAGCCGATGTGGTGGAATATTGGATCGTCAATGCAGCGGAGCGTTGCATCGAGGTCTATCGTACTCCCGCCAACGGTCGTTATCAAAGCATGCAACGCATCTCCGAAGGTGAAATGCTGGAATGTTCCGCGCTCAGCGGTGTGAGCGTGAATGTGGCCGACCTCTTTGCCGGAATCACTGCTTAGTTCGCAGTCCGTCACGCCGCCATGGGCGAATCAAACCAGCGGTTGTGTTCTTTGATGAGGTCGATGAGGCATGCAATGGTTTCGATTTCAGGGTTCCGGATCTGGCGGTCCAACAGGCGTGACACCTCGGAGCAGCTCTGATAGCTTCGAGGGATGAAAACAATTCTCCTTGCAGTGCTCTGCGGACTGATGACCTTGGGCGCTGCTTTCGCGCATGACGAAAATTTCAGCGGCATCTCCCACACTCATATCAGCCTGCGCGGAGCGGTGTTGCATGCCATCCACGAGTCGGACACGGCCTTCTTCGATCTGCTGGTCAAAAAAGGCTATCAAATCAACCTGCCGATTGACGCCGACAGCGGCCGTACGGCCCTGCATGTGGCGGCCCAGTCCAACAATCTGGTGATGATCCGTCACCTGCTGAAAGCTGGGGCAGATCCCCTGGCACGGGACTGTTATGACGGTCGGCCGGTGGATGTATTCAAATACGAAAAAGAGCCTGACCCCGACTTTGCCCCCACTGTTGACGCACTCAAACGTGAACTGACCGACTACGACCGGCGCAAACTCATGGGGATGCCTGTGCCGGTGTGGCGGGAATTATTGGGCGAGCCCAAAACGCCGGATGATCCGCTGGCGCCGCCCCAACCAGGAAGACCGCAACCTGCGCTCGTCAGTTTCATTTCCATCAACGACAAGGATCCACCTGCCGAAATGAAGAGTGCCCTGGGTGCCCATTTCCCCAGATGGCGGCCTGTCAGCGACATGGAGCACGCAGCGGCTGAGAGCCCCAGTAGCTACTGGGACAAAAACACCAAGGAATTCGGACGAAAGGTCGAGATCACGTTCTCCGCCACCACCTCCAATTCCATTCCTCCAACCGTCAACGGACTATTTGCCATCTATGCGCGTGGCAAGGGGCTGCCCTGCTATGAGTGCAAGCTGCGCACCGCCACCGGTGATGCTCTGAGGGGAGGCGGCTGTGCGTACACTTTTGTCTTGATCGCAGGCTATTGGATCGAGGTGGACAGAGTTAGCTGGGACGAATAACTCACGCTGCAACAGCCACGGGCGCGTCAAACCAGCGACCGTGTTCCTTGATGAGGTCGATGAGGCGTTCGACGGCTTCGCCTTCGGGAATGTTGAACTTCACGGCGGTCTTGCCGACGTAGAGGTTGATCTTCTCGGGCGCGCCGCCGACGTAGCCGAAGTCGGCGTCGGCCATTTCGCCAGGGCCGTTGACGATGCAGCCCATGACGGCGATGCGGACGCCTTTGAGATGACCCGTGGCGGCGCGGATTTTTTGCGTGGTGGTCTGCAGATTGAAGAGCGTGCGGCCGCAGCTCGGGCAGGCGACGTAGTCGGTTTTGAAAATGCGGACGCCGGCGGCCTGGAGGATGTTGTAGCTGATGCGCAGTGCCTGGCCGGGTGCCTCTTCACCATTGACGATCACCGCATCGCCGATGCCATCGCACAGGAGCGAGCCGATGTTGGTGGCGGCGGTGAGCAGGTTCTCGGTGAAGTCATCGCTGCCGGTGGCCTGGAGGGTGTCTTTGAGGAGGATGACATGGCGCGGCTGAATCTTGGCGGCGAGCAGACGATACGCCGCGATGACGGGCAGCTTGATGCCGTCCTTGACGGTGACGAGCTTTGCTTCGGCGCTGTCGTAGAGGCTGGCGATGGCGGCATCGTCGCGTGGGTCAATCTCGACCACGCCGCTGTCTTCCAGCACGACCTCGGGCTTGTAGTCGCCGAGCTTGTCGATCTTGTGCGCGACGGCATCCCATTTTTTGCGCGTGGTGAAAACGGGAACGGTTTCATGGCCGCCGGCTTTGACGCCGTTGATGGTGAGCACGTCTGATCCACGACGCACATAGTCGAAAGGATCGTAGCTGACCTGGGGCGCATTGGCGATGTGCTCAAACTGCGCTGGCAGGCCTTCGTTGTAGGGCTTCACGAGCTGCTGGGCCACGGGGATCTCAAAGATGGCGTCTTCAGTCAAAGAGACGCGCACGGTGTCGCCGATGCCGTCTGCGAGCAGGGAGCCGATGCCGATGGCACTCTTGATGCGGCCGTCTTCGCCGTCGCCTGCCTCGGTGACGCCGAGGTGGATGGGATAGTTCCAGTCAGCGCCGAGCTGATTGAGATGGGCGACAAGCAGGCGATAGGCCTCGATCATGACCTTCGGGTTGCTGGCCTTCATCGAGAACAGGAAATTATGGTAGCCCTGCCCGCGCGCGATGCGGGCGAACTCGAGGGCGCTTTCGACCATGCCGAGCGGCGTGTCGCCATGGCGGTTCATGATGCGGTCGCTGAGGGAACCGTGATTGGTGCCGATGCGCATGGCGCGGCCCAGGCGGATGCACTCCTTCACCAGCGGCACGAACTGCTCCTCCATGTAGGCCACTTCAGCGGCGTACTCGTCATCGGTGTATTCTTTGACGGCAAACTTCTTTTTGTCGGCGTAGTTGCCGGGGTTCACGCGGACCTTTTCCACCCACTTGACCGCTTCCATGGCCGCATCGGGCTTGAAATGGATGTCGGCGACCAAGGGGACATCGCAGCCGGCGGCACGGATGCCATCACGGATGTGCCGGAGGTTTTCGGCAATGACGCGAGTCTGGGCGGTGACGCGTACGATCTGGCAGCCAGCTTCGGCGAGGCCGAGAGCTTCCTTCACGCAGGCCGCAGCGTCACGGGTGTCACTGGTGAGCATGCTCTGTACCACCACGGGCGCACCGCCACCGATCTGGACATTTCCAACCATGACGGGGCGTGTTTCGCGGCGCTGGTAGTTGTAGAGGTCGGGGCAGTAGCGGAGCAGGGGGGAGGACATGGCGGGCAGTTAGAATGCCGGATTGCCGCCACGACGCAAACGAGAAGCCGCGAGGCGGGGCAGGGTATTACAAGTTTCTTACATGGCTCTTGCCGATCAAAGGCTGGATGCTACTATTCGATTCAATATGGCAAATATTATTGTTATTGAAGATCATCCACCTGTGCTGAAGCTTCTTTCCAGTCTCTGTCGGGCTGATGGGCACGAGGTGATGGCTTTCGACAACGGTCGCGCCGGATTGGAGGCTATTCGTGAGATGGCCCCGGACGTGGCTCTGGTGGACCGCCGGCTCGGTGATGTCGATGGGCTGGACATGATCCGGGAAGCGCGCGAGGCCTCGCCCCTGACGCGTTTTGTGATGGTTTCCGCATGCTCAGAGACCCGCGATATCGTGACAGCGGTGCGTCGCGGGGTCTGTGATTATGTCACAAAGCCGTTTGAGCCCGAGGAGATCAAAAGTGCCGTGGACCGTGCGCTGAGCGAGCCCGCCGAGCCGCAGGCGATCTCCCGGCAGAAGCTCGTCATTCTATGCCCGAAGCAGGCGGCGTGATGGCACGGGGGCATGCGGGTGCGGGCAGGCTGCAACTTTGAACTTTGAAGTTCACAGCCGTTGGCGCATTGGTACTGCATGGAAAACCTCCGACGTCTGCTTTTTGCCTTTTCCGTGTTCGTGCTGGCCGGGCTGCTTTTCGCGTGGTGGCGTCACGGGCGGGAAGGCTATGGCGTCCTCAATCTTCTGGGCGGGGAAAAGCCCGGACCTGCGGCGCTTACACCACCGAAAAAGCCAAAAATCGCGCCTGAAGAAGTGCCGCTGCTAAGCCGGTTGAATGACGAGTTTGCCAAGATTTCCGCCACCGTTCTGCCCTCCGTGGTCAGTGTGACCACCAAGACGGTGCGTGCTGGGAAAAAGGGCTGGCATTCGTCTTATGGCTTCGTGGGTCAGGGGGATCAGATCGTCCCGAGTCTCGGTTCCGGAGTGATCATCAGCAAAGAGGGGCATGTGGTGACCAACTATCATGTGATCGAAGGCGTTGAGGCTGCGGACATTCAAATCACCGCGAACGACAATAAAAAATATCCGACCCTCATTCTCGGATTCAACAAGGACCGTGACATCGCGCTGCTGAAAATCGACAGCCCACGTCTCGATTTTCCAGCGCTGAGTTTTGCCAATTCGGATGATGCCCGGGTGGGGCAGATCGTTCTCGCGGTGGGCAATCCCTTTGGACTGAGCGGCACGGTGACCCAGGGCATCATCAGCGCGCGTGACCGTCATCTCAGCGACAGTCAGTTTGACTACCTGCAAACGGACACGGTGATCAATCCCGGCAACTCCGGCGGCCCGCTGGTGAACATTCGCGGGGAAGTCATAGGCATCAACGTCGCCCTGTATCGTGGCGACGCTGGCGTGAACAGCTGGCAGGGTGTGGGGCTCGCTGTGCCATCCAATGAAGCCAAAATGGTGGTGGAGGACATTCAAGCCAAGCTGAAGGAAAGTGCGAAGCATGTGACGGGCGTGTCCAGCTCGACCGGCAAGGGCTACCTCGGCCTTGAAGTCAGCAGCGAACCTGTGGAGATCGACCCTGTCTGGGGCACCTCACGCCGTGGCGCCTTGGTGACTGACATCGGCAACAAATCTCCAGCAGATGAAGCCGGCCTGCGTCAGGGAGATGTGGTGACAAAGTTTCAGGGCATGGCCTTCCGCTCTCCGGCAGACCTGCTGCAGATCATCCGCACCCAGCCGCCCGGCAGCGAGGTGAAACTTGAAGTCATCCGCAACAACAAGATGGGCGACATCATCGCCCGGCTCGGGGCCCGGCCGGAATCAAACCAATAGCCATTGGGAGATCCTCCTTTCCGTCATCGTGGCTTCAACACCCAGCGCTGCTTGCTGCGATTTGTGACGATGTGAAGTTCGCCGTGATGAAACTGGAGGTCGATGCTGCCGGCGTTCCAAGTGTCGATCAGCGGCATGTTCAATTCCCTGGCGCGTTGAACGAGTGAATCGGGCAGGGCGGTTTCGACCCTGCGTGCATCGCTTCCGCAAAGGATGATCTGCGGCTGCGCCTTGAGGAGGAACTCGGCGCTCGTGGAGAGATCCACCTCATGCTGGCTGCGGATCAGGACATCGCAGCGCAGCTCCTCGGAGCTGGAACAGAGCGCTTTTTCAGCGTGCCAGCCGGTGTCGCTCAGCCAAAGCACGCGCCAGGGACCGAGCTGGACCCTGAGCACCATGGCCCGATCGTCCGCCCGATCATTTTGCACCTGCTGGGTCGGGTAGAGCACCGTGGCTTCCATTTTGAACTCGCTGGCATCTGAGAGGGTGACTTTTTCATCGACATGCAGTTTGTGCAATGAGGGTGGGCTGGGTTGATCCAGCAGACGTCGCAGTGCTGAGCGCTTGGAATCATGGAGCCCTGGCTCCTGGCTGCTGCAAAACAGCATGGGGGAATCAAATGTTGTGATCACTTGGGCAGCTGCGCCGATGTGGTCGGCGTCGTTATGACTCAGGAACACGCCTGCGAGAGAATTGACGCCGCTGGCATGCAGATACGGGCGCAGCACGCTGCGAAAGCTGTCTTCCCCGCCCGTGTCAAAGAGCCAGTGAGTCCTGCCGATGCGCAAATCATTCGCCGCGCCGCCGTGCGGAAGTTCCAGCACGTGCCAGACGGCGGGTGCAGAGGTGTGAGAGGTGCGTGGTTGAAAATGAAAATTCGCGCCCGGCAAACCGGCGAACCACATGGCGCTGGCGATCATGGCCTTCGCCAGCGCCCAGCTGACGTTGTTGAAGATGATCTGGGCACCGGTCAGATGCAGAGATGCTGCACAAAGGCCCAGGCAGGTGGCGCCCAGACACAAGGAGGAAAGCGGGACGAGAACGCAATTGGCGATCACGGCCACAGGAGTGATCGATTGAAAATGGCCGAGGATGAATGGCAGACTGCCGACCCACGCGGCAAAGGACACGCTCAGGGTGGTCGCGAGCCACAGCCTGCATTTGCTCCAGGAACGCTGCGACCAGGAGGCGAGCTGAGGTGGCAGAAACGGATCGAGCTGGGTGAGAGGGAGCAGTCTTTTTAGCAGAGGGGCGGCACCAAGGGTGCTGAGCCACAAGACACCGAACGAGAGCTGAAACCCGGGCATGAACAATTGATTCGGGTCCGTGGCCAGCAGGAGGAGGGCTGCGGCCCCAAGGCTGTTTTGCAGGGAGGATTCCCTGTCAATCAGCGTGGCGCTCAGGTAGATCGCCACCATGAAAGCCGCGCGTGCCGCCGAAGGCCGCCAGCCGGTGACAAACGCATACGCAAACACGACGAAAATCACGACCCAGAGCGACATGCCGCGTGGAATCCCGGTCTGCCGCAGGATGATCAGAACGATGCCCCCCAGAAGGCCGACATGCAAACCACTGACGGCAAACACGTGCAGCGTGCCGCTGTTGCGAAAGGCATCTTCGATCTCATGATCCGCCTCGGCAGAAACGCCGAGCGCCATGGCGCGGAGCACGGCGACGGTTTGGGGGTCATCTTCAAGATCCTTGACGAGCTGCCTGCTGATCCATTGTCGGCAGTCTTCCGCCCGCTGCAAAAAGGCGCACCATCCTGGCTCGCCACTGCCGCTGAGGCGTCGTATGTGGTCGATGTCCAGGCGGGCCACCCGACCCATGCGAAGCGCATACTCCTGCGCGTCAAAGGTGCCGGGATTGGATGCAGTGCGCGGCAGATAAATGCTGCCGTGGAGTTCATACGTGCCCGCACCGGGGAAGCGCACACCTTTGGGCAGCCGCACCAGAAGCGTCGCCGTCTGCGCGATCCGTATTCCTGCGTCAGGAATCTCGATCTGCTGAGTGGTGCAAAGCGCATGAGTGCGCTCGTCCGTCGTGGTATCGAATTCAGGAAGCAGGCTGCCGCGAATGGTTGCGGGCAGGGGCTTGTCCTGACGCTGCAAGGCCAGACGCAGCGGATGGCGGAAGGTTTCATCCAGCCGTGTGGTGTGAATGAAGGCAAAGACCAGAGCTGCGCCCGGGATCAGCAGCCAATGGCGGCCGATGAGCAGCGCTATGCCAAGAAGACCTGCGATGACGAGAGGAAACCACAGGCCATGAACGGGCAGCCAGCCGATCTCGGCGGCGATAATGCCACCAACAGCCGCGAGCGCCAGTGCCATGAGCGGATTGGCTCGTGTCCAAAGCTGGAGCTTTTCGAGCATCGGATGCCGGTGTGGAAACGATCACGATTTCAAGCGCCAGCGGATCCCGCCTTGGTCCGCTGCTCCATCAGCAGCTTGTACTGCATCTGTTCGAGTTCACTCATGCGATGGTGGGCATTGGCGCTGTGGCGGGTGTTCGGGAAGTTGCCAATGATCTGCTCAAGCATGTCGCGCGCGGCGTCAAAATCATGCCTGTGGGTCAGTTGCACGTCGGCAATGCGAAACATGATGAAGGCTGCGTCATCCACCGGCCAGTCCTTGCTTTGAAGATGGTCTTCCAGCACTTTCAAAGCCGACTGAGGGTCATGCAGACGCTCCGCGTGGATCTTGGCGATTTCGGCCACAGGGAAAGGATCGTCCGGCTTTTCATCGAGCATTTTTTCATAGTGCCCGATGGCTCCCTGGTAGTCGCCCTGGGCGATGCGGGCTGCGGCTTTGGTCATGTGATCCTGCTCCACCTTCTCGCCGGAGGAGAAGACCGCCTCCCCCATGAGATCGCCCAGCCACGGAATGAAATACTTCACGGCAAGGAGACCGCCTGACAGTCCCATTAAAATCACAAACACGAGCTTCATGCCGTCCCCGGCATCTTTCACGAAGCTCCAGATCAAAGCGATGGCGAGAAGTACGAGCGTGATGACACAGATGCGGATGACAATGGCAGTGTTCATATTCGGGATGTAAGACGAGGCTATCAAAACGCCTGTCTGCCGCCAAGCACGAAATTGGCGGCCTCCCGGTCAGCCTCCTCCCAGCGCCCGGTACAGGTTGGCCTGCACCTGAAACTGGCGCTTCGTCACACCGATCAGTTGAAGCCGCGCCTTCAGGGCGTTTTGCTGTGCGTTAAGCACTTCGATGTAGGTGGCCCGGCGCGTGCGGAACAGATCGGCGGCCGTCCCGACAGATTCGATGAGGAGGTGCACCTCCTTGGTCTTCAGCGCCTGGAGGTCCTTTAAAATCCGGATGAATGCCAGCTGGTTGTGCACCTCCACGTAGCCGTTCACGATGGACTGCTGATAGGTGTTGAGTGCTTCCAATTGAGCGGCATTGGCATGGTCAAACTCGGCTTGGATCGCCTTGCGGTTGATCAGCGGTGCCACCAGCCCGCCCAGTGCCGAATAGGTGGCGGAATGGACGTTGAGCAAAAGATTGCTTTGGAAAGCCTGGAGTCCCAGCACGCCATTGATGGACACCGAAGGCAGGAAGGCCGCCTTGGCCGCCTTGACGTCGGCTTTGGTGGCCTCGAGCTCGAATTCCGCCCGGCGAATGTCGGGCCGGTTTTTCAGCATGTCAGACGGCACACTCGAGGACAACTGCGGCAGTGTGGAGGTCATCAGGGACGACCGGTTGCGTGCGATGGGCCGCTGCGCGTCACCCAGCAGAGTGCAGATGATGCCTTCCTGCTCCACGATGTGCTGCTGCGTATCCAGCCGCATCCCTTGAAGGTTGAACAAGAGCGCCTCGAACTGCTGAACGGCCAGCTCATTGGCGGACCCCGCCTGCTTTTGGGTCTGCACCGTCTCCAGCGCATCGCGCTGGATTTTGATGGTCTCATCGATGTTGGTGATCTCGGCATCCAGGGCCAGCAGTTCGTAGTAGGCGGTGGCCAGTTCGGCGATCAAATGTGTCTGCACCAGATTCCTGCCCTCCACGCTGGCGAGCAGACGGGCGGTGGCGGAGGCCTTTTTGCTCCGTAGTTTTCCCCAGAGATCTATTTCCCAGCTCGTCTGCAAACCGACGCTGTAGTCCTGGACGTCCCGCGGGACGATGCGCCCGTCATAGATGGGTGTGGTGCTGTTGCCGGCACCGTCCATGGTGTAGAGGCCAAAGCGTTGAATCCCGGCGCCAGCCACGCCCGAGACCTTGGGGGCCAGTACACTGCGAGCGGCGGTGATCTGCGCTTTGGCCATCTCGATGCGCTGGAGGGCAATTTTAAGATCTCGGTTGTTGTTCAGCGCCTTGTCAGTGAGGGCCTGCAACCGGGGATCGGTGAAATGTTTCCGCCACTGGGTGACACCGGTGAACGAAGCTGCTTTGTCCGGAGCCTGCTCCGCTTTTGTGCCGAAGCGGCGCAGATCTTCACAGCTGGTGAGCAGCAAAGTCATGAACGAAATGCAGGCGCTCAGGAACGGCCAGTTCAGATGCAGGGTCTCACGCATGTTCCGGTTCCTTGGATGGTTTGGAGGTTGAAGTGAAGGAGGCAAAAATGACGTAGAGACCCGGGATGACCAGCATGCCAAACACGGTGCCGAAGATCATGCCGCCCACCGCCGAGGCGCCTATGGTCCTGTTGCCGGCCGCACCGACTCCCGATGCCATCATCAAGGGGCTCAAACCGGCGACGAAGGCGAGAGACGTCATCAGGATGGGGCGGAGGCGCGAGGAGGCGCTTTCCACGGCCGCCTGCAGCGGGGTGCAGCCTTCGCGCTGCCGCTGGATGGCGAACTCGACCACGAGGATGGCGTTTTTTCCGAGCAGGCCGATCAGCATGATCATGGACACCTGGGCATAAATGTTGTTTTCAAGGCCCATCCAGAGCAAAAACACAAAAGCGCCCAGCAGGCCTGTGGGCAGCGAGAGGATGACCGGCATCGGCAGCAGAAAGCTTTCATACTGGGCGGAGAGCAGCAGGTAAACAAATGCGAGGCAGATCAGGAAGATGAACACCGCCTGATTTCCTGCAAGAATCTGATCCCGGGTGATGCCCGCCCAGTCGATGCCAAAGCCTTTCGGCAGTTTTTCCCTGGCCGTTTCCTGAATGGCCTGGATGGCCGCGCCACTGCTGAATCCTGCGGCAGGCTCGCCGTTGATCTCAGCCGAGGTGAACATGTTGTGACGTGTGACCTGATCCACCCCGTACACTTTTTCCAGCTCCACAAACGTGCTGAGCTGGACCATTTCCCCGTGGTCGTTTTTGACATGAAGTTTCAGGATGTCCTCCGGGCGTGCGCGGTACTCCGGCAGCACCTGGACCATGACCTTGTAGAGCTGCCCAAAGCGGATGAAATTGGTGGCGTATTTGCCTCCGAGCATGGTCTGCAGGGTGCTCATCACATTGTTGGTGGTCACCCCTTTCTGCGCCGCGATGTCGCTGTCCACATGCAGCAGGTATTGCGGAAAGCTGGCGTCGAAACTGGTGAAGGAATTGGCGATCTCAGGCCGCGCCTCCAGGTCGTCGATGAACTTCGCTGCCACGCTTTCCATGTTTTTGAAATCGCCGCTTCCTGTCCTGTCAAGCAGGCGGAGTTCGAAGCCGCTGGCGTTGCCGTATCCGGGCACGGCGGGCGGTGAGAACAGCTCAATCTCGGCATCTTTGATGTGACGAGTCCTGCGGAGAAGTTCGTCCATCACGGACCTGACCGACTCGGATCGCTCATGCCAGCCGGTGAGATTGATCAGGCAGGATCCATAGGTGGCCCCGCTGGCATCGGTGATGATGTTCACGCCCGCGAGCGTGGAGACGGATGAGATCGCGGTGATGCCCTCACAGCAGTGCTGGATTTCATCCACCACGGCCTTGGTTCGTTCCAGAGTAGAGCCGGCCGGGGTGGTGACACCCACATAAAACGCGCCCTGATCCTCATTGGGAATGAATCCGGAAGGCAGCCTGCCGCCCACGAAAACCATGACCGCGCAGAAGCCGAGGAGGATGCCCCAGCTCAGCGTGCGCCTGCCTGCCAGCGCCGAGATCCACCGCGTGTAAGTGCCCGAGACTTTGTCATAGCTGCGATTGAAGAGGCCAAAGAAGCGGTTGAGCAGGCTCTTGCTCTTGGGCGCATGATGCATGTTTTTCAACATGAGGGCGCACAGCGCCGGAGTGAGCGTGAGTGCGACGCAGCCCGAAAGCACGATCGCTATCGCCATCGTGAGGGAGAACTGCTGGTAAAAGATGCCCGAGGGACCGGACATGAAGGACGCGGGAACGAAGACGGCCGCCATAACCAACGTGATGGCGATGATGGCGCCGCCGATCTCTCCCATGGCCTCTTCGGTGGCCTGGCGCGGGCCTGCACCGGTGCTTTCCATCTTCGCATGCACCGCCTCCACCACCACGATGGCTCCGTCCACCACGATGCCGATCGCGAGCACCAGGGCGAGGAGCGTGATGAGGTTCAGCGAGAACCCCAGCAACTGCATGAAAAAGAAGGTGCCGACCAATGACACCGGGACCGCAATGACCGGGATCAGTGTCGAACGCCAGTCCTGCAGGAAGACAAACGTCACCAATGAAACGAGCAGGAAGGCCTCTGCGAGCGTGCGCACCACCTCATGCAGGGAAGCATCAAGGAAGCGGGAGACATCGTAGCTGATGTCATAGTCCATGCCCTGGAGGAAAGTGGCCTCCTTGATTTCAGCCATGCGTTGTTTGATGCTGGCGATGACTTCGTTGGCATTGGAGCCGGGCAGCTGCTTGAGAAGGATGGCGGCTGTTGGCCTGCCATTGAACCGGGTCTCCACATCGAAGTAAAGGGTGCTGAACTCGACCTCGGCCACGTCCTTGATGCGCAGCACCTGGCCCTCGTCATTGGAACGAATGGGGATCTTTTCATAATCTTCCTGATTCTGGTATTTGCCTGCATAACGCACCACGTACTGAAGGTGCGGCTCGGTCTTGTCCGAGCTTTCCCCCACCTTCCCTGGCGCTGCCTCCACATTCTGCTCTTTCAAGGCGAGCAGCACGTCCTCCGTCGAGATGTTGTAGGTCAGCATTTTGTCTGGTTTGAGCCAGATGCGCATGGAGTATTCCTTGACGCCGATGATCTTCGCAAAACCCACGCCCTCAATTCGCTTGAGCTCGGTGAGGATGTTGATGTCGGCGAAGTTGTACAAAAACATCTCATCGAGTTCAGGATTGGTGCTGGTGACATCGAGGTACATCAGCATGGCCTTTTCCTCCTTGGCGATCTGCACACCGGCCTTGATGACTTCTTCCGGCAGCTCGCCCATCATCTTGTTCACGCGATTTTGCACATTCACCGCCGCCACATCCGGATCGGTGCCCGCTTCAAAGACGATTGAGATGACGCCGACGCCGTCATTGGCCGCGCGCGAAGACATATATTTCATGCCAGGCACGCCGTTGATCGACCGCTCCAGCGGGACGATGGCGGCCTTCGTCAGAGTCTCCGCATTGGCACCGATGTACTCCACGGTCACATTGACCTCAGGCGGAGCGATGCTGGGGAACTGAGTGATGGGCAGTTGGTACAAAGCCAGCAGACCCAGAAAGGTGATGATGATGGAAATGACCATCGACAGCACGGGTCTGCGGATAAACTCGTTAATCATTCAGGCGTTTGATACATCAGTTGAGTGCATGGGGGATTGAGGCCCGGGGCCGTCAGATATGACGGAGGCATCTCCCACCGGTTGTTGCAGGTTGTCAGCGAATCTGGCAGCATCAGAACGGGGCGACGTCTGCGAGGGCTTTGAAGTCAGGTGCAATCACATCGCCTTCCTTCACAACCTGGATGCCTTCAAAAATGATGCGGTCGGTCGGCAGGAGGCCTGAGTCGATCACATAGTGGTTTGGCAGACGCAGCTTGGTGTCGATGCTTCTCAGCTGGACGCTGTTGTCTGCGTTGAGCATGTACACGCAGGTTTTATGCTGAACTTCGAAGGTGCATTTCTGCGGTATTACGAGGGCGTTCTTCAGCTCCGACTGAACAATTACCTTGCCGCTGGAACCATGCTTGAGGAGATGGTTGGGATTGGGGAAGCTGGCCCGGAAGGCGATGTTTCCGGTGCTTTTGGAAATCACGCTTTCCCAGGTTTCAATCCGGCCTTTGAAAGGATGGATTTCTCCGTTGGCCAGCTCCAGCGCCACACTGCCCTGCACACCGAGGTCCTTGCGCCTGGCCAGCTCCAGATACTCACGCTCGGATACATTGAAATAGGCGTAAACATCTCCGTCATTGGAAATGGATGTGAGCAGATCCCCTTCTGCCACGAGGCTGCCGGTTTTGTTGCGGATCCGGTTGATGATGCCGTCAAACGGCGCGCGCACTTCGGCATAAGAGAGACTGCGCTCGGCATCGGCGACCGTGGTTTTCGCCTCGTCCACTTTGGCCATGGCCGAGTCCAGCCTTGCCTGGGCCATTTCCAACTCTGAAGTGGCGATGATTTTCTTCTGCAGCAGCAGTTGATTGTTCTGCAGATCTATCTCCGCCATCTTGGCCTCCGCCTGGGCGCTTTTGAGCCGGGCATTGGCCCGCTTCACCTCCTCTTGATAGGAATGACTGCTGATGGTGAAGAGCAGCTGTCCTGCAGCGACCCGCTGGCCTTCGTCGACAGAGATTTTCTCGAGGCGGCCGCTTACCCGTGCTTCCAGCTCAATGAAGTTGGAGTTCTGAATGCTTGCGACGTACTCCTGGCCATTCGGCACATCCATCATCACTGCAGAAGTGACCGGAAAGGTTCTTTTAACCTCATGATCGGTTGCGGTTGCACTTTCGTTGCAGGAATTCAACAACAGAAGGAGCGACAGGCAGATGACTGCTTTCGATCCGGCACATCTTGCGATGATGTATGCATATGAGCTCATGGGTATGTCATTAGGTTTCATCGGACTTTTGTCATCAGGATTTGATGACTTTGGAATCTGATGTGATGTTTGTAACAGGTATCCAAGAGCACTAGCATTTGACGTGCCATTTCTCAATATGCGCTGGCTAGGGCACAACCGGTCTCCGCAGCAACAGATGTCTCCATCATTGATGGGGTGCTGTTTTTAGAGTGCCCGATCATCACCTGACGCGCTTTGACATGCGTGTTTCAAATTGCTCATTTGCAGGAATTTAAAGATGATGAAAAACATCGAGTGCATGGCGCTCAAATGTTTTCAACAAGGCCGGCTGAAAACGGAGTAGTGTCAGCCTCTACTTATTTTGTTAGTGTTCGCTACAGAGGCCCGGCTTTCCTCAGTAAGCGGTGCCTTGCCACTGACTCATGTCCATGTATGGGCATGGTTTACTTACCTCTCAAATCCAGGGCCATTACCCGTTGGCCTGACTTATGCAGCAGATCCTGCGACTGTTGGCGTATATAGAGCAGGCCGTGACTCAGCGCGGGCAGGCTCCAGGTGTTGAGCGCATAGAAGGGCTGGGCTTGTGTCAGCAGTTTGGCCCCGGACGGAGTCAGATCGAGCCAATGCAGCGAACCAGTTTCGCCGAGACAAAGGAAGGCACCATCGGCCTTCAGCAAACTCGCACGCAGGATGCTGAGACGGGTAGGATTGGCACGTCCGGTCAGCTTGCTAAACTCAGCATCTTCCCACTCGATGTGCTGTTCCCATACTTCCGCACCGGTATCCGCATTTACGCAGACAAGGCGCGACTTGGGCTCTGTCTCGCCGTCAATCGCATAGAGATGACCGTCGTGATACACCGGGTTCATCCAGTGGACTCCGAGCTTTTTCGACTGCCAGACTTCCTTCACTTGGAACTCCGCGTCATACTCCACCATCGCACCGCCGAGTGGCCGGCCCTTCGGGTACGCGGTGGTGATGAAGGCGCGGTTTTTCTCCGGAATGACGACGGGTGAAGTCCCAATGGCCTGGATGTAGTCCTCACTGCGCCATGGAAATTTGGAATGCAGTTTGCCGCTTGCGGGATCAATGCACATGAGGCCGCCCGTGGCCGGGTCGCTCTCGCCACCGGCATAGATGAGCACCTTCGTCTGTCCATGCAGCTTGACGGGAACGGGAGACGCATAGCTCGCGCCCCAGGAGTCCTCGACAATCCACACGACCTTGCCGCTCTGTAAATCGAAGGCCGCCACGCTCACGCCTGCTTCCGCGAGCTTCGTCTTGCGGTCGCGCATTCCTTCGTTGTCTTCGATCAGGGCCTTTTTGCCGCCGACATTCACGATCACGCGCCCGTCGAGGATCAGCGGCGTGCCGCCGGCGCCGAAGAAATCCTGCGGCACGTTGAATTCTTTGCGCAGATCATGCTGCCACAATGGCTTGCCGGTTTTTAAATCGAACGCGCGCAACTCGGCGGTCACGCCAAAAGTGAGGACGATGCCATCGGCGATCACCGGACTGCCGCGCGGGCCATTGCCGAAGCCATAGCGATCCTGATAGGAGATGGGGTAATCCTGGGACCAGAAGCGCTTTCCGGTTTCGCGGTGGAGGCACTCGATGGTTTCCCTGCCTTCAAGCGCATGGAAGATCACGCAGAAGTCGCCGCTGATGGCGGGAGAGTTGTAGGCCTCGCCCATCTGGACTTCCCACACCATCTTTGGCTCGCCCTGGTCCCAGGTTTTGAGCAGATGCGTTTCAGGGGAGCGGGCGTCATTCGTGGGGCCGAGGACACGGGGCCATTCGCTCGTCTTCGCTTCTTTGGAAAGAGGCTTTGGTGCCTCATGAAAGGTCAGGCGGTCAAACGCCTCCTGTGCAGAGCAGACGTTCAGGGCGAAAAGAGGCAGAAAGAGTCTCGACGAAATTTTCATATCGTGTCAAGCTAGCGACAGCTGCGAAGAACGCCACTCTCATGAATCCCACGCGTGAACTTGCCTGGCATGAACGCCAATTTGTGGCGCTCGTGATAGGAGGTATTCCCGCCTGCATCCTTGGGTTTTTCTTCGGACTCTGGGGAAATGAGATTGGCGGCAGGGAGCTCGATCCAGGAACGGTTTTACTGAGGGGAGGCTACTGCTCTGTGTTTCCGGTCATAGTTGCCTGGCTCATGCCTCGTGCATGGATTGCTCCGGTATTGACTTATCTGATTGGCTTCAGCATGGGCTTCGGACTTGCAGATGGTTTTGCGGTGTTTGCAGAGCTTGTCTTGGCACCGGTTCGTTGGATGGAGGGTAAAAGCATCCATCTGTCTCAAGCTCCTTCACATCCTGAACTGCCATGGATCCTTGGACTGGCGCTTTGGCTGGCCGGGCTAGGCTCCCTTCTGCGTCGCAGTTCCCGAACCGCAGCCATGCTCCGAAGACTGGAAATTCACCCTGATTAGAGCGGTGGAAGAACTGAGAAAGCGCAGCAAAAGCCAATGATCGTTCGTTGAGCCGCCTGAATTCCGGCGTATGTGACTGACATACCTCCAATCAACCCCATGCTCATTCCAACTTCTTTCCCCACGTCCAACGGCCCTGCTGAATCCAAACCGCTGATTTCCGAGGAGGGCTGGGTGGTGCAGCATCTGTTTTTCACCATTGATCATGGGTATTGGGCGGCGCTGATGCCGGAAGAGCGCCAGGAGCGGCGTGAGAACTTCTCGCGCACGATTGAGGCCATCCGCAAGCACCCCGGCACGCAGCTGCTCGCGTTTGCGATGGTTTCGCCCAAATCGGAGCTGGGCTTCATGCTGATCACGCCGGATTTGCATGATTCGCAGCGCTTTGAAAAGCAGATCAGCCTGGCGCTTGGCCCGGATGTGCTGACGCCTGCCTACAGCTACCTTTCCATGACGGAGTGGACCGAGTACTCGCAGAGCGAAGAAGAGTTCAAGGCGCAGATCGAGAAGGCTGAAAACCTGACGCCCGGCACGGAGGCCTTCGACAAACGTGTGGCGGAATGGAAGGGCCACATGACGAAGTATTTCAACGACCGCCTCTACCCGAACATGCCCGACTGGCAGGTCTTCTGCTTCTACCCGATGAGCAAGCGCCGCAGCGTGGGCGCAAACTGGTATGCCAATGATTTTGCCAAGCGCCGAGAGCTGATGGGAGGCCACGCCAAAACGGGCCGCAAATACGCCGGCAAGGTGCGCCAGCTCATCTCCGGCTCCACGGGCCTCGACAGCCACGAGTGGGGCGTGACGCTCTTCGCGCACGACATGTTCCAGATTAAAAGCATCGTCTATGAGATGCGCTTTGATGAAGTCACCACCCAGTATGGCGACTTTGGCGATTTTTATATCGGCATCCAGCCACCGACAGGTGAGCTGCTGCAGCGGGTGATGCTTGCGTGAGGCGAGATTGGGTGCATCTCTCACTTCCCGTGCCAAATCAGCCCCTCACCATCGCCAATCGTCAGTTCAACTCCCGCCTCATGATGGGGACGGGCAAATTCGCCAGCGGAGAGCTGATGCGAGATGCCATCGTGGCCTCGGAGACGGAAATCGTGACCGTGGCGCTGCGCCGGGCCGATTTGAGCGGCAAGGGTGATCCCTTTGCGAACATCCTCGATTTCATTCCGAAGAACGTCCTGCTGCTGCCGAACACCAGCGGGGCGATGAATGCGGAGGAGGCGGTGCGGCTGGCACGGTTGGCCGTGGCAGCAGGGCTGCCGAACTGGGTGAAGCTGGAAATCCATCCCGACCCCCGCTACCTGCTGCCAGACCCGATTGAAACGCTCAAGGCGGCGGAGATTCTCGTGAAGGAGGGATTTATCGTCCTTCCTTACATCAATGCCGACCCTGTTTTGGCCCGCCGTCTGCAGGACGTGGGCACGGCAACTGTGATGCCGCTGGGGTCGCCCATCGGTTCGCATCAGGGCATTACGACTCGTCGTCAGATCGAAATCATCATCACTCAGGCCACGGTGCCGGTGGTGGTGGATGCCGGAATTGGGGCACCCAGCCACGCCGCCGAGGCCTTTGAGATGGGGGCGGATGCCGTTCTGGTGAACACCGCCATTGCCGTGGCCGCCGACCCATTGCGGATGGCCCAAGCCTTCAAAATGGCCGTGGAAGCCGGACGCAGCGCCTATGAAATCGGCTTGACCGAAGGTGCAGCAGAGGCCTCAGCCACCAGTCCTCTGACGACTTTTCTCTACCAGTAAGCATCCTGAAAAGGGCTGATTTCAGCCCTTCACCAGGTAGGTGAAAGCGATGACGCCGCAGAAAAGAAGTGAGACTGCGAGACACATTCCGTAAAAGATGATCATAGTGTTTGGCCATTTAGCGCGAATCAGACCATCTTCCAGTAGAAATTTTTTCTTGCGAAAGGAGCGCTTTGGGGCAGACTCCGCGCCCCTATGGCAAAAACATGCTGGCTCGAGCGCGACAAGCGCAAACGTAAAACCGTCGAAAAGTACGCTAAACTCCGTGCAGAACTCAAGGAGAAAGGCGACTTCGTCGGCCTCTCCATGCTTCCACGTGACGCAAGCCCGACACGTCTCATCAACCGCTGCCGCGTTTCCGGCCGTCGTCGCGCGTTCATTCGCCGCTTCCAGATGTCCCGTATGACCTTCCGCGAACTCGCCTCCCAAGGGATGATCCCCGGGGTGACGAAGTCCAGCTGGTAGAAATCCGTCCCATCTAGCAGCCGGGGGCCGACTCTGGCTGCTTGGAGAGGCGGCGCGTACTCTTCTGATGCCTACCTACTCCTACATCGCTGATGACCCTGAAAAGGGATGCCCTGCATGCCGCAGAGGCTTTGATCTGCGCCGTCCGCTCAGCAGACCCGCGCTTGAGGCATGTCCTCTATGCAGGCAGCCGGTCAAAAAACTCATTTCCGGTTTTAACACGCCGAAGATCACCAAACCCCTCTCCGTTTCCGACGCCAAGGCCGCCGGCTTCACCATCCTCGAAAAACGATGCGATGGAAATTACGAGAAGCTGTGAACGCCTGATCGCGCCGCCTCATGACTCCTTTGCTTGCCAATGCTTCTGCCGAACTCGTACGCGAGTGGAGTTTCACCGCTGGTGAAATCTTCTGGCAGGCCGTCATCGTGCTGGCCATCGTACTGCTCAACGCCTTCTTTGTGGCGGCTGAGTTTGCGATCGTCAAAGTGAGGGACAGCCAGCTCACGGCCGCGATCGAAGACGGCACGCGTGGGGCCAAGTTCGCGCAGACCGTGACGCGCAATCTGGACGCCTACCTCTCTGCCGGGCAGCTGGGCATCACGCTGACGAGCATCGCCCTGGGTATTTTCGGCGAGCCGTTTGTCGCCGTCGTCGTGCAACCGATGCTATTCAAAATCGGCATCGTCAGCGAGACCGTCATTCGCTGGACGTCCATAGGCATCGCCTATGCCATCGTCACCTACTTGCACGTCGTTCTGGGAGAGCAGACGCCCAAGGTTCTCGCCATTCGCAAATCCATGCAAACCGCGCTGTTGATCGCGCGGCCGCTGCACTTGTTTTACATCGTGCTGAAGCCCGCGATCTGGATTCTCAGCGCGAGCACGAACCTCGTCCTTCGTTTCCTGGGCATCACGGCCGTTTCCGAGCACGAGATCGCCCACTCCGAAGAAGAGCTGCGGCACATCGTGGCTGAAAGCCAGAAATCCAAGGAGGTGACCGAAACCGAGAAGGACATCCTGCTCAACGCCCTCGCCCTCAATGACCGCTGCGTGCGTGATGTGATGACGCCGCGCAACCAGGTGGTCTCGCTTGATGCGGATGAAACCTTTGAGGCCAATCTCAAGATCGCCATCGATTCCAAGCACACGCGCTATCCGCTTGTTGAGGGGCATCTGGACCACGCCATCGGCACCATTCACATCAAAGATCTGCTCAGCCTCATCGGTCAACCGCAACCTGATCTGCGCAAAATCAAGCGCGAGCTGCAGATGGTGCCGGAGATGATGCCCATCGACAAGCTGCTGCGCTTCTTCCTCGACAAGCACGTGCATGTGGCCCTCGCCGTGGATGAATTCGGCGGTGCCGTGGGCATTGTGACACTCGACAACGTGCTGGAGGAAATCGTGGGTGACATTCAGGACGAATTCGACCATGAAGTCAGCGAATTCCGCCGCATCAACGACAACGAGTTCACCGTCGAGGGTACCTACAATCTCTACGAACTGGCAGACCAGACCGGCATCGATCTCGACAGCGACGAAGTCACCACCATCGGCGGTTATGTCACGCACCTTCTCGGCCATCTGCCCAAGGTGGGTGAAAAAGTGGTGATCGAAGAGTATGAGGTGACCACCACCAAGGCGGACCTCCGGCGTGTTCTGCAGCTGCACTTCAAGCGTCTTTCCACCGTGGCGGAAGAAGCCGCTGCGGCTAACGCTGCGCCGGAAGGCGTGTGAGGTGATTCAAACCGCAATGCGCATGCAGCAGGTGAGTGCAATGCAACGAGATTGAGAGCAGGTGATGACAGACCTGGCCGTTGGTCCGCTGATGCGTCACGATTAAGTGGAATACGTCTCAGACGTTTAAGAAAGGCACCGCACGCGCTGACGTTTGCATGAGTTCCCAATCCTCACCGCACACGTCTTCCCCATGCGCCTGCTCTCCTTACTCGTTTGGTTTTCTGCCCTCGCGGTCACCGCCCTCAGTCAAACGAAGGTCAATGACGATGAGCCGGAAGACATGATTCTCGGGTTTCGCGGCAGGTCGAAGTATCAGATCGTGGTGCCGGATATGGCAGCGAACACGGCAGCGGAGTCCTCGGTGACGCGGGCGGCGGATCTGCTGCAGCAGGCGTTTGCGGCGAACAAGATCGCCCTTGAGGTGGTAGCCAGTGAGTCGGAGGTTGATGCGGCGCGCCCGGCCTTCTATCTGGGGGCGACGAAATTTGCGGAGGCAAATGGGGTGGACATGACGAAGGCTAGCGGCTGGAGCTATGCGCACAAGGTCGTTGGGGCGAATGTCATCATCGCCGGGCATGACGAACCTGACGCGCTCGTTGGCAAGCGCGCCGACGGGAAGGAGAAAGCGCGGCCGTTTGAAGGCACGCTGTTTGGCGTGGCGGAGTTTGTGCATCGTTATGTGGGCGCACGGTTTCTTTCGCCGGATGAATCGGGGACGACGTTTGTGCCGCAGTCGATCATTCATGTGCCACCGTCCCTTGATGTGAGGAGCGCGCCGCATTTCATGGAGCACGACATGCGCGATGGGGAGGAGCTGTTTTACACCGCGAACCATGCCCGCCGCTTCACGCGCATCTGGTCGCGTTTCGGGCATCAGCATCCATCGGCGGTGCCGATCAAGGAGTACGGCAAGGCGCATCCTGAATACTTCATCCTTGCGGGCGGAGTTCGGCAGCCGGAGCTCTCGGCGGGGGACGGGCAGCTCTGCCTCTCGAACGCGGCGGTGCGTGAGCTGATTTACAAGCACATCCTCGCGCGTTGTGATGACGGCTTTGACATCGTGGAACTCGGACAGGCAGATGGCTTCCGCCCCTGCCAGTGCCAGGAATGCGCGCAGTTGTATGGCGTTAAACCGACGACGAAGCCGGAGGACGGCATCGCTTTTCACAATGACCATGCCTGGGGCGAGAAGCTCTGGATCATGCACCGGGACATGGCGCTGCGGCTCCTGAAGGACCGGCCCGGCAAAAAAATCATGATGACCTCCTACGGTCCCACGATCCAGCCGCCGCAGACCTTCCGCGAATTTCCGGAGAACACGATCATCGAGATGATGCACTCCGACGCGGAAGCGTTTGCCACGTGGCAGCAGCTCAAGGTGCCGGGCGGGTTCTCGGCGTATCTTTACAACTGGGGCAACTTCCACCTCGTGGGCCTCACGCCGCTGACGACCGTGGGCATGATCGCGGAGCAGAACCGTCTGCTGGTGAGCAACAACGTACACTCCGTGCAGGTGAATGGCAGCCCCGGAACCGGCCAGTGGGGTCTCGAAGGACCCAACATCTATGTGTATCTGCGGCTCGGCATTGATCCCACCACCCAGAGTGCGGGGCAGCTTTTCGACGAGTATTTGCAGGCGGCCTTTCGCGAGTGTGAAAACCCGATGCGGCGCTTTTTCACCAACCTGCAAAAGCGCGTGGAGCTGTGGCAGACGATCCGTAATTTCGCATATCAATCGGGCCGTGATCCCATTTTCGCGTTGGGCACGCTGTGGCCCCCCGATGTGATCAGCTCCCTGGAGGAGGATTTGTCCACAGCAGAGAGCAGCGTACAACTGCCCGAGGTGAGGCGCAGGCTCGACATGGTGCGCTACGAGTTTGATTTCCTCAAGCACCTGGCCCTCGTGGTGAATGCCTGGCGCAATCATCAGGCCATGAACAACGCGGCGTCGATCACCCAGCTGCTTGACGCCATTGATGCGCGGAACGCCTTCATCGCTGGCATTGCGAATGGCGATGCGAAGTATCCGAAAAAGAAAAACCCCACGTATCGTTTCGCCAAAGAGAACGACCTGAAGTACGCGGGCCGCTATCTGGACCGCGCACCGTTCAACTGGGACACCGCGAAGATGCGGGCCAGTCCCGACGCCCTGCTTCAAAAAAGCCCGTCGCTCGCCATTGCGCGTGTGAGCGGGCCGCTCACGCTCGACTCGCCGCATTGGGCGAAAGCCGAGGCACATGCGCTGCTGCCGAGCGGAAGTGCTGAAAAATTGCAGGCGCCCACGAGCTTTCAGGTGCTTTGCGATGACGCAAATCTCTATGTGCGTGTCAGCGGCGAACAGCCAGCGGACAAGATGAACTTCGCGCCACGCGGTCACGATGCCGAGCTGTGGCTGCAGGAGAGCATTGTCATCAACGTGTCCCCTGCCGGTGATCGCGCCCGCTACTTTTACTTTGCTTATGAGCCGGAGACCACCTCATTCAACGAGGCGGAGCACGGCTTCATCGCCGACTACCTGCACCCGCGCTACGGGTGGAATGACGAGAGCTGGAATGGTGCCTGGTCCTTTGAAACCAAGCTGGTGCCTGGGAAGAGCCGCTGGGAATCCATGGCCGTCATTCCCTTCGATACGCTGCGCGCCAAGCCGCCAAAGTCCGGAGACACCTGGTATGTGAATGTCGGCCGCGTACACTTCCTTGATGCCGCAGGCAAAAAAGGCAGCCGCGAATTCTCCGCCTGGACCGGCAAGCTCAATGCCTCGCACATTCCCGGGGATGCATCCTTCGGCAAAGCCACCTTCAAATGATCCTCTCATGACTCGAATCATCATCACCGCCACCGCACTCGCATGGCTCGGCGTCTCCGCGCAGGCCATTGACTACACCCAGTTCAGCGCGGCGAAGCGGCTGCGTGCGGACAAGCGTTACGACGAGGCCATTCAGAAGCTCGAAGGGATGGCGGCGAAGACCGACGAGGCGGGAGAGAACTTCACGTATCTCGACTTCGCTATCGAGATTGCGGTCAAGTCACTGAAGGACGAAAAACGGGCGCTCGCCCTTGCGGCTGCGGTCAAGGACGCCGCGCATCGTGATTTCGCGAAGCTGAACGTGCTCGCCGACTTCGAACGCTATGATGACGCTCTCGCGTCCGTTCAGGGCAAGGACATCGATGCATGGCCTGTGCGCTGTCGCAGTCAGGCGCACAGCATTCTCGCCGGGATTTATCATGCGAAGAAGGACGCCGCTGCGGAGCTGCTGCAATGGCAGATGACTGCGGACGCACCCGGTGCCGAGGTGGGGGTGCGCGGGCGTGCGCTGTGCGAATTGGGAAGGCTGCAGCTCAAGCAAGGCAAAGTCAAAGAAGCCGAAGAGCAGTTCCGCCGGGCGATCCAGGTCACCTCCGCGAATTACGCGTGGCGGGTGGAGAGCCTCGTCGCACTCTCGCGTCTGCTCATTGAAAGCCAGCGTGGCCGGGAAGCCGTGAAGGCTTTTGATGGCACCGATTTCACCCAAGTCACCAGCCTCACCTCCCGGGCCAATCTCATCGAGGCCTATGCCCGGGCGCTCCTTGCCGTCGGCAGAAAAATCAAGGCCATCGAGACCTTTGATCAACTGCTTCAGCTCGACATCCCCGCCGAGTGGAAGGACCGCATCAACAAGGAACTCGATCAGATGGCGGAGACGTTTTGATCTTCATACGAAAGCCGCCGCATCCGCCACAAACGCATCCACATCCGCCTCCGTGGTGCGCCATGAGCACATCAGACGTGAGCCGCCGCCGATGAAGCTGTAGAAAATCCAGCCCCGCTCCTTGAGGCCTTCCTTCATCCGGTCCGGCAGCTTGGCAAACACGGCATTGGCATCCACCGGGTAGAGAATCTGCACGCCTGGCAGATGGCCGAGTGAATCCGAGAGACGTCTAGCAAGGGAGTTGCCGTTTTGCGCATGCCTGCGCCAGGTTTCATCACTCAGAATGCGCAGCCACTGAGCTGAGATGAAACGCATCTTGGAGCACAGCTGCCCCGCCTGCTTGCAGCGGTAGGAAAATTCCTGCGACAGCTCCTTGTTGAAGAAGACCACAGCTTCGGTCACCGCCATGCCGAGCTTGGTGCCGCCGCAGCACAGAACGTCCACCCCGGCGCGCCAGGTGATGTCAGCGGGTGCGCAGTTCAATCCGGTCAGCGCATTGAAGAACCGCGCTCCATCCATGTGAATCGACAGGCCATGCTGTTTCGCGACAGTGCCAAGGCCCTTGACCTCGCCCGGGCGGTACACCGTGCCCAGTTCCGTGCTCTGGCTGATGCTCAGGGCACGGGGCTTGGGGAAATGCACGTCGCTGCGGCTGGTCGCCAGACGAATGACATCAGCAGGATCAAGCTTTCCCAGCGGACTGCGGGCGAGCAGGATCTTCGAGCCGTGGCTGAAGAATTCGGGCGCACCGCATTCATCCGTCTCCACGTGTGCCTCCTGGGCGGTGATGATGCTGTGGTAGCTTTGGCACAGCGTGGCGAGCGAGAGCGAGTTCGCCGCCGTGCCATTGAAGACAAAGTACACATCGCAGTCGGTCTCGAAAAACTGACGGAACATTTCGCAGGCTTCAGCGGTGGTCGAGTCTGCCCCATAACTGGGTTGATAGCCTGCATTGGCCTCTTCCAGCCCCTGCCAGGCTTCAGGACAAATGCCGGACGTGTTGTCCGAGGCGAAGTGGTATTTCAGTTCAGCGCTCATGCTTTGACTTTCGGCTTTCCATGCCATGCGAGCACGATCCCTGCGAGGAGCAGCAGCAGATCACGCAGGATGAGATCGCGGTAGTTGGAAGTGGCGTCTGCGTGGCCGAAGCAGCCGCAGCGGATGTCGATGCCGCGCCACCATGAGATGCTGATGGCCACCAGAAAAATCAGCAGCGAGCCATTCAAGATCAGCAGGCCGCCGGAACGCAGCAGGCCGCTCATCACGGCCAGTCCCGCAAAGATTTCCAGCCACGGGAGGCCCATGGCGAGCCACGCAGCCCAGGGATCTCCCAGCAGATCGAAGCTGCGGATGTCATCGAGAAAGGACATCGGATCCGCCACCTTCAGAATCCCCGCGTACACAAAGACGCCGCCGAAAAAGAAGTGAAGGAGAAGTCGCAGCATGAGTTCGCCAAACTTACGGCACCAGTTCCGCCATCGGCAACAAAATGATGACCAGCTTCTTGTCTTCGTGGCTTTCTCCCGGAACCGGCATGTCCCGCACATCCAGGGGGCGTCCCAGCAAGGTGGCAAGCTGCGTGGCAAAACCGGCATCCGGCCTCTGACCGCCGCCGCCAAAGCTGAGCTGCGCATCATCATACACGCGCATCAGCTCGCCTCCGTGCAGCACGATGGGGGATTTGTCGCTCGGCGGGATGCCTTGGATTGAAACCAGGTCTGCCTCTTCCTCGCCCAGCAGGCTGGGGGCATGCAGCGGATCAAGCCTGCGAGCCAGGTCGCCCGCATCCGTTTGCGAGAGAATGTGGGCATTGATCACAGGCGTCTCCGGACTGCTCAGACGCGGCAGCTTTTCATGCACATGCTTGTAGACCGCCAGAGCCACCGCTTTCATGGCCTCGGGTGTCCAGTGGCTGTCATGTGAGAAAAACACCGGCTGCCTGTCACGGAAATCCCACAGCGCCTTGGTCATGTCCATCACATCGACGCCGGCCGCTTTCAATTCAGCCAGTCTGCCCGCCTCACCTTTCAAACGTACGACGTCCAGGTAGCGACCCGGCCGGATCTGTTCTGGATAAAGCGTGGCACGGTCCGGAACCGCGACCACCAGCAGCGGCGTGTCCTGCGCCTTCAACTGTGCCGCCAGCTTGATCAATCCAGTCTGCACGTCGTTGGCCGGGCGTCTGGCATGGGCCAGGCGGTCGAGCTCACGCTGGTCAAACAGCCAGCCTTCACGCCCGAGATACACGTTTTGGTTGCCTTCGTTCAAGCTATGCATCAGCAGCCATTGCATGCCGCTGCGCACTGTGGCCGCCGCCAGATTGGTCTTGGAAGATGTGAACCAGGAGGTCGCCTCAAACAGCAGTGGCACGGCCAGCAGCAGGACAAACACACGGATGATGTTCCGTGCCGCCTTGAGGCTCAGCTCCGGCTCGGGCGGCACCACGGTCCGCTTCGCAGGGTCGATTCGTGGAAGCGTTGGTTTCATGACATGGGAGCGGCATGCGTCCAGAGCATCGCCACGGCAAAGGTGAAAATGAGAAGGCAGATCGTCGCCTTCCACGGCGCCGGTTCACGCAGAAAATCACGCGAGTGCGGCAGGCCGATGAGGCAGACCAGTCCGGCGAAAATGGTAAGGACATTGAAATCCGTCCGCACCCGCGCCTGCTGCAGCAACGTGGCGACCGACAGGGGAGGCGGCGCATACAGCGCCTTCAGGTGCAGCCAGGTGTCGCCAAATGAAGCCGTTTGCACCAGCGCTCCGATCACGGTGATGACTAGCAGGAACCCAATCAGCCGCACCCATTTCCCCTGGGTGAAGCGCCGCAGCGTCAGTACTTCCTGCACCTGCTCCGCCACCCTGAATCCCAACATGCCACCCGCTCCGGCGATCACATCGCCAGCGGCTGTGCAGGCAAAATGCAGGCTGAGAAGCAGCCCCAGAAACCCCATCCAAGCCACGCTGGTGCCCAGGCTTTCCGGTCCGCCGCCGAACACGACTGTGGCAAGATGCCAGAGGGGATTGACCAGAAGCACCCATTTGCCAATTCCGAGGCAGAAGCGCGTGATTCCATTCGCCACGTCCGTTGCGGCCGGTCGTGGTTTGACATACAGGCGCACCGCCAGAGAGACGGGCAGAAGCACAAACAGCAGATGGTGGAGACTGATCAGCACAAGTATGGAGATGGCGATAGCAAGACGCCCGTCAATCATGGAATCTTGGGTGCATTGCTGACAGTTTGAGGCGTGTGGCATCGTTTGCCGCTGCCATGCGCTGCTTTCTCGCCTTTTTCCTGCTCGCCCTCCTCTCCGACGCCTCGGCAGCGGACAGGCCCAACATCATCTTCATCCTGGCGGACGACCTCGGCTGGGGGGACCTGGGCTGCTACGGCAACAAGATCATCCGCACGCCGAATCTCGACGCGATGGCAAAGCAGGGAACACTGTTCACTCAGTTTTATGTCAACGCCTCCGTGTGTTCGCCGAGTCGCTGCGCCTTCTTCACCGGCCAGTATCCCGCACGGCATCGCATCCATGGCCATTATTCCAGTAAGGAGCAGAATGAGGCGCGCGGCATGTCGAACTGGCTGGAGCCGCAGGTGCCGAACGCGGCGCGGATGCTGAAGTCAGCAGGTTACACCACCGCCCATGTGGGCAAGTGGCACCTGGGCAACAACGCGGGCGGGCCGCCGATCGCCGAGTACGGATTCGACTTCGTCGGCACTTCGGAGAAGGACGGCGCAAACGGGCCGGGGGCGGACCCTTACTTCCGCGCCAAGTCCACGGCGCTGTTTGTCGATGAATCACTCAAATTCATCGAGCAGGCCGGCGACAATCCTTTTTACCTCCAGCTCTGGACGTTGGTGCCGCATGCCACGCTGAATCCCACACCGGAGCAGATGAAGCCCTACCTCAAACTGCGGGCCGGTGGCAAAGACTTCCCGCATGCGGCGGCGATGGAGATCTTCGCCGCGAGTGTGACGGATCTCGACACGCAGATCGGCCGGCTTCTGGCCGGATTGGAAAAACTCGGCAAGGACAAGGACACCCTCATCTTGTTCACCAGCGACAACGGCCCCGAGGATATCCACATCGGCAACGCCGGGCACAGCGGTGTCGGCAGCGCAGGCCCTTTCCGTGGCCGCAAACGCAGCCTCTACGAAGGCGGCCTCCGCATGCCTGGCATTGCCCGCTGGCCGGGCAAGGTGCCTGCGGGCCGCATCGAGGACAAGGCGGTGCTGGCGGGTGTGGACTGGCTGCCGACGATCTGCAAGATCGCAGGGGTGCAGCTTCCTGCTGATCACGCTCCGGATGGGGAGGATGTGAGCGATGTGCTTTGCGGCTCGTCACGAGCACGCACAAGGCCGCTGATGTGGGAGTGGCGCTTTAACATCGCTGGCGAGCCGTTTCACCACAGCCCGGAACTGGCCATCCGCGACGGGGACTGGAAGCTGCTCATGAACCCCGACCGCAGCCGCGTGGAACTGTACGATGTCACCCAGGACCTCACCCAGCTCAACAACGTGGCCGAGCACCATCCCGACGTGGTGGAAAAACTCTCGGCCCAGGTGACAGCGTGGGCCAAGACTTTGCCGGAAGGTCCGCACGATCCCACGGCTGGAAAAATGCATGCCGGCATGCCCGGTGCGCCAAACGTGAGGCCGGCGAAAGGGCAGGGGAAGAAGAAAAATGCGCCAGTGGAGTGATTGTCGCAGCGTTGTACTCTTGTCATGCACGACTTTGACCCCACCCTCCCCGAGCACCTCGTCCGCCGCGATTTCCTCAAGAAACTCGCGGCTGCAGGCACCGCCGCATGGATGACCGGTGAGCCGCGCGCCATCTGGGCCAAAACGGGTGAGAAGGTCACGCAACCTCCCGCGAAAGCCGATGCTTGCATCCTGCTCTGGATGGCTGGCGGCATGGCGGCACCCGACACCTTTGACCCGAAGGGCTATCTCCCTTTTCAGAAGGGTCTGGAGGTCAAGCGCATGCTCAGCACCTTCCCCGCGATCAACACGAGCGTGGATGGCATCAAAATCTGCCAGGGCCTGGAAAACATCGCGCAGGTGATGGACCGTGCCACGCTGATCCGCAGTGCGGTGCAGCCCGACCTCGGCAGCATTTTGCATTCACGGCATCAGTATCACTGGCACACCGGCTACGTGCCGCCGCAGACGGTGGCATGTCCGCACATTGGCTCATGGATGGCTAAGGTCCTCGGCCCGCGCAATGCCGTGATGCCCGCATTCATCAACATCGGCCAGCGTCTCGAAGGCGTGGGCGAAAGCGAGGAGCTGAAGGCCTTCACCACTGCGGGATTCTTTGGCAGCGAGTTTGGCCCCATGAATTTGCCTTTTTCTGAAGAGGCCGCGCAGTCGGTGAAGCCGCCGAAGGGCATGGATGCGAACCGGTTCGCCAATCGCGACCGTCTTTTCCGCAAGCTGGTCGATCAAAGCCCGCAGCGTGAATTCATGAGCGACTACCAGCAGGAGTCCATGTTGCGCAGCATGGACAATGCCTACCGTCTTCTCAGCGCCAAAGAGCGCGAGGCCTTTGACATCACGCTGGAGCCCAAGGAGAGCTACGCGAAGTATGACACGGGCCGGTTTGGCAGGGGATGCCTGCTGGCGAGGAGGTTGGTCGAGGCCGGCACCCGCTTTGTCGAGGTGACTACCGAGTACGTGCCCTTCTTCCAGTGGGACACGCACAAAGACGGCCACACCACTGTCGATGCTATGCACAAGGAGATCGACCTGCCCATCGCACAGCTCGTGCGTGATCTGGAGGCCAAGGGGCTGCTGGATCGCACGCTCATCGTCATTGCCAGCGAGTTCAGCCGGGATGCGCTCATGGAGGGCAAACCCGGCTCCACCGCGAACGACCAGACGACCTTCAAGGTCGATACCCTCAGCGAGATGAAGCACTACGGCCTGCACCGCCATTTCACCGGCGGCACCAGCGTGGTGATGTTCGGCGGTGGTGTGAAGAAAGGGCATCTGTATGGCGAAACCGCCGATGAACGCCCGCTCATTGCCACCAAGAATCCCGTGAGCGTCATGGACCTGCATGCCACGATCATGACGGCCATGGGCATCAGTCCGAAGACGGAGTTTGAGATCGAAGGCCGGCCTTTTTATGTGACGGAAGACGGCAAAGGAAAAGCTGTGACGGAAATCTTCGCGTAAAAAGATTGGTGGCGTGGATTTCATCCGTTTAGGCTGTCCCTCCTCCATGAACGCCCTCCGCCTTTTTTGCCTCGGTGTCACGACATTTGTCCTGGCTGTGTCCCCTTCCGTTCGAGCCGCCGACGGCGATGACGACTGGAAAAAGGTCAGCGATGTCATTGAAGCCATCAAGAATCCCAAGGAAAATCCCCAGACGAGCGAAACGGCGCGCGTGATGCTGAAGCACAGTCTGGCTGAGTTTGATGCGGCCTATGCCGCCGCCATGAAAGCGGCCCCTTCCAATCCCGTCCGCTGGGATGTGGCGCTGTTTGCATCGATGCTCGGGCGTGTGCGCGAGCTCGCGGGCGTCCCTGCGCCCGAAAAGGAGGCCATCAGTCTTGAGGACATTGTCAAAGCAGCAGATGCAAAGCCCGAGACGAGGTCGCAGGCCAGTCTGACCCGGGTCATGCTCGCGTCTGACTCAGCGGTGGCCCCAGGCGGCGATGCTGCTGCTTGGATCGCCATGGCGGAGAAGCACCTGAAGGACTTCCCCGAGGAAAAGCTCAACAAGATGGTGGAGACCAAGCTGCAGGAGGTCAATCTCAAGACCCAGCCGCTGGGGCTGAAGTTCACGGCCGTGGACGGTCGTGCGGTGGATGTGAGCAAGCTGCAGGGCAAGGTCGTCCTCATCGACTTCTGGGCCACCTGGTGCGGACCCTGTGTCGAAGAACTGCCGACGGTCCTGAAGATCTACAAGGAGCAGCATGCCAGGGGCTTTGAGGTGATTGGCGTCTCCCTGGATGCAGACAGGGCAGAACTGGAGGCCTTTCTGAAGGACAAAGGCGTGGAATGGCCGCAGTATTTTGATGGCAAAGGTCCGGAGAACGAGCTGTTCATCAGATTCAATCTCGAATCCATTCCCACGATGTGGCTGCTGAACAAGAAGGGCGTGGTCGTGAGCATGACCGCCTTTGAGGGGCTGGAGGAGAAGGTGAAGAAACTGCTCGAAGAGTAATATCGAGTTGAGTGCCATGATGCTGACGGAAGGTGCAGGAATCGTGATGAAAATCTTCACCTGAAAAGATTGGTGAGGCGTCGGTCCCACGTTTACTCTGACTTATGAACGCGCATCGCCTACTCTGCATCGGGGCCACGACTTTGTTCCTGGCCGTATCGTCATTCCTGCATGCTGCCAATGGCGATGCTGAATGGCAAAAGGTGGATGACATCGTCGAAAGCATCAAAAACCCGAAGGACAAACCAAGCACACGGGAGCAAGCGATTGCGCTGCTGAAAAAGGGGCTGACCGAATTTGATTCCGCTTATGCGGCGGCCATGAAGGCGGCACCTGAAAACCCCTCCCGCTGGGATGCCGCCTTGTTTGAGATGATGGTCGGACGTGCGCGTGAAATCGCAGGAGTGCCGGCTCCAGAAAAGAAAGCCATCGGCCTTGAAGATATTCTCAAAGCCGCAGACGCCAAACCTGCAACCAAATCGCAGGCCAGCTTGATGAGTCTCATGGAGGCTGCCGAATCCGCCGAAAGCTCTGAAGGAGGAGCCGATGCATGGCTGGCGAAAGCGGAGAAGCACCTGAAGGATTATCCTGAAGAAAAGATGAACAAGCTGGTGGAAGGCAGGATCAAGAGCATCAAGGCCGCCGGTGATCTGAAGACCAAGCCGCTTGAATTGAAATTCACCGCCGTGGACGGCCGCGAAGTGGATGTGTCGAAACTTCAGGGCAAGGTCGTGCTGGTCGACTTCTGGGCCACTTGGTGCGGGCCCTGTGTGGCCGAACTGCCGAACGTGCTTAAGGCCTACAAAGAGCTGCATCCGAAGGGCTTTGAAATTGTGGGCATCTCGCTCGACTCCGACAAGGCCGAACTCGAAGGCTTCGTGAAAGCAAAAGGCATGGAATGGCCGCAGTACTTTGACGGCAAAGGCTGGCAGAACGAGATCTCCTCCAAATACGGCATCAACTCTATTCCCGCCATGTGGCTGCTGAACAAGAAGGGCATGGTGGTGAGCACCAATGCGCGTGGTGGTCTGGAAGAAATGGTGACCAAACTTCTCGCGGAGTAAGACCATGATCCATCGCGCAGCCATCACGGCGGCACTTTTGGCCGCTTCGTTCCTGCATGCCTTGGAGGCGGGCGTTAAAGTCGAAAAGAACGTCATGGTGGCGATGCGCGATGGCGTGAAACTCGCCACCGACATTTATCTGCCTGCTGGCAGCACCGACAGGCTGCCCGTCATTCTCACGCGACTGCCCTACAACAAGGATGGCGCAAAAAGTTTCGGCGAATATTTTGCGGCGCAGGGCTATGCGTTTGTGGCACAGGACACCCGCGGGCGCTACGCCAGCGAGGGCGTCTGGCACTGGATGACCGATGATGGTGTGGACGGCGCTGATTGTGCCGCATGGATCGCCGCGCAGCCCTGGGCAAATGGGAAAATCGGCATGGTGGGCACCTCGTATGTCGGTGGCACGCAGCACGCGATGGCTTTGGAAAAAGTGCCGCAGCTCACCACCGTCATCCCGGTGGATGCCGTGTCCAACATGGGACGGCAGAGCATGCGCAATGCGGGCGCATTTGAGATGCGCTTCTGGAACTGGATCATGCTCAATGCCGGCAAGGGCAGCAATGCAGCGCTCGATCCTGCCACGCAGGTCGAACTCAAAGAGATGGCGGATCATCGCTGGGATTATCTCCCGCTGCTGCCGCTGCGCCCCGGTTCCACGCCGCTCAAGCTCGCCCCCGAATACGAGGACTGGCTCATCCAGGCCATGCGCCACGGCAAGGACGATGGCTTCTGGGCGCAGAACAACATTCTGGCCGATCCCGCGCGCTACAAGGACATGCCGGTCTATCTCGTCGGCGGGTGGTATGACTCCTGGGCGGGCAATACCTCGGCGAATTTTCAGGCGCTCTCGAAGACGCTGAAAAGCGATGTCTATCTCATCATGGGACCGTGGATTCATGGCGCGCAGAACAAGTCGGCGCATGGGCAGGTGGAGTTCGGCACTGAAGCGGCCATTGCGGACCAGCTTGCCTGGCGCAAGGAGTGGTTTGATCACTGGATGAAGGGCATCGACAACCGCGTCGGCAAGACCGCGCCCTTCGCCAAAAAAGTGCGCATTTTCGTGATGGGCACAGGAGATGGCAGCAAGACCAAGGAAGGCTTGCTCAACCACGGTGGACAGTGGCGTGATGAAAACGAATGGCCGCTGGCGCGCATGAAACCCACACCCTTCTATCTGCATGCCGAAGGCCTGCTGAGCGATGCCAAGCCCAAGGATGAGCGCGCATCCGTGACCTATGCCTTTGATCCCAAGAACCCGGTGCCCACGCTCGGCGGCAATATTTCTTCCGGAGACGGCATCATGCAGCAAGGGGCCTGGGATCAACGCGGCAGCGACAAATTCTGGAACTGGACCAAGCCCATTCCGTTGTCTGCCCGCAGTGATGTATTGGTGTTCCAAACTGCACCTCTGGCAGAAGATGCTGAAATCACCGGGGAGATCGAGGTGAAGCTCTGGGCTTCATCAGACGCATTGGACACCGACTTCACCGCCAAGCTGATCGATGTTTATCCATCCAGCGCCGACTGGCCGCATGGCTTTGATCTGAATCTTGCCGATGGCATCGTGCGCGCCCGGTTCCGCGATTCGTTGCAGGAGGAAAAGCTCATGCAGCCCGGCAAGGTTTATCCCTTCACGATCAAGCTTTACCCCACGAGCAACGTCTTCAAAAAGGGCCACCGCATTCGTGTGGACATCAGCAGCAGCAACTTCCCGCGCTTTGACGTGAACCCCAACACCGGCGAACCGCTTCAGCAGCATCGCCGCACGGTCATCGCGACGAACACGGTCTACTACGATCGCGAACATCCGTCGCATATTGTGCTGCCGTTGGTGCCTCGGCTCTAGAGCAGAGCCTCGCGCAGGATGCTCATGCTCGCATTCCCACCCGTGAGTACGCAGGCCACACGCCTGCCCTGCCATGCCGCCTGCTGCTTTTTCAGCGCCGCGTAGGCGAGCGCACCCGCGCCTTCGGCGATATTGTGCGTGGTCTGGATGATTTCGCGCATCGCGGCGATGGCTTCGTCGTCATTCACCGTCACGATGTCATGCGCATGGCGAATGACATGCTCCAGCGCATCCCGGTTCGGGGTCTTGCAGGCCACGCCTTCCGCGACGCGTGTGGTGCTCGGTTGTTCAACAAAGTGGCGCTGCTGAAACGACAGCGCATACGCGGGCGCATGCTCGGACACCACACCGATGATCTTTGTCTTCAATCCCAGCGCCTCCCGCGCTGCGGTCACGCCGCAGAATCCGGAACCTAGGCCGATGGGCACAAACACCACATCCAGATCCTTCACTGCGTGAAACAGCTCCAGGCCATAGGTCGCCACACCTCGCACCAGCCAGGGGTGGAAGGACGGCACGGCATGCAGGCCTTCTCTTGCGGCCAGTTCACGCGAATATTCGAGCGCTTCCTGAAACTCGCGCCCATGCTCTACCAGTTCCGCACCCAGCGAGCGCATGGCAGCATTCTTTTCCGGGTTGTTGCCATGCGGCACCACGATCACGGCCCGCAGGCCATTGAGCTTCGCGGCAAAGGCGATGGACTGCCCGTGGTTGCCCGTCGTGGCGGCGATCACACCTCGCACCTCAGGCTCCCGCCGTTTCAATTCGTCCATATAGACCAGTCCGCCGCGAATTTTGAAAGCCCCGACAGGCGTGTGGTTTTCATGCTTCAACCACAGCTCGCATCCCAGTCCCGCTTCGAGCAGCGGCCAGCGATACGCCGGTGTTTCGTGGATGTGGGGGCGAATGAGCGCCTTGGCGGCTTCGATTTCGCTGAGGGTCGGCAGTGGCTCCATCGTTCATGGCTAGGCATGAACTTCGCAAAGGCAAGCCCGCAACCGACGTTATGAGACGCACCATGAACACGTCCGCCACCTCCCGCCGTCGTTTCCTCCAGACATCCCTCGCCGGAGCCCTTTCCATGCCCGCCTGGGCGGCACCGCTCGGGGCCAATGGGGATGTGCGTGTCGCGGTCATCGGTTTTCGTGGTCGTGGCGGCGGTCATATCAAGGAACTGCTCAAGGTGCCCGGCGTGCGCTTGGTGGCGCTGTGCGACGTCGATTCCACCGTCGTGGACAAGAAGGTGGCCGAGCTCGCCAAGCAGAACATCACCGTCAAAACCTACCGTGATTTCCGCGAGTGCTGCGCGGACAAGGACATCGATGCCGTGACCATCGCCACACCGAATCACAGCCACGTCCTCATCGCGCTCACGGCCCTGCAGCACGGCAAGCACGTCTATGTGGAGAAACCCGTCTGCCACAATCTTATTGAAGGGCGCAAGCTCATGGCGGCTGCCACCAAGGCCGCAGCGAAAGGCATCATTGTGCAGCACGGCATGCAGCGGCGCTCTGACCTTGGCTGGGCTGCGGCGATGGCATGGGTCAACGAGGGGCACATTGGCCAGAAGAAGCTTTCGCATGCGCTGGTTCACGGCATGCGCCTCAGCATCGAGAAAGTGGACGCCGCCCAGCAGCCGCCATCCACGGTGGATTACAAGCTTTGGTCCTCCCCGCGTCCGGAACTGCCCATCATGCGCAAACAATTCCACTACGACTGGCACTGGCAGTGGCCCTATGGCAACGGGGACATCGGCAATCAAGGGCCGCATCAGTATGACGTGGCCCGCTGGGCGCTCAATGATCCCGCCACGCTGCCGCAGCGTGTGATGAGCCTCGGCCATCGCTGGGGCTATGTGGATGATGGCCAGACGGCCAACTGCCAGCTCGCCTTCCATCCTTATGAACCCGTGCCCCTGCTCATGGACATGTTCGGCCTGCCGATGAAGAACATGGACAAGAAGTCCGGTGAACCGCCTTACAAAGGCATCCGCACCGGCAACATCATCCACTGCGAAGGCGGCTACGTGGCCGAATCCAAGGCCTATGACAATGAGGGCAAGACCATCACGAAGTTTGAGAATTTCCTGACGGGCCCGGACCACATGAAGAACTTCATCGACTCCGTACGTGCCGGCAAATACACCAAGGATGTGCTGCACATCCGCCATGGCCAGCAGGCCGCTGCGCTCGCTCATCTGGCGAACACTTCCTACCGTCTTGGCAAGGCGATGAAGAACGAGGAGATCAAAGAGCGTCTGCAGGGCGACAAGTTCGGGCAGGCCATTTTTGCGGACATGCTCACCACGCTAGCCGCGAATCAGATCAATACAGAGGTCGAGCAGTTCGTCGTCGGTCCGTGGCTTGATTTTGATCCGGTGAACGAGGTCTTCACGGGTGAATTTGCGGACGAAGCCAACAAGCTGGCGCAGGAGGAATACGCCGCCGGATTTGAACTGCCAGAGGTGTGATTTTTTTCTGGAGGCATTTTGGATTGATCAAAGCCGGCGTTCTCTGCGTTCAATTTGTTCCCTGCATGAAACATTTCGTTTCATTGGCGGACGCCGGTGGCTGGAGAACGGACGATGGTGAAAAAATGCTGTCCAAATTCAAAAGACCGCCGCTGATCGCTTTGCGAAACCTTGATCTCTTCTATTCTATAAGCCATGAAATCTCCAATCATCCTCTCTCTGCTCCTCGCTGCATCTTTGCACGCGCAGACGGCCGCTCCTGCCGTAAAACCCGCTCCCGCTCCGAAGCGCGCGCCGAGTGTCGCGAACGTGCCTTATGGGGCGCACGAGCGCCAGGTGCTTGATTTTTACAAGGCGGATTCGCCGAAGCCCACGCCGCTGCTGTTTTTCATCCATGGAGGCGGCTGGGTCGCAGGCGATAAGTCTGGAGTGGGCGAACTCGAAGCGTGCCTCAAGGCCGGCATCTCCGTTGTCTCCATCAACTACCGCTACTCATGGCAGGCTCAGCTCGCTGGCGTGATGCCGCCGGTGAAGTGGCCGCTGGAGGATGCGGCCCGCGCGTTGCAGTTCGTGCGCAGCCGTGCGCTGGAATGGAACCTGGACAAACAGCGCATTGGTGCGAGCGGCGGCTCTGCGGGCGCTTGTTCCAGCCTCTACCTCGCGTTTCATGATGACATGGCCGACCCCAAGAGCAGCGATCCTATTGCCCGTGAATCCACGCGGCTCTGGTGCGCGGCGGTCAGCGGCGCGCAGACCTCCCTGGATCCGAAGCAGCTCAAGGAATGGACGCCGAACAGCCGCTACGGCGGCCATGCTTTTGGCTTCATGGACCCGAATGAGCGCAAGACCCGCGATACTCGCTTTGCCGAGTTTTTGGAAAAGCGTGAGTCCGTGCTGAAGTGGATCAAGATGTACTCACCGTATGAGCTTGTCTCCAAGGACGATCCACCGGTCTATCTTTACTACAGCACTGCTCCCGCCATCGGGCAGGTGCAGAAAGATCCCACCCACACCTCGAACTACGGCGTCAAACTGCAGGAGCATTGCAGGGAGATCGGTGATGAGTGCGAACTCGTTTATCCCGGTGCGCCGGATGTGAAGCACAAGTCGATTGCGGAGTTTTTGATCGCGACGCTGAAGAAGTAGGCGCTGCGCCTGCTTCTTGCATGCACGAGGTGTCGATCTTGAACAGCGTCCACTAACTCTACTGTGAGATGGCGCTGTGTGAGGACGTTTGATGAGTTCTCCATGAAACTCGCTCTCTCCCTTCTCTTACTCACCTCCATCTCCTTCGCGGCTGACACGCCGGCGAAGAAGGCCGAGGCTCCCGCAAAAAAAGCCGCCGCTCCTGCGGCCAAAACACCGGCCAAGAAGGTCTATCCAAAGAATCCGCCACCGACGGTGGCGGATTTTAAGTATGGGCCTGCAGAGCGTAACGTGCTGGATTTTTGGCAGGCGAAGTCGGACAAGCCGACGCCCCTGCTGTTCTTCATTCATGGCGGTGGCTGGATGGGCGGAGACAAGGCGGGCATCGCCGTGGAGCCGTTTTTGAAGGAGGGCATTTCCGTGGTATCGATCAACTACCGCTACATCTCGCAGGCGCAGGATGTGGTGCCGCCGGTGAAGGCACCGCTGACGGATGCGGCGCTGGCGCTGCAGACGGTGCGCAGCAAGGCAGCCGAGTGGAACATCGACAAAACACGCATTGGCGCCAGCGGAGGCTCGGCGGGTGCCTGCAGCAGCCTGTGGCTGGCGTTTCACGATGACATGGCGGATCCGAAGAGCAGCGATCCCATTGCGCGTGAATCGACCCGTCTTTACACCGTGGCTGTGAACGGCCCCCAGACCACGCTGGATCCCAAGCAGATGCGCGAATGGACGCCGAACAGCAAGTACGGCGGTCATGCTTTCAGCAAGGCGGGAGAGTTCAAAAATTTCGATGACTTCGTGGCCGCGCGCGAACGCATCCTGCCATGGATCAATGAATATTCGCCCTACGCTCTTGTGACATCGGATGATCCGGGCGTGTATTGCAGCTTTGGCGCGCCCCCGGCCATCGGCAAGGAGGAAAAGGACCCGACGCATACGGCCAATTTTGGCGTGAAACTGCAGGAGCATTGCAAAGAAAAAGGCGTCGCCTGCGAGGTTGTTTATCCCGGCGCTACGGATGTGAAATATAAAAACACCACCGAATACCTCATTGCGAAGCTCAAGGAAGCAAAGTGAGGCCCCCCACGTTCACCCTTCATGATCATGAAATTACATTCACTCACTCTTGGCAGCCTGGTGCTGTCTCTTTGTCTTGTCTCCCATGCTCAAGACTCCGGCTTCCGGCCAATCTTCAACGGCAAGGATCTCACCGGCTGGTACGGGCTGAACCCTCACTCCGTCGTCAAACTCGAAGGCGAGAAGAAAGTCGAAGCGCTCAAGAAGATGCGCGATGAATTTGCCAAAGACTGGAAGGTGGAGAACGGCGAGTTGGTCAATGACGGTCATGGCCCCTATGCCACCACTGAAGAGGAATTTGGCGACATCGAGTTCCTCATCGAGTATAAAACCGTGGCAGGTGCTGACAGCGGCATCTACTTGCGGGGCGCACCTCAGGTGCAGATTTGGGACAAGTCCCAGGTCTTCGATCCCGCCAAACCGACCCGCAGACCGCACCTTGGCTCAGGCGGTCTGTTCAACAACACCCCGGACACCCCCGGCCGCGATCCACTCGTCGTGGCGGACAAACCCATGGGTGAGTGGAATAGTTTCCGCATTCGCCAGATCGGGGCGCGCACCTGGGTGTGGCTGAACGACAAGCTCGTCGTCGACGGCAATGTGATGGAAAACTACTATGACCGCACCAAGCCGCTGCCTGCCAAAGGACCGATCATGCTGCAAACCCACGGCGGAGAGATCCGCTGGCGCAATCTGAAGGTGCGCGAGATCGGGGCTGAGGAGGCCAAGAAGATCCTTGCCGAAGCCGACGCGAAAAAGTGATTTGATTAGTCCAAAATGAAAAAAGCCGCAGGGGTGATCCTCCTGCGGCTTTTTCGTTTTTCTAGGAGACTACTTGTTCAGCACGAGGCGCAGCGTGCCGTTGTGGATGTCCAGCGACTGAATGCCTGCGATGAACTTTTTCAACGCAGGGTCGGACTCCACATTTTCAGCGACGAGATCGACGCCCTTCAGATCGCCGATCCAGCTGTTGGGCAGCGAGATGCCGCCGAGGCTGAGGTCGTCGAGTTTCAGCGACAGCTTATGCTCTGCTGAAAGGCTGGTGCCGAAGGTGAAGCGAAGGCGAATTTTTTGATTCGGCATGATCGGGAAATCTTCCGGGGCGGTGAAGATGATCGCAGCGGAGACCTGGCCTTCGCCAAACTTGACCTGAACCGTCTCTCCGAGTTGCTGCTGGGCGAGGTAGGCGTTTACTTCACGCTCATTGACCAGGATGGTGCGGTTTGCTTCATCGGGTGGAATGGCGGCAGGATTGTTCAGCGCCTGCAGCTTAGTGTCGAAGGCCGCCTGCTCCGTGGCTGTCAGGCTCACGGGAGTCATGGCGGAGGGGTAGAAGTTCTGTTTGACCCAGAAGGCGCCGGTGGCGGCGGCAATGCCCGCGCAGCCGAGAATGACGGCGAGGGTGATGAGCACGATCTTTTTCGTGGAACGCGCCCGCGGTGCGGCGGGCGCTGCCGTTTCAGGAATGGTTTGCATGGTGGTGAGTTTGGATGCTTTCCGGCCAAGAGTATTCATTTTAACGGAAAAATGCCAGCTACAGGATGGCCGGGAGTTTGTAAGGCATTGACTCCGCACACCAGCCTTGGGAACATTCCGAATAACCATGAAATACATACTCGCACTCGATCAGGGCACCACCAGCTCACGTGCCATCCTCTTCAACCACGACGGCGGCATCGTGGCGACGGCCCAGAAGGAGTTCCGGCAGATCTTCCCAAAGCCGGGCTGGGTGGAGCATGATGCGCAGGAAATCTGGGCCACGCAGGCCGGGGTGGCTTCTGAGGTGCTGCACAAGGCGAGGGCGAAGGCTGCGGATGTGGCCGCCATCGGCATTACGAACCAGCGTGAGACGGCCGTGGTGTGGGACCGGAAGACCGGGAAGCCGATCTGCAATGCCATCGTCTGGCAGGACCGCCGCACGGCTTCGATTTGCGACAAGCTGCGCGCACAGAAGCTCGACAAGCTCATCCAGCGCAAAACGGGACTCGTCATTGATGCCTATTTCTCCGCCACGAAGGTGCAGTGGATCTTGGAAAATGTGAAAGGGGCCAAGGCTCGTGCGGCGAAGGGGGAACTGGCATTTGGCACGATTGACTCCTGGCTGCTGTGGAATCTCACCGGCGGCAAGGTGCATGCCACGGATGTCAGCAATGCGTCGCGCACGATGCTCTATGACATCCGCAAAGGCACCTGGGATGACGAGTTGCTGAAGATCTTTGGCGTGCCGCGTTCCATGCTGCCGGAGGTGCGGGATTCGAGCGGGGAATTTGGCGTGACAGCTTTGCTCGGTGATTCCATTCCGATTTGTGGCATCGCGGGGGACCAGCAGTCGGCTTTGTTTGGCCAGATCTGCACGAAGCCCGGCATGGTGAAGAACACCTATGGCACGGGCTGCTTCATGCTGATGAACACGGGCACCAAGCCGATCAATTCCAAAAACAAACTGCTCACTACCGTGGCCTGGCGAATCAACGGGCGCACCGAATACGCGCTGGAGGGCAGCGTGTTCATCGCTGGTGCGGCGATCCAGTGGCTGCGCGACGGCTTGGGCATCATCCGGCAGTCGGCGGATGTCGAGGCGCTGGCCGCGAGCGTGCCTGACACTGGTGGTGTCTATCTTGTTCCCGCATTTGCCGGTCTCGGAGCGCCGCATTGGGATGCGTATGCACGTGGTACACTCGTCGGAATGACGCGCGGCACCACAGCGGCGCATATTGCGCGTGCTGCGCTCGACGGCATCGCCCTCCAGGTCATGGACATCTTGAAGGCCATGGAGGCGGATGCGGGGATCAAGCTGAAGGAACTCCGGGTGGATGGCGGCGCCAGCGTGAACAACCTGCTGATGCAGCTGCAGTGCGATCTGCTGGGCGTTCCTGTCGTGCGTCCCAAAGTGAATGAAACCACCGCTCTCGGTGCAGCCTGCCTCGCCGGGCTTGCCGTAGGCTATTGGAAGAATTTGGCGGACATCGCCAAGCACTGGCAGGTGGACCGCAAGTTCAAGCCAGCCATGAAAGCCGCGGCCCGCGCCAAGATCACGCAGGGCTGGAACCGGGCGCTGGGACGCGCCAAGGGATGGGAGGAAAAAACGCCGTGAAGCACACCGCCTGGATCAATCCACCCTGCCCGTTTCTGCCGGAGGAAAACCGGCACTATGACCATACGGACATCGAGGCGCTGAATCATGAACGTGGTCCGCTGTTTTATGAAACGGCGCTGCACTATGCGCAGAGCCTCTGGCGCGAAGGTTTTCCGGCCAAGAGCATTCTCATCATCAACCGGGCGCTGTCGCTGCCGTTGAGTGCGGAGGAGCCCATCCTCACGAAATGGCCCTTGCCGTATCTGGCCCTGATATGGATCATGCAGCACCGGGTGGAGGGACAGTTCATAGGGAATCCGCGCCGCCACTGGCAGCACCTGGCCACTCGCATGGTGGAGCCCAACAAGGAGCTGCGCACCTGGCGTGCCTGGGCCTGCTGGTATCTGGCGCAGATGATTCTCCCGGAGGCGGAGTTCCCCTCGGATCAAAAGCAAATCCGCGAAGAGCAGATCGTGGAGCCCACCCAGAATGAGATCGCCGCCCATCTGCACCGGCTTTCATCGGCACGGGATGAGGACGTGTGGCGGCATGCCTTGAGCACGATTCAAACCCACCGGGAACCGCTGGCCGCGCGCATCCGCCGGATTGGCGTGCATGAACTGGTCACGGTACAGCGGCTGGGGCATGAAATCTGGCATGCTTATTATCCCGGCATCATTAGCGAGGATCAGATCCGCTACATGCTTTCCATCTGGTACCAGCCCGGCTCCATGGCGCATGAGATGCAGGCGCGGGACGTGTGGTATGCGCTCGTCGAGATCGCCGGGCCGAAGCCCGTCGGTTATATCTCGTTTGAGAAGCTTCTTTTTGAGCCGGTGCTTTTCATCAACAAGCTCTACCTGCTGCCGGAAGTGCATGGCCACGGCCTCGGCGGGATGACGCTGCGCTGGACCGAGGAGCGCGCCCGTGAGATGCGCTGCAAAGTTGTGCGCCTCCGCGTGAACAAGCGCAACGCCCCGGCCATCCGTTCCTACCTGCGCGCGGGTTTTCGATTCACCGAGGACATCGTGAGCGACATTGGCAGCGGGTTTGTGATGGATGATTATGTGATGGAGAAGGCGGTGTGAAATGGAGATCGCCTTTGACACTGCTGGCTGCGCATTCCATCTCACTCAGTGATCCCACTCGACCTATCCCTCGCTGAAGTTCCAGGCATGCCAGCGCGAGCGGCGCGGCTGCTGGAGAAAGAGGGCGTGAAGACGGTGGCGGATGTGATCGCTCTGATGCCCTCCCGGCACGAGGACCGGCGGCAGATGCAGGCGCTGGCGTTTCAGGCGGGGCTGGTGCCGACGTGCCATCATGTGCTGATCACCAAGACGGGGAACAAGTTTTTCGGCAGGGCGGGCGTGTTTGAGGCAGTGGTGAGGCATGCGACGGGGCTGCTGGGGCAGCAGCTCACGCTGAAATGGTGGAACATGCCCTTCATGAGCCGGGTGCTGGCGGAGGGGCAGGAACTGATCGTCTATGGCGTGATCAAGGATACCAAGGGTCGCCTGAGCATGGCGCATCCAGACTATGAGATCGTCAAAGGTGGCGCGGATGATGATGCGGGGCAGATTCATACAGGACGCATCACGCCGATCTATCGGCTGAAGGGCGCGATGACGCAGAAGGCCTTGCGTGTGGCGGCGTGGCATGTGATGCAGGCACTGCCAGAGTCGTTTATCGAGGATCTGCTGCCGCCGCCAAGCGGGGAAGGGGAGTTTGCAGGTCAAACGCGGTCCAAGGCCATGCGTGAGGTGCATTTCCCCGCCAGCGTGGAAACGCTGGAACAGGCAAAGCGCTATCTAGCTCTGCAGGAGTTCTATGGCTACCAGTTGCGCGTGGCGCGGAGGAAGCGGCGGGTCATCGAATCCGGCGGGCGGAGGCAGGCCGGCACGGGCGAACTGCTGCGGGACTTTTTCAATGAACTGCCGTTTGAGCTCACGACGGCGCAGCAGCGCTGCCTGGACGAGATTCATCGTGACATGGCCTCGGGCAATCCGATGAACCGTCTGCTGCATGGCGATGTGGGCAGCGGCAAGACGGTGGTGGCGTTTGCGGCGATGCTGCGTGCGGTGGAATCAGGCCGGCAGGCGGTGCTGATGGCACCGACGCAGATCTTGGCGGAGCAACATGCGCGCAATGCGCGGAAATGGCTGGAGCCGCTGGGGCTGCGGGTGGCGCTGAGGACGGGATCGAAGCGGGAGGATGGGGACGGTGTGGAATTGATGCGTGGAAAGAGCGCTTTGGGAAAACCGGAGATCGTCATCGGCACCCATGCGCTGCTGCATGATGCGGAGCTGATGCACAACACGGGGATTGTCGTGATTGATGAGCAGCACAAGTTTGGGGTGGCGCAGCGGGCGAAGCTGATCCGCAAGGGGGATACGCCGGATGTGCTGGTGATGACGGCCACGCCGATTCCACGCACGCTGACATTGACCATCTACGGGGATCTGGAGGTCTCCACGATCGACCAGAAGCCACGTGACGGGGTTAAGATCATCACGAAGGTGCGGCCCAAGACCAAGCTGAAGGAGGCCGCGAAGTTTCTCCGCGAGCAGATTGAGGAAGGGCGGCAGGGCTACATTGTCTATGCGCTGATTGATGAATCAGAAAAGCTGGAGGCAGGTGCTGCGACGAAGGGGCATGAGGAGTGGTCCAAGCTGCTCGCTCCGTGCGAAGTGGGGCTGCTGCATGGGCGGATGAGCGCGGACGAGAAGGAGGATGTGATGAAGCGCTTCCGGGCGGGCAAGCTGGACGCGCTGGTTTCCACGACGGTGATCGAGGTGGGGATCGACGTGCCAAACGCGACGGTGATGTTCATTCATGACGCGGGCCGTTTCGGGCTGGCGCAGCTGCATCAGCTTCGTGGTCGGATCGGACGCGGAGCTCACACGAGCTACTGCGTGCTGTTTGTGGATGACAAGGACGAGGAAAACCGGCAGCGGCTGGCGATCATGGAGGAGACGAGCGACGGCTTTCAGATCGCTGAAGAAGACCTCCGAAGGCGGGGACCGGGAGATGTGCTCGGGCATGCCCAGAGCGGGCAGGCGCCGCTGCTGTTCGGGGAACTGCTGGCAGACACACGGCTGGTGCGTCTGGCGCGTCAGCTTGCCGAACGGACGCTGGATGAAGATCCGCAACTCCTGCGCCCGGCGCTTGCTGTCTTTCGGGATGAGCCGGTGGTGGCGGAAAAGGCGCAGGCGATGATGCAGTGATTCGGGTTCGTTAAATTTGTTTGAATGAAGGTTTAGTTAAGGAGGCTTGACGATTGAGGCTTTTACCCGGTCAGTACTCATTGTCATGCATCCGCTCGCCCCCAGTTGCGCTCCCATAGCGCCGGTGGACCAAACCGAAATCGTTCGCAAACGGCGTCGTCTTGGCGGGGCGGGTATTGTCACGGTGCTACGCGCCGCCATTGTGTCGGCGTCTGTCCTTGGAGTGACGGTGTTTGCGCTGTGGCTGAAGCGGGAGACGCCGCATCCCCACGCAGACACGGCCGTCCGCGAATCGCCTTTGGTGGAAGCGAGAAGCTTGAAGTCGCCGTTGCAGACGGTGCAATCATCCGGACTGGCGGCTTATGGGGTGAAGAAGAATCCTGCGGCAACGGCTGCGCTGCCGGAAATACAAACGCCTCCGGCTCCGCTGCCGGTCGTCAAAAGAGCGCTGCCGGTGTGGTTGCTGGCGGACCTTCCTGAATTTGCCGAAGCGAAGAGCGCCGGGATGTCCGCGGCACAGACGATTGAGCAACTGCGGCAAAGCCTGCGTGAGTCGGGCGCCCGACAGATGGGGCAGGCCGTGCGGTTTGGGATGCTGAACCTGTCCGAACTGATGGCCATGGAACCCAAAGCCTGGGAGGCGGGCCTGGACACGCCTGTTGCGACCGAAAACCGTGCCTCGGCAATGCTGCTGACTTTCTACCTGACCTATCTTGATCGTGCCGGCGATGGAGCGGGCGTGAAAGCGCTGCTGAGTGCCATCGAGCAAGGCATGGATGAGGAGAGCGCGGTGCGGGAGTTTGTCCTGGCAGGGCGCAGTGTGTTGGAACTGGAACGTGAGATGGGGCGGGTGTTTGCGGAAGCCGGGGTGGAGCTGCAGTTTACGCGGCGTGGTGGGCTGGCCATGAGGCCGTGAGCAATTCCGGGGGAGAATCCTTTTGCCCCGTCTGGTTTTTGCCTTTAATCCCTGCGCATCTCCATGAAAACTTCCTGGCCCATCCGCCTTGTGCGCGCGCTGTTCTTTGCGTTCTCCGTTTTCATTGGCATCGCGATCGCCCTGGGCCTGGACCAGGACGCCTGGGTGGGGGCACTCAGCGGCGCGGTGTTCATGGGCCTGCTGGTGGTGCTGGATGTGATGCTGGCGCACTTCACGCTGCGGGATTTTTCGCATGCCACGCTGGGGCTGGCGGTGGGGCTCTTCTGTGCGTGGCTGATCACACGCATCGGCGTGTTTCAGCTCGCCTATTTTCAAAATCACGAAGAGGGCGTGGCGCTGCAAAACATCGCGGAGATCTGCATCTACGGCACGCTGGCTTTTTTTGGGGTCACGTTCGCGCTGCGCAGTGACCGGGACCAGTTCGCCTTTTTGATTCCGTACATCCGCTTCCGCCGGGACGGCTCCGAAGGCGAACCACTGCTGCTGGACACGAACGTCGTCATGGACGCGCGGCTGCCCGGGGTGTTTGCCACCGGATTTCTCAGCGGTGCTGTGGTGGTGCCGCGATGCGTTTTAGACGGACTTCAGCATCTGGCAGACTCTCCTGAGATCGCGCAATCCCTGCGGGGTAAGCGAGGACTGGAGATGATGGAAAAACTGAGGGCGAGGCCGGAGATGAAGGTTTCCATTCATGAAGACGGCAGTTCGGATGCACCGGTGGAAGTGCGCCTAGTGACCCTGGCACGCGAGCTGAACGCCCGACTGCTGACCAGTGATGACAATCTCGCCAAGGTGGCCCGGCTGCGCGGCATCACCGTGCTGAGCATGCGCGAACTGGCGGCTGCCTTGAACCCGGAACTCAGCGTGGGGGATGAACTGCGGCTGCCTCTTACCAAGCCTGGCAAGGACAAGAACCAGGCGGTGGGCTACCTGCCGGATGGTGCCATGATCGTCGTGAACAACGCGGCATCCCAGATTGGACAGACGGTGGATGTGGTGGTGTCCGGCACCCTGCCGACCAGCGCCGGACGGCTGATCTTTGCCGAGATCAAACCGGCTGCGTGACGCGCCTGCGCTGCATCAGGCCCAGTGCGAGTGCCAGCATGATCAGCGCAGCCGACTGCGGCTCCGGAACCATGGTGATGGACATGATGGAGGCCGCGCTGGTGGAGATGCGGGAGGCATACATGCTGGAGGGATTGTCGAGCGGGAGATCGGGGATGAATGTCCAGCCGAATGAATCAGACCCCTGATAGAGACCGCCGCGATCGAACAAGGCTGCATTGAAATCGCTGCCATCACCAACGATGTTGTTGGTGTCGAACATGCCATCAATGCTGTAGTTCACGCCTGCGAGTTTCCAGATTCCACCGTCATTGACGAAGACCCCGCCGCCGGAATCACCGTTGGAGAGGGTGGCCTCCTCGGCGGTGCCACTGGCACTGAATGAGGCGGTGAGCAGATCGCCAATGGCGCTCGAATAAATGCCGCTGACCGTGTTGGTTCCCCAGCGAGCGAAGCCATCAGGGTTGCTGTCCTGCCAGCCATGCAGGATCCCGCCGACGAGCACATCGGCGCCGCGCGGACCGCCTCTGCCATTGATTGCCATGGTCAGGCCCGTTTCAGACGATCCCGTGTAGAGCGGGGCATAAGTGGCAAAAGTTTCCTGGATTTTGAAGATGCGGAGATCCGTGCCCGCGATGTCCCAGTAGCCGGTGCCGCCATTGGCTGCGGTGTCGATGTTGTAGGTCAGATCTGCGCCACCGCTGAAAATGCCGTTTTGGGTAAAGGTGGTGCCCTGGGTGCCGAAATGCTGCGCCGTGATGAAGTACTGCGGCGCGATCATGGTGCCGAGGTAGGCGCCGTAAGTCCCCTCATACTGCCAGCCTGAATTCGCAAAAGTGCCGGTAGGTGCCGTGGTATTGTGGTTGGGATCCGCGGTAGCTTCGAACACGACCGCATGGCAGGGCGTGATGCTCAGGCAGAGCAGTGCAAACGCCACGCCTGTGAGGCGAGAGCGCATGGATGCTGATGCTTTGGAGGACACGAACATCAAGTAATGTCCCACCACATTTCTGAATTACCATAAAACTCTGCTGAATTGACTTAGATTTGTCCCCATAAGCCTAATCAAAGGTCATTTTGAAAATAGTGGAGGCACCTGAGGGCGAAATCATGCTCGACACCCCGGTCATTTTTGTTATGGATGCCGAGATTGTGACGCAAAAATGAAAAAAGGTTCATTCATCAACATGCTGGGCGCCTGCGTGTTCCCGCCGCTCGTCGGCGTGGGGCTGTGCTGGGGTGTCATCCAGCTTTTGAAGAACCATGAAATGTTTCGTATGGAGGCTGTCTTCCCCACGGCCACCGCAGGCCAAACGCGGCAAGGGAAGCTGAGCGAGACCAGTGCGGAGATCCGTGCCGCATTGCCTCTGGATGCGAGCTTTGATCCCGTGCGCCCGCTGCCAGTTCCGCCTGACGCGGAGAAAGCCGCCCTTCGCCGTGCGGCTGAGGCCGCAAAAATGAAGCCCGTATTTCCCACGAAGACGCCCCTGGCAGAACCAGACGTGGCAGCCGTCAAAAAGTCTGCCAAGCCCGTACCTGTCGTTGTCAAAGCGCCCGTCTGGCGTCCGATTCTTGATCCGATCACGGATCATTGGACACGTCTGATGCCTCGTACCGCTGCGCTGCCTCAGGCCTACCAGGCCGTGCTAAACGATGACGCCGCGCATCTCGCGAAACTCATCGCGATGGGCGTTTCCCCCCATGAAACAACTTTGGGCGGGGATACACCGCTGTGCGCGGCCGTGCGCATGGGTCGTGCGGAATGCGTGTATGTGCTGGCTCTTTCGGGAGTGAATCTGAACCAGCACGCGCATGAAAAGCAGCCCCCGATCGCGATTGCCTCGCTGCGTCGGAACGCTCCTGTATTGCAGGCGCTGCTGGAGTTCGGAGTTGATCCCAACACGCGGTTCAGCACGCCCATTCAGAGGCAGGTCATCGACCGCTGTACGATCAAAGATCTGCGCAACGCCATGGAAAGCGACCGGGGGATCACGCCTCTGATCTGCTGCGCTGCGCGTGGCGATGTGGAAGGCGCTGTGACCTTGATGCGTGCGGGGGGCAGGCCGGGAATGAGCACCACACGCTATCATCGCTACCCCATCAATTTTGCCGCCACGCAGGGGTATCTGTTTCTCATGCGCGTCCTGCTGGGCCGCGATCCTGAGTCGGAGCCGGACACGCTTGTGACCGTTGATCTTTCAAGTCAGCGTGCCTGGGTGACCAAAGAGGGACGCATCATCAATCACACCATGGTTTCCACCGGACGTGAGGGCTACGGCACTCCGGCGGGGCGCTATGTGATCACCGACAAGCACACCTCCCATGTCTCCACTCTCTACCATGTGGCCATGCCATGGTTTATGCGTTTGAACTGTGGAGCGATAGGGCTGCACAGCGGGTATGTGACGGGGCAGCCCGCGTCCCACGGCTGCATTCGTCTGCCCTATGAGAAGGCGAAGCAATTCTTCAGCCAGGTCCGCGTGGGGGACGAGGTGGAGATTGTTTATTGAGGAAGCGTTTCCGGCTCCAGCCGCTTACAAGGTATTCAGCAGCTTGTCGTGGATGCCGTCGAAGCCACCGTTGCTGAACACCACGATTACATCGCCCGTGTGGGTTTCCTGCTTTAGCCGGTTCACGATGGCATCGGTGTCGGCTTCGAAATAGCAGGGTTTGCCACGTGCAGTGACGGACTCAGCCACCTTGGTGGTGTCGAGACGTTGATCTGCTGCCACCTTCTCAGGATTGGCGACTGCGGCGATCACCGAGCCGTCGGCTTCGGCCAATGCCTCGATCAATTCATTCTGCAACACGTTGCGGCGGCTGGTGTTGGAGCGAGGCTCAAACAGCGCCCAGAGGCGGCGGCCTTCATAGCGCTGGCGCAGGCCGCGCAGCGTCTCGCGAATGGCGGTTGGGTGATGACCGAAGTCGTCAATGATCGTGATGCCGTGGGCGGTGCCACGCTCCTGCTGACGCCGGCGGATGCCGCGGAAACTGGACAGACCGGCGCGGATTTCATCATCACTCAATCCGGCAAAGCGGGCGGCGCAGACACACATGGCCGCATTTCGCGCGTTGAATTCTCCGACCATCGGCACTTCGAACGCAGCGCCATTGATTTCAAACTGCGTGGCCTCCGGAGTCACGCCGGTGATCGTGATGCGGTAGTCACAGTCCGGACCCAAGCCCACCGTTTTGAGCGGGGCAGGGCACTTAGCACGCAGGGAAAGGCAGTTTGGATCATCACCGTTGATCAGGACAAGGCCGTTGCGCGGCACTGTGTTGAGGAAGCGCTGAAAGGAGAGCAGGATTTCGTCGAGGTCGCGGAAGATGTCCGCGTGATCGAACTCGATGTTGTTCACGATCGCGCACTCGGGCAGGTAGTGCAGAAACTTGCTGCGCTTGTCGAAGTAGGCGGTGTCGTACTCGTCCCCTTCGATCACAAACAGGTCCGAGTGCGTGAAGCGTGCGCCGGATTCGAAGTTCTCAGGCACGCCGCCAATCATGAAGCCGGGGTTTTTGCCGGCGTGCTCATAGATCCACGCCAGCATCGTGGTCGTGGTTGTTTTGCCGTGCGTGCCGCTCACCACAAAGCTGCGTTTGCCCTGGATCACCTCGCGTTTCAGCATCTCCGCCATGGAAACGTAGGGCAGCTTTTTCTCCAGCAGGGCTTCGAGTTCAGGATTGCCGCGTGAGATCGCGTTGCCCACGACATACACATCCGCCTGCAGCGGCAGGTTCTCCGGATTATAGCCTTCGGTCACGGTGATGCCTGCATCACGCAGCACATCGCTCATGGGCGGATAGACTGAACTGTCGGAGCCGCTGATGGTGTGACCGAGGGCGCGCAGCGCGACTGCGGTGGAGCCCATCGCGGTGCCGCAGATGCCAATGAAATGAATGTGCTTGGGAGATGCCATGGAAAGAAAGCGCAGGGTTTAAATCCAGGCGCAGGTTTGAACTAAAGCAGGACTTTTTGCCCCCTGCTAAAAGAAAGTTCAGTTCGGCCGGAATAATCGCGGCGGCAGGGGCTCAAACGTTGCGACGGCTCGAATCCACGCAGCCAGCCACAACTAACTAACAAACTAACGCACACCACACCTACCATGAGCACCAAGCACATCATCGCCGCCGCCGCCTTCTCCGGTCTCCTTTCCGGCGCCTACGCCGCCCAGACCACCAGCACCCAGAAGGCCGCCAGCCTCGGCGTCTCCATCGAAAAGATGGCTGACAAAGGCCAGCACACCTGCAAAGGGCACAACGACTGCAAAGGGCAGGGCGGCTGCAAGTCCGGCGACAACGGCTGCAAAGGCAAGAACTCCTGCAAGGGCAAAGGCGGCTGCAGCACCAAGCCGAAGAAGTAAGCCGAATCGATTTCCGCAGCCACACGCCACTTTCCCGCGTGTGGCTGCGGTTCTTTTCAATCCTTGGACTTTCAAACCCAGCAATGCCCGCCAATCTTCACAACGGTCACACCGATCTCGGAATCGGCCTCGGCCTCCGTGTGCCACACTACCGGCATATCCTGGAGAAGAAGCCGGTCTGTGACTGGTTTGAGATCATCTCCGAAAACTTCATGGTCGATGGCGGCCGACCGCTGGAGGTACTGGACAGCATTTTGGAGCAGTACCGTGTCGTCCAGCATGGGGTGTCGATGTACTTCGGCAATGCCGATCCACTGAACCGCGACCACCTCAAAAAACTCAAGCGTCTGGTGAAGCGAACCAACACGCCATGGCTCTCCGATCACCTCTGCTGGGGCAGTGTGGATGGCCGCTGCTCCCACGATCTCCTGCCCATGCCTTACACGATGAGCGTGGCCAAACACACGGCTGAGAAGATCAAGCAGGCGCGCGATTTCCTCGAAGTGCCCATCTGTGTCGAAAACGTGAGCAGCTACGCCGAATTCACCCAGAACGAGATGACTGAGTGGGAGTTTCTCAACGAAGTCGTCGAGCGGGCCGACTGCGGCATCCTGCTGGATGTAAACAACATCTACGTCTCCTCTCAAAACCACGGCTTCGACCCCTTTGAATACCTCCGTGCGGTGCCGCATCATCGCGTGGGTCAGATTCACATCGCCGGTCACACGCGGTATGAAAACGTCATTCTCGACACGCACGATCATCCCGTGCCCGATCCCGTGTGGGATCTCTACGCCGAGGCGATCAAACTTTCCGGCAGCACCGCCACGCTGCTCGAATGGGACGACAAAATCCCCAGCTTCGAAGACGTTCACGCCGAAGCTCTCAAAGCCAGCCGCTATCTCCATGAGCACACGCACGCCTAGCCAGCTCCGCACCAATGCAGACCTGCGCCACCTGCAGCGCACGATGGCTGCCGCACTCATGCAGCCGCTCTCGCGTCAGGATGGCATGAATGCCAAAACGCAGGTCGATTTCATCACGCCAAATAATCGCATGAGCGGCTTTGAGCGGCTCGAAATCTATGCCCGCCAGTATTGGTTCCGTCTGTTCGACTGCCTCTACGACGACTATCCTGCGCTACGCGCCTTTGTGGGGGAGAGTCGCTTTCACAAACTCTGCCGTGAGTATCTGGCGCAGCACCCCAGCAACTCGTGGACTTTGCGCAATCTCGGCTCTGCACTTCCCGCCTTCATCACCGATCTCAAAGCGCGGGATGTCACTCGCGTCGAGTGGGCGCAGACACTCGCTTTTGACGAGGCACGGAAAAAGCCGCTGCACATGGACGATTTGCTCGGTGCTGACCCCTCCACGCTTCACCTCGGCCTGCAGCCCTGCGTCGTGCTGCTGGAAATCGACCACGCTGTTGATCACTTCATCACCGCGATGAAGAAAAGCGACGCCGACGTGCGTGGTTCCGCCAGCCAGGCCATGTCCGAGGCACCCACTCGTGCCAGCCTTGCCAAGGCACCGAAATTGAAACGTGAGCGTGTGCATCTGGTCGTCCATCGTCACAACAACATGCTGTACTTCAAGCGCCTCGCCCGGGAGTCCTTCCTTATGCTCGCCGCGCTGCGGGATGGTCTCACGCTGGCGGATGCCATTGAACTCGCACTCGCTGATGCGAACCCGGAAACCGACTGGCCTGCGCAAATCCGCGACTGGTTCACCGAATTTTCCCAGCTTGGCTGGTTTATCAAATTTCCCCGGAAACCATGAAACCCTGGACCCTGGCCAACACTCTCCTCGACCGCACTGCAAGCTATCTGCCCGATCCCTTTCTGCTAGGCATCCGCCTCTACTGGGGCTGGCAGTTTTTTCAGACAGGCAAAGGCAAGCTGAGTGACATCAGCGCACCCACCGCCTTTTTCACTGAGCTCGGCATTCCCTTTCCACAGGTCAATGCCTACATGGCAGGCTGCACGGAATGCTTTGGAGGCTTGCTGCTTCTCCTCGGCCTCTTCTCTCGCGTCACCTGCGTGCCACTGATTTTTACGATGCTCGTCGCCTATGGCACTGCGCATCTCGACGTCGTGAAAACGATTTGGTCAGACGCCGACTCCTTCGTCAGCGCGCCGCCATTTCTCTTCCTGCTCGCTGCCGTGATCGTCTTCATCTTTGGCCCCGGCAAGTTCTCGGTCGATGAACTGCTGCTACGAAAAAAGAATCTGAAATCGAGGGAATAACAGCCTCCCTCACGCCTCTCATCTGCATATTCGCCCCATGAGCTCATGGAATCCGCCCTTCAATTCGGCATTGAAATGCCTGCAACCCGCCCGATACCTCGACGCGTGACTGACGCCGTGCCCAGCTTCGAGCAGATCGTGGACGCCCACTATCAGGGCCTCTATCGCTTCGCCATGAGCATGTGCCGACGTGAGGCCACGGCGAAGGATCTGGTGCAGCAGACTTTCCTGCAATGGGCGAAGAAAGGCCACTCGCTGCGGGATGCCTCCAAAGTGAAGACCTGGTTGTTCACCACGATCTATCGTGAATGGCTCAGCATCGCCCGCCGCGAGAAAAAATACGAAGAGGTCGAGTTCGAGCCCGATCAGCACGGTGCCGCTCAAAATCACGACGATGGCGAAACCCCCCGTGTAGACGGTGCCACGCTGCAAATTGCTCTGGAGCAGCTGGAGCCGAACTACCGCGCTCCGCTGGTGCTTTTTTACCTAAAGGAGCTGTCCTACCGAGACATTGCCGAGACGCTGGGGGTTCCCATCGGCACTGTGATGTCACGCCTCTCCCGCGCCAAAGACAGCCTGCGAACTATTCTGCGGCGCATCGAAGAATCCACCGCCTCCAACATCATTCCCCTTACCGCATCGTGAACCGCGAAGAAGCCAGACTCGAACTCGACGCCACGACGCTCCGCCCCCAGGATGCGTCGCCGGAGGCGCGTGCCATGGCCGAGACCGATCCTGAACTGGGCGCGTGGTTGGAAAAACGCACCGCGTTTGATGAACAAGTCGCCGAGGCCTTCGCTGCATCCATCCCGGCCGGGCTGCGTGAGAGCATTCTGCAAAACGCCAGACGGCCCGCCAAACGCCCCATGCGCTGGGTTTTGCCCACGCTGGCCGCTGCGGCAGCAGCCGTTGCGCTTGGCTGGACGATGCTCTGGCCCGTGAGTAACAGCATGCCCGCCTGGCAGGCCGAGTCCCTCGCTGCGGTGACGAAGGTTGAGTACGGAGTATCCAAGGTCGATCACATGTCGCGCGACTTCGATGCGATCAAGAAGATGCTCGTGACCGATCAATCGCCGACGCCGGTTCGCCTGCCCGGAAAGGTGGGGGCGATGCGCGTGCTCGCCTGCAAATGCATCAAAGTCACCGGTCGCAAAGCATCCATCATCTGCTTCGAAATTGAGCCTGGCAAAGAAGCCCACCTTGTCGTGGTGGACAACACCGGTCTTCCAGATCAGCCGCCGCAACTGCAGCCGCAGTTCAAGAGCAGCAAGAACTGGAACATGGCGAGCTGGAGCGATGGCAGCCAAACCTTCATGCTTGCCACCACGGCGGATGAAGCGACGCTGAAGAAGCTGTTTGGGCTGGTGTGAGGTTTACGGGAATTCGGTCACCTGCACCTTGGTCTTCCCGAGCACCGTGTGGCAGTTCACACACTGCTGACGTAGCGAGGCAAAGGCCACGCCAGACCGTTTGGAATCCTGCTTCTGGAGCGCGGTTTTGAGATCGGCAAACGGTCCGTTTTCCCAACCAGCGAGCAGTGGCAGCAGATCGACAGGGGGTCCGCCGGACGACTTCTGCTTGGGGGCGCTGGTAACCGATTTGGCTACACTGCTGTGCATGCGTTCCGCCATCACGAGTGCGGCGTCCCATTGGCCTGCCTGCTGAAGCTTGCGTGTTTCCAGCATCTTGCGCTGCGCTGCTTTCATCCGGTGGCTGTTCATCGTGCTGGCACACGAGGCCAGTGCGATCACCGTAGCGAGGACAAAGAGACGTTTCATGGGTGCGGTGAGTGAATCACCGCCCTTCGAATCTGTCACGTCCTTTCGCCAACGCTTCGATCTTGCGGTCGGCGATGCTGCGTTTGAGCATCCAGAAACCGCAGTCGGGATGGATGAACTTCACCCGGCCCGAGCCGAGTTTTTTCTCCGCAGCTTCGATACGACGGGCGATTTCGTCAGCCGTTTCGACGTGATTTACTTTGATGTCCACAACCCCGAGGCCGACGCCAATTTTGGGATCGAGATCTTTGAGTGAGTCGAGATCAGCGGCGGGACGATGGGCGAGTTCCAGCACAAGATGATCAGCCCGCAGGGAGTTCAAGAAGGTGATGAGCGCGGCCCACTCGCCCTTTTGAATCGTTTGCCCGCCATAGTTGCCGAAGCAGAAGTGCACCGCTTTCGTGCCTTTCACCGCATCCAGCACGCGATTGATGCCTGCGGCTGCGATGGGAGCATCCGCAGGGTTGCCGGGAATGTTCGCCTCATCCACCTGCACGCAGTCACAATGCAAATCAGCAGCCTGTGCGGCCAGTGCATCGGCAATGGCCATGTTCAGCGCCTCGAAGTCGTTGTAATGAGCATCCAGCAGCGTGCGGGCCAGCATGTAGGGGCTGGTGAGCGTGAACTTGAACGGGCCGCCGGCCACTTTGCCCGCACGGGCGCAGTCCTCGGCCAGGTTGAGCACGCCTTCGGTGATGGGACCGCTCACGACGGCGGCGGGCTTGCTTCGAAAGGCCATCTCATGGTTTGCGCGAAACGCGGCGGTGTCTGCACGGCCCACGCGACTGTCGATGCCGCCGAGCTTGTGGACGAAGTATTCGATCATGCCGTTGGTGTCGGGATGATTCACATCGAAGCGATACAGCTCTCCATCCGTCGGCAGATCAATTCCCGCCTGGCGCTGGGTGTCGAACACCACTCGTGTGGCATCAATGACGGCGGCTTCGCTGGGCAGCGCGCTGAGCCATTCGGGAACAGGGTAGGAGCCGACGGTGGTGGTCTGGATGGTGGCCATGCAGCAGCCTAGTCAGCATCCTCCCGCCTTGGAAGGCGTGAGTGCCAAAATCCAAAGGCAGGCAGGCATCCAACAAGCTTACCTGGCAGCCTTTGGCCCCTTGCCGCGTACGCTCATTTTGAATGGGACACCGGGGGCGCTCCATTCGTCGCGGATGACTTTCTCCAAATAGCGCATGTAGCTGTCGGTGAGTTTGGAGGCGCGATTGGCGAAGAGAACGAAGTGCGGCACGGGGATGGCAAAGCCTTCGGCCTCGTTGACCTGGGTGGCATAGAGCAGCTTGAAGCTGTGCGTGCTGCGCCCCAATGCGCCGGGGGTGTTCTCGATGGCCTGGGCCAGCAGGCGGTTCAGAGCGCCGGTGCCGATTCGGTTTTGTGAGCCGCTGCGCACTTTTTCGATCTGCACGAAGAGCTTGCCGATGTGGTCCTTGTTCTTTGCCGAGATGGCGACGAGAGGGGCGTAGTTCAGGAAGAAGAACTCGCGGCGCATCAGCTCATCCAGATGTTCGATACGGTCCTTCTGATTGCCATCGGGATGAAAGAGGTCCCACTTGTTCATCACGAGGATGCAGGGCTTGCGCTCTTCAAGAATGAACTGGGCGATCTTGCGGTCCTGCATTTTGGCTCCGGCGGCGCAGTCGATGACGAGCAGGCAAAGATCCGCGCGCTTGATGCTCTGCAAGCTGCGATCCACGCTGGAGATCTCGACGACGGTGTCGAGATTACCACGGCGGCGGATGCCGGCTGTGTCGATGAGCTGGTAGTGCTTGCCGTTCCAGGTGGCCTTGATGTCGAGCGCATCACGGGTGGTGCCGGCGACATCGCTGACGATGGCGCGGTCATGGCCGAGAATGGCGTTCACCAGCGAGGATTTGCCGGCGTTTGGCCGGCCAACGATCGCGAGCTTCAGCGGGCGAGTGTTTTGATGTGCGATGGCATCTTCCGTTTCGTTGGACTCCTTCAAATCGAGGCGCTCGGAGACGAGTGCGACGAGTTCGTCGATGCCAAGGCCATGGGCGGCGCTGACTTCAAGGGTGTCGGGGAAGCCGAATTTGCTGAACTCGCTGGCGTTGAGCTTGCGCTTCGGTGAATCGGCCTTGTTGCAGACGAGAATGACGGGCTTGTTGGTGCGGCGAAGTTCGCGGGCGAGGCTTTGATCAATCGTGGTGATCCCATCGACCACATCGACCACGAAGAGCAAGAGGTCAGCCACATCTAGGGCGATCGAAGCTTCGATCTGCACCTGGTCGGTCAAAACGTCGTCCGTGCTGGCGCCGATGCCGCCCGTGTCCATGATCTCAAACCATGCCGGACCCCGGCGACATTGCGCCGTGATGCGGTCCCGTGTCACACCGGCCTGGTCGTGGACGATGGAGATGGTTTTCCCGGCAAGGCGGTTGAAGAGTGCGGATTTGCCCACATTTGGGCGTCCGACGATGGCAACGGTTTTGAGCATTGTTCAGAGAGCACGGTGAGCCCCCCTAGTCAATCATGTCCAGCGGCCTGCAACTGCTTGACACCGTCGGCCAGATTGAGAAAACCCGACAGGGCGGTGAAGGCGGCGGCAAAAAGGGTGGGCCAGATGAGCCACTCAGGCTTGAGGTCGAGCAGGATCCACAAAATGGCCGCCATCTGGGCAAAAGTGGCTGTTTTGCCGGTCCAGTGGGTGTGGATTTGGAATTTGCCGGCAAAGTGGTCGATCAGGAAGGCCCCGCCGATGGAGAGCAGGTCGCGGCCGATGACCAAAATCGGGAACCACAGGGGAAAATGTTGCCGCCAGGAGGTGAAACTGAGCAGGATGATGGCGGCCAGCATGAGCAATTTGTCCGCGAGGGGGTCCATGATGGCGCCGAAACGGGTGCGCTGATTGAACCGGCGGGCGATCCAGCCGTCAATCGCGTCACTGATGGAGGCGATGCCGAAGACTGCGGCGGCCCAGAGGCGCAAGGATTCGTCGGGGTGCTCGCCACGCGCGCTGTCGCCATAATAGATCACCAGCCCGATGAAGACGGGAATCAGCAGGATGCGGAAGATGGTGATCTGATTGGCGAGGTTCACGGCTGCTACGTTCGCTTTTCACGCCTCACGTTCAAGAGTTGAATCATGAAGTTTGATCGCTTTAGAGTGCGCCATGTCGCAAATCGAGCCCGTGGACCTCTTAAACGCCTACTGCGAGGGAGCCTTCCCGATGGGGGAGGATGATGGCTCCATCTCGTGGTACCGGCCCAAGATGCGCGGGATTCTGCCGGTGGCGGATTTTCATGTGCCGCGCCGGTTTGAGCGCTACCTGAAGCAGCATCCGTTCGAAGTGCGCTGGAACACGGCTTTTGGAGATGTCATCCGGGGCTGCGCCGACCGTGAGAGCACCTGGATCACAGATGCGATCATGGACACGTATGAGGAACTCCATCGCATCGGGTTTGCGCACTGCGCGGAGGTCTGGCGTGATGGGAAGCTGCGTGGCGGCGTCTATGGGGTGAGCATCGGCGGGGCTTTTTTTGGCGAATCGATGTTCAGCCGCGAGCCCCAGGCCTCCAAGGTGGCGCTGACGCACCTGCAATGGCGCCTGCATGAGCGCGGCTATCTGCTGCACGACACGCAGTGGACCACCCCACATCTCGCAATGTTTGGCGGGCACGAGATCCCCTGCGCGCAGTATCTGGAACTGCTGCAGCGGGCGATCTTGCGCAAAGCGACGTTTATGTGAGCTGAATCAGCTCTCGAAGTACGTGTAGCCTCGCAGGCCGGCCTCGAAGCTTTCCATGATCTCCCGGCGCTCGGTGGCGGTGATGCGCTTGGAGACGACGGCGCTTTCGGCCAGATTGCGGAAGCGGGTGAGCATGTCCTTGGGATCGTACTCGACGTAGGTGAGCACTTCCGCGACGCTGTCGCCTTCGAGTTCGCGGCTGTATTTCACCTTGCCGTTTTCCACGCGGACGCTGACGACATTGGTGTCGCCGAGGAGGTTGTGAAGGTCGCCGAGGGTTTCCTGATACGCGCCGACGAGGAAGATGCCGAGCATGTACTCATGGCCCTTCTCGATCTGCGGATCGTGCAGCGGGAGGGTGGAGTTGATGCCATGGGAATGGGCAAATTTGTCGATCTTGCCGTCGCTGTCGCAGGTGATGTCGGAGAGCACGGCGTTGCGCGTGGGCTTTTCCTTGAGGCGATGAATTGGCATGACCGGGAAGATCTGGTCGATGGCCCAAAGGTCAGGCAGACTCTGGAACACGCTGAAGTTGCCGTAGTAGAAGTCGGTCGTGATCGTGTCGAGACGATCCATCTGACGGCCGTCGTGGTCGCAGCTTTCCTTCATGCTGTGTACCCAGGTGAGGATGTCCCAGTAGAGCTCTTCGCCGTGGGCACGCTCGCGCAGGTTGACCTTGCCGTAATTGAACTCGCTGCGCAGCTTGTCGCGGTAGTAGATGGCGTCGTTGTAGATTTCCTGCAGACGGTCGCGGGTGGTCTTGGCGGCATGCTTTTCCGCATCCATCCGCAGTTCGAAAAGATTGCGCAGCAGAGGAGGGGCATCCTTGTCCAGTTCCAATTCGGCAAGGCTCTTCCGCGGTTCAAAGCGGTTGATGTCGAGGATGTTAATGATCAGCACCGAGTAGTAGGCCACGATGGCGCGACCGGATTCGGTGATGAGGTCCGGGTGCGGCACGCCGGCCTCGGCAGTCACTTCGGTGATCGCCTCGATGATGTCGGCGCAGTATTCCTTGGTGCCGTAGTTGCTGCTGGCTTCGCTGGCGCCCTTCAGGCCGTCGTAGCTGATCGCAAGACCACCGCCGAGATCGAGGATGCCCATGCGCGCACCTTCCTGAACCAGGCCCACGTAAACACGCGACGCTTCAGTGACCGCCTGACGGATGGCGCGGATGTTCGGGATCTGTGAGCCCTGGTGGTAGTGCAGCATGCGCAGACAGTCGAGCATGCCTCTTTCACGCAGGCTGTCGACGACGTGCATGAGCTGCGAAATGTTCAGGCCAAACATGCTGGCATCCCCGCCGGATCCACTCCAGTGGCCGGCGCTTTCGGCGCTGAGGCGAAAGCGCACGCCGAGGGTGGGACGCACGCCCATTTTCTCACAGCGGTCCAGGATCAAGTCCAGCTCTGTCGGCATTTCCAGCACCAGGATGACCTGCAGGCCCATCTTCTGCGCGTAGAGCGCGAGGTCGATGAATTCCTCGTCCTTGTAGCCGTTGCAGACGATGTAGGCTTCCGGATCGTGCATGTAGCTCAGCGCGGCGATGAGCTCCGGCTTGCTGCCAGCCTCGAGGCCGTAGTGATACTTGCGGCCGTAGCGGGTGATCTCCTCAATAACTTCCTGCTGCTGGTTCACCTTGATGGGGTAAACGCCGCGATAGACGCCTTGGTATTTGCCTTCCTTGATTGCGGAGGCGAAGCCCTCGTTCAATTCGTCGATGCGTCCACGCAGCAGATCGCCGAAACGGATGAGCAGCGGGAGCTGGGTGCCGCGCTCGCGCAAACCTCTGACGATCGAAGCGAGCGAGACGTCCTTGGTTTTTTTGCCGTCCTTCAGCTTCACCACGACCTCGCCGCTCTTGGCGATGTCAAAATACTCATGCCCCCATTCGCGGATGCCATAAAGCTCGGCGCTGTCGTCGGTGGTCCATGCGGGGTTTTTCATTTTCGTGGTCTGGGTTGGAGGGGCTTTCAAGGGCCGCGATTATGGGGGCAAATTCGGAAATGCAAAGCGACATCTCGGAGAGGTGGGCGGGCGGCGAAATCCCCGGAGGGGACCCGGGGCTCAGGGCGCGGCCTTGCGAAAGGCGAAAGGAAGGTAGAGCAGGGAATAAAACACGAGGCCGAGGCCGATGGTGCTGAGATTGTACCAAGGCCATGGGCCCAGCTGGTCAAACAGGCTGGCCTGAACCGGCTTTGAGCACTGGAAGGCGTAATTCGCGCCGATGGCGTAGTTCACGACGGCGATCACGGCATACCATGCCACGGAAAAGGCCATGATGCGTAGCACGGCTCCGGGGCGCGGCCGGACCTTCATGGCGGTGACGACGTAAATCGCCGTGATGGGCACACCCGCGTGCATGATGAAGAACATAAAGAAACGTGGGTCAGGATACTCATAGACCAGTGCGGGTGTCAGCAGTCCCTGCAGGGTTCCGGCGATGCCAAAAAAATACACGACTTCGCAAAAAAACGGACGGCGCGTCCAGAGCGCGATGCCGGCTGCGAGGGTGGCGATGTCGCAGTACTGCAATGGCAGCGCGGTGTATACACTGAGCGAGCCGTATAGGGCATGCACCCCCAGACCGACGGGATACAAGGCCAGCAAAATGGAGCCCAGCACCCGCTGCGAGAGCTCGGCCCAGCGGGTCCGGGAAAGCAGCAGCATGACGATGAACACCCCCAGCGTGATGGCGAGTGCCGCCTTGTGGGATGGGCCGTAGGGATGAAAGGCGGGAGGCATGGTCCGCATCATACGCGGATGTTGCGGAAGTCAGTCGGTTTGTGCCATGGTGTGAAGATGTTGCACGCCACTCGTTCCTCCGCCCGTTCCACAAAACAGATGAGTGGTGGTTGTGCAGTCTTGTTTGGCCTGCCCTTCATCCTGGCGGGTCTGGCCATCGGCGCTTTCACCTACTTTCCGGCGATCAGTTCGTGGTGGTCCGCACGCGGCTGGGAGGAGGTGCCCTGCTGGATCGAAGCCGCCGAACTCAAGTCGTCCGAAAGCGACGAAGGCGGGGCAACCTACAGTGTGGAGGCCTCTTACCGCTATGAGTTTGACCGGCACTGGTACCATGGCAGCGAAGTGAGTTTTTCCAGCGGGTCAGATAACTTCGGCGATTTCCAGGAGCAGACGTTCCAAAAGCTCCAGTCATCGAAGGACAGGGAAGGGAAGTTCCGCTGTTTTGTCAATCCGTCCAAACCAGAGCAGGCAGTGCTGTTTCGCGATCTCCGCTGGGGGCTGCTGCTGGTGATGACGCTCTTCCCCACGCTTTTTCCGCTGGCGGGTTTTGTGGTTTCCATCGGCGGCTGGCTGCAGTCACGCAAGGAACGCCAGAAACAAAAGCTGGCCGCGCTCCATCCGGATGAACCATGGAAATGGCGGCCGGAATGGGTGGGTGACACGGTTCACACCACGAAGGACGGACTTCTCTTCATCCTTGGAATCGCGGGCTGGATTCTTGTGGTGCAGCTGCCGCTGGCGCTTGCCGTCATTCTCGGAGGAGAACTGGGGAAATCCGCCATGGCCGTGCTGGCGCTGCTGCCCGCGCTGCTGGCATGGATTCCACTCCGCCTGGCTTGGAAGAGGATCAAGTCGCGCCTCGCCTTCGGACGACCGTCGTTGCAGCTGCGGCGGTTTCCGGCCACGACAGGATCAGTTTTGGAGGGAGATCTGCGCTTCAACCGCATGCTTTCGCCCATGACCACGATTTCCGTACGGGTGCTCTGTCAGCGGCAGATCACCCGTCGAAGCGGTGATTCGCGGATGACCGCCAAGGAAACCATCTGGGAACACACCGAGACGCTTTCTGCCGCCGAGGCACGCCGGGACAGCGGCGGCGTGGCAATCCCGCTGCGCATGGGCATTCCACGCGGACTCCCGGCTTCGGCGCCGGATGAAGCCTCGATCATCAACACGGAGGGCGAGCAGCATGTGTGGACGCTCGAAATCAGTTCCCCGCAGGGGGGCAAGCCGGCTGTCCTGCCCCTGCCCATGTTCACGGGCAATGAGGAGGCCGGGGATGAAGATGCTGTCATCCATGCGCCTGCGGAGGTGGTCGCTTTGAGCACGGAGGATCTCGTGTCCCGATTGCAGGCGCGTGGCGTGCGGGCGGAATTTGATTCGAACGGCATTCCCACCCTGCTCGACTGCCCGGCGGCCCGGAACCGCTCCGCGAGCTGGTTCCTGCTGTTGTTTGGCAGCGTGTGGTTCGCTGCATTTGTGTTCATGACGTATCAGGGGGCTCCGCTGATCTTTCGGCTCATCTGGGGGATCACCTCACCGCTTATTTTGGGATCGGGACTGTGGACGCTGCTGCACAATCGCCGTGTTGAATTGACCGTGGGCGAGCTGCGCATCCTGAACCGCATCGGGCCGTTCTATTCCTGGCGCGAGAGCTTTGAGCCACGCCACTTCACCGGCTTCGTCCACGATACCAACGTTCAGTCCGGCAGCCAGTTCTACTACCGCGTGCGGGGGGAGACGATCTTCGATCAAAAGAAAACTTTGATCGATGGCATCGCCGAATCTGTCACGGCGGAGACGCTTGCAAAACGGCTGGAGCAATGGCGCAGGCGCGTGGGGTGAGCCACCCACTAGCCCCCGTCTCGCAGCGCCACGGCAGGATCCACGCGTGCAGCAAACCATGAAGGCACCAGCGCAGCCATCAGGCAGAGGGCGATGGCGGTGGCACAGATGGCAAGAATCTTCTCTGGATCAATGTGGGCGGGGATGCTGGAGAGGAAATAAATGTCCTGCGGAAAGATGTCGCGCCCGGTGATGTTGGAAATCTGATCGCGCAGCCAGTTACGAATGCTGAGGAAGAAGAATCCTCCCGCGAGCCCGGCCATCGCACCGACGAGTGCCACGATGCCCGCCTGCGAAACAAAGATGGCAATAATCTGCCAGGCGCGCGTGCCAAGCGCAGTGAGGATGCCGATCTCGCGGCGCTTTTTCACGGTGACGGTGATGGTGGTGTTCATCACGCAAATGGCGGCCACGAGCATGATGAACAGCAGCAAAAACCACATCATCGTCTCCTGGTTTTTCACGGATTCCAGCATCATGCCGTGCTCCTGCTCCCAAGTGCGGTAGGCCCAGCTTTCTGGCAGCGCTCCGGACTGGTAGATCTTGGTCATGACACGATCGGCATTGTCCGGGTCCTTCAGCTCCAGCTCGATGCCGCTGATGCCGCTGTCGAGGTTGAAAAATTCCTGCGCGACATGGAGCGGCACGTAGCCGCGTTTTCCAGCGGTGTCTTCGCGCAGCGTGGCAACGAGCTTGAGGTCCTTTGACAGGATGGTGACATTGTCGAGAGCTGCGGCCCGCTTTTTCTTGTCTTCATCTTCGGGGATCTCACGATACTTTTGAATGAACTGGTTCACGCTTTCTGCGGCATGTACGACTAGAGTGTCTCCAACTTTTGCTCCGAGTGACTTCGCGAATCTATCGCTGAGAATAATCGTGTCGTTCTGAAGGTCGAACGTTCCTTCCTTGATGTGCTTCTTGAGTTTTTGCAGGAGTCCGTTGTCTTTCTCATCGGCCATGCCGATGACGCTGACCCCTTGAAGGCTCCCTTCGTTTTCGACCACGAGGATGCCCAGATGACCATCCCGAGTTCTCTCTGCCACCGGCACGGCGGAAACAACCTCAGGGCGCTGAACGAGGGTTTTCTGCAGTTCACGCCAATCAACGGGTTTCGAACCTTCGGCTTCACCCTCCAGCGCACCCAAAGGTTCCACTATGGCATGCGGCTCAAAGCCGATGAGCATCTGCCGGTACTCGCGCTGCCAGCCACTGAACACGGACATCACAAAGACCAGCACGCCGACGCCGAGCATGACGCCGAGCATCGAGATCACGGTGATGACCGAGATGAACGAGCGCGTGGGCCGCAGGTAGCGCAGGGCGAGGAAGAGGGGGGCGCTGGTCATGGGGGCTTGGAAGTTGTTAGGGTGGAGGACTGCTCTAGATCAGTCACGCAGCGCCACCGCAGGGTCCACGCGGGAGGCCAGCCAGGCGGGTGGCAGGGCGGCCAGCAGGCAGAACAGGATCGAGCCCACGCAGGTGACGACGATGAACCAGGGCTCGATCTGGGCCGGGATGGTGGCCAGGAACATGCCGGAGTCGGCATTGGCGCTGCCACCGCTCAGGACCGCGATGCCCATGCGGATGTCATCCCGGTACTGCAGCACGAGTCCGCTGAGCACGAGCCCCGCCAGCGTTCCGAGAATTCCCACGAAGGCTGCCTGTGAGACGAAGATGCCAATGATCTGACTCTGCGGGGAGCCTAGCGCTGTCAGCACGCCGATCTCGCGCCGCTTCTGGGTCGTGACGGTGATGGTCGTGTTCATGACCGAGAATGCCGCGACGACTGCGATGATCAGGAGGACGATCCACATCATCACACGCTCGTTGCTCATGGCGGCCAGACGTGCATCGCCGGCATCGGTCCACAGTGAGGCGCTCCAGGTGGCGGGGATGACTCCCGCGGCGGCGAAGCGTTTGATCACCTCCTTGACCTCGCCCGGCTGCTTCAGTTCGATGAGCACGCCGCTGACCTTTTCGCCAAAGCCGAAGATCTGCTGGGCGGTTTCCAGGGTGACATAGCCGTAGGTGCCGGCGGATTCCACACGCGTGGTGCCCAGCAGCTTGATCTCCCTGGGGTTCAGCTTGATCTCCTCATAGGCGGCATGGCGCTTGGCTTCGTCCTGCTCGTCTGAGGCGATGCGGAAACGTTTCACCGCGCTGGTGACATTGCCGGAGGCATAGACGCTGATGGTGTCACCGGGGTGGGCATTGAGCCCGCCCGCCACGTAATCGGCGCAGACCACACCACCCGGAGTGAGATCCAGCGAGCCTTCGAGCTTGTGCTTCGCCACTTTGGCCATGTAAAACTTCGCGCCAGCCTCTGGCAGGCCCAGCACGTCCATGCCGGACTGCTGGCCATCGTGCTCCGCAAACATCGTGCCGCCTACATAGCTGCTGGCGGCCAGCACATCCGGTTGCTGGCGCACTTTGGCGAGCACGTCGGCCGCAGATTGGGGATCGGCAGGCTTTGTGTCCTGCGGATGCAGCAGGATGTGCGGCTCCGATCCGATTAGGACTTTTCGGAATTCGCCCTCAAAACCTTTCATGACCGAACTGACCACGATCATCATCAGCACGCCCACCGCGACACCGAGGATCGAGATCACGGTGATGACCGAGACAAACGAACGCTTCGCGCGCAGATAGCGGCGGGCCAGGAAGAAGGTGACGTTCGAAAGCATGTGGGGCGCAACAAAGCGATGCCCGCGCTACTTCGCAACTGCCGTGATGCCAAACAAAGGCAGCGATTTCAGCACGGACTGATACACGCCCCAGCCGAGCGGCACGGTGATCCAAGTCCAGACGAGGAGAAGGGTGAGGGCTTTCATGGGGGATTCAGGGGCGGGCTGTTTCAGCGAGGTGGTATTTGGAATCGACGGGGCGGACGAGCAGGTTGGAGATCAAACCGACGACAAGCAGGCCGACCATGAGGTGAAAGATCGAGTTGTAGGCCTGTTCCGGCGGCATGACTTTTTTGTTCGCCTCGGAAAGACGGTCCATGAGCTGAGGGCCAAGGATTGCTGCCGCCGACCAGGCGGTGATGAGGCGTCCATGGATCGCTCCGACTTGGTAGCTGCCAAAGAGATCGCGCAGGTAGGCCGGGATCGTGGCAAAGCCGCCGCCATACATCGTGAGAATCAGCCCGGTGGCCACGACGAAGAGTGTCACGCTGCCCTGGCCCTGGATCCACGGCACGCTGGCATACAAGACGGCACCGAGAATGAAGTAGATGCAGTAGATGCCCTTGCGCCCGATGAAGTCGGACATCGAAGACCAAAAAAAACGCCCGCCGAGATTGCAGAGCGAAAGCAGGCCGACGTATCCGGCCGCTGCGGCCGGCGTGACCTTGAACATGTCCTGAATCATCGGAGAGGCTTGTCCGAGGATGCCGATGCCGGCGCTCACATTCATGCAGAGCACCACCCAGAGCATCCAAAACTGAGGTGTCTTCCAGGCGGTGTCCACGGCGACGTTCGCCGTCGTGACCAGTTTTGAAACATGCTCCTTGGGCACCCAGCCAGCGGGTTGCCAGCCTTCAGGCGGCACGCGCACGATCAATGCCCCAAACAGCATCGAGATGGCATAAAGACCCGCCATCACCAGCAGTGCCTCACCGGCCCCCACTGAACTGGCCGTGGCAAAGCGCTTCATCAGTTCCTCCGCCAGCGGGCCGCCGATGAGGGCACCGCCGCCGAAACCCATGATCGCCATGCCGGTGGCCATGCCGGGGCGGTCAGGGAACCATTTCATCAAGGTGGAAACCGGTGCAATGTAGCCGAGCCCCAGCCCAATGCCGCCGATAAGGCCATATCCCGCATACAGCAGCCAGAGTTGATGCCAGCGCACGGCGAATGCGGCGAGCACCAGACCGCTGCAAAAGCAAAGCATGCTGGCAAGCATGGTTTTACGCGGGCCGCTGCGCTCCACCCACTTGCCAAAGAACGCTGCCGACAGTCCGAGCAGGGCAAGCGCGATCGAATACGCCACGCCGACATCGGCTTCGCTCCAATCACCGGCACCGGTTGCTGTGATGCCCAGTGCCCTGGCGAGCGGCTTCTTGAAAACGCTGAATCCATACACCTGCCCGATGCACATGTGAACAGCGATGGCGGCAGGTGGGACGAGCCAGCGGCTGAAGCCGGGGCTGGCGACGGTGGCTTCACGGGAGAGGAAAGACATGGTGGTAGGGAGTAGGAGACCGCCGGTGGTTTTCTGGCGGATCGGGCAAGGAAAGCTCAAAGATCGACAAGAAACGCCCGGTTTCATACGTTTCGAGCACCGGCCGGTCATTTCATCGGCCACACCCATACCAACCTACCTCGATGAAAACACTGCTCACGATCTGCGCCCTCTCCTTCACTTCGGTCGCCATGGCCGCTGACAAATGCCCCATCAGCGGCAAGCCTGCTGACTCCAGCATCACCAGCACCGGCAAGGACGGCAAAACCGTCGCTTTCTGCTGCGAGAAGTGCAAAGCGAAGTTCGACGCCAAGAACAAGTAATCACCACGGCGCTGGCACGATCAGCGTTTGAAAGGCGGAACCGGGAAACTGGTTCCGCTTTTTTGTGCTTCAGCGCTGCCGCGCCTCACGCTCACGCATCTTGCGCTCATAGCCGGCGATCACGAAATCTTTGTCGCGTGCGCGCAGCAGGGCATCGTCGAGGGAAATGAAGCCGTGGATGGCCAGATGGGTCACGCTGTCATCAATGGTGTGCATGCCGTCGTTGGCGCCGATTTGAATCAGGCTGGGAAGCTGCTGGAGCCGGCGGGAGCGGATGCAGGAGGCGATGCCCGGATTGTTGACCATGATTTCAGAAGCCATCACCCGGCCCTCCTGATCCTGCCGTGGCATCAGGTTCTGACAGATCACGCCTTGCAGGCAGTTGGCCAGCTGCGAGGCCACGAAGTCCTGCTGGTCTTCAGGGAAGGCATCCATCACGCGCATGACCGTCGAAGGAGCGTCTTGGGTGTGCAGGGTGCTGATGACGAGGTGGCCGGTCTCGGCGGCGGTCAGGGCGGTGCTGATGGTCTCAAGGTCGCGCAGCTCGCTGATGATGATGACATTCGCATCCTGGCGCAGCGCACTGCGCAGGGCCTGTGCAAAGGAGTGTGTGTCGCTGCCCACCTGGCGCTGCCGGATGAGGCTGCGCGAATGTTTGAACACATACTCGATGGGATCCTCAATGCTGACGATGTTGGCCTGCCGATCCCGTGAGATTTGCTGCGTCATCGAGCTCAGCGTGGTGGTTTTACCGGCGTTGCTCGTGCCGGTGACGAGGATCAGGCCGTCGCGCAGGCTGCAAAGGCTTTCCACCGTCGGGCCGTGCCCCAGATCACGCAGTTCCGGGATCACCTCAGGAATAAAACGGAAGGAGGCTTCGACGCGGCCGACCACATAGCAGGCATTGCCGCGGAAGCGCCCCAGGTTCTCCACCTGAATGGCGAAATCCAGCTCCCATTCCTGCTCCAGCTTGGCGCGCTGGGTTTCCTTCAGGACACCAAAAACCAGATCGCGCACATCGCCGATGTCGAGGATCTCATCCGTCAGCGGCTGCAACTGACCGAAGAGGCGTGCCATGGGTGCGGCACCCACGCTGAGGTGCAGGTCCGAGCCGCCCTGATCCGTGACCATGGCAAGGTATTCAATGAGGTCGTGAGAGCGCATGAGAAATGAGGAGAAAATCAGGAAATGCCTCGGGCGGCGCGGCGGAACTCAGCCTCGTTGCCGGTGGCGGCGACGGCTTCGTCTTCGGAAATGATGCCTGCCTGATAAGCTGCAACGGTGGATTGCAGAAAGGTGCGCGTGTTGGGATCGCTGCCACGGCTCATGTAGTCCGTGATGTTGGCCATGCTGCGCTTCGCGATCCAGTCACGCGCTGCCCCGCCGTTTTCCATGTGCTCGGTCAGCATGAAGAGCTTGCCATGGACATTCTGGACGAGTTTCTGGCATAGAACTCCGACCAGCTGGTGTGCCAGCATGTGCAGCCCCATGCCGAGCTGCTCCGGCGGGAAGAGGTTCACAAAACGCTCCATCGTTTCGGAGACGTTGGCAGAATGCAGCGAGGCGAGCACAAGATGGCCCGTCTCGCAGGCCTGCAGCGCCGTGAGGGCTGTTTCCTGATCGCGAATTTCTCCCACAAATATCACATCCGGCGCCTGACGCATGGCACTGCGCAGGCCGCGCGCGAAGGTGGGTGTGTCGCGGCCCACCTCACGCTGGGTGAAGAGGCAGCGGTTGTTGGCAAAGATATACTCCACTGGATCCTCGATCGTCACCACGTGGCGGGCGATGTTTTCATTCATCCACTGCAGCAGTGCTGCCAGCGTGGTTGATTTTCCCTGCCCTGTTGCGCCGGTCACAAGGATCATCCCATTCTGCTTTTGTGCCCAGCGCTGCAGCAGCCAGTCCGGCGCGCCCAGAGTATTCAGGGCAGGAATATCCGTGCGGATGCGGCGCAGCACGGCGGCCATGCGGCCCAGCACTTTGTGCAAATTGACACGGAAGCGCGTGTGAGTCCGGGAGATCAGGCCGGAGTCACGATCCGTGTCAGTGAGAGTGTCTCCACCGCATGCCTGCCAGAGCCCGGCCATCTGAGGCAGCAGCAGCGGATCGTCGCCAAAAATCATGAGCTGTTCGGCGATTTTCATTCGCGGCACCTCGCCTTCCTGCAGGAAAATATCGCTCGCCTGATGCTCTTCGGCGGCTTGGAGGATGTCGTCGATGGTAATGGCCATGGTGGTGTACAAGCTAGCGGGCGCTGCTAAGCTGCTCAACCCCGCTCTCAGGGTATTGTTACAAGGAATCTGATGGGATGCCCTGTTCTTCGAGCAGTTGTCCACAGTACCACAGCATGCGTGGCAGATGGAAGGGGCCCTTCCACATGTTTCCCTTCAGCAGGGAGGAGGGGCTGCCATCACGATGGAGGTAGCCAAACCACTCGCCGTGGGCCGCATCAGGAAAGTGCGCAAAACTCCAGTCATGCACCTGCTGGTGCCATGTGGCGTATTTGGCATCCCCGGTGATGTGCCAGGCCAGATGCGTGGCGATGATGGCCTCGTTGTGCGGCCACCAGAACTTCATGTCGTGCCAGTATTCCTGCACCGGTTTTCCCTTCACATCGCGGAAATAAAAAATGCCGCCATGCTCTTCGTCCCAGCCGCGTTTCCACATGCAGTCGAGGATCTCCAGGCCGAGTTTGATGTAGCTATTCTCCCCACGCCAGCGGCCTTCATGCAGAATGAACCACGCACACTCCAGCGCATGGCCTGGATTCAGTGTGCGGCCGTCGAAGTGGTCGATGAGCGAGCCATCCGGTGAAACGATCTCCATCAATGCCCCGATGGCCGGTTTGAAGAAGAACTGCTGAATCTCCAAAATGAAGCGGTCCGCCCACTCGGAGCAGCTATGTCCTGCAATCTTCGCGTCACCGAGGTTGGCGCGCAGTTCCTGCGCCGTGGCGATGCCGATCATCAAGGCCCCGATGCTCATCATGGGTCGCGTGTTCGGCTCGATCTTCGGGTGCATCAGACCTTTCTCGAAGGAGTATTTCAAATAGGTGGCGAAGTCCCTTTTGGCGCGCTCGGCGTAGCTTTCATCGCCCGTCGCCTTTGCGTAGGCGGCATGCGCAATGGCCGCAAAGGCTTCGCTGAATACATAGCGTCGCATGCGCAGCGGTTTGCCTTCGCGTGTGACGGTAAAGAACAGTTTCCCATCCGTGGAGTAGCCATGCTTCTCCAGAAACGCCAGGCAGGAGCCCGCCGCCTCGATCCAGTCGCTGCGCTTCTCCACAGTGTTGTACAATGTGGAAAGCGTCCAGGCCGCACGGCCCTGGAACCAGATGCTCTTGTCCGTGTCCAGGATCGATCCATCGCGATCCAGCGAGGTGATGATGCCATCAAACTCACGATCCATGCCGTGCCTCATCCAGAAGGGCATCACGTCTTTGAGCAACGTGTCGCGGTAGAGCGCCTTCAGGTTCTGGCGATAAAGAGGGTCGGCAAGAGTGAGGTTCATTTCGCCCACTCTGGCGGCTCTGCCTCAAACGTCACGCGTTCCTTCGTCAAAGGATGCGTGAAGGTGATGCGCAGGGCATGCAGGCAGAGCGGGGAATCACCAACGGCCAGGGTCTGTGTCTCCCCGACCTCGCCATCGGCCAGATAAGCGGCATCGCCGACGATAGGGAAGCCGAGATGCCAGAGATGGATGCGGATTTGATTCGTGCGTCCGGTGAGCGGGCGGGCCTCAAGGAGTGCCGTGCCATCCGCATCGCGCCGCAGCACGCGGAATTCTGTCCTGGCCTCTTGTCCTTCGGCATCGACGGAGCGGCCACCCAGCTTGCCGGCTTCGCCGCTGATGGGAGCATCGCAGGTGAAGGCATCCTGCGGCGGGTGCCCTTTCACGCGGGCAAGATAAAGCTTCTCGACCTCGCCGCGCTCAAACTGCGGCTGCACAAAGCTGGCGAAGTGGCGTGTCTTGCACAGTACGGTCACGCCGGTTGTGTTGGCATCCAAGCGGTGGACGCTGCGCGGCTTGAGCGGATGCCAGACGGTGTTGAGAATGAACTGCAGCGTGTTGCGATTGAACCTGCCACCCACATGCACCGGCAACGGCGCGGGTTTGTTGAGCACGATGATGGCTTCGTCTTCAAAAAGCACACGGATGTCCGCATTCACATCCGGTTCACGCTGTGCAGGCTTCAGGTGCAGGTAGCGCTCTCCGGCACGCACGATTTGATGTGCCGGCACGATCACCTGATCATCCGTCACGATGCGTCCTTCTTCACAGACCGCGAGCCATTGCTCACGCGGGATGTGCGGCATCACGTGGCAGAGGCAGTCCAGAATGGTGGCGTGATCACAGGCCTCCGGTACATTCAGCGGTCGTGTTTGATCATAGGGCACGCTGCCCGGCAGTGGCGTCACCGCCCGGCGGATCGCCGCATGGCGCTGCGCCAGGTTTTCGCGCTGCTGTTCCTCGGAGGTTTTGAAGCAATACGGGCAGGAGACATGCTCCACGTAGCGAGGATCGGCCTGCTCTTCCGCAGTGAGCGGAGTCTGACAGGCGAAGCATTGCGAGGAGGCGGTCTCGTGCAGGCCGGGATCGACGCCCACGCGTTGATCGAACACAAAACACTCGCCGTCGTAATGCGCGCTGCCGCATTCTTCGAAGTACTTCAAAATGCCGCCCTCAAGCTGCCACACATGCTCAAAGCCCTCGCGCTCCATGAAAGGGGCGGCTTTTTCGCAGCGGATGCCGCCGGTGCAGAAAGACACGATCTCCGCCTTCTTCATCTCCGCTGGCAGCTTGCGCACCGCCTCAGGGAATTCGCGGAAGGAATCGACACCTGCCACGACAGCCCCTTTGAAGGTGCCCAGCTTCACTTCGTAATCATTGCGTGTGTCATACAGAATGACCGGGCGGCCTTCATCCAGCCACTGCTTCAGGATCTTGGGCTCCAGGCGTGGCGAGGTGTACTTCGCTGGTTCGATGCCCTCGACACCGAAGGCGATGATCTCCTGCTTGATGCGCACCAGCATGCGGCGGAACGGCTGCTCCGCGCTCTCACTGTATTTTGGCTTCAGTCCTGCCAGCCCAGGAATGCCGCGCAGCTCATCAACGAGTGCATCCACATTCTCCCGCACCCCGGCCACGAACATGTTGATGCCTTCCGTACTCAGCAAAATCGTGCCCTTCAGACCCCAGCCTTTGCAATGCTCAAGCAACTGCGCGCGCATGTCCTTCAATCCGGAGAGATCGGCGAATTGGTAGCAGGAGATGTTGGTGATCGTGGCGGTGGCTGGCATGGGCAGGTGAAAAAGCACATGAAAAGGTGGTCTGCGAGTGCAAACCGCACTAGCAGCGCAGGAATGGAACAGTGGGGCGCAATCGAGATCAAGCTTGCCATTTCAGGCCGTTCCCGCTCCATTCCGGGGGTATGAAATCCACGCTCCTTTTCCTTCTTGCCGCCGCCACCCTGCAAGCCGCTGACTGGCCGATCTGGCGCGGACCCAATCATGACGGTATCTCGAGTGAAAAACTGGCTGGAACCGCTGTCAAAAAAGTCTGGGGCGCGCAGGTCGGCATCGGCTTTGCTTCCTTCACCGTGGCGGCTGGTCGTGTGTACACCACGGGGCATGCGGACGGCAAGGACACGGTCTTCTGCTTCGATGCCACGACTGGCAAGGAAGTATGGAAGCACGCCTATGCCGCCGATCTCGGCGACAAGTATTACGAGGGGGGCACCTCGGCCACGCCAACGATTGAAGACGGCAAGGCGTATCATCTGAGCCGCTGGGGCGATCTGTTTTGTTTCGATGCCGCCACAGGCAAGGTCGTGTGGCAGAAAAACATCCAGAAGGAAACCGAGGCCGACATCCCGGACTGGGGTTTCGCAGGTTCGCCGTTGGTCTCCGGCAAGCTTCTCATTGTGAACGTGGGAAAAGCTGGCACAGCGGTCGAGAAAGCGACGGGGAAGACCGTGTGGACCAGCGACAAGGCCAACTCGGGCTACTGCACGCCGTATCCAATCACAGTGAATGGCAAGGCGCAGGTAGTGCTGAGTTCCGGCCGCGCCTACAAAGGTGTCGATCCAAGCAACGGCAGACTGCTGTGGGAGCACACCTGGTCCACCAGCTACGGCGTGAATGCGGCCGATCCCATTCTCAGCGGCACCCAGCTCTTCATTTCCACCGGCTACAACAAAGGCTGCGCCCTGCTTGATCTTGCCTCTGCCGAACCCAAAGAGATCTGGCGCAGCCGGGTGATGAAGAATCAATTCAACTCCAGTGTGCTGATTGACGGCCATCTGTATGGCAGCGATGGCGATGCAGACAAATCCGCCAGCCTGAAGTGCATCGACTTCGCCACTGGCACTGAAAAATGGAGCGCGGCAGACGTCGGTTTCTGCTCGCTGATGGCGGCCGATGGCAAGCTCATCATCCTGACGGCCAAGGGTGAACTCATCATCGCCAAGGCCAGCGCTGCCAAATTTGAGCCACTTTCCCGCACCCCGGTGCTTACCGGGCGCTGCTGGAGCGCTCCGGTGCTGGCGAACGGACATATCTACGTGCGCAATGCCGCCGGCGACATGGTCTGCCTGAGCGTCCAGTAGGCCAGGTGCCATGGGCATGCATTTTCTCAATACAAGCTCATAGACGGTCGATTGGTCAGACTGAGCCGATGGTTGGATGCTCCCCTTGCATGAACAACAACACTCACTCCGCGCACGCCATCCCGCTCTGGCTCAAGCTCGCCTACACCGCCTTCATGGGGGTTTTGATTCCTGTTTACTGGTATCACTACGGCCCGACGAACTTTCTCTACTTCTGCGACATCGCCCTGCTGCTCACGCTGGCTGGCGTATGGCTGGAAAGCCCGCTGCTCATCTCGCTGCCAGCGGTGGGAATCCTGATGCCGCAGGCGCTGTGGTGCGTGGATTATGGCGTGCAGCTTTGCGGCATCAAAATGACGGGCATGACGGCATACATGTTTGATGGCACCAAGCCGCTGTTCCTGCGTGGCTTGTCGCTCTTCCATGGCTGGCTGCCATTTCTGCTGGCTTTTCTCGTCTTCAGGCTGGGCTATGACAAGCGTGCGCTCAAAGGCTGGACTAGTTTGGCCTCGAGCTCATGCCTTGTGGCCTATTTTTGGCTGCCCAAGGCCGGTGCCCTTCTATTGGACCCCAATCTGCCGCGCAATGTGAACTACGTTTTCGGCATGGATGATGCGCACCCTCAGACGTGGACAAGCCCGGAACTTTATCTCGTCACATGGCTTGCACTGCTCATCTTCGTGGTCTTTGTGCCAACGCATTTTGTGCTGAAGAAAATCTGCCCCACGCCCGAACAAGCCGCCGCCAAACGCGCATGAACGTTTCTTCCCCTCCAACTTCTGAATCCAACTGGCAGCGCGGCTTCTGGAGTCTGATGGGCACGCAGTTTCAGGGGGCGTTCTCTGACAACGTGCTCAAGTGGCTGGTCATCTATCTGGTGATCGCGCAGAAGCTGCCCAAGGAGCAGCTCGACGCGCTGGTGTCAGATTCGGGGATGTATTTTGCCATTCCATTTCTGCTGCTCTCCATGTTTGGCGGCTGGATGGCAGATCGCTTCAGCAAACGGCATGTGATGATCGGCGTGAAGACAATGGAGATCGGCATCATGATCTTTGCCACCTATGCGCTGGCCTCCGGCAGGATGGGGCTGCAACTCGTGAGCATCTGCCTTATGGGCGTGCACAGCGCGTTCTTCGCGGCATCCAAGTATGGCTCGCTGCCAGAAGTGGTGCCTCCTGCCAAGCTCTCCTGGGCCAATGGCGTGATCGAGATGCTCACCTTCCTGGCGGCGATCTTCGGCACGCTGGCCGCCGCGTGGCTGGCGGAGAGCTTTGCAGGCAAACCGGCGTGGTCGGGCGGCATTCTGCTGGCGCTGGCCATGATCGGCTGGGTCATGAGCTTGGGCATCACGCGCGTGCCTGCCGCTAGCCCAGACAAGCCGCTGCGCCTCAACTTCCTCGGTGACCTGTGGCGCGAATTTAAATGGATGCGTACGGATCGTGACCTGTGGCGGGCGAATCTCGGCAACACAGGCTTCTTTTTCATCGCCGTGCTCATCCAGATGAATCTGGTGCTCTATGCGGAGCAGGTGCTGCACATCAAGCCGATGGAAAACAGCGCACTGCAGGTCGCGCTTGCCGTCGGCATGGCGACGGGCAGTTTGCTGGCGGGTAAATTGAGCGGGGATCATGTGGAGTATGGCCTCATCCCGCTCGGGGCATTTCTCATGGCAACCATGGGCTGCGCGCTCGGGTTGGCGGACATCTCCAGATCGGCGTTCACCGTCTGCCTCACCCTGCTGGGCATCGGCGGTGGCCTGTTCATCGTGCCGCTGGCGGCGGTGCTGCAGCATCGGCCGCCGGCGGATCGCAAAGGCTCGGTGCAGGGGGCGGCCTCGTGGCTTTCATGGGTGGGCATCAGTGCCGCCGCCTTGCTGCAAAAGGAGCTGAACACCCGCCTGGGCTGGACACCGGGAGACATCTTTTGGTTCTGCGGAGCCAGTGCGGTGGTCGGCGGCATTTATGTCACGATGTCGCGTCCACAGGCCCTCCCTGCATTGCTCAAACGCTGGACGCATGGCTGAGATCCTCCTGCTTCCCTTCGGCAGTGCCGGCGATGTGTTTCCCTTCATCTGGCTGGGAAGGCAGCTCATGGCGCGCGGGCATCGCGTGAGAATGATCACGGCATGCCTGTTTGAAGAGCAGGCTCGCAAAGCCGGCATTGAATTCATTTCGCTGGGGGAAAGGGACGAGTTTGAGGCGATGATCCGAGATCCCCGCATCTGGAAGTCCGGCATCGGCACGAAGGTGGTGTTTGAGTTTGCCGCCAAATCCGTCGAGCCCTATCTTGCTGCCATCGAGAGCTGCGGAAAGGTCGATCTGATGTTGGCCCCCGTCACCGCATTCGCCGGACGACTTGCCCGTGAAAAACATGGCATCCCGTTGATCACCGTGCATCTGCAGCCCGCAGTGTTTGTGAGTGCGTACGAGACGCCGCTGCTTCATCCTGTCATACGCCATTTCAACAAGCTGCCGGTGTGGTTCAAAAAGGTGATCTTCTCACTGCCGAATCCTGTCGATCTCTTTGCGCTGCCCAAGGTGCGCCGCATCTGTGAAGCGAATGGCGTCAAACCCCCGCGCAGTCTGTGGCGTGAGTGGTGGGATTCACCGGACGGCGTGCTCGCACTCTTTCCCGCATGGTTCGCAGCGCCGCAGCCAGACTGGCCGGCCAATCTGCTGCAGTGGACTTTCCCTCTGGAAGACCTTGCCAAGGAGCAGGCCTTGCAGCCGGAGTTACATGCGTTTCTCGCACACGGAGAGCCCCCGGTCATCTTCACTCCGGGCAGTGCGAATGTGCAGGCATCCCGCTTTTTTGCCGTTGCTGCGGAAGCCGTCAAACGCATCGGCTGCCGCGCGGTTTTTGTCACACGCGAGCCGAAGCAGGTGCCGCCGAATTTGCCATCCAGTATTCTCACAGTCGAGTACGCGCCTTTCAGCACCCTGCTGAAGCATGCAGCGGTGTTTGTGCATCACGGCGGCATCGGCACGATGTCCCAGGGTTTTGCCGCCGGTGTGCCGCAGCTCATCATGGCGATGGCTCATGACCAGCCCGACAACGCGGACCGGCTGGAACGCCTGGGTGCTGGCATCGGACTCAGCGTGCGGCAGTTCACACCCGAGCGCGTGGCGCATGAACTGAAACAATTGCTGCATGAAGTTGCGATTCGTCAGGCTGCGCTAGGATGTGCGGACACACTGCGTCAGGCGCCTTCTCTTGAACTGCTGCTGAAGTGGATCGAGTCACGCATCCAGCCCCGCCACCACGTCTCATGAGCCATGTACTACTGCTGCCATTTGGTACCACGGGCAGCATCCTTCCATTCATCTGGCTGGGCAGGCAGCTCATGCGAAACGGGCACCGTGTGACCGTGATCACGGCGCGCATCCATGAAAAGCATGCCCTCAGTGCCGGCCTGAATTTTGTAGCCGTAGGCAATGACGCCGTTGAGCAGATGCTTGGCGATCCGCTGCTGTGGCGGACTGGCCATGGGTCCAGGGTGGCTTACGTGCACGCCGGCCGTGCCACGGGCGATTATGTGGATGCTGTTGAAGGACTCATTGCCAGGGAAGGCATGCCAGACCTCATGCTGGCACCGATGATCTGCTTTGGCGCAAGGCTGATGCGGGAGAAGCGGGGTGTTCCCTTGGTGACAGTCCATCTTTATCCCATGATGTTTGTGAGCGCCTATGAGGTGCCTCTGGTGATCCCCTTGGTGCGCTGGGTGCGTAAACTGCCTTTGTGGGCGCGAAAGGCGATTCTTGCTTTCCCAAACCCGCTCGATTTTTTTGCACTGTTTTCCGTTTGGCGGAGCTGTGCCAAAAACGGTGTCACAAAGCCTTTGAGCCTGTGGAAACAATGGTGGCACTCCTCAGATGGGGTTCTGGCTTTGTTTCCTGCCTGGTTTGCGCAGCCGCAGCCCGACTGGCCGCAAAATCTGCTGCAATGGGATTTCCCCATGGAGGACATGGCGGCGGAGCACCCGCTGGAGCCAGCACTGAATGCATTTCTGGAGGCAGGTGAAGCACCGGTGATCTTCACGCCGGGAACGGGACACCGGCATGCCATGCAGTTCTTCGAAACCGCCTTTGCACTGACTGAAAAACTTGGCTGTCGCGCGGTGTTTCTGACGTCTCAAAGGGAGCAGGTGCCTGCGGGTCTTCCGCCCTCCATTTTCGTTGCCACGTATGCCCCGTTCAGCGCGGTGCTGCCGTATGCATCGGTGTTTGTTCATCACGGTGGCATTGGCACCGTTGCCCAAAGCCTCGCGGCAGGCGTGCCCCAGCTTGTGGTGGATATGGCGCTGGATCAGCACGACAACGCGGAACATGTGCAACGCCTCGGCGTTGGCCTGACCATTCCGGTGGCCTGCTTTTCACAGGCCCGGGCATTGCCTCTGCTGCAGCGCTGCCTGTCGGATCCAAACATGCGGCAGAAGGCGCGGCAGATGTCCGCCCAGATGGGAGCTGACAGAGACACGGGACCCATGCTGGACTGGCTTGAGCAACGAATTGCTTCAGGAAGAAAACTCGAAAAGAATTCATGAGCAAAATCATTCTTCTTCCCCATGGCACCGCCGGTGATGTGCTGCCCTACATCTGGCTGGGCCGGCAGTTGGTCCAGCGCGGGCACCGCGTCACGATGATCTGGACGGAGTCCTTTCAGCCTGCAGCGGAAAGAGCAGGAATCCATTACGTGGCCATGGCGGGCGAGGGATTTGAGAAACTTCTGCGCAACCCCGTGTTGTGGCAGCCGCACAAGGGTTTGCAGGCTGGTTTTGCCTACGCGGGCGAATGCATGGCAGACTGCCTCAAGGCCTGCGACGCCTCCGTGCAACATGATGGCGGGCCTGCTCTATTGGTGGCCCCGCCCATCAACTTCGCTGCGCGGCTTTTGCGGGAAAAGCACGGGCTGCCACTGATTTCATTGTTGATCTATCCTTTCGCGTTTATCAGCGCTCATGAGATTTGCGGGGGGGTGCTTTGTGCGTCCCTGCTTCGAAGGCTGCCGCTGTTTGTGCGCAAGATCATACTTTCCTCGGTCATGCCGTATGACCGCTTTGCCATGCCCCACGTGCGCAGAAACTGCCAAGCCCACGGCGTGCAGCCACCCCGCAATCTGCAGCGTGACTGGTGGCTTTCCCCAGACGGCACTCTGGCCCTGTTCCCTGAATGGTACGGGAAAGCTCAGCCCGACTGGCCAGTGAACACCCTCCAGTGGGACTTCCCGCTGGAAGATCTTGCAGAGGAAAAAGCCATGTCGCCGGAGCTCGTCACCTTTCTGGCATCGGGGGAAAAGCCGGTGGTCTTCACGCCCGGAACAGGCAACCTGCATGCCCGCAAATACTTTGAAACCGCGCTTGAGCTCTGTATGCGCCTGGGCTGCCGGGGTGTTTTCGTGACTCGTGATCTCGGGCAGGTTCCGGACCCTTTGCCCGACACCGTCCTAGCAGTGAAATACGTACCGTTCAGCAACTGGCTGGAGCAGTCCTGTGTCTTTGTGCACCATGGCGGGATCGGCAGCCTGGCTCAGGGCTTTAAAGCAGGTGTTCCGCAGTTCGTCGTCTTCATGGGCATTGATCAGCCGGACAATGCGGAGCGTCTGGAGCGCCTGGGGGCAGGAGTGGGCTTGGACATTCGGAAATTCGACGTGAAACGCGCCCTGCCCCTGCTGCGACGATGCCTGAATGACGCTTCTATTCGTGAAAAGGCTGCGGCATGCGCCAGACAGTTGATGGAAAACCGCCCGGATGTCGGTGCGCTCATGGAGTGGCTGGAGAGTCGGATGAAACCCTCGCGCTTTTTGTAGCAGATGTGCAGACGAATCCTTCGCATGCCCCACGGCACGACCGGCGGTGTGCTGCCCTTCATCTGGCTGGGAGACGTCAGTTAAAGCTGCGCGGCCATCTGCATGGTCACCTAGGAAGAGGAAGTGGTGTCCCGCAGCAGGCCAGACCCATCCACGGACCGACGATCTCTTTCGCTGCACGTCTGATGTGCGAGGGGCAATCCCGTTTGTTTCGTGAACGTCCAGCCTGCGCCATTTCTCAGCGGGGGAAGCAGCGGGAAATGCACTTGATTTACATGCCCGTAAACGTTGAGATTATCGCATGACGCGAATCCTCACCTGCCTGCTGCTGTTCACCGCCTCTCTACATGCCGATGAGTTTGATCCCAAGGATAACACGATTGTCCTAGGCAAGCGCGTGGGCCTGATCAAACCGGGCATGACTGTCACGGATATCGAGCGTGCCTACGGCAAGGGCAGCCTCAAGCAGCAAAAGATCCCCGGCGCGGAAGGCGAGGAAATCGATGGCGCGAAACTGTTTGCCGACACGGATCGTGAGCTGGAAATCGTGTGGGACCCGGACAACGAGAAGAAGCAGGTTGTGTTCGACATCCGTGTCATGGGCAAGGCCTGGAAGTTCGAAAACGGTCTCAAGTCCGGCATGACCGTGGAAGAGGTTGAGAAGATCAACGGCAAGCCCTTCAAGATCGCCGGATTTGAATGGGACTACGGTGGTTACGCCAACTTTGAAGGCGGTAAACTGGATGGAAAGGTGAGCATTCGCTTCAGCCCCACCACCGAAAACATTCCGGAGTATCTCAGCGGCGACAAGCAGCTCTCCTCCACCGACAAAAAGCTGCGCGCCGCCAAGCCTCTTGTGGATGAAGGCATCTCAGTGTTCATGCGGTGACTCGCATCGTTTGCGCATCATTTCCGCCGCATCCGGACACCCCACCAAAGAAGCCAGGCGAGTGCGGTCAGTGCGATGGTGAGCAGAAGTGATTGAACAATGAATGCGACGAATGCGTTGCGCGCATCCAGGGGCGTGGGTGGCGGCGGCGGCTCGCTGGCGATGCGCAGGTCAGCAAGACCTGCTATGGGGAACGCAACGACCGCACTTGCCAGGCGGGCAATCCTTTTGAATGAACCCGTTGCGGTTGGAATCGAAAGCTTCATGGCAGGAGAGGATACACTGCCACATCAACGCCTGACGAGCCAATGATGTGATCCGGCGGGCGCTGTGGGTCGGTGAATCCGGCCTGCAGCAGCGGGTTTACATCCCATGCCTCCAGACTTGCTTCCGCAAGCGGGTATGGCGTGTGGTTCACCTGCCCACAACGGATGCCGCGTGGCGTCTGAGAGAAGAGCAGGTAGCGCTCGGCGAGGAAAAAAGCGAGCGAACCGGGCTCCGCGACCTGAGATTCTGCGGCGATCCGATAGCGGAAGTGTGACGTGGCCGGTTCACCACTTCGCTGACAGCGGTAGTCGACGCAACCGTCTCGCATCTGTGCGCTCATTCGTGCATTCTGATAGGGCAGGTGGAAGAAGGTGCGCGCCGTCCAGACTGCGAGCCGCTGATTGCAGTCCAGCGAGTAAAACCACACGCCGGGCCGGCCCTGCTCATCGTGCACATAGGTGCGCACATTGAGTTCAAGGAAGTCGCTGATGCCGCGCATCGGCGGGCAGAAGCGCGGGCGAATGCCGCGCATGTAGAATGGCACAATGGCCAGCCACGCATCGTCTTGAAACGTGTCCACAAACAACCCGGGCGGCAGCGTGCGCTGAATCTCCGCCGCCTCCCAGCGCCAGTGCAGAAAGAGCAGGCTCTCCCAGCGCTGATGCATCACATGCGCGCGCACCGGGCGCTCACGGAAGGCGAGACGGGATTCGAGCGTGGGTGTGACAGGCATGCCGGGATGATACGCTTGAATTCGCACCCAGGTGCCGCTCAGATTCGTTCATCAGTCATGCGCCATCGATCTTTGAGCCTCGGCTTCCTGCTGCTTTTCTTGCTCAGCCTCGCCTCCTGCTCCTCCATGAAACCCGCTCCACTGCGAACCGTTCCCCATGTCGATCTGAAGCGCTATGCAGGCGACTGGTTCGTCTTTGCGAACATCCCTTACTCCTTGGAAAAGGGCAAGGTGGGCACGCTGGACCGCTACGCGCTTCGTCCAGATGGTAGGATGGACAATATCTTCCTTTTCCGTCGCGGCAGCCTCGACGCGCCGCTGGAGCAGTGGAAGGGCGTTGCCTGGGTTCACAACAAGACCACCAACGCTGAGTGGCGCGTGCAGTTCGTCTGGCCGCTGCGGGTTCCTTATCTCATCATCGACCTCGATCCCGACTACCAGTGGAGCGTGATCGGCTATCCCAATCGCAAACTGGCCTGGGTGCTCAGCCGCAAGCCGGTGCTCGATGACGCAACCTATCGCGGCATCCTGGAGCGCATGGCGAAGCAGGGCTACGACATACGCTTGCTGGCTAAAGTGCCGCAGAGATCAGAGTAACAAAAAGAGGCAGAGCTTTCGCCCTGCCTCTTTGGTAAGGATTCGATCAAGCAAACAGCTTCGTCACCGGCTTGGCCTTAACCAGTTCACGCGGCTGGTTGAGATGATTGTAAACAATCGTCTCGGGATCGATGCCGACGGCGTGGTAAATGGTGGCAAGGAGCTCGGTCGGATGCACGGCGTCTTCGACGGGGGCGGAGCCCGTGGCGTCTGATTTGCCGTGAACGTAGCCGCGCTTGATGCCGGCACCGCCGACGATGGCGGTGTAGCAGTAGGGCCAGTGGTCGCGGCCGTCGGCGCTGTTGCTGTTGCCGCTGGTGGACACGCCTTTTTCAGGGCTGCGACCGAATTCGCCGAGGGCGACAACAATGGTTTCATCCAGCAGGCCGCTGGCGTCCAGATCGTCAAACAAAGCACTGAGGCCCTGGTCCAGCATGGGGCCGGATTTGTTCTTCATACGCTCGGTGAGGCCCGCATGGTGGTCCCAGGAGTGGTTGTCGGAATTCGCAACCTTGGGCCAGATGACTTCGACGACACGTGTACCAGCTTCGAGCAGACGACGGGCGAGCAGGCAGCTCTGACCGAAGGTGTTGCGGCCATAGCGGTCACGCAGCTTGTCTGGCTCACGATCAAGCGCGAAGGCATCGCGCGCACGACCGCTGGAGATGAGGTTCAAGGCCTGGCTGTAGTAGCTGTCCAGACTCATGTCCTTCACCGCAGCTTCGATCTGCGGCATCTGGTCATTGATGGCATCGCGCAGCTTCGCACGGCGCTCAAGGCGCACGCTGAAGAGGTCGGGACGAAGCTGGAGGTCGTCGATCTTGATGCGGTCCATCTTGCCCATGTCAAGGTCATCACCATCGGGGAAGAGCGTGTAGGGCTCGTAGGCCTTGCCAAGGAAGCCCGCGCCGCCGCCTTTGCCGACAACGTTCGACTCTTGCAAGGGGCGCGGCAGCTGCACGAAGGGGAGCATGGGCTCCTGCAGCGGCTTGAGGCGCACGATGTTGCTGCCGAAGTTCGGGAAGTCTTTTGCGTTTGGCGGCTCGAGCTGGCCGGAGGGGCTGACCTTGTCCGTCGTGTAGCCGGTCATGATCTGGTAGATCGCCGCCGTGTGATTGAAGAGACCATTCGGCGTGTAGCTCATCGAATTGATCATCGTGAACTTGTCGTTCACCTTCGCGAGGCCCGGAAGGATCTCGGTGAAGTGCTTGCCTGGAACCTTGGTCGGGATCGTCTTGAAGGCGCTGCGCACGTTGTCCGGCACGTTTGCCTTTGGGTCCCACAGGTCGAGGTGTGATGGACCGCCCTGAAGGTAGATCATGAGCACATGCTTCGCCTTGCCCCAGCCCGCACGGCCTGCGTTCGGAGAATTCGCCGCCATGGCCTGGCCACGGAGCACGTTGTTGAGCGTGAGGCCCATCATCGAACCACCGCCCACACGCAGGATGTCACGCCGCGAGAAGCCGAGATTTTTGTCGCAAAGGTCTTTACCGGGAACGCCTGGAATGCGGAACATGGTGTGCTAGGGGTTGAGATGAAAGGTCAATATCGGGGGCATGTACGACAAGGAAGAGCTGATCTTGCCATTTTGGGGACAGATCGTTGAGGCTGGGCAGGAAACTCCATGCCCCGGGCGGGGATCATGCTTTTTCTCTCTTCCGCCGGCGAAACGGATGCCAGAGCTGCCCCAAGTAGTGTTTGGAAATGGACTCGTGAATGCCGAACGCCTCCGGTTCGTGATCAGGACAGCGGTAAGTGCCAAAGAGGATGTCCATCAGCGGCGAAATATTGGCGTAGTTCCCCGCATCGCGTGCCTTGTCGTGGTGCCAGTGGTGCAACGCCGGAGCACCGAGGATCATGCCCAGCGGCCCGATGGGCAGCCGCACGTTCGAATGAATGAAGATGGCCCACAGGCCGCGAAACGCGAGAAAGCCCGCTAGCGTCTCCAGCGGAAAGCCGAGGATGAACGCAGGCAGATTGATGATGCCCACCGTGTAAATCGTATCCAGCGGATGCTCCCGATGCGCCGCCAGCCAGTCCAGATGCTCCGCGCTGTGATGGATGGAATGGAAGCGCCACAAGAACGGAACGGCGTGCTGAAGCCGATGCGCCCAGTAGATGAGGAAGTCGCTCAGCACGACCATTTCGAGAGCCTGCAGCCACCACGATTGCGCCGCCACACCTGCGCGAAAGTGAGCCGGTACAATGCCGTCCAGCCAGCCGCGAAAGTGATTCAGCGCCCAGAATACCAGCCCGCTCCAGAGAAGATACTGGCCGAGGAGGAAGCAAAGATCCGTCCAGAACGCCGGACGGAAAAACCTCTGCCCCTCACGTGCCGGAAACAACTTTTCCAGCGGTCGAAACAGCACCACGAGAAAGAGCAGGCTCAGGCCGGTGGAGAGGATGAGGGAGGGGAGATTCATGGCATTAGCGGTGGAACGATGAAGCCGCCAGCACCAAGGTGCCGAGGAGTTTAGAGCGTGTTTTCATAGCGTGATGGAACTGCGGATTCGGTAAGCACGGCAGAGCCTCCTGGCTGCACTCCTGGAAAGCTGGGGGTCTTCCAGCACTAACTCTCGCGTGAATGACATGGAGCGCAGAGCGCTCGGCACAGGCAGGCTCTTTAGCCAGAAGGATTCCCACGGAGTCTCATCGCTGAGGCGAATACTGCGAATGATGTGACATGGCGGTATGGGATCTTTCGGGCGTGCGGAGAGATCCATGATCAAACCGTCCGTTGTCACCAGTTCCCAGAAAACCGGAGAGCAAACCATCATTTGGTTGGTGAGGTCAATCAGCCGTGAGTCAGGATTCAGACCTTCTTGGAACGGTGCGAGTTCAGCGTCGGTCAGCCAGGAGAAATGAAATGAGTCTGTTCTAAATTCTGTGGCAGGTAGTGAAAACAGCAACTGGGGGATTGGACACGCCAGGCGACTGACTTCTTCCGCACCTGATTCTACCCAGTTCTCAAAATTGCCGTGCTCCTGAATGTTTCCTGTCTCCGCTGGCAATGACCACGCAGGGCTGACCAGCATGGCAGTCGCAAATGTAAGTAGGGCGAACCTCATGGCTTTGGTGCTGAAATGGCGAAAGGATCGGCCGCCCCTTCTTTCGTGTCAGGCCCTGATTCCACCTTTCGAATCGAAAAGATGGGCCGGGTCACAGCCTTGGAGCTTGGAAGCATGAATTTCTCCTCCGTTTGAGGAGTCGCCATTCGACCTCTGGATTGCGAATGGATCACATAGACGGTCAGTAGCGTCAGTGACGACGCCAGCACCAAAGCACCGACAAGTTTGGAGCGTGTTTTCATGACTGATTGAAATACGCTTTTAGTAACAACTGCAAAATCTCCTGCTCGTATTCCAGTGCCATTGGCCGTCTTCCTGCAATAGCTCTAGCGTGAATGCAATGGAGCGCAGAGCGCTCGGCGCGGGCAGATTTTTAATCCAGAAGGATACATCCGGAGGATTATAATGCCGGTTAGGGTGGCGACGAAACCAGAAGGCCCCTTGAGGTGGTGGGGAAAAGGGTCTTTCAGTAATGATAATAAGCAGGCCTTCCGTCGTGAGCAGTTCACCGAAGACTGGATCAAGCACCCCAGGCCGCCCTGAGAGATCTGCAAGTCTGCCATCGAAGCTCAGTCGCTCCTGCAAGGGGCGCAGTTCTGCACCCGTCAGCCAGAAGTTGTCAGCTATCGGAGGAGGTGAAAATAGCAACTGAGGTACTGGTGCAGCAAGTCGGAGGACTTCATCCGTTCCTGACTCAAACCAGCGCTCGAATTCATTGCTGTTAGCGGTGCTTGCAGTCATCGCTTGCAACGGCCACGCATGAGTCGCCATCAGCAGAAATGCAGATGCCTGCTGGACGAAACCAAGGCGTGGGGACGTCTTGTTCATGGTTTCACAGACGGCAGCAGCGGTTTGTCGGTCTGCAAAGCACCGGAGGTGATCGTGGTGCCACCAGTGAACGATTTGCTGCCAGACATGAGCAGGGGACCGCTTCTGGAAACGGGCATCATGACCGGATTGGCCTGCCTTTGGGCGAACCACGCGCAGCCGATCAACAGCCCCAACGAAGAGCAAACGGTGGCACAACGCAGGCAGAAACGAGCACGCGGCGATTTCATGCCCCGAATACTACTTGGCCTAGCAGATCAGTGTCGAGAGCGAAGTTCAGGCGGAACCGCTCTCAATCCTCAAACATGAACTCATTGCTCATGAGCAGCACCTGCGCGAGCTGGCTGAGCGCGCTCTGCGGCCTCGCACGGCCGATGGGCCAGCGGCTGGCGTCGCAGAAGTCGGTTTTGGCGTTGGTGAGCACTTCGCCGGTGTCCGTGCGGCTGATGGTGGGGTTCCAGTCGAAGCTGTCGCTGTCTGTCCCCTTCTCGTTGTGAACGATGAAGCAAAGAATGTCCCCACGTTTCACATCAGCAGTGAGTTGCACAGGGACTTTCTTGTTCTGCGGTGTGCAAACCTGCTCGGCCAAGATGCCGGTGCGCTCATTGTAGATCCAGGCATGGACTCCATCGCCGCGGTCACTGCTGCGGCTTAGCACGCTGTCGATGGAGATCTTCATGTCAGCTGGCACATGCCAGCGGGCGGTGACGATGTAGTCGCTGGGGGCGGCGTGAGCGCCGTAGTTGGCCCAGAAGGCATGGCCCCATTGAGGATCGGGAATTTTTGGGCCGGGACTCCAGACTTTCTGGCCGCCACCGCCGCGGTCAGTGAGCTGCGTGAAGGCCTGGAATTCGGTGAAGGACGGCTTGCCCTCGGGGGTGCGTGCGAACTTCATCGTGCCATAGCTCCAGCGGAAGGGTTTCTCGGCATTGAGCGCGGTGGCATCGGCGGCGAAGCGCTGGGCCAGCTCGACTTCATCCGGCTTCGGATCGCGGGCGAGGATGCGGTGGTACATCGCACGGATGGCTTCGGAATCGAGCGTGGTTCCAGCCAGCGGCGTGGCCTTGGCGATGGCATCGGCACGGGCGCGCATGAAGGGGCTGTTCATGAGGAACAGCGCCTGCTGCGGCACGGTGGTGTTGAAGCGCTGCGGGCTGTGGCCGTCCGGATTGGCGAAGTCAAACATCGCCGGCACGCTGGCCTGGTCATAGCGGTCCACCTTGAGGTAGACGGTGCGCAGGGTGTCGGCGTCCTTGGCATTCAGCTCCGTGGCGCGTCCGCCGTGCTTGCTGGTGTTCAGTTCGCCAGTGACGGAGAGAATCGCGTCGCGCATGGTTTCATAATCCAGGCGCTGACGGTTGAAGCGGCTGATCAGATCGTTCTCAGCATCTTTGACGGCTTTTTCCGGCGTGGCGTGGCTGCTCTGCTGGAAGGTGCGGGAGGTGAGGATCAGCGTGTGCAGCTTCTTCAAGCTCCAGCCGTTTTCCATGAAGGTGGCGGCCAGGTAGTCCAGCAGATCTGCCTGCACCGGCTTCGCGGTCTGCACGCCGAAGTCGCTGGTCTGAGAAACGAGGGGCTTGCCGAAATGCTGCAGCCACACACGGTTCACAATGACGCGCGCGGTGAGCGGATTGTCCTTGCTGGCGATGTGTTTCGCCAGGTCCAGACGTCCGCTGCCGTCGGTGAATTTTTCGCCGCCAAACATCGTGAGCCAGGCACGCGGTGCGGGATCTCCCTGACGCGCAGGATTGCCGCGGATATAGACGCGAACGTCCTGCGGCTTCGGTTTGTCCACCATCACCATGGCGCGTGGCGGTGCGCCCGGGTGAGTGCTGTCCAGCTTGGTGCGTTCGTTGTTCATGCGCACCACGGTTTCGCTGTCCTTGCGCGTGAAGAAGACGTTGGCTCCTTCCACCGGCACGGACATGGGCGAAAGCTTGTCCTGCATGAGCTGGCGCATGGGCTCCACTTTGCTGTCGAGAATGATGTGGGCGTAAGCCAGGGCGACATCCTTCATGGACTTTGGCGGAGTTTGCGCAAAGGCGGCGGCGATCTCCGGTGTGCAGCCGCTCTCAGGCTTGGCCAGTTCCTGCACAAGAACGGGAGATTTTGCCGCAAACTCCGCTTCAGGGATCTGGGCGAAGCGGTTCCAGGCGATCATCGCGGCATGCGGCTTCGCCGTGAGGGCGTAGCGCTTTAGGAAATCGCGCCACTGGCTGGCCACACGGTCACGCAGCTTCATCTGGCCTGCCTTGCCCTTGAAGACGGTGGTGTCCTTGATGTCCACCGTGTCTTGGGCAAAGGTGAGGTATTCAGCCAGACGCTCCGGCTTGCGGAACTCGTCATAGACGGTGCGTTTGAAGTCGAGCTCCTTCTTCGCGATCTCAGCCACCTTGGCATCGTAGTCCTGCTGATCTTTTTCATTGGCCGCCTTGCCGATGATGGGCATTGCGGTGTCATCCGGTTCGTCGCTGCTGTTCAAAATGCTGTACATCGCATAGTAGTCGCGGCTCGGGATCGGATCGAATTTGTGATCATGGCAGCGTGCGCATGCAACGGTAAGACCGAGGAGGCCGCGACCGATGACATCAATGCGGTCATCCGCGATCAGCAGGCGGTCATTGATGAAACGCTCGCCGACATTGTAAAAGCCCAGCGCCGCGAGGTCGGGCGAATTGGGCGTGTCTGCCGTCATGCGATCCGCCGCGAGCTGGTAGCTCACAAACTTGTCGTAGGGCATGTCATCGTTCAGTGCCTTCACGATCCAGTCGCGGTACGTGTAGGCAAAGGGGTAGTAGTTGCTGCGGCCTGCCACCTGGTAGCCGTTAGTGTCAGCATAGCGCACCACATCCAGCCAGAAGCGCGCCCATCGCTCGCCATAGGCAGTCTGGCCGAGGAGCTGCGAGATCAGCGTCTGCGGGGCCGGCTTCTTTTGCAACTCTTCATAGGTCGGCGGCAATCCGGTAAGCGTAAGGTGGATGCGCCGAGTCAGCGTGGCGGCATCCGCAGGTGCCGCAAAATCGAGTCCGGCGGCCTTGAGCTTGGCACCCACGAAGGCGTCAATGGGATTGCCGGTAAAACCAGCGGGAAGTGCAGGCTTTTGAACTGGCTTGTAAGCCCAGTGCTGCATCGGATCGGCTTTGGCATGTTCCGCCACAGCAGCCTCTGCAGGCCACGGCAGTCCCATGCTGATCCATTTTTCGATCGCCGCGATCTGGGGCGCGGGCAGCTTGTCACCCTTCTTGGGCATCGCCTCGACACCGGCGACGTGATTGATCGCCTTGATCAGCTTGCTGGCGCTCGAATTGCCGGGTTCCACGACCTTGCCATAATCGCTGCCGTGAATGACCGCCGCACGGGAGTCGAGACGCAGCCCGTTCTGGTGCTTGTGCGCCCCATGGCAGTCGTAGCAGCGTTCCGCGAGCACGGGACGGATGTTTTTCTCAAAGAACTCGATCTGGTCAGGCGGGAACGATTCGGCGGCAGGCGCGAGGGAACTTGCGACGGCAAGGCCGCCCAAAACGAGAGAGGGAAACTGGAAACGCAGGGTCATGTGGGGGTTCGGAGAGCTGATCTTACACCACATCTCTCCAAAATCCATACGTGCAGCAGGCGTGCCATGTTGCAGGTGGCAAAATGCCGTTTTGGCTCTCGCCTAGCCTTGGTTCGCCCTCAAAACCCGCAGCATGTTGCCGCCGATGACCTGCCGGATGGCCTCGTCGCTGTGGCCGCGCATGATCATCCCCAGGGTGAAAAGCGGCCAGTTCGACCAGGCGACGCTCTGCTCTGCGGCGATGCTCGTCACGTAATCGTCCTTGGGCCAGAGATGCTCCCACTTGTCGGCGCTGCCGCCGGGGGCTTTGAGCAGCTTGGCCCGCTCCTCCTTGTCAAACCGGGAGGTGTAGGCCACATCGCAGCCGATGGCGGCATGTTTGGCCCCAAATTTTTTGATGAGATGGTCAAGGTGGTCGAGCAGCGCCGTGATGTCGCCTTTGCCGCCGAGGAAACGCGGAATGCAGCAGATGCCGACGAGGCCGTCAGTGTCGCAGATGGCCTTGATCGTGTCGTCCGGCTTGCCGCGAAAGTGTTCGTAAACGCCGCAGCAGGTGGTGTGGCTGGCCACCATGGGCCGCGTGCTGGCCTTGGCGGCATCGTAGGCTGTCTTCCAGCCGCTGTGCGCCACATCGGCGATGACGCCGAGCTTGTTCATCTCCGCGATGGCTGCATGGCCGAAATCGCTCAGGCCACCATCGTGGGGCTCTCCGGCACCATCGCCTAGAGGGTTCCGCCGGTTGTAGGTCACGTGCATCATGCGGGTGCCGAGTTCGTGGAAGATGCGGATGAAGCGCAGTTCATCGCGCACGCTTTCCCAGTCTTGCATCAGGGGGACACCGTTGGTGGTGAAGCACAGGCCGACGTTTCCCGCCTTCTTGAGGGCTACGATTTCAGCGGACGTTACGACCTTTGAGAGTGTCGGATTCAGCAAGTCCGTGGCTTTGGTGAAGTGTGCGAGGCGTTTGATGAGCCGCAGCGGGTCGCTGCCTTCCTCGCCGGTGTTTTGGAAAATGCAGGTCACGCCGGCGGCGTGGAAGGCATCGAGGAACTCCTTGCGCTCGCGCTCGTTGGTCGCGTTGCGGTTCATGGACATGGACTCGCGCAGGTCGTTGATCTCGGCGGCGCCCATGCCGGATTTGATCGCTTCGTTCATCGCCTCCGCATCAATGGCGCAGCGTGGGGCGAAGCCGTAGCTTTCAAAGACGACGGAGCCGAAATGCAGCTCCCATGCGTGGTCAATCTGCGCCTGCGTGGGTTTTAGCAGTCCCAGGGCAATTTCGCGCGGCTTGTCGATGGCCGGATTGCCGGTGATCCATGATTTTTTCGACTCCTGCGAACGCACATGAATGTGGAACCCGCCCGCGAGAGCAGCGAGCGGCAGGCTTTGAAACAGGCGACGACGGGAGAAAGGAGCGTTCATGCGTGAGAACAAACGCGCCTGAGCCCGTGTTTTAGCGGCGAAGCTTTTTCTTCAGGCGCATCCAGGTCGGAACGTCGAGGTCCTCGCCTTGCACGATCGAAGGCTCGGTGTCCTTGAAGCGGCCGCGGTCTTCTTCGCCGAGGCTGAAGGTCTGCTGGCTTTCCGCCGTGGTTGGGGCCTTGCGGGTGAGGACGGCGGTGGCGCTGATCGTTGAAGACTCGGGTTCGGGTTCGGGTTCGTCGAATGAAATGAGGTCATCGTGCGCTGAAGCGGCTTCAGTCTGCAAGGTGACGCTGCGTGCCACGACGGCGGCCAAGGTTGATTCCTTGGTGCTGCGGGCGGCATCGGCGAGTTCCTTCGCGGCCGGGGTGCGCACAGGAATGCGTGCCGTCTCCGGAGCAGGAGCGATCACCGGGGGCGGGGCGGGCTCCTCGTAGGCGTCAAAATCAGCAAAGGCAGGCGGTTCTTCCTCCTGCACCACTGGCTCCTCTTTGGGCTGCGGCGCCACCACTTTGGCAGCTTCAGCCTGGAGGCTGCTCAGGGGGAATGCCTCACCGACGGCAGGGACGGAGGCGAATTCCTCGGACTTGAAGAGCAGATCGGCCACAGACTCCTGCGGGGGGGCATAGGGCGAAGGGGCCTTCTTTGCCGGGATCTCGCGTTTGGGTGCCGGAGCCGGAGCGAGGGCTGCGACAGGTGCTGGCTGCTCAGCGCGGGGTTGGAGCATTTCCGAAGGCGGTGCGGCCGTGGCGTGGGCGTTGAGCTGGTTGAGGCCCAGTGAACTGATGAGCGTGACGGCGACGGCGTCTCCCAGCTTCGCATCGACACCGAGGCCGAAGAGAATGTGGGTTTGATCCGGCACGTGACGTCCCAGCTGCTTCATGACACCTTCGACTTCGACCAGGGTGAGCGATTCGCCGCCGGCGACGTGGACCAGCAGGTTCTTTGTCTGGTGCAGGAGTCGGCCGGAGTCGATGAGCGGGCTCTTGAGCGCCTTCTTGAGCGCTTCGGCACCGCGGTTCTGGCCGCGGGCTTCGCCGAAGCCAAAAAGGCAGCGGCCGTTGGCATTGGCCAGCGCGGAGGTAAGGTCGTCGAGGCCGAGCTTCACCAGGCCGGGCGTGATGGTGATGGTGGAGATGGCGCGCAGGCTCTGGGCGATGAGCTGGTCCGCCTGATTGAAGGCTTTCTGAATGCCATCCTTCGGCAGGATGAGCTCGCCCATGCGGTTGTTTTCAAACAGCACGAGGGCATCCGCACGCTTTTGCAGCAGTTCCAGCGCCTCCTCGGCCTGGGCCAGACGGCGGCGGCCTTCGAAGCTGAAGGGCATGGTGGCGACGACAAGCACCAGAGCGCCGGTGTTCTTGGCGATTTCAGCAATGACAGGGGCCGCACCGCTGCCGGTGCCGCCGCCGAGTCCGGCGCTGATGAAGATGATGTCGTGATTCTCAACAGACTGACGAATCTGCTCGCGGGAGAACAGCGCCGCTTCACGCCCGAGATCGGGATCGCCGCCTGCGCCGATGCCCTTCATGAGCTCGGCACCCAGCTGGATCTTCACCGGAGCCATGGAATGACCGAGCACCCGCACATCCGTATGCGCGCAGACCAGTGTGGCGTCCACGATGCGGTCCAGGGTGATGCGATCTACGACATTGGAACCCGCACCGCCGACACCGACGATACAGATGCGCGGTGCCGCAGTGCTGGCACCTTCAGGTGATTGGGAGCGGTCGTATTCTACCATAATCGTGGGTGGTTAAGGTTGGGCTGCTGTCTTTTAAATTAAAGTGTGACGGACGAGAGGAGTTCCTGCATGCGTCGGCCGAGGCGTTTCAGGGGGGAGAGAAAGGGCTTCTCGCTGTCCAGAATCTGCGCATAACGAATGAGGCCGATCGGAGCGGAGTATTGCGGATTCTCGAAAGTGGCGGTGATGCCGCTGACGGGAGCCGAACCTGCGCGTGTGACTTTGATCCCAAACACTTCACGGGCCACCACGTCAACGCCTTTCATCATGCTGACCCCGCCGGTGAGGTAAATGCCCGCCCCGAGACGGCCCAGATGATCCTCCACACGCACCTTCACCTGGATAAGTATTTCTTTAGTGCGGAGGTTCATGACCTCGTTCAGAAAGGCACGTTCGATCTCGCCGAGGATCAGGCCTGTGTCGTCTTCGATGCTGAGCATTTCTCCCTCAGGCACATCGTCATAGAGCACGCTGCCCTCCTCCACCTTGAGGCGTTCGGCGCGTCCGTTCGGGATCTGCAATGCCATCGAGACATCATTGGTGATGTGGTCACCACCGAGGGGGACGCAGCCGGAGGCGGTGATCATGCCGTCTTCATACAAGACGTAGTCACAAGTGCCGGCGCCGAAGTCGATCATGAGCGCACCCTGCATTTTCGCCTCACGTGTGAGCACGACCTGGGCCGCTGCGACGGGATTGAAGACGACGTCCTCCACTTCGAGCGGGATTTCACGCACGCAGCGGATGGCATTCTGCACCCGGCCACGCACGCCGTGGATGATGTGGTAGTCCGCCTCCAGCACACGGCCCTCGCGCCCGATCGGCTGCCGCACAGCCTCCTGGCCGTCCACGATGTACTGGCGTGTGACGCTGTGCAGAAAGACATTGGACTGGGGAATGGACACGCTGCGGGCGATCTCCTTCGCCTCCTCCACATCGTCCTCGCTGATTTCCGTCTGATCGTCCGGCAGGCGGTGACGGCCGCGATTGTTCAAGCTCTCGATGTGCGCGCCGGTGACGCCGAGGAAGACATTGCGGATCATCACATCGCTGCGGTCTTCCGCACGTACGAGCGCATCATTCACACAGGTCTGGACCTTTTCGAAATCGACGATCTCGCCCTTGCGCACGCCACGGGAGGGAGCCTGGCCGACGCCGAGAATCTTGATGGCTCCGTCACGCTTGGCTTCACCCACGACGACGCAGATCTTGTGCGTTCCGATTTCAAGACCTGCGTAAATGGTGCTTTTTGCCATGAGTTTCAGCGTGCGGGTGGGGTGGAGGCGGTGTCCGCCAGATTCAGCCCGGTGACATCCGGCGTTTCATGAAAGGTGGCGGGGGTGTTGATGCTGGCGATCAGGTTCAGCGTGGCGAGGCGCCATTTGCGCGCACGCGCCTCGTGCATGACACGGTCAAAGCGCGCAAGCTGCGGGTCGAGGTCATCGACGCCAAAGGTGATTTTGGTATCGCCGTTGAAGTGGGCGACGAGCGACCATGGATTTGGAATCTCGATCACTTCCAGCGCGGGATGGTCATCCTGCTGGCGCTTTTGCAGCTTTTCCATGAGACGCAGCGCGGCATGCACCTGCATGTCTGGGGAGGGCCTGCCGGGGGTGGCGTCACTGAGTGCCGGATACTGGATCCGCGGCATCGCGAGATACTCCCGGGTGACGACATTGCAGGGGACCAGCGCACCTTCCGCATCAATCAGGCAGCCCTTGCCGGTCAGGGGGCCCATGAGCTTCTGCTTGGGGCATTCCATCCAGGCCACCGGCAGGCGCTGCACCACATCGAGCGTGAGCTTGCCGTGGTAGTCACGGTGGATCACCGCAGACTTCACCTGGGGCAGACGTTCGATCTTCGCACGCACCTCGCGCAGGTTCATGGTGAGGAGATTGGTGGCTTCCGTGAGGCCGGTGGCGGACACGAGCTGCTGCCGCGTGAGGGTGCCTTCCGTGTTCACCTCCACGGTCTTCAGCATGAACTGCGAGTTCTTTTCCAGCGCCTCATGCCATGTCACCCAGCCGATGCCCATGACGATCATCGCTGTGATCAGCCACATCGCCGTGCGGAAGCCTCGGCGGCGGCGCTCCACGGCCTCATGCTCGCGAATGACCGGGGATTCCGGCTGATAGTCGATGACGTGGGTGGCCGCGCCCTTGCGCTTGCGGGAAGGGCGCTTGGCTGATTTTTTCGAGCCATTCTTGGCAGGAGGCATGAGCGGGCGTACAAAAAGTCCAGTTCCGAACACAGACGGAATTGGTAGTTAATAGGCCTTAAATAATAGAATCCCAGTCCGATTGCCATAATTATTCGCGAAAAAATGCGACCCCCGTATTCACAGGGTGTCGGGTTATTCACAATTATGAGGCGCAATTCGTCTCCTAACCTGCTGGAAAAGCGGAGTCAGCGTTACTTTTTCACCAGCCAAATATTGCGGTAGCGGACTGGATTGCCGTGGTTCTGGAGGTAAACCGGACCTGGCGTGGGCGCCTCTTGATTGGGCGCTGAGGTCGTCGCACCGGGCAGTTCCTGATTCTCGTGAATCATCACGCCATTGTGTTGGACGGTGAGCTTTGCATTCGCGGCCTTTCGGCCACCGGCATCATATTTGGCCGCGGTGAAATCCACATCATAGGTCTGCCAGGTCAGCGGCGGCAGGCACATGTTCACCTTCGGCGCAGCGATCTTGTACAACCCGCCGCACTCGTTGTCCCTGCCTTCGAGGGCGAAGCTGTCGAGCATCTGCACCTCGTAGCGGCCTTGCAGGTAGAGGCCGCTGTTTCCCCGGCCCTGACCCCGCGCATCGGGCATGTAGGGCAGGAGGAATTCCACATGCAGGCTGCAGTCGCCAAAGGTGTCCGCGCTGGTGATCCCCTCCATCAAAGCGCCGATTTTCTCATCGATGCGCGAATTGGGGAAACGGTTCACTCCCTTGCCATCAAACAGCACCACCGCATTCTCCGGCGGCGGGGCGCCCAGGGTCGGGGATTCGCGGTTCGTGCGGTTGAGTTCCATGATTTTCAGCCCGTCGGCATTGTTCACCAGGATGCTCGCGCCGTTCACCTCGGCTTTGATTGTGCCGTCGGGCGAAGTAAACGCGGCGGTCTTTTCGCCTGCTGCCCGTGTGCCGATGACCCGGGTGATCGTGCTCCGGTCCCCATCCCACCCCGCGCCCGGCAGTCCGCCGAGATGGCTCACCGCCTCGAATTTGCCGCCGCCCTGCGCCCAGACCTGCACGCCGTAGGTCTTGCCGTCGATTTCACCGACATACTCGCCCTGGATTGCAAAGTCATCGTCTGTCTGTGCCGGGTCCGTGTATGCCTTTGGCTTCGGCTTCGGTGCTGCGGGCTGCTGGGCGTGAACGACCGCGGCAAAGAGGAGAACGGTGAGGAAGAGGCGCATGGTGGGTGAATGTGGCGAGTGCATTTCGCTACGCCAGCTTTGGGAGGGATGTTTCGGTCACGAGGTCGACCGTCAGGTCAGGGATGAATCCCCTGTTTGGGGCGTCTGGATAGGCTCGTGGATTCGCCAGGATGCGGGTCTCTCCAATCCTGTAGTCGTTGTTGTGATGGATATGTCCATGCACCCAAAGCTGCGGCTGAAACTCTTGAATCAATGGGTCGAGATGAGAAGCATAGGCACAACTGATCTGCTCGGTGCGCCTGCGCTCAGGTAGCGACAGAAGAGAAGGTGCATGATGAGTGACAACAACGGACTGACGTGGATCGCCACAGTTGAGGAAATCGCGCAGAGCCTGAACTGATGCCAGATGTGCCAGACGAGTGTCACGCGGAGAGAGACGCTTGTATCCTCGCGCTGAGTTACGCACCCGCTTGTAGTCGTTCATGTCGGCCCCGGCCACCGCGGCTCCATCCAACCAGTCGCCCATCAGCGCCATGTCAGTCCACAGCGTGCTTCCGAAAAAACGCACGCCGTCGATGGTCACGGATTCATTCTCCAAAAAGTGGACGTTGGTACCACGCGCCTGCTCGCGCAGTTTGTCAAACAGGCTGGGATAGTTCTCGCCGTAAAACTCGTGGTTGCCGCAAATGTAGATCACCGGGACATCGGTGAATTCCCGCAGGATCCACTTCAGGCCGTTGGTCTTGGTGGAGACGTCCCCTGCCAGCACCACGCAGTCACAATCCACCCTTGGCAATGGCACCTCGCCGAATTCCTGATGCAGATCGCTGACCACATGAATGCGCATCGATCCAAGTAACATGCGGAGACCTGCTTTCCAAGTGTCAGCAACTGAGCTTTCAGGCTCCTTGATCCACTATGAGACACACTCATTGGAGTGACAGCTTATTTAGAAATGAATGCCGGAGGTAAGCGAGAAGCGTTCAACCGCCCTGCGCATGCGAGGAGTCCGCGCACGACTCTCGCATACCTCCGGCATGCGCCCTTGAGTCCCGGGGTGTGGTTTGCGTGATCCGGTGGTTCTCGCTCGCCAAGCCTCGCTTCACCACCGGCTTGTCTCTATATTTCCCCATCCTTGAAGAGGTAGAGCCGTAGCGCTAGCGATGGCCTTGGACTCGGAATGGGAGCAGACACCAG
>JAFLEI010000010.1 GCA_017301975.1 Verrucomicrobiota bacterium
CGGGTGCCTTCGCCTTTGTCGTAGGAGTTCAGAATTCGTTCGCGCAGATCAAGGGAAAGTGTTCTTGCCATACCAGATAATACCATTCATTCAGATATTGGCTATATAATTATTTAAAATGCTCTAATCCTACATTGTTAAGCGTCTGGTGCGAGGCGGAGCGTTCCTTGTTCCACAGGAACAAGGCTACTTTGCTGCGCTGAGACGTCAGCCGAAACAGCCTGCCTGACGACCAAGTCTAACAATGTAGAACTAACTGGCTACGGGGATGCCATACGGTCCCCCGGAGAGGACTGCTTATTCCACGGCTTCCAGCAGGGCTTCGCCGTCTGCGGCTTTGACGAGGCGATAGAAGCAGGTGGGGCGTTTGGTGTGGCAGCAGCCGCCGCCGTACTGTTTGACACGGAGAACGAGGGCATCCTGGTCGCAGTCTGTGCGGATGTCGATGATCTCCTGAAATTCGCCGCTGGTGGCGCCTTTGTGCCAGAGCTGATTGCGGCTGCGGCTCCAGTAAACGGCCTGGCCGAGTTCGAGCGTCATTTTAAGCGACTGCTCGTTCATGTAGGCCAGCATCAAGGGCGCGCCGCTTTCCGCATCCACCGCCATGGCGGGCATGAGGCCATGCTCATCGAATTTCGGGGCAAAGAGCATGCCTTCTTCAATGGCATGCTTCGACTCGCGGGCGGCGAAGGAGATGGGAGGGGAGGCGGACATGGGAAAGGATCTATGCTAGCGGCACATCCCCGCCGTGCAACCACGTCATTTTCCCGGAAAGACGGGGAGCACGCTCTTCAGGAGACCTGTCCCGGCGTTCACGCCATTTTCAAGCATGCTGCCTGCGCCATTGATGACTTTACCGGGGAGTTTGGCGGCGTCTTCTCCGAGCACCGGCTTGAGCAGGGTTTCAGCCCCCTGACCGACGACGGCTCCGGGGGTGTCGAGGAGCAAGGACATGCCGGCAGCGCCGATGAGGCGACTGCTGAGGTCTTCGAGCGGGGCATCGAGCGTGCCGACGATGCGAACCCGTGTCCATTGCAGGCCGGGTGGGCCGGCGGGATTGTTTTCCACAAAGACACGGCTGCCGGCGCCGGGGATGCCGCTCAAGGTTTCGGGCGTAACGCCGAGGAGGAAATCGCCCTCCAGAGCGCGTCCGCGAATGGTGAGGGAGCCTTCAATGCGGAGAAGTCCATTGGATTGAACGATGATGTTTTCGAAGCGCAGGGAGTCGCCCTGCGGACGGATGTTGGCGCTGCAGACATCGAGCACGAGGCGTTTGAACCTGTGGGTGTTGGTGTAAGTGACGAGCTTGTCGAGAATGGGGAGGCCGGAGAGCGCGCCGTCCTTGAGCGAGAGTGCAGCCCTCCATGCGAGCGGTGCCTCGCGCAGTCCGGACATTTCGAGGTCGCCTTCGATCTTGCCGGAGAGGCGCTGCTTCCACCAAGCATCGAGGAATTCATCCAAGGGGACGGCTTTGACATGGGTGAAAACCTGCCATGCGCCGGTGGAATAAATCAAGGAACCCCGAAGGGTGGCCTCGGCCCCCTGCTTCCAGCGCAATGCGGCGTCGCTGATCTGAAACAGTTTGTCGGCCAAACGCAGGGTGGCCCTGGTGATGTCGAACTGGAGCGGAAGTTTTTGTTCAGGAGCTGAAATGGGAGTGAGAAGGCGGCCGCCGTTCAGCCTGGCGGACATCGATACTTCACCGGTGTGCCAATCTCCCAGATGGAGCTGGGTTTCGGCGATTTTCCATGCTTCCTGCTCGAATGCGAAGCGATGCACTTCGAAGCCGCTGATGCTGGTCTGGGTGGGAATGTAGCGGCGGAGGAAGGCCGGAATACCATCGTCGCCGCTGTCAAATGCCACGGTGCCTGCAGAGGCGGGACCGCCCAGTGATGCGGAGGCGGTGTGACGCAGGGTGACATCGTCCGCTCCGGCGTTTTGAATGCTCCACTTCCCATGGCGGATGGCACCGAAATCGAGGGCGGCCCGCAGTCCGCCCGCCTCCATGCTCCAGCCAGCATTGGAGAATGACATTTCGGCAACGGTTGCGGTGTCGTCGTTCCAGATGAGAGGGGCGATGAGGGCGCTGCCTTGAATGCGCGCGGCGATCGACTCCTCCGCCTTCTGACGGAAATCGTCCCTCTGCACATAGGCGCGGATGTAGCTGATGACGAGAGAAGGAGCGAGCAGGGAGAGAATCACTCCGCAGACGAGAAGCAACGCCGCCAGCCAGCCCAGCCAGCGAAAAGAAGAGGAGGAGGGACGTTTGCCCGATCTGTTGCGACGCTGCATTTTGGTGGGGAATTGAATTTTTTCATCGCCAGAGCATTACTCTCCGGCCTAGTGTCGGCACCTATTTTACCTCTATGCTCAAAGCACTCAACGTTTGTCTTGAAGTCGAAGGTCCGCAAGACTCGGAGAACGGAACGCTGCACCTGCTTCGCGAGGTGAGTTTCACTGTGCCGCCGGCGCATCTGGTGGCGATTGTGGGCCCGTCCGGCTGCGGCAAGACGACCCTGCTGAAAGTGATCACCGGCATCCAGCAGCAGACGTCCGGGGAACTGCTGTGGGACGGGCGGGATTTGAGCGACGAGGAGGACCTGCATCCTGGAGATCTGGGCTATGTGCCGCAGTTCAGCGTGGCGTATGATCTGCTGACGGTGGAGGAGAGCATCGCGAGTGCGATGGTGCTGCGCACGCAACTGTCGAAGACGGACGATTTCATTCCGGCGCTGGACCACATTCTGGAAGTGACGGGATTGACGCATCTTTCAGACCGCCAGGTGAAGGTGCTGTCCGGCGGGCAGAAGCGGCGCCTGGGCCTGGCGCTGGAACTTGTCACGGACCCCTGCCTGCTGCTGTGCGACGAGGTCACGAGCGGGCTGGACCCGAAATCTGAAAACGAGATCACGAACCTGCTGCGGGTTCTTTCTCGCGGGCATCCGAAGCGAGTGGTGGTCAATGTGACGCACAGCCTTGCGAGCCTGGACGCCTATGACAGCGTGATGGTGATGTACCAAGGGGTGCTGACGTATCATGGCCCGCCGAAGGCGATGATGCATTATTTTGCGGCCGATCACCCGGAGGAGGTGTATCTCAAGCTCACGGAGCGAAAGGCCGGCGACTGGCATGAATCGTGGGAAAAGCACCGGGACACCTATTACCAGAGCCATGGTTTTGACGGCGCCAAGGCGGTGACGAAAGAGAGCGAAGCCAAGAGAGGCAGCGGCCCTTCCAAGACCTCCGTGCGTGAGGAGCGCGTGGTGGCAAATCCGGAGCATGCAGAACCGTCCGAGGAGCATGATCTGCCACCGGTCGAGACACCATCCATGATGACGCAGTTGTTTGAACTGCTGCGCCGGCGCTGGACGATTTTTCGCCGAGACAAAGCGCAGGTATGGCTGCACCTGGCCATGCTGCTGGGGTTTCCGCTGCTGGTGGTGATTTTCGCGCTCGATGGCATCAAGCCGCTGAGCGCGCTCTCGGCGCGGCAGGATGACAACATCCAGCAGGAGTACCAGCAGATGAAGCAGCACCAGGAGCAGCAGCTGAAAGCCGGGGGGCTCGTCTCCGGGCTCATCATGCTGCAGGTGGTGCTGGTCACGCTGATGGCGAGCAACAACGCGGCGCGAGAGATCGCGTCTGAGAGATTGATTTTGGAGCGTGAGAAGCTCGGAGGGCTGCACCCTTTTGCGTATATCGGCAGCAAGGTGATCTTTCTGGGCATGTTCGTGCTGGCGCAGAGTTTATGGATGGGATTCTTCGTGGACATGGTCACCGGAGGGCTGCCGGGAGACCTGATCACGAAGCTGGTGCTTCTGGTTCTTTCCTCAGCGGCGATGACCAGTGTGTGCATGGGCATCTCCGCGATGAGCAAGACGCCGGAAAAGGCCACGATCCTGTGCATCTACCTCGTGGGCTTTCAGCTTCCGCTTTCGGGCGCCGTGCTCACGCTGCCGAACTGGCTGGAGAACTGGGTGCAGCCGCTGGTGGTGGCCTTTTGGAGCTGGAGCGGAAGCCTGAGCAGCATGCGGAGCACGGCCTTCTATGATGCGGTGAAGCAGGTCACCTCCACCGATCTCATCAGCCCGGCCATTGCTGGATTCGTGCTGTTTGTGCATGTGCTGGTGGGGCTGGGCATGACGTTCGTCGGCGTGCAGCGGAGCCAGTGGGACAGTTGAGTTGACGTGGTTTCCTGATGCGCTGGAACCGTCAGGAGTTTTGTGCGAGTTTGATTCCGAGCCAGAGGGCGGCGGGGAGGATGGCGGCGTAGAAGGTCCAATGTTTTCCGGGTGGAGGAGCGGGGCGCGGGTAGCCGGGGGTGAGGCCTGCGGCGATCATGCGGTCGTAGAGATGGGGATGCAGGAGGCGCTTCGTCATCATTGCGGGCATCTGGTTGGCCTCGTAGAGTTTTTCGAGAGCGCGGGCGTAGATGGGGCCTTCGGATTCGTCGGTGACGGACATGGAGTCGGCGCGGTTTTCCATGCGCTTGGCGATGTTTGCTGCGAATCTTTTCACCAGGATGACTGCGAGGAAGATCCAGAACACGCCGCCATGGCCGATGTGGTGGACGACCGGGCGGGTGAAGGCAAAACCGAGCCAGCTCAGACCGCCGAGCATTCTCGCGGCGAGCACCGGCGCGCTTTCACTGAGATGAGCCATCTCATGCTGAACAAGGGTGCGGAGTTCATCGTCGTCGAGCACGCGCATGGCGGGACCGGTTGCGACGATGCTGCGGATGTACATGAGCGCGAAGGCGTTGGCCATGACTCCGTCCGCGACCCAGGCGCGCACTGGCGGCATGCCTGCTTTTGCGGCCACTGAGTCCACCATCTGGCACAGGCGGGGCGTGAGGGGATTTTTGCCGCGCCCGGGAATGGCGAAGAGCCAGACGCCGGAGTAAAGGACGATCAGCAGCAACGCGGCGATGCCGATGCGAAGCCAGTCGGTCGAATTGAGATTTTCGGAAGTGCAGGCTGCCACCCACGCGATGGTGCCGATCAATGCAGACGCAATGCCAAACATCGTGAATGTCTGCATGAGCCAAAGGCGCAGAGACAAACCGGGCCAGATGCGGCGATCGATGAAGAATTGTGCGACCATAAAGCCACCCAGCGCAGGGAACACCAAAGAAGGGAGGGACGGATCATCGCCGACCAGTTGGAGGTACAGGGGCCAGCTGACCAACACGATTCCCAGAACAACGGCGGCGCGCGACTTGCGCGACTGCCACAGCCAGCGTGCGCGCTCCGTCCAGTGCTGATCCCGTGCCTGCTCCCAAGGGCGCAGGGCCAGACGCATGAGTGCGCAACTGTAGAGAAAGCTGGCGATCAGCAGCAGGGCGGGAAAGAGCGCGGGAGAGAGCATGATTTAATGCGGGAGACCGAAAAGGTAATAAGCGGCGCAGAGCAAGGCGAGCACGATCATGCCGGCGTTGAGTTCGCGAGCACGACCTGAAGCGAGCTTGAGGATGGGATGCACGACGAGGCCGGCGGTGAGGCCGTTGGCGATGTTGTAGGTGAAGAGCATCATGACGATGGTGACGAAGGCGGGGACCCATTCGGTGAGATCTTCGAAGTCGATGCGGCGGATGGAGCCGGTCATGAGCAGGCCGACGGCGATCAAGGCGGGGCCGTAGGCGTAGCGGAGCTGCTGAAGGGGCTCGATCAGGGGGATGAAGAAGAGCGAGAGGGCAAACAGGGCTGCCGTGACCAGCGCGGCAAGGCCGGTGCGCGCGCCTGCGGTGATGCCGGTGGCGGATTCAATGTAGGCCCCGCTGGTGGAAGTGCCCACGAGACCGCTGAACATGCAGGTGAGGGCATCCACGAGCATGGGTTTTTCGACCTGGGGGAAGTTGCCTTTTTCATCCAGCAGGTCCGCTGCTGCGCCGAGGCCGGTGAGGGTGCCGAGGGTATCGAGAAAGCTCATCAGGAACAGGGTGAGCAGCACGGGAAGGAAGCTGAACTGGAGCACGCTGGCGATGTCCAGCTTGAAGGCGATCTGGCTTAGATCGTACTCGCCGGTGAAGGGTAAAGCGGTGATGGCTTTCGGCGCATGGCCGAAGCCGAGGGCTCCGCCGACGAGTGCTGTGACGATGATGCCGATGAGGAGTGCGCCGCGCACTTTGCGGATCATGAGAATGGTCATGAGCAGGAAGCCGCCGAGGGCGAGGAGGACCTGGGGATCGTGCAGGTTGCCGATTTTGACGGGGACGGCGGGAGAGAGAAAGAGGCCGTGGGCATCGGTGGGCAGGGCCTGGGCGGGCATGCCGGAGATGAAGCTGGTGACGATGCCGGTTTCGTAGAGGCCGATGAAAGCGAGAAAGAGCCCGATGCCGACGGCGAAGCTGTGCTTCAGGCTCACGGGAACGGAGTTGGCGAGCCAGCCGCGAATGCCGAGGAGAGTGATGATGAGAAACAGGGCACCGCTGACGAACACTGCGCCGAGGCGCTGCTCCCAGCCAATGCCCAAGGAGGCGAGGCCGAAGGCGATGAAGGCATTTTCACCCATGTAGGGGGCCACGGCGATGGGGCGATTGGCGAGCAGGGCCATCAGCAGGCAGCCGAACACCGCCGTCAAAATGGTGGCCACGGTGCCGGGGCCCACGGGAATGCCGGCGAAGGAGAGGATGGCCGGATTCACGACCATGATGTAAGCCATGGTGATGAAGGTGGTCACGCCGCCGATGAGTTCGGCGCGGACGGACGAGCCGTGCTGCTGCAGCTTGAAGAAATCATTCATGCTGAGGTGGAGAGGAGCGTGGAAGGGCGGAGCTGCAATTTGAATCGGCGTTTCACTGCCGCGTGTTTTTTATGCGCAATTCCAAGCGGGCGGAGGTCGTTCACAGCAGGCCATGAAGTCCCTCCTGCTGCTTTCATCCTTTATTCTCCTGCATTCATCGTTGCGGGCCCAACCCAATGTGGTGCTGTTTCTGGCCGATGACATGGGGTGGATGGACAGCGGCCTGTATGGCTCGAAGTACTATGAAACGCCCAACATCGACAAGTTCGCGACGCGGGCGATGCGGTTTACGAATGCGTATGCGCAGCCGCTGTGCTCGCCGACGCGAGGAAGCATTTTGAGCGGCCAGTACACGGCGCGGCATGGCATCACGACGGCCAGCGGACACCAGCCACCGCAGCCGGCAGGACATGTATTTCTGCCGACCACCGGCCCGGCGAATGCGCCAATGCTGCTGCCTGAGAGCAAGAACTACCTGGAGCCTGCGCAGATCACGCTGGCTGAGACTTTGAAGGGGGCGGGATACCGCACGGCGCACATTGGCAAATGGCACCTGGGCCTGACGCAGCCGTACTGGCCGGAGCAGCAGGGCTTTGATGTGGCGTTTCACTGTCATCCCGATCCGGGGCCGCCGGGGGAGTATTTTTCGCCGTATGGTGTGAAGGCGGAAGGCAGGCCAGGGGGCAAAACCAAAGTGGGAACGATCACCGACGGGCCGACGGGGGAGTACATTGTGGATCGTCAGGCGGCGGAGGCGGTGAAGTTCATCGAAGGGAGCAAAGGTGGGCCGTTCTTTCTCAATCTCTGGTGCTACGGGGTGCACGGGCCATGGGGGCACAAGGTGGAATACACGAAGTACTTTGCGGAGAAAAAAGATCCGAGCGGGCGGCAGGGAAATCCGATCATGGCCTCGATGCTGAAGAGCGTGGACGAATGTTTTGGCCGCATCCTGACGGAGCTGGACCGGCAGGGGATCGCTGACAACACGATCATCATTTTCTATTCTGACAATGGTGGCAACTCGCACAGCAATGTGCCTGGAAGCGGCAAGACCGAGGCGGCGGAGAAGAACAAGAGCGCCTTTCTGGCCGACTGGCGCAAGTGGGCGGGGGATCAACCGCCGACGATGAACACACCGCTGCGGGATGGCAAGGGGACGCTGTATGAAGGGGGAACGCGGGTGCCTTTGATGTGGGCGTGGGCGGGCAAGATCAAGCCTGCGAGCGTGAGCGAAGCAGTTGTAGGGCCGATCGACGTGTATCCGACGGTGATCGACCTTCTTGGCATCGCCAAGCCTGAGCAGCAGGTGTTTGATGGGGTGAGCTACGCGAAGGTGCTGAAGGGAGAGGGCGAGCTGAAGCGGGAGGCGTACTTCAACTACCACCCTCACGCGGGTGCGAACCGTGCCGGCGGGGTGTGGGTGCGCAGCGGCGACTTCAAGCTGCTGCGGTGGTTTGGCAATCCGAGCACGCATGAGCTCTACAACCTGCGAGAGGACCTGAGCGAAGCGCATGATCTGGCGGCGACGATGCCGAACAAGGTGAAGGAGCTGGACGCGCTGATCGACGGATTTCTCAAGGACACGGGTGCGACTTATCCGCGGCCCAATCCAGCGTACAAACCCGTGGCGGCCAAGTTGCCCGCGACAAAGACTGATCCGCTGGATGCGTGGAAGGAGCGCCAGTGCAAGGCGACGGTGAGCGCGGGCATTCTGACGATGAAGGGCACCGGCAAACCCGGCACGGCATTCCTGGGCCATGGCATGGCCAAGATGAACGGACCCGCAACGGTGAAACTGCGAGTGCGCAGCGAAGCGGGCGGCACAGGAAAGATTGATTCACTGCCGCATACGTCGGCGGATTCCAGCGTGGTCCATTCCACCCCGCTGGAGGTGAAAGCGGGTGACTGGCAGGAGCTGAAAATCGAAATGAACGAGAAGGGACCGCTGGGAACGCTGCGCGTCTATCTGCCGGATGGTGAGATTGATTTCATTGAAGTCGTGCCTGCCAAGGGCAAAGGTCAGCGCTGGGATTTTTGAATTCAGCCCCCCTTCCCTCATGATCCGTCATACCGTCGCCTTCCGTCTCAAGCATGCCCGTGGCTCAGCCGCCGAGGGTAATTTCCTGCGTGCCGCGTGCGAGCTCGCGAAGATCGAGGGTGTGCAGAAGTTTGAGTGTCTGCGTCAGACCAGCGTGAAGAACAGCTTCACGTTTGGGCTTTCGATGGAGTTTGCGGACGAGGTGGCCTATGCCTTTTACTGCGACCACCCGGAGCATACGGCCTTCGTGCAGCAACGGTGGATTCCAGAGGTGGAGGAATTCATGGAGCTGGACTACGTGGCGCATGCGCCGTGAGGCAGGGTGCCGGCGAGAAATCCAGCCGGGGTTCTTGAGGTGGCGGAGGGACGAGCGACGCTTCTGTGTCACCGCTACGCGGTTCCACTGGAATTATTGGTTCGCCCCATGGGGTCCGTGGGTTGGCACCCACGGCTACGGTTGTGCCAGCGCTCCGCGCTTCCGAGCCTGCCATAAGATGGCTTTGGGTGAGACAACGAATTCCCCAATGGATTTTCGAAAAGATTGCATGGGAATGTTCGGCGGAGGCAGGAGGCCCGCCTTCCAACCATTCGCACAATGAATGATCATGCGTCCTGGGTTAACACGTCAACGGCGAGAGATGGAATTCGAGGAGGTGATTTCTCCCTGCTGATCGGCCAGGCGCGCGACAAGCCATGAGCGGAGTCAAAAAAAGCGCCGCGCCAGGTGTGAACCGGACGCGGCGTGAGGAATGCAGGATTGAATCAGGCGCTGATGTGATTGGAGACCAGCTTGGTCATCTCAAACATCGTCACAGTCTTCTTGCCGCCGAACACCGCCTTCAATGCGTCATCGGCATTGATGTTGCGCTTGTTCTTGGCGTCCTGGAGACCATTCTTTTTGATGTAGTCCCACAGCTTCTTGGTGATCTGACCACGAGGAGCGGGCTTGGTTCCGACGACGGCACCGAGGACGGCGTCAGGCTGCACCGGCTTCATGAGAGCAGGATTGGGTTTCCGTTTGGCGGCCTTCTTGGCTGCCGGGGCTTTTTTGACAGCTTTCTTGGCTGCCGGTGCTTTGGCAGCCTTCTTGGCTGCTGGTTTTGCTTTGGTTGCTTTCTTGGCCATAGTGTTGTTGGCGGCTGTTGCCGTAGGAGCAGGTTATGAGAGCGCCCTGCGGAGCGTCAACGCAAATTTCATCAATATTTGAGGTTGTTTCCCTGCGTACAGCCACTTCGCGCCCTACGCAACAGCGGCTTCCAAGACCGTGCGAGGCGCCCTTTTTCGATGCGCCGCCCGCGCCTGAACGACACAGGACACGAAGGGCGGACACACCAGCCTAATGATGTGAAGAAGCACCAACAACCATATGCTACCACGATGCAACCTGCGAGCAGGCTAAACCTTTGCGCGGCTTTCCACCCACTGCACGGCGTAGCGCACGAGGGCGGCGCCGTCTGTCATGCCGAGCTTTTCCTTGATGTGGGCGCGATGGGCTTCGACGGTTCTGGCGCTGATGCTGAGCTGCGCGGCGATGATCTTGGTGGCGACACCATTGCCGATGAGCGCCAGGATTTCGAGCTCGCGATCCGTGAGGGCGTCCATGCCCGTGGCCTTGGAACGTGCTGCGCCGGTGACCTGCTCAAGCATGCGTGCGTTGAGGGATTCACTGACGTAAAGACCACCGGTGAGGACTTTATGAATGGCGGTGACGAGGTGATCCGCCGCCGCCTCCTTCATGACGTAGCCACGGGCGCCGGCACGCAACGCGCGCTCGCCATAAAGTGTCTCATCATGCATGGAGAGGACGATGCACTGGGTGGAAGGATGCATGGCGCGGATGTCCTTGACGACTTCAAGGCCGTTCTTGTCCGGCAGGGTGAGATCAACCACGGCGAGATCGGGCCTGAGCTTTCCCACGACTTCGAGGCCTTCACGGGCGGAGCCGGCTTCGCCGATGACATCAAGTCCGTCCTCAGCACGGATCAACTGCGCGAGGCCGTGGCGCATGATCGGGTGATCGTCGATGAGGACGATGCGCTTCACGGATTTTTCACTGGTGCGGGAACGCTGCATGTGACCTGGGTGCCGCCGCCATGACGGGGCTCGATTTTGAGAGTGCCCCCCAACATTTGAGCGCGATGGCTCATGGTCAAGAGCCCCATTCCAGTTCCTTTGGCGGGAGAGTCGGGAATGCCAATGCCATTGTCGCGAACGGTGAGGACGATATTGCCGCTCTGACGGGCGAGGTGAATGTCGATCCGTCCGGCCTGGCCATGCTTCACCGCATTGGACACGGCCTCCTGTGCGACGCGGAAAAGCTGCACGGACAATTTGTTGTCGTAAACCTGCACGGGATTGTCATAGCGGAAATCACAAGCGACCTCAAAGGCGCGGGCGGTGCTTTCGGCGAACTCCTCCAGCGCGGCCATGAGACCGCCGGAGTCGATGACGACGGGCATGAGGCCGCGTGACATTTCACGCGCGCGTGTGCCCGCCTTGCTGATGAGCTGGACGATTTCTTCGAGGCTACGGGCCTCGGCGCTGCCGGCCCGGGTGAGTTTTTTCTGGGCCACCTTGGCGAGGCAGCCGATGGCGGCGAGCTGCTGGCAGAGATCATCGTGAATGTCCTGGCCGATGCGAGCCTGCTCCTCCTCGCTGATGTGGAGCAGCTTGTCCTCAAGCGCCTTGCGTTCGGTGAGGTCACGGATGATGCCGGTGAAAATGCGACGCCCGCTGGGCAGCACGGCTTCACCGACGGAGAGATCGATGGGAAAGACGGAGCCGTCTTTGCGCTGCCCGACGACTTCACGGCCGATGCCGATGACGCGCTTCACCCCCGACTCGAGGTAGTTCCGCACGTAACCGTCATGGCGATCACGATAGGGCTGGGGCATGAGCATGCTGATGTTTCGGCCGATGATCTCCGCGCGCTGGTAGCCAAAGAGGCGCTCGGTGGCGGTGTTGGCGGTTTCGATGATGCAACTGGCATTGATGGTGATGATCGCGTTGACGGCGGTCTCAACGATGGCGCTGGAGATTTGCTCGCTGGCCTGCAGCGCCGCCTGGAGCTGGGCAATGCTGGGTTCTTCAGGCGGAGGTCTCTTCATGAAAGGGAAACTTTCAATCAGGAGCGATGACGAAGCCGTCCGGTTTGACGGCGAGGATCGAGCAAGGCGCATGCTGAACGATTTTTTCCGCCGTGGTGCCGATGAGCATCTCGCGCAGGCCGGTTTTGCCATTGGTGCCCAAGACCACGAGGGTGGCGTGCACGCTGCTGACGTGATCGAGAATGGCTTCGCGGATGTTGACCCGCTCCGTGACGTGCTGAGCGACGGCGACGGTGCCTGCATCATGAGTCAGCGGGGCGAGGAAGGCGGCCATCTCCTTGCGCCAGTTTGCCACGGCCTCGGGATCGTAAGTGGCGGGGAGCGAAGGGGCGAACCCGCCGTAATCGAGGGACATGGCGAGAGCGCTTTGATAGACGTGCAGGCAGTCGAGGGAGCCGCCGTCCTGCTGGGCGATGTGGAGGGCGCACTGAACCGCCTTGGCGGAGTTTTCCGAAAAATCGACGCAGGCGACGATCTGCTTGAAGGGGCCCTGGGCATCTTCGCGCACGACGAGGACATCGACGGGGGCTTTGCGAACGCACTTGGCGGTGATGACGCCGATGCGGTGAGGCTCATTGCGAGAGCCTTTGGCGCCCATGACGAGGAGATCGGCGCCGTGGGCACGGCAGGCTTCGACGAGTTCGTTGAACGGATTGCCGATGCGAACCTCTGCGTTCACCCCGGCCCCCACTTCGGCATCATCCACAAACTTTTTGAGACGCTCCACCCATTCGGCACGGATGGTGGCCTGATCGGCGGAGAGAGCGTTTTTGAGTTCATGGACCAGAAACTCATCCATGACGTGCACGGCGGTGAGGGTGGCCCCGTCAAGCGAGGCGCGATGCACGGCCTCCCGGAGCGCAATGCGACAGGAGGAGGTGAAGTCGATGGCGGCGATGACGTGATGAAGCTTTTTCATGGTAGTGTGTGCTTTGAAGTTATTTCACCATAGCCGCCGGGGAAAGGCAATGCCGCGCCGTGATTGCGGCGTAGTGGGCGGAGCTTGCGCCTAGAGTCCGGCCTCCTCCTGGGCCTGCTCGACGGCGGCCTCAAGGGTCCAGAGGGTCTTATCGAAGCTCTTCTGGCGTGCGCGGAACTGGGCTTCGTCGGTGATGGCGGTGAGGGTTTCCAGCTCCTTGACGGCAAAGGCGTGGTGCTGCTCAAGGGCGGCGACGCGTGTTTTAAAATAATCGCGACCTCCTTGATCCTTGAGAACATCGATATCCGCCTTCCAGCGAGTGAGGGCCGTGCCTGCCTGCTGGAGATATTCTTCGCGGCTGGTGGTGAGATGGTCTTTGGCTTTTTTAAACCACTCGCGGCCTTTGACCTCGCTTTGCTCCTTCACCTTGGAGAATTCGTTTTTCAGCTTTTCCGCCGCACGGCGGAGCTGGTCGTTGAGGCTGTCTTCAGCGTGAAGAGAATGAAGGCAAAGGCTGAGGGCGAGGCAGGTGAGAAGGGCGTTTTTCATGATCGTCGAGGGATACGGCTGGATGCCGCCAACCATGCATGCTCTTTTCCCGGGCGAAAGAATTTCCCGCCAGCGCCGTCAACTTCACGCCCATGATCCGCACGCCCGCCCTCACCGCCCTCTCCCTTTCCCTGCTGACCGTTCTTTCGAGCGCCCAGCCCGCCACAACGCCCGTTTTCTGGCCTGCGAAGGGCGGACCGACGCAGGACAACACGGTGCCCAAGGCTGATGTGGCGCGCATTCCTCTGGAGTGGGACAGCGCCTCGGGCAAAAACATTGCGTGGCGGACGCCGCTGGAAGGCCAGGGGCATTCCTCGCCGGTGATCGGCGGTGACATGATCTGGTTTACCTCCGCCACCACGGACGGGACCAAGCAGTTCATCTATGGCATTGACCGTCACAGCGGCAAGATCGTGCATCATCAGGTGGTGTTTGAAAACACGGCGCCGGAAGATCTGGGGAACCCCGTCAACAATTACGCGGCCCCATCGCCGGTGCTGGAAAAGGATGCGCTGTATGTGCACTTTGGCACCTATGGCACGGCGCGCATTGATCCGGCGACGGGCAAGAAAGCGTGGGAGCGCCGCGACATCAACGTGAGGCACTTTCGTGGGCCGGGCTCATCGCCAATCATTTATGGCAATCTCATCATCCTGACCTTTGACGGCATTGACCAGCAGTTCGTGACGGCGCTGGACAAGAAGACGGGCAAGAGCATCTGGAAGACCGCGCGCACGACGGACTACGGAGACCTGGACAAAGAAGGGAAGCCGACGCGGGACGGAGACATGCGCAAGGCCTTCCACACACCGGGGGTGTTTGAGATGGGCGGCAAGGAGGTGCTGGTGTCGATTGGCTCCCGTGCCGCCTTTGGGTATGAGGTGTCCACAGGGAAGGAACTCTGGACGATCCGCCACGGCGGCTTCAATGCGGCGATTCCACCGTTGCGCTTGGGGGAGATGCTGATCCTGAACACGGGCGCGGAAAGAGCCCATACGATCTGCGTGCGCATAGACGACAAGATGAGCGGAGACATCACGGACAGTCATGTTTTGTGGGACCGGGAGAAGCGGAATGCCAGTGAGGCCGCCTCAGTGCTGGTGAACGGCACCCTGTACCAGACCACGCGCGGCGGGATCGTGAGTGCGGTGGACGTCAAGTCTGGCAAGGATCTGTGGGATGACCGGCTGGCGGGCAAGCACGTGGCAGCCCCGCTGGTGCTGGGAGACAAGCTGCTGTTTTGCAATGACCGCGGGGAATGCTTTCTGGTGCGCGCCTCGCCGGAAAAGTTTGAAATCGTGGGGCAAAATCAACTCGGAGAGGCAATCACGGCCTCGCCAGCGGTGGCTGATGGAGCGTTGTTTATTCGCAACAGCGGAGCTTTGTATAAGATCGCCAAATAGCGGAAGGCGGAGGAAATCTGAGCAAATTCCGCCCCAAGCCACTGCAATTTGACCATCCCATGTAAATACAACCAAAGAGAGCCAGCTTCATAAAACGTGAGGAGCAGGCTTCTTCTTTCGTTGCGCATGTGGCGTAGGGGAAAAATCCGCCTGCGTTCACAAAATCGTCGCAAACGGACCAAGGATGTGCTAGGATGAAAGTCCATATGCCTACCACAACACCGACACGTAAGACACGCTTCTCCCGCCGAGTCCCTGATCATGTCACGGACGAGCTAGTCAATGTCCTCTCAAAGCCGGAGACTTATGAATTCAACACATTGTTTGGATTGGTGTATGACAATCTGAAGCTGAAAAACGCCGTGAGCGGCGGGGAAGAAATGCTGCGCCTGCGCTCCTATGAGAAGCTGCAGAATCTAGTGAGCCGCGGCCTCTGCGCCAAGGTCGGCAAGACCTATCGCGGTCTTGATGGCCTGCGCGCCGCCCACAATGCCGCGATCGCCGCCCGCAGCGCCGCTGTTGTGGCCCGCACCACGGCTGCCGCCGCCGCCCGGGGCTGAAGCTTCCGCCGATTTTGGGCCGCTCTGCCACCGTGCAGGGCGGCCCTTTTTGTTTCCGGGTTTGTTGACGCTGGGCCGCCTCTCGCTAACCATTGCGCCGTCATTCACGCCCATGTTTGAGAATTACATCCCAGTCCTGCTCCAGATTGTCATCGCCGGTGGTTTCGCTGTCGTGACGCTGATCGCTTCGGCGCTGCTCGGCAAATCCGCCAAGCGCAACACGATCAAAGACTCCGCATATGAGTGCGGCATGCTGCCAGTGGGTGAAAGCCAGCCGCGCTTCAGCGTGAAGTTTTACATCGTGGCGATGCTCTTCGTGCTCTTCGACATCGAGGTCGTGTTTCTTTATCCTTGGGCGATCATTTACAAGGACTACCTCGCTGCCATCGGGCCTTCGATCCTCGCTGTTGCCGCAGGATTCGCCGGCATCCTGCTGGTTGCGTTTGGTTATGCCTGGAAGAAGGGCGTGCTGGACTGGAAATCCTAGTTCAGCCTGCCAGCCGCCAAGGAACTTCCTTTCCGCCTCCATGATCGCCTATCTCAGCCTGTTTCAGCTCAAGCCCGAGGTCACGGAGGAAAAACTGGAGCAGATGATGTCGCAGACGCGCGTGATGCTGCTGCGCGTGCCGGAGGTGCTCACGGTGAAAACGGGAAAGCGCGTCAACCCTTCCGAGCCTTATCCGTGGTTTGTGTATCTTGAGGTGGAGACGATGGACAAGCTGGCGATCTGCCAGGACGACCCGCATTATTTCAAGTTCCGTGAGGAAGTGCTGAAGCCGAACATCTCCGAGCAGGAGAGCACGGCGTTTGAGATGGAGCCGCGCAAGGATGTGAAATACTCCTGAGTGGCGTTCACTTGGCTGTGGGGGCAAGATGGCCGGTGAGATCTCCGGCGTAGCCTGCCAGCTCAAGGAAAGCGCGGCCTGTGGGCTGTCCGTGTGAGTCGAGGACATCGCAGGCACCTTCCCAGTAGGGCAGCTGTGTGATGCCGCCGTCCTGCTCCTGATCTGCGGCGAGGGGCTTCAGTTCGAATGATTCGTCTTCGAAGCGGAGACGGATGCGGTTTGGATATGCCGCTCCATTGCGCGGGCTTTTCCAGGTGCCGAGGACTTCCCATGAGAAGGCATCGCTGGCGAGATGGCGGACTTTGCCATCGCGCTCCACGACTGCGAGGGTGGAAGCGGGGTCTGGAGAGCCGTCCTGCCTGCGCATGCGATAGACCATGATTTCGCGGCCGTCACGCAACTGGAGGGCGGCCCAATCCCAACCCACCTGCCCTGCCTCCAACTGACTGCTGCTGAACTCGTGATCCATCCATGCCTCGCCGGTCACGGCATGCTCCATAGCACCCAGTTTGACGGTGCCGGTGGTCTTCAAGCGCGGCCACGTGAGGTAATGGCTGGCGGCTGTTGCGGAAGCGCCTTTGCGGGAGACGCCGTCTTTGCCGAAGATGACCAGAGGTTTGACGGCTTCGAGTTCGAGCTGCAGGAGAGCCTCGTTGTTTACCGTGGCTGCGATGTGGAGGTGCTGGGTTGATTCATCGAGTTTGAGAGACCAGTTGCCATTGCGCACGGCGAGTGTGGTCTCTGAAGATGCTGCGTCCCAGCCGGCGCGGTTCAGGCGTTCCTGATGGAGAAAGCGGCCTGTTTTGACATCCAGCAGCGCGGCATGGGCGAGGTGGAGCTGCAATGTTTTGCCGCCTTCACGACGGGCCTGACGAAAGAACGTGACCTGAAAGCCGAAGCGATGGCCGTCTTTGGCATCGAGATGGCCGGTGACGTACCACCATTCGGTGCGGAATTCGGGATGGCTGCCGTGATCGCGTGGGAAGGCGAAGACTTTGCCTGGCTGGGGGAGTGCGAAGCCGTCCGTGGTGGTCTGCGCAGGCAGCCATGGGGCGAGCAGGAGGAATAAAAAGAGGGTGTACTTCATGTCATTCCTCGGTGTGTTCTGCAGGCAGCATGGCGGCCCAGCGCCCGACCAATGACGCGACCAGCATGCCGGTGGCCATAACTGCAGCGCCGAGCAGGGCGAGATGCCACCAGACGGCGTGGAACTGCAGGGTCCAGCCGAAGCATTGTTTATTGATGCGATAGACGAGGAGCCAGCCGAGCCAGAGGCCTGCGGCGATGCCGGTGAAGGCACCTGCGCATGCGACGCCGAGACCTTCGAGTGCGGCTGACCTGGCGATCTCCCGGCGCGACATGCCGAGGGAGTGCAGCGTGGCCAAAACGGCGCGGCGTTCGAGCAGGAGACTTGTCAGCGCGAGGCCAAGACCCACAACGGCGACGATGACGCCGATGACCTCCAAGGCGTGGGTGACGGAGAAGGTCTGGCGGAAAATGCGCAGGGCTTCGCGACGGAGGTGGGCATTGGTGAAGACGCTGAGGCCGGGCTGCTGCGCTTCGATGTGGCTGCGCACAGCTTCGGCATCCACGCCGGGTTTGAGCATGAGGGCCACGCGCCAAGCTTCGTCGGTGTCGAACCAAGTGCGGAAGACGGAAGAAGGCAAGGTGAGTGATCCGCGCTCGTTGCCGTATTCCGCATTCATCGCCACAACGCGCACTTTGTGACCTGCGAGGTCGATGGTATCGCCGACGTGGGTGCCGAAGCGTTCGCTCCAGCTTTCGCTGATGATGGCGGGGGTGATGGCATCGTCAGACTTCCACCATTCTTGGCGCTGCGGTGCCTGCACCCAGGCGTAGAGATCGTGCTTGTGTGCAAAGACGGGATTGGTGCCGAGGACAAGCACTTCGCCGCCCTGCCAGAGAAGCGTCTTTGCCTGCACGAAGGCCAGCTCTTCGACTCCTGGCTCACGCCCTAGCTCCGCCACCGTCTTTGGTGTGATGGCGTGGGTGGAGGATGCGCTCTGGGCCCCTGCACTGCTGACGTAGATGTCGGCCTTCATGGTGCGGTCGATCCAGCCGCGCATGGTGTGATCGAAGCTGGCGACCATGACTGCCATGCCGGTGGTCATGGCCACGGCGCTGGCCAAGGCGGCGACGGCGAAGCGGTGACGCACGGTGGGGCGGCGGAGGTGCGACAAAGCGATGCGCCAGACAGCGGAGAACGCTTTTTTGCGAGCGACGAAGCGCAAGATGGTGCTCGCTGCCAGTCCGGCCCCTACGAGCCAGAGCAAGGCGGCGGTGTAGCCCGCGAGCGGGAGGCGCGTGCCGTTTTCAAAACGGAGGACGGGGAGTTGTGCGAGGAGAAGTGCTGCCAGCATCATGGCCCAGCCGATCCATTCGACACGCCACACGGTGCCGCCTTCAAAGGGCGTGGCATGGTTTCCAAGCATGTGGGCCGGAGGGGTGCGTGCGGCCATGCGTGCGGGCCACCATGCGGCGATGAGACTTGCGAGGATGGAGATGGACAGGGCGAGCAAGGCCTCAGAAAAGCTCAGCGAGGCCTGCTGTTCGCTGGTGGCGCCGTAGAGCGCGTTCATGGTCTTGGTGACACCGCCCACGGCAGCCTGCGCGCCGAGCCAGCCGAGCAGGACGCCCAGAGCGCCGCCACAGAGGCCGAGCAAAGATGCTTCGAGCAGGAAGGCGATCTGGATGGCGCGGTCTGTGACGCCGAGTGATTTCAAGATGCCGATCTCATTGCGGCGTCTGAGCACGACGCCGTCCAGTGCCTGGAAGATGAGATAGCCGCCGACGAGCAGGGCGAGCAGCGAGAGAATGGTGAGATTGAGACGGAAGGCCTGCGTCATGGTGCCTGCGAGCTGACGACGGTCTGAGCCACCGCGCACCTGCCAGTGAGCCTTGAGCAGACGGCCGGTTTCTTCGCGCAGACTGGGGAACAAGGGGCTGTCTTGTGCCAGGACTTCGACCCGATCTATGCGATCCCCGCGCTGCAAGACCGACTGTGCTTCGGGCAGATCCATGAGGAGCAGATGGGCGGGCAGACTTGGGACTCCGGGCATCTCGGGAACCACGCCGGCGACCTGCAGGGTGATGACGCGGTCATCGACGATGAGGCGGAGTTCTTCGCCTGCTTTGGCACCGAGTTTTGGACTGACGTAGACTCCGGCACGCACTGACTGCATGTTGGATGCGCCGAGGCCTGCGGGGGCTTCGCCACGGAGATTGAGGAGGGCGATGAAATCCACGCCGAGGAGACGCCAGGTGGCGCGTGAGCCGATTTCGCCGTTTCCTTTGTCGGATGCGGGTGTGACTGTCTCCTCCACCACGGGGAGGAGGCTTACAGGGCGCGGGCCGAGCGCCTCGCGCATCATGCGCAGATCGGCTTCGTGGAGCGAGCCGGTGAGCGCCTGCACGGTCCAGTCAGGCTGCCGGGTGACGCCGTCGGTGAAGGTTTCGAAGCCTGAGAGGGCGGCATTGCTGGCGAGGCGTACTGCGAGATAGACGCTGGAGCCGAGCGCGAGGATCAGCATGAGTGCGAGCTGCTGCTTGAAAGCGAGCCGCCAGTGGCGCAAGGCGCAGCGCCGCAGGATGAGAAGCACGGTGCTCATGCGCCTTCGACGATCTGGCCGTCAAGCATGCGCAGGACGCGCTGGCAGTGTTTCACGGCATCCGGGCTGTGCGTGACGAGCAGGAGGGCGGCCTGGGTTTCCTGCACGATTTCGGCCAGAAGATCGAGGACCTGCGCGCCGGTGGCGGTGTCGAGGCTGCCGGTGGGTTCGTCGGCCAGAATCAGAGTGGGGCGGTGGACCACGGCGCGGGCGATGGCGACACGCTGCATTTCGCCTCCGGACAACTGTCCAGGCAACGCGGCAGCGCGGTGAGCGATGCCGACGCGTTCCAGGAGCTGACGCACGCGTGTTTCGCGCTCGTGGGTGGGCACGCCGAGTAGCTGCAATGGGAGCTCGATGTTTTCTGCGGCGCTCAGTGTTGGCAGAAGGTGATAAAATTGGAAGACGGTGCCGATGTGGCTGCGGCGAAGCTGGGCGAGGCCGTCTGCGTTTAAATCTGCGAGCAAATGTTCTGCGATTGAGACGCTGCCGGTGTCTGCACGGTCCACGCCGCCGACGCAGTTCAGCACGGTGGTTTTGCCGCTGCCGGAGGGGCCGAGCAGGGCGACACGCTCGCCCTTGCCGAGGTTGAATGAAACGCCACGCAGGATGGGGCGTTCGGCGTAGCTTTTGGTGAGGGATTGGACTTCGAGGACCGGCATCGGAGTGGTAACGGCCTGCCTGGACTCGTGGATGCTCACTTCATGGCGCGCATGAGTTCGCGCACGTATTTGCCGAGCATGTCGAACTCCACATTGAGGCGGTCGCCGGGCTTTTTGGTGTGGAGATTGGTGAGCTGGAAGGTGTGGGGGATGATCCAGCAGACGACGGTGGTGTCGGAGACTTCCGCTGCGGTCAGTGAGATGCCATCGAGACAGATGGAGCCTTTGGGGATGATGAGGCCGCGATGCTCCGGGGGGAGGGCGACCTCCAGGCGGTGGTCCTGGCCGTGCTCGCTCCAATCGAGCACCTTCACTGTGGCGTCCACATGCCCCTGAACGAAGTGGCCGCCAAAGCGTGCGCCGATGGACATGGCACGCTCCAGATTGACGAGGGAACCGGTTTGAAGATCGCCGAGGCTGGTGACCTTCAGGGTTTGCATGAGGAGATCGAAGCAGGCGGTTTGTGCGGCGGGGTCCTTGGTGGTGACCGTGAGGCAGCAGCCGTTCACCGCGACGCTTTCGCCATCCGCGAGTTCCGCAGCGAGTGCTCCGACATGCAGAGTGAGACGCGCGCTTTCGCCGCGAGGTTCCAAGGAGATGACTTTGTCGGTGGTTTCTACGAGGCCAGTAAACATACGATGACCTACTCCTGCACTCTGCCTGTGTCGATTTCCAGTTAGCCAAATCTTTATGTCTTGATGCTGTCAAAATGGGCAAAAGACGGCCATTGAAGTGACTGCTGTTCCGGTCTGAAAACCCACCCCCTGGCCTGGACGGGTCTGCAACCATGCCATCGCACCTGTTTTCAAAAACCTGCCTCGTTTTCGCATGCTCCTTGAGTGTGCTTCTCTTCAGCACGTCCGCACGTGCTTTAGACCGCACCAAGCTGGACAATACGACCGCCCTGAACGCTGCGGGGAGCTGGTCTGGAGGCGTGCCGGATTCCGCCAACACAGCTTCATGGACCAACACCGTCACCGGGGCAAATAGCTCGCTGCTCGGTGGCAACGTCAGCTGGCAAGGCATCAAAATCATCAACCCAGGCGGGGCCATCACGATTGGGGCGGGAAACACCCTTACCCTCTTTGCCGGAGCCTCGGGAACGAGCATCGACATGAGTGCCGCCACCCAGGATCTCACCATCCAAGCCGGCCTCACGATCAAGGCGGTGGCTGGCCAGCTTTGGAATATTGCCGCGGGCCGTACGCTCACGCTGAATACTGGCCTCTTCACCCGTGGGATTGGGGCCACGCTCGTCGTGCAAGGCAGCGGCGTCGTGAATACCACCACCATCTTCAACAGCAGCAGCGGCATCATCGGCAACTGGGCCGTCTTCGGCACAGGCACTGCAACGCGTTATGCCATGGTCGATGTGAACAACAACATTGTTGGCTACACGGCAGGCACTGCGGCGGCCACGGCCGCCAATGTCACCGACACCACAGGTCTGCTGCAATACGATGTTGCCGCTGCCGGCACCATCGGAGTTGGCGCATCCGTCGATACTCTCCGTTATACTGGTGCCGCAGGGACCATCGCGGGCAACTTCACCGCCAACGGCATCCTGACGGCAGGCACGGGCGCGCTCACCATCAGCGGCGGCCTCACCGTGGGTGCCAGCGGCGAGCTCGTCCTCATGACCGGGGACAGCAGTGCCAGCCGAAACATTACTATTTCGGGCATCATCAGCGATGGCAAGACGGGTTCCGGATTGCTCAAGGGCGGCGCTGCTGCGCTGACGCTCTCCGGCAACAACACCTATACTGGTGTCACCACCATCTCTCGCGGAAGGCTGTCGATCGTGGGCAGCAATGCCCTCGGCTCCACGGCAGGCGGCACCCGCATTGGAATCAGCGGAACCCTAGTTCTCCCCGGGAACACCACCCTGGCGGAGTCGATCTGGCTGGATGACAGCACCAATGCTTTTGGCGGCGGCCTACTGGAAAACAACGGGACGAACACCCTTACGGGTGCCATTCGTCTGAGCAACAGTGTGCGCTGGCAAAGCAACGGCACACTGAATGTGACGGGCGGCATTTCCACGACAAACGGCAACGCTGGCACCCCGTTTGTCGTACAGGCGGCGACGACCATGAACATCACCGGCAAGCCAATGTCGCTGGGTGGCGGCGGCACCCTGTACATGGACAACGGAGGCAAGACCATCGTGCTAGGCGTGGTGGGCAGCACCTACGGGACGAACAGTCTCTTCGCAGGCACTTTAAAGGCCGGCATGGCCAATGTCTTTTCCAGCAGCGCCGCCGTCAACTTCAGCACGGGCTACAGCGCCAGCGCGGCCACCCTGGACCTGAATGGATTTGACCAGTCGGTGGCCGCCATCTCCACCATCACTTACTCGGTGCGTCCTGGCTATGACCGCGTCATCACCAGTGCCACGGCCGCCACGCTGACCACCGGGCTCAACAATGCCAACACCACCTTTGACGGCAGGTTTACGGGGGCAGTTTCAGTGACGAAGACCGGCACAGGCACCTTTACCCTCACCGGGCTCAGCACCACCACAGGAAGCCTCACGGTCAACGGGGGCGCGGTGAATTTGAACTTTGCCCGCGCCACCGCCGGTCAGAGCGGGGCAGGAACTGTGAGCGACTACCTCACCAGTGCCGCTCCATTGACGCTGGGGGGCGGCATTTTTCAACTGACTGGCAGAAGCAATGGCACCGCCACCACGCTCACGAACGGCAGCTGGGCGATCAACACTGATATTGTCACCGTGGCATCCACGGCAGGGCTGGCACCAGGGCAGATAGTCTCCAATGCCAACTTTGCTGCGGGAGCGTACGTGGTCAGCGTGCTGAGCTCCACCCAGTTTGTCATCAGTGCCGCACCGACGGTGGCAGGCTCAGGCGCAACCATCACGGCAACGGCGAACAGCTTCAGCACCTCGCAGACCTTCTCCGGTCTTGTTCTTAATGCCGGAGCTTCGGGTGTCACGGTCGCCCTTCCTGCCAACGGCTCGGATGGGACGGTGCTCAATCTCGGAGCCATCACCGTCAATGCCGGAGGCACGGTGAACTTCACACTGCCGACGGGCACCCAGAGCGCCACCAATGGCATCACGACGGACACGACCAATACGAATGGTATTTTGGGAGGCTGGGCGCGGGTGGGGAATGCATGGGCGGTCAACAGCACGAATGCGGCAGGTGGCAACATTGAAGCTCTCACCACCTACACGGATGTTTCCCGCCTTGGGGGAACGATTGCCTCCAATGCGGGTGCCAATGTCCGTATCGTTGAGACGGGTGCGAGTGGGGGCATCACCCCTGCTGCGACTGGAACCACGGACATCAACACGCTGCTGCAAAGCGCCACAGGCGGCACGGCCACGTATGATCCGGGTACGACCGATGTTTTGCGTCTTGGTGCGGCAGGAGGGGTCATGGTGGCCAGCCATGCAGGGGCGCTGACTCTTGGAGCCAGTGCGAATGACGGCATTCTTACCGCCGGGGGCGGGGCTGCCACAGCGGGCACGCTTTACCTGACCAACAATCATGCCAGCAATCTGCTGACGGTGAATTCCACGATCGCTGACAATGGTGGAGGAATTGTCAGCGTCACCACTTCGGGAGCAGGGATCATCGTCCTGGCAGGCACGAACACGTATACCGGACGCACCGCCGTGGGTGGCGGAACGCTGCGAATTTCGAGTGAGCAGAATCTTGGCAGCGGTCCGCTGAGTTTCACCGCTGACCAGCTCATTCTTGCGGGTGGCACGCTGAACACCACCGCCAGCTTCAGCATTGATGACATCAATCGCGGCATCACGCTTGCTGCGGCGGGTGGCACTCTTTCAGTGAATGGCTCCACCACATTGACCTTGGCCAATGTCATTGCGGGCACGGGAAGCCTTACCCAGTCCGGCACAGGGACGCTGGCTCTCACGGCCGCGAACACCTTCTCTGGCGCGACATTGGCCAATGCAGGGACGCTGGCGCTCGGCGATGTCAATGCCTTGCAAAACAGCACGCTGACCACGGCAACCGCAGGGAATGTCACTTTCACTCTTTCTGGTGCGAACACCTACAATCTAGGCGGTCTCGCGGGCAATGACACAGTGGCGCTGGGGGCCAACACTCTGAGTGTCGGGGCCAATGAGGAGACCACCGTGTTCACTGGCGTTTTAACCGGCACGGGCGGCCTGATCAAAGTGGGTGCCGGCACACTCAACCTCACTGCGGCGAGCACTTACTCCGGTGACACACGAATTGAAGGCGGGATGATCGTGCTCGCGAATGCAAACGCGCTGCAAAACAGCACGCTGGACACGGGCAGCGCCGGCACACAGAGCGCCAACCTCACCCTGGGGGAAGGCACGACCTACAACATCGGCGGGCTGAAGGGGAGCGCGGATTTTGATCTCGCGGTGTCCAATCTGAGCGTGGGTGCCAACAACCAGAGCACGACTTTTTACGGCGTGCTGCAGGGGGCGTTTAACAACAACGTGACGAAGGTGGGCAGCGGCACCCTCACGCTGGCAGGCAACAACACGTATATCGGCACCACCACAGTGAGCGCGGGCAGCCTCAACCTCGGTGGCACCAATCTTTCCAGCATCACGGTGCAGGCGGGGGCCGAACTCGGCGGAGAAGGAAGCACCGCAGGGAACCTTGTTTTCCTGGGCAGCACTCATACGCTGGACATTGATGCGGGGACAGTGGCGGCGCTGGGAGCCACCGGGACGGGCAGCCTGGATGTCAGCGCTCTGTCTGTGGGTGGATTCACGATCAACATCACGGGCAGCGGTGTTGGAACGATCAAGGTGCTCACTTATGGCAGCGGCGGATTCATCGGAGATGTGAACCGGTTTTCCCTGGGGACCAGCACCGTCAGCGCGCATGGAGGAGGAACCTTCATCAACAACGGCATCGATGCGATCACCGTTGATCTGGGCTATCTGGTCAACACCTGGGTGGGCGGGGATGGCACGCATCCCACCTACTGGGACATCGGCACGACGACCAACTGGTCCAACAGCAAAGACAGTGTGTTTCAAAATGGAGACAGCGTGATCTTTGCGGACGGGGCCTCAAGCCTGACGCCGGTGCTGCAATCTGACATCAGCGCGGACACAGTCACCTTCACGAACAGCACGGGAACGGATTACACGGTGAGTTCGGCGGCGGGCCAGACGCTCACGACCGCCAATGGCATCGCGGTGAACGGATCGGGCAATGTGACTCTCAACACCGTGATCGTGGGCAGTGGTGGCCTGGCACTGGCAGGCACGGGAACCACGACGCTGACTAGTTCCAACAGCTTCACTGGCGCGACTGTCATCACGGGAGGAACGCTCCGCATCAACGACGAGTCGAATCTCGGAACCGCGCCTGGGGTCTTTACCGCCGGGCAGATCACCCTTGATGGCACGGGGGCAACTCTCACGGCGGCGGCCAGCTTGACGATCAATGATACGAACCGGGGCATCATGCTGGGCAGCAGCGGAGGAGGACTCGGGGCGGATTCGGGCTTCACGCTCACGATTGCCAATATCATCAGCGGGGCCGGGGGGCTGAAGATCGGGGGTGCGGGGATCGTGAGTCTGACAGCAGCCAACACCTACACGGGCCTGACCACCGTGAACACTGGCACGCTGGAACTGCGTAATGTGTCCGGAGGAAATGCCGTGGCCGGGGATGGTGTGGCAGGGACCAACGACATCCAGGTGAATACAGCCGGCACCTTGAAGCTGGCCGCAGCCAATCAGATCGCGGATGATGCGATCGTGGTGCTCAACGGCGGCATCTGGAATCTCGGAGGCTTCAATGAAACGATTCGAAGCCTGAGCGGGACTGTTGCCACGACCATTCCTACCCTGAGCCTCGGCGGAGGTACGCTCACGCTGAATCGAATTGACTGGGACAACACGGTCTCAGTCAACAGCAAGGCGCTGGGAGATACCGGCACGCTGCGATTTGTGGCCAACGGCGCCACGCAGCCGGTGTTTGAGACGAACTATCTGGGGACCCTGGGCGTGACGCCAGGGATATGGATTGACGCCACGAGCCTGAGCTTCCGCGCGGGAACCTATGGCACCACGCTCAACGGCAAGGTGACGGGGACTGGCAAGCTGATCTTTGATGGCACAGGGGGAGCGGGCGGCCTGACTCTTACCAACGCTGCCAACGACTACTCCGGCGGGACTCAGTGGATTGCGGATACCGGCGTGAACGGGGCTTGGGACATTTTTACCGTCTCTGCCAGCGGGGCGCTGGGCAGCGGGGATGTGACCCTCCAGGGCGGGAACCAGAATACGTGGGTGGCGGGATTTTCAGGCACGCCGTCCGCGTTCATTTTCAACGGCAACACCAACCAGACTAATCATTTCATCCTCAGTGGCGATGCCACCATCTCTGCCGGCAATCCTGCCACAGCCTCTGCCACAGCGGACAAGGTGAACCTGTCGGGAGACTTTGATCTCAGCAGCCACACGCTGTATGTGCGTGGCGCGGGCACCGGCACCCTCAGCGGAACGGTCTCAGGAACGGGTGGCATCACCAAGATCGACACCCCGGGAACGTGGGTGCTGAGTGGCAACAACACCTACACAGGTGCGACCACCGTGAAGGCCGGACAATTGCAGGTGGGCACCAATGGTGCAGGGCAGACAGGCACGGGCGATGTCACAGTGCAGAGTGGCGCCACACTGTATGGCACAGGGCTCGTGCAGGGTCCGAACTTTACGGCGGCAAGCGGCTCCACGGTGCAGGCGGGAGACAGCACGGCGGCGGGCTCGTTTGGCACTCTTCGATTCACGCCGGTGACCGGTGGCGGAACGCAGAGCCTGGCAGGCCAGGTGATTCTGGACATTGGCACGGCGAACAACACGGGCAGTGTTGACCCGACCTTTGGCGGGAACGCGGTGGGCAGCAGTGGCTACATCACGTATGTGAATGACGTCAGCCACTCCCAAGGCCTGGGCAGCGGCAGCCATGACCTGCTTGCCTTCAGTACCGCTGGTGATTCCACCGGCTACAACCTGACAGTGACGGGAACCCTGCAAGTTCGAATCAGCGGCTTCAGCGCCGCTCTGGGCCAGATCTACAATCTCGTTGACTGGTCGAGTCTGGTGACCACGGACTTTACCGGCTTTGATGTTGGAACCAACTACCGCGATGGTTCTGGTGATGATGCCAGCCAGTTTGACCTGCCAACTCTGAACGGGGGACTTGTGTGGGATGTGAGCCAGTTCACCACCAGCGGGATCATTGTCGTCGTGCCAGAACCGGGGCGTGCAGTGCTGCTTATGCTAGGCTTTGTTGCGCTGGTTTCGAGGCGGAGGCGTGGTCGCAGCAAACTTGAGCGATAGGCCGCATTCGGAGGCCGAACAGAGGGCTGAGTCCGCAGAACGTCTTTCACCCCGCGAAAGCGGTGGCTACGATGCAGGCTTGGGCCGTGCATCTGCGCGACCGCGCTCCAAAACGCTGTTGCGCTGCTCCTTTGTCCTCAGCCTGTGGCTATGAAGTCCCATCACGAGGCGAATGGAAGGACTGTGGTTTCTGGGGACGTAGTAAGAGCTCCATGCTTCGTTTTTTTGTCCAGCTTGGTGTTTTGATGGTCTCCGCCGGCGTGTTCGCTGCGGAGCATTGGGCATTTCAGCCGCTGCGACCGACGGCAGGCGGGAGCATTGATGAGTTTGTGAGGCGCAAGCTGGTGGAGAAGGGGCTGAAGCCTTCGCCACGGGCGGATGCGCGGACGTTGATCCGACGCGCCAGCTTTGACCTGACGGGGCTGCCGCCTGTGGGTGTGCAGGAGGGGACTTTTTCGCAGGTCGTGGACAGGTTGCTGGCATCGCCGCAATACGGAGAGCAATGGGCACGGCACTGGCTGGATGTGGCGCGGTATTCGGATATGAAGGGGTATGTTTATGCCCGTGAAGAAAAGCGCTGGGTGCATGCCACGGTGTATCGAGACTGGGTGGTGAGGGCGCTAAATGAGGACATGGCGTATGACCGGTTTTTGCTGCTGCAGATGGCGGCGGACCAGGTGGTGCCACCGAAATCACCGGATCTGGCGGCGATGGGATTTCTCACGCTGGGGCGGCGTTTTCTCGGGGTGACGCATGACATCATTGATGACCGCATTGATGTGGTGACGCGCGGCACGCTGGGGCTCACGGTGGCATGTGCGCGCTGCCATGATCACAAGTTTGATCCCATCCCCACGCGTGACTACTATGCGCTGTATGGCGTGTTTCAAAGCTGCGCCGAGGCGGTGGTGCCGTGCGCCAAGGGGGAAGATCCCAAGCTGGCGGAGCTGGTGAAGAAGAATCATGACCTCATGACGAAGCGTCGTGAGGAGCAGATGGCGCGCACGCGAGCGAGGGCGAAGGACTATCAGAAGGCGCTGACGGAGCTGGAAAAATACCCGGAGCAGGGCTTTGACCAGATCATTGACGAGAAGGACCTCAATCCTTTCATCGTGCATCGGTGGAAGGCGTGGGTGGAGGCCCATCCTGGGGTGGAACTGAGTGAAGAAGCGCTGAAGGCGACTGATTCACCGGCTTACGTGCCTGACGAGCACATCACGAACAATGAGATGTATTTCCCCTCGGGGGTGATCACCGAGCTGTGGAAGTCGCAGGGCGAGGTGGATCGATATCTACTCAGCAACCGAACTGCGCCGGAGCAGGCGACGGTGCTGATTGACCGTGCGCTGCCGAGCACGCCGCGTGTACTGCTGCGCGGGAATCCGCTAACGAAGGGCGATGCGGTACCGAGGCAGTTTTTGAGTTTGTTTGGCAAGCAGCAGCCGTTTACCCAAGGGAGCGGGAGGCTGGAGCTTGCGCGTGCGATCATTGATCCGCGCAATCCGCTGACGGCGCGTGTGATGGTGAACCGCATCTGGCAGCACCACTTTGGACGCGGGCTGGTGAGCACGCCGAGTGACTTTGGCAAACAAGGCACGGCGCCGAGCCATCCTGAACTGCTGGACTGGCTGGCGCGGCGATTCATTGATTCGGGGTGGAGCATCAAGGCGATGCACCGGCTGATCATGATGTCGGAGACGTATCAGCAGAGCAGCGGTGGCGGGGCGGTGGATCCGGCGCATCCTGATCCGGACAACCGGCTGCTATGGCGTATGAACCCGCACCGGCTCAGCTTTGAGGAGGCGCGTGATGCGTGGCTGATGGCGGCAGGGCGGCTGAGCCTGGAGGTGGGCGGTGCTCCCCTGCCCTTGTTTGCGGCGGACAATCAACGCCGGACGCTCTACACGCTGGTGGATCGTGAAAATGTGCCCGCTGTGATGCGCACCTTTGACTTTGCCAATCCGGACCTTTCCATTCCGCAGCGCACGGAGACCACGGTGCCGCAGCAGGCGTTGTTTGGGATGAACCATCCGTTCGTGGTGCAGCAGGCGAAGGCGTTGCTGGGGCGTGCGGATGTCAAAGGGGCTGATGCGGCGGGGCGTGTGAGGCGCATTTATGGGCATCTGTTTCAGCGAGAGCCGACGACGAATGAAATGGGGCAAGCGCTGCGCTTTGTGCAGGAGGATGAGCCACGGGTCATCGTGCAGGCGGACCATTCCAAGTCGTGGCAGTATGGCGTCGGCGAGTGGGACGAGAGCACGGGCAGGGTGAAGGACTTCAAGCCGCTGCCGCACTTCACGGGCAGTGCATGGCAGGGGGATGAGGCATGGCCGAATGCGAAGCTGGGCTGGGCGCAACTCACCGCGACGGGCGGGCATCCGGGGAATGATCGGAAGCATGCCGTGGTAAGGCGATGGATCGCGCCTGCAGATGGCACGTATGCGGTAAAGTCCACGCTGCTGCACGAGCCGGCACCAGGTGATGGCATCCGGTCCTTCATCAGCCACAGCGAGCAGGGCCGCCTGCATGCGGGGAGGCTGCATCAAGGCAGGGCAGAGCTGAACTTTGACACGCTGGCCTTCAAAGCGGGCGAGACGCTCGACTTTGTGGTGGACATTGGCGAGGTGCTGAACAGCGACCAGTTTTTGTGGTCGATGCGGATTCAGCAGAACGGCACCGCAGGTGCGGGTGGCGAAACACGGGACTCAAGCTGGGATGCTGAAAAAGATTTTGCCGCACAGCCGCGCTCGCAGCTCAACAACTGGGAGCAGCTGGTGCAGGTGCTGATGCTGGCGAACGAATTTATGTTTGTGGACTGATATGAACGCACCTCTCACACGCCGTGATTTTTTACGCCGCTCCGGCATGGGGATGGGCATGCTGGGACTGGCGGACCTGCATGCAGCCGCGAGTGCCAAGAGCAGTGCGCACTTTGCGCCGAAGGCGAAGCGGGTGATCCATTTTTTTCTCAACGGCGGCCCCTCGCATGTGGACACGTTTGATTACAAGCCGGCGCTGGCGCGGTATGAGGGCAAACCGGTGCCGAGCCATCGGCTCACGGAGAGAAAGACGGGCGCGGCGTTTCCTTCGCCGTTCAAGTTTCAGCGTTACGGCCAGAGTGGCATTGAGGTGAGTGAGCTGTTCGCAAAGACGGCGGCACACATTGATGACATCGCGGTGATCCGCTCGATGCAGGCGCAGGTGCCGAACCATGAGCCGTCGCTGATGCTCATGAATTGCGGGGACTCGGTGCAGCCGCGGCCAAGCCTGGGCTCTTGGCTGACTTATGGTTTGGGCAGTGCGAATGAGAACCTGCCGGGCTTTATCGCGATGTGCCCGGGCGGGATGCCGATCAAGGGGGCGGAGAACTGGCAGTCGGCGTTTTTGCCGGGGGCGTTTCAGGGCACGTATGTGGACTCGAAGCACCAGCAGGTGGACCGATTGATTGAAAACATCCGCAGCCCGCATGCGGACGCGCGGGTGCAGATGCGACAGCTGGAGCTGATGAGGAGCATCAATGAGGCGCACCGGCAGGATCGTGGTGACCCGCGACTGGAAGCGCGCATCCAGAGCTTTGAGCTGGCATTTCGCATGCAGATGGAGGCGGCGGATGCCTTTGATGTGACGCAGGAGCCCGCGCACATCCGTGCGATGTATGGCGAAGGGGTGCATGGGCGGCAAACGCTGATCGCGCGGCGGCTGCTGGAGCGCGGGGTGCGGATGGTGCAGCTCTGGCATGGCGCGGGGCAGCCGTGGGACAACCATGACAACATTGCGACGAACCACCGCAGGCTTGCGGGGGAGATTGATCAGCCGATCGCGGCGCTGCTGCATGATCTGAAACAGCGCGGCATGCTGGAGGATACACTGATCATTTGGGGCGGTGAGTTTGGGCGCACGCCCACGGTGGAGCTGAGCGGCGGGAAATCGAAGCTGGGCCGTGACCACAATCACTATGGCTTCAGCGTATGGATGGCGGGAGGCGGAATCAAGGGCGGGACGGTGTACGGCAGCACGGATGAGCTGGGCTTTGCGGCGGAGCAGAATCCCGTGAGCGTGCATGACCTGCATGCCACGATTTTGCATTTGCTAGGCGTGAACCATGAGGAGCTGACCTACCGCTATGCGGGGCGGGATTTCCGGCTGACGGATGTGCATGGGGAGGTGCTGCGGGGAGTGGTGGCTTGAATTGTCAGGCTCAAACGAACGCATGCCGAGGACCGGGGGAGGCCTGAATGCATCTGATGTTGATTTAACGGAGCTCCCGCGAATCCTTGGAAGGCATGGGACTTCACCTTGCTCTTGCCGCCATTGCCTTTTCCAGCTTGCTGACGCTTCATGCCCAGGAAGCTGCGCATTCCTCTTCACGCGAGGAGGTTCCGGTGGGCGGGCGCGTCATCAAGCTGCCTGCACCTGTGGGCTATGAGCGCATCGATGGACTGAATCCCGAGTCTGATCGCATGGTGGAGGAAATGCTGCCGGCCACCAACCGTTACCTGGCACGATTTCACCCGCCGAAGAATGATCAACCCGACATGGGCCGCAGTTTTAATGCACAGGTGCTGCGCAAAGTTGAGAGCCAGGAAATCGGGGAGCGCACGTTTGGAGACATCAAGCAGCAGACCAAGGCGGAGATTGAGAAATCACAGGAGTCCATACGGCAGGACATTTCCAAAATCAGCGGCAGGGCGGAAAAGGCCTTTCAGAAAGCGACTGATGCCGATGCGGCACTCAGTCTGAGCGATGTGGCTATTCTTGGCTGCTTTGACGACTCAGCCAACAGTCTGGGCTTCACAATGGCGCTGAACATCGCAGCCAAAGCCGGCACTCAATCCACCAAGAACAAGGTCGTGGTGAGCAGCATGATTGTGCCAGTGAACGGGCGCCTGATCTACTTGAATGCCAATGCTGACTTCCATTCGGAAGCGGACCGCGCCTGGGCTGAAAAGGCAGTGACCTCGTGGCGGGATGCGGTGGTGGCGGCCAATCCGCGCGTGGAGGGTCCGTCGGCTGGCGGACTGGATTTTACGAGGATCGGCCGATCTGGAGTGATCGGTGCAGTAATCGGTGGTGTGGTGGCTTTGGTCGCGATGCTGCTCAAAAAGAAGAAACAGGCTTGAGGGAAAGGTGAATGACGTCGCCGCTCACGGGGCCTTCAGGTAGGAGATCAAATCCGCCATCTGCTGAGGGGTGATGGCGGCTTCGAGGCCTTCGGGCATGAGGGAGATGCCGGGGCTGGTGAGGGATTTGATTTCGCTGCGGAGGACGGTGTCGGTGCCGCCGTCGGCGCGCTTGAGGGTGAGATTGCCAGCGGTTTCGCTGGAGATGAGGCCGGAGAGAGTGCGGCCGTCGTTGGTTTCGACGATGTAGAGCGCGAAGTTGGGCGAGACTTCGCGATTGGGGTCGAGGACGTTGGTGAGGATTTGCTCTGCGGTCCAGGCTTTGATGGTGCCGAGGTTGGGGCCGACGTCGTTGCCGCGGTCGAGATGACGGTGACAGACCATGCAGAGAGTTTCGTAGATTTTGGCACCACGGGTGAGGTCGCCGGTCATTGACAGCACGGGCTCATACTTGGTGATGACTTCCTTGCGATTTGAGGAACTGCCGTCGCCGATGAGTTTGGTGATGCGTTCGGCGAGGGCGGGAGTTTTTTGGCGGCCTAGCGTGGCCTTTGTGGCTGCGCTGAGTTGTGAGGGGAGGATTTTTTTGGCTTCGATGGCATCGAGGAGTTTGGCGATGCGCTCGGTGCGAGAGAGAATGAGGGTCGTGGCCTTCTCACGGAGTGTGGGTGTGAGTTTGGGCCATGCTTCGATGAGGATGCCAGCGACGGCAGGGTCATGATATGTCCCTAGAGTTGCGAGGGCGGCGAATTGGAGTTCGGCAGGCTGAGTGGGAATCAAGAATCTAAGCAGCAGCGGCGTCATTGGCTCTAGCGACTCAAACAATGAGAGCATTCGCAAAGCCTGCATCTTGTCCGAAGTATTCGAAGTAGCTTCGTCGAGCACCTGATGAGAGTCAGCCTGCCAATGAACCACATACTCCCGGCCGCTTTGGATGTGGCGCGGCTCGCTTGCTGTCAGCAGTTCTGCAGCGGCTCTACCCGATGCAGCCAAGCCTTCGGCAATCGCCAGCATGACCTGTCGTTTTTGGGCATCCAAGAGCCGCTCGTCCGCAGCTACATTGCAAAAACAATCTGACGGCGCAGACCACTCTCCATGCTTGCGCCCTATCATCCACCCAACAGAAGAAAGCAGATGGATCTGAGGTGACTGGAGCATTTCATGATGGAGCAGACCGTCAAACAATTCCAAATCGTTATCGTTAGAACTTAGGAGTGCTGCTTCAAGCCACGGGTCGCCTGCATCGAGAAGCGCAATATCCGTCACTCTCATTTCTGGAGGACCTGACCAATAGCCATGTTTTAAACCACCAAGCGCAAATGCTGCTGCAAACCGAACCACTTTTGCAGGATCGTTTCGCATGCTCTTGATCTCAGATGCTGCAGACAAACCTTCGAGACCGGCATAAAACAGGATGCTTTGCGCTCTCACCCGCGAGTCTGAGTCATGTAGCGCTATCCGCAGTATCTCCTGACGATCTTTGGCGAGCTCCATCTCCTGACGACCCGGAGCAGAAAACTCGTCTGGATTTAACGCCATAGCCTGAACCGCGCCTAATGCAGCAATCCGACCTTGCGCCGTCTTCCCTGTCTTCACGATTGTCCGCAGTGGCTCCAGTGATGACTTGTCCTGCCGCTCGAAGAGCAAGCGCAGGGCTGATTCACGGTGCCATGCATTCGGGTGGTCGAGGAGGGCGACGAGGGCGGGGGTGGTGGCGGTGCTGAGTTTTGGCGTTGCGCGTAATTTGAAGGACTTTGGTGCGAGGCGGAAGAGGCGGCCTTGGTCGCGGCCGCGGAGGAGATCGACGGCGGTGTGGATGTCGTCGGGGATGCTCCAGGGGTGCTCGATGACTTCGCGGTACATGTCGCAGACGTGGAGGCAGCCGTCGGGGGCGTTGACGAAGTTGACGGGGCGGGACCAGAGGTCGTCGCTGGTGCAGAAGTTTTTTGTTCCATCGACCTGCACGGCTTTGAAGGTGACGCCGTTGGGGACGAGCTTCATGCGGTAGAAGAGATTGCCGGCGACATCGGCGACGAAGGCGAAGTCGCGGTACTCGGGAGGATAGGCATCGCCGCGATAGACGGTGATGCCGGCGGAGGAGGTGACGACGCCTGCGCCGACGAGTTCGCTCTTGGGCAGGGTGCTGCCTTCCTGCACCCAGCGTTTGGCGCGGAACTCGCGCCAGGGCTCGGCGGGGCTGGTGCGATAGACGGGGAGCTGGTCGCCGGCTTCGGCGCAGTCATTGAGGGCACTGGGGATAACGAGGTAGGGATTGCGCGCGAGATAGCGGTAGGGCAGGACGACGTGCTGGCAGGGATTGCGGATGTTGCAGAGGAAGCGGTTGCCCCAGTCGTCGAAGGAATTGCCGAAGCGTGCGCCACCGCTTTCGAGGCGGACGTCTCCGGTGGAGGGATCGAAGCTGAAGTCGTTGCGCTTGATGGGCAGCGGTTTGAAATCGGCGGGAATGGGCATGACGGAGTCGCTGCCGGGGACGCGCTGGATTTCGCCGCCATTGCTGCCTCCGGCAATGTAGATGCGGTGATCGAGGCCCCAGATGGGGTTGTTCATCACGGCCTGGACGTTGAGCTTTTTGAAACCGGTGAAGATTTTTTGCCGCACATCGGCGACGCCATCGCCATTGGTGTCTTTGAGGTACCAGACATCCGGGGTGGCGGTGACGAAGATGCCGCCTTTCCAGCAAGCGGCGCCGGTGGGCCAGGAGAGGCCTTCGGCGAAGACGGTGGCTTTGTCGAAGGTACCGTCGCCATCGGTATCGGTGAGGAGGCGGACTTTGCCGATGGGCTGGTCGGTGGGATTTTCCTGAGCGTGCTTGTGGTGCTCCTTGTCCGTGTAGGGGTAGTCGTTCATCTCGCACACGTAGGCGCGGCCGTCCTCGTCGTAGGTGATGGCGACGGGATCCGTGACGAGGGGCTCCGCGGCGATGAGCTGCATCTCGAAGCCGTCGAGGACGTGGAAGGTCTTCGCGGCGCTTTGCGGCTTCACCGGTGGCGTGGTGGGGAATTTTAATTCATCCGCAGCCCGGCTGGTGAAAGGTGCGCTTGATATGAAAACCAGCAGCGCGATCTGTCTTTTTTGCATGCGGAATGGACGGCACAAACGTCCCCATTCTTGCCTACCGAGCGAGGTTGGAGAAGTGTTATTCGGCCTCGGCCGAGACATCCATGACGCACTGCACCCAGGTAAAAACCGGGGTCTTGGGGGCATAGAGATGCTGCAACTGAGCGAAGCTTTTGTTCCCTGGGAGGTTGTAAGGGCCGACTTCCGTCATGGTCATGTCTTCGCCGGGGCAGTGCTGGAGGCCCAGCACGTGGCCGATTTCGTGAGGGAGCCATTTGGTGATGGGATCGCCGATCAAAGCCACTGACTTGGTGCTCCACCATTCGGAGGGGTCGAGGTAGATGTGGCCGCGGTCGCGGCTCCAAGGGAAGGAGGCATGGCCCATGCTACCGAGCTGGCCGTCCCAAGCCCTGCCGGGCGGGGTGCCAAAGCTGATGGTGATGTCTGCCGACTCTCCAGCCTTGGCCTGGGCAAAGGTGAAGACGCCAGCGGCTTCCCAGCTTTTGAAACTTTCGTCGATCTCGCGCTGGAGCTCTTCCGCAGAAAGGCGCGCCGGCAAGGGAGTGACGGTGTCGAGCTGCCAGGTGAGGTGCCGCTTGTTCCAGAGCTGAGGTTTGGTGTAGCTGATCAGTTTGCCAGCACCGAGAGGTCTGATCTGGGATCTGATGTCCTTCTCCTGCCAGGCGACTTCATGATAAGCGCAACTGCTGATCAAGACGGCGGCCCATAAGTAAAGGCTTAGCGAGAATGCATTTTTCTTCATGGCAGGTTGGGATTCGGCAATTTTGAATCTCAACCTTGATATGATTTCTCATATGTAAGAATTGTAAATGATTATTCAGGCCCCTGTCACGGTTTCGACGCTCTTGCATCCCTGCGAGGTCTCGCCACACTGCCCGCCCTTTTCCCCCTTTCCCGCCATGGCCTACATCAACGAAAACTACAACAAGCTCAAAGCCGGTTACCTCTTCCCTGAAATCGCGCGTCGCGTGAAGGTCTTCACGGAGGGCAATGCCGAGGCTGCGAAGCGCCTGATCCGCTGCGGGATCGGCGATGTGACCGAAGCGCTGCCCGAGGCGGTGCGTACAGCGATGCACAAGGCGGTGGATGAAATGGGCGACCGCTCGACCTTCCGTGGCTACGGCCCTGAGCAGGGCTACGATTTCCTGCGCAATGCCATCGCAGAGCACGACTTCAAGGCGCGTGGCATCCAGGTGGAAGCCGACGAGATCTTCATCTCAGATGGCAGCAAGTGCGATACGGGCAACATTCTGGACATCTTCGGAGCGGGGAACAAGATCGCGATCACGGACCCTGTGTACCCTGTGTATGTCGATACCAACGTCATGGCTGGCAACACGGGCGAAGCGGATGAAAGCGGTGCCTATGCGGGCCTGCACTACCTGAAATGCACGCCTGCCAACGGCTTCGTGCCCGAGATCCCGAATGAGCCGGTGGATCTGGCCTACCTATGCTACCCGAACAATCCGACGGGTGCGGTGGCCACGCGTGCGCAGCTTGAAGCCTGGGTGAAATACGCCCTGGCGAACGGCACCACGATTCTCTATGACGCCGCCTACGAAGCCTTTATCCGTGACCCGGAGCTGCCGCGCTCGATTTATGAAATCGAAGGTGCGCGTGATTGCGCCATCGAGTTCCGCAGTTTCTCGAAGAACGGCGGATTCACCGGTGTGCGCTGCGGCATCGTGATTATTCCGAAGGGGCTCATGGGCAAGACCAAGGCCGGTGGCAAGCAGGCGATCCATCCGCTCTGGAGCCGCCGTCACAGCACGAAATTCAATGGCACAAGCTATATCGTGCAGCGTGGTGCGGAAGCGATCTACTCCGCCGAAGGCAAGGCGCAGGTGAAGGCGCTGATCGCGCACTACATGGGCAATGCGGCACTGCTGGTCGAGGCCTGCAAAAAGGCCGGGCTGCAGGTCTTTGGAGGTGTCAATGCTCCCTACGTGTGGGTGGGCTGCCCCAATGGTGTGACGAGCTGGCAGATGTTCGACAAGATGCTGAACGAGGCGAACGTGGTCATCACTCCTGGCAGCGGCTTCGGCAGCGCCGGCGAAGGGTATTTCCGCATCAGCGCGTTTAACAGCCGCGCGAATGTGGAGGAAGTGTGCCGGCGGATTGCGACGCTTTGATTTGGAACCCAATAAATCCACCATGTCGGTTCTTGAAGCCATCGAGAATGACATCAAGCAACTCCCGCGTAGTGCAGCGCTGGAGTTGCAGGAGTGGCTGGCAGATTATCTCGATGATCAGGAGTGCCTCTCTCCTGATTTTGTGACCAGTATCAAGCGAGGCAAAAGAGAGTTCACTCACACGAAATCCGTGATCGAGCCGAAGTCGGCGTCGAAGAGGCGGCGGTAGGTGCGGAAGGCGAAGTGGTCGGTCATGTTGGCGATCCAGTCGCAGACGAGGCGGGCGCGGGCCGGGGCGTCGGGGGCGGCTTGGATCTCCTTTTCGATGGAAGCCGGGAGGAGGTGAAGGCCGCGAGGTTGCACGGTGTCGATGTAGCGCTCGCGGAGCACCCCGAAGACGCGAGTGAGGATGAAGTCGGCCTTGTGATCGAGCTGCTGGAGCTGGGGGCTGAGGAAGACGAGTTCGAGGGCGATCTTTTTGTGGAGATCCGCGCGGCGGCGCATGACGGGATCGATTTCCATGGCGAACTGATGTCTGCGGCTGCTCTGGCTGAGGAAATTGGCGGCAGGGACCAGCTTGGTGGCGCGGATGCATTCGCCGATGAGGCGGTTGAGACGGCCTTCGACGCGGTTTTCGCGGACGGCTTTGCAGAGGAATTCTACATCTGCCTGATCGGCCTCTGAAAGCTGCTGGTCCCCTGCCCAGCGTTCCAGACGCTGAACATTGATGAATCCAGCGTGGATGCCGTCGGCAATGTCATTGAGGGAATAGGCGGTATCATCCGCCCAGTCCATGATCTGGCATTCGATGCTGCGGAAGCTGTTGCGCTCTTTGCCGGGGGTGAGTTCCAGCGGGAAAGCCTGACCGCCGAGGGTGAAGTCGAGCCAGCGCTCCTGTTCGTCGTAGAGGTAGTGGTGCTTGGCCTGCGGGGTCTCGGTTTGCAGTGTTTTGTATTTCAGCACGCCATCAAGCAAAGCCCGGGTGGGGTTCATGCCGCTGCGGCCTTCGCTGAAGAGCGTCTGCGTGAGGATGCGGAGCGTCTGGGCATTGCCCTCGAATCCGCCGAAGGATGCCATGAGGTGGTGCAGCGTGCGCTCGCCGGCGTGGCCGAAGGGAGGGTGGCCGAGATCGTGGCTGAGGCAGGCGCTTTCGACGAGGTCGGAGTCGATGAAGCATTCATCATCCAGATGCTGGCTCTGCTGGGTGAGCCAGCCGCAGATGCTGCGGCCGATCTGCGCGACCTCGATGCTGTGTGTCAGGCGGGTGCGGTAAAAATCATACTCGCCGGAGAGGAAGACCTGGGTCTTGTTTTGCAGGCGGCGGAAGGCGCTGCTGTGAATGATGCGGTCCCGGTCGATCTGGAAGGAACTCCGATACTCACCGGCATGAGAAGGGCGCGGATCGAGCGTTTCGAAGTCAAAGGAGGAGTAAAAGCGGTTCGCGGGCATTCGGTGTACCGCGATGCTAGCAGGTCGTGGCGGGCGGGCAAGGCCGCTGCTTCAGCGTTCCCTGCGGAAGGCGAACTGCTCGGGTGGAACCTGGCCGCCATCGCCGGACTCTCTCTGCCGACGTTTGCCTTCGACGAAAGCGGGCTTGAAGGGGAGATGCTGGACCTTTTCAATCTCGTCATCGCTCATGCCCTTTGCGCGCAGACGGCTGCGTTCATAGATGCGGTATTTATGGATCTCAAGCATGGGGATTGCTGTATGAGACACCTCCGGAGAGAGAGTGTTCAAAACTGCCCCGTGTTCAGCAGCACCAAGGTGCAGGCTTCTTCGCAGACGATTCCGGCTTTTTGCAAAGCGTCAGCCAAAGAGGCATTTTCAGCGCCGGGATTGAAAATGACCCTGCCCGGCTTCAGAGCGATGAGCTTGTCCTGCAATCCGGATGAGATGGCCGGGCCGACATACATGGTCACGGTGTCCACCGGACCGGAGATCGAGCCCACATCGGCGACCACAGGGATGCCTTCGATCTCTGCCAGCGCAGGATGCACGGGAACGACTGCATGCCCATCCTTGCGCAGGAGGAGCAAAGCGCGGTGGCTGTAGCGCTCAGGATTGTTGCTGGCCCCCACGATCACGACGGTTTCCTGGTTCATGATTCTTGATCCTCCTCATCCAGATGGAAATGATGCAGGGCACGATGTGCCGCCGGTGCTAGCACGATGCCAATGACTGAGATGAACACCAAGCCGCTGAAGAGGGCATAGAATGAGGCGAAGAGCTTGGAGGCATCCGAAGGCAGGTCTCCGACGGGACCCATGCCACCCAGGATCATCGAGGCATTCAAGAGGCTGTCGATCCAAGTGAAGCTGGCGATGTAATGATAACCCAGGATGCCGATGCCGAGCGCCACACCGATGACGATTAACGCCATGGCGGCATGCTTGATCAACCGCCCGACAAACACCCGTACGGGAGCAAGAGGAGCGGTGCGAGATTCAAACATGGCGGCTACCATCCCGGTGAAGCCACGAATTGCAACAGCGGCCCGGCTTTTCCGAGTTCATTGATGCGCACGGTGCCATCGTGGCAGCCGGTGATGATACGCGTCGTCTCGCCGATGCGATGCAGCAGCAGGACGTTCACACGGTCGTCATGCAGGGTGATCTTGTCCCTGGTCTTGCGAGCTTTCGCATCCATGGAAACGACCGCGCCACCGCCCATGGCGACGAGAGGCGTTTCGGCATCCAAAAAGCCCAGCGCCAGCATTTCGGTGCGGCCACCGGGACGTAGAATGCCGTCCTTTTTTGCATCGCCATTTTGATCCCAGCGGCGGATTGTGCCATCCACATCGCCGCTGATGGTTTCTCTGCTGTCCGGGGAGAAAGCCACGCTGAGCACCGCGCAGTCATGCGCGGTGAAGGTGGCGACGATCTCTCCGGTGGAGGCGTCAATGCGCTTGGCGGTGCGATCACGGCTGGCGGTGGCGACGTGCCGGCTGTCGGGAGAGAAGGCCATGCACATGATCCAGTCGGCATGCGGCTCTGTCTGCCATTTCAGCTTGCCGGAAGGCAGCTCGAAACAGCGCACTTGATTGTCTGCGCCGCCACAGGCCAGGAGTTTGCCATCGGGACTGGCGACCATGGCGAGCACGCAGTCGCGGGCTTGCACCAGACGCTTGCGTTCTGCAGGGTTCGCCGGATTCACCAGCCAGACTTCGCCTGAGCGCCCGGGGACGCCGCCCGCGACGGCGAGTTGATTTTCGGTGATCCAGGCCAGGGCGAGGATGCGTTCAGGCATGCCATCGATACGCGCAATAAGTTTGCCCGACGCCACATCCCAGAGGGTTGTTTCAAAATAGCCGCTGCATGCGAGCGTGCTCCCGGCGGGATTCAGGGCAAGAGCGGTGACTGGGAGCGGGCGGGGATACTTCTCTGGGGCCTGAGTTTTTTCCTGTTCGGGAACGATGGTCCGAAGAGCCGCCTTTTTGTCAGCGACGTCCAGCTTTGCGCCGGCAACGATCCAGTCGCGAATCAGCTTGGTTTCCTTTTCGGGAAGGGCATCGGCCTTCTTGGGCATGCGATCATCTTCGTCATGCGTGGCGATCAGCCGGTAGAGTTCGCTTTCGTCAGGCTTGCCTGCCACGACAGGCGCGGTCTCGCTGTCGCCGGCCTTGAGCATGAGTTCGACGGTGTCCAGACGGTAGCCGCCCTTGGCCTTGCCCGCACGATGACACTCCACGCACTGATCAATCAAGATGGGGGCGATCTGCCTGGAGAAGGAAATCTCCGCAGCGGCGGCAAGGGCTGTGAGGGAAAGAAAAAGCAGCGTGCGAAGCATGGGGCGGAGAGAAACGCACCCCGGTGGCCGAGTTTGTCGGACGTTGCATCCACCGTTTGCCTCTTTTACATGGACCCATGAGCCCGAGACCCTGGATTATTGCCGAAACGAACTGGAAGCACGTCAAAGCCACGCGCTACGAGGCGGCGGTGCTGCCCTGGGGCGCCACAGAGGCGCACAACTGGCATCTGCCCTACGCGACGGATTCCCTGCAAAACGATGCCATCGCCGCCGAGGCGGGACGCATCGCATGGGAAGCGGGGGCCAAAGTGGCCATTTTGCCGAACATGCCTTTCGGGGTGCAGACGGGGCAGCTTGATGTGCCTTTCTGCATCAACATGAATCCGACCACGCAGATGATGGTTCTGGAAGATGTCATCAGCAGCCTGGAGGGCGTGGGAGTGATGAAATTTGTGATCCTGAACGGGCACGGCGGCAATGACTTCCGCCAGATGCTGCGCGAGCTGCAGGCGAAGCACCCGAAGATGTTTCTCTCCACCGTGTCGTGGTTCAATGCGGTGAAGGGCGATGACATCTTTGATATTGTGGGAGATCATGCTGACGAACGCGAGACCAGCCTGATGCTGCACTTTCACCCGCATCTGGTGCTGCCGAAAGAGGAATGGGGTCCGGGCACAGACAACCGGTGGAAGCTGAAGGCCATCCATGAGAAGTGGGCCTGGGCGCAACGCGCCTGGAGCAAGGCCACCAACGACACGGGCTCGGGTGATCCGCAGCACAGCACCGCTGAAAAGGGCAAGCGCTACTTTGAAGCGCTGGGGGCGAAGATCGCGACGTATCTGATCGAACTTGCGGCAGCGGACATCAGCGAGCTCTACGAGAAATCGAAATGATCCGCTTCATCGTCAGCCGGTTCGTGCAGGGCATCATCGTGATCTTTGCGGTGATCACCATCACGTTTGCGCTGTCAAAGATGGTGCCCGGCGGTTCGGTGAAGAATGAGCGCTTCATCAGCAAGGAAGCGCAGAAAGCGCAGGACGAATACTATGGCCGGGACAAACCGTGGATCGTGCAACTGGGGCTGCAGTTCAAACACTACGCCACGCTGAATCTGCCGGAGTCTGAACACTACAAGGGACGCGGGGTGGATGAAATCATCGCCTCCGGCTTTCCTGTGTCAGCGACAGTGGGTGGTGCGGCGCTGCTGATCGCGCTGACGATCGGGGTGCCGCTGGGAGCCTACGCGGCGTTACGGCCAAATACGCTGGAAGACCGTGCGAGCACCCTGGCCGCGATCCTTGGCGTCTGCGCGCCCAGCATGGTGCTGGGGCCGCTCATTGCACTGCTGTTTGGCCTGAAGCTGCGCTGGTTCAATGCGTCCGGATGGTTTGATTCCTGGGACTGGGTGCTGCCGGCGTTCACCTTGGGCATCATTTACAGCGGCTACATCGCCCGGCTCACACGCGGCAGCCTGCGCGAGACGCTTGCCCAGGAATTTATCCGCACCGCGCGGGCCAAGGGAGCCGGGGAGGCATCGGTGGTATTTCTGCATGCGCTGAAACTGGCCAGCCTGCCGGTGCTGAATTTTCTCGGGCCTGCCGCTGCGGGAATGCTCACCGGTTCGTTTATTGTGGAAACGGTGTTTCAACTGCCCGGACTGGGACAGTTCTTTGTCTCGGCGGCGGTCAACAAGGACATTCCGCTCGCGATCGGCCTCTCCACTTTCTTCGCCGCACTCATTGTCAGCTTCAACCTGGTGGTGGACATCCTGCAGAGTGTGCTCAACCCGCGAATCCGACTCCATTCATGAGCAGCGGGACAAGCCATGGACATTCTCCAATGGAGGCCGCGTGGGGGCGGCTGATGCGACAGCGCATGAACGCATGCGCACTTGGTTTCCTGGTGGTGCTGGTTATCCTATGCTGCATCGGCCCGCTGCTGTCGCCTTACGACCAGTCGCAGCAGGATCTTGAACTCAAGGCCACGAATCCCAGCCCTGCACACTGGCTGGGCACCGACCCGCTGGGGCGGGACATGCTCACGCGCATTCTGCACGGGGGACGGGTCTCTCTGGAGGTCGGCCTGCTGGCCACGGCCGTGGCGGTGATCATTGGTGTGCTTTACGGCATGATCTCCGGTCTTGCGGGGGGGCGGACCGATGCGGCGATGATGCGCATCGTGGACATCCTTTACGCCTTTCCTTTCGTCAATTTTGTCATCCTACTGATGGCCATCCGAGGGCGGGAGTTCTGGCTTATTTTTGTGGCCATTGGCGCGGTGGAATGGCTGACAATGGCACGCGTGGTGCGGGGGCAGGTGCTGGCGCTGAAGAACCTTGAGTTTGTCATTGCAGCGCGGGCCTGCGGTGCGGGCTTCTGGCATATTGTCTGGAGACATCTGCTCCCAAATGTGACGGGACCCGTGATCATCTACGCCAGCCTGACGGTGCCGGGCGTGATGCTGCTGGAGGCTGCCCTGAGCTTCCTGGGGCTCGGCATTCAGCCACCGGATGCAAGCTGGGGCGTGCTGATCCAGGACGGGGCCCATGCCATGGAAAGCTATCCCTGGCTGCTGATTTATCCTGGTCTGTTTTTTTCCGCGACGCTGCTTGCGCTCAATCTGCTGGGCGATGGTTTGCGTGATGCGTTCGATCCCAAGTCGATGTCACAGCAGTGAGAGAAAAAATATTTCATCACGGCTGAATAGTTGTGGTGCAGCCACGTCAGAGAGTGCGGAACCAATTCCACACCCTCATGAAAACACTCTTCTCAGTCCTCGCTGCAGCCGCAGTTCTTGGTTTTGCAGCCCCCTCCAACGCCAAGGCTGAATGCCAGGGCCAGACCCGCATCGTGGGCTACACGTCCTTTGGCTCGCCTATCGTTGCCGTGTACCAGATCCTAGGATATGATGGCTATGGCCGCCCCATAGGCCAGTGGGTGACGCAGGGTGTTCAGGCTGGCTATGGCTACGGCGCGGTGCAGCGGCCCGTCATTGTGCAGCCCAGCATCAATTTTGGATTTGGTGGCTACAACTCCGGCTGCAACACGGGATACCACCATGGTTCCAGCCATCATCGTGGCTTCCGCAGGTAGTAGCGCGGAAACCTGATTAAGAGAGCTGCCCACGCGGCCCCGCCAGTGCACGGCGGGGCCGTTTTGTTGATGCGTTCGTTGCATGAATGATGTGGCTCGTGTCATGTTTGCGCATGCGCTGGATTATCCGTGTCCTCATTCTCGCCGCCTGCATGGGCGGCATTGCGTGGTTTCATCATGTGCGTACGCACCGGCCCACGCGTGTCGAGGTGGCGAACCGCGCCGGGATTTTGCTGGCGGGTAATGGCAGCGAGCCTGAGACGCTGGATCCCCACCTTGCCAGCGGGCAGCCGGAGCATATGATTTTTCATTCGCTGTTTGAGGGACTCATCGCCCCGGCGCCTGGCAATCCTGATGGGGACGCCCCGGGTGCGGCCGCTTCATGGAGCGCTGAGAACTTCACCGTCTGGACCTTCAAACTCCAGCCTCAAGGAAAGTGGAGCGACGGCACTCCTATCACCGCCGCTGATTTTCTTTACTCCTACCAGCGCATCCTGACCGCGCAGCTGGGCGCTGATTACGCGAGCATGCTGTATCCCATGCTTAACGCCGAGGACTACCACACCGGCAAGATCAAGGATTTCTCACAGGTGGGCGTGAAGGCGCTCGATCCGCTGACCCTGCAGATCACACTGAAAGGGCCCGCGCCCTACCTGCCCAGCATGATCAAGCATTATGCTTGGTTCCCAGTGCCAAGGCATACGATTGAAAAATTTGGCAAGATGACCGACCGCAACACGCGATGGACGCGACCTGCGAACATGGTCTGCAACGGCCCCTTCAAACTTAAAAGCTGGGAGGTGAATCAGGCGCTCGAAGTGGAACGGAATCCGCATTACTGGGACGCCGCCACCGTGAAACTCAATGGAGTGATCTTTCTGCCCATCTCCAGCGACACCACGGAGGAACTCGCCTTCAAGGACGGCCAGCTTCATGTGACGCTGACGATGCCCCTTTCCAAGATCCCCGCGTATCGCGAGAGCAAGTCGCCCTATTATCACACCGACCCGCTGCTCAGCACGTACATGTACCGCTGCAACACCAAGAAGAAGCCCTTCGACAATCCGCTGGTTCGACGCGCTCTTGCTCTGGCGATCGACCGCGAGAGCATCACGCGCAACATTTTACGCGCGGGTCAGCAGCCAGCCACAGGGCTCACTCCGCCAGGCTGCAATCCTGACTACCATGTGCCGAACGTCATGCGCTTTGATCCTGCGGAGGCGCGGCGGCTGCTGGCCGAGGCAGGCTTTCCAGATGGAAAGGGATTCCCCTCGTTCGACATCCTCATCAACACGAGCGAGTCGCATCGCGCACTGGCCGAGGCGGTGCAGGCCATGTGGAAAGAGCATCTCCACATTCCTGCGGGAGTGCTGAATCAGGACTGGGGGGTGTATCTGGAATCCCAGCGCAGGTTTGAATATCAAATCGCCCGATTCGGCTGGGTGGGTGATTATCTCGACCCTTCGACCTTCCTTACCATCTGGCAGACTGGAGACGGCAACAACAACACTGGCTGGGGCAGCCAACGCTACGACGAACTCATTCATCAAAGCTTCAAGGAGGGCGACGTGGCGAAACGCCTGCAACTGCTGAGCGAGGCCGAAACGATCCTGCTCAATGAAGCCCCCATGCTGCCGATCTATTGGTACACGCATTCTTATTTGATGCGCCCCGAGGTCAAAGGCCTGCTGCCATCACTGCTCGAACACCGCTGCTACAAGGCGGTGGAATTGAGGCCGTGAGCGGAAAACAAAAAGGCGCGGGATCAGCTCCCGCGCCTTGCGCTTGTTTTAAGATGTTGCGGAGATCACACGGACTTGCGCCAGATCGTCGTCAGCGTGCCGCGAAAGGTGATGCTCACCGCCGGTGACGTCGCCAGTTCACGGAAGCGGGGCGAAGCCTCGCACTCCATGATTTCCCAGTGCTCGATGGCATCGCCATTCAGTGTGCCATGGATGGGAATGGAATCGGCATGATGGCAGACGAAGCCGTTCTTGCGCTCCTGTACGACGCGCCAGCCGGGCGCCAGATGCCAGGTCACGACGTGGGTCTTTTCGTGACCGACGTCGTCACAGATCTCCACATGATCCTGCATGACATGCACGGCACGTTTAATCCGGCTGCCATCTGTGCTGAAGCTCAAGACGCAAATGTCATCGCAGGCTTCGAGGTCCGGCCTGTCATGATGATTTGCCCACAAGAAGGCGCCCATGCGCATGGGTGATGAACGACCGGTGACGGGCACGGGTCCATTGTGAGCCTCCCATGACGCGAGCCGCGCACGCAGTGCCGGGCTGCTGTAATAGGCGCCGGTGCCGGGATCAATGATAAGCGCGTGCTGCTCAAACCACAGCGACACGTGCAGTGCATCGAGATGACCATGAGCTGCCATGCTGCCCAGGCCGAGGGGCGAGGCATCTGCTCTGACGGTCCAGCGCGCATCGCGCCAGACTGCCTGTCCGCTTTGCTCATGCGCGAGCCACTTGCTGCGCATCGCTGGTTTGACACCTTTGGGTGGTTCCCCCAGCCAGAAGCGGAGCACTGAGCCATCGCCTCTGCTGAGGAGCCAGCCGCGAAACTCCGCAGCCGCGTTGGTGCGTTTCAAGGGGAGCGGCAGAACCTGTGCATCATCGGAATCACCAAAATCCCAGCAATCCGGGGCTTCGACAACATCTACAAAAAATTGCGCGGCTTTGGCCAGGCGCTCCACCGCTTCCGCATTGAACCCTCCCACAGCTCTGCCTGCGTGCCAGCACATTTCCCAGGCGAAGAGGTGATAATGCAAGGCCTGCTCCTTGTTGCCCCCATCGGAGGCGAACTGCTGCAAAATCTCACGCTCCAAGAGCTGCGCCACGTGCTGCGCCGGACGGATCATGCGCGCCAGCGCCGGCCAGCGGGTGATCGCCATCACCAGCGCACTGAGTTCACCGATGAGGTGATTGTTTGCCGACGATCCGAAGGAACGGCGACGCCATATCCACCCTGCGTGCACGGGGACGATGCGTGCGGTCAATTCATCCTGCCTGCGGGCCAGTTCGGGATCATTGCAGCCACGGACGAGCGCATCGAACCAGCAGAAGTTCATCAGCCGAAGCGCGGCCTCGAGCGGGCTGGTCCAGTTGATGCCATAACCTGGTGTGTTGCGGTCGCACCAGTCCTCCAGCCAGAGCTGTGAGACGCGTATGGCATGCACGTCCCCATTCAAGGCGCTGTGCATGGCCATGCGGGTCATTTCACTCCAGCGATTGATCTCCCAGATGGAGCGTGCGTCTGCGCCGTGCTCCAGGTGGCGATGGTCCAGCTTTCTCGCAGGAATATCCGGATCAATGACCACGCCCAAAGTGGCATCGCGGTGCCAGCATGGCGGCGCACCCACTTCGACACTCTTCCAGCCGAACATATCCCACTCGCCACGCATCAGCCTCTCAGCATCCACAGCCAGTTGCTTGCGCAGCTCGGGTGGGACACGATCTCGCCAGGGCAGCCTGGGGACATCTGCAAAGGTGCCGTCCCACGGCCTGCGAGAGATGCGCCTGAGACTTGCGATCTCACTGCTACGAGCCAGGCGCTCCATCAAGCGACGAGCGATCTCGCTGGGGCTCATCGCCCGCAGTCGCTGCATGTACCAGCCCAAGCTCATCCCAATGTGATGCTTCGCCCTTCGCGAATTGATTCCAGCACCGCAAATGTCAGGCGCATGCTTTGACTTGTTTGATCATAGGGAAGCGGATGCGGAGCTCCGTCCTTCAAGAAGGCCAGCCATGCCGCCACTTCTTCGGCGTGGCCTTTCGAGGCGAATTTTTTGATAGTCTGTTTGCGCTGCTTGAAGATGGACAGCTTCATGAAGTTCTCGCACTCGCATACGAGGCCGCTGGCGAAGACGCGGAAGGTTTCCTTCGGAAAGGCCGAGTCGCCTTCAGCGGAGTAAATCACCTGGGCCGACGATCCATCTGCAAACTCGATCTGCGCCGTGACAGAGTCCGGCACCTTGGGGCGGCCCACGGTCTGTGCGGTCACTTTCACGGGCCTGCCGAGAACGTGGCAGGCAAAGTCAAAGAAGTGACAGGCCTCCCCCAGCACACGCCCGCCGCTTTCAGCGACATTTGCATACCAGTGATCTGGAGCGAGAACACCAGCATTCACCTGAAAGGCCAGCGTCTTGGGTCCTGAAACGGTTTTCAGCAACTGCATCATCGCCACTGTGGCGGGAGCAAAGCGGCGGTTGAAGCCCACCATGACGGAGCCCTTGGAGGTGAGCATGGCCGAGTCGATCTGGGCCAGTTCTTCCCGAGTGAGGCAGAGGGGCTTTTCCACAAACACCTGCCTCCCGGCAAGCAAGGCCTGAAGCACCAGAGGGGCGTGGAGATGATGCCGGGTGCCGATCATGACGGCCGCAGACTCATGACTCATGATCTTCGCCACGTCTGTTTCGGCGTTTGCAAAACCGAACTTTTCTTTCACGTGGCGGGCGGAGAGGCCCGTCGCGTTCACGATTGTGCCAAAGGTGATTTTATCCTTCGCGTGGGGCAGCAGCATGGTGCGCGCGAAATTGCCGGCACCGATGACATCGAGTGCCGTAATGCGCTTTTGCGTTTCTGCCTTGGGCGGGGCTGGGAAAGCCGGGGATTCAGATTCTTTGTCTTCGGACCGGCTGAAGTCGGCAATGCCATATTCGATCACCACTCCCAGTTCGCTTTCGAGCTTGTCGTAAACTTCGAGGACGTTTTCGAATGCTGCGTGGCGAGTGGTCACGGGTTGGAGATTCAACTGTCCGGTACGCATCAGTTCCAGGCAGGCCTCGAAATTGCGATTCTCCGTCCAGCGCACATGGCCGATGGGATAGTCCTGACCGCCCCATTCGTACTGAGGATCGTAGCGACCCGGGCCGTAGCTGCGAGAGTAACGCACCTGGATGTCCTTCATGTAGGCGGTCTTCCACGACAACTCGGCATCGTAGATGCCCACGATGACCATCACGCCACGATCACGCAGGCAGGAGATGGCGGTGTCGGCTGCGTCGCGGCCTTTGCCACCGACACAGAGGAGCACTGCATCCACGCCGTGGCCGTCCGTCCATGCGAGGACTTCATCTTCGAGCTTTGATTGACCGGGATTCACGACACGCTCCGCGCCCATGGCGAGGGAGGTTTGCAGACGACCGGCAACGAAATCCGCGCCCATGACACGCGCGCCGGAGGCCTTGAGCAAACTCGTCGCCAGAAGGCCCACGAGCCCCTGCCCCAGCACGAGCACACGCTCGCCGAGACGCGCGCCGCTTTGACGGACAGCCTCCATGGAGATGGAGGCGAGGGTGGTGTATGCGGCCTGCCAGTTCTCGACACCGTCAGGAATACGCGAGGCCAGCAAATCAGGCACGGCGATCATCTCAGCATGAAAGGCACACTCCGCACCGCCGCAGGCGACGCGATCGCCCACCTGAAAGCGTGAGTTCAACTCGTCAACGGCGACGACCACTCCCGCTGCCGAGTAACCCAGTGGTGTCGGGGATTCGAGACGGTTGCGCACTTTCTGAAGCGCGGCTTTCCAGCCCAGGGTCTTGGCGGTGTCGATGACCTTTTTGACCTGATCCGGCCGAGCCTTTGCCTTTTGGAGCAGAGACATCCGCGCCTGCTCGACCTTCATGCGCTCCGTGCCGGGTGAGATCACCGAGCATGTGGTTTGAACGAGGATGCCTCCCGGGGGCGGCACGGGCGCAGGAACGACCTGCAGTTCAAGGCGGCCGTCCTGGTATTGGGCGAGTTGTTTCATCAATGAGCGGTTCAATTCACGATTTCAAACGGGTCACCAGCCATTTGTGCTTGCCTGCGCTGGTCTTTTCCACTTCTGGCACCTGCTGTAGAGAGAGCGTGAAGTCATCGCCAAGTTTTTTCAACAGTCCTGACTGCATCTCCTGCTCCTGGCTGGTTTGCCACTGCGGGCCGGTTTGAAAGCGGCATTCCACCACGCCGGGGTGTTCCTGGAAGAACTGGACTGCCAGCAGGCCATCGAAGATGCTGTCATGCATGTTGATGGCGGTGAGTGAGATGCGGCGGCCAGTGGCGCTGACGAGGAATTCGTAATCACGGCCCACGATCTCCGATACCACACCGTCCGTGATCCTGGCATAGTCTCCGGTGCGATAGCGGATCAGGGGCATGACGTGATTGTGAAACGAGGTGCCGATGATCTCGCGGTTTCCTGCGGCATCAGCGTCGCCGAATTCGACGAAACCATAGGTGGGCCAGAATTGCAGGTCATTGGAGGTGCGGCCCTGCGCGGCGAGGACGACGCGTTCGCTGTGGCCATACCAGTGCATGACGCGTGCTCCGAAGAACTGCTCCAGGTATTGCTGTGACTCGGCGGTGAGTTTTTCTGAGCCGCAGAGGAGGGATGAGAGTTTGAGATCGAGCTTCAGGCCTGACTGCTCCAGCGAGCGCGCCAGCATCAGGGCCGCACTGGGGTAGACATGCAGGTGCTGTGGACGAAAGCGGTTCAGCTCGGCCACATACTCGGGAAGGCGCTCCAGGGTGAGATGATAGGACGAAAGAATGAGCCAGTTGCGCGTGGCATCAAAATAGCTGATGGAGCCACCCGCTTTGCTGGAGGTGACGCCACCGCGAATGACGGCCACGCGGTCTCCGACGCGGTAACCACGCCGCGCCCACTGAGCCTCAAGGTAGGCCAGCTCCTTGGGACGGCTTACCCCTTTGTGAAGGTAAAACCCCACGGGGACGCCACTTGATCCGCCGGTGGTGATGTAGAGCCGCTGCTTGGCATCGAACTCTGGATTGACCATCTGCTCGCGGTGCAAAATCATGTCTTGCTTGGTCAGCATCGGATAGTCCGCGAGCTGTTCCAGGGACTCAAACTTTGCCGGATCGACGCCGCATGCCGCGAACTGTTTTGCATAAAACGGGGCTTTTGCCGCCGCCATGAGAGACTCGCGCAAGGCCGCGATCTGATAGCGGCGAGTGGTTTCGGCGTCCCAGGTCTCAACCTCGCGCGCTTCGCTTTGAAATCGGGTGTAGGCCGGCCCGTAGCGCAGGGATGACGGGAGTGCCCGATAGGCTCGACCGGCGAGGGACTTCACGGGCTGCGGCGCTGCCTCGTAAAGCTTGAGCAGGGGGTAAAGGGTGTCTTCGAGAGACATTTGTTTCGCGAACGTGAGTGCCCGCAAGCCGAGGTTAGATTCCAGCCAGTCCCTTGTGCCTGAGGTACAGATTGCCGTCGAAAGGTGCGACTTCTTGATACCCTGCGTCGGAGAGCAGCTTTCGGAGCTCGGCGAGACTGGAACCAAACTCAGCGAGCTGGTTGTCATATCCTTCGATGCAAAGAGCGGGGCGGTGCTCCTCAAGCAAAGAGGTCATGCCCTTCAATGCGAGCACTTCCGCGCCTTCGACATCCATCTTGATGCAGGAAACGCGGCTGGGCAGAGGGTTGGCACGGATCCAGTCGTCAAAGATAACGGCGTCCACCTGGATGAGATCTGCAGCGCTTCCGGCCGTGGCCATGCGGGAGTGGCCCGAGTTGACCGCTTCGACTGCAAAAGATACTGCCCCAGCTTTGTTCGACACGGCCTTGCGCACCACCTTCATGCGAGCTTCCAGTCCGTTGCGCCGAACTGATTCGTTGAGGCAGAGCTCGATGGGTGGATTCGGCTCGAAAGCGACCACATTAGCCTTTGGCAGTGTGGACGCGACGAGCAATGCGAAGTAGCCAACATTGGCCCCGATGTCGAGGAATGTTCCGTCCTCGGTCATGTTGCTGAGAATGAATCTGCCAGTGGTCGGCTCCAGATTTCCAAACAACCGCAGCATGAAGGAAGTGTAATCAAACTCGGAGCCGACTTTCATTTCGAAGCCCTCCCGTGTTCTGACCCATTCTGACCGGCTCAGCACCATTTGTCTGATTTGCGGACTGGAGGAGGAAATCCGCATGAAGCGGTCGCGGCCACGAATGAAGGGCCAGCGCCGGCACAAGCCAGCCCAGGCCATGCCCCAGAGGCTCTGGTGGCTTGGTCGCACGGATGATGGGGAGGCTCCTGTCATGGGGCTTTTGAAATCATTCTTGATTCGAGCGGAGCCTGAGAATTCGCAACGCGGCCACAGCGGCACCAAATCCGTTGTCGATGTTGACCACGGTGAGGCCGCTGGCACAGGAGGAGAGCATGCCCAGCAAGGCGGCGATGCCCTTGAGACTGGCGCCATAACCCACACTCGTTGGGACGGCGATCACGGGAGTCGCGACGAGTCCGCCCAACACGCTGGGCAGAGCCCCCTCCATCCCGGCGATGGCGATGACGATGCCGGCTGCACGCAGATCATCCAGGCGCGCCAGCAGACGATGCAGCCCGGCAACGCCGACATCCGTGATGCGATTCACATGTGCACCGGCAAATTCAAGAGTCTGCGCTGCTTCTTCGGCCACAGGCAGATCCGATGTGCCGGCGCACACCACCGCCACAGGCACCGTGGAAAAAGAAGCGCTCATCTGCCCGATGCGATACAAACGTGACACAGCGTCATAGCCGCCGGTGGGAAAACGCTGCTGGAGCTGAGCGGCGATCTCCGGATTCACGCGTGTGGCGAGCGCACAACCGTGGGCTGCGAGGAGGGCGGTGAGGGCATCCGTGGTCTGGGCGAGAGTCTTCCCTTCAGCATACACCGCCTCAGGAAAGCCCTGACGAATCACGCGGTGAGTGTCGGCCAGAACCTCGCCAGCTTCCACGAACGGCAGTGTGCGCAGGCGTTCCAGCGCCTGGTCCGGCGGCAGAGTCCCGGCGCTGACTTGGGCAAGGAGTTCACCGAGCTTCGATTCGTTCATGAGGAGCGGGCTTTGAGCACTTCGTTCATGCTGCCGGAGCGCAGTCCCACGAGATCAAGGGTGACGTAAATGTAACCCGTGGCGCGCAGTGCGGTGGTGATGGCGTCGCGATGCTGAAGGGCGCGGAGAAGATCCACTTCGGGCACTTCCAGCCGAGCGACATCGCCGTGATGACGCACACGCAGCTCACGGAAACCAAGATCAAACAACGCGGCCTCGGCCCGCTCGATCTGGGAAAGCAGCTTCGGTGTCACGCTGGTGCCATATGGAACGCGGGAGGCGAGACAGGCGGCGGCGGGCTTGTCCCAGTTTGGCAGACCGAGGGCGTGGGCGAAGTGACGCACATCCTGTTTGCTGAAACCGAGATCATGCAACGGGCTAAGGATTTGCAAATCGCGGGCTGCGGCGCGGCCGGGGCGCACGTCGAGCGTATCCTCGGCGTTCATGCCATCCAGCACATGAGGAATGCCGTTTTTTTCCGCGAACTCGCGCAGGGCACGATAGACGTTGTCTTTGCAGAAGTAGCAGCGATTTGGCGCGTTCACCTGATAGGAGGGATCGTTGACCTCTGTGGTGGGCAGCAGCTCCAGCCGCGCACCCAGCTGCTGAGCGAGCGTGACGGCCTCGTCCTTTTCGCTTTGCGGCAGGCTGGGTGAAACGGCGAGGAGGGCGATGACATTTTCAGCGCCCAGCGCATCCAGTGCCGCTTTAAGGACGAGCGTGCTGTCCACGCCTCCCGAATACGCGACGGCCACGCGTCCAAGAGGCCGCAGGTGATCTTTGAGTTTTTGAATCATGAGGATTTCATCAGGCCTTTCTGGAACTTCGGAGCGAGGCTGTGAATGAGAGAGAGAATCATTTGCACGGTTTCCGCATCGTCACGAGGACGTTCGCCACTTTGCTGCGGCGTGAGATTGTCCGTCACGAACGCCATGACGGAGGGATAGGCCCAGCGGTGATTCACATTGCGCAGGACGCTGTCCCTAAAGCTGAGCAACTGACGTTCCAGATTGCTCGGCGTGCTGATATCGCTGCCAACGAACCAGTAAATGTAATGCGCACGCAGCAGCCGCTTGGACCGGTCCGGCCTGAGATCCTCACGCTGAATGGCAAGGTCACGGACGCGCAGGATGGCCCCTGAGAGCATCTTCACCTCGCGGACGGTTGAACTCGTGATGCTCCAGCCCTGGCCATCGAGACAGACTTCGGGGCGATGAATGCTGCGGGTGTCGTTGCCGGCGATCACCAACGAGGCATGTGCAAAATCGCGAGTCTCGATGGATCTGCCGGGTGTGTAATACCTGCGTTTTTTGATGATGGTATCTGCGGGAAGCAAATCACGCTCCCTGGCACCGGGGGCTTCGCTCTCGCCAACAAAACCACCCGCCACCATGGGCAGCTCCTCCAGCACGCCCGCCGCCTCACCGCCTCGGGGCTGAGGAGAAAACTGGCAGAGCAGCAGGGTCATGCCGCAGAGAAGCAGGAGAATGAAAGCACGCGTGATCATAAGACCGGGGCGACGACCTGGCGTGAAACCGTACGCGAACGTTTGAAGCCCTGGCCGCCAAACGAGCGGTCCAGCAGCCATGAGGCGAGTTGCAGCAGAAGCAGCGCCACGAGGAAGACGACGATGCCGGTGAATTCGTGGAAGGCGGACACCTCCGTCTCGGCATCGCCAATGGCCCATTGCTGGCCGACGACCATGGCTGTGAAAATCAAGACCAGAATGCGCATCATGTTGGCCACGATCGCGATGGGCAGGATCAGGCTGAACAAGGCAACCCTGCGCCACATCAATCGCTGGCGAAAGTAGCTGAACAACGCGCCGACAACGAGCAGGGCAAACAACGAACGCATGCCAGAACACGGGGCGGCGATGCCCACGCTGAACAAGTCGCCCGCTTTGCGTCCCAGCGCCATGTCTGGCATGGATTGAAGCGCGGTGCCGGAGACGAGGGAATCGATTCCCAAGGCATTGAGGACAAAGCCTGTGGACTTCACCATGAGAAGCCGCATCTGGTAGCCGATGCTTTCCTCCAGAAAGGGCAGCGGCCACATGAAGCCAAGCATCAGCCAGGCAAACAATCTTGCACGGCTGCGCTGACCGCCATCGAGCCAAAGGGAGGCACCCGCAATCAAAGTCATGATGGCCAGGTAGCCGCAGTAGAAGTTGTTGGCGCGAAAACCGGCGTAGTAGAGGAACAAGGCGAGAACGATGAGTGCGAGCCCCCATGAGCTGGAGCTCGCGGGAATCTGCGCGAGCTGGCCCCGCCGCCTCCAGAGGAGAAAGCCGACGATGAACGGCAGCAACGCGCCGTGCTGCCAGGTAGGGTCCTTCCACTGCATGAGCAATTCGGCAAGGATTGTGTGGCGGAAGTGGCCGTAACCGGCCGCATATGGCTGGATGGCCATGAGGAGCCATCCGCTGGCGGCAAGAAGAGCCAGCACAAGCCATGAAGATGCGCGCAAAGGACTCATGATGATTGCCTGAGGGAGATCCAGGAACAGGTGTCCCCGAGGCCCGGCATGACCAGCCATTTCTTTAACTGGTCCTGCCACCTTTGAAATTCATTGAAGGCAAAAGTCAGGAGTGCGATGATGGAAGCCACGTAGATGACATGATGGGCCATGGGGCTGCATGCAAGACAGCAAGGCAGAATCATCGGGACAAGATTCGAGGAGAAGCCTGCCAAAAAACCAATGCTCAAGACGCTGCTCATTTTCAAGGTGAACCAACTCGGCGACAACGTCGTGTATCTTCCTGTCGTGCAATCACTTGTGGCGATGCATCCGGACTGGCGCATCGTGGTGCTGACGAGTCCGACAGCGACGCGGCTGTATGAAGTCTGCTGCCCCGAAGTGGAAGTCATCTCTTACGAGACGGCGGGATTTAATGGCGCATGGCGGCGTCCCGCGCGGCTGTGGGCTTTGTGGCGGGATATTCGAAAACTCAAACCGGACGCATGCCTGCTGGGCAGTGATCAGGGAAGTGTGGCGCATTTTCTGGCGAGATTCAGCGGCGCCAGGGTGGTGGTCGGGCCGGAGGCCGAGCGGGTGAAGCTGAATGTTCTTTTGAATCTTCGTCTGCCTCCGGAAGGAGAGGAGTCTGTGGCGATCTACAACTGGCGCATCGCGCAGGCTCTGGCAGACCATTTGAAACTGGCCGCATTGCCAGAAAAAATGCCTCCCCCTGACTTGCGTTCTTTTGGCCGTGAAGAACATGCCTCGGTCGTGATGCATGCCGGTGCGAGTCGTGCCTACAAGCGCTGGCCGCTGGACCGCGCTGTCGAGTTGGCGAACAGGCTGTCCGCCCGGCATGCCGTGACCTGGTTTGAGCAGGATGAGCCTGAAGAGGCCAAGCTGAAGCCGCAGGTACGACGGGTGAAACCGGGGACTCTGGATGATCTGGTGCGCGTGCTGGCGGGAGGCAGGCACTTCATAGGCAACAACTCGGGACCGATGAACATTGCCTCCGCGCTCGGCGTGCCGGGAACCATCTTCAACGGTCCTTCGACTTCGAACTGGGATCCGCCCTGGCACACGCATGGCTTTGACATTCTTCGTGACCCCAAACTGGCCTGCCAGCCGTGTGATCAGCTTTCGCATCCCGTGAACGCCTGCCAGAACAAGGAGCGGCCGATGGCCTGCATGGACCGCTGGAGCGTGGACGAGGTGCATCGAAGGATCGAAATGCGGCTAGCTGCGGCCTGAGTCGGCCCACTTGCGATTGATGAAGAGATGAACGTCATCGCAATCGGCGGAAACTTTGAGGCGGTCAAAACTGAGGTCTGCCAGATTTTGATGAAGTGCGTCCCGTTGCGCGGGCTCCGCAGTGTGAATTTCGATGATCAGATAGTGAACACGTCCCAGGCTGCTGGCGGAGTCACCGAGCAACACTTCGTACTCAGCACCTTCGACATCCATCTTGCAAAGATCCACGGCTCCGGCACCGAAGCCGCGAGACATGATTTCATCAAGCGTGAGCAATTCGATGCATGCCATCTCATTCACGGTGGCATCCGCCGTGCCATAGATGGAGAAGCCGGTGCCTCCTGATGGGAATGAAAGCGTGAGCTCACGCGGATAACCGCCGATGGCGACGTTCAGGATCTTAGGCCGAAGTCCGGCGTTCTGCCTGATGTTGAGAGAGAGCCGCGAATAGGTGAAAGGATTCACCTCGACGCAGGTGAGAGCGTCAAACTGGAAGCCCAGGTCGAGGCATAGCAGCGGGAAGCCGCCGCCATTGGCTCCGAGGTCCAGCAGCCGCAACTGCTTGGGCAACTGCATTTCCTTGAAGAGTTCGCGATACATCGGGCCCGCGATGCAGTCACGGGTGCCGCTTTGATCTCCGGCAAGATGATCCACCAAGAATTTCAGGCGGCCCTTCGCATAGATCGTCCAGCCGAGGGATCTGCCTAGAAAGCGCTGGCAGAGCGTGAAAGCCACCCTGTCGAACTGGGTGATGGCACGCAGGCCGTAAAGGGCATCGAAGAACTTTTGAAACATGGAATCGGACGTGATCAGTGTCTATGCGGCGAGCTGATGCTGGATAAATGCGGCCCACTGTGCCGCGACGGCGTCATTGGTGTAGAGCCTGCGCGTGCGATCGAGCTGGCTCTGAGCGATGGCGGGGTCCTGCATCACCCCCCGAATGCGCGAGGCAAGCGCCGTGGCATCTCCCTGGGGAAAAACAGCTTCTTCGTGGCCGATGACCTCGGGAATGGCGCCGCTGCTGGAGCCGAGGGTGGCAACGCCGCAGGCCATGGCTTCGATGAGGACATGGCCGAATTGCTCCTCCCAGCAAAGCTGCATGGTGCGGACAGGTTTGCTGGCAAGCACAAAGACATTGAGGCAGCGCAGGAAGGCTGGAATTTCAAAATGCGGACGTGACGGCAGGAGATGCAGCCAGGGACGCGTTTGCTGCTGGTCCTTGAGCCAAGACTCGAGTCTGCCTGAACCGAGGACGGCGAGATGAACGGTTTGCAGAGCGTCGCATGCCTGAAGCAATTCGATCAGTCCTTTTTCTTCTGTCAACCGACCGCAGTAGCCGACGATGAAGGCTTCCGCAGGCAGTCCACAGTCCTGCCGCAGAGCGGCGCGTTCTGCCGATGATGCGGAGCGATGATTGTCGAGATCGACACCGAGCTGCGGCGCTACCAGCACCTTGTGTGCGCGGGCTCCACGCCGCTGCACAAGCTGTGATGCGGCTTGATTACCGGCGATGATGAAGTCAGTCGTGGCGGTCATGGCTCGATAGACAGGAGCGAGGACACATCCTTTCCAGCCAGGACGTTCCACATTTTCCCAGGTGAACTCACCAAACAAAGCCCGTGGCTGCAGCAGGGATTTCAGGAGGCGCGCCTGCCAGCAGACGAGAGCCCAGGGTTCATTTTCAACGAGCACCACATCAAAAGGGCGCGACCGCATGACGGTGGCGAGGCCGGAGTAGCGAAAGGTGGTGGAGGTTTGACCCGAACGCGGCAGACGGATCAGCTGGTAACCGCGTGAGGGGGCGTCGGAGTCGTTGTCGTAGTCGGAAGAGGGCCGTCCAAGGATCAGGTGCTGCTCGGGCGTGGACGTGACGCAGACGAGATCGAAATATGCGGCGAGCGCCTGCAGCTTCTTGCGATTTTCGAGCGCGGCGTAGGTATGGCCGATGAGCAGCAGTGCGGGTCTCATGCAAGAGATGAGGCGGCGCCAAAGACCGCCTCACTGGCGGCAGGCGCGGAGGAAGACGCCTCGGCGAAGATTTGTGCCCAGTCTTCCCCTGCAGGCAGGATGCTGTGACGCTTGAGAAGCATCTGCCGGGAGTTTTCGAGAGCGGAGAGGAAGTCGGGGGAGTCGCGCTGGTCTTCGATTTGATGACAGGCGCGCGCCCAGGCATCAGGATCGAGATTGTGGAGCATGGGCACGGGATAGCGGCACTCTGAGAAGAGCTCGGTTAGGCCCATGCTATGATTGGCCAGCACCGGCACGCCGGCGGAGATGGCTTCCATCGCGGCGGTGAGGCCGGCGGGATTATCACATGGGATAATGGGAAGAAGCACCATGGGCGCGGCATGCAAGTGCTCAAGGTACTCACGATGAGAAGCGTTCATGACGAGCTCAAAACGCGGATTGGCGACTTCCTCGGCAAAGCGGGAGGGCAACGACGGGATGCGGGCGATGCGAGTGATGGACAGGCCGGCATGAAGCAGCGGAGCAACGATGGATTCATCCCGGCTGATATTGCCTGGCAGAAGAGCGCGGGTTTTTGGCACATCATCCGGAGGCTGAAACCAGCCGGTGTCGATTTTCCATGGACGTAACAGCACGCGGTGAGAGCCCAGGCGCTGCGAGGTGGCGGCGAACTGTTCGGACGTGATGCACTCGACCTGGAAGGCGGGGGCAGCGTTTTTCAAGGCGGAAGCAAGCCGCTGAAGCGCGGTGTCGTGGTAGGTGACACGACGAATGGTCTTTCCTTCGGTGCGAAACAGGCCGCAACGGGAGAGCATGAGCAGCACTGTGTAGTGCATGCCATTGAGGCAATAGATCATGCGCGCCCGGCGAAGAGCGGGGAAGTTTTGCCTGATCAGACGGAACGCGGCGTTCAGGCGACGGAGCGCACCGCTTTGTTTGCGGTGATAGTCGCATTCAAGCTGCTCATCATTCTGAAACCATGCGCCAACGAGCGCCCGGCCTTGTGCCGGCATGGGCACGGCATCCAAAAAGCGACGCGGCCTGCCGCTGTAGTCGTACAGGGCGTGAGGTGCCAGGACGACGAGAGGTGACGAATCAGCCATAAGGGAGGTTTCGATTGAACGGTGCCGCAGCAGCATGAGCGAAGGAGGGATGCCGCAACTGAGGAGTCTGCTGCTCCGGCAGATGCTTTTTCACACGCAGAGCCTCCTGATGGATGATGCAGGCATTCAAGCCGCCGGCGATGAACCAGCAAAAGAAATTCACCGGAAAGGTGGAGGTGACGTTGCCAGCGAAAATATTGTGCACGAGGAGGCCGAACAGGATGCCGACCATCCAGAGACAGATGCTGAAGACAGGAGTGCCGCGCAGCCCGAGCACACTGCGGTGAAACGAATGCAAGGCCAATGCGGCAATGATGAGCAGGATGCCCAGCGGCAGCCAGCCTATTTCAAGGAGCAGATTGGATATGAGATCGTGGCTGGCGACCAGGTGCGCCTCGTGCATGTCAGCCGCGCCTTTGGTGCCGTATCCGAACATGGTCCACATGAGGGGATTGTGCGCGATGTCATGCATGCCGTCGAGACGGTCGCAGATGGTCCAGAAGCGCGAGAACTGGACGCCGATGGCGGTGCCGCCAAAGTTTTCAAGCGCCCAGAGCGTGAGCCGGGTGATGGCATTGATCAACTCCTGGGCATAAATGCAGGCGGTGACGAACATGGTGGTCACAGTGGCGTAGAGCGCCGCCGTGCCGCGTGCGCTGCGAAGCACGGGAAGGAGGAGGATGGGGAGCGCCCAGTTGATGTTGGCAATACGCGCCATGCTGGCGATGCAGGCGACCACGAAGAGTGTGAAAAGCACAAAGCTCATCCCACCCCAGGCCCGGGTGCCGGTGTCCCGATGATGGCGGCGAACCATGAGGGCCAGGCAGGCGCAGACAGCGCAAGTGGTGCCAAAGGGGGAGCTGTCCACCAAGGTGGAGAACGGGCGGGGACGGACGTCGTCGAGATGCTTGGAGAGCACCGTGAGACCGGACTGCAGGTATTCGATTTCGAAATCGCTTAGGCCGAAGATCTGCTGCTTGATGCCGTACAGCGCGACGGGGATGAAGACGATGAGGCAGTATTTGATGAAGGCGATGATTTGCGAGGGAGTGCGGAAGATGCAGGGGACGACAAACAGCAGAAACATGTAGGCGGCGCCGTCCGCGAGCTGAGTGGCGGTCGCATTGAAACCGCTGCCGCTGCGCAAAGCGGAAACACCGGAAACGATGAAGCCGAGGAAGCAGACGAGCAGGGAAACGAGCTTGCGCTTGTGATGCAGGCTGCCGTCGTGAAGTGACCGCACCAAGGTGCCGACGCAGATGCCCGCCAGCGTCAGGGGACAGAGAGCGCGCACCCAGAGGATGTCATTCATGGTGACGTGTCCGTCGAAGACCATCATGCGCTTGAGCAGATCGCTGTAACCGGCATAGATCACCATGAGGTAAAGAGCCAGGCGAGGCTGGATCACCGCGAGGATGCAGGAGCCGATGGAGAGAAACTGCGCCAGCGCGCCGATGGTATTGCCCCCGCCGAGCAGCACGGAGAGCATGACATAAACGGCGCCGAGGCCGCCCAGGAAAACAATGAAAGCCCTGCTTTGCATAAAAAAAATCAGGAGTGCAGCAGCGAGCGCATGCGCAGCAACGTGAAACGCGGCAGGCCCATGAACGCACGAGTCAAGAGGCCGGAGACGTTCAGGCGGAGCCAGGGTGAGAGATAGGTCCACACCACCCAGGCCAGCGTGTAGGAAACGAGCGTGGCCCAGGCCGCGCCGACGCCTCCATGAGCGGGGATCCAGAGCATGTTCAGCCATGCGTTCACCACCACGGCAGCGATGACGGACGGGAGGTTCGCGGCCAGCCTGTCCTCCACGGTCAGAATCTGCGTGCGGGCGATGCCGATGGCATAGGGAATGAAGGCCCAGGCATGCACGCGCAGCATTTCAGAACTGCGGTTGAATTCATCACCGAAAGCAAAAGACATCCACGGCGAGAGGAGAAGCAATCCGGCTGCCACGGCAAAGGCGAGCACAACTGACGCGGAAAAGTAATCAATGACGCTTTTTTCAAAACGTGCGGCCGTGCTCTGGCGATCCTGCATCAGCCGTGGCAGAAACAGCGTGGCAAGGATGCCAGGCATGAAGTAGGCCATTTCAGAAACGCGAACGGCGGCACCGTAGATGCCGGCCTCCTGAGTGCCGCGCAGCCATTCGATCATCATGGTATCGAGACGAAACAGCAGGATCAACGCAGCCTGGGAGGCGAGTTCAGGCCAGGACCGGCTGACAAGGGTAAAGGCACGTGAGAAATGAAAGGCGTCCCATTTGACGCTGCCACCGCAGCGATGGAAAACGGACGCACAGAGAGAGATAAAGATCCAGCCTTCAAGCGCATACGTCAGGGCAAAAAACCACAGCGGCGCCCGACACCCAATGCCCGCCGCAATGCAGGCGGCGCTGATGACAAAGCCGATGAACTGGGCGAGAACGGTCTGAGAGACGCGCCCGTGAGCCTCCAGCCATGAGAGGATTTCGGTGGCGGGGTTGGTAAGCAGCTGTGTGCCATAGACAACGAGCAGAAGCGCGCCTTCCGGTTTGCGCCAGCCGATCCAGGCGAGCAATCCGACGAATAGAGATGCGGAAACAATGAGCCGGGCCGTGATCGTGACACCGAGCACGGCGGATTGATCCGCATCCTGCTTCATGAGTTCGCGAACGGTGTAGCGGGCAAATCCAAGTTCGCCCACGCTCAGGAGAACCGACACCACAGCCATGGCGACTGCGATCTGGCCGAAGCCGCTGCCGCCCAGGTAACGCGCGAGCGCACAGGTGAGCACGAAACTCAACAAAAGGCGTGCCACGCGCAGCGTCGTCGCCAGCGAAAACGTTTTGAGGATGTGACTGCCAGCGGCCATGAAGGACGCGAAACGCGGGCTTTAAGCCGCCGCGAAGCTTTGCTCCGCGACATCGCAGAGGAGATGCCCGATGAGGAGGTGGCATTCCTGAACGCGTGCGGTAACTGCGGAAGGTGCTTTGAAGCTCAGCGTAGCTTCAGCCGCGCAATCCGCGCCTTTTTCACCGGTGAAGGCGATGGTGACACAGCCGCGTTTGTTCGCAGCCTGAAGGCCGAGGAGGACATTTTTGCTGGTGCCAGAGGTGGAGATGCCGAGGACGACATCGCCGGGCTGGGCGAGCGCCTCGATCTGACGCGAGAAGACGGTGTCATAACCGAAATCGTTGCTGTGCGCAGTGAGGATGGAGGTGTCGGTGGTCAGGGCGAGACCAGCGAGAGCCGGGCGATTGATGCGGTAACGCACGACAAGCTCGGCGGCGAGATGCTGCGCATCGGCGGCGCTGCCACCATTGCCGAAGAAGATGATTTTTTTACCGTCTTTGAGCGCGGTGAGCCAGGCGGCGGCCAGTGGAGCGATCTGATCGCTCATCGCGCTCAACTTGGCGATGGCGGCCTGGTGTTCGCTGAGGTGCGTTTGAAAGAGAGAGGAAAAATCGGTGCTCATCAGGATGAAAAGGCTGCCAGGAGTTCGTCTGGCGTCAATGTGGCGGTGCCGAGCTTGCCAACGACGATGCCGCTGGCGTGATTCGAAATTTCAGCGGCTTCGAGCAGGCTGTGGCCACTGGCGAGAGCGAGTGTGAGGAGGGCGATGGCGGTATCGCCCGCGCCTGAGACGTCAAACACCTCACGGGCGCGTGTTGGGATATGGTGTGGGGGCTTGCCGCGCTCAAAGAGCATCATGCCCTGCTCCCCAAGGGTGACGAGGATACTGGCGACGTTCCATTTGGCGAGGAGGACGCGACCGACTTCGAGCAGTTCCGTGTTTTCGAGCGGGGCCTCGGGCAGCAGGTGGTCTTCGAGACCGGCGGCGGCAAAGGCTTCGAGACGGTTTGGCTTCACGAGCGAAACGCCGGCCCAGGGCAAGGGATTGCGCGGTGAGGGATCGACGGTGACGATGAGCCTGTGCTCGGCGGCGATCTTTGCGACCAGCCGCATGAGCTGCTCGGTCATGAAACCCTTGCCATAATCTTCCAGGATGATGGCGTCGAGATTGGGTGCGAGATCGCGCAGACGCTGCTCCACCTCGATGAGTTCGGAGGCGGTCAGCGGAAGCAGTTTTTCGCGATCGACCCGGACAATCTGCTGCTGACGCGCGGAGACGCGTGCTTTGGAAATGGTGGGAAGTGTTTCATGCACCAGCAGAGGGGCGGGATCGACCCTGTCTTCGATCAGGAGAGCGCGGAGCTTGTCTGCGGCCATGTCCTTGCCGACACGGCCCATGAGATGGGTGTTCGGAGAGAAGGGCGAGATGTTGCGGGCGACGTTGGCGGCGCCACCGGGATAGAATTCTTCACGGGTGACTTCGACAATGGGGACGGGGGCCTCCGGCGAAATGCGGCGAACATGGCCCCAGATGAAGTGGTCGAGCATGACATCTCCCACCACGAGGATGCGGCCCTGTGCGAGGCGCTGGAGGTGATCGCGGGTGAAGGTCATTTGCTGCGGCGGGCGCGGACGGCGGCGGCGAGTTCCTCAAGCATGGCTTCCGTGGTTTCCCAGGAAACACAGGCGTCGGTGATGCTCTGGCCGTAGGTGAGCGGCTGGCCGGGCTTGGTGTCCTGGCGGCCTTCGACGAGATGGCTCTCAATCATGACGCCGGTGATGGCGGTGCTGCCTGCGGAGATTTGTTCAGCGATGGAGGCGGAGGCGATGGGCTGCTTGCGGTAGTCCTTGAGGCTGTTGCCGTGGCTGCAGTCCACCATGACGCTGGCGGGCAGGCCCCGTGCGGTGAGCTGGTCCGCGACGGTCTTGATGGAGGCCGCATCGAAATTGGTGCCGGCTTTGCCACCGCGCAGGATGACGTGGCAGGCGTTGTTGCCCTTGGTGTTCACGATGGCGGCGACGCCGTCCTTGGTGACAGAGAGGAAGCAGTGCTGGCCTTTGGCGGCCTCGATGGCATCCAGCGCGACCTGGATGCCCCCATCAGTGCCGTTCTTGAAACCGACGGGCATGGAGAGGCCGGAGGCGAGCTGGCGATGCACCTGGCTTTCCGTGGTGCGTGCGCCAATGGCACCCCAGGCAACCACGTCAGCAATGTACTGCGGTGTGATCACATCGAGAAATTCGGTGCCGGCGGGCACGCCACGTTTGGTGAGCTTGATTAGGAGATCGCGCGCGCCACGGAGGCCGCCGTTGATGTCGAAGGAGCCATCGAGATGAGGATCATTGATGAAGCCCTTCCAGCCGACGGTGGTGCGGGGCTTTTCAAAATAGACGCGCATGACGATTTCCAGATCGGCACCGTATTTCTGGCGAGCCTGAATGATGTGCTGGGCGTATTCGAGGGCCGACTTGGTATCGTGAATGGAGCAGGGGCCGACGACGACGAGAAGGCGGTCATCCTTCAAGGTGAGGATGGCTTCGGCGCGTTTGCGTGAGTCTTCGATGAAGGCGGATTCCTGCTCTCCGAGACGAAACTCGTGCATGAGCAGAGCAGGCTGGATGAGGGGAAGGATTTCAGCGACGCGGAGGTCGTCTGTAGGGTGCGAATGGCTCACGGTAGAAAGGGGGCAGAAAGAGGGCGCGCAGAATGGCGGAATCTGGCGGCGGAGGAAACCGAAAGTTGCGGGAAGATGCGAATTCGCGGTAACGCGGCAAGCTGCCGCCCGTGGTGCCGATCACTCAGGCACCACCGCAGGTCGATGGGATGGGGATGCGCACAGGACGCAGGCAAGTGGGGCCAAGGGTGGGAAACCACGCATAGCAAATATGCCAATTACGGAAATTTGACATAGATTAGGTATTTTAGCAAAGCTAAATATCAATTGCACGCCTAGTGCGAGCCCGGCCCGCTGCCTTGTTCCTCGCTTTCAGGCTAGGGCCATGAGCCTGCCGCAGTTCTATAACGGTTCGGCATACTTCTCATGCCAACGGTCTATTCGCAGGTTGCCAACATTCACCCTATCCTGTGAAATGAACTTCACACGCCTGCCTCTATTGATGACCCTCCTCAGCGTCCCTTTCTGGGCAGGCTGTAAAAAAGGAGAAGGAGCAGCGGAAACAACGTCAGAGGGTCTGACCAAAATCAAGATCGGCTACATTGGCCTGACCTGCGAAGCCCCCCTTTTCGTGGCCAAGGAGCAGGGATACTTCAAGGAGTTCGGCTTGGAGGCTGAGATGGTGAAATGTGAGTGGTCACAGTTCAAAGATGTCCTGGGTCTTGGTGGCTTCCATCTAGCCCATCAACCCGTCATGGCCTACCTGAAGCCCATCGAGCAGGGCATGGATGTGAAGATGACCGCGGGTGTGCATCTGGGGTGCCTGCGTGTGCAGGCCCCCGTCAACGGGAAGATCAACACCATCCAAGATCTGCGGGGCAAGCGCATCGGCGTTCCCGGCATGGGCACCCCGCCCTTCATCTTTGCCAATCGCGTGCTGGGTGACAATAAAATCGACGCGAAAACGGAGGTGGAATGGAAGATTTTCCCATCCGCCGAGCTGGGTCTGGCTCTCGAAAAAGGCGAGGTGGACGCCATCGCCAACGCGGAGCCGATCGGAACCATGCTGCTAGGCGAGAAGAAGGTGAAGACCATTGCCGACCAGGCGGTGGACCCGCCCTATGCCGGAGAATACTGCTGTGCCGTGCTGATGAACGGCAAGTATGTGGCCAACAACGCTGCTGCCAGCGCAGCCGCCACCAAGGCCGTCCTAAAAGGGGCCAAATGGGTGGAGACCAATCCCCGCGCGACGGCGCGCATGTCGATTTTGAAGGGGTACATTGCTTCCAGTCCTGAATTGAACACCCAAGTGCTGAGCCAGCTGCGCTATGTACCAAGCATCTCTGGCGGTGAGAAGGCGGTGCTATCCGCCGCCGAAAGCATGAAACGCGCAAGCATGCTCAGCGACACGACGGACCTTCAAAAGCTTTCTGCCAGCGTCTTTGTGAAACTTGAAGGTCTGACCGATGAATGGGTGTCCGGCCTGAAAGTGGAAAAGGTGGCCTTTGGCCAAGTGCCACCTGATCAGGCGATGCGTGTGGCCATGGAAATGTATGCCTGCGGCGGGCATCTGCTGCTCAAAACCTGCTGTGACGACACTACCCTGGTGGTAACCAAATAAGCTCCTCTGCTTGTGAAAGAATCCGTACTTCCCAACCCTGCAACGGCCAGTTTATTGCCAGCAGACGTTCCTTTGAAGGCCCCACCCCTCTCATGGCGGACCATGGCCGGCCTTGCAGCGTCGGCGGTGGCCGCCCTGGCCGTTCACCTGCTGATCTCCGGCGGGGAACCTCCGGCCGAAACTCAAGCCTTCACGGTGTTCACGGCGATTCTGCTGGTCCTCGTACTGCTGGCTCTGGCGTCTCAGTTCTTTTGGTCGGGCCTCCGGCAGAGGCTGCGTGAGACCGGGCCCATCATCGCTGCAGCCTTGGTGCTGATCGTCTTGTGGGAGATCATAACCACGGGTATTCGTTTGCTACCCCTGCCCTATTTTCCGAGCCCGGCGCGTGTCATCCAGAGCATGATTGATGATCGCATCATGATCTGGGACAGCACCTGGCATTCGCTGAGTCTCCTGCTGGGCGGTTATGCCATGGGCGTTTGCGCAGGGGTGATTTCCGGGGTGTGCATCGGCTGGTTTTCTCCGGTGCGCTACTGGGGTATGCCCGTCCTGAAAGTGGTAGGGCCGATCCCTGCCACAGCATGGATTCCGCTGGCCTTGGTGGTTTCGCCTTCTGCGGTGATTTCCGCCACCTGCCTCATCGCTCTGGCTGTGTGGTTCCCAGTCACGATGCTCACGGCCTCCGGCATTTCAAACACGCGTGTGTCTTATCTGGATGTAGCCCGCACGCTGGGAGCAAAACCCGGCTTTTTGATCTTTCGCGTCGCCATCCCCGCGGCCATGCCCAATATTTTCATTGGGTTGTTCATGGGTCTGGGCTCAGCCTTCCTGACGCTGGTGGTCGCAGAGACGGTAGGGGTCAAATCCGGCCTGGGCTGGTACCTGAGCTGGGCCAGAGAATGGGCCGAATACGGCAAGGTCTATGCCGCTCTCGTGATCATGGCTGTGTTCTTTTCCTCAATCATGTCTCTGCTTTTCAAAGTTCGTGACCGTGTCCTGGTATGGCAAAAAGGAGTGATCAAATGGTGACATCATCTGTTGAAGGTTCGTCGGTTAGCGTGCGTGACGTGAGGCAGCATTTCCTGTCTCCGGAGCAGGTGCGATTCTGCGCTCTGGACACGGTGTCTCTGGAGGCCAAGGCGGGTGAGTTCATCTCCTTCGTGGGCCCCAGCGGCTGTGGCAAATCCACGCTGCTGCGTCTCATCGCCGGCCTGGCCGCGCCAAGTTCTGGCGAGGTGCTGGTGGGCAATGAAAAAATCTCCGGCCCCAGCGCGGAGCGCGGTCTGGTATTTCAAGACCCCAACCTTTTCCCCTGGCTGAGCGTGCGGCAGAACATCCAGTCCGGCCTGGTCGCCCGGGGTGTGCTGTCCCGCAAGAAGCATGAGGTGGATGAATTCATCCATCTCGTCGGCCTCGAAAGCTTTGCCAACGCCTATCCCCACCACCTTTCCGGCGGCATGGCCCAGCGTGTGGCACTGGCGCGGGCGCTGATCAACCACCCCAAGGTGCTGCTGCTCGACGAACCACTCGGCGCGCTGGACGCCTTCACCCGCATGCGCATGCAGGACGAGGTTTTGCGCATCTGGCAGGGGCGCGGGACCACCATGCTGCTGGTCACCCATGACATTGATGAGGCCATCTACATGAGCGACTCCATTGTGCTCATGAGCCCGCGGCCCGGGCGCATTGAGCGTATCATCCCTGTGAACATTCCCCGTCCGCGCGACCGCGCCAGCCCCGAGTTTCTCCGCCTGCGGGGTGAGATTTTGGAACTGCTGCACTTTGCCGGGCATTGAGGAGAATGCATGCCCCAAGGGGGCAGGACCGCAGGTACGAGACGCGCGGTGCCGCGTGCAGACAAAAACAAAGGGCGGACTCGCGTCCGCCCTTTGAAAGGTGATATGTAACTGACAGGATCTCTTAGAGGTCTTCACCCACGGCGTAGCGCACGAAACGGCGCACGACGAGGTTCTCACCCAGTTCGGTGATCTTGCCTTTGATCAGATTCGCGATGGTGAGATCGGGATCTTTGATGAAGGCTTGTTCCATGAGGCAGTTGTCGGCAAAGAATTTCTCCATTTTGCCGTCCACGATCTTGTCCACAATGTTGGCGGGCTTGCCTTTGACAAGCTCGGCTCCGATCTCGCGCTCCTTGGCGATGAGGTCCGCAGGGACGTCTTCGCGCTGGAGGTAGCGAGGGTTCGAAGCGGCGATGTGAAGGGAGATGTCCTTCACCAGGGCCTGGAAGTTGTCGTTGCGAGCGACGAAGTCGGTTTCGCAGTTCACTTCGATGAGCACGCCGATGCGGCCTGCCATGTGGATGTAGGAGGCGATGATGCCTTCCTTCGTCTGGCGGTCGGCCTTCTTCTCGGCCTTGATGGTGCCACTTTTGCGGAGGATGGTTTCAGCCTTCTCAAGGTCGCCTTCGGCTTCCGTGAGAGCTTTTTTGCATTCCATCATGCCTGCGTTGGTCTTTTCACGCAGGGTCATGACGAGTTTAGCGGAGATTTCAGCCATGTGTCGGTTGGGGGGTGAAAGGGTTACTTCTTGGCTTCAGCGGTCGCGATGATGACGGGGTCGATCAGCTTCTGCAGGATGATGCGGATGGAGCGGATGGCGTCGTCGTTGGCGGCGATCGGGTAGTCGATGATGTTCGGGTCGGCGTTCGTGTCCACGAGGGCGACGATCGGGATCTTCAGACGGCGGGACTCATGAACGGCGATGTGCTCGCGGGCGGAGTCAACGATGACGACGGCGTCAGGGATCTTGCCCATGTGACGGATGCCGCGAAGGTTACGCTCGAGCTTGATGCGCTCGCGGTTGAGGCCGGCGAGCTCCTTCTTGGACATGAGCTTGAACTCAGGCTTGCTCTCGATTTCTTCGAGGTAGTTGAGACGGGCGATGCTCTTCTTGATCGTCTCCATGTTGGTGAGCGTGCCGCCCAGCCAGCGATGATTGACGTAGAACTGACCGCAAGCTTCGGAGGCCTGCTTGACGGCTTCCTGAGCCTGGCGTTTGCAGCCAACGAAGAGGATTTTTTTGCCACGGCGGGCGAGGTCGGCCAGGAATTCAGCAGCGGTGTCGATCTGCTTGACGGTTTCCTCGATGTTGAGGATGTGAATCTGGTTTTTGGTGCCCATGATGAAATTCTTCATCTTGGGGTTCCAGCGCTTGGTTTGATGTCCGAAATGGACTCCGGCTTCGACGAGTTCGGCGAGGATCTGTGTTGACATGTATTTGGTATCTAGGGTGCCTGTCTTCCGCACGTTTTGGGGACAAAACGCTCAGCCACAAGGACTGATCCGGTCGAACGGGCTTCGGGTTGAAGCCCTTTGGCCTGACCAACATGGCCCGGCAAAAGGGGGCGCGATGTTACCGGCATCCCCTGCGACGGCAAGCGGTTTTTCTCCTGCGGAATCGTCACACAGGGAGGTGGCACATGATCAAAGGCAAGAATGGAGCCGCCTAGGCCCGCCTGCGGCGCAAACACAGGGGGAGGACGCCAAGCAGGAGGAGCAGGGCACGGGCGGGCTCAGGAATGACGACGACGGTCAGCGATCCGCTGCCGCTGAAGTCGAGTATCTGCCAGGTGAGGCCGTAGGTGCTGAGGTCGGGGAGATCCAGATTGCCCTCGTTGCCGATGTTGGCCCCCGTTCGGTTGTTGGTGCCCACGCTGAAAACGGAAGTCGTGCCTGTGTCGAGCACCCCGTTCCAGTCCAGCAGGATGAAGGTGTCGCCCAAGGTGGGATTATAGGTGTCGCCATTCACCACGATATTGCTGCTGCCATTGAGGGTGAGTGCGCCCCCTATGAGGATTTTGTCAGAGGCGAGGGTGGAGGTTGTGCTGGAACCTGTGATCTGGAGTTCCACCACGGTGGTAGCGGTGACCGGCGTGAAAATAAGATCGCCGGTAGTGAGGGTGCCAACCGCCGTGCCGCCATTGTCGCCAGGACGGACCGTACCCTGAGTGATGGTGGTGGAGCCTTGAACCTGACCGGTACCAGAAAGCACCGCCGTTGAGCCATTAACAACCACTTGGCCTGCACCGGTCTGGCCGATGCTGGAGACGCCCACTTGAAGATTGCCTGCTGAGACGGTGGTGGTGCCCGTTTCTGTGCTGGTGCCGCTGAGCACGAGGGTGCCTGCGCCGGTTTTGGTCAAAGCCCCGTCTCCGCTGACCGAGCCACTGACGGTCAGGGTCTGGCCGGAGGCAACGTCCAGCGTCCCGCCGTTGCTGCCGACTGTGATGTTCCGCTGGGCGCTGCCGCCGTTGTCGAGCGACACCGAAGCGGTGGCGGAAAGGGTGCCACCATTGAGATTAACCGCAGCCCCTGTGGCGACGGCCCCTAGATTGGCGTTGCTGCTGATGCTGGTAACGCCGCCATTGAGGTACGTGGCCCCGGTGTAATCATTGGTGCCGGTGAGGATCAACTGACCGCCGCCACTTTTGGTGAGGCCGACGGCTCCGGTCAGGGTGGCAGCCACGGTGAGAGCGCCGCCGGTGGTGGTGTTGTTCTGGATGATGATGATGTCCTGGCCGTTGCCAGAAGTGAGGGAGCCACCGGTGATGAGGGTGGCATGGGCACCGACGTTTGAAGTGACGAGAATGCCGCCGCTGCCGATGATGTGAGTGCCGTTGAGCGTGAGCGTCGGGGTGGTGATGGCGTTGTTGAAGCGGATGCTGCCAACGGTGACGTCGGAGTTGAGGGTGACGCTGGCAGTGAGGTCGAGATTGGTGGCCGCGGTGGTGGCGGCGGTATTGCTGTAGGCCCCGGCGGCGAGAAAAGTGATCTGGCCATTTTTAAAGGTGGCCCAATCAGTAGCATTGGTTTGGGTGGCACCGCCATTGGTAGCATTGCCACTGATGGTCAGAAAGGTGGCATAGCCGCCGATGATGCCGGACGCCGTATTCGTGCCGGTGACCGAAATGCCGGAAGTGCCGCTGCCGTTGGCGCTGAGGGCCACGGTGCCGCCGGTTTCACGGGTGATCGCCCCCAGGGTCAGCAGCATCACACCTCCACCTACGCGGGTTTGATTCACCACGGACGATCCCGCGCGGATGGTCACTCCGTTCAGAGTCTGAGAGTTTGGCCCCGAGGTGTTCTGCTGCTGAAAAAACATGCCGCCACCGAGGATGAGCGCAGAGCCGGAGGCAATGATGTTGCTGACCGGTGTACCCGTGTCGAAGAGAATCCTCAAAGTTCCGCCAATTACCGTCGTTGCCCCAGTGTAAGTCTGGGCGGCGCTGAATGTCTGAATTCCTGCGCCCACCTTGGTGAGGGAGCCGGCTCCACTCAGGACGCCGGAATAGGTTTGTGAAGTGCCGTTGTTTCCTATGAGGAGTGTCACAGCGCCGGAGGCGTTGTCGGTGAGCGCGAGATCGGTCGTGCCACTAAGGCCGCCGAAGGTGAAGGTGTGGCTGGTGACGGATGAATCGAAGACGAGACCGGTACCGCCCGTGGTGACGGTGCTGCCCTGCAAGGCTAGGCTGTGGGCTAGGACGAGACTGCCTGAGGTGACCGTGGTGGCTCCGGTGAACGTGTTGACTCCCGACAGGGTAAGGACGGAATCTGCCGCGCCATTGAGGGTCAGAGCCAGCGCGCCCGTGCCGCCATTGCGCAAGGTGCCTGCATAGGTGTTTGAGGTGCCGGCTGCGAGAGCAATTGTGAGGGTCGCGGCGGTGGTGGAACCGTTTTCCACGGTGGCGGAGCCAGGAGCGGGGCCGTTCGTGCTCAATCCAGCGAGGGTGAGATTGTTGCCGTTGAGCTGGAACTTCGTGCCGGAGGTGGCGGCCGCGCCAAAGACGAGCGCGCCGTTGGCAGTGCCGTAGGCGGCATTGGAACCGGGCGTGTTCAGCGACAGGACCCCGCCTGCGTTGATGGTGAGAGGCCCCCCAAAATTGATGGTGGCCGTTCCGGTAGTGCCGCCATTGCTCTGGGCAGAAAGGAAGGCGTGCGTGCCGGCGGAGACAATGATCGCATTCGTCAGGGTGAGCGTGCTGCCACGGGCGACGCTCCCCTGAAGTGTGCCACCGGTGAGGATGAGGCCGTTGGTGATGGTGCTGGCTGCGGCAAGAGTCAGGGTGCCACTGCTGACACTGACGTCGGAAAGCGTGAACGCGGAGGCCAGAGTTTGCTGGGCGCCTGCCACGATCAGCCTGCCACCGCCACTGAAGGTGCCGCTATAGGTCTGGGTACCGCCTGTTAAAGTGAGCGCCTGGCCGGAGGCAAGGTTCACCACGCTGAACGCCGCAGTCCCACCGCTCAGCGCACCGATGGTTTCGCTGCCCTGGACATCCAGAGTGTTGGTGGATGATCCGGTACTCATGGCGACAAGGGCAGTGTCCGCGAGGGCAGAACCACCGCTGATCTGGAGGATGGCGCTGTTGACGGTGGTGGTTCCTGCGTAGGTGTTCACTCCTGAAAACGCCATGATGCCGGAACCGCCGATGGTCACACCGCCGGCACCGGAAATGTTTCCGCTGATGACAAAGGTGCTGGTGGAATCGAATGCGCTGAGAGTCGCAATCTTGCCGCTGGCAATCGTGATGTTCCCCAGCCAGTTGACCGTCTTTTGAGCGAAGTTGGTGTTGAGGCCGCTGGAGTTGACGAAATTCAGCGTGGTGCCGGCGGCGTAGTCGTAATTGGTGTTCCCGCCTGTGTTCTGCCGGATGTCGAGGCCACCGCTGTTGATGTTGATGGTGGCAAGGCCGTTCAAGGCTCCGCTGTTTTCCAGCAGGGTTGCGTTGGAGGTGTTGATATTGAGGGTGCCGCCGCCGGAAAAGGAGGAGTTGTTCAGCCAAATACGGGTGCCGGTCATCGTCACCGTGCCGGTGGTAATGAGAGCGGTGGACAGGGTGGGAATCAAACTGCCGGCGGCATTGTTGATGATGGCTCCATCGCTGAGCGTGATTGAGGTGCCACCGCTGATTGTGACCGCGCCTTCTTCGAAATAGAGGCCATGAGCGGACTGCGCGCCGCTGACAGTGATGGTCCCGGCCGTGCCGTTGGTGCCTGCGGAGAAGTGCAGGTCGTTGGTGCCATCGGTGGTGCTCTGGAAGGTGTTGGTGAGACCGGCTGGATCGGTGTTCCAAAAGAGGCTGGTGCCCCAGGTGCCCGTGGCGGCTCCAGAACCGTCAGAGGTGCCGTTGGTGTCCCAATAGAGGTCGTTGGCGGCGTGCAGGCCGACATTGGAGAAGGACATCGCCAGCAGACAGATGGCTGCGGTGGTGGTTGGCGCAAAGCAGCGATTCATCCAATGATGCAGCCATGAGGCTGCGGCGTGAGCCAGGATGAATGAAGATGAAAAGCGTGGTGCAGCAGGGGGAGTGGCAGCTTTCAAATCGACAAGGTTTTTTTACCAGACATGCGTCTGGGAGGGGCGAAGGGAGAACTTTGCATACACCATCCAGGAGGTGTTTTCGACAGCAAAGATGCTGCGAAATCCCAAGGAAAACGCCATCCACGACAAATCTCTTAAACGCCGCTGGCGGTGGGCATTACACCAGCTTCGCCAAGGCATCCGGAAGCGGTAAAACGAAGTCCATTTTTTCTTCGGTGGCGGGATGGATGAAGTGGAGTTCGCTGGAGTGAAGGCCCAGGCGGCGCGCCGGATCGGTGGTGGCGCCGTAAGGCTTGTCGCCGACGATGGGATGGCCCATGTCGGAGAGATGGACGCGGATCTGATGGCGGCGGCCGGTTTCGAGCTTCAGTTCAACGAGGGTGGTGTGATGCGTGCGCTTGAGCACCTTGAAATGGGTGACGGCCTCGCGGGTGTCTTCATCCGGCGGAACGCTGCGGACGCGGAGGGAGAACTCCTCATTGAGGTGGCATCGGAGGGTGCCGGAATCGCGTTTGATGACACCTTCCGTGATGGCGAGGTAGGTTTTGTCAAAACGGTGCCAGTTCTGCTGGAGGATGCGCTTGAAGGGCTCGGTTTTAGCGAAAACAATGAGGCCGGAGGTGTCGCGGTCCAGGCGGTGGACGATCCAGACGCGGTTGCGGACGTCGGTGCCGCGTACGTGGTCGGTGAGGGCGGCGTAGGCGGTGCGGCCGCTGCCGGAATCCGTGGCGACAGTGAGCCAGCCTGCGCCTTTGTTGAGGACGATGATGGCCTCGTCCTCATAGATGATGCTGAGGCCGGCAGGCATGGGCTTGACGTTGGCACGCGGGGCGCGCTCCACCTTGATGGTGATTTTGTCGCCGGGTTTGAGCGGGTGATTGTGGCGGGTGACGGCATGATCATTCACGCGGACGCTGCCGAACTTGAGCCACTGCTTGAGACGCGTGCGCTTCATGTCCGGCCAGTTCTCAAAGAGAAAGGGCAGGAGTTCGGAGGCGGCGGTGACGGTGCGTTGCTCAGGCATGGGGTTCTCATGCCACGGAAAAAAGAAGCTGGCTAAGGAAAAGCGGAATGGCACGTTCCTGCTGAGCTCAAAAACGCGCGCCCATGCCCCTGCCCCGCCCTTTCCTGATTGTTCCACTCCTGGCTGTTTCATCCGTCTTTGCGGCTGATTTCCAAAAGGACATCCAGCCTATCCTGGAGCGAAACTGCTATGAGTGCCACAGTGAGAAGACGGGGAAAAAGAAGGGGGGATTCGTGTTCGACGACCTGAAAACCTTCAAAATGGACATCGCTGACAACGATGTGGCGCAGATTCGTCCGGGGAAACCCTCGGAGAGCCATTTCCTCGAAGTCATCGTCAATGACGGCAAGAACCACATGCCGCCCAATGAGAACCTCTCCAGCGCAGAGATCAAAAAGATCACGGAGTGGATCACTGAGGGAGCCAGTTTTGACAAGGATGCGCCGAAACTGGCCCCGACTGCCGTCAAAAAATCACTGCCGCCGATCATGAGCTGGACCAGCACCGAAGGCAAAACGATCAAGGCGGGGTTTGTGCGGCTTGAGGGAGACACCGTGGTGCTGAGGCTGCCAGCGAACGGAAAAGAGGCCGCCGTGGCGATGTCCCGGCTGTCCGAGGCGAGCCAAAAACTGGCCCGTGATTGTGCAGCGCCTTGAGGTCACATTTCCGCCAGGGCGTCACTGACGGCAGCTTCGAGGGGGCGTGAGCCGCTGCCGCCAAGGCGCTCGTCGAGAGCTTCGAGACGCTGGATGAGATCGGCGACGTGTTTACGCGGATACATGCCGCCTGCTTCAGCGCAGAAGTGGGTGCGGCAGCCAAACGGGCGGTTTTTATAGATGGTGCAGCGGCCATCACGACCGAGGAGCGGGCAGGCGCCATCGGGATGAGGTTTGAGGGCCTTGCGCCCGCTGGCACGAACTCCCTGGGCTGCAAACAAGGCCTCGCCACGGGTGAGCATGGGCGTATGCCCCGCCAGCCGGAAGTGACAGCAGCCAGTGCGCATCTCACACTGGCGGGGCAGCGGGCGGCGCTCCAGTTCGGCATAAATGGCCTCCATTTCGTGGCGGTGGTCTGGTTTCGGAGGCTTCATGCGGGGTGCAGTCAGCATGCCTGCGCTGTCATTTGTGGCACGCGATTTTTGCAAAGCCTCATTTTGAGATTTGAGATTTCCCATTCCGCCCCCATCGTACGCACCCGAGATGCCGCCTTGGTCCCGTTTCAGCGTCATCCGGGGGTCAACTCCCATCCCTAGAGACAACCGAAGCACGCATGAGTCTGCCCGAAATTGCCGGACATGAATTGCAGGACCTGGTAGGCAGCGGGCGATGCGGGGCCGTATATCGGGCGGTGTCCACCCATGGCAAAGCCTGCGCGGTGAAGGTGTTCAGTTCAATGGCGATCAATCGCAAGGCGCTGGCCACGGCGTTTCGCGCGCTGCAGCAGATGCCGCACCACCGTGGTGTGCTGCCAGTGGAGAGCTACAATTTTGACAGGACGCCCTACTTTTGCGTGATGCCGCTGGTAGGGGTGATGACAAAGGACAGCCACGGCCGCCGTCTCTGGCAGACGCCGACGCTGGAGTCCGCCTGCAACGGCCTGCCGCCGGAACAGGCCTGGCGTCACATCTATGAAGTCGCCGATGCCTTGTCCTGGCTGCACAAGCATGGGATTCCCCACGGCAACCTGCGACCGGCGAACATCCTGCTGGAGGACGATGCGGAATCCTCGATCCGCCTCACGGACATCGCGCAAGGCTGGGTGGGAGGCATTCACCACCTCGAACTGACGGACCATTTTGTGCACCTCTGCCCGGAACAGGCAGAAAATCCGGACGGGGTGTTCGCAGGCTACGGACCTTCTTGGGACGTGTACAGCTTTGGCGTGCTGGCTTATCGACTGCTCAATGGCACGCTCCCACGCGGCGCGGAAATGTGGGAGAGCGAGGTCGAGCGCGCGCGCCAGCAGGCAGCATCAGGCCTGGCAGTGCAAGTGGACAGCAATGCACTGCTGGCGGCCGTCAAAGCGCAGCCGAAAATTTACTGGCCCCAGGCGGCACAGTCCAAGTGGGAGGAGCGCCGCCGCAGCATCATCGAGCGGGCGCTGGATCTGAACCCGGCCGCGCGCTGGGCTGACATGCGCGAAATTGTGCGCGAATTTGAGGTGCTGGAAAGCGACTATCTGCTGGAAGAATCGCGTGAGCAGACGGTCCGCGAGCGCCAGAAGCAGGCAAAGAAGGTGCTGACGTGGCAGACCACCGCGATTTCCCTGCTGGTCATTTTCGTGCTGTGCTTCGTTTACGCTTTTAGAACCCAACGGAACCTGAACAAGGCTGAAAACACCATCTCAAACATCAATGATGTGCATAAGATGGAAAGCGATGCGCTTCACAACCGCATCGATCTGCTGACGAGTGAGCGGGACAACGAACGCAGCGCGAAGGCGGTGGCGGATCAAAACCTGCAGAACTCGCAGAATGCCGTGGATCAATTTCTCACCCAGCTGCTGCAGACCCCGACGGGCAATGAAATGGAGGCGGGCTTTCAGAAGGAGCAGCTCAAGGATGCGCTGGCCTACTGCATGCGCGGGCTGCCGGCGCTGGAGCAGTCTCCGGCACTCGGCGTGGAGCGGCTGCGTGCGTATGGCAACATCGGCCAGCTGCATCTCAAGCTGCGCAACACGACGCAGGCGGTGGTGTACCTGACCAAGGCGCGTGATCAGGCGGCTGAGCTGATCCGCAAGGGGACAGGTGAAGGTGCCCAGGTCGCCCTGTACCAGCAGTGGCTGGGCCGCTACAGCCTGCTGCTCTCGGACATCCGCGGGCGCGAGGGACGGCATGTGGAATCCCTCACTCTTCTCAAAGAGGCCACGGTCAATCTCGACAAGGGACTGGCGGCTGATCCGAAGAACCGCCTCGCGCGCAATGAATGCGCCCGTGCGTGGCTCGAATACGGCCTGCGGACCCTGCGCAATGGTGATGTGGCCGACTCCGAGCAGGCGCTGGCGCGCGTGCCAACGATCCTCGATGCGAAAGAGATCGGCCACGAGCTGATCAACGACGAAAAATTCATCCTCGCGCGCGCCAAGTTTGCCAGAGGGATCAGCCAGCGTGATGCGGGCAAGGTGGAGGAGGCGCTGAACACGCTGATTGATTCCGTCAAAGACATGGGCGAGCTCGTACTCGGCAGCAGCCCGCGCAATCAAGACCAGGCATTGCTGCTGGCCGAGGCGTACACCGAACTGGCAGAACTGATCGGTCGCCATTTCAGCGGGTCGGACGCCCGGGAGGCGCACAATCAGGCCGTCCCGATCCTGCTGGAGCTCAACCGTTTGCTCCCTGAATGGGCCGAAGTGAAGTATCTGCTGGCGCGCAATTACGGCGCGATTGCCTCGCTCGCCCGTGACGCCGGAAATCCTGCCGAGGCGAGCAAGAAGAAGCAGGACGCCATCGAACTGGTGAATGAAATCCTTGCCGACGACCCAGAGAACGTTCGCTATGGCTTTCTGCTCGCCAAACTGCGTGGCGAGTATGCAGAACTGCTCGCCGACAGCGGCAAGACCACCGCCGCCATTCCCATTGCGAAGCAGGCGGTGGACTCCCTCGAAGCCCTGATCAAAGCGCAGCCGGCCAGTGACACACTGACTCCGGAACGCCGCATGTGGGCCAGCCAGCTGGCGCAGCTTTATGGCTCGCTGGGCCATACCAGCGAGAGCGCCGGCAAGAAGACCGAGGCGAAGGCCGCCTTTACCAACGCCGTGGCCATCTGGGAAAAACTGGCCGCCGCCATCGCCAATGACGAGGCCATCCAGACGGGCCTCAACTGGAGCAAGGGCCGTCTCGCGAAGCTGAAATGAGCCTTGATGAAAAACAGCAGTCGCTCATCGACGACCTGAACATCATCCACGATCCGCACGAGCGCCTGAACGCGGTCGTCATGCGTGGACATGCGATGAAGCTGGATGAAGCGTGCAAGACTGAAGCGAACCTCGTGCCGGGGTGTGTCTCCCGTGTGTGGCTGCATGGCGAACTCATCGATGGGCGGACGCGCTTCATCTGCGATGCCGAGTCTCCGATGGTGAAAGGGCTCGCCGCGCTGTTGTGCGAGTTGTACACGGATGCCGATCCTGCCGAAGCCGCCGTGGTCGAGCCACGGGTGTGGGAGGCCTGCGGCTTCACCAAGATGCTTTCTCCCACACGCCTGAACGGTCTGGCGAACATGCGTCTGAAAATCCGTGCGATGGCGGACCAGTTTCTCCACTCCACCCATTCACCCTGATCATGCTTCGCCTGCAAAATTTCCACGGTGCCGAACTCGCGCCGCATATTGATGCCCTGGGTGCGCTGCGCATCGCCGTGTTTCGTGAGTATCCCTACCTCTATGTGGGCAACCTGGAGAATGAGCGCGACTACCTGGGCACGTATGTGAGATCCGAAGGCAGCCTGGTGGTGCTGGTGTTTGAGGATGACCGAGTGGTGGGCGCAACGACCTGCCTGCCGATGACGGATGAAGGGCCCGAATTCAAAGCGGCGTTTGAGCAGGCCGGATATGACCTTTCCAAGATCTGCTATTTTGGCGAGTCGATCCTGCTGCCGGAGCATCGAGGGCGAGGGATTGGAAAGGAGTTCTTTGTGCGGCGTGAGGCGCATGCGCGAGCGCTGGGGATGACGACGAGCACTTTCTGCGCGGTGGACCGGGATGGAAAGCACCCGATGCAGCCCGAAGGGTACCGCCCACTGGATGAGTTTTGGCTGAGCCAGGGGTACGTGAAACGTCCGGAACTGCAGGCCACGTTTGAGTGGAAGGAGATCGGCGAGGATGAGGAGTCTCCGAAGACGCTGACGTTTTGGGTGAAGGAGCTTCAGTAACGAAGCGAGCTATGGCTTGGGCCAGTTGAGCTGCTTGTGGAGGAAGTCGAAGGTGCCCAGGCCGTTGATGGTGTGGCCGCCGTTGAAGAATTCGATCTCGGTGCGGTCCTCCATGCCAAACTGGCCGTAGAGCCAGCGGGTCTTGGCGTATTCGTAGGCAACCCAAGGATCGATGGAGACGCCGTCGTGGTGACCGCGCTCCACCATGAAAGGTCGGGGGAACATGAGGTAGGTGAGCTCGGCGTAGCTGAAAGTGCTCCCCATGTTGAAGTAGGGCATCTCCCATTCGTCGGTGAACATGAAGCTGTGCTTGTCCTCGGTGGTGGCGACCTTGCGTGTCCAGTCGTTGAAGTCGCCGGAGCAGATGGAGAGGCAGTAACCATCGAGCAGCGGCGGGATGCGCACGGCGGATTCGCCCCCGTAGCTGAGACCGTAAAAGCCGATGCGTTTGGCGTCCACCTGCGGGAGTTCGGCGAGCCATTTGAGCCACTGCTCGTGATGGCGCAGCATGACGGAAAACATGGAGGCCTTCACGGTGTTGCCCTTGCGTGAGAGCGTGCGGTACTGCTCCTCCTCCTTGTACAAATTGTGCGGGGCCAGCACAATGAAACCGCGCTCGGTCAGACGTGCGGCGAAGTCATGATACGCAGGAGTGTCTCCTTCGATCACATATTTCGGAAGCCCATGGCGTCCGTGCTGGCAGACGACGACGGGGCGTTTTTCGCCGGGCTGCAGGTCTTTGGGAAGCAGCAGCACGCCCCAGGCGAAGCCTTCGCCGCCCACATCCAGCACTACTTCGTAGCCGGTCCATTTGGGCTTGTCGTAGATCTTGCGTGAGCGCGGCTTGGGTGTGGGCAGCGGTGTGTCGATTCTGCCGATGATCTCGTCCCAGAATGTTTTGCGGAAGTCTTTCGCGGCGGCGATGAACTTGTCGGGCTTTTTGTCGGCAAACTGGGCGTAGGTCCAGGCTTCATTGCTAAACTCCGGCATGACCTTGTGAAGGAAAAAGTCATTCCTGACCTTGTCAGAGCCGCGAATCAGACGCTGCACATGAGCCTCGATCTCCTTCATCTGCGCCAGCTGGCGCACGGCGGGCAGGTATGTCTGGCGCAGGTTTTGCGGAAGCTCTTTGGACAGAGCCATGTTGGTCTCTGTCTTGAGGAGCCGTGCAAAGGCGTTTGCCGCGGAGCCATCATTGCGCACCAAGGAACGTTTTTGAAGGCTGGCGGGGACGAGGGATTCGATGCGCAGAAACTCTTCCTCCACTTCTTCGAATTCCGGCGTGTTGAGCCTGCCGGGCGCGGCCTGTCCTTTTTTGCTTTTGGGGTCGGGAGGTCCGTCCACGTCCGGCTCATCCGCGTACTGGATGACCAGGCCGCGTGGGGCGATGAGGGAAGCGATTTCGGCATCGCCGAACTCCGCGAGAAGGCCCCAGACATTGCGATAGAGGGGCTCACGCCAGGTGCGCTGGCGGGATTTGAAGTAACCGCTGACGAGCGTGGCGTCGATGCGCGGATCGACTGCGGCTGCATACATGGCGATGAGGCCGCCTTCACCATAGCCTGCGACTCCGATCTGGTCGTGATGGTGGATGCTGATCCAGTCCACCAGCGCCAGCACCTTCTGCACTTCATAGCCGATGATGTGCCTGCCCATCATGTAAGCCTGACGGTGAATCCATTCACGATGGGGCATGTTCGTCATGAGGATCTCCGGATTGCCGGAGCCGGCATCGCTTCGACTGATCAGAACTGGAACGATGACGGCGAAACCGTTTTCAACGAATCGCCGGGCAATCTGCGCCTCCGGAGCCACGCCGGGAGCCAGACCTGCGAGCTGCTCGGGGGTCTGATCGGCGTCAGGCAACGCGATGACATAACCTCGGGGTTTGCCCTTGGGCTCCAGCAGCAGGCCTTCACCGGACACCTGCTCCAGCACCGGCCAGCGGACTTGATAGATGCGGTAGGTTTTGGTTTTGCCAACGAGTGCGAGATTGGTCTCATCCCCGTAGCGTTCCAGCGCCACCGGCACGCGTTTGTCCCGCAGGCCGATGATGTGCTTGAATCGTTCACGGTTTTCGTGAACGGACTCGGCATAGGCCTGCGGAGAGGACACATTCCGGTGCCAATGCTTTGCGCGAGTTTTGATCGAATCTGCAATCAACTTGTCCATGTCCTCAAGCGCCGCCGCGTGCATCTGCTGGGAGATGTCGCCGTCCCTGATGAGCGGCTGGGTGCCAGGCAGCGTTTCCGGCTGTTGTGCCCACGTGTGCGCTGCGAGCAGAATGGCGGCGAGAACGAGCGGAAATTTCATGTGCAGGTATCAACGTTCACGCAGGCGGTCTTGCAAGCACGGCGGAATTTGTCCCAAGCGCGCGGGAGGCGCGCTGCCCGGTGCGAATTTGGGTGGTGGACGGCTTCAGGGACGCACCCAGTCGTCTGCGCATTCGAAGGTCTTGATGACTTTCGCAGGTACTCCTGCGGCGATGCTGCGCGGAGGAATTTCCCCGCGAACAATGGCTCCGGCGGCAATCACGGAATGATCGCCAATGGTCGCTCCAGGGAGGATCATGACACGGGCGCCGATCCATACATTTTTTCCAATGGTGATGGGCTCAGACCGCACCTTTTCAGCAGGTGCGACGGGATGGAAATCCGTGTCGTAGAGCACGGCCCAGTCGGCTATTTTCACATGCGGGCCGATGGTGATGGCGGTGGAGCAGCAGATGTTCACGCCATCGTTGATGAAACAGCCATCCCCGATGCTCAGCGTGGCACCTTTGAAGACATCAATGCGAGTCTTGGTGCGGAAGGATCTGAAGCAAAAGCCGGCGCCCAAATGGAAGGAGCCATGGTTGAGGATGTCAGGCCACTCACCGCTGACGTATCCTTTCCCGCCCATGGTCACCCCGCGGGTGCGGCAATGACGCGGGAATAGGAGGTTCTGAACCTTGTTTAAATAGCGTTTCATGAACAGTGGACTGTGGCGTGAATGACGGAATGGGAATGCCCAGACCAAGCTCTTCTCCAACGACAGGCCTCCTGCCCGTTTTTCTCCAGCCGGCTAAGACTAGCTTTACAGCCGGCGCTCAGTGCGGAGCGGTTTCAGTCCTCTGACCCAAGTGCCGGTCCAGTTCATACTTTCCGAGCGCCAGGGCACCGAGCAGCCCCGAGCGAGCGCCGAGACCGGGGGAGACGATGAAGTCATCGATGCCACGGCCCAGTTCGGGAGCGCGAAGGTAGCCGTTGTTGAGCTTGTGCAGCCTGCCGCGGATGAGCGGGAGGATGTGCTCCTGGCTCATGACGCCACCGCCGAGGATGATGCGTTTTGGCGAAATGCTGAGTGTGAGATTCATCAGGGCATGGGCCATGACATCGGCGACCTCCTCCCAGGCGGGGTGGTCAGGCGGAAGGGCATCTGCTTTGACACCCCAGCGTGAAGCGAGTGAGGCACCGCTGATGTAGCCTTCAACACAGCTGCTGTGAAAAGGACAGTGGCAAGCCTGCTGAATCGCCGAGGAGTTTTGCGGCGGCGGCACCATGATATGGCCGATTTCGGGGTGCAGCATGCCATGCAGAAGCTGACCATTGATGAGGACTCCACCACCGACGCCGGTGCCGACGGTGATGTAGATGAGGGGATCGGTGTTCTGTCCGGCACCCCATAGATATTCACCCAGCACAGCGGCATTCACATCGGTGTCCCAGGCGATTGGGACATGGTAGCGATCCTGCAGCTTGGGCACGATGTTGGTGAACTGCCAGCCGGGCTTGGGCGTGGAGGTGATGTAGCCGTAGGTCTCACTTTTCTTGTCGAGATCGATGGGGCCAAAGGAGCCGATGCCGATGGCGGCGATGGAGCCGTACTTCGACTTGGCCGTGGAAAGGAAGCGGGTCACACCGGCGAGGGTGTCCTCCGGCGTGGTGGTGTCGATGCGGGTGACATCCCGGACATCGTGAGGGCCCGTGCCGACAGCACAGACGAACTTGGTGCCGCCGGCCTCAATGGCGGCAATGAGGGGGGCTTCTTCGCTCATGATTGCGGACGCACGGCGGCGGAGTCACGGATGCCGAGGCTGGAGTAGATCTCGCGCGTGGCGTGAGATTTGTTGAGGGTGTAGAAATGAATGCCGTCCACGCCGTGATCGAGAAGATCGTGGCACTGCTCGGTGGCGTAGTGGATGCCGACTTTCTGCACAGCGGCCTCATCGCCACCGCAGCGCTGGATGGCGCGCAGGAGCTTGGCAGGGTAGCGAGCACCGGCGGCGAGTTCGGCCATGCGACGCATGCCGGAGGCGCTGGTGATGGGCATGATGCCGGCGATGATCGGGATATTAATTCCGGCCAGCTGGCAGCGCTCGCGGAAGTCGAAGAAGTCGTGGTTGTCGAAGAAGAGCTGGGTGCAGATGTAGTCCGCACCGGCATCGACCTTGGCCTTGAGGTGGTCCATTTCCAGCACGCGGTTCGGCGTGGTGGGATGCCCCTCGGGAAAACCGGCGACGCCGATGCCGAAACCGCGTTTGTCCGGATGCGCGCCGGTGTCGTTGAACTTCTTGATGAAGGCGACGAGGTCGGCGGCGTGCTGGAAGGCGTCCTTGGAGCGCTCGTAATTGGCGAGGTTTTTGGGCGGATCGCCACCGAGAGCGAGGATGTTGCTGACCCCGGCTTTGGCATAGCGTTCCAAAATGGAGGCGATGTCTGCCTCGCTATGGCAGACGCAGGTGAGATGCGGCACGGCATCCAGGCTGGTGGTGGTGTTGATGCGGACCACGAGATCATGGGTGAGCTCGCGGGTGGAACCGCCCGCACCGTAGGTGACGCTGACAAAGGAGGGCTTGAAAGCCTCCAGCTCGCCGATGGTCTGGTAGAGCGCCTCGAAGGCCTCGGCGCTCTTCGGCGGGAAGAACTCAAACGAGAGCGTGGGGCGCTGGTCCTGAAGAATGTCGGCGATGTGCATCGTGTGTTTGTGTGCTTAAATAATCAGGCGAGGTGCTCGCCTTTGAGGACGTCTTCGAGGGTCTGGCGCTCGCGAACGACGGTGGCCTTGTCATCATCCACAAGAATTTCGGCGGGCATGGGGCGCGTGTTGTAGTTTGAGGCCATGGTGAAACCGTAGGCACCCGCGCTGAGAACGGCGAGGTATTCGCCTTCTTTGACGAGCGGGAGTTCGCGGTTCTGGGCGAGGAAGTCGCCGGATTCACAGATGGGGCCGACGACATCGACTTTTTCGACGGTGTCATTTGCGGGCTGCTTGAGCGGGACGATCTGATGCCAGCCTTCGTAAAGGGTGGGACGGATGAGGTCGTTCATGCCGGCATCGACGATCTTGAAGACCTTGGCGGAACCGCGCTTTTCGTAGAGCACCTTGGTGAGCATGACGCCGGCATTGCCGACCATGAAGCGGCCGGGTTCGCAGAGGATGCGCAGACCGAGCGGTTCGAGGTGGGGGACCACAGCCTCGGCGTAGGCCTGGATGGTGAGCGGGTGAACTTCAGCGTTTTCCTGCCACCAGGCGGAGTCGCCGGAGTCGAGGCTCTGCTTGTAATTGATGCCGATGCCGCCGCCGATGCTGAAGAACTCGATGCCGTAGCTCTTTTTCACCTGGGTGACGAGCGGGATGACCTTCTGCACGGCTTCGAGGAAGGGATCCACATTGGTGAGCTGCGAGCCGATGTGCATCTGCAGACCTTTGATGGTCAGGTTTGGGCAGTCAGCGGCGACGCGGGCGTAAACGTCGAGGATCTGGTCGAAGTCGATGCCGAACTTGTTCTCGCTCTTGCCAGTGGTGATCTTGGCGTGGGTCTTGGCATCCACGTTCGGATTCACGCGCACGGCCACGGGGGCCTGCATGCCGAGCTCGCCGGCGACGTGATTGATGTAATGCAGCTCCGCCTCGGACTCGGCATTGAAGCAGTAGATGCCCTGCTTGAGGGCGTATTCGATCTCGTCACGGGTTTTGCCCACGCCTGCGAAGGTGCATTTGGAAGGATCGCCACCAGCCTTGATAACGCGGTAGAGCTCGCCGGCGGAAACGATGTCAAAGCCGCCGCCGAGTTTGGCGATGGTGTTGAGCACGGCGAGGTTGGAGTTCGCCTTCACCGCGAAGCAAATCAGGTGATCCAGCTTGGCCAGAGCGGCGTCCAGGCGCGTGTAATGGCCGGTGATGGTGCTCTTGGAATAGACATAGAGCGGGGTACCATGCTGTTCGGCAAGGGACTGAAGGGGGACGTTTTCGGCAAATAACTGGCCTTGGTGGTAGCGGAAGCTGTGCATAAGCGGGCGGCGTAAATAGGCGGGATTCACGCCTGCGCAACCCCGCTAAGGTTCATCCTTGGTGCATTTCCACGAGTTTCCTGCCCGAAGAGAGCGTGTCCACCAGCCACTGGCGCATGGCCTTGAAGCCGCGCAGGAGCGCCCCGTCCATGACCTCTTGACAGCCGAAGTGGCGGGCGATGACCTCCTCCTGCCGGCGGTAACGTGGCAGGAGAATGAGAGTGTTCCGCACAGAGGGCGAGTCTTTGGCGGTGCGCTGGGCGAGGGAGGGATGCAGCAAGCCTTTGCAAATGACCATTTCGGCTTCCGGCACGACGATGCGACGCTCCGGCAGCAGCAGCCAGGGATGATAGGTGAGGACGGGACTGCCTGCGGGATCCTGCTGGAGGCGGACCAGGGTGCGGACCGGCACACCGGAAGTGCGGCGGGCCAGGAAGCCCTTCACCCCAGTCTCCACATCGGCGCTGGTGGCGCGCTTGTTGAGCAGGAAATCACGGCCCATAAGGGTACCAAACAGCGTGAGACGGAATGACCAACCGGCGAGCAGGAAGCCGACGAGGATGAACACAAGCGAAACGGCGGCACCGGCGTAAGGATGGATGAGAGTGCTGCCCGCCACGAGTGACATGAGGCCAAGTTTGACGAGCTTGAGGCCGGCATCGACGATGCCGAAGGGGGAGAGGGCGATGAGCACATTGATGGCGTGCGAGCTGAGCCAGACGACGCCAAAGGCCACGATGGCGACGGGGATGGAAATCCAGGGGGTATGGACACCAAAGTCGACCACGCTGGCAAGGGGCATTACGGCCAGACCGGAGTCCGCGAGATGGTTCACGGCCTGTGGCTGGATGTTATTGAACTGGGCCATGGCGAGAGCCACGAGCGGCACAAAGCCGACCGTGGCGACGAGGGCGCTGATCTTGTTTTCAAACAGCTCGAGGAAATCGAGCGGCTTTTTGACCAGCGGAGGGGCGGCGGCGCCAAGGAAGTCCTTGAGAAAGCAGACGAGGATCAGCGCCAGACCTGTGCCCCACACCCCGGGATGGCAGTACCACGGCAGGCGATGGCGAAGATTCGGCTCGGTTTTGTAATAAGTCATGACGCCCATGGCGCTGACACCCAGCAGCGGACTGATGGCCACGCCGGTGATCTCAGAGACGCCCTGCGACAGGGAAACACCCGGGAGGAGCATGGACTCCTTCAGCTTTTCAGCGGCTGAGGGAGGAGATGCTTCGACGGCCTTGAGCGATGAGACGCCAACCAAGGCAACAAGGATCATGACGAACAGGCGACGCGTGAACGAGGTATTCATGACAGGCGGGGGTGGGTTCTGCTGCATGGCCGGATGCAACCTGCCCATGATGCACGGAAATCCCCCTCAGGCTCTGACAAAAACACGCGCTGTGTGGAATGAGCCGGCAGCCCGCATCATCACTTCGCCAGCGCCTTGGTGACCTCCGCCGCGACCTGCTGGGCGAGGTATTCACTGCCTGCGGGGCTGTAGTGGACATCGTGGGGGTTTTGCAGGGTGGCGAGCTTGGGAGTGATATAAGCGTTCAGGTCGTCGATGACGATGCCGTTTTCAGCCATTACCTTGGCGGCGATGTCGTTGTATTCTTTGACCTGGCCGAATTTGCGGGGCGGATTGAGCTCGCCCTCGGGGATCGGCGTGGTCGTGGCCCAGATCAGCCTGGCGCCGGTTTTCTTCAAAGTGGCAACGAGACTGCGGAGATTGGCCTCGTAGTCGGCGGGCTCGACCTGGCGTTTGCCGTCGGGCATGTATTTGAGGTCGTGGATGCCCCAGTTGAAGTGAATGACGTCCCACTTGCCGGTGCCGAGCCATTTGGCGATGTTGGCGACGCCGTTCTTGGTCGGCCCGCCGTTGGTGGGGATGCGGTGGACGTTGGCCTTGCCCTCCAGCAGCTTGCGGGTCGGCAGGGTGTAGCCCATGGAGATGGAATCGCCGATGAGGAGGACGCGGGGAAGTCCTGCGACATCCTGGATGGGGGCCAGAGACGGATTAGGAGCCGGTTTGGGCTTGGCGGGCTGCTGCGCGGGCGCGCTGATGAGGCCGATGAGAAGAAAGGAAAGAGCAGGAAGGAGGCGGTGCATGCCTCCATTCACTGCTCAAATCAGCCAATCTTTCAGACGATCTCGACGCGGACTTCGGCGCTGGTGTCCATTTCGCCAATGATTTTGGCGTCCTTGCCGCAGGCGAGTGCCTTGTCGGCGTCCGCCGGGGAGACGATGGCGACCCAGCCGAGGCCCATGTTGAAGGTGTCGATGGCGTCCTTCTTGTCCGCGTGGCGGAGGACTTTCTGCACGACGTCGTTCTGCCAGAACGGGATGCGGAGATTGGCACCGAGGCCGCGCTTGAGGAACATGCGGCCGAGGTTTTCGGGAAGGCCACCGCCGGTGATGTGGGCCATGGCCCTGGGGCGGATGCCTGCGGCTTTGAGAGCGGCCGGCTGCTCATGATAGAGCAGCGTGGGCAGAAGCAGGGTGCGCATCTCGTCTTCGCTGAACTGAATGTTCTCCTTTTCGATGATGCGGCGGACGAGGCTGAAGCCGTTCGCATGGAAGCCGGCGCTGGGCCAGCCGATGAGCACGTCGCCAGCGGCGATGGTGCCGGGATCGAGCAGATCTTCCTTTTCGCAGGCACCGATGGCGAAGCCGCTGAGCTCGACCATGCCCTCGGGCACCATGCCGGGCATTTCGGCCGTCTCACCGCCGGCGAGGATGCAATTGCAAGCCTCCAAATATTCGGTCATGCCGGCGATGATGCGGGTGATCTGGGTCTTCTGGATCTTGGGGATGCCCACGTAGTCGAGGAACATGATGGGATCTGCCCCGGTCGTGAGCACGTCGTTCACGTTCATGGCGACAAGATCTTTGCCGGCGGCTTCTAGCTGGTCGTGCTTGAGCAGCAGCTCAATCTTGGTGCCGACGCCGTCGCAGCCGGTGAGGATGATGGGATGCTTGTAACCGCTGAGGTCGTAGGCGGCGGCGAAGAGGCCAAAGGGATTTGCCAGCTTCCGCTTCTGCTGGGTGCGCTTCACCAAGACGCCGATGTCATCGACCAGCGATGCTGCTTCGTGGATGTCGACGCCGGCTTGTTTGTAGGTGTGTGCGGAGGGGCTGCTCATGGAAAATGGGTGGCCGGTTGCCTAGCCCGAAAGCCGGGGCGGCTCAAACGGAAACTCACCATTGCGGGCTGGAGGTGCTGTTTCCTCCCCTCCCCCTCCCACCTCGGCAGCGAATTGCCGGGACAAAGCAAGGCGGGCAGTCTCGCAACGTAGGTTCTTCAGCCATCTGCCCTCCCACGCATGAAAATCACTGCCACTCCCTCACCGAGCATTCCGCAGGCTTTCAGCCCTGCGGGCGGCGATTTACTCCGCATCGGCTCGACCCGCCGCGGCTTTTTGCAGACCGGTCTTGCGGGACTGGCCGGCATTTCAGTCCCCTCTCTGTTCCAGCAAAAGGCCATTGCCGCCGCGGTTGGACAAGCCACGCGCAAGACGAATGTGGTGCTTTTTTGGCTCTCGGGCGGTCCGAGCCACATCGACATGTGGGACCCCAAACCCGATGCGCCGAGCGAGATTCGCGGCCCTTTTGGCCACATCCCAACCAAAATCCCGGGCATCCACGTGTGTGAACATCTGCCCCTGACCGCGAAGATCATGGACCGGCTCACGCTGGTTCGTTCGGTCGATTGCAGCGCGAGTGATCACACCCCCATCACCATGCAGGCCTGCAATCCGCTGGCACGGCGCACGAACGATGGGCGGGATGGCGGCGGCTATCCCTCCATGGGTTCAATCGCCGCGAAGTTTCGGGGTGCCAATGCCCCGGGAATTCCGGGGTACGTGGCGCTTGCCGATTCCCTGCCCGCCGACATCTGGGGCGCGGGTCACATGGGCAATGCCTTCAACCCGGTGAGCGGCAAGGATTTGTCGGGCAGGCTCAAACTGGTGGAAGGTCTCAGCATCGAACGGCTCGGCAGCCGTCGTGATCTGGCCGAGCAAATGGACCATTGGAAGCGTGGCATCGGCACGAACGAATCCATCGCCTCGGCGGATCACTTCACGCAGCAGGCCTATGAGGTGCTCATGACCGGCAGCGCACAGCACGCGCTCAATCTGGATGAAGAATCATCCGCCATGCGGGACAAATACGGTCGCGACAGCCTCGGCGAAAAGGCCCTGCTCGCACGCCGGCTCATTGAGGCGGGCTCCACCTTTGTGACCGTCAGCGGGGCATGGGGTTACTTTGATCATCATGGCGATGAAGTGAAGTGGGGCGGCATCAAAAAAGGTCTCACCCCGCTGCTGCCCAGCGTTGACCGCACCTTGCACGCGATCGTGACCGATCTCGAAGACCGTAGGCTGCTGGACAGCACGTTGATTTTGATGATGGGCGAATTTGGCCGCAGTCCCGTGATCAACAAGAATGCCGGGCGCGATCACTGGCCGCGCGTGATGTCGATGGTCATGGCCGGCGGTGGTCTGCGCCATGGACAGGTCATCGGCAGCACCGACAAGCATGGCGGAGAGATCGAGACCCGCCGTGTCGCACCGGGTGATCTCGCTGCGACAGTGTTTCACCACCTCGGCATCGAACAAAACACCAACTGGATCGATCCTCAGGGCCGCCCGCGCCCGATCGTGGCCGAAGGCGGCAAGGTGATGGCAGAGCTGGTGTGATTGACCGCGAAACAACGCAGGGCACTGCCGCTATCAGGAGTCTGGAGGGCGCTGGTTCTCTATCGCACTGACCATCTGGTGGATGTGGGGCTTGATGCCTTCGCGAGGCTTCATGATGGCGAGGCTTTGGTCGAAGGAACCCCACTTGAGCACCTTGATGTTCACATTGCGCGCGCCCCATTCATTCATGGAGGCTTTGGAGGGGCGGTAGAGGTCGATGGTGCGGGTGCCGACGAGGGCGGAGCCGTAGTCGTCCACCTGATACACGTAGGGCTCGCCTTCGATTTTAAACTGAGTGCCGACGGGGTAAACAGACCAGTCGGTGGCGGCGCTGCGAACAGCGCCGTATTTGAGGGTGTTGCCGACAGCGCTTTTGGCGCCATAGACGATGTGGTCGCTTTCACTTTGAGTGTAAGCGGTTGTCTTCACATTGCTGAGGGTGGTACCAGAATGCACGCTCACCAGCTTTCGAGGTGCGACTTTGGAAACACTCTGACAGGAGGAACAACCCGCGCAGAGCACGGCCAGCAGGAACAAACGAAGGTTAGTCATTTTTTGGGTGGGCTCGACACTTTGCGCGCCCGGGGTGAAGAGTGAGACAGGCATCGGGGACCCCTGTTCGATCTTTTCGAAAACCCGTCATGCCGCGCCATGCCTGCTTAGAGCTTCAATTCCACCCATAGACATCATAACAAGATCATTCATGAGCGAGCCGGCCCGACGAAGAAATCAGCCCTGCGTGCCGTTTGAGGCTCATGAGATTGCTTTTGTTCTTCCTGTTGTTTTTTCATGTCAGCCACAGCTTCGCGGAAGAATACGACCTCGTGCTAAATCATGGCCGTTTGATGGACCCGGCGACAAATCTGGACGCAGTTCGTCATATCGGCATTCGTGAGGGCAAGATCGCCGCGATCTCCGAAACACCGCTTGCCGGCAAAGAAACGCTGAATGTGAAGGGTCATGTCGTCGCGCCTGGTTTCATCGACCTCCATGCCCATGGGCAGACCACGAGTGATATGCAGATCAAAGCTTGTGATGGCGTCACCACAGCGCTCGACCTGGAAGCGGGAGTGTATCCAGTGGCCGCGTGGTACCGTTCGATGGAAGGCACGGCACCGTTGAACTACGGAGCCACGGTGGGCCACATCGCCGCACGCTTTGCCGCATTTCATCCTGGACTGGAGATCGGACACTGGGCGGTCAACCGTGCCAAGGTCGCGGGACTCGGCGCGAAGCCTGATGGAGCGAACAAGGGGGCGGCGGACAAGGAATTGAAACTCATGGGAGATGCGATACACCATGGACTCGATGAGGGCGCGCTGGGCATTGGCTTTGGCATCAACTACACGCCTGCCGCGGCACCGAGCGAGATCGAGGCCATGTTTCGCATCGCAGCCGCGCGCAAGGTGCCCGCGTTTGTGCATACGCGCGCCTTTGGCATCGCCGCAATCCAGGAGGCGATCACCGAAGCAAAAACTGCCGGCGCGGCGTTGCACATCGTGCATGTGGGCAGCAGCGCCATTGGCGACATGAGGGAAGTTTTGAAACTCATCGATGCCAGCAGAGTCGCAGGCATGGACATCAGCACCGAAGTGTACCCCTACACTGCCGCATCCACCGTGCTGGAGTCCGCGATGTTCAATCCCGGCTGGCAGGACAATCTCAAGATCGACTACGGTGATCTGGCCTGGGCCGCGACTGGTGAACGGCTCACGCAGGACAGTTTCGAGCGCTACCGCAAGCAAGGCGGCTGGGTGATCATCTACATGATGAAGGATGCAAATGTGGAGATGGCCATCGCACATCCAGGGGTGATGATCGCGAGCGACGGTGTTCCCTTCATTGATGGCAAAGGCCATCCCCGCGGTGCGGGAACCTTCGCCCGCGTGCTGGGCCATTACTCGCGCGAGAAAAAGCTGCTGCCGCTAATGGAAGCACTGGCCAAGATGACAATCCTGCCAGCCCGGCGTCTGGAAGGATACGTTCCGATGATGAAAGGCAAAGGCCGCATCGCCCTGGGTGCTGATGCGGACATCACCGTCTTCGATCCGGCGACCGTGATCGACCATGCCACCTTTGAGTTCCCGACGGCACCTTCCGCCGGCATTCCCCATGTCATTGTGAATGGTGTTCCCGTCGTGCGGGATGGCAACCTCGTGAAAGAAGCCCGTCCTGGACGCGCTGTAAGGATCACTCCATGAAACACATTCTTCTAAGCTTAATCTTTGGCACTGCCTTGCTCGCAGACGATGCCCCGCAGTGGCGCGATCTCTTCAACGGCAAGGATCTCAGCGGCTGGGTGGATGTGAACACCAGCCCCGAGACATGGAGCGTCAAAGACGGCATGCTCGTCTGCAAAGGCCTGCCCATCGGTGTGATGCGCAGCGAGAAGCAGTATGAGAACTTCATCCTGCACATCGAATGGATGCATATGGAGGCGGGTGGAAACTCCGGTGTGTTTGTCTGGAGCGAAGGCACCGCCGCACCGGGCAAAGAACTGCCGAAAGGCATGGAGGTGCAGATGCTCGAACTCGAATGGCCAAAGTTGCATCCCGGGAAAGACGGGCTGCCGAACCACCCCGGCTACATCTCCGGCGAACTTTTCGGCGCGAACGGCCTCGAAGGCATCCCGGACAATCCACGTGGCAAAAGAAGCATGTCCTGGGAGATGCGCTGCAAAGGCAAAGGCGAATGGAACACCTATGATGTTGTTTGTGTGGACGGCACGGTGAAGCTCTCGATCAACGGCAAGTTCGTGAACGGCATCAGCCAGTCCACCGTGCGCAAAGGCTACCTCTGTCTTGAGTCCGAAGGTGCGGAGATCCATTTCAAAAACATCCGCATTCTGGAACTGCCGGGTGGCAGAGTGACGCCGGAGCAGACGGCGCCCGTGGTGGGAAAGTAGTCATTTCGTCTGCTTCATCAATTCCTCGACCTTCGTCGTGATCCGCTCCTCCACGGTCTCGGTGTAAGGCGCACGATGGCCGTATTCAAACATGCCAGTCACGCCTTCATAGCCACCTTCCTTGAGCACACGCAGGCTGGGCACATAGCTCGTGAGATCGTTGTTGTAACCACAGACCCAGGTGGTGTTCCAGCCATAGGCGGCTTTGAACTTGAGGGAGTAGTCCACCACCGTTTCACCGGTCAGGGCGATGAACTGAAAGTCTGTGCCGATGCGCCAGACTTGGATCGGATACTTCACACGATCCGGCGGCGAGCCGAGTGTCTCGTATTGGCGGATGAAGTGCTCGAACTCGCGTTTCGGCATGCCGCTGAGATTAGGGAGTCGTTGTTTGAGTTCTTCGAGCGGAATGCCGGGCTGTAGCAGGAGCTCCGTCTCGCCCATCGCCGCATGAATCGGCCCGTTCAGTGGCGGCATCTTGGTGGCGATCACCTGCCGCACCGCTTCGGCTAAAACTTTGCCATACATGCTTGCGAGTTCGGTTGCCTCGACATCCTTGCCGCGAATGCGCGGCAGCGGATTCGCATCGCCACCGCAGTTTTGCACAAACATGGCCACCGAACCCGGGAACGACTTTTCCAACTCAAGCTGCGCAAAGCCTGCGTAGTCGCCATTGATGCTGAGTCCGCCGAGAGCGGTGGTGTGGCAGGAATAGCCGAAGACGATGGCCTTGAGATCATTGCCAGCCTTCACGGTGATGACGGGGACATCCTGATCCACCTGCCCACCGAACGCGCGGCTCTCCGGCCCGCGTGAGCGCCGCCGGTTGACCGCCACTCCGGCCAAACCTTGCTCAAACGCCAGTTCAGCGGGCACGAGATTTGCGATGGCCGCTCCGATCACCTCCTCATACTTGGCGTAAACCATCGCCGTATACCGATCCTTCACCGCCGCCTCTTCGGATGTGAATTCATAGTACAGCCACAGCACATCCGCCGTCACCGGGCAGGAGTGATTGTGCGAAGTGTTCAGGATCAGCCGCGCTCTCGGAATGCCATGCTTTTCCAGAGCCGCCTTCGCGATGATGGCAATCATCTTGTCGCTCAATCCCACCAAATCCGCCGTCACCAGCACCGATGTCGCGCCCGAGTCATCCTTCAGTGCGAGAGCCTTCAGCCAGATGGGATGCTCCACCCGCTGTGACATGCGGGTCTTGCCGCCATAGCCTGCGAGGGGCACCGGATCTTTGGGTGTGATGTCCGCTTTGGCCACACCTGCCTGCCAGGCGGCGGAGGCTGGCGATAACCCAAACAGCAGCAGGATGAAGATGCATTTCATGTCATTCATGAGTGACATACGCCATCAATCAGCAGACTTGTCAGCGCAAATATGGGCTTGCCTCATCGAGCTCGTGCACCCAGCATGAATTTATGAACAAGTCTTTCAGCTTTCTGACGACGCTTGCCCTCTTGCTGTTCCTCGGGTGCCAAGCCATCGCCAAAACTCAAAAGCCGAGCGACGACATGATCATGATCTTGATCCATCACAAATCGGGTCCCTTTTTTTTGGATCCAAAAGGGCTCGCTGAGGACAAGTCGATGAGAGACCCTCCAGGGGCGGAAGTGTCAGAATATGAGATTTACATGGTGCCGCATCCCGGAGAAGGCGCATTTACAGTATATCTTCACATTAAATCGGGACGCTACTGGATCCGAGAGACGGGAGGAGCGGCGGCGAGTGACCGTTTTTATGGCCCTGGCGCGATCAAAGATCTTCGCAAGCAATGAGTGTTCACTTCACCTCCGCCGCCATCTCCATCAGGGCGTCCATCATTTTCACGGAGGCCTGGGGTTCGAGGTTATTCGTGCCGGGCCAGGTTTCATAGCCGCCAAGTTCAAAGTGACGAGGAGTAGGCATGTAGCCGTAGTAGCCGTTGGACAACTCGATCATGAAGGATTTGGCGAAGGGGCTGCGCTTGCGGAACTCGACACCGGTTTCGGCAAAAGTCTCCGTCGGAGTCGTGCCGATGCAGATGTCGCCAATGCGCAGGATTTGCACTGCTGCCTTGGTGGCAGGGCTGGCCTGCGCCAGGCGCTGAACACGCCCAGCATAGGCGAGAGGCAGATCGGCCTTGCCCTGGATGCGCGGAGTTTTGGCCTCGGTTTCTTTGGCCCAGGCGATGAGTTCAGGATCGATCTTGCGCCAGGCGATGGGCAGCTCGCGATAACGTGCAGCGAGGGGCGCGCTGTTTTGCCAGGTCACTTTTGCCAGGGCGGCATTGACTTTCGAAGCCACATCTTCGGCGACATAGCGCATCTGCTCATAGGGCTTCTTGCGTGGCTGCGGGTTGCGGAAGTTGATGTTGTTCGCGTCACCGCTGGTGCCGTTGGCCATCATCGCAACAAAGGGCGGATCATCGCTGCCGCCCGCCTGCAGGCGCTTCAGGGCCTCGCAGTACATGCCGTAGTAGTCTGCGGAGATGTCCGCCCCATTGACGCCTCCGACATAGTGCAGCGAGTAGGCCGAATAAACGGAGATCAGGCGCCCGCCGGGCTCACGCAGGGCAATGAAGGAGACGGTGGGATCGGGCTCGCCCGCAGGCTCGACCAGCGCTGGATTGCCTGCGCCTGGATTCATCTTCACCTTGTCGATTTTGCCGAAGGGATTGGGCGGCATCTTGCCCTCCTTAAGAAACCAGCGGCGTATATGCACATGCTCAGGCACATCCACCGTGCCGAAGGCGATCTCCGCCGGGCGCAGCAAATAGATCGCACGGCGAACGCCGTCTGCGATGCGGCGGGCGACGAACTTTTGGTAGTCGGTCAGCTCCAAATCGGAGAAATAACCACGAACCGGCCCGCCCAGTGCATTCACAGCCGAGTGTGTGTGCGTGCCGGAGATCACCACATTTGCCGCAGGGATGCCGGTTTCTTTTTCAATCAACTCCCGTGCGGCCACAGAGACGCTGCGATGCAGCCCGAGCAGATCGCAGACGACGAGGGCGAGCTTTGTTTTGCCGTCATCAAGCACAAGACAACGTGCGTGCAGTTCATCGTGAATGTTTGTGCAGGGATAGGGCAGGAAACCGCCCACGACCTCGCCACCGAGATCCGGCGTGATGTTGCTGGTGGCGGCGCCCGCCATCAAAGGAACCTTGGGGGCATCCGCAGCATGCAGAGTGGCAACGGCAAAGAGGGAGAGGAGAAACAGTCGCATGAATCTTATACAGCGCTGAAGAGACGGTTTTGTCATGGCTTCCAATCCGCCGGCAGATTGAGTGACCACACTTCATTCGAAAGCGGCCTTGCATGTCCGCCCGCGAGCCAGAGCTTGTCTTGGAATACGAAGACCGAGTGCTCATGCCGTGCCTTCCAGCACGTCTTCGTTTCCAAACGCTGCCAGTTTTTGCCATCCGCGCTGTGCCAAACATCGCCAAAGTTGTCTTTCTCCTTTGACCAGCCGCCGAGCACCCACAGGCGCCCACGGTAAACTGTGGCGCTAAACCAGAGACGTGGTGCCCACGGTGCCGACTTCGTTTCGCAGGTCCAGTTCACACCATCGCTGGATGACCACACGTCGTTCCTGGCTTGGTAGCCCGGCACATAGTTCCCGCCGCCAAGCACGTAGATTCTGTCGTTCAACTCCACGGCCTGGTGGTACGCGCGCGGCGACCACGCCGCCTTTTCGGTCTCCAACGTCCACTCTTTGCCATCAGCCGACGACCAGACATCGTTTTTCAGGCTCGCATCATCGCCGAAGTAATAGTTCTCCGTGCCGCCGAGCATCCACATACGGCCGCGATGGCCCACCAGCCCCGCCGCAAGCCGTGGTGACCAGCCTGCGCTCGAAGTGACCTGGTCCCATTTCGCGCCATCAGCAGAGGACCATACTTGATGGCTCGCTGAATGACCCGGCAGGCGGCCTTTATGCCAGCCGCCCATGACCCACATCTTGTCATGAAAGGTGATGCTCATCGCGAGATCGCTGTGCAGCCACGGCGCGTTTTGAGTGATCAATTTCCATGCTTTGCCCTCGCTGGAGGCCCACACATCGCGCGGCGGTTCCTCAAACGACTGAAACCAGCCGCCACCGATCCAAAGCTGGTCTTTGAACACCCACTCGGCCTGCGAATCGCGAGCCTGCCAGGCAGCTTTGGATTCAAGCACCCAGTCGGGCTCGGCAGCAGAGGCCTTCAGGGTGACGAATCCAAGAAGAAGCAACAGGAGCGATCTCATAAATCAGATCTCCGACTCCTTTGGCAGCAGGAACGGCGCACGATACTCTCGCCCGAGGAGGTCATTGGCAGGGGCGTTGTCGAGGAAGGATTCCTTGCCGCCGTCCACGCGGAGATGCTGGCCGAGGGTGAGTTTTGTCTTGTCCAGATCGACACCCGCATCGCTGAGATAATGACGGGTGCGCTCCAGAGTCTCCTGCACGTCGTCATGGACCTTGATTTCTCCGAGGCTCTTCGCGATGTCGTTCACCGAAGTCTGCGAACCGAGACGATATGAAATGTTGGCGATGTGGCAGAGCGAGCTGCTTTGATGGCCCTCCTCGATCTCCGCTTTCAGATCGCTCTGCCTGCGACTGCGCACGGCATTGAGGAAGTTGGCAAAATGGTTCTCGGACTTACCCTCGAAGGCACGGATGAGATTGCCTTTCGGATCGTAGAGGTTTGTGTCGGCAATGATTCCTTCGCTGCCGTAGAAGAACCACATCGACTTGATGGTCGGATGAAACGGCGCGGATTTCAGGCCGCGAGTTTCGGAAATAATCGTCTTGTCGTCAAAGTCGAAGATGCCCACCTGCGAATTCGGTGTCTCGGCCACATCGGTGTAGCCCAAGCGGCCACCGTAGCTGAGCACGCTGCGGCCCAGTCCGGTCACACCGAGGCCCCAGCGGCAGATGTCGAGTGAGTGAACGTTGTTGTTGCCGATCTCGCCGCTGCCGGTGTTCCAGAACCAATGCCAGTCATAGTGAAACTTCGGTCGGTTGAGCTTCGGCATCGCAGCAGGACCTGACCAGAGGTTGTAGTCGCAGCGCGGCGGCATCGCACATTCTGCCGGCCCGCCGATGGAACCACGCCCGCCGTAGATGATGCTTTTTGCCAGCTTCACCTCGCCAAGTTTGCCCTCACGCATGTATTTGACCGCCGCGGCCAAAGCACCCCGTGAACGATTTTGTGTCCCCCCCTGGCAGATGCGCCCCAGCTTCCGCGCCGCCTGGACCATGCGCCGGCCTTCGATGACATTGTGGCTCACCGGCTTTTCGACATACACATCCTTGCCGGCCTGCATCGCCCAAATCGCAGAGAGCGAGTGCCAGTGATTCGGCGATGCGATGAAGACAACGTCCACTGATTTGTCCTCCAGCACCTTGCGCAGATCCTGCTCCTTTTTCGGCATCGGGCGCTTGGCCTGCACGAGGATTTCACCCACCTCATCCGCACGGTCCAGATCCGGGTCGCAGACATAGGCCACGTCGCAGTCGAGGATCTTCACCAGCTCTTTGGCGTGGGCCTTGCCGCGGATGCCGCAGCCGATGATGGCCGCGGTGATCTTGTCATTGGCGCCGACCGGTTTTGGATCCGCGGAAAAAAGAGGTGCTGGCAGGCTCACGGCTGCGGCGGCCATGAGGGAGTCTTCGAAAAAGCGGCGGCGCGTGAGATTCGTCATGGGTGCGGTGAGTTAACGTTTCAAATTGAGTTCGGCCATGTAGATGGCGGTGATGGTCTTGCCAGCCTCGTCCTTCTCGTGGCTGGAATAATAGGAGATCAGGGCGCGAGTGGGTGAGAGGGCGACAAAGCCGGGGTAGGAATTGTCACCGCCGCTCGGCAGCTCGGCGAATTCCCGCAGTTCGCTGCCAAGCAGCCAGCAGAGCGAGGTCTTGGGGCCTGTTTCTTTCGTGGTGTGACGGCCACCGACGATAATGTGATCTCCCCATTTCACTACAAGCGGGCCGCCGATGGCGCGGTCCAAGGACTGGCGGGTCCATTCAGCATACGGAGGATGGGAGCGGATGAGAAAGGCCTCCTTGCCGCCACCATGACGGCCTATGGCGAGGAGGCTGCCATCTTTCTCGAAGAGGAAGGAGGTTTCATCGCCAGCGGTTTCATTGAAGTAAGCGCGCTTCTTCCAGTCGATGCCGTTGTCGCTTTCCAGCATGAGTGACTGGATTTTGCTGCCTTCTCCCTTAGGCCCGATGTCGTAGCCGGGTTTGCGACGTCCGCAGAGGTAGGCTTTGTCGCCATGCGAGGCAGCGCACCAGATGTAGAGGCCAAAGGTGCCCTCTAGCATGGCGGGCTCCGTCCACTGTGAACCATCCGCCGATGAGACTGCGAAGCCGAGCATCTTGTTCATGTCGTAGTCCTTCGGCTCGATCTTGCCGGGGCCGGAGTACCAGGTGCCGGTATAGACAAAAAGGCGGTCTTTGAAGACGAGGAAATGAGGATCACGGGTGTCGCGGTCTTTGACAGAAAAGCGGTGCACCTGCTGCCAGGTGGCGCCCTCATCGCTGCTGCGCATGATGATGACCGAGGCGGTATTGTTCACCATGTGGCCGTCCGGGCAGCTGCGGAAGGCGAGATAGAGCTGGTCGTGAAAGCGGACGAGCGTGGTGAAGGCGTTGTGCTCGCCGTTGTGAAACACCCGGCGGATGTTGCCGACAGTGACGGCGGGCGGCTCCGAGGCAGAGACAAATCCGCACGCGACTGAGACGAGCAGGAGAAGAGCACGCATGATCATTTGATTTTGATGCCATGCTTTCGTCTTGGCGTCGGCCAACACCAAGTTCGAGAAGGGAAAAAAATGGCGGCGAGTGGAACGGGAGGTCATGGTCGTAAAGAACGTGCCGGATGAGAAGATGTTATCTGGCTGCGAGTTCAGGCTTCCAAGTTCGTATTCAACGGTCATGAATCGCTTCCTCGCCCTCGCCACCTTTGCCCTGGTCCTGAATGCCTCCGCCGAGGACTGGCCGCAGTTCATGTTCAACTCGGCGCATTCCGGCAACGCCGTCGAGCGCGACATCGACGCGAAAAAACTCGGCCTGCAAGGCATGGTGGGGATGACAGACGGCATCTACACCTCTCCGGTGATCGCGGATGGAAAGGTGTTTGTGGTCGATGGCTCGGGCTGCGCCGCCTGTTTTGACGCTGCCACGCTCAAGGAGGTGTGGCGCTTCCAAAGCAAGGGAGGGAAGCAGAATGTGAACAATGTGAGTTCACCGGCCATCGTGGGCCGGCACCTGCACTTTGGCACCACGGCCGGCATTTACTATGTCCTGGATCGCAGCACCGGCGCAGTGGTGAAGGAGATCGACTGCGGCGAACCGATTTTTAGCACGCCGGTTATCGGCAAGGACCGTGTCTATTTTGCCACGCTCGGCGCGCAGGTTTATGCAATCACGAACGAGGGAGAGACTAAGTGGAAATGGGACTTCGTGAAGGAGGTGGTCGGGTTCGATGGCAACCGCTGGAGCGGCGAGGAGTGGGCGAAGTTTTGTGAGAAGCGGATGCTCGCCACACTCAAGCCGGGAGCCAAGCCCACATCCAGCGATGGCCGCGTGACGTGGAAGGATCACTTCGTCTGCTCGCGCGACATCTGCCTCATCCGGGGGAATACCGTCGTCATGCCTGCGGGTGGGCGCACGCTTTTCATCGAAGACACGGGCGACGCGCCAAAACTCAAAGCCACGGGCGAGATTCCGGAGTGGTCCGGCAAGGAATTCCCCGCAACTTTTGGACAGAGCGCGGATGATGACGGCAACGTCTATGTCCAGTGGCACCGCCGCGACAACGCGGGCCGCGTGGACATCATGCGACTGGAAGGCGACACGCTGACTACCGGCGACTTCGTGCCGGGCACGGACACAAACATCCGCATGGACGGCCTGCTGAGCTTCTCGCCGGTGGCGATTCGCGGGAAGGAAGTATTCCGCGTGAAGCCGGAGACGGAGCGTGGGCTCATTCGGCATAACATGAGCACGAAGGAGCTGAAGACGCTCAGCGGTGCAGGTGCCATCGCGCCACCGGTGCTGACGAAGAACCATGCGATCTTTGGTGGGCTGGATGGAACGCTCTACATTGCCCCACTGAGCGGTAACGAGGCAGCGCGGAAGATAGGCGTCAGCACGAGTGCGATTTCAGCACCCGTGGCAGTTGCTGATGGTTGTGTTTTCGTCGGCGGCGAAAGTGGCTATCTTGCCAAATATGGTTCGCTCAAAGCAGATATGCTGAATGCTGCCAGTGTTCCTGAGCCTGCTGTTAGAGAGATGCGCAGTCCGCTCAAGGGCAAGCTCGCCGATGCAAAATACGACTGGTATACGAACTACGGCAACTTCGCGGGGCAGAACTCGAACAATCAGGGCATCGCGCCACCGCTGCGCATGCGGTGGGCGCGGCGGCTCGAAGGAACAGTGAAACATCTGCCGGTATGCGGAGGCGGACGAATCTACACGCACACCGCCGAAGGCCAGATCATCGCGTGCGAGCAGGACACGGGCCGTCTGCTGTGGCGCAAATGGTGGCCGGGGGTGTATCTGTCTTTCACCTCGCCGCTCTACATCGACGGCAAGCTCCTGGTCCCACAGGCAGGCATGAAAGAATCCTTTGTGCGCTGCCTGGATGCAGCAACGGGTGAGATGCTCTGGGAAGCGCCCTTCACCGGCAGCCCAAGCTGGAGCCGGCAGTTTCCACCGGTGGTCGCGGGCAAAGTGGCGATCTATGCAAGTGGCACTGGCGATTACGCACCCCAAGGCAGCGAGAAGCCCTGGACCTTTGGCGGTCCTCCGGTCAAACCAGCCGACGGACGCGATGTGATGAGTTTCATCTATTCCAACGACAATCCTTACTACCCCACAAACCACCACCCGCGTGTGTGGGCCTGGGATCTCGATACCGGCAAGGTCGTGTGGGAGAAAGACTTTTCCGATCAAGGCCGCGGCGGCAACGATTGCGGCATCTGCATCCTCGATGGCAAACTGTATTACTCCGTGTTCTTCGGCTATGACGCTGAGCAGCGCGCACGCCGCGGGCAACCGGTGGGAAACAACGGCCTCACCGTTTGCATCGAGCCGAAGTCCGGCAAAATCCTCTGGCAGACGAACGACTATTACGTCACCGCCAAATGTACGCTGAGCGCACGCGATGGCAGGCTCTACATCGGCGGGTACAACAAGACGGATGCAGGCACGGAAGACCGCTTTGTCTGGTGCCTCGACGCAAACACCGGCAAGCTCATCTGGAAATCCGATGCCGTGACCTCGGCGCTGAACGTGGTGAGCGTCGGCGAGAAATTCATCTTCTCCAACGCACTGCGCGGCAAGGGCAACATCTTTGACCGCAACACCGGCAAGGTGACCTACAGCATCCTCACGAACTATGCGTGCTGCCGCTTCACCCTGAGCGAGCCGTATGTCCTGGGCGCAAACATGGACATGATCGACCTCTCGCAAGAGGGCAAGCTGGTCTCCACCGGACCTGCCATCGATTCACGCGAGTGCCTCGGCGCGGTGGTGAGCAACGGCCGCATCTTTTACACCTCGCAGGCGAGCGGTTTTGTCGTATCGCAGACGTATGGGCCGGAGTCCAAGGAACTGCCGCCAGCATGGGAGGTGCGGAACGAGGTCAAGCAATGATGCCTTTCACCTCGTCAAAACAAACAGCGGTGAAGCGAACATCGCGGCCAGCGCAGCGGTCGTTATGCTGTTCGTGATCGAGGCCGGTTACCTCACACACCTTTGTAAATTGGTCGCCCCATCAAGTTTATGAAAACGAGATTGGTTTCATTGCTGATTATTTCCACTTTTCTTTGCTCATGCAGCATAATTAAAAAGCCGCCGGCTGGCAGTTCAACGAGCTTTCGAAAACTAGAATCTAAATCTGAACGTCGTGGGCACTGCGCTTTGATAGTTCGGTTCTACCGGGATGCAGACGGTCGTGAAGTTAGGCATGGGCCCACATCGGTTTTTCACCCTCCGAATACGCAAGGTGGTACGGAATGGTATGAGCATGGACGAATGGTCCGAGTTTCGAAAAACGACTCGTTTATTAACAAATAAACGCGAACATCCTTTCCTGAAGGAATAAAAGCCGAGCAAGAAGAACGCTCGGCAGCGGCTTGAGGGCTGGCTGTCCCCAGCCAGCCGCCGTCGGAGCCCACGACTTTTGAACAAGTGTCAGCACTCCAACTCGGAAACGAATTTGCAATTTGCTATACATCGTTCTGCGCATCGTTCACTGGGGTCAGAGTGAGTGGCATTCATTTCCGGCCCCTTATTTAAAGAAACGGCGGCGTGTGGAAGTGGTGCGAGGTTATACGTTCGCTACAGTTCTGACTATGCCACCGAATGAGTGCGACGTTTACTTTGCCCAGCGAATGCACGATGGCATCGGCATCTCGACTGGAGTGCCGGTTGCTGTGATTTTCCCGCTCGTGGCATCAATCCGAAACACGACCACGCTGTTTCCCGGCATGTTTGCGCAGAGAAGCCACCGGCCATCCGGGGTGATGAGCAGGTTCTGCGGCCCTTTGCCGAGGCTGGGATCGATGGAGAGGAGCGTGAGTCTGCCATCTTCACCTATGCGATACGACGCGATGCTGTCGTGACCCCGATTTGTGCCGTAGAGATACTTGCCGTCTGGGGTGATTTTCAAATCAGCCGTGTAGCTCTTGCCACTGAATCCGTCGGGAAGCGTGGTGAGGGTCTGTCGCTCGGTGAGCGTGCCGGATGCGGGGGTATAATCAAAACACGTCACTGTGTTTGCCAGTTCGTTGATCACATACACATGCCTGCCGTTCGGATGAAAGGTGATGTGACGCGGACCGGATCCGGGCTGCATCTTCGCAAAGGACTGGGCATCATTTGGCGTTAGCTTTGCCTTGGCCGCATCAAGTTGGTAAACCAGGATCTTGTCGATTCCCAGATCAGCAGCGAGCGCGAAGCGGTTGTCCGGACTGATGACGATGCTATGCGCATTGGGTCCCTTCTGGCGTTCGGGGTCGATGCTGGAGCCGCTGTGCTGCACAAACGTGGCAGCTTCTCCCAGCATGCCATCCTCTTTCACCGGCAGCGACGCCACACTTCCTGACGCGTAATTTGCCACCACCAAGGTCTTGCCCGTGGCATCGACATCAAGATCACACGAAGCCGTTCCGCGCGCAGACTGCTGATTCAGCTTCTTCAGCCGGCCGGTGCGACCTTCAAGAGCGTAGGCCGCCACAAATTCATCATCCGCCCCACCGAACTTATCGGCATTGATCGCATAGAGGAAGCGTTGGTCGGGCGAAACCGCCAGGAAGAACGGATTCTGAATATCAGTGGTTCGATGCAATGGCTGCAAAACGCCGGTCTTCAAGTCGAAGCGAAACGCATGAATGCCAGCTTTGTCTCCCGAGGCGAACGCGGAGATAAACACCACAGGTTCGGCCGCCGAAAGCGTGACGGAGGCCATGCTAAGAGCAGCTAGAAGTAAGTACGTAAAATAGCGCATAATGGAATGATATACCTCACGCAAGAATGCCAGTCACCACGTCACCATACACGTCTGTCAGACGGAAGTCGCGACCGGCATAGCGATAGGTAAGTTGTTCATGATCGAGGCCGAGCTGATGCAAAATGGTCGCATGCAGATCATGAACATGAACCTTCTTTTCGACGGCATTCATGCCGAGTTCATCGGACGCACCGTAGGCGAGGCCACCTTTGATGCCGCCACCGGCCAGCAGGGTGCTGAAGGCAGTGTGGTGATGATCGCGACCGCGGCGCATGGGATCGACCTGCTTGTTTTTGTCCTGCGTTTCCTGCGAGTAGGGCGTGCGGCCAAACTCACCAGTCCAGACGACGAGGGTGTCCTCCAGCAGGCCGCGCTGCTTGAGATCGCTGATGAGAGCGGCTGAGGCGCGGTCGCTGTCGGCGCAGAGTTTGGGATGGTTCTTGTAGTGGTCGCTGTGTGTGTCCCAGGGCTGGTTGCTGCTGCTTGTGTAATAGACGCTGATATAGCGAACGCCGGACTCCGCGAGACGCCGCGCGAGCAGGCAGGAGCGGCCAAAGGGGGTCTCGCCATACATCTCGCGCATCTTCGCGGGCTCGCGGCTGATGTCGAAGGCATCGCTGGCGGCGCTCTGCATGCGGTAGGCGGTTTCCATGGCCTTGATCTGACCTTCGAGCGCATGGTCCTGCTCGCGCTTCGCGGCGTGCAGGTGGTTTAGCTTTTGAATGAGGTCGATCTGCCGCCGCTGCTGCGCGGGGGCAAGCGCTGAGTTGCGCACATTGGCGACGAGCTTGTCCACGCTCATGTCGGAGGTGATGACGCCAGTGGCCTGGTATTCCGAAGGCAGGAAGGAATTGCTCCACAGCGCAGGACCCACCACGATGTTGGGCGTGGGCCGCAGCACCACGAAGCCGGGCAGGTTTTCGTTTTCACTGCCCAGGCCATACAGCACCCATGAACCCATCGATGGGCGGATGGGCTGGAGATTGCCGGTGTTCATCATGAGCAGCGCGGGCTCATGATTCGGCACATTGGTGTGCATGGAGCGGATGACGCAGCAGTCGTCGATGATGCTGCCCAGAGCAGGCAGGCTTTCGCTGACCTCGATGCCGCTCTGCCCGCACTTGTGAAACTGCAGCGGGGATGACATGAAGCCGCTGGTCTTCGGTGCCTTGTAGAGCTTGCCGGAGGGCTGCTGGCCTTCGTATTTCTTCAGCGCCGGCTTCGGATCAAAGGTGTCGATGTGCGAGGGCGCACCGTTCATGAAGAGGAAGATGACCCGTTTCGCACGCGGGGTGATCTGCTGCTTCACAGCGGCCTGCGCAGGAGCGCCCATCATGCCCGCAAGGCCGATGGCACCAAAGCCAGCCGAGAGGCGATGGAGGGCTTCACGCCGGGTGAGCTGCGCGGGATTGGGATCAGTCCACATAGAGCATTTCATTGGTGGCGAGAAGCGCCTGCGCGAGCTGCTCCCATGCGTTGGGGCCGGATTCAGTGGCGGGCTGTTGCAAGAACTCACGGGCGATGGCGAGTTCCTCCGCCTCGGGCTGACGCGCAAAGAGGAGTGCGTAGGCATGGCGGATGCGGGCGGCATCATCGCCACTGCATTGCTGGATGCGCCGGGCCAGTTGTTTTGACTGCTCAAGGATGAAGGGGCTGTTCATCACATAAAGCTTCTGGGTGGGCGTGGTGCTGCTGGTACGGCGCGCGGCATGGACGTTGGCATCCGGGTAGTCGAAGAGCATGAGCGTCTTGTTCAGCTCACGGCGGCTGACCTGGGAGTAGATGGTGCGCTTGTGATGCACGGGTGCGTCAAGATTCAGAGAGGAGCCCCCTTCCCGGCTGAGCGTACCTGCGGTGGCCATGATGGCATCCCGCCAGGACTCGATGCCGAGCTGGCGGCGGTTCATGCGCCAGAGGTGATCGTTCGCCTCATCGAGCTGCGTATTCGCCGCGCTGCCGCTGCTGCCCTGACGGTAGGTGGCGGACATGACGAGCTCGCGCATGAGGCGCTTCACGGACCAGCCGTTCTGCATGAAACGCAGCGCGAGGTCATCGAGCAGTTCGGGATGCGTGGGCTTGTCTCCCGTGGTGCCAAAGTTGCTCGGGGTGCGCACGAGCGGACGGCCGAAGAGCAGATCCCAGACGCGGTTCACCATCACGCGGGCGGTGAGTGTGTTGGTGGGATCGGTGATCTGGCGGGCCAGCTCGGCACGGCCGCTGCCTTGCTGAAACTTCACAGGCTCATCCTTGCTGAGCACCTGCAGCCAGCCGCGCGGGACATTGGGGCCGGGGGCTTTGACATCGCCGCGATCATAGACGGGCAAGTCGTGTGGGTTCACATCGCGCACGATGTGCAGGGTGCCGGGGTCCATTTTGTCGGCGAGAGTTTTGCCGTCCTCATCCTTGCCATCGGGGCGCAGATTGACCATCTGCATGGAGGCAAAGACGCCGGCCATGGCGTAGTAATCGCGCGCGGTGATGGGGTCGAACTTGTGATCGTGGCAGCGTGCGCAGGCGACGGTGAGGCCAAGGAAGGTCTGTGAGACGGTGTCCACCTGCTCCGACCATTCCTCCGCCTGCACATCGAGCATCCCTCGGGCATAGAGCTTGTGCCCGAGACCGAGGAAGCCGAGCGCGGCGAGATCGGCTTTGTTCTGCGGCTCGATCAAATCCACCGCGAGCTGCTTCTGCACGAAGGCATCGTAGGGGAGGTCCGCATTGAAGGCGGCGATGACCCAGTCGCGATAGCGCCAGGCGTTTGGATAGGCGAAGGAGGAATTGTTGCCCACCTGATGCGCCTGATCTTCGGCATAGCGAGCGAGATTGAGCCACATGGCGGCCATGCGCTCGCCAAAGGCGCGGCGGCTGAGCAGACCATCCACGAGCCGTGCGTAGGCATCCGGGCGGGTGTCATTCACAAAGGCCTGCACTTCCTCCGGCGTGGGCGGCAGGCCGGTGAGGTCAAACGTAGCGCGGCGGATCAAGGTGCGCGCATCGGCCTCGCGTGTGGGCGTGAGGTCAGCGGCCTCCATGCTCGCGAGGATGAAGCGATCCACGCGTTCACGCGGCCAGGTGGCATCCTTCACCTTCGGCAGGGCCTGCTTCTTCGGTGGTACAAAGGACCAGTGCTGGCGCGCCTTGGCCCAGTCAATCGGCGCAGGCTCCGCCCCCTGCGCGAGGGCGCAGAGCAGCAGCAGAGAGGCGGTGATTTGAAACGGGGCGTTTGGCACGCGAACATTACGCACGCAGGAACCCTGTTTTGACCTCTTAAGGCAAAAAGTTGAACTCCGCGGCCCGGTTCCGAGCGTTTAATAGGCATGGGATCGCAGCTGATTTTGCCGTCGGCGAAATCGGTAAATGCGGGAGACGACAACATCAGCCTATGACCTGCCGATGAAACACGAATTCAAAGTGGGGGACCACGTGGAATGGAACTCGGAAGCAGGCCGCGTCCGCGGAACGATCAAACGAAAGGTCACTTCCGAAGTGAAGTTTAAGACCTACACCGTCCACGCTTCCAAAGAGGAGCCGCAGTATTTGATCAAGAGCGACAAGACGGAACACATGGCCATGCACAAGGGCTCCGCCCTCACCAAGGTCAGGAGCAAGTCATGAGCGCGTTGAAACGTCAAAAGCCGGCCCGGCGTGGGGAAAAGAACACGCCCGACGAAAGAGCCGCATCCGTCGTGCTGACGATCGGTCATTCCACCCGTACGATCGAGGAATTCATCGCCCTGCTCAAGGCTCATGGAGCGACTTGTGTCGTGGATGTGCGAACAGTGCCGAGGTCCCGGCACAATCCGCAGTTCAACAAGGATTCCCTGCCACAATCTTTAAAAAAAGCCGGGCTGGGGTACGTGCATATGCCGGGACTCGGCGGCCTGCGCCATGCAAAAGGTGATTCGCCCAACATGGGCTGGCGCAATGCTTCGTTCCGTGGCTACGCGGATTACATGCAAACGGCGGAATTCGAGGAGAGTCTGGGCGAATTGATGGAACTGGCGCAACAGGAGACAGTCGCTTTGATGTGCGCCGAAGCCGTGCCGTGGCGCTGTCATCGGTCGCTTATCGCCGATGCGTTGCTGGTCCGTGGAATCCAGACCGAAGACATTATGAGTCCGACCCGCCGTCAGAGCCATTCCCTGACTTCCTTTGCCAAAGTCCATGGCACGACCCTTATCTATCCGGCAGAAGGTTCCGATTAGAGGAGTTTTGCTAACCACCTCACGATGAGAGAGATGATGATGGGGTTGAAAAATGTTCACAACTGTTTATATGAACAGTTATCAAACCAAGGGTGTCAGAGGGAAACAGCGGTGTGATGCCCTCCCGCGCACTCGAACTTCCATGACTCCTCACAACAGACCTTCGGGGCGGGGCTCCGCCAGTAACCCGAAAAATCGGTTTGAAGACACCGAATACATCGCTGATCCGCCCTCCGTCGATGAAGAGGAAGCCCCGCATCCGCGCACGCAGTTTATCCGAGATGATTCGCAATCGCTCATCACTTACAACACCAGCCCGGATGTGGGCTTTGATGCCAGCTTCAATGTGTACCGTGGCTGTGAGCATGGGTGCGCCTACTGTTTTGCCCGTCCGACTCATGAGTATCTGGGCATGTCAGCCGGTCTTGATTTCGAAACGAAGATCATGGTGAAGGAAAGAGCGCCGGAACTCCTGCGCAGGGAGTTGTCGAAGAAATCCTGGAAGCCCCAGGTTCTGGCCATGAGCGGGGTCACCGATTGTTATCAGCCCGTGGAGCGGTTGCGCCGGTTGACCCGCCGCTGCGTTGAAGTGCTGGCGGAATTTCGCAATCCGCTCGCCATCATCACCAAGAACCATCTGGTGACACGGGACAAGGATCTGCTTGCTGAACTGGCGCGTTTTGGCGCGGTGGTCGTGAACCTTTCAGTCACCACGCTGGAGGGAGGATTGGCAAAGAAACTCGAACCACGAGCGTCCAGCCCCACACGACGCCTGGCTGCAATTCAGGAGCTGAGCAATGCCGGGATTCCGGTGCGCGTATTGATGGCCCCCGTCATTCCCGGGCTGACGGACCATGAGATGCCCGCGCTGCTGCGAGCATGTGCCCAGGCGGGCGCGCGGGATGCGAGCTTCATTCCGCTGCGCCTTCCCTGGGCGGTGGCCCCGCTGTTTGAGGAATGGCTGGAGCGCCACGCTCCAGGAGCGAAAGACAAGGTCCTCGGGCGAATCCGAGACATGCGGGGAGGTAAACTGTATGACTCCCGCTGGGGACACCGAATGACGGGCCAAGGCTTTTATGCAGAACAAATGCAGACCCTGTTTAAGGTGGCGCATCTGAGAGCGGGCTTTTCGTGCGATATCCCACGCCTTTCATCGGCCGCATTTCGAGTGCCAAGTGCTCAGCTCGACCTCTTTGCCTGAGCGGATTTGCAGAAGAAGCGGTGCGTCCAGGAAAGGTTCCGCACAACTTCATGCATCTACTTCTCCGAACGTGTCGAAAATACACACGGAACTGATGCGCATGAAAGCAACACCCCTTAATTCTGCAAGCAGCGCGCAAATGAGGGCATCGGAGGGGGCGCAGGGATGAAGTCGCGCTGGCTGGAGTGGTTTAAAAAGAAAGGATGGAAACCTTTTCCGTTCCAGTTGGAGGCTTGGGATGCATTCCGAGCAGGCGAAAGCGGGCTGGTACATGCACCGACGGGACTGGGGAAAACCTACGCAGTCTGGGGCGGCCCGGTGCTGGAATGGCTGGAGCAAAATCCAGACCAGACGAAGTGGACGAAAAAGACCGAACCCCTGCGCGTGCTATGGCTTACTCCGCTACGTGCGCTTGCCAATGACACGGCAGAATCTCTACGCGCGCCGCTGGTGGATCTGGGCCTGCCCTGGTCCGTGGAACTGCGCACGGGTGACACAAGCACTGCGGCGCGACAGAAACAGCGGCGGCGTTTCCCCACGGCGCTGGTGACGACACCAGAGAGCCTCTCTCTTTTGCTCACTCATGCGGACACCCGGGAAAAATTGGGCGCGCTGTCCTGCGTCATCGTGGATGAATGGCATGAGCTGGTGGGAACGAAACGCGGAGTGCAGGCGGAGCTGTGCCTGGCCCGGTTGCGGCAGTGGCTGCCAGGGCTGCGCGTCTGGGGCCTGTCCGCAACATTGGGGAATCTCGACGAGGCGCTGAATGTGCTGCTAGGGGCTGCACGCAAGACAAAGACGTCTCGGCTGATCTCCGCGCACGTGAACAAAAAGTTTGAGCTTAAAACGCTGCTCCCGCGCAGCATGGAGCGCTTTCCGTGGAGCGGGCATGTGGGGCTGGGCCTGCTGCCCGAGGTGGTTCAACGCATTGAGAAAAGCCGCACGACGCTGCTTTTTGTCAACACGCGGTCACAGGTGGAGATCTGGTATCAGGCGCTGCAGGCCGCGCGCCCTGACTGGGGCGCGGACATCGCCCTGCACCACGGCTCGGTGGATCGAAAGCAACGGGAGGCAGTGGAAGAGCGGCTGCGCGCAGGCACGGTCAAATGCGTGGTCTGCACGGGCAGCCTGGATCTGGGCGTCGATTTCTCCCCGGTGGAGCAGGTGATTCAAGTGGGCGCACCCAAAGGCGTGGCGCGCATGCTGCAGCGTGCCGGACGAAGCGGGCACCAGCCCGGTGCCGTCAGCCGCATCTATTGCGTTCCGGCTCATGCCCTGGAGCTGGTGGAGTTCGCCGCCGTGCGGGATGCCATTGCCCGTGGGGAGATGGAGGCCCGCGAACCGGTGGAGCGGCCGCTGGATCTTTTGGTGCAGCATCTGGTCACCCTCGCTCTGGGCGGCGGCTTTCATGAAGAGCAGGCACGGGCGGAGATCCGCTCCACCCATGCGTTTCGCGATCTGAGTGATGAGGAATGGAGCTGGGTCATCGACTTTGTGACCCGTGGAGGGAAGAGCCTGAAGGCCTACCCGCAGTTCCGCCGCGTGCGGCAGGACGGGGACTTCTTCACCGTGGACCAGGCGGATATCGCCCGCTTTCACCGCATGTCGATCGGCACCATCACGAGCGATGCCATGATGTCCGTGCGGATGATGCGCGGCAGCTACCTTGGCAGCATTGAGGAATCGTTCATCGCCCGGCTCAAGCCCGGCGATGGCTTTTCCTTCGCTGGATTCCAGCTCGAGTTTGTTCGCGTGCACGACATGACCGCGATGGTGCGTAAAAGCAAAAAGACAGCGCGTCGCGTGCCCCAATGGATGGGAGGCAAGATGCCGCTATCGACCCAGCTGGCCCGTGCTGTGCGGGTAAAGCTCGCGGAGGCGAAGCGAGGTGTTTTTGACTCGCCCGAAATGAAGGCCGCTGAACCGGTGCTCAAGATTCAGTCGGCATGGTCGCTTATCCCTGAGCCCGACGAACTGCTCATTGAGTGGACGGAGACGCGGGACGGCTTTCTCTATTTCATCTACCCCTTCGCCGGGCGGCTCGCGCATGAGGGGCTCGCGGTGCTCACGGCGCACCGGATTGGCAAGATTTCTCCGCGATCGTTCGCGCTGACGATGAATGATTATGGATTCGCGCTGATGACGCCAGAGCCGCTCGACTTCGATGAGAAAGCATGGCGGGAGGTGCTTTCGCCCACGATGCTGGTTGAGGACATTCTGGATTGCCTGAACTCCACCGAACTGGCGCGCCGCAAATTCCGGGAGATCGCACGCATTGCCGGCCTGGTGTTTCAAGGCTATCCCGGCAGCGCCAAATCCACGCGGCAGGTGCAGGCCTCCAGCGGTTTGTTCTATGACATGTTTGCCCGGTATGAGCCAGACAACCGCCTGCTGGACCAGGCACGCCGCGAAGTCATCGAAAGGCAGTTGGAAGTCCGCCGGCTGCAGGACTCACTCACACAGGTGCAGAACATGAAACTGACTTTGCGCCAGACGGAGCGGCTTACTCCGCTCTCATTCCCTCTTTGGGCCATGTGGGTGCAGGGCCAGGTGAGCACGGAGAAATGGGCTGACCGCGTGCGCCGGATGAGCGAGCAACTGGAGGCCGAGGCATTGCGCACATGAGAGCCGACGATGTGACCTTGGAATGGGGCGGCGCATTGCTCACACTGCTCCCGGAACGCGCGGTGTGGTGGGCGGCTGAGAAGACCCTGCTCATCGCGGACCCTCATTTCGGCAAAGCGGCGGCATTTCGCTTTGCAGGCATACCCGTCCCGGAAACCTCACACGATGACGATCTGGAAAGGCTGTCGCACCTGCTGATGATGACCGACGCGCAGCGGCTGGTGATCCTGGGCGATTTTCTTCACGCCAAGACGGGAAGGAACGAGGGGATGTTCGCCGCGCTCGCCAAATGGCGGGAGCGCCATGCCGCAACAGAGATGGTGCTGGTGGAGGGAAACCATGACCGCCACGCGGGAGCACTGCCCGAAGATTTGCGGATCCCCTGTGTGAGCGGCCCGTGGCGTCTGGGACCTTTTCACTGCCGGCACGAACCTCAGGAAGATCCGGACGCGCCAGTGCTCGCAGGGCATCTACATCCGTCCTTCCGTTTGAGCGAACGCATGGGAACCTCCCTTCGTGCGCCCTGTTTTCATTTCTCCGCACGCGTGGGTGTACTGCCCGCATTCGGCTCGTTCACCGGCACGCATGGTATTCGGCCCTCGCAGAATGACCGGGTGTTTTTGGTGGGGCCCGCTTCGGTGATCGAGGTCTCCCGGCCTAAGCAATGAGCCCTTTGACCACCTTGGCCGGATTCACACCCGTGAGGCGGAAGTCGAGCCCCTGGAAGCGGTAGCTGAGCTTATTATGATTGAGGCCGAAGAGGTGCAGGATGGTGGCGTGGAAGTCGTGAATGGAGACAGGATCACGCGCGACGTGCCAGGCGAAGTCATCCGTCTCGCCATGGACCTGCCCGCCTTTGATGCCACCGCCCGCCATCCAGAGGCTGAAGGCGTAGGGGTGATGATCGCGCCCCGTGACCTTCTTGAAGCCCTTGCGATTTTCCCCCAGCGCGGTGCGACCGAACTCGCTGCCCCACACGACGAGCGTGGTGTCGAGCAGGCCGCGTTGTTTGAGGTCTTTGAGCAATGCAGCGATGGGCTGATCGACCATCCCGCAGTTGTGCGCGAGCTGGGGATCAAGGGCGCTGTGGTGATCCCAGGAAGCATGGATGATGTTCACAAAGCGCACGCCGCGCTCCACCATGCGCCGTGCATTCAGGCAATGCCGCGAAAAAGTCTGGTAGTTGCCGATGCCGCCGAGGTTGCTCTTGATGGGCGGCTCAATTCGGTTCACGCCATACGCGTCCAGCGTGGCCTGGGATTCACCGCTGAGATCGACCAGCTCCGGCGCGGCGCTCTGCATGCGGAAGGCGAGTTCGTAACTGTTGATGCGCGCCGCAATCTCAGGATCACCGATGTGCTGGTGCTGAAGGCGGTTGAGATCGTTCAGCGCGCGAATGCTCGCGGACTGCATCTCCGGCGTGATACCAGCGGGATTGCCCAGGTTCAAAACAGGCGAGGCCCCGTTGCGAAACATCACGCCCGAATAGGAAGACGGAAGGAAGCCGCTCGACCAGGTGGAGCTGCCGCCCGGCAGACCGCGGCCCTTGCTGACCATGACGACATAGGAGGGCAGCTCCTGCGATGGATTGCCAAGACCATAAGTCACCCACGAACCCACGCTGGGGCGTCCGAGCCGGGATTCACCGCAGTTCAACATGAGCTGGCCCGGCAGATGATTGAACTGTGTGGTGTGCATGGAGCGCACCAGGGCGATGTCATCCGCACAGGTGGCGATGTGGGGCAGCAGGTCGCTGATTTCCATGCCGCACTGGCCGTGCTTTTTGAAGACGCGGCTGGTGCCCATCACCGTGGCGGTGTCCTTTTGCAGGAAGGCGAACTTCGCATCTCCCACGATCGAATCCGGCAGCGGCTGACCGTCATATTTGTTGAGCAGCGGCTTGGGATCAAAGAGATCCATCTGCGAGGGGCCGCCTTCGAGAAAGATGAAGATGCAGCGCTCGGCCTTCGGCGCGAAATGCGGCATGCGTGTGGAGAGCGGATCAGCCGGAATGCCTGCCTCCGCTGCCAGCAGACCATCCTGCCGCAGCAAGGAAGCCAGGGCGAGCGTGCCAAGACCACAGGAACTGGTGGCGAGGAAATCGCGGCGCGTCTGGGTGATGTATTCCTGCGGTGACATGCGGTTCAGGCCAGTTCCTTGATCGATTGGAATTCGTTATCGACCAGGTAATGAGGGCGGCCGGAAAAGTCAGACACCGTGCTGGTATGCGGATTGATGCCCAGATTGTTGTAGAGTGTGGCGAAGATCTCCTGGAAATGCACAGGTCGGTCCGTGGCCTCACCACCCAGGCGGTCCGTGGCGCCGATGACCTGTCCATTCTGCATGCCGCCCCCGGCGAGCAGCGCGCAGGAAACATTCGGCCAGTGATCACGTCCGCCTTTGTCATTCACGCGCGGCGTGCGCCCGAATTCGCCCCAGGCGAGCACGGTCACATCCTTGTCCATGCCACGTTCATGCAGATCCTGCACCAAGGCGGAGATGGCCTGATCAAAATCTGGCAGATTCTCCTGAGCGTTTTTAAAGTTCTGGCCATGCCAGTCCCAGAAGCTGTAGCTGAGCGTCACCACGCGCACGCCAGCTTCGACCAACCGACGCGCCAGCAGGAACTGCTCATTGAGGCGCGGCGCGGCATCGCCCTGGATCTTCTCCGTGCCTTTGCCGTAACGCTCACGGTTCTTGGGTGACTCTTTGGAAAGATCGAGCGCATCGACCAGCTGCGAGGATGTGAGAATTCCATACGCCTGCTGCCGAAAGACATCGATGCCCGCCATGGTGCCCGAGGCATCCGTCTCGCGGCGAAAGGTGTCAAAAGCGGAGAGCAGTCCGCGCCGATCACCGAGGCGGTCCAAGCTTACACCGTTGAGGGACATGTCCTCCTTGCCGCGCTCCAAAGGCATGAAGGGCGCATGCGCCACACCAAGAAAGCTCGGACGCCCTTGATTGTAAGGCGTGTGCTTCATCTGCTGCGAGAGATTCACATACCCGGGCACGGTGGGTGCGCCGCCTTTGAGCTTGGACACCACGCTGCCGATCTCCGGCCAGCCGCCGGGAGGCGCATTGTTGCTCAAGCGGCCGGTGACGCACTGAAAGCTTTCGTGCCGGTCCTTGGCGCCCACCACACTGCGGATGAACGTGAGCTTGTCAGCCATCTTGGCCATGCGCGGCAGGTGCTCGCTGATCTGGATGCCGGAGACATTGGTGCGGATGGGCTTGAACGGACCGCGCACCTCCGAAGGCGCATCCATCTTCAGGTCATACATGTCCTGATGCGGGGGACCGCCGGGCAGATAAACCAAGATAAGCGCCTTCTGTGATTTCCCGCGCCCCTGCTCTGACTCTGCGCGCAGCAGTCCTGGAAGGCTCAGTCCACCCAGCCCAAGGCCGCCGACTCGCAGAAAGGAGCGACGTGACAGTCCGTCGCAGCAGCGGTTGGAGGATTGTTTGGAAAAAAGCGTGAGCATGGGATCTATACGGCGGCAGGCCGCGAGGTGTTGCGATGGCGTGGCGAGGAAACGAGGCTATTCACGATTGATGAACTCATCCAAGTTCATAAGCACACGCGCGACAGCGACGAGCGCGGCGGCTTCGATCTGACGGGACACGGGCACGGAAGCGCTGGTGCCGCCCAAGATCTGCAAGGCCTCCGCGCCACCTTTCTGCACGCTGGCCAGTTGCGCGGCATGAAAGACGGTGAGTCGCTGCAGCTCCTCCGCACGTGGCGGGCGGTTCAGCGTGCATTCAAAAAGATGACGCAGGCGTCCGGCCGTATCCTGAGATGACTCGTGCATCGTGCGCAAGGCGAGCGCTTGGGCGGCTTCGACGAATACGCTGTCGTTCATCATGGCGAGCGCCTGGAGCGGCGTGTTGCTGCGTTCGCGCCGCACGCAGGCGTCTGCGGCGTCGGGCGAATCAAAGGTGGTGAGCGTGGGATACAGCACGCTGCGCAGGGTGATGATGTACAGACTGCGGCGATAGATTTCATCACCCGGACTGGCCTGCCAGTTGGAAGAACGGCCCACATCGAAGACATCCTCCGGCAGCGGCGGGCGAAAGCTAGGGCCGCCGATGGTGCGCTTCAGCAAGCCGCTGACGGCGAGTGCGGAATCTCTCAGGATTTCGGCATCAAGGCGGATGCGGTTCTGGCGGGCGAGGAGGCAGTTCAGCGGATCGAGTTCGACGATGTCTTCGCGGTGCGCGGAGGACTGGCGGTAAGTCGCGCTCATGACGATGAGCTTGATGAGCTGCTTGCGGCTCCAGCCGTTGCGCATGAACTCGGAGGCAAGCCAGTCGAGAAGCTCGGGATGAGAGGGCGACTCGCCAGCGGTGCCGAAGTCATCCGGCGTGCGCACGAGGCCAAAGCCGAAGAGCTTGCTCCAAATGTGATTCACCGCGACGCGGCTGGTGAGCGGGTGCTGTGGCGAGACCAGCCAGCGCGCGAGGTCGAGGCGGCCGGGCTCCGGCTGAACGGGCTTTGCCATCGGCGGCAGCGCGGAAAGACTGGCGGGAATGACATCCGGCCCATGGCGTGTGTAGTCGCCTGCAAGATGGACATAGGTCTGGCGGCGATCCTTGTCCGCCTCGGCGAGAGCCTGCGCCTTGGTCTTCGCATCATCTCGGTCCACGGTGTTGTCGAAGAAAGCGTAGAAGCTGTAGTAGTCGCGGATGGTGATGGGATCGTATTTGTGAGTGTGGCATTGGGCGCAGCCCACGGTGAGTCCCATCCAGACGCGACCGGTGGTGTTCACGCGATCAACAAGGTTTTGATAACGCGCCTCCTCCTTGTCCACGCCCGCCTCGGTGTTCAGGGCGGCATTGCGATGGAAACCGGTGGCCGTGATTTGCTCCGGCGTGGCTTGCGGCAGCAGGTCACCGGCGATCTGCTCGATGGTGAACTGGTCATACGGAAGATCGGTGTTGAAGGCACGGATGACCCAGTCGCGGTAAACATACGCGTTGGGGCGAAGGCCATCGCCGAGGAAACCGTTTGAATCCGCATAACGCGCCATGTCCAGCCAGTGGCGTGCCCAGCGTTCGCCAAAATTGGGTGAGGCGAGAAGGCGGTCCACGAGTTGCTCGTAGGTTTGATCAGACCACTCGGATAACACTTCAAGATCGGAGGGAGAAGGCGGCAGGCCGGTGAGATCGAGATAAACGCGGCGAATCAGCGTCGCAGGTGTGGCGGCGGCTGCGGGCTTGAGGTCGTGCGTGCGGAGTTTCGCGGCGATGAAAGCATCGATGGGATTTTGGCTGTTCGACTTCGGCACAGCGGGGCGCTTGATCGGCTCAAAGGCCCAGTGATTTTGATACTCCGCACCTTCGGCGATCCAGCGGCGGAAAAGATCACGCTCGGCTTGGGTGAGCTGCTTCGGCGATGAAGGCGGCGGCATCACGTCTTCGGGATCGGCATGAGTGATGCGTTTCCAGAGTTCGCTGGCCTCGGGTTTGCCGGGCTTGATGGCCGTCTTCACGGCCTCGGCACGTATGTCCAGGCGCAGATCGGCCTCGCGCTTGTCTTCATCGGGACCATGGCAGGCGTAGCACTTCGCAGCGAGGATGGGGCGGATGTCGCGATTGAATTCAACGCGCACCTCGGCAGCAGCGACACTGCTGCAGGCAAGAAGCGCGAATGAAATGAGACGATGCATGGGCTAGCTGATCAGCAGTTCACGGAAGGGCAGAGTCTGTGCGATCTTGGTCTCGCCGTCTTCACCGAGAACCTTCGCTGTGATTGTGGCAGCGGTCCAGTCGATGCGCAGATGGCCGACGTTCGGCAGATGGTAAGTTTGAGGAACGCAGCGGTGCTTGTTCGGCGTAGGCGTGCCACGCGGATGCTTCTGCGTCATCGAACTGGTGGTGAAATCAAACACGCCATTGTGGGAAAACTCACACCAGTGGCGGTCACCGCTCAAAATCACCGCCGTCTGCCCCCGCAGGAGTTTCAACATCTTCTGCTGCTCCTGCGGCATGTTGGCCCAGCATTCGCCACCATGCACTTCCGGGGCAAACTGGATGCTGGAAACGATCAAACGAAGTTCCGCCGGCTGCTGGAGCACCTGCTCAAGCCAGCGCCATTGCGCGGCGCCAAGCATGGTGGCGGAAGTGTCATCCGTGGACACGTAGGCACCGCCGAGCATGGCCTTGTCTTTCTGCACCTTTTTGAGCGCGCTACGAAAGTAGCGTGTGTCGAGCATGACGATTTGCACGCGCTTGCCGGCCGGGCCGAAGGTTTGCGCGTGATATACTCCCTCCTGCTGTCGGCGTGGAGATGTCGCGGGTTCGTCGAGCCAGTTCCAGAACTCGACCTGCGCCTCCTTCTTGTGCGGATAGCTTCCGCCACCGTCGTTTTCGCCGAAGTCGTGATCATCCCACGTGGCGAGGATGGGCTTGTTTTGCAGGCCTTGAAAAAAGCGGCTGTGTTTGAGCAGCGCGTACTTTTCCTGCATCATGGGGATGCCGCCTTTGTCCGCATAGATGTTGTCGCCCATGAAGATGAACAGATCTCGCGGCAGCGTAAGGGTGCGATCAAGCATGGGATGCTCGTGCGTGTCGAGGCATGAGCCAAAGACGATGTCCTGCAACGGAAGTTCATCCGCTGCGTGGGCTGCCGCCCAACCAAGAGCGGGAAGAGTGGAGAGGAAATGACGACGAGTATTGAGCGGGGGCATTGGAGCGGGCGCTGAGTTCACGGAACAAGCTTGGCAGCTTCTGCTTTTGCCTTCGCCAGCACATCTGCCAGCGAAACAGGTTTGCCGCCCTGGCGCAGGCTTTCATCCGCCGCCTCCATGAAGGTGAATATTTCGATTGTCTCGGCTTCGCTCACCGGTGGCTCACCCGTGCGGAAGAACTTGCCGATCTGCCGGCACAAGGCCTCATAGCTGATGGTTTTCGCCCCCTGCCGCACGCCCTTGCTGCCGAACACCAAGGCACCGAATTCGGATTTGCCTTTCACGATGCCACGATAGGTGCCAATTCGCCCATCCTTCCACACGCCAGTGACCTGATCATTAATGGGTCCCTTGGTGCGTGAAACGGTTTCGCAGCCGGTACCCATGAGTGTGAAGAGCGATTCGATGCCGTGTATGGCGTAGAAAAACAAGTCCGGTGTGCCGCTTTGATAGGAACACGGCCCCCAGGTCGTGACGCCAAGGATGTCGCCTATTTCCTCATTGCCTTGCAGGGCGAGAAGGTCCGCCCCAAAGCGTGATGACGAACTCGACCAGGTCTTGACGTGATGCTTCTTGGCGAGTTCAAAGAGCGCGATGGCTTCGGGAAGCGTGCCAGCAATGGGCTTGTCGATATAGACGAGCTTGCCCGATTGGAAGACCTCACGCGCCTCTTTCAGATGAATGCGGCCATCGACGCTTTCGATAAGCACGACATCGACTTTTTCGAGCAGCTTTGGGATGGAATCCACAATCTCCACGCCCATGCCGCGCACCTGCTCGGTGAATTTCGCCACGCGGTCCTTGCTGGCCGGCATGTCGGTGCCGCCGGGATAACCCGCCACCACCTTGATGCCCGCGAGGTCACCGTCGGCCTTCGGATTGTTGAAGAGCTTGGTGAACGCCGGAACGTGCGAAGTATCAAGACCGATGATGCCAGCACGAAGCGGCTTGAGCGTGTCCTGCTGAGAGAAGGCGTCGCCTGCTTGGCTGAGGAAGGCAGCCGCAAGGAGAGGAAGAAAATGTTTCATCATGGCTTACACCTACGCTGCAAAGAGCCGGGGTTGATCAAGTCAGCATCCCTTGAATGTCGATCAGGTGAAGCTGGCGTCCTTGATCGGCATGTGGAGCGTCGATGCAGACCCAGCGTTCATCGCGGCTGGAACGTGGATGATTGTCCACACGCCATTCGCCGGAGTATTCGCGGGGCAGGTGAAACTCGCCGAGGTCGATGCGTTTGTTGGTTGCGATGTGATACAGGTGCGGCGTCTGGATGCGGCGCACGCCTTTGGGATAGGTGTCGTTCAGAATCCACTCGTTGCGATGCAGATAGGTCAGGTGGCCACCACTGTCGAGCACGCCGTGGCCGATCTCAGCGACGATGCCGCTGTCTTTGTCCTCAAAGAGGAAATCGCCCCACTCCTTGTTGCCGAGCCAGTCCTTGGCCTGGGAGAGGATGTGCGTGGCATCGCGCCAGATGAAGTGGGACGCGTAACCGTTGGGGATGACAATGCGCAGGTCGCTGCCATCCATGTTCGCCGTGATCAAACGTGTCAGGTGCCCGCCCTTGGGCTGAGTCCAGCGATGCAGCATGATGAAGCGTTTGCCATCGGGACTGACCAGCAGGTGGTAGGCGTGATGCTTGGAGTCGGGATGGTTTTCCATGACGACTCCGGTTTTGGCGAGCTGTGCATGCGAGACAATGAGCTTCTCCGCACCGGTTTCGAGATCCACGTGGGTGACGCCGCTTCCTGCGGGTGCCATGTCATCAAAGAAGCGATCCTTGATACCAGCATAGCCGTAGCCGGGCCGGCAGTCGGCCACGCGTGAGAAATCGCAGCTCACGGCTTCTTTGCCATTTGGAGCCAAAGCATAAATGGGGCTGGGGAGGGTGTGTTTCTCGCCGGTCTTCACATCAAGGATGTGACTGACGAAGCGATCCTTCTCACGGTCATTCCAGATCACTTTCGACTCGGTGCCAGGAATCCATTGCAGCATGCAGCCCTGCTGCCAGCACCAGGCTCGCGTCTTGCCGAGAGGGATCCATTTGTCCTTCTCCTGCAGATCGACCATGCCGACTTCGATCTCATCGTCTGCGGTGGGAGAACGGTGCTCGAAGCTGACCTTGTTGCTGAGCACAAAGCGGTTGTCCGGTGAGAACTGGAGCTTGTCGTAATAGCCGAACCAGTGGAAGCCCGGCCCCTTGGTGATGACACGCATCGGCGGAAACTTGGGAGCCTCCTGGCCGCGTGCGGCCAGTGATCCGAGTGCGAGGGTGGAGAGAAACTGGCGACGGTTGGGGGATGGATTCATGGTCGAAATGAGATGGGTTATTTGGCCGCCTTGGCATCAAGCTCTGCCAGCTTGAAGCGCACGCTCACGATGTAAGGAGCCTCGCCTGCCGTCCAGTGGCCGTAGGTGGTGGTGACGATGGAATCATCCGGCAGGACTTCGACGCCGGGATAGGTGCAGTCGGCGCCTTTGGTGTTGTCCATGATGCGCACGCGATACTGGCCCTCGGTGCCGTTGACGATGTCCTCGTATTTGCCCACCCAGCCAACCCAGTCGCCTTTGGTGGGGCTGACGTGGGTGGTGTCGCGGAAGCTGATGAAGAGGCGGCCATCATGAGTGTATTTGGCGACGTGGCGGTCGCCGGTGAGTGCGGCGGGGAGTTCCCTGGGCTCGGTCCAGGTCTGGCCTTCGTCATTTGAGAAGATGACGAAGGAGTTGTATTTGCGGGAGTTTTCGCGGAGCAGGACGGCGATCTGTTTGCCATCGGGAGAGCGCAGCGCGCCCGGCTCGCAGAGGTTGGCGTCTGGCAGCATGGCGATGGGCGTGGGCGCGCTCCACGTGAGGCCGCCGTCTTTGGAAAGCGTGGTGTAAACCCAGAAGCGCCAGGGTTTGGCAGGGGCACCCCGGATGAAGCGCCCATCATCATGGAAGAAGGCGAGGTAGTGGCCGGGTGTCTTGAGATCGATCACCGTGCCCATAGTGACAATGCCGCCAAAGTTGCCGATGGGATTGAGTTCGCTCCAGTTTGCGCCATCGTCTTCGGTAACGGCCATGCGGATGGGATAAAGACCGCTGAACATGATGATGCGCTTTTTGCCATCGGCATCGACCACGCGATGCAGCGTGGGCACCTCGACAGAAGTCTCCCATGACTTTGGCGTCGGGAGGCGCTCGCTCCAGGTCAGGCCGGTGTCATTGCTGCGTTTGTAAACGATGGGACCGCGACCGTGACCCTTCGGATACACGATGAGCATGGTCTTGTTGTCCTCAAGCAGGAGCGTGGTGGGGTGGCCGAGATACTGGCCCTTTTCCTGATCGACGATGACCTGGCGCTGTTTCTCGCCGCTGATGTCAACGACGGGAATCGTGTAGCCCGGCGCAAGCTTCGTTTTGAGATTTTTCGGCGGCGTCAGAGTGACGTCCGCCTTTTGCAGCCCGTTTTGGGCGAGGGCAGAAGCGAGCAGCAGCGGGAAACAGATGACAAGAGGTCGGATGTCCATGAGCAGAAGCAAACGGACCACCGGGACAGGGGTTTGCAACGGAATCACGCTGGTGAAGAGGGATGACCACCTAGGCGATCAAACGCCCAGCAGCTTGGTCATCGGATGCCCCTCATTCTGGTCGATGCGTTCAGGCCGGCCTTTGTGGTTGTACACGAGCCGGGTGTGATCGATGCCCATCAGATAAAGGATTGTTGAATGCAGGTCATGCACATGCAGGCGGTCCTCCACGGCGTAGAGGCCGAGTTCGTCGGTGGCGCCGTAGGTCTGGCCGCCTTTCACGCCGCCGCCGGCCATCCACATGGTGAAGCCGGTGGGGTTGTGGTCGCGTCCATCCCCCTGCTCGCTCATCGGTGTGCGGCCAAATTCGCCGCCCCAGATGACGAGGGTTTCATCAAGCAGACCACGGGCTTTCAAATCAGCCAGGAGGCCGGCAATGGGTTTATCGACGGCATTGCAGAGGCGTGAATGATTCACCTCGATGCCTTTATGGCTGTCCCACTTGCTGCCTGCACCGCTGTAAAGCTGGATGAAGCGCACGCCGCTTTCGACAAGGCGGCGGGCGAGCAGGCAGTTGCGGCCAAACACGGCGGTGGCCTCGTTGTCCATGCCGTAGAGCTGCTTGGTGGCTTCGGATTCTTTGCTGAGATCGACAGCCTGCGGTGCCTCGGCCTGCATCTTGTAGGCAAGCTCATAGCCGCGGATGCGCGCATCGAGCTCAGTATTGCTGGCGCGTGATGCGCCGTAGTCGCGATTCAATTCACCGAGCAGGTCAAGCTTGTCGCGCTGACGCTTGCGATCTACGCCTTTGGGATTTTCGAGGTATTTGATCGGCACGCCATCCGAGTTGAACTCCACACCTTGATACACGGCGGGCATGAAGCCGTTGCCCCAGTTGCGCACGCCGTTCACCACGGTGGCCTCGCTGTCTTTGATGACGACAAAGCCGGGCAGGTTTTGATTCTCAGAGCCAAGTCCATATGAAGCCCAGGCACCGAGCGAAGGCCGCCCACCGAAGACGGAACCCGTATTCATGGAGCAAACGCCACCGGCGTGATTGATGCCGCTCGAAGCGCAGGAATGGATCACCGCGAGGTCATCCGCATGCTGCGCCACGTTTTGAAACCAGTCTGAGATCCACAGACCGCCCTGGCCGTACTGCTTCCAGGTGCGTTTGCATTCCAACAGCGGCGACTTCGATTCACCCATGGCGGTGATCGGCGGCTTGAAGCTCGCAGGCAAGGACTGACCCGCGAGTTTGTTCAGCAGCGGCTTGTAGTCAAAAGTGTCGAGGTGGCTGGGGCCGCCTTCCATGAACAGGAAGATTACGCTCTTGGCCTTCGCGGCCCGCTGTGGCAGCGGGATGGAGGCGGCGGCGTTTTGCCCGCCCATCAAACCGGCCAGCGCCACGGCGCCAAAGCCGCAGCCGGCGGTTTGCAGAAACTCGCGGCGCGTGTTGGGAAGATCGAATCGATTGCAGCTCATGGTGTTAGTGGAGGTAAAAGAACTCGTTCGTGTTCAGCAGGACCTGGCAGAGATCATTCATGGCCTGATGGAAGGGATCGTCCGCCTCGACGGTTTTCGCGTCCGACCCTGACCACGCAAGCTGCGAAGTCAGCGGATCGGCAGAACGCCAGATGACGAGACCCGCGGCCCATTTCTCCGCATCTTGATTAAGCTCTTTGTCATCCAGCACACTGCCGGCCACACGCAGAGCCTCGATCCGGCCATCCCACTGGTGTGTGGGGGCGCGTTTGTGCAAACCACCAATCACAAGCTGCGAAGAGCCCATGCTGAGCTTCGAACGAATGTCCATGGGCACCACGGCGGTCTGCGCGGCGGCTCCCGGCGTATCGAGGTCACGCACCGTGAAGGTGACGGTATGACCCACACAGGAAACACGTGCGGCGATGTGATAACGGCGGCCCAGCTCGATATGAATGTCCGAAGGTACAACCTGATAGCCGATGTTCGCGTTCTCATCCTCGCCCACGACCTGGATGATGACGTTGCGCGGCTTGTAGCGTGATTTTTCACCCGTCACCCCCAGGCTCCAGCCGAAGGCCTCCAGGCTGTCCTTCCCGCCAAACCAGCGCGAGGCGATGGTGCGCACGGAGGCGTTCACATCAATGCTGTTCAGACTCGCGATGGCTTCCACGGTGAATTCATCGCCCTCCTTCTCGCCGTTTTGGACGACAAGACGCTCATGCGGGGAGTTCTCCTTGAAGGCGCTGCTGCTCTCATCCCCATTGTCTGCCGCGACGGGCGCAGTCGCGGTGCCGGCGCGCTTCTTCAAAAAGGATTCTGCCTTCTCGCGCTCCAGCTTCGTTGGCAGGCGGCCCAGCACGGCAAGCCAGGCATCGTCGATGTTTTCCACGCGCCCGGCCAGCTTGCGAGCGCGGGCCAGCAGCCATTCGCCGTTGAGCAGTTGCAGGGCCTGCGTTGGCGTTGTGGTGCTTTGGCGTTCGGAGGTGCTGGCGAATCCGGCAGGAGCATCCAGGGCGCGCAGCAGTTCATTCTGATTGTTGCGCTTTTTCTTCGTGTAGATGGAACGACGAGTGCCGTTGCCATCATCGGCGGGACCACCGGAGGTCTCATCGAGTTCACCGCTCGCGGCCAGCAGCGCGTCACGCACCTGTTCCGCATCGAGGCGGCGCGGATTGAAGTGCCACAGGTAATGGTTGGAAGGATCGATCTTGGCGATGGCCGTTGTTGGCTCCCGACGCGCGGTCTGGCGATAGGTGGCGGAGAGCATGATCTCACGGTGCAGCGGCTTCAGATGCCAGCCGTTCGCCACGAACTTGGTGGTGAGGTAGTCGAGCAGTTCGGGGTGGGTGGGTGTCTCGCCCAGCTTGCCGAAGTCGCTCGCCGTGGCGACGATGCCGCGGCCGAAATGATACTGCCAGATGCGGTTCACAATGACACGCGTGGAAAGCCGGTTGTCCGGGCGCGTGATCCAGTTGGCCAGGACGGTGCGGCGTCCGGTGGAGTTGCCGATGGGCTTGATCTCGGGCTCCTTGGGCTCCAGCAAGGTGAGAAAGCCAGGGGCGATTTCCTGCTCTCCCTTGCGCGTCTTGAGCGCGACCGAAGGAGCTTTGGGTCCCGCATCCGTCGCGACAAAGGCGTCCAGAAGAGGCTTCGGTTTGAGAGCGTCAAACTTCTTCAGCTCTTCCGCCAGCGCTTTGTACTGCGCCTTCTGTTCATCGGTCTTGAGGCTCTTGATCGGATCAAAGGTGTCGCGCACCTGCTCCATCTGCCGCTGGCACAGACCGGCGAGCTGCTTTTCCAAAGCCTCACGCTTGTCGTCCGGCTTGCGCACCATCTCCTGCAGATCGTCCGTAAAGCGCGTCAGCGCACGTTCCACCCGGGGCTCCAGGATCGGCTTCGTCATCGCGTCCATCTTGGCACGGATGTCGGCGGTGGCGGTTTCCCATTTGGCCTGCTGCTCGTCGAACGCTTTCTTTTCGGCGGGCGTGGCCAGCTTCAGGTCATCGCGCCATTGCACGGGGGCCAGGAAGGCACGCAGGCGGTAATAGTCCTTCTGCAGGATGGGGTCAAACTTGTGATTGTGGCAGTGCGCGCAGCCCATGCTCAGGCCCAGGAAGAGCTCGCCTGTGGTGTCCGTCATGTCGGTGAGAATGATGTCCCACTGACCGCGCACATCGCGCTGGTTCCATTCATAGACCGGATTGCGCAGGAAGCAGGTGGCGATCAGCACATTGGGGTCATTCGGGGCGATCTCATCGCCTGCGAGCTGTTCGCGCACGAACTGGTCATAGGGCTTGTCGTCGTTGAAGGATTTGATGACGTAGTCGCGGTAGGGCCACACGGACGGGCGATAGGCGTCCGCATTGTAGCCATCGCTCTCCGCGTAGCGCACAAGGTCGAGCCAGTGCTGCGCCCAGCGCTCGCCATATTGCGGGCTGGCCAGCAGTTCATCCACCAGCTTTTCATACGCACGTGGATCCTTGTCATTCACAAAGGCATCGATCTGCTCGCGCGTGGGCGGCAGCCCGTGGAGATCAAAATACACGCGCCTCACCAGCTCATTGCGGTCTGCCTCCGCCGCCGGGTCGAGCTTCATCTCCTGCTGTTTGGCCAGGATGAAACGGTCGATGTCATTGCGCACCCACTTGCTCTTCACCTGAGGAGGGGAGACCTTCGCCACTGGTTTGAAGAACCAGTAGTTGCGCTGCTCCTCGGTGAAACCGCCCTCAGTCACGACAATCTTCTCCGCCGCATCCTGAGGCCATGGAGCGCCGAGCTTGATCCATTTTTCGAGAATTGCGATCTCGGCATCGGGCATCTTGCCGCCATTGTTTTTGGGCGGCATCTGAAACTCCTCATTGGTCCAATGGATCGCCTCGACCAGTACCGACTTCTCCGGCTGGCCGGGAATCAGCGCCGGGCCGGTGTCTCCGCCTGTTTTCAGGTAGCCGATGTTGTCCACGCGCAGGCCACCCTTCTGCTTGGTCTTGCTGTGGCAGTCATAGCAGCGTTTCACCAGGATGGGGCGCACCTCGTTTTCGAAGAACTTCAGCCCGGCACGGGCGGCATCGTCATCTGCAGCAAAAGCCGCACCCGCAGTGTGGCAGGTAAGAACGAAAAGGAGGGCTGGAAGGCGTGACCGTGTCATGTCAGGAGTAAAAGGTCTGAGAATGGCGTTTTTGGACACAAAATTGGCAAATCCCCGCCTTTTTTCGGTGCTTTATGGGCCGCTTGATAGGTAATGATCCCCTATGTCCCCCTGCCGCTGCAAACCTCTGGTATCCCTTCTGCTACTTCTTGTGGCTGGAATCGCTGCCGCCGAGCCATCTCCGGTAGATCTCTTCAATTACATCCTCGGCACCCAGGCCATAGGCGGCAAATACCACTTCACCCAGCAGGACCCGCTGGTGGAATCCGCCGAGGTCATCCTCGCCATGGGTGCGAGCTGCATGAAATTCGACCTGCGGCCCAAGCCGAAGGAGTACCCTGGCCTGCATTCGCTGGTGGAACTGGCACGCGATGAGCCCGCCCACCGCCGCGTGCTGGACATGCCATTTGCCAATTTTCAGCTCTGGGCGGAGCCTTTTGCCAATACTTCATGGAAGAATGGCTTGTCGAAAGCCCACGCAGATCTGGAGTATCAGGAAATGTACGCTCTGGTGGTGCACCTGCTGAAGACTTACAGCGGCACCGGCAAGACTTTCTACCTCGGACACTGGGAAGGCGACAACCTGCTGAGGGGCAGCATCAGCAAAGAATCCGACGCGAAGATGACGCCTGAGAAAGTGCAGGGCATGATCGACTGGCTGACGACCCGCCAACGCGCTGTCGATGACGCCAAACGCAACACGCCGCATCAGAACGTGCAGGTATGGCACTACACGGAGCTGAACCACCCGACGATCTCCATGCGTGAGAGCAGGCCGACTCTGGTCAACCAAGTGCTTCCCATGGTCCCGGTGGATTTTGTCTCCTACTCGGCCTACGACGTGACGAATGTGCCCAAACCGGAGGAGATCAAGGAGGCGCTGAGCTACATTGAGTCCCAGCTCAAGCCAAAGCCTGGGATTCCTGGCAGGCGAGTTTTCATCGGTGAATACGGCTACTCCGTGTTTCACAACGGCAGGCCGCACCACTCGCCACAAGAGCAGGACCGGCTCTCACGCGTCACCATCCAGGCGGCGCTGGAATGGGGATGCCCGTTCATCCTCTACTGGGAGCTGTATAACAATGAGCTGGAGCCTGATGGGCATCAGCGTGGCTTCTGGATGATCGACGATAAAGGACTGAAGCAGCCGGTCTATGAAACCCACCGTCTGTATTACCAATGGGCACGACGGTATGTCGCTGACAGCATGGCACGCACACAGAAACCGCCCTCTGAGGCTGAGTTTCGCCAAGCAGCCGTGGAATATTTCAAATCGCTCCGGTAGGAACTCATGGAAGAGCCTTCACCAAGGCTGCGGCGATGGCCGCCATGCCTTTGTCTCCGGGATGGTTGGCGACACCGGCATGTTTGTAAGGGCGCTCTGAGCGTCCGTAGTTTGCCTCGTCTTTGCCGAGACTGCTGATGTTGACGTAGATGCCGCCGACTTCCGTGCAGGCCTGCTGGAGTGCTTCGTCTTTGGCAGCGTTGGCCCAGAAGCAACTGCGCACGAGAATGGTGGGCTTTCGGTCCGCTTTCAGCGCGTTCAGCAGCGCGGTCACGCTGGCCTGCAGCTTTGCCTTGTCTTCGGCAGTCTTCAAAGCGGGCACATTCTCGCCGATGGCGAGGATGATGAGGTCCGCCTTGAACTCGATGGCGTCCTTGAGTTTGGCTGCGATGTCGTAGCCCGCGTAGGCGCGCTCAAAATCGGCGATGTTTTTCACCATGACTTCGGGCGCAGCGCCGGCTTTTTCCGTCAGCGCCTTGGTGACGAGGTGCACGTAGTCGTTTGCCTCCGCAGTGGCCGCCATGCCCCAGTTGCCCGACCAGTCGATGTCCTTTTTCGGACCGTGCTTGGTGATGCTGTTGCCGAGGAAGAGCACCTTGGTTTGCGCCGAGGCTTGAACAGTGACGCAGGCGAAGACGAGGGCGAATAGAAGACGATGGTATGACATAAGGTTGAATGGTTGAAAAGAAGATTACTGAGCAGGCTGGTGCATCACCCAGTCCCATCGGATTCCCGACTGTTTGAGCTGGGGTTCAAGATCATCCACGCTGAGGAACTGCTGACGGATGAGCTTTTGCAAAACCTGCTTCACCTGGGACAGATAGACCTCACGGGAGGCATAGCGTTCCGTCATGGCAGGGCGGGGATCATCCGCGGCTTCGCGTTGCTCACGCGTGGCAGCCAAAGGCACCCAGGCACCGCGCAGCAGCACCGGCTCAAGCGGCGAGCCCATCGAGGCCGAACGAAATACCCAGCCCGTGGCCGTGCCAAGCGGCACCGCCACATCGGGCATGCGGATGCCGGCGATGTCATTGCCATCTTCATCCACTTGCGGCACCAACAGCGGCAGTTCCGCGCCGGCACCGGCACCGTCCGCCCACCGGGGATTGCGCACGCGGCCGCCTGCTTTTAGTATCCGTGGATCACCCAAGCCGGGAACTTTTGGAAAGCGCACGTCGGCAACCGGGACGAGCGTACTGTCTGCGATTTTTGGATACACACTGGGCGGCGGGGCTGCGCCCTCCGTCACCCAGCGATGCATCGCCAGCCGAAGCGTGGAAAGCACAGCACTGGCATTGACGGGATTGGCCAGCGGCGCGTCTTTCGCCTGGGCCGTCGGCGGGAATGGTGCCGCGCCATGCTGCGTTCCCGCAAAGAAGTAAGAGCGTACATTTTCTGGGAAGGCGATGTCTCTGTCCCCATCCGGAGTCGTGTGTGTGAGCGCCGCCACGCGGCCCGCGCCCCAGTATTCAGCAGAGGTGTTCGTGTAGAAAATCTTGGGAGGATGCTTCACGCGAGAGTTTTCCAAAACTCCCTCTGAGTGCCCGCTAATGGGATCTGCCTGGGCCGTGTCGGCAAAGGGATAGGACGCCGTATAGAAGCCTGCCAGCGCACGCGGAGTGGACCAGCGCTGGTTCAGCACCAGACGGCCAGCACCGGCGATGTGGGCCATCACACCATCCAAGGCCTGACGGTCTTGCTCATCGGTATTGAAACCGAGATAGACGAAGTCGCGCAAAAAGCGCCCGCACTGCGAAGCGCCGAATGCATAGGCATGCTTGATCGGGGCGAGCGAGCCCGGATCATGCTTCAGCCAGGCCACGGCATCGCGAATGGCGGCATAGCCGAGCCCGGCCAGCGGCGGTGCTTCCGCCAGATAGAAGATCTCATACGTCTTCCCCGGTTGAAACCCACCCTCCAGATGGAGGCGGCCGTCCTTCAAACTCCACGACTTTCGCGACACCTCGCTGCCACCGGCATCGGCCATGCGTGTGCGCACGAGCAGGCGGCTCTCAGGGCCATCCAGATTCACCGGCGGATAATCCGCCAGATCGGTGAGCGCCTGTTCATCAACGACCTTGTCCGGCGTGAAGATGGCGCTGACCACACCACGAACCGGGCTGCCGTCCTTGTTTCTCGCCGAGGGCACCTGAATGCACATTTTCCCAGGCTGCGCAGGCACATCAAACTCCCAGCCGACATTCAGTACAGTGAAGCCATGCTTCACGATCCAATCGCTCAGCCCCGCCTTGCCACCACGATTCGGAATCTCCACCCAAGCGGCACCATTGCTGCGCGCCGCATCCTTGGGCTTCAGAAGGCGCAGGTCTGCCGAAAAACTGACCTTTGCTGCCGCATTCACCGGAGCCAGCTCCACGTCGGCGATAATCGCATTGCCCGGCAGCGTTGGATCAATCTCGAAATGCAGGCGTCCGACGATCTGCTCATAGCCGGTCGTTCCCATGTCCGAGCGCTCTGACACCTCCACGCGCACGACGGCGGCATGTGCAGCAGAGACAGCGAGAACGAAAAGGAGAAGCCGAGGAAGCAGTGACATCGTTTCAATACACCACCGATTTCTATTTTTTGTCAGCAACATCATCTCACGATCGTGGAGGAACGCAAAAATCACGCGAGCCCCACATGCTTTAGCGCCTCGACGGGCGGGCCTTCAAAAGAGCCAGAGGGCATGTTGCCCACGTAGCCGATGGCCTTCATCCCTTCGGGCGTGGTGTAGTAGCCACCGGCGGTGAGATCTCGAAAGCGCTTGAAGAACCCTGCGGCTTTTTTGTGCGCCGCCTGCGGTTTGGCGGCGGCGAGATCGGTGCAGATGGCGGTCTGTTGTTCGAGCGTGAGATCGGCAAAAGCTTTGCCAAAGCGGGTCGTCGCCTCTTGGTCGATCCATTGCAGGCCTTCGAGAATGAGACGGCGATCTCCCGCCTGAGCAGGATAGGGCGAACTGATCCATTCGTCGATGAAGTCCGGCACGCCAAGTGATGAGGCGCTGGGGGAGGTTTCATCCGCAGGCATGATGACATCGCACAGCGCACCCGTCGTGCGGCGCTGGGGCTCCGTCAGCGTGAGCGGCCAGACGTCTCCAGGTTTGTACACCTTCACCATGACCGGATCAGGACCGTAGCCCCGAGCTTTGACAGGTGCGGCGTCTGCCGCGAAGAGGCTGGGATCGCGCACAGCCATGGTCGCCGTGGCGGAGAGCATCCATTGCAGCGCCTTGCGGCGATCCATGCGTGGGAGGTCGTCGGGGGTGCTCATCAGATGTTTCCTTTCTTCATTTCATCCATCAGGTGGTCGGCCATACGCCAGGCCAGCGCCATGATGGTGAGGGTGGGGTTTTTGTCCGCCGTGCTGGCAAACGGAGCGCCATCGGCCATGAAAACATTCTTCACGTCCCAGGTCTGGCTCCACTGGTTCGTCACCGAAGATTCGCGGTCCGCGCCCATGATGGCACCGCCGACTTCATGGATCACCTCGCCGCCTTTTTTCAGGACTTTGGACACGTCTGTGGTGGACTTCGCGGACACCTTGCCACCCATGGCTTCGAGAAGCTCGCGAATGTGCTGCTGCTGGTGGCGTGCCTGGTTGAGCTCGAAGTCCGTCCACTTCCAATGAAAGCGCAGCACCGGGATGCCCCACTGATCCTTCAACTCGGGATCGAGTTCGCAGAAGGAGCCGTCGTTGGGCAGCATGGTGCCCTGAGCCCCGAAGCCGAGATGACAGCCGTAGAAACGCCGCGCCTCCTCTTTGAGCTTGGCGCCGAACAGCACGCCTTCGTGTCCGAGTTTGCTCTCGATGCCGTTCAGCGTCGTCAGCGATGGCATCTGCCTACCCGTGGTGAACTCCAAGTGATAACCACCGGGGAAGCCGAGTTCGCCTTTGGCATTCTCCGCATGCCGCGTCCACGGCACATAGGCGTGCGGCCCACCCGCGCCGTCTTCATTGTGAATGGGCATGCCCTCAAAGGCGGGGATGTGCGCGCTGAGACTGCTCGACACCGAATCCGTGATGTATTTGCCCACCTTGCCGCTGGAGTTCGCGAGCCCCTGCGGGAAGGCGCTGGACTTCGAATTCAGCAGCAATCGCACCGACTCCTGCGAACTGGCGGCCAGCACCACGGCGCGACCTTTGGCATGTCCTTCGCTGCCGTCTTTTTTGTTGATGAAGGTGATGCCAGTGCCCCTGCCCTGTTTGTCGAGCGTGACCTCACGCGCCATCGCATTGGGCAGGATGTCCAGGTTCCCCGTGGCCAGTGCTGGCCGCAGGTGCACGGTCTGCGAATCGTAGTTCGCCCGGATCGCGCAGCCGCGATGACAGTCCGTCGCCCAGAAGCAGGGCGACCGGGTCCGCATGGAGTCCGCCAGGATGCCCTGGGCCTTCGCGTTGCCCGGATGAAGCTTGCCGGGAAGCGTGCTAGCATCCTGCGGCTTGGTCAGCACCGCACGATGAATCGAGGTCACATGCGCGCCGACTTTCTTGCCATGCTTCTGCGCGTAGAGTTCTCCCACACGCAGCTTGGGCGCGGGCTGCAAAACGCCGGGTGAAGAATTAGGCGAATTTTCCAGCCCTTCGTTCGTGCCAAAGACGCCGATCAGCATCTCCACTTTGTCATAGTACGGCGCGATGTCGTCGTAGCTGATCGGCCAGTCGAAGCCGAGGTCAAAGCGCGTGCGTGGCTTGAAATCATACGGCCCGTTGCGCAGCGTGATGCGCCCCCAGTGATTCGTGCGACCACCCATCATGCGCTGCCGCCACCAGCGAAACTGGTTCTCCGGCTCCTTGTTCGCATTCGTGTAAGGCTCACCGGGAATGTCCCAGCCGCTGTTGATCGAGCAATCATGGAAGCCGTACTGCTTGTCCGGTGTCTTTTCACCACGCAAAGGCGCCTGGCTCGGCAGTTGCAGCATCGCCACCTCGGACTGAACATCAAAGGAACGCCCCGCCTCCAGAATGAGAACCTTCAAGCCCTCCATCGTCAGTGTGTAAGCCGTCTGCCCGCCCCCTGCCCCGGAACCAACAATGACCACGTCATAGGAATCCTGGAGTTTGTCGGCGGTGATGATGGGCATAGGCTGAGATGAGAACTGGACAAGGAAAACGCGTGTTTTTCAAACCTCTTCCAGCATCATTTTCGCATCGCCAAAAGTCTTCGGATGCTGGCCCATTTTATCCATCATCGAAATAAATAAGCGGCACATCTGGCGCTCGGGCTTGTCCTTGTAGTCGAGCGCACGGCCACCTTGAAGACGGCCGCCAGCGCCACCGAGGATGATGACGGGAAGCTGGTCGTTGTCATGCCTCGCACCGGCCATCATGCTGGAGCAGTGCATGATCATGGTGTTGTCCAGCAGCGTGCGCGGCCCTTCCTGAATGGCATCCAGCTTCCGCGCGAGGTAGGCGAGTTGCTCCATGAAGAACTGGTTCACCTTCAGCCAGTCCTCACCGTCACTGTGCGAGAGCAAATGGTGGATCATGTAATCGATGCCATGGCCTGCCTGCTGCACGCTGGGGAGATTCGGGAAACGCAGAGCACTGTGGTCGTTGTTGAGCTTCAGCGTGGTGATGCGTGTGGTGTCGGTCTGGAAGCCGAGCACAAGGAGGTCCATCATGAGGCGCATGTGCTCGCCGATGTCCTGCGGGATGCCGTCGGCAGGACGCTTGATGTTGGGCTTGTCGAGCGTGGGCCGCCAGCCTTGCAGCTCACCACGTTTTCCGGCGTTCTCGATGCGCTTCTCCACATCGCGCACAGAATCGAGGTATTCGTCGAGCTTGCGCTGATCGTTGCGGCTGATTTCACGCCTCAGGTCCTGGGCATCGGCCAGAACTGCATCCAGCACGCTCTTGTCGGCAGGTGAAGCCTCATCCTTGAACAAACGGTCAAAGGCCAGCGCGGGGTAAAGCTCCAGCGGTGTCGGGGTCGTCGGTGAACTCCACGAAATGTGCGAGCTGTAGAGCATCGAGTAGTTTTTGTGCACCGACGGATTCGATTTTTCACAAGCCAGCACGAGGCTGGGCACCTTGGTGCTGCGGCCATAGGTCTGCGCGAGCACCTGATCAAAACTGGTTCCCGAGCGGATCTCGCCACCAGAGGCAATCGGCGCGCCCGAAAGCATGTTCCCCGTCTGCGAGGAATGGATGTTCCCCTTCCTCGCCTCTTCGTGGTACAGGCCGCGCACAAACAGCATCTTCTCGCGAAACTCATGCAGCGGCTGCAGCACCCTGCCCAGCTCCATTGCTTTACCCTCTCCTTTGGCCCACCATTCCTTGGAGTGGAAGCCATTGCCGGAGAATGTGACGCAGAGGCGCACCGGTGCCTCGCTGGCGGGCTTGTCGCGTTTGGGTTCATCCCCCCAGACATTGAAGGACTCCAGCCAGGGCAGGGCCATGGAGACGCCGGTTCCGCGCAGGAAGGCGCGACGTGAGTAGCGATGTGTGCTCATAAAAATGAATCAGTGTTGGGCGATGGCGTCTTTTCCACGCACCTCGCGAAACTGCGGGCTGCGGACAATGAGATCGATCAAGGTGCCAATGCGGCGGTCGCTGCGGACCATCGAATCAATCAACGGGCGATCAGAGAGCTGCACGCTGCGGCCGAGGGCGTAGCCGACCACCTTACGGCAGAACTGACGGAGGAAGTCATCGCCACGTTGATTGACCAGATAGTGGCGCAGGTCGTTCAGCCCATCCCCCGCGGTGCCATCAGGCAGCACGGTTTTCGTGTCAGCCTTGCGAGCGCGACCAATGGCGTCGAAGCCTTCGAGCGCGAAGCCGAAGGGGTCGATGCGGCGATGGCAGCCTGCGCAGTTTTCATCGCGGCTGTGGCGCTCGATGAGCTGGCGTTCGCTGAGATTTGCGGGTGCTTCATCAGGCAGCACGGGAACCCCCTTGGGAGGAATGGGCAGTTTGTCGCCCAAGATGACTTCGCTGAGCCAGGTGCCGCGCAGGATGGCGCTGGTGCGCGAGGCACCCGATTGCTTCGCCAGTGTGGCGGCGAATCCAAGGATGCCTCCCCTGCCCTGCGCGTGCAGACCGTCGATGCGCTGCCAGTCGTTTCCTTTCACACCAAGATCGTAGTGCTTTGCCAGACTACCATTGATAAAGGAGTGATCGGCATTGAGCAGCGAGAGCACGCTTCGGTCGTTTTGAAAGAGGTCGATGAAGAACCTCACAACCTCCTCCTGCATGTCTGAGCGCAAAGCGAGGAACGAGGGGAAATGGCGCTCGCTTTTTTCATCCAGTGATTCGACATCGCGCACATGCAGCCACTGGCAGCCAAACTCGGTGGCAAGGCGGCGGATTTTTTCATCCTTCAGCATCCGCGCGGCCTGGGCAGACAGCACGGCGGGATCGTGCAGTTTTCCAGACGCGGCGAGCATGGCGAGCTCATCATCCGGGCAGGATGACCAGAGGAAATAGCTGAGGCGCGTGGCGAGTTCGTGATCATTCACAGGCGAAGGATTGATGCCCGGAGAGGCCTTTTCACCACGATAGAGAAATGCGGGTGCCACAAGCACGCGAGAGATCAGCATGCGTACCGCCGCAGCATGGGGCAGCTCTTGCTTGCGCAATTTTTGATACAAGGCACGCAGCTCAAGCTGCTCCGCATGGCTCAGCGGCCGTCGCCATGCTCGGCTGGCAAAGTCGAGCGCGGCCTGCACATGCCCAGACTCGGCGGCAAGCTGCTGCTGCTTGAAAAAGTCGGCATCACGATAAATCGGCTCACGCAGCGGCTCAAATGCCTTCGGGTCGGCGTCCTGGGTGGCAAACTGCCAGAGCTGCTCAAAGACATCGACCTGCTTGAGCGGAGATTCACTGATGAAACGCAGTTCGTCCCAAAGCCGGTCAATTTCAACAATCTGGTCATTGTTAAGCATCAACCGCTTCAGCGGCTCATCTTCGCGATAGAAAAGCGTGAGCGTCACCACTTCATCCGCAGGAACAATCTTGGTGTAACAAAGCGCGGCAGGGAAAAGCGCTCGGAACTCAGCGATCTGGGCAGTGAGTCGCTTCCGCAAGTCGCTGTTGTCTCCCACAAGGATCGGCGCATCAAAGCTCAGCGGCTTTTCTCCATCCGACCATGTGCCTTTTTTAGCAGGTTTGTTGATGGTCACTTTGCTGGCCACAAGTGCAGGAGGTGGGGCGGGGTTGGTGGTCAGCACCCGCACTTGCACGGCCCCCTGGGAATCGGGATCAAGGCGGGCATTGATGACAAACTCAGCATCTTTGCCGATTTCGGCAGGAAGAACGGCCTCGTCACCGCTGATCGTGACAGGGCGATCTTTCTGGCCTGGTGTGACGATCCGCGCATTTTCCCAAATGGCCCTGGCCTGACCGATGGAGAATGAAACCAGATAAAGCTTCTTCACGCCATTGGCGGGCAATTTAACCCGCAGCGTCTCACTCGCCGTCAAAGGCAGCACCGGCACCTGCCAGGATTTCGGCCCGTTGAGCTTGCCGATGTGTCCGATGCTGCTGAAGCGCCACAAGGCCTTCTGCCACTGCGAGATGGTTTCAGCCATCCGCGCCGCTGATGCCCCTGCGCGCCACTGCTGGCGCACAAGATCCAGAATCACATTGGGTTCCGTGCCTTCCAGCGCCGCGCGAAGCTTGCCGAGGTATTTGGCATTCAGCTTCGCGGCGATTTGCTCATCCCTTGTCGCTGCGAGGTATGCCTCCAGAGGCAGCACACCGCTGTCACCGGTATCGAGCTTGATACCCTGCGCTTCGACCGCTGTGCCATTACTGGATGCGGTAAACTGCGCATAGAATGCGCGAATTTTCGCCAGCGCTTCGTCAGTCCAGTCACGCTGCGAAGCACTCGAAGAAAAGCTGAGCCCCTGTGGCTTCAATACCGCGTGCGCAGCAATGTCCTTCGCCGCATCAAGGTACTTGCTCAGCAACGCAGGCGACATGACAAGCGCCGCCCCTGCATTGGTGAAGCCTTCGCCTGCCGCCCCGTCCACCGGAAACTCCTTCGCCGGATCGAGCGCCCCCACGCCCGTCAAATCACGCAGCGTATAAGCGTACTCCATGTTCGAAAGACGGCGCAGCACGACGGGGCCGGGATCACCTGCACTGGCTAGCGCGACCTCCTCCAGCCGGTCCTGCACCCAGCCTGTCAGCAGCGTTTTCTGTTCGGCTGTAAGCTGCGGCTCTTTCTTCGGCGGCATCTCGCCCATGTGCATCTGCTCCAGCACGCCTTCCCAGATCATGGGCTCGCGCTTGATGTCAGCAACAGTGCCAAAACGCTCCAGATCAAGATCACCCTTCTGCTTCTCCGTGGAATGGCATGAGTTGCACCGCTCTTTCAGCAGGGGCAGGATCGACTTTTGAAAATCATCCGCGCCAAGCACCCTACCATAAAATGCTATGACTAACACGACCACAATGATTTTACTGAAAAACTTCATGCCAAAATCTCCTTCACAACATTGCCATACACATCCGTGAGGCGGAAATCACGGCCGAGGTGGCGCCATGTCAGCTTTTCATGATCAAGGCCAAGCTGATTCAAGATCGTGGCATGCAGATCATGCAGATGCACCTTGCCCGAAACGGGACGGAACCCGAAGTCGTCGGTCTCGCCGAAGGTAAAGCCGGGCCTGATGCCGCCACCGGCCATCCATGTGCAGAAGCTTTCCGGCTGGTGCTCACGGCCATGCTTCTCAATGGGCGAGGTGCCGCTGAGATCCTGGCTCCATGGCGTACGGCCAAACTCACCGCTCCAGACCACAAGCGTGTCCTCCAGCAGGCCGCGTGATTTAAGATCCTTGATCAGCCCGGCGCAGGGCTGATCGCTGGAGGCGCAGCTTTTGGGCAGGGCATCGCGGATGTTGCCGTGGTGATCCCACCCGCCCATGGTGACCTGCACAAAGCGCACGCCCGCTTCGCTCATCTTGCGCGCCAGCAGGCAGGCGCGGGCATTCTTGTCCGTCTCCTTGCCGCCGACACCATAGAGATGCTTTGTGGCCTCGGACTCATTGGAGATGTCCACGAGCTCCGGCGCGGCGGTCTGCATGCGGAAGGCGGTCTCCATGCTCTCGATCATGCCCTCCATACGGGCGTCGGCTCCCGCCTTGTCGATCAGGCGTTTGTTCATGCGCTGGGTGAAGTCGATGCGCGCGCGCTGTGACTTCGCATCGCCGGAGACATCAGCGAGGTAGTCGATGGGAGATTGCTTTTCGCTGGAGGGAATGATGACTTTCGTGCCCTGGTGCGCGGCGGGCAAAAAGGACGAACCGTAGAGCCGCGTGTCGCTGTCAGGATGAATGCTGATGAAGCTGGGCAGATTTTGATTTTCCGCGCCGAGGCCGTAGCTGATCCACGAACCCATGGAGGGGCGCACATCTGCCGTGACGCCCGTGTGAAACTGCAGCGCGGCAGGCTGATGCTGGTTGTTGTCTGCGTGCACGGCACGCAGCAGACAGATCTCGTCTGCGATGGAAGCGGTGTGGGGAAGGAGGTCGGAGATCATCATGCCGGATTGTCCGCGCGGCCTCACCTCGCTCTGGGTGGCCAGCGCCAGAAATTTGTCCGTGCCAACCCGCAGTTCATTCGTGTTGATCGGCGCAGTGATCTTCTGCCCATGCATGCGCCGGATGTAGTCCTTGGGATCAAACAAGTCCGGCTGAGACGGGCCACCGGACATGAAAAGAAAGATCACGCGTTTCGCCTTCGCCGGAAAGCATGGCGACTTCACGGCCAGAGGGCTTTGCGCCGCCTGCACCAGATCATGCAGAGCGAGCGCACCAAAACCGGTGGCGCTGCGCTGAAGCCAGGAGCGGCGGGAGAGGGTTGCTGTGTTCATAGGCGGATCAGAAATTCGTTTGATGACAGCAGCGCGTGGCTCAGCTCGATCCACGCCTTGTCGCCAGGCATGGAATCGAGGAACTTCACGGTATCCTCACGTTCCGCGCTGGTGATTGGGCGGCTCAGAACCCGAAGCCAGAGGGCTTCGAGGCGCGCTCCGGAGTTGGGCTCGGCATCTGCGAGTCGCTTTGCGATTTCGGCAGCACGGGCACGAACAATGTCGCTGTTGAGAAGAAACAGTGCCTGCGTGGGCACGGCGGTTTCGGCACGTTTGCCGGCGATCTGCGCTGGCTGAGTGAAGTCGAACACATCTCGCAGCTTTGCAGACCCAGGCTGCGCCGCCGTGCGAATGACGGGCAGATAGATGGTGCGCTCAAAGTCCTGCTCAGGGCGCATTTTTTTGAAGGCAAAGGCGGGAGGATTCACCGCCTTCGGGCTGAGGCTGGTGACGTTCTCAGGAAACTCCAGCGGCAATGCGGGTCCTCCGCCCGAAGGCGTGAGCCTGCCGCTGATGGCAAGCATGGAATCACGGATCGCCTCGGCATCGAGACGCTGCCGGTTCATGCGCCAGAGCAGGCGGTTGTCGGGATCTTTGGAGGCGGCGACGGCGCTGTTTGCACTGCTCATGCCGTAGGCGCGGCTGAGAACGATCTCCCGGATGAACTGCTTCTGCGACCATCCATTCCGCATGAATCGGCCGGCTAGGTGGTCCAGCAGTTCGGAATGTGTGGGCGCCTCGCCACGGGTGCCAAAGTAATCGACACTGCGCACCAGCCCTTCACCAAAGAGCTTCTGCCAGATGCGGTTCACGGTGACACGGGCTGTCAGCGGATTGCGTGCGTCGGCAATCCAATCCGCAAGCTGCACCCGGCCGCTTTGGTTTGGAGGTATCGGCGGAAAAGCGGCCCACGATGCCACGCGCAGAGCGCCACGCTTCACCGGATCTCCCAAGGCATACGGATTGCCACGAATGGTGATGCGCATGTCGGCGGGATGTTCACGGTCATGCACGGCAAAGGCCTTTGGAGCGAGAGGAGCGAAGAAGTTGGCGTGCTCGATCTGGCCATTGAGCGACTTGATCCGGGCCGCCAGTTCATCGCGTTTCTTTTCAAGCCCGGGCTTTGCCTCTTTAGATGCGTTGGCAATCCGGGGTTCGAGCACCGCTTTGGCCTGATTCGCCTCGTCGCGCTCTTTCTCCCACTTGTGAATCCTTGCCACGTTGGCAGCAAGCATTCGCTCGCGCCCGCTTTTTTGCGCCGCTGTTTCAGGAAGTTCGCTTTTGTTGACGCTGCTCCAGACACCGTTGTCCGTCTTGTAGGTCGCATCGGTGCTGCGGAACATGCCTGCGATGGCGTAGTAGTCTGTCTGCGCGATGGGGTCAAACTTGTGATCATGGCAGCGCACGCAGCCCAGTGTCATGCCAAGGAAGGCGGTGCCGACTTTGCTGACCTGCTGATCCACGAGATCGTATTCCATCTTGAGCTTGTCCACGGCGACGATCTCGACATCGCCCAGCACAAGAAAACCGGTGGCGGTGATGTTTTCGGCACGTTCCTGCGGTGATGCGGCGGGCAGAAGGTCTCCGGCGATTTGCTCGCGGATGAAACGGTCGAAGGGCTTGTCTGAATTAAAGGCGTCGATGACGTAGTCGCGGTAGCGCCACGCATGCTCGGCAAAGACATTGTTGGAGGTGCCGATCTGGTCTGCGTAACCCACAAGATCAAGCCAGTGTCGCGCCCAGCGTTCGCCGAAGGCCACGGATTGCAGCAAGCGGTCCACGGCTGCGGCACGGGATGCGGGAGACCCATCAAAACCTGCCAGATCCTCCGGCTGCGGCGGCAGGCCTGTGAGATCAAGCGAGACACGGCGCAGCCAGGTGGAATCATCCGCGTCAGGAGAGGGGGCCAATCCTTGCTCTTCGAGTTTGGCGAGGATAAACCGATCCACAGGGGCCAGCACCCAGCTCGTCTGCCGGACTGCGGGAGCTTGCTCGTGACGCACAGGCTGGAAGGCCCAGAATTTTTTACCCTCCTCGACATCGATCACACGCGCAGATTTGGCGGTGGCTTGTTTCACCCGTGAATCAGGCGCACCCATGGCCACCCACTTCTCCAAGATCTCGATCTCACTCGCCGCCATCTTGCCCTTGGGCGGCATTTCCATTTCAGGATCGGTGTAGCGCACCGCCGTGATGAGGTGACTTTGAGCCACATCACCAGGCACGATGGCGGGCCCATTGTCACCGCCGGTCTGCCAGCCAGATTTGAGATCGAGCGCGAGGCCGCCTTTGATCTTTTTCTCGTGCGAATGGCATTCGTAGCAGCGGCTTTGCAGCAGCGGCAGCACCTTGGCTTCAAAGAAGGCCATGTCATCGCCAGCACGCGCCGCAGAAAACGCGAGCATGCCGATGCCCAGACTCTGGAAAATGTGTTTCATGAGGAGAGCGGCAGCCATTCACGCCAGCCGAGAATGTGCTCGCGCATCAGACGCTCGCAAACGGCGGGGCTTTGCGTTTTGAAGCCAGCGATGATGGACTGATGCGCCTCGACGGTCTCCTGAAGCGTCTCACGTGTCTGGAGCTGATGGCTGCGGTGCAGGCGCCCCAGCCAGAGTTCCAGCTCGCCACGAAGCGAGCGCCAGAGCTTGACCAGGCGTGCATTGCCCGAGGCTTCCAGAATGATCTGATGAAACTCAAGGTCCAGCAGGGTCACCTCCTGCACGGAACGGGCACGACGCGTGGCGGCCAGATTATCATCGAGCAACGCCATGTCCGCCTTGAGCGCAGAAGCCGCCAGACGGGAGGCGAGCGGCTCCAGGGCAAGGCGCAGCACGTAGAGCTCCTCGAAATCCTGCGGCGTAAGTTCCTTGACGAAGGCGCGCCCGGTGGGGCTGAATTCAACAAGTCCCTCACGTTCGAGTGCAAACAGGGCTTCCCGCACCGGCACACGGCTGACTCCAAGCCGTCTGGCCACCGCGGACTCCGCCAGCAGCGCCCCGGGTGCGGAGGTGCCGTTGAGGATTTCCGAGCGCAGCCGGGTGGCGGCGGAATCGGAGCGGAAAGCAGGATTGGATGCGAGACTCATTCGGTATACCGTTTCAATACGGCCCGAATAATCCCATCTTTCTTACGCGATCATTTTCTTTGGCCTGCTGTCTTCGCAGGCAAGGGACGCCTCACTACTTTACTTCGCGTTCTTCTCGATGAACTCGATGATCGGCGTCGAGTCATCCAGCCCATGCGGATGATGACCGACGCCGGGCTTGCGAATCAGGGTGATGCTGCCGCCGAGCGCCTTGTAGCGCGTTTCGATCAAGCCTGTGTTTTCGTCCCAAGGGACCACGTCATCGGCATCGCCAAAGACATGCAGAAGAGGCACATGATTCTTTGCCAGCGGGGCGAGATTGTCCACGGGATTGCCTTTGTAGGCGAGCGCCTCGGCCTCATCCTTGAAGCCCCACAGCTTGGGCACGAGCGCCCAGTTTTTCGCGTCGCCCTTGCCTTTGCCCTTGCCGCCGGGCCAGCTCTTGAAGTCGCACACCGGCGCATCAGCGTAGATGCAGGAGACTTTGTCGGGATTCGCAATGGCCCAGTTGTAGCAGTACAGGCCGCCGCGGCTGAGGCCGACGAGGGAGGGCTTCGTGCTCAGATCATAGTTGGAGGTGAGCTCGGCGTAGCATTGGTTCCACAGCTTCACGGCATCAGGGCAGCCGAGCATGTCGTTGATCTTCATATAGACGATATGAAAGCCTTTTCCGAGGAGCGCGATGTCCGGTGCTGGCTTGTGTCCAAAGAATTCACCATGCCACACCCACGGGCGCCCCGGGGCGGCGGTCTTCGGAACGACGACCGTCACCGGCTTGCCTGCGATGGTGAGTTCGTGCTTCGCATAGCCGTTCCACTCACCGGTCTGATTGGGAAACACAATCTCCTTGGTGTTGGCCAGCTTGCGGGCCTCAGCATCCAGTTCGGCAGCTTTGGCCTTCGCTTCTTCAATCGGCAGACCCGGTGCATTGCCAGGACGCTTGTGCCCCACATAGCTCAGCCAGGCCGGGCGCAGGATGGCGTGTTTCTTTTTCACCAGAGCAAGGATGGCCGCACCATTGGGATGATCGGGCGTGCCATCCGGCTTCACCTTGAGGCCCCAGGCATCCAGCACAGCATGCGCCATGAGCAGGTGGCCTTCGGGGCCGGGATGCACGCCGTCTTTGGAAAAGGTAAATTCGGGGTTCGTCTTCCGCTGTTCGGCGATGGCCGCATTCATCGGGCCGTGAATGTCCAGCACCTCCCAGCCCTTTTGGCGCATGTCGAGCAACCAGTCGCTGTAAAAATCGAGCACCTCGTTGTAGCCTTGGTAAAACTCGCCTGGCTTCACCTGGTCGCCAGGAACCACGCGCGCCTTGATCGGCACAGGATCAAACACAGGCGGCGTGAGATGCACAATGCGCGCCCCCGTGGCGATGACTTTGTCATGCAGCTTCTTCATGCCATCCTGGAACGCCTTGGTGCGCACCGCGCCGAGGGGGAGGTAAATGCCGTCGTTCATGCCGTAGCAGGCAAAGACAAGCTGCGGCTTCGTCTTTTCGAGGGCGCGGTCGAGGCGCTCATGCAAATCTGGACGCGGAAACTTGCCGCCCGCGTGGCCCTCTTCGCTCAGGCCGCTCACCGTTTCACTGCTAAGTCCCAGCGGGATGATCTCCTTGGTCACTTCCGGGTGCTGAGCGATCAAGGCGGCGTCAATGAACTCCACGTACCCTCCGCCTTGGGTGATGCTGTCGCCCAGAAAGACGATGCGCTGTTCTTTGGGCAGTTCCGCCGCAAAGGCGGTGACGGAGAGGAGCAGGGAGAGGATGAGATGTCGCATGAGGTGGAAAGGAGATCAGACGCCGACGAGTTCGCGCAGCGGCACGCCGCCGTCCGTCACAGTGCGCGGGCGCTGCACGGCGTCCATGAATTCGTGATTCGGATGAATGCCGAGCAAATGAAAAATGGTGGCGGCAAGATCCGGCGGGCGCACAGGGCGATCCACCGGAAACCCGCCGGTCTTGTCGCTCGCGCCGATGATTTGACCGCCGGCAATGCCCGCACCCGCCATGGCGACCGAGAACACATTGCCCCAATGATCGCGACCGCCGTTCTTGTTGATGATCGGCGAACGGCCGAACTCGCCCATGACGACGACGAGCGTCTCATCGAGCAAGCCGCGCGCATGCAGATCCTCGATCAACGTGGAATAGGCGCGGTCAAACTGCGGACCAAGCACCTCTCGCACACGTGGTCCATTTTTCTGATGCGTGTCCCATAGCGGACTCCCGGCACCTTCATCTCCCGCCTCGCGCGGCCAGTTCACTTGAACCATGCGCACCCCGGCCTCGACGAGCCGCCGCGCGAGCAGCACGCTTTGGCCGAACTTGCAGCGCCCATAGCGATCACGCATCGCCGCAGGCTCACGCTCGATTTCCAGTGCGGCGCGGCTGGTCTCGGAGTGGATCAAATCAAACGCGCGATGCTGCATCGCATCCGCCTCCTCCATCAGCGGATTCGCCAGCGAGCGGCGAAACTGCACATCGAGCTGCTTCAGCAAAGCGCCGCGCTCCGAGAAACGCAGATCAGTCATGCCTGCGGCCAGCGCCATGCCTTCGATGCTCAAACGCTCCGCCGCAGGGTTGCATCTCAGCATTTGCGGGTGCCACGGTGCGCCCATGAAACCGCCGTTCTGTCCCGGCCAGACGATGTGGCCGTTGTTTTCAATGCGTTCTGGCAGCACCACCGAAGTCAGCGGTGAACGATCGCTTGGTTTCAACGCGCCAACCACCGACGCGATGCTGGGCCAGTCATTCGCGCTCGCCGGCACGTTTTCCGCCTTGGTCGTCGGTTCATAGCCGGTGAGCATGAAACAGCCGCTCGTCGAATGGGCGCTGATGCCTGTGGTCATCGAGCGGATCACCGCGAGGTGCTGCATCAGCTTTGCCGTGCGCGGCAGTGCCTCGGAGAAATGAATGCCGGGCACCGAGGTCGGGATCGATTTGAAATCACCACGAATCTCCAGCGGCGCATCCGGCTTCGGATCAAACGTCTCATGCTGTGGCGGCCCGCCGCTGAGAAACAGCAGGATGCAGCTCTTCGCGCGGCCAAACGAGCCATCGCTGCTTTTCAGCGGCTTTGCCTGGAGCAACGACGGCAGAGAAAGCCCCAGACATCCCAGCCCGCCAACGCGAAGCCATTCGCGGCGGTTGATCGGCGTGGTTGGATGCCGTGGATTCATGGGCACGTGCAATTACGGGTGTCCGACGGCGGCTCTCTCAATCCACACCCCATCATTGACGCGAATCAAGACGCTTCTGACTCGGGGTCCGAAACCCTCGCTTCGGGAAAAGCAGGCCGATGAATCAGCCAGCATCTTCAAAGCGACCACCACTTAAGAGCTGGATGGTCAAATTTTGTGCAGCTTGTAAGGATAGACTTGGTCGGCGTTCCACTGGCAGCCGTACAAATCCCCTGCGTCATCCACACAGACATCATGAACATTCCGGAAGACAGGCTGGTCCTGCAGAAGAAGAGTGAGCTGATCTCCATCATATTTCGGCTGTTGACCGCCGGGTGCTGAGACAACGCGGTTGTTTTTATCCAAAATGATGATGAATCCGCGCTCGCGCCACATGCGGTAATCATTGGGCTTCATGCCAAAGCACACGCCGGAGAGCAGGAGATCTCCCGCGATCACGGGCCGGCTCATGCAAGCGCCGGGGAGATACACGGAGTGCGAGTAGCTGCCATCAAGCTGATACCAGTGGAATTCATTGCGGATGCGCTCCGTACACAGCACCATCGGCACCCCCCCGCGGGAGTCGATGGTGACCCCGTGCGCCTGCATGAACTTGCCCGCATTCATCGCCTGCGTGCTGTTTCCACCAAACTTGCGGATGAATTTCCCCTGCGCGTCAAACTGCAGGATGAACTGCGAGCCGTAGCCGTCTGCCACGTAGATGTCGCCATTCGGTCCTGCCACCGCCTCCGTGGGCGCATACTTCGTCACGGCGTCATACGCACCGCAGTCCTTCGCATGCGGCAGCTCCAGCACGATTTCTCCTGTGAGCGTGGTTTTCACCACGCGGCCACCAGCCGGATCGCACAGCAGCAGGTGCTCTTTGCCATCGCGAGCATCCAGGCTCAGCCCGTGCCCCCCGCGCAGCTTCAGCGTCCACGCATCGAGCACCTTTCCCTCCTTGTCGAAAATGAGGATGTTGTTCTTCGCCTCGTCGGTGATCATGATCAGCCGCTTCTGCGCATCCATGACCATTTCATGACAGTTCTTCACCGGATGCACCTCGCGCTTCGCCTGGCACCATTCCAGATCCACCCGGTAGCGGTGCTCTCCATGTCCGATGATGGCCCCGTTCAGAGACGTCTTGCTCTGCGCCCGCACATACGGAGCGGCAAAAGCTGTGGCGGCGGTGGTGGCGATGAAATGGCGGCGGTTCATGCTTGTATCAACAGCGCCAGCAGGCCCGGCCTATCCAGAACTCTTCGCCCGCGTCTGAAACAGGGGCAACTTCAGCTTCCAGCGCATCGCCGCCAGCCGCAGCACCAAAATGACCGCCATGCCGAGGTAGCGGTGGCTTTCCGAGGGCGGCAAAAACCGCCGCAGCAGCACAAACACCAGCGCTCCTGCAAACACCGCCGTAGCATACAAGTCCACTTCAGACCTGAACACCCAGGGGACTTCATTGCGCAGCACATCCCGCAGAATGCCTCCCGCCACACCGGTGACGATACCGAGCAGCACCGCCACGATGGCCGGCGTGCCAAACATCAGCGCCTTCTCCGTCCCCGCGATGCCAAACAAGGCGAGACCAAAGGCATCCGCCACCGCAAGCACGCGATGCGGAGGATGAACAAAGCGAACCAGAACAAACGTGGCAGCAGCCGCGCCCAAGGCCGTCCACAGATACATGGGCTGCTCGATCCAGAACAAGGGCCGCACCCCAAGGCAGAGATCCCGGATTGTGCCGCCTCCCACCGCCGTGACGAGCGCCAGCACCATGATGCCAAACAGGTCCATCTCCTTCCCTTCCGCCGCAAGCACGGCGGTGATGGCGCAAACGGCAACTGCGGAATATTCAATCCAGGGAGGCATGGTTCAGGGCTTCAGGTAATGTTCAATGCCATTGAGCAGCATCTGCACGGCCACCATGACCAGCAGCATGCCCATCAGGCGCTCGACCGCCATCGCGCCTTTCTCCTTGAGCACGCGGGCGATTGCAGGCGAGCAAAGCAGCACCGCGGCCGTGACTCCCCAGGCAATGAGCAGCGCGGAAAGCCATCGCCAGATCTGCTCCGGATGCGTGCTGACGAGCACCAGCAGCGTTGCCAGCACGGACGGCCCCGCGATCATCGGCACGGCAAGTGGCACGATGAATGGCTCCGTCATCATCTCCTCCACCTCCCGACGCGAAGGCGGAAAGATCATCTTCAAGGCGATGAGAAACAGGACGATGCCACCACTGATAAACAAGGCCTCCTGCTTCAAGTGCAGCAGCCCGAGCACCCACGGCCCAAGAAAGAGAAACAGCACGAGAATCACCAGAGCGATCACCAGCTCGCGCGCGATCACACGCATGCGCCGCTCCGGCGGTACCGGGCGCAGGCCGGACACAAACGTGGCCACATTCCCCAGCGGGTCCATGATGGTGATCAGCAGCAAGGTGGCAGAAAGCGTGTCCATGTGGTCATTCAGTCCATGTTTTTCTCCGGCGCAACCAGCGGAGCGCGCACCTCCCCCGCTCTCGTGCCCAGATTCCCATAGCGGTGATAGTCAAAGCTCACACTCTGCTCCTGCACATACCACAACAGCTCCACGCGGGCTTCAGCCAGCACCGGAGCATCGGCGATGAACACAGACGCCTCCGCCGCAGCACGGCGGACAGCTTCAGGAACGCGGTCTGCGGCAGCGTAACGCACGCGATCACATTGCCGCCCACGAACAGCCGCCGCTAGATGTTCATCCGATTCCTCCAAAAACTCCAGCGGACCGAGCCACTCATGAGATGCTTCATAGGCGCGCTCCAAAGAACGATGGTCAACTCCAGGATCAATGCTTACCGTCGTCCGGCACCCTGTCATTCGGGCGGCGATGACACGTGCAAAAACATCGAATGGAGAATCTCCTGCGACCACCCGGATGCGAATGTCGCGCACCGGCAGATATCGGCGGTGATTGTCCTGCCCGATCAGCCTGAAAGAGTCGTGTTGGACTGTAAACTCAGACTTCCACGCCTGCTCGTAGCTCGATATCGCATGCTTCAGCTTTCCCCAAGATTCCTCTCCCGCCTTGTTCCAGTCGTCCAGCTTGCCAAGCAACAGATCCAGCGCGGAATCCCGCCCGGCTGACGTTGCCACAGCAGCGGGGACAGTCTCCGCAAACTTCATGAACTGCGCCACGTAATTCGGCCCGCCCGCCTTGAGACCAGGACCAAAGGCGCTTTTACCCATGCCTCCAAAAGGCTGCCGCAGTACTATCGCACCCGTGGTGCCGCGGTTGATGTAGAGATTTCCAGCGCGAATGCCATCCTTCCATTCCGCCTGCTCGCGGTCATCCAGACTCTCCAGTCCACTGGTCAGGCCATATCCCGTTTGATTCACCAAAGCGATGGCCTCAGGCAGTTTCTCGAAGCGCATCACCCCAAGCACGGGGCCGAAAAACTCGGTCATGTGCGTGTAAGATCCCGGCCGCACGCCCCACTTAATGCCTGGGGACCACAAGCATTCGTTGCCTTCATGCTTGCCCGGCATCAGCGCCCATGATTCGCCGGCTTCGAGCGTGAGCAATGCGTTCGCAAGATCCCCTGACGGTGGCCGGATCAGCGGCCCCATTTTGGTGGGCATCTCCCAGGCGGACCCGACTATGATGCTCTGCGACGCCTCGACCAGCGAGCGTTTGAACTCAGGATCATCATAGACCTCGGCCTCCAGCAGAAGCAGCGAGGTGGCAGAGCATTTCTGCCCCGCGTGACTGAAGGCCGAATGCAGCACATTTTTGATCGCGAGATCGCGGTCGGCCATCGCCGTGACAATGGTGGCGTTCTTGCCCCCGGTCTCGGCGCTCAACGGCAGCGATGGCTTCGCACGCAGCATGGCCAGCGCGGTTTCGGTGCCGCCGGTCAGGATGACCGTATTCACCTGTGGATGCTGCACAAGCTGCGCCCCCTCCTGTCCTCCAGAGCACGGCACAAACTGCAGCGTCTTCTTCGACACACCGCCACGCCAGAAGCACTGGCACAGTTCCCACGCGGGCAGCACGGCATCGGAGGCAGGTTTCAAAATCACTGTGTTTCCCGCCGCCAATGCCGCAGCAATCCCTCCGCACGGAATCGCGATGGGAAAATTCCACGGCGAAACAACGACCACCACGCCTTTGCCCGACGCGCTGACATTTGGCAGCTCAAAAAACGTGCGCGCGCTGCCTGCGTAGAACTCGACGAAATCGACTGCCTCGCTCACTTCAGGATCAGACTCCGCAAGTGTCTTTCCGCAATTGGCCAGCGCCGCGCCCATCAGATCGGCGCGCGCCTGGCGCAGCTCGTTTGCCACCTGCCGCATGATCTCCTGACGCTGCCGGGCGGACAAGGCACGCCAGCCATCCTCATCCCGCGCCGCACATTCGACTGCCCGCGCAATGTCCTCGCCACCGGCCTGCCGATAACGCCCCACGACGACGCCCGGCCGCGATGGATCGAGACAATCACGCGTGCGGCGTTCTCCGATGATCTCGCTGCCATCAATCACCAGCGACACTTCGCCGCGACGCTGCTCCCATGTGGTGACGATCCCCTGCGCCCACTCGGCATGATGCGGCAGCGACCAGTCGGTGTCGGGTTCATTGACAAAAGCATCAGCCCTGCTGACGGCAGCCACCTCATGCCGTCGGTCCTGAGTGCGACGCGGCGACGCACTCAGGGTTTCCAGCCGAGTGAATGCAGCACGAAACCCCTGCTCCAGCTGACGCCAGTCCTCGCTGCCCGGCACGAGCTTGAACGTATGCCTCAAAAAATTCTCCGGCCCTGTATTCTCATCGAGCCGACGGATGAGGTAGCCGATGGCACTGAGAAAGTGCTTCTTGTGACACACCGGCGCGTACAGCAGCAGATGCGGAGCCTCTTCAAACAACGCGCGCCGCTGATGATTGGCCATGCCCTCAAGCATCTCGAACTGCACGCGGTCCATCGCATTCCTTGCCCGCGCAAGCGTGAGCGCATAAGCAACATCAAACAGATTGTGCGAAGCGACCCCCAGCTTCACCGCCTTCAAATTTTCAGCGCGAAAGCCCTCATGCAGCATGCGCTTGTAGTTCGCGTCCGTGTCCGTCTTCGTCTCATAGGGCGCCTGCGGCCAGCCTTTGACCGCCGCCTCAAAGCGCTCCATCTCCATGTTCGCCCCCTTCACAATGCGCATGGTGATGCCAGCACCTCCTTTGGAAACACGTTCACGCGCCCACGCATGCAGCCGCTGCTGCCAGAGAAAGGAGTCAGGAATGTAAGCCTGCAGCACGATGCCCGCGCTCACCTGCTCCAAGCCCCGCCGATCCAGCGTGCGCATGAAAACTTCGCACGTGAGGCTGAGGTCGCGATACTCCTCCATGTCGAGGTAGATGAACTTCGGCACCCGCATGCCGTCGCGGCGTGTGAAAGTCGCTCGCGCAGCGCTGCGGTAGAGTCGCTCCAGCCGGTCGCTCAACACCGCAATCGTATGCTCACGCGCCATCGGCGACATCTGCGAGTAAAGCGTTGAAATCTTCACCGAAAACACCTCCGTCTCCGGGTGCTGCATCGCTTCAAGATACAGCGTGAGCCTGCGTTGCGCCTCCGCCTCGCTGAGGATCGCCTCTCCAAGAAAATTCACATTCATGCGCACGCCCTGTTCGGTGCGCTGGCGCAGATGCTCCGCCAGCACCTCCGGCTCCGCAGGCAGGATGACGTTGGCCGTCTCATGCTGCATGTGCTCCTTCACCATCGGCACCGAGGCCCCCGGCAGCCAGCCGCCGAAGGTCTGAAACCCACGCAGCATCGCCCGGTCAATCGGGCTGAAAAAGCGCGGCACGCCCTGCACATCCAAAATGTGTGTGAACTGATCCGCCACGCGCGCGACCGACTTCGGTCGAAACGCCTGATCCGTAAGCTGCACCAGCGTCGCCTTGTCACTCGGCGTCTGCAGCATGCGGTCCAGCTCCGCCTGCTGGCGTCTTTCAGCAGGCGTCTGCAGCTCCGTGGCGCGCAGTTGCAACCGACGGGCCAGGTCAACCGCGCTGTCGATGAGTTCCGCATTCATGGCTTTGACGGGTTAGACACCCAGAAGCTCTTTGACCGCAACAAAGGCTTTCACCGCGTGCTCCAGATCCGCCCGCGTATGAGCAGCGCTGATCTGTGTGCGGATGCGCGCCTTCCCCTGCGGCACCACCGGGTAACTGAAGCCGATGACATAAACACCGCGCTCCAGCATCGCATCCGCAAATCTCGCCGCCAGCGCCGCATCGCCCAGCATCACGGGCACGATGGGGTGCTCCCCAGGCACGATGCTAAAACCTGCGGCCGTCATCTGTTCTCGAAAGAAGCGCGTGTTGGCCTCCAGCGTGTCGCGCAGTTCCGTGGACTGCTTCAGCAGATTCAGCGCCGCGATGGAAGCACCCGCGATGCTCGGGCAGAGCGTGTTGGAGAACAGATAAGGCCGCGAACGCTGCCGCAGCAGCTCAATGATTTCCCTCCGCCCGCTCGTGTAGCCGCCACTGGCGCCGCCCAGCGCTTTGCCCAGCGTGCCGGTGAGAATGTCAACGCGGCCCATCACATCGCAGCGCTCATGCGTGCCCCGGCCCGTTTTGCCCATGAATCCCACGGCATGAGAGTCATCCACCATCACCAGCGCGTGGTATTTGTCCGCCAGATCACAGATGGCCTTCAGCGGAGCGATGAAACCGTCCATCGAGAACACGCCATCGGTGGCGATCAGCTTGAACCGCGCACCCTTTTCATCCGCCGCGATCAACTGCGCCTCAAGATCCGCCATGTCGCAGTTTTTGTAGCGGTAGCGCTGCGCCTTGCACAAACGCACCCCGTCGATGATGGACGCATGGTTGAGCTCGTCGCTGATGATCGCGTCCTCCGGCCCTAGGATCGTCTCAAACAGACCGCCGTTCGCATCGAAGCAGGAGCTGTAGAGAATGGTGTCCTCCGTGCCGAGGAAATCCGACAATGAGGCCTCCAGCTCCTTGTGCACCCCCTGCGTGCCGCAGATGAAGCGCACGCTGGCCAGCCCATACCCCCACTGCTCCAGCGCCTCATGCGCCGCCTGCCGCACCTGCGGATGCTGCGCCAGGCCGAGGTAGTTGTTCGCGCACATGTTCAGCACCGCGCCCCCGCCATTGGCGCGCACCAGCGTGCCCTGCGGCGTGGAGAGCACGCGCTCTCGTTTGTACGTGCCCGCAGCGCGGATGGCATCGAGCTGCGCAGTGAGGTGTGCGGCAAAGGTCGGATTCATGACTGTCGATATATTGGACACATGTCCTGTATTTTGGCAATACGGAATTTCCAGCGAGACACGCATCTGCACAGATGAATACGCCCGCCGCGAAACAGATCACACCCTGAATTCCCGCCAGCTCACACCTCGTTCCGCCGCACCGCAGCTCAAAACGCCTTCAGCACCAGCTCACGAAAGGCTCGCACATGCGAGGGCTCAAAACGGCCTTTGCGCTGCACCAGAAAGACTTCCTCATGGCCAAAGAGCGCCTCAGCTTCGCGAACCACGACCTCCGCCTCTCCGGCACCACGCTTCGGCGGTTTGATGCTTGCCGCGCTGGTGCCGATGGCGATGCCAAACCCGATGGCGACGTAGTTCAGCAGCAGTGCCCGATTCGTGGCCGTCATGGTCACATTCATGCGATCCGCCAGTCCTGCCTGGGCGAACACCTGACGAATCTGCCGGTGGGAGCTGCTTTCCTGCGGCGCCAGCACCAATGGCTGGCTGACAATTCCGGCGAGCGTCAGTTGTTTCACTCGCGCCAGCGCATGATCCGCCGGACACATGAGGTAAAAGGCATAGCGCGCCAGCGGCTGATACTGAAACTGCGGCATCACCTCGTCCCCTGTCGCCATGCCCATGATGGCCAGGTCTGCCTCCTCCTGCTGGATCACCCGCCTCGCCAGGTAGGAGGGGCGGTCCAGCAGCACCAGCTTCACATTAGGATGGTGCTGACGATACAGGATGATGGGCCGCCGCAGCGCCCCGGTGAGCATGGCAGACGGCGCCACGACCGTCAGCGTACGTGCGGCGGTGCTGCGCTGATCCTCAAACATGGCCCGCAACCCGTCAAAGGATTCGACCAACGGCGCGGCCAGATCCACCAACGCACGACCATCGTCTGTGAGTGACACCTTGGAGCCTTCCGCCACGACAAACTGCACGCCGTATTCATCCTCCAAGGATCGAATTTGCTGCCACACAGAAGGCACGGCCAGATTCATCGCCGCCGCAGTCGCTGCAAAGCTGCCCTGACGGGACAGCTCCACCAGCGCCCGAATCTGCCGAAATCGCACTTCCTTGAAGTAACGACGCACCGGAGACTCGGCCGCCGCACCGACTCTTTGAGAAGCATTGGGTTTCGCCTTCATCCTTTAGTCACCTCCTAAAGGAACTTTGAGATGATAGCAAGCGCGGTAACCTTACGTGGACCAGTCCAGCACCACTTTGCCACAGTTGCCAGACTCCATGGCGGCGAATCCTTTTTCGAACTCCGTGTAGTGGAAGCGGTGAGTGATCACCGGCTTGATGTTGAGACCGCTTTCAAGCATGACGCTCATTTGATACCAGGTCTCGTACATCTCACGGCCATAGATGCCGTGGATCGTGAGCATGTTGAAGATCACCTTGTTCCAGTCGATGGCGATCTGCTCGCTGGGAATGCCCAGCATGGCGATCTTGCCGCCATGGCACATGTTGTCGATCAGGCTGCGGAAGGCGACGGCATTACCGCTCATTTCGAGGCCCACATCAAAGCCCTCCTTCATGCCGAGCTGCTTTTGCACATCTTCGATCTTCTCGGTCGCCACATTCACCGCACGCGTCGCCCCCATCTGGCGGGCCAGATCGAGGCGGTATTCGTTCACATCCGTGATGACCACATGTCGTGCTCCGGCATGTTTCACAACTGGGATCGCCATGATGCCAATGGGACCGGCCCCCGTGATGAGCACATCCTCGCCAAGGCATTCAAACGCCAGCGCCGTGTGCACAGCATTGCCAAAGGGGTCAAAGATGCTCGCGACTTCCTCATCCACCCCTTCCCGATGATGCCAGACGTTCGTCATCGGTACGCTGATGTATTCGGCAAAGGCCCCGGTGCGGTTCACGCCGATGCCGACGGTGTCTTTGCAAAGGTGACGCCGCCCCGCGAGGCAGTTGCGGCAGCGCCCGCACACCACATGCCCCTCAGCGCTGACGATCTCGCCGGGATGGAAATCATTCACATTGGATCCCACAGAAACGACCTCTCCCACAAACTCATGTCCCACCACCATCGGCACCGGAATCGTCTTCTGCGCCCAGGCGTCCCATTTGTAGATGTGCAGGTCCGTACCGCAAATGCCCGTTTTGCGGACCTTGATGAGGACATCATTGATGCCCACTTGCGGCTCCGGGACATCCTGGAGCCAGAGACCGCGTTCAGACCGTGCCTTGACGAGTGCTTTCATGATGGTTGGTTATGTCGATATATTGGACACCCGTCCATTAAATCGGCAAATGATATTTTTTTCTCACGCCAGGATCTGCGGAATCACCTTGCCGAAATCCCGCTCCAGCCGCTTGCGGCCCGGGATCTCCAGACGGTGTGGATCCAGTCCAAGCAGATGCAGGATCGTGGCATGCACATCCGTCACATAGTGCGGGTGCTCCACCGGGTGAAAGCCGAGTTCATCGGTGCCGCCGTGGATCGTGCCGCCCTTGATGCCCCCGCCAGCCATCCACACACTGAAACCGTACGGATGATGATCGCGGCCATCACTGCCCTGGGAGCCCGGCGTGCGGCCAAATTCAGTGGCAAAGACGACGAGCGTGTCATCCAGCATCCCGCGCTGTTTCAGATCCTTCAGCAGGCCGGAGATGGGCTTGTCCACCTGCTGCGCCAGACTGCTATGGTTCTTCTTCAGCCCGGAATGCGAATCCCACGCGCCAGCCGCGCCATCGCCATGCTGGAGCTGGATGAAGCGCACACCACGCTCCGCGAGACGGCGCGCCACCATGAGCTGCCGGGCAAACGGCTCCGCCACCTTGTCATCCATGCCATACAGTTTTTTCGTCTCCTCGCTTTCAGCGTCGAGGTTCATCGTCTCCGGCACGGCGGTCTGCATGTTGAAGGCCAGTTGATAGCTCTTCATGCGCGCGGCGAGCGTCTTGTCTCCAGGATACTGCTCCGCATTCAGTCCATTAAGCCGGTGAATGAGATCAAACTGGGCCTCCTGCTGCGTCCTGCCGATCTGAAATTCCGGCGCGGCATAGGTGAGCGGGTTCTTCGGATCCACCTTCAAGTTCACCGCGTCATAGGCGGGGCCGAGATAGTGGCCGTCCCGCACATCAAAAAAACGCGGCCCCATGTTGATGAACGAAGGCAGATTGTCCGTCATGGACCCGAGGCCATAGGTCACCCAGGCGCCAAGCGTCGGCACACGCGGCTCCAGCATGTGCCTGCCACTGTGAAACTGCACTTGCGCCCCATGGTTGTCATCCGTCGTCCACATGCTGCGGATAAAGGCGATCTCGTCCGCGCATGAGCCGATGTTCGGAAACCAGTCACTGATCTCCACCCCGCACTGCCCGTAGCGCTTGTGGCCCGTCTGCAGTGGATAGATGACATTGCGCTGCTGGCCGTTCGCATCGTTCACCACCACCACGCGCACCTTCTTGAGCTTCTCAGGATTCTGTACCTCCTTGTAAGGTGTCTCGCCAATGCTCTTGCCCGCATACTTCGTGAGCATGGGCTTCGGATCAAAGCTCTCCATGTGGCTCACCCCGCCGCGCATGAAAAGCCAGATCACCCGCTTGGCCCGCTGGGGGATCATCGGCAGACCATCAGGCGGCAGCCACGCCTCCTCCGCCCTGAGCATGGATGCGACAGCAATGCTGCCGAGTCCGCCGAGGATGTCGCGGCGCAGAAAAGGCGTGGGTGGAAGGCGCGGAATCATCGCAGGGTGACAAAGTCGTTATGGTTGATGAGAGCCTGAAGAAACAGACTGCGGTCCTCGTTCAAGGCGCGGAAGCCTTCGAGGCTGGCCTTTCGCTCGGCCTCCAGCGGCACGCGCCCCAGGATGGCAAGGAACGACTGGTCGATAAAAGCGGGCGCATCGAGCTTGCTCAGCGAAGCGGCCAGCGCGTTCGCACACTCACGGCTCAGCCCGCTGTTTGTCAGCGCCAGCGCCTGCTGCGGCACCACGCTTTCATTACGGCGGTAGCACTCCAGCACGTTGCTGTTGTCAAAGACGGCCAGGAAGCGGTGCTCCACATCGGCGTTCTGGATGAAATACAACGAACGCCGCAGACTGGTCTCGGCCTTGGCAGGATCCAGACTTGGCCCGCCCAGAGTGAGATCCAGCCGACCAGAGAGATGCAGCAGGCTGTCGCGCACGAGCTGGCTTTCCATGCGGCGCGGGTTCATGCGCCACAGAAAGTGATTGTCAGGATCTGCGGCGAGAGTCTGGGGATCAGCGCCCGCATTGGAGGAACTGCGCCGATACAAATCCGACAGCACCAAGGTGCGATGCAGCCACTTCATGCTCCAGCCGTTCTCCATGAAGCCCGTTGTCAAACTGTCCAGCACATCCTGATGCAGCGGAGCTGTGGCGCGACGGCCAAAGTCGCCCACATCCACGACCAATGGCACGCCAAAATGCCGCGCCCACACGTGATTCACCAGCACGCGCGCGGTGAGCGGATTGCGCTTGTCGGCGATCCATTGGGCCAGCGCCAGCCTGCGGCCCGTGCTGGTTTCGGGATAAGTTTGCACCTTGGCATTGCCATTCTCCGCCGGTCCTTCCTGCGCTTTGAAACTCGCAGTCAGCGAGGTGTATGCATCGCCCGGCGTGGACATTTTCGTCCGGGCTTTCTCCAGCGCCTCCCGCGCCGTTTTGATCTTCTTGTCAGCATCCTTGGCCTTGGGCGAGGCCTCTGCCTTGGCAAGATCGTCCTCAGCCTTGGCTTCGCCATAACGCGCCTCGGCCAGCGCCGCCGCCTGCGCGATGGCCTTGTCACCCTTGGCAAGATCAGCGGCATACACCGCCTGAATCATGGCCAGCCGGAGGCCCGCCAGTTTCACGGCTCCCGCATCCCCGGACTTCTGCGCTTGGGCGAGCTGCTGATCCGCCGCTGCGAGATGATCCTTCAGCACAAACGGCAGCAGCACCGGACGCGACGACGCTGGTGGCAGCTTCACCGCCTTGGGCTCAAACGACGCAAACTCCAGCACGCGCGGCACCCCGGGCGGCATAGGCCGAGACTTGTCCTCATTCTTTTCGTCGCCGCGCACATGTCGGTAGGTCAGCTGATCGAGGTGCAGGTCATAAACGCGCGGCAGACCGTTCTTCTCGAAATCAGATTCCCCTTCCCATGGATCAAGACGCACATGCAGCGGCTCAAAGATGGCGCGCATGCGGTAGTAGTCCGTCTGCTCGATGGGATCATACTTATGGTCGTGACATTTCACGCACTGCATCGTCAGCCCCAGAAAGGCGCGACAGGTGTGCTCGATGGTCTCGTCCAGCCAGGTGGTGCGGTTGAAAAGGTAGTAGCTGCGGGCCAGGAAGCCGGTGGCGCGCAGATTGTCGCGGTCCTGCGGTGCGAGTTCATCCGCAGCCAGCATCTGCACAATCATCTGGTCGTAGCCCTTGTCGGCATTGAGCGATTCCACAATCCAGTCGCGCCAGTGCCAGAGGTGCTTCTGGCTGTGTCGGAGCTGGGCGCCCAGCCCATACCAGTCGCAGTAGCGCCAGATGTCCATGAAGTGGCGGGCCCAGCGCTCGCCGTATTGAGGTGTGCTCAGGAGTTGATCAACCAGCCGCAAGCGCGCAGGGGCCGAAGTATCCTTCAAAAAGGAATGGATCTGCGCGGGCGTGGGAGGCAGGCCGATAAGATCCAGATAAACGCGGCGCAGCCAAAGCTCCGGCGCGGCCTCCGGCTGCGGCTTCAATCCCTTTGCCGCGAGGCGGGCCGCCAGCAGCGCATCCATGGAATGGCCGGATGATTGGGGCGGCTGGTAGGCCCAGTGCGCACGCGGATCATCTTCAGGCTTTTCCTGCGCAGGAACCGGAGCACCGCCAGCCATCCAGGCCTGCAGCTTGGCCACCTGCTCCGCGGTGAACATGGAGCCCTCCCCCTCCGGCGGCATGCGGTCATCCTTGTCAGCAGTCGTCACACGCTCCAGCAGCAGCCCAGGATTACCGGATAAAATATCGCCATTGTCCCCGCCCTTGCGCATGGCCGTGGCAGTGTCCAGCCTCAGGCCTGCCTTTTGCTTCAGAGCCCCATGGCAGGCATAGCAGCGCTCCTTCAGCAGCGGCTTGATCTCTTTTTCATAATCCACCGCCCGCACCGCAGTGGGCAGAAGTGCCAATACGCCGCAGCTCAAGACGCGGGTAAGGGCACGACAAAATGCGACAGGGTGAAAAGACATGGGCACAGGCAACTACGTCCGTTCCCTCTTTTTACTGTCCAAAAACATCCTTCCCAAACCTTGGTGTGCCTGCCATCCTTTTCCTATTCCATGCGCACTCTGTTCCGATTCCTGCCCGCACTCGCCCTTGCTGTTTCATCATCCTTTGCCGGTGATGCCACCGTCATCGAAAAAACACCCGGCCTCGTCGGCTTCTGGACCTTCGGAGAGGAAGCGGGACAGAAACGCGCCTCACTGAGCACACCCGAAAAACACCCGCTCAGCGAGGTGAACGGCCCCATCACGCGCGTGGCAGGCGGGCCGTTCTCCGGCTACTCGGCAGATTTGAACGGCCATCAGTATTTTGAAATCAAGCACCACGAGACCGGTGATCTCAACATCTCTGGCAAAGATGCGCAGGTGTCGCTCTTCGCCGTCGTGCGCATCGTAGATCTCAAGAAGAGCCGCACCATCGCCGGCATGTGGAGCGAGGGCAAAGGCGCGAACGACGACACTGGCACTCGTCAATACGCGCTGCTCATGAACATGCCCACCTACGGCGGCCCGCGCAATCTCGTGCCCCACATCAGCAGCGAAGGCGGCGTGACCATGCGTGCCGACGGCACCAAGTTCCCCTGGTGCGCCGACTACGCCGCCACCAAGCTCGAAGTCCCCGAAGAGCAGTGGTGCACACTGGCCTTCACCTACGACTCGAAATACATCCGCGCCTACATCAACGGCGTGCTCGACGCACGCACGCTGGATGCCGTGAAAGACAAGCGCAACGATCCCTACTTCATCAAGGAAGGCCCCGACGGCAAAGACCGCGGCATGAACCCTTACTACCATGGCCGCGGCATCTTCAAATACGATCCCGCCTTGCACGCAAAGACCAAGATCGCCCCGTCTGACTTCACCGTCGGCGCGCGCATGGCCGTGGGCTCGATGACTGGAGAGGCCACGATTGGCAAATTCGGCGGCCTCGCAGTGTTCAACCGCGCCCTGAGCGATGCTGAAATGCAAAATCTGCATCAAGCCGCAGACGTCGGATCAATTCATCCCTGAGCGCGATGACCCGGCTCTTCTCGCTCCACCTCGCCGTCACCTGGATGCTGGTCGGTCTGATCTGGGTTTTGCAGATCCTGGTCTATCCACAGTTCCGGCGTGTGGCCCCGGCGGAGTTTCGCGACTATCACTTCGCCCACTGCTTCCGCATCGGCCTCATCATCGCGCCTCTGTTGTTCGTGGAGGCCGCCACCGCCGCATGGCTGCTTTATGAGGGACGGCAGGCACAGCCATTCATCATCAGCACGGGCCTCATCCCCATCATCTGGCTCACCACAGCGGTGTTTCAGGCCCCCATTCACACCCGGCTCGGGCGCGGTTTCGATGCCCCTCTCATCCGCCGCCTCATCCTCACCAACTGGATCCGCACGCTCGCATGGACAGCACGCGGCATTCTTGTTAGCCTCACCCTTCTATGAGCAAACACCTGCTTCTCTCCCTGCTTCTTTTCAGCACCCAGCTCTGCGCCCAGACCGCACTGCAGCTCGCACCACCCACCATCCAGCGCGATTCAAACGGCATGGTGACGCTGGAAAGCACCACGCCGGACACCACGATCCTCTACACACTCGACGGCGCAGATCCCATCGCGAAATCAAACCCCTATCTCGCTCCCATCGATCTCGCCTCCGGCGGCACACTGAAAGCACGGACCTTTGCCAAAGACCGCAAAACCATGAGTGAAGCCGGGCAGACCACCTTTGAACCGCTGCCCGGCCACAAACCGCTGCCTAGCACCGTGGTCCCCGTGACTCAAGACCGCAGCTGGCCAAGCTACGACTGGGCCAAGCGCCACGAACTCACCAGCGCCGCCGTGAAAAAAACCCAGCCGCAGATTCTCTTCATTGGCGACTCCATCACTCACTTCTTCGGCGGCGAACAATTCGACAGCTACGCACTACGCGGACAGCAGACCTGGGGCGAATTTTACGCTCCACGCAATGCAGGAAACCTCGGCTTCGGCTGGGACAAAACAGAAAACGTCCTCTGGCGCCTCCAGCATGGTGCCATCGACGGCATCGCACCCAAGCTCGTCGTCATGATGATCGGCACCAATAACACGGGCACCTGCTCCGCACCCGACATCGCTGCGGGCATCGAAGCCATCGTTTATGAGTTCACCAAGCGCCTGCCGCAGTCCAAAATCCTCCTGCTGGGCATCTTCCCTCGCGGCGAAAAGCCCAACCCTCAGCGCGAGAAGATCGCCGAAATCAACAGCATCATCGCCAAGCTCAACGGCACCCACAACGTCACCTTCCTCGACATCGGCCCGAAGTTCCTCCCCCCCGAAGGTGTGATCACAAAAGACATCATGCCCGACTTCCTCCACCCCAACGAAAAAGGCTACCGCATCTGGGCCGAGGCCATTGAGCCGACGGTCAAGCAGCTGATGGGCGAGACCAAATAGGCACAAAAAAAGCAGGGGACCACAGTCCCCTGCTTCTCAGAAAGTTCGTCTGACTTACTTCGCAGGCTTCCAGTTGCGCACGAAGTCCATGCACTGGGTGATTTCAGGCACGCTGGTCTCCCAGTTGTGCTCATATTCGCAGTGAAGGGGGCCGGGATAGCCCTGGGCGGCGTATTCCGCGAGGATGGCAGGAATGTCGCTCTTGCCGGTGCCAAAAGGAAGGTCATAAGCTTTGACGTCACCGAAGGCCGTGAGGTCCTTCATGTGGCTGTCAAAGATGCGGCCCTTGAGAATCTTGATGCAATCCACGGGATTCAGCCCGCTGCGCACCCAGTGGCCCACGTCCGCACAGGAACCCATGCGCGGGTCGCGGTTTTTGACGAGATCGAGCACGTAGTTCGGGTCCCAGAACATGTAGGCGCGGTCCAGCGGACGCTTGGGATGGTTGTGAATCGCCATCTTCATGTCGAATTCCTTCACAAGCGCTTCGATCTTGTCGAGCGCGGTCACATCGGGCTCCGTGACGATCACACCAATGCCCAGCTTCTTGCAGAACTCAAAAATCTTGCGGTTGGAAGCGTCATCCTGGCCAAGCTTGACCACACCATAGCCCACGGCGGTCAGGCCTTTGGCTTCCAGGTGCTTCATGACTTCGTCGATCATTTCCGGCGTGGCATTGTGGTCCCACTTCGCATCCGGCTTGGCGGTGGAAAACTTCTGCCCAGGGTAAAACTCGATGGTCTTGCCGCCGCACTGCGCGGTCTTGTCGATGGCTTCAAACACATTGTACATGCGGAAGCTGTAGGCCTGACAGCCAGCATAGAACTGGCCGACTTTGGCAGCTTCGGGAATCGTTGCCGCAAAGGATGCGGTGGCGAGGAGGAGTGAGAGAAGGATGTGCTTCATGGGTGGGTGGAGCAGGAAGTCTGGCGAGTTCTCGGAGAAATGGAAGAACTGAGAATGGAAAAGGGCCCCTTGGAGCAACGTTGTGGAGAGATGCTGAAACTCTCTATCCTATTTTTAATTTCTGCCACGGCAGCCCTGGCACAGCTGCCCACAGCGAAACCCATCCCACGGGTGCAGGCCGTGCCGCTGCCGCATCACATCACCTCGTTTCAGCTAGATGGGCGTGAACTGACCGCCATGCATTTCGATCCTCAGGACATGCGCCCATTCTGGCACCCGATCCGGGCTTCCAAAGATGTCAGCCTCACACGCATGGGTCATCCGCATGATCCACTGACTCATTCCCACCACAACAGCGTGTGGGTCACGCACAACATGGTGAACGGCCTCGATTTCTGGGGCGATTACGCCAAGAAGCAGGGCCGCATCATTAACGTGGAGGTCTCGCGTGAAGGCTTCGAAGACACCGACGAGTTTGCCTCCATGCGCATGGTGAACCACTGGATCAGCGAAGCAGACAAGTCAGTTCAGCTGACCGAAGTTCGCCGCACGGAAATCCGCCCCATCGATGGCGCCAAAAGCTGGTTCATGATCATCGACCTTGAGTTTTCACCCCCGAGGGGCAAGACGACAACCTTTGGCGCCACCGGCTTCGGACTGGTGGCGGTGCGTATGGCGAAGAGCATCGGCGTGCATGACGGCGGCGGCCGCATTCTGAACTCCGAAGGGCAGCTCAATGAGGAAGCCATCTTCCGCAAACCCGCGCGCTGGTGCGACTACAGCGGGCGCATCACCAATGACGCGGACGGCTTCGGCGGCATCACCTTGATGAATCACCCCATGAATCCTTACAACCCGACTGCCTTCCATGTGCGCAACGACGGCTGGATGGGCTGCTGCCTGAGCCTGGACACCCCCGTGGAGGTCACCGAGGAGAAAAAGTTGCGCGTGCGCTACGCCCTCTGGGTGCACGATGGCGTTGCTTCACAGGCCGAAAGCGAGGCGCAGTGGCAGAAATTCATCGCCATGCCCGTGGTGGATTTGGCGCTCAAACCTGCCAAGAAGTGACCATGGCCGAATACCCCGCCGCCTTGGGCGAACTCATCTCCTTTTTCGAATCGCTGCCGGAAGGCGAGCGCAGGGAGAATTTGATCGACCTGGCGGCTGCCGCAGCCACCCACGCGCCTAAGGACGGCGAAACGTTCGATCTTGAAGATGTACGCCACGATGCCGAATGCACCGACACCGTCGGGATACACGCCCGTCTCGCACATGGCGACCACGTTCACTTTGCCATCAGCTTGGGGCCCAAGGTGCAGACGCTGACCAAAGCCATGGCCACCATCCTGTGCCGGGGACTGAATGGATCAACGCTCTCAGAGGTTCTGGCAGTGCCGCAGAATTTTGTGCCTCGCATCGTCGGCGCAGACCTGGTCCGGCTGCGCAGCCAGACCGTGTACTACGTCCTGGGCCGCATGAAGCAGGTGGCCCAGAGGCTGCAATCAGGCGGAGCTTAGGCCAGCCGGGTGGTCTGCCCCGTGCGCAGTTCCTCGGGAATCTGGCCGACAAAGCGGGGCTGAAGATCAATGGCATCAAAGATCTGGTGAATTTCCATCTGGCTGATGTCGCCGGGCTTGTCGATCTCGAAATAGACCAGATCATGCCGGGCATCCACCTTGTAGCGGACCTTGGGAAAATGGTCCATCTGGTTGCGGAGTTGCATCACATTGGACTCAGAACGGAGGCCGGGCGCGTAGATTTCGACTTCGATCATGGGTGGTATGCAGCGGTTCTACCGGAATTGCCCTCCGGAGCCAAGCAAAACCTGCCAGTTGTGCACAGACAGGATTCCAATTTGACAGGCGGGGGCTGTCGTCCTATTCTCGTCGCCCCTTTCCCCCGCTCCTTTTATGGCCAACATCCGCTCCGCAGAAAAAGACATCCGCAAAACGACGGTCCGCACCGCTCACAATCAGACGGTGAAAAGCCGCATCCGCACCCTGCGCAAGAAGGTGGTCGCCGCCATTGAGAAGAAGGACGCCGCAGCAGCAGCCGCTTCCCTCAGCGAATTCGCTTCCGCCACCGACAAGGCCGCCAAGACCAACGTTCTCAAAAAGAACACCTCTTCCCGCCTGAAGAGCCGCCTCGCCGTCAAGGTCAGCGCCCTCACGAAGTAAGCGGTTCGTTCGATCCAACCCATTTTTCAAAACGGCATCTCGCAAGAGGTGCCGTTTTTTGTTTGTCGGACGGGGCAAGGCCAGCAAAGATCGCCCACCCATGATCACCCGCCATAAAATCTCCCCCAACGGCCCTGAGTTCTCACGCCTCGTTTATGGCACCTGGCGCATCCTCGACGAGTCAGACCCGGCCAACTGCACCCCGCAGGCGCTGCTCAGCCGCTTCAAAGCCTGTGCCGAAATGGGCATCACCACCCTCGACACTGCCGAAATCTACGGCGTTTACAAGGTCGAGGAAGCCATCGGCGGCGCGCTCAAGCTGGACCCTGCCTTCCGCAGCAAGATCGAGATCGTCACCAAATGCGGCATCTACATCCCCTGCGAATTTCATCCCGACCGCAAAGTAGCTCACTACAACGTCACCGCCTCCCGCATCATCAAAAGCGCGGAAAAATCGCTGCGCTTCATGGGCATCGACGAAATCGACCTCCTGCTCGTGCACCGTCCGGACTGGCTCACCAGCGCCGACGAAACCGCCGAAGGCCTGAACAAACTGCTCAAGGACGGCAAAATCCGCAGCGCCGGCGTTTCGAATTACAATGTGAATCAGTTCGAGCTGCTGAACTCACGCATGGACCAACCCCTCGTGACCAATCAGGTCGAGTTCAGCCTCCTCCACATGGACCCGATTTACGACGGCACGGCAGACCAGTGCCAGCGCCACCGCATCCTGCCCATGGCATGGTCCCCCCTGGCCAAAGGTGTCCTGATGGACAAGACCGATCCCGCCGCCGCCCGTCTCCACGCCAAAGCCGCAGAGCTTTCCGCCAAATACAACGGAGCCACACTCGACCAGCTCGCCTACGCCTGGATCATGGCCCATCCCTCCTGCCCGCTGCCGATCATCGGCACCAATAAGCTGGAGCGCATCCAGGCCGTGGTCAAAGCGGCGGACATCAGGCTGGACCGCGAAGACTGGTACGGCCTCTGGGAAGCCGCCAAAGGCCACGGCGTTCCATGAGGCCCGCACGGCAGGGCTATTCGTGAGGCGGGATGACGAGCTGGTCGTGGTGGATCAGGGTCACCTGCCAGTTCCATGGCCAGCGGCCGGGATTGCTCCAATGGAATGCCCACGGCTCAGTGAACTGATTCACGTAGCCTGAGATCATCTGGCTGTAGCCCACGCCATTGCCTTCGAGTCGCAGCATCGTGGTCACCAGCCCCTGTCCTTTCGTGGCCCGGATCGTCGTCTTGTCCGTCTTCAAGGTCAGCGTGAAGAACCCGCTGAGATATTTGCGCCCATCCAGGATCGCCGTGTCACGGTTGTGTCCATAGGCATCCGTATAATTGGGCGCGATCAGCCTCTCCAGGGTCTTCCAGTCACGCTTTTCGACCGCCTGGATCAGGTTCGCCTGCGCGGCGCTCACCTGCGCCTCCGGAGAGCGCCCAAAAACCCACCATGCCAGCCACAGCCCCTCAATGAGAACCAGAACCAGCAGGCCGCGAAGAATGATCTTTTTCATGGATTAAAAGAGCGCCAATTGGCCGGTGGAATCCGCCGAGGCCGCCACACAAAAACTCACGACCCTGCTGCTGCGCCGGCGCACGACCTCGATGGTCGGCGTGGGCTTGTGCCGTTCCGCACAAAGCACCCGGGCCTCGGTCGCTCCCGCGCCGTCGAGCGCCTGCCGGATGTGCCGGGCCGCGGTGGCGGGGTCATTGCAGTCGTCGCTCAAATGCCCCAGCACCACATGACTCAGGCCAGGATGCGCCACTTCCCGGACCAGCTCGGCCGCCTGTTCATTGGAAAGATGGCCATGGCGCGAACTGATGCGCTGCTTCGTGGACCAGGGGCGTTTGGTGTCGTTTTCGAGCAGTTGGGTGTCGTAATTCGCCTCGATAAAGAGGCTGTCGGAGTTCCTGAGGCGGTCCTTGATCAGATTGGTCACAAATCCGACGTCACTGAGCACCCCGAGGCGGGATTCTTCATCGGAAATCACGAACCCGACCGGATCCACCGCATCGTGGGGGACGGGGAAGGATTCGATCCGCAGATCCTGAAACTCAAAAGCCGCCCCCGTCGTCATGAGCCGCCAAATGGGCGGTTTGCGGAATCCGAGGCTGCCAGCCAGGGTTTCCTGGGTCAGGGCGGTGCAAAACAGCGGCACCTGGCGTTTCCGGCTCAAAACCTCGATCCCCCCGGTGTGGTCCTGGTGCTCGTGGGTCAGCAGGATGCCGTCCAGCATGTCCAGCGAGAAGCCGCAGGCGTCCAGACGCAGGCAGATTTGCTTGGCGCTCAATCCGGCGTCCAGGAGCAGCGTGGTCCGCTCCGTGGAGATGACAGCACAGTTCCCTGAACTGCCGCTGCCGAGAATTGTGAGACGCACCATGGGCTGTTTTTAGCGGTTCGGCCGACCAGATGCAAGGCGGATGAAGCACGTACAGCAGCGAAGCCCTCCTGATTATGGGCCGGGTTTAAAATAGCCGCCATCTTGGCCGATAGAATGCTGGTTGATTTACTCCCTTGCATGGCCTAAATGCCGCCCCCCTTTTGACGCAAAAATGAGAAACCACGGACTCCCCCCGAAACAAGGCCTTTATGATCCGCAATTCGAGCACGACGCCTGCGGCGTCGGGTTCATTTGTCAGATGAAGGGCAAACGTTCTCACTCCATCGTGCAGCAGGGTCTCACCATCCTGATCAACCTCGATCACCGCGGTGCGGTGGGCAGTGAGAAGAACACGGGCGATGGTGCTGGCATCCTGATGCAGGTGCCTGACAAATTCCTGCGCAAGGTCGCTGCCAAGGAGGGTTTCACCCTGCCGGCTGAAGGACAATACGGCGTCGCCATGGCCTACTGCTCTCCTGATGCAGCTGAGCGTGCGGCTGCAGCACGTGCTTTTGAAAAAGTGGCCGAGGAAGAAGGTCAGAAAGTGCTCGGCTGGCGCGATGTGCCGGTGGACAACTCCATGATCGGCCTCTCGGCGAAAGCCAGCGAGCCTTTCATGCGCATGGCCTTCGTGCAGCGCGGCGAAAACTGCCCGGATCAGCAGACCTTCGAGCGCAAACTCTACATCATCCGCAAGCGTGCCGTGACCGCCATTCGGACAGCCGATGCAGACAGCTTCTGGTACTGCTCCAGCCTGTCCTCCCGGACCCTTGTTTACAAAGGCATGCTCATGCCCGAGCAGGTCGGCAAGTATTTCCTGGACCTGCAGGACCCGGACATGGAATCCGCCCTGGCGCTGGTTCACTCCCGCTTCTCCACCAACACCTTCCCAAGCTGGGAGCGCTCGCATCCCTACCGCTACATCGCCCACAACGGCGAAATCAACACGCTGCGTGGCAACATCAGCTGGATGAAGGCCCGTCAGTCCCTGCTGGCCAGCCCGCTGTTCCCGGACGTCAAAAAACTCTTCCCCATCGTCAACGAAAGCGGCTCCGACTCCGCCATGTTCGACAACGTGCTCGAACTCCTCGTCATGGGCGGCCGCTCGCTGCCACATGCCATGATGATGATGATTCCTGAACCCTGGAGCGGCCACGAGTCGATGGATGACCAGCGCAAGGCGTTCTACGAGTACCATTCCTGCCTCATGGAACCCTGGGACGGCCCGGCTTCCGTGGCCTTCACGGACGGCACCATGATGGGTGCAACCCTTGACCGCAACGGCCTGCGCCCTTCGCGTTACTACGTCACCAAGGACGACCTCGTCATCATGGCTTCCGAAGCCGGTGTCCTGCCCATCGCTCCTGACAATGTGAAGCTCAAAGGCCGTTTGCAGCCCGGCAAGATGTTCATCGTGAACATGGAAGAAGGCCGCATCGTTCCTGATGATGAGATCAAGGCGAAGATCGCCGCTGACAAACCCTACCGCGAGTGGCTGGACAAGCACCTCGTGCACCTGGCAGACATCAAGGACGGTGAGCCAGTAGCTCCGCCTGACCACGAAACCATGCTGCAGCGCCAGCAGGCTTTCGGTTACAGCTTCGAAGACCTTCGCAAGCTCATGGTTCCCATGGGCAGAGAGGGCGTGGAAGCCATCGGCTCCATGGGCACCGACATCCCTCTGGCCGTTCTCTCCAACAAATCCAAGCTGCTTTACGACTACTTCAAACAGCTCTTCGCCCAGGTCACCAACCCGCCGATCGACTGTATCCGCGAAGAGATCGTCACTTCGCCGATCACCACCATCGGTGCGGAAGGCAATCTGCTCGATCCGACACCTGAAAGCTGCCACTTGATTGAACTCAAGACGCCGATCCTCAGCAATGAAGATCTGGCCAAGCTCAAGAGCGTGGCCCAGGGCCAGTTCAAAGCCGCCACCATCAACATCCTGTTTGATCCCAAAGAGGGCGCAGTCGGTCTGGAGAAGGCCATGGCCAAGATCTGCGCCAAAGCCGACGAACTGGTCACCCAGGGCTGGAACATCCTCATCCTTTCCGACCGTGGCGTGTGCGCTGACAAGGCTGCCATCCCGGCCCTGCTTGCCGTCGGCGGCCTGCATCACCACCTCATCCGCAAAGGCACCCGCACCCAGTGCGATCTCGTGCTGGAATCCGGCGAACCCCGCGAAGTTCACCACTTCTGCACGCTCATCGGTTACGGCTGCGGAGCCATCAATCCTTACCTCGCCTTCGAAACGCTCGATGACATGATCCGTCAGGGCCTGCTGGTCAAAGTGGACCACAAGACGGCGGTGTACAATTTCATCAAGGCCGCCACCAAGGGCGTCATCAAGGTCGCCTCGAAGATCGGCATCTCCACGATGCAGAGCTATCGCGGTGCGCAGATCTTTGAAGCCGTCGGTCTCAGCCAGAGCGTGGTGGACAAATACTTCACCTGGACCGCCACCCGCATTGAAGGCAGCGACATCAAGGTCATCGCCGAAGAAGCCATCCAACGCCATCTGCGCGGCTTCCCAGAGCGCGATTCCCAAGTCCACGCCCTCGACGTCGGCGGTGATTACCAGTGGCGCAAGGAAGGTGAGGCTCATCTCTTCAATCCGCTCACCATCCACACCCTGCAGAAAGCTGTCCGCACCGGCAACTACGAAACCTTCCAGCAGTACACCGCCTTGGTGAACACGCAGGTGAAGCAGTTCTACACCCTGCGCGGTCTTCTGGACTTCAAGGCACGCAAAGCGGTGCCGATTGAGGAAGTCGAATCCGTCGAGTCCATCATGAAGCGCTTCAAGACAGGCGCCATGAGCTACGGCTCCATCTCCAGCGAAGCGCACGAGGCGCTCGCCATCGCCATGAACCGTATCGGCGGCAAGTCGAACACGGGAGAAGGTGGCGAAGATGAAGCACGTTACACCTGGACCAATGAGAAGGGTGACTCCAAGAACAGCGCCATCAAGCAGGTGGCTTCCGGTCGTTTCGGCGTCACCAGCCTCTACCTTTCCCAGGCACGCGAAATCCAGATCAAGATGGCCCAGGGCGCCAAGCCCGGTGAAGGCGGTCAGCTTCCTGGAACGAAGGTGTATCCTTGGATCGCCAAGGTGCGTGGCTCCACGCCGGGTGTCGGCCTCATCTCCCCACCTCCGCATCATGACATCTATTCCATCGAGGATCTGGCCCAGCTCATCCACGACTTGAAGAACGCCAACCGTGCCGCACGCGTCAGCGTGAAGCTCGTCTCCGAAGTCGGCGTCGGCACCATCGCCGCTGGTGTGGCCAAGGCTCACTCCGACGTCGTTCTCATCTCCGGTTTCGACGGCGGCACCGGTGCCTCCCCGCAGACCTCCGTGAAACACGCCGGCCTGCCATGGGAACTCGGCCTCGCCGAAACCCATCAGACCCTCGTCCTCAACAATCTGCGTAGCCGTATCGTCGTCGAAGCGGACGGCCAGATGAAAACCGGCCGGGATGTCATCATCGCCGCCTTGCTTGGCGCTGAGGAATTCGGCTTCGCCACCGCTCCGCTCGTCACTCTGGGCTGCATCATGATGCGCGTCTGCCATCTGAACACCTGCCCCGTCGGTGTCGCCACCCAGGATCCTCAGCTGCGCGCCAAGTTCAGCGGTGATCCTGAGCATGCCGCCAACTTCATGCGCTTCATCGCCATGGAAGTGCGAGAGCTCATGGCCAAGCTCGGTTTCCGCACGCTGCAGGAAATGGTGGGCCGTACGGAAGTCCTCGAGGCCCGCGACGCCATCGATCACTGGAAGGCTCGCGGCATTGACCTGTCCAACCTGCTTTATCAGCCGGACGTCGGCCCCGAAGTCGGACGCTTCTGCACCGAGGTGCAGGATCACGGCATCGACCGCTCGCTCGACATCACCACGCTCCTGGACCTGTGCAAACCGGCCATCGAGAAGGGTGAAAAAGTCACCGCCACCGTCGCCATCCGCAACGTCAACCGCACCGTCGGCACGATCCTCGGCAACGAGATCACCAAGCGCCACTGGCACGGTCTGCCGGACGACACCGTGCACATCAAGTTCAACGGCACCGCCGGTCAGAGCTTCGGTGCCTTTGTTCCAAAAGGTGTCACCCTCGAACTTGAAGGCGACGGCAACGATTACATCGGCAAGGGCCTCAGCGGCGGCCGCATCATCATCTATCCGCCGGAAGGTTCCGACTTTGCCGCCGAAGACAACATCATCGCCGGCAACACCGCGCTCTATGGCGCGACGAGCGGCGAGCTCTTCCTGCGCGGCAGGGCCGGTGAACGCTTCGCAGTGCGCAACTCGGGTGTCGATACTGTCGTCGAAGGCGTGGGTGACCACGGCTGCGAATACATGACCGGCGGCCGCGTGGTCGTGCTCGGCACCACCGGACGCAACTTCGCCGCAGGCATGAGCGGTGGTGAGGCCTACGTTCTGGATGAAGAGGGCGATTTCGCCACCCGCTGCAACACGCAGATGGCCGGCCTCGAAAAACTCGAGGACAAAGCCGAGATCGACAGCCTCTACGAACTCATCAAAAAGCACGCCGACCTCACCAAGAGCCAGAAAGCCTTCAAGGTTCTCGCCCTCTGGGAGCAGATGGTGCCCAAGTTTGTCAAAGTGATGCCCAAGGATTACAAGCGGGTGCTCCAGGCCATCAAGAAGGCCAAGGACGACGGTCTCACCGGCGACGACGCCCTCAACGCCGCCTTTGAAGCCAACGCCCGCGACGTCGCCCGTATCGGCGGCAGCTAGCATCGACATCACGCGTCACAAACCAACAGACATCACCTTTTCACAGACAAGAGACCATGGGAAAACCAACCGGCTTCATCGAATTCGAACGCGAACTCCCCGCAGACCGCGACCCGCTTGAGCGTGTCAAAGATTGGAAGGAGTTCCACCTGCACCTGCCAGAGGAGCGCCTGAAGAATCAAGGCGCCCGCTGCATGGACTGCGGCATTCCGTTCTGCCACAGCGGCACCCTCATCAGCGGCATGGCCAGCGGCTGCCCGATCAACAACATCATCCCGGAATGGAATGATCTCATCTTCCGCGGTTTGTGGAAGGAGGCGCTCGATCGTCTGCACAAGACGAACAACTTCCCCGAGTTCACCGGCCGCGTCTGCCCTGCCCCTTGCGAAGGCTCCTGCGTGCTCGGCATCAATGAACCGCCGGTCACAATCAAAAACATCGAAGTCAGCATCATCGACAAAGGCTGGGAAGAAGGCTGGGTGAAACCCGATGTGCCAGACAAGCGCACCGGCAAAAAAATCGCTGTCATCGGCTCAGGTCCTGCCGGACTCAGCGCTGCCGCCCAGCTCAATCGGGCCGGCCATACCGTCACCGTTCTCGAACGTGCCGACCGCCCCGGCGGCCTGCTCATGTATGGCATCCCCAACATGAAGCTCGACAAGAACGAGGTCGTCCTCCGTCGTGTGAAACTGCTCGAAGACAGCGGTGTCATCTTCAAGTGCAACGTCAACGTGGGCACCGACATCACCGCCGAGCAGCTCCTCAAGGATTTCGACGCCGTCGTCATCTGCACGGGTGCCACCAAACCACGTGATCTGCCGATTCCAGGCCGTGAACTGAAGGGCATCCACTTCGCCATGGACTTCCTCACGGCGAACACCAAGGCCGTGCTCGACAAGAGCGGCAAGTTCATCACCGCCGACGGCAAAGACGTCGTCATCATCGGTGGCGGCGACACCGGCACTGACTGCGTGGGCACCAGCGTGCGCCACGGCTGCACCACCGTCACCCAGCTCGAAATCATGGCCAAGCCGCCTCTCAAGCGCGCCGCGAACAATCCATGGCCCGAATGGCCCAAGACCTACAAGATGGACTACGGCCAGGAAGAGGCCGCCGCCAAGTTCGGCGACGATCCCCGCGTCTATCTCACCACCGCCACTCACTTCGAAGGCGATGCCGATGGCAATGTCAAAGCCGTCCACGTCGTCAATGTCGAGTGGAAGAAGGACGAAAAGGGCAACTTCGGGCCGCAGAAGGTCGCCGGTACGGAGAAAGTTCTCCCCGCAGACCTCGTTCTGCTCGCCATGGGCTTCCTCGGGCCTGAGCAGCCTCTTCTCGACGCCCTCAACATTGAGCGCGACCCGCGCAGCAACGTGAAAGCCGAGCACGAGAAATACACCACCAGCATCCCCGGCGTCTTCGCCGCCGGTGACTGCCGCCGTGGCCAGTCCCTCGTCGTCTGGGCCTTCAACGAAGGCCGTGGCGCCGCCCGCGAGTGCGACCGCTTCCTGATGGGCGAAACAGCTCTGCCGTAACCTTCAGCATCTTCAAACCCGGGGTTCTCTGAGCCCCGGGTTTTTTGTGCCCCTCAGCCAAGACTTGCCAGGAATTGCCGGAAAAACGCCACTCCGTCCTCAAGATCCTTCACGGCAATGAACTCGTCCTTGGTATGAGCCTGAGCGATGGAGCCGGGGCCAATCGCAATAGCCGGGGTGCCCGCAGCGGCCAAGAAAGCCGCATCGCAAAACCAAGGCGCGCCGGTCAAACCGGCCCCGGCGGCAATCAGCTTCTGCACAAAGGGGTTCGAAGGATCGGTATCGAGATGAAAGGCTTCGCTGGCAACGGTCACATGCGCGGTGGCATCCATGCGCTGCACAAACTCCGTCAGCAGCAACAGCGCGCCGCCTACATGCTGCAATCCGGGCGTGGTGCGTATGTCCACCCGCAGTTTGCAAGAATCTGCCACGATATTGCTGCGCGTGCCACCCTGGATCATCCCAAGATTGATCGTGCTGGCGCCGAGCCATTCATCTTCACCCGCAGCTTCGGACAGGATCTCGCGGAACTCCGTGTCGAGCGCCGTGACGAGGGCGGCCATCTTCACGATCGCATTCACGCCGAGTTCGGGTGTGGCACCATGCACGGCCACGCCGGTGGTGTGTATGTCGGCCCACAGACAGCCTTTGTGGCGAAACACGGTCTTCAGGCTGGTTGGCTCGCCGATGATGGCGAGATCGTAGCGACCGTGATGCTTCGCAAAGTGTTGAGAACCAAGCTGTGCGCTCTCCTCGGACATGAAGCCGACGAAGTGTACTTCGACGGGCAGAGAGGGGATTTCGTCGCGCATTTCGTAGAGCGCCCAGAGCATGGAGGCCATGGGGCCCTTGGTGTCGGAGGCTCCTCGGCCCCAGATTTTACCGTCGCGGAGTTCGCCGCCGAAAGGGGGGATGGTCATGCCGCCGACGCTGACGGTGTCGGTGTGGGGGGCGAAGAGGATGCGGGGCTTCTTGCCTCCATTTGCGCTGGGATGCGTGGGGAAGCGTCCGATGACGTTGGGACGGCCGGGTTCGACTTCCTCCAGGATTGCTTCAGCGCCGGAGGCCTGGAGGAAGGAGGCAATGTAGCGGGCGCATTGTTCTTCGCCGATGCCATCGGTGCCGGGGTCGCCATCGGGATTGACCGAGGGGATGCGGACGAGGGCCTGGGTGAAATCGACGACATTCGCTGGAAATGGGGCCATGGGGGAGAAAGGCACAGGCAGGGAGGCGGCGCAAGTGTGGGACAAAATTGTCCTGCGGTGTGTCGGATTTGGCAAAGAAGGCCTCGTCGCGGGTTCCAGGCGGCATTGTTGTAAATCAGGTGCAACTTATGGCGTTTTTTGACCCATGAAGTTCCATCACATCACACTCATGCTCCTCGGCTTCTGCGGAGCGGGCCATGCCGCGGAACCCGTGATCACAACCCAGGCCACGGATGGGAAAACGATTTTCCAGACGGTGTGTGCGCAATGCCATGGGGCCTCTGGCGAGGGCAAGATTGAACTCAAATCTCCTTCCATTGCCGGGATGCCTGCATGGTATGTGAACACACAGTTTGCGAATCTGAGAGAAGGCCGTCGCGGGCATGATGCGGCTGATCCGCAGTCATTCATGATGGCGGCGATCGCCAAGGCGCTGCAGCCTGAGCAGATCAAGGCGGTGGTGGCGCATGTGGAGCAGATGCCCATCAAGGTGCCAGTGGGCAAGGACCGGGAAATGGCCAACACAAATCCACAGGCGGGAATGCAGCTTTTCCAGGAGCGCTGCATGGAATGCCACCGCTACAATGCCAGCGGAGAGATGACCTTTGGCAGTCCGCCACTCATCGGGCGTCAGGGATGGTATCTGGAGGAGCAGCTCAAGAAATTCAAATCCGGCAAACGCGGGGCGGTGAAGAACGATGTGAACGGGGCGAAGATGGTGCAGATGACGACGCTCTTCATTGAAGACGAGCAGATGCTGCGGGACGTGGTGGCGTACATCATGACGCTCAATCCTGATCCGGCTGCCACGCCGGAGGAGCAGAAGAAGCAGATCATTGAAGGCAGTCCGTTTGAGAGTGCTGGAAGGTGAGATTGAGGAGAGAGTTTTTCGAAGCCTTGGCGGGCCGGATTGATTCGTGGCAGGTTCACCACGCTCATTATGAAGGCTTCGATTTTAACGCTCGTGTTGGTGACGCTGATGGCATTCTTCGTCGTCAGGGAGAGCGCCGCCCGCAATGTGGTCGGTGTTTGGAAGGTTAATTGGGAAAAAACGGAACCCACAATTCGAGCGGTGCCAGAGACCTTCACGAATCGTATTCAGACGGTTGAGGATTTTAAAAAGCTGGTTGCGAAAGGTGCCAAGGGCTTGGTTCTGGACATTCAGCCCTCAAACACGGCGGTGATGCATCATCCGTCTGGCAGCAGCCTGAAACTGACGTGGTCGGAGGATACGAAATATGACATCTGGGTGGAGCAGCGGTTTTTTATGACTGCGGGCATCGGACACGGCTTCACCGTTTCGGGGGCGAACACTGCCAAACTCAACTTCCAAATCGAGTGGAACGAAAACGTGGCAACGCGCGTTCCGCTTATCATGGAGCGCCAGCAGACGGATTCGGCGAACTCGAAATGATGCATCCCGCCGTGCCTGACGTTGAGCTGTTCGAAGGTGATGGGGGAGTGAGCATGCGCTGAGCCGCACTCGGAGAGTGCGGACCACTTCGCGCTGGGTAGGCGGTGTGGGTGGGCGCGTGAAGGGGGCGCTGGTGGACGGGCGGGCTGTCGCCACACCCGTCCTACGGTCTGAGGCTTGTCCTTCAGGCGTGGGCCTGGAGTTCTTTGAGGGGTTCGCCTTTGCTGAGGGCCATGGGGCGGCCGACGGGGGTCATGACTTCTTTGGAGTAGTCGATGCCGAGGAGGTTTTGGACGGTGGCGTGGAGGTCTTCGACGAGGACGGGGTGTTCGGGGTCTTTTTTCTCGCCCTGCGGATCGGTGGAGCCGATGACTCGGCCGCCGGCGAAGCCGCCGCCGGAAACGAGCATGCTGAAGCCGGTGGGCCAGTGGTCGCGGCCGCCGACGTTGTTGATCTTGGGAGTGCGGCCGAATTCGCCGCCGCAGATGACGATGGTGGATTCGAGGAGGCCTTGTTTTTTGAGGTCGCGGATGAGGGAGGCGTAGGCGGCGTCGAGGATTTTGACCTGGGTGGCCTGGCCTTCGAGGTTGTTGGCGTGGGTGTCCCAGCCATTGAGGGTGACCTCCACGCAGCGCACTCCGGCCTGGATCAGACGGACGGCGGCGAAGCAGCCGCGACCGAAGGGGGTGTCGCCATAGGCGTTGAGTTCGGCGGCGGGAGCGTCGCTGACATTGAAGGCTTTGAGCTGATCTGAGGACATCATGTTCCGGGCACGCTGCATGGAGATCTGGTGCAGGGTTTTGGTTTGATCCATGTTGGTCTCGCGTCCGCGAGCGAAGGCCTGCTCGACGACGGCGAGGCCTTCCATGCGGCGGTCGAAACGTGTGTCCTCGACGCGGGCTTTGACATCCGGGACGGGAAACTTGGGGTCGTACATCTGGAAGGCGTCGTATTCGGCACCGAAGAAGCCGCCGCGCGCGGGCCATTGATTGGGGAGGATGGAGACGTGGGTGGGGATCTCGATTTTGGCTTCTGGTAGTTCGTGGCAGACGATGGCACCGATGCTGGGGTGGATGAGGGTGGGGTCGGGGCGGTAGCCGGTTTTGATGTTGTAGAAGGCGCGCTCGTGGTCGCCCTCCTTGCTGACCATGGAGCGGATGAGGGAGACGTCCTGCATGACGCTGGCGGTTTGTTCGAGACCGGCGGCGAAGTTCACGCCTTTGATGGCGGTGGGGATGGTTTTGACGCCGCCGCCGATTTTGGTTTCGGGATGGGGATCGAAGGTGTCGAGCTGGGAGGCGGCGCCGCCGAGCCAGAGGAGGATGACGGAACGCGCGGGTTTGCCGGAGGGGGCGGTGGAGGATTCGGCGGCGAGGATGTCGGCGAGGGGGGTGAGCCAGGAGAGGCCTGCGGCGGTGGTGCCGCGGAGAAGGGAGCGGCGAGTGAGGTGGTCAGGGCCTCGGCAGGGGGAGGTGTTCATGGCGAGAAGAATGACGAATGACTAATGGTTAACGGGGAGGGAAGCGAGTGATGGGCGAGGGCGTGGACGATGACAGCGGCGGAGGGGCGTTGAGACGCTGCTGGAACGCCCGGTGGGAGGAGGGATCGCTGGGTTTGCTTTCCGGAGGGGGGGCGGTTTGTACCAGGGTAGCCTCGCTGAGGCTCGGCAACCCTTCGCTATGATGCGCAGCCCCGTTGGGGCTGGAGACGCAATGCCAGCATGCCTCCATTAAGAGTCCAGGCCGTGTTTGAAAACCCGCTCTATCGCTGGAGCTGGGCTGGGTGTGACGGCGTTTTGTGTCACCGCTACGCGGTTCCACGAGATTGAGGAGACATGGGTAATGCGGTTCCGTGGGTTGGCACCCACGGCTACGGTTGTGCCAGCCCTCCGGGCTTTCGGAGGGAGAGTACGAGCGGCTTAAAGTCTGCCACAAGACGTCATGAACTTTCCAGTGTCCTTCAGCACAAGTTATCAAATGCCGTCTGACGCCGGGATGGATTTTTTCAACCGAGTGGCATGGGTTCATGGCTTCAGTGATTCCAGGAGAACTCGGTGGCGTTCATGAGGGTCCAGTAGAGGTCGGACATGGCGCTGCTGCGGGAGTTGCGGCTTTTGGCGGTGGCGAGGAGGGTGGTGAAATGAGCTGCTTCGGCGGGGGTGGGGCGGCGGGTGAAGATGGAGAGGTAGGCGGACTCGACGGCGGTGGCGTTGTCGGGGGCGAGCATGCCGATGCGGGTGCCGGCGTTGAGGAAGGGATTGCTGCCGGTGTTGGTGGTGATCATGTTGCCGTTCATGAGCAGGAGGCGCTGGGGGATGGTGCCGCCGCCATCGTCAAAGCTGTCTTCGCCGGAGTCGCCGTAGCGCTTCACGAAGTTGGCGACGTCGATGTTGCGCTTGATGCGGAAGAGGACGTGGGTCTCTGCATCGATGGTGCTGAGGGAGGCGGCCTGAATGACGCTGCCTGCCATCTGCTCGGGGCGCAGGCGGGTGACGGGGAAGGCAGCCCAGGCGTTTTCGGCGGCGGTGGTGACGGGATGGGAGGGATCGGCGGACTGGCTGGACATCTGGAAGGCCTGGGTGCTGACGATGACGCGAATGAGGCGTTGGAGGTCGTAGCTGTGAGCGATGAAGTCGTCGGCGAGGAGTTCCATGCCGGGGGGGAAGGGTCCATCGAGGGGGATTTCATCGACGGGGGTGACGAGGGGGCGATTGAAGAGGAGGGCCCACATGCGGTTGACCATGGCGCGGGCGAAGGCTTTGTTTTCTTTGGCGGTGACCCAGGTGGCCAATTTTTCGCGGGGGGAGCCTTTGGCGGGGAGGAGCTCGGGCTTCCAAGGGACTTTGGCGGGGATTTTTTCCTCCTCCATCTGGCCGAGGTAGCGGACTTTGTAGGTTCGTTTGGGGTCGTCGCGCAAGCCGTTCAGGGCGAAGTCTGCCTGGCCAAAGAAGGCGGCGAGCTGGTGGAAGTCTGATTGTTTCCAGGTGCTGCCGAGCTTGCCGTCGTGGCACTGGACGCAGTCGATGCGGACGCCGAGGAAGGCGCGGCTGACTTTGGCGGCGAGTTTCACCTCGTCCGGGCCCTTTTTGTTCATCTGGTTGGTGACGGTGACGAAGTTCACCTCGGGGTTGGTGGTCCAGACGCCGTGGGAGTCGATCAGGGAGCGGGCGATCTGGTCGTAGGGACAGTTTTGCTGGAGGGCGTCGCTGAGCCAGTCCACGAGGCGGCGGCGGCGGTACATGAGGAAGGGGCCGTTTTCGATGCCGACATAGACGCGGGCGAGGCGCTCGGCGAGGTAGTCGCTGGTGCGGCGGTCGGAGAGGAGATGGGAGAGCCACCACTGGGGGATGTCTGCGGCTTTGAGGGATTCGAGGGTGCGCAGTTCCTGAAGGGAGGGGATGCTGCCGGTGAGGGCGAGGGAGAGACGGCGGATGAGGGTGAAATCGTCCGTCCTGCCGGCGGGCTGGATGTGCTGCTGAGTCCAGGTTTTTTCGAAGCTGGCATCCACTGCGTGCGCGGTCTGCTGAATGTTTTCAAGCTGTGCTTTGGGAAGGCCGGGGGCATGAGTGACCTTGGCCACCGGTGGTGCCAGCAGCTCCGCCACGCCCCAGAAGGCCCCGGCGGCCAGCGCGGTGAGGATGGCGGCATTGCGCAGCCAGAGCAGCCAGCTCAAGGAGGGGGAGGCGGGGTTCATGACGAGTAGTGAGGCGTTCGATCCCGGCTTCTAACACGCGGATTGAGCATTGGTTTCCTCAGGAACTTTGCAACAATTCGGCGGGAGGCGACTTTCATTGGGCTTACTGCATGTCCGAACCTTCGCTGCTGCCTGCTTTGACGCCCCCTTCCCTGCCTTTGGAGATGGAGGCTGGGGGGATTCTGAAAGAGGCCAACGTAAAGGCTGCGGCTGATCCTGAGGACGGAAAGGACGCCGGGCTCTGTGAGGGCCGGGTGTCTTGTGAGTGCTCAAGTGTGAGCTCTGCGGTGCCGGTGGTGGAAAGGCGGGGCTTTTTGCAGAGTGTGGGGTCGGGGCTGGACTGGCTGTTTGGGCTGGCGGCGCTGCTGGTTTTGCTGGCGGCGTGCTCGGTCGTTCCGGTGCTGAATTTTCTGAGCCTGGGCTATCTGCTGCATGTGAGCGGCACGATTGCGCGCACGGGGCGCTTTCGGGATGGATTCATTGGTGTGCGCAAGGCGTCGGTGCTGGGAAGCATCGCGGCGGGGATCTGGATTGTGGTCTGGCCGGCGCGGCTGCTGTCGGATTTTTGGAGGGATGCCGAGCTCATCTCTCCTGGGAGCGGGGTGGCCAGGGCGTGGCATGCGGGGCTGGTCGCGGCCATCGTTATCACGCTGGGCCACATCGTATGGGCGTGCGTGCGCGGCGGGAAGCTGCGGCATTTTCTGTGGCCACAACCGCTGCGATTTGTGCGCTGGGTGCGGGCTCCGGAGAAGTTTGGCAACCTTCAACGCATGATCACGGAGTATGTCGTGGGCCTGCGGCTGCCGTTTTATTTCTGGCTGGGCCTGCGTGGGTTTGTGGGTGCGCTGGTCTGGCTGATTGTTCCCGTGGGCATTCTGTTGGCGGCGACGCGACTGCCGTTGGGCGGGTCGGTGCTGCTTTCGCTGATTGGAGGTGTGCTGCTGCTGGTGGTGGCGATTCATCTGCCGTTTCTGCAGGCGCACTTTGCGCAGACGGACCGGTTTGGTGCGATGTTTGAGCTGCGGGAAGTACGCCGTTTGTTTCTGCGGGCACCGCTGGCGTTCTGGTTTGCGCTGCTCATCACGCTGCTGTTTGCGGTGCCGCTGTATTTGCTGAAGGTCGAGCTGACGCCGCGTGAACTGGCGTGGCTGCCGAGCCTGCTGTTTGTGGTTTTCATCTTTCCGGCGCGGGTGCTGACGGGGTGGGCGATGCACCGGGCGATGCGGCGTGAGGAGCCGAGGCACTGGTTCCCGAGGTGGGTGGCGAGGCTGGGGATCGCGCCGGTGGCACTGGCGTACACGCTGGTGGTGTATTTCACGCCGTATCTGTCGTGGAACGGGGCGTGGAGTTTGCTGGAGCAGCATGCGTTTCTGGTGCCTGCGCCTTTGATGGCGCTGTAGGGGAGTTGACGGTGGTTTACAGTTGTTGACGGTGGCTGAACGGTTGTTGTCCGGAGTTTCGGAGTGGAATGGTCGAATGAGGGGGGCGGGGAACGGTGCTAGGAGGGAAAGTGGGGCGTTTGTGATCTGGTGGACGTGGGGACGGTCGGTTTTGCCGCAGAGGGCGCGGAGATGTAGAGTGGGTTTTTGGGTTTGACGGCCGCTGGGGTGGTGGAAAGTTGGTGAGGTACTTATGCGGTTAAACCGCGCGCAGTTGAAAACGTGCCCCGAAGCCAAACCGCCCGACTGCGAGGACGTGCGAGCTCCGTGGAGCTTGCCGCGCGCTGATGGACGGGCGGGCTTCGCCACGACCGTCCTACGAATCCCGCGGCTGATTCGATCCAGACTCATTTTCAACTACGCGTGGGATTACATGTCTCGTCATGGGCTAGGACAATCGGGGTTCAGCGTGTCTGCGGCGCGCTGATCGACAGACAGGAGTGTCCTATTACAAATTAGCTTTTAAGCCCTTTTTTACCTGTATATTTGAGAGTTGCGCCGGTTCTCCTTGCGGTTTTATACACTTGTTTTATACTCGCTCCGCCGCCCCTCTCCGTGGGTAACAGCGGCTTCTTATGAGCGCTTCAAAGACTTGGACTTTCTCCGGCATCCCTCATCTCTACCGCCACCAGAAGGGCACGTATTACGCCCGTCTCTCCATCGGCGGCAAACCGACTTTTCGCAGTCTCAAGACCAAGGTTTTGAGTGTGGCGAAACCCCAACTCAACGAGATCCTTCAAGACAACGCCCATCGTGATGAGCTGGGCAAGGATACTGTCATCACTGAAAAAATGACTGGAGCGGAGGCGCTAGCCATCCGTGAAAGCCAGCTTCAAAACGACCCATCCACCAAGAAAAGCACCAAGCGCTACTGGAAGGAAATTGTCGGACTCATCAAGAAAACTTGGCCCGATTTCGCCGTCTTGGAAATGCGTCGAATCTCTGTTCAGCACTGTGAGCAATGGGCAGGTGAGGCGGTCAAGGTGATGTCAGCTACTCGTTTCAACAATTGCCTCCTCATTTTGAAATCCCTGTTCAAGATCGCCATCAAACAAGGGGTGCGCCGCACCAATCCGGCTCTTGAGGTCAAGCGGGCAAAGGTTCGTCCAAAAGACCTCTCCGGTAAGCTGCCCAGCAAAAGCCACTTCAAGGAGTGGGTGGCGGCACTTCGCGCCGCTCGTGGCCGGACCTCTCAGGACCGAGCCGATTTCGTCGAGTTTCTGGCTTACACGGGAATGCGTCTCGGTGAATCAAAGTTCGTGCTTTGGAAGCACTGTGATTTTTCAAAAGGCGAATTCCTTGTGCTTGGTGATCCCACAGACGGCACCAAGAACGGCTTGTTTCGGCGCATTCCGATGATTGCAGCCGCCAGAGAGTTGCTGGAGAAGATGAAGGCGCGTAGCAAACCCGCTTCGGTCGATGAGCCGGTGATTCGTGTGAAAAGCGCTTATGCCGCCATGGGGCGGGCGGCCAACAAAATTGGCATCGCACCGCTCAGTCATCATGACTTGCGCCATCTTTTTGCGACGATTTGTATCGAGTCAGGCGTTGATATACCGACTGTCTCGCGCTGGCTGGGTCATCGGGATGGAGGGATTTTGGCAATGAAGGTTTATGGACATCTTCGGAACGAGCATTCTCTGGCGGCGGCGACCCGTGTTTCCTTCGCTGCTTGAGCGCAGCAGTCCATTTCTT
>JAFLEI010000011.1 GCA_017301975.1 Verrucomicrobiota bacterium
CACCATTTTTTTGAGCCGCTTTTTGAGCGGCTCCCACCATGCAAAGCGTTGTGTTTTCATCGGTTTTCTCTCATGCCACAAACACGCTCCCTGGGCAATTGGGAGGTTTTCAAACACTGCCTAGCACCACCCATTGGACTTCTTGAAACGATGCCGCAAAGGCCCCTGCCAATGACGGTAGCGCAACATTGGCAATGCTGGTTCCGAGCGATGACATCAGCATGCTCAGACAAAGTCCGCTGAGCACCCAGCGCACATGCGTCCGCTGTTCGGGTGCTTCAGCGATTGGCAGATCTTGAGATTCAATAAACGTCTTCATGGGTTCCGTGAGTTTTGCCCCCTGTGGGTCGGCATGACACGCTTAGCTCCCAATCAGACATGCGGAAGACGCACGCAGTGCACTGTATTCGTGCGTTTGACGCCTCATCACATTCCGGCCATGCTGCCAGCAGCCATGTCGAATCCCGATCTCAATCTGCTCTTCACCCTTGATGCGCTCCTCGCGGAAGGCAGCGTGGCACGCGCGGCCAAGCGCCTGCACCTCAGCCCCTCGGCAATGAGCCGCGCTCTGGGCCGTCTGCGTGAGGCGACCAACGATCCGCTGCTGGTCAGAGCTGGCCGTGTCTTGGTCCCCACTCCTCGCGCCCTCGAACTCCGCGAGCCAGTCCGGCAGCTCATGCAGGATGCCTCCGCCGTCCTGCGCCCCGCCGCGAAGCTCGATCTCAAGCGCCTCGTCCGCACCTTCACGCTTCGTACCAGCGAAGGATGGGTGGAAAACTTCGGCCCCTCCCTCATTGCCCGCATCAGTGCGGAGGCCCCGGGCATACGCCTGCGCTTCGTGCCCAAGCCCAACAAAGACAGCACGCCTCTTCGCGAAGGTGAGATCGATTTGGAAACGGGCGTCGTGGACGAGACGACCAGCCCTGAATTGCGAACGCAGGCCTTGTTCCGTGATCGCCTCGTGGGCGTGGTCCGCCTTGAGCATTCGCTTTGCACAGGGCGGATGAGAGCCGCCCGCTATGCAGCAGGCAGGCACATTCTGGTATCAAGGGAAGGCCACGAAACCGGTCCGGTGGATGACGCCTTGAAGCCGCTCGGATTTCAGCGGGAGATCGTCTCCATTGTCGGCGGTTTCGCGACCGCGATCGCGCTGGCCCGAGGCAGCGATTTCATCGCGAGTGTTCCGGAAAAACACACCGCCAGCCTGCGCGTCGGAATGCATTCCTTCGCCCTGCCAGTCTCCGTGCCTGAGTTCACGGTTTCGCTGCTCTGGCATCCTCGGCTGGATGCCGATGCCGCCCATCGCTGGCTGCGCGGCCATGTGCGGGCCGTTTGCACCCCGGGCAGGCAGCCAGGAAAATCGCGCTAGCTCCTCCGCCCCTCCGGGCAAGCCATCGTCACAGCAGCTGCGCTTCCGTCTCCGCCTTGAACTCCTCCAGCAGCCTCTTCAACTGCTGTGGCGTATGCGCGGCTTTCACCGCTGCAATCGCCTCATTCGCCAGTTCGTCGCACCGTTCGTTTTCAGTATGTCCGGCATGTCCTTTGACCCAGTGCCACTGGATCTTGTGCATGGCCGTGGCGGCATCGAGTTCGCGCCACAGATCGGCGTTTTTCACCGCATGCTTGTTGCTGGTGCGCCAGCCGTTGCGCTTCCACCCGGAGATCCACTGGCTGATGCCCTGCCGCACATACTGCGAGTCCGTGTGGAAATCGATCTGGCACGGCTCCTTGAGAATACGCAGCGCCTCAATCGCCGCCTGCAGCTCCATGCGGTTGTTCGTGGTGGCCGGCACACCACCCTTGAGTTCGCGCACATGCTTGCCATACGCCAGCACCGCAGCCCAGCCACCCGGACCAGGGTTGCCATGACAGCCACCATCGGAATGAATGAGCACCTTCTTCACGCCGGCGTCTGGTTGGAGTCCGCCGCCGCCCATGCACGCATGCGCCGGTCAATAAAGAAGGGAACAAACGGCAGCAGCGAGGCGATGAACACCAGCACCGCCCGGCTGAAAGGCCAGCCCGTGTTCATCAGCACCCGCCAAAGCGCGAAACAAAAGACCACAAACAGTCCGCCATGGATGGACCCGCAGATCCTCACCGCCAGCGGCATGCCCCAGAAATATTTCAAAGGCATCGCGATGCCGAGCAGAATCAAATACGAAATGGCTTCAAGCAGGCCGACACTGCGAAGAAAGGAGACGGGGTGTTTCATCAGCGTGGCTGTAGCACGGGTTCTCAGTTTCTCGAAAGCAAAAACTCCGACCGCCTTGCGACGATCGGAGTTTTGAAACGAATTCGAAACAGCTTACTTCTTTTTCAGCTCCTTCTTCTTCAAGTCATTGTACAACTCAAACGCCTTGTTCGCATTCAGCCCGCCGTGCACCACGCCCTGCACCGCCTGCATCATCGAGACCGGAGCGTCACTCTGGAAAATGTTGCGGCCCATGTCCACGCCGCTCGCGCCCTGCTTGATGGCATTCGCGCACATCTTCAGCGCGTCCAGCTCTGGCAGCTTCTTGCCACCGGCGATCACGATCGGCACCGGGCAGCAGCTCGTCACCGTGTCGAATTCCTTCTCCGTGTAGTAGCACTTCACCACGTTCGCGCCCAGTTCCGCCATGATGCGGGTGGCGAGGCGGAAATACTGCGGCGTGCGGGCCATCGCACGGCCCACTGCGGTCACGCCCATGACGGCGATGCCGTAGCGGCTTGCCGCGTCCACCAGATCCGTCAAATTCTTCAAAGACTGGCGCTCATACGCGCTGCCGATGAACACCTGCACAGCCAGCACGCTGGCATTGAGACGGATGGCTTCTTCGATGTTCAGCGCGGTGCTCTCATTGGAAAGAGGCTCAAAGCCAGGGCGCGCAAACTTGGCCTTCTTGCCGTCGATCTCGCCTTCCCATTCTTCCATCGGGCTGATCATCGACGTGCCGCCGGAGGCGCGCAGAGCGATGGCCTTGGTAGTGGAGGCAGGAATGACAGAACGCTGGATGCCACGGGTGAGCATCAGACAGTCCGCATACGGGGCCAGAGGCAGGATCGTCTGGTCCACGCGCTCCAGGCCGGTGGTCGGGCCCTGGAAGTAGCCGTGGTCAAAGGCCAGCATCACGGTGCGGCCATCCTTGGGGTTGAAAACCTTGGCGAGGCGGTTTTTAAGGCCCCAGTCATACTGGTGGCAGCCCTTGAGGAAGAAGCCCGGGGCCTCCTGGGGGACGTCGGTGAAAAATTCCTTTTCCTTCTTGTCTGCTGCGCTGGTTTGGATGTCGGCCATGGTGATTTCTGGGGTGCGGGTTAAACGGGCGCGCAGGATGGTCGCGAATCGGTCCTGCGCAAGCACATTGCCAGCGCTTGCAAAACCCCTCAGCCTGTGGATTCTACGCGCCCCATGTCCGCAAATCTCCTCATATACCTTGATGGCAAGCTTGTTCCTGAATCCGAGGCGAAGATCTCCGTCTTCGACCACGGCCTGCTTTATGGGGATGGCGTATTCGAAGGCATTCGCATTTACAATGGTCGCGTGTTTCGCCTCACCGAGCATCTCCACCGCCTCTACGACTGCGCCAAGGCCATCTGCCTGACCATTCCGATCTCCTTCGAGGAAATGGAAAAAGCCACGCTCGACACCGTGGCCGCCAACAATCTGCGCGATGGCTACATCCGTCTCGTCATCACTCGTGGCGTCGGCTCGCTCGGCTTGAATCCCTACCAGTGCCCGAAGGCCAGCGTCTTCATCATCGCCAGCAGCATCACCCTCTATCCGGCAGAGCGTTATGAGAAAGGCCTGGAGCTCATCACCTGCGGCACCCGCCGCCCGAACTCCGCCGCTCTCAGCCCCCAGGTCAAGAGCCTGAACTACCTCAACAACATCATGGCCAAGATCGAGTGTCTCCAGGCCGGTTGCGATGAAGGCATCATGCTCAACGACCAGGGCTTCGTCTCCGAATGCACCGGCGACAACGTCTTCATCGTCAAAAACGGCAAGGTCACCACCCCGCCGATCTCTTCCGGCGCGCTCGATGGCATCACCCGCCGTGCCGTCATGGAAATCCTCGCCGAAATGGGCCAGCCCTGCATCGAGGCCGTGATGACCCGCTACGACATCTACACCGCAGACGAATGCTTCCTCACCGGCACCGCCGCTGAAGTCATCCCGGCCGTGAAGTATGACCGCCGCTCCATTGGCGATGGCACCCCCGGCAAGCTCACGCAGGAGCTGACCAAGCGCTTCAAAGCTCTCGCCAACAGCACTGGCACCCCCGTGACCTACGCCTGATGTGGCCGCGCCAGATTCCGTTTGGAAAATGGCGCGGTAAATGCAAGTTCCTCCCAGAATGAATCCGAAAAATCCGTTCGTAGTCTGCTGCAAAGGGCTGCTGGTTCTGGGCTGCTCTTTGGCCGGTCTCAGTTGCTCCAGCTCGAAGCCCGTGGCGGAAAATCCCCTCAGCAGCCGCGCCTGGTGGAAGGGGGATGGCGTCGTCGGCAAGCCCAGGATCGTCATCAATCTCAGCACCCAGCGTGTGCAGTACTACAAGGGCAAGGAACTCGTCGGGGTCTCACCGATCTCCTCGGGTCGCGAGAGCAATGGCACGGTGACCGGGTCATTCAGCATCTTGGACAAGGACATCGATCATCGCTCCTCGCTCTTCGGCTCCTACGTGGACAAGGAAGGCAATCTCGTGCAGGGGGATGTGGACACCCGCACGGACCCCGCCCCCCCCGGCACAAAGTACATCGGTGCCAACATGCGGTACTTCATGCGCATCGTCGGCGGCATCGGCATGCATGAAGGGTACCTCCCCGGCTATCCTGCCTCGCACGGCTGCATCCGGCTCCCTACCAAAATGGCTGCCATCTTCTTCGAGGAGACGCCGCCGGGAACACCAGTTCAGATCATTGGGGAAAGCTCGCTCGCCGCCACGGAAAGCCCGATTCCCATCGGCGCGGACAAGATCGTAGATGTGACCCCGCCGCCCGAGCCCAAGCGCCCGTCCAAGACGCAGGCCGCCGAGCCGAAGATCGCCGAGGCGAAGCCCCCCAAGCCCGTCAAAGCGAAACCCAAGCCGACCGTGCGTCGCGCCATTGTGGACGCTTCCAAGCCCTCCGGATTCGGCTCCTTCCTCAACTGGAGCCGCAAGCCCCCCCGTGGCAGCACCATCTATTGGAATCCTTGACGCCCAAACGGGCCAGTCACCTCAGGAGAACGATATCCCGTAATCCCATAAAGGGCAGGGGAGCATTGTCTCGCGTCCGATCAATAAAAGGGGAGCAACTCGGCTCCCCCTCTCCCCGCCGCTGATTAACGATACCAACGAAATTTTTCTTCGGGGAGAGGGCTGGGGTGAGGGGATCGCTCAGACGCTTCGCCGGCATGGGCTACACTCACTCTAAATCTCCCCCAAGGTCGTTTCGGACAATCCCCCCCCCGCAGCATGGCTGGGCGGCCGAGCAGTCACGATACAATGGGATTCCCTCCAGCCATCCTCGCCGTGAACACCGCACGCCCCTTGGCCTCTCAGTGCTTCAGTGCGCGCCTCTCACCATGACCCAGCCCACGACAATCAGAATCGGCAGCAAAATGGGAATCGAGAACCGGAACATGTAAGCAAGGAACGAAGGCGCATGCACCTTGGCCTTGTCGGCAATCGATTTGACCATGAAATTGGGGCCGTTGCCGATGTAGCTGCCGGCACCGAAGAAAACAGCTCCAAGGGAGATGGCGATCAGATGCGGCGCATGCTCGGCGGCAAACTTCATCACATCAGCAGGCGAATCGACCGACAGATGCTCCTGGCCCATCGAGGCCGCCAGGAACGAGAGGTACGTTGGCGCATTGTCCAGGAAGGCGGAGAGCGCTCCCGTCGTAAAGTAGTACTGCATCGGCGAGTTGATTTGCAAAGCCTCGCCGCTTTGCAGGATCTGCAGTGCCGGGATCATCGTCAGGAAGATGCCCACGAAGAGGTAACCCACTTCCTTCACCGGACCAAAGTTGAAGTCGTTGGCCTCATGCACCGCCGGCTTGGTGGTGTAGTAGGAGGCCACCGCTGCGGCAAACATCACCAGCGCGGGAATGGAGAAAACTCCCAGCAGCGTGGTCTCCTGCACGCTCTTCGGCAGAAAGACCGCCGCCAGCACCACGCCCAGCCACAAAATGTTGATCAGGCCTGCGAAGTACCAGTGCTCATTGGCGGTTTCCATGTCGCGAATGTCCTTGGGGATGCGCGAGAAGTTCTGCGTGTCGAAGATGAAAAAGACGATGAGCAGGAGCGTCACCGCGAGCGCCCAGGCCTGCCAGCAGTGCTGCAGCACCCAGAAGAAGGACACACCACGCAGGAAGCCCAGGAACAGCGGCGGATCCCCGATCGGGGTGAGGCAGCCGCCGACGTTGCTGATGATGAAGATGAAGAAGACTATGTGGAAGTTCGTGATGCGGAACTTGTTCATTTTGATCCACGGGCGGATCAGCAGCATGGATGCTCCCGTCGTGCCGATGAAGTTGGCCAGCACCGCGCCGATGAAAAGGTACAGCGTATTGACGAACGGGGTGGCCTCGCCTTTGACGCGGATGTTGATGCCGCCGGAGATCACAAACAGTGATCCCACCAGCGCCATAAAGCTGACATACTCATGCGCCGCATGGTGCAGCGGGTGCCAGTCGTGCTGCACAAAGGCGTAATACGCGGTCGTGACCAAACCCAGCCCCACCGCCACCTTCGGATAATGATGCTCCCAGAAGTGCGCGGCAAACAGCGGCATCAGGGCGATGCAGAGCAGAAGAATGGCAAACGGAGCCAGCATGCCCACAGGGGGCAGTGCGGCGTGGGCTGGGGCAGTGGCAAGGATGAGCATGCAGTGAGGAATGGCTGAAGGTCTGGACAGAAGGATAGGCGCAATCGGTATGCCGAAAGCTGAAAAATCCTCGTGAGAGAGGCAGGTTGGCGGATTTAATCCGGACGGCGTTCGAGAATCACCTTGGCTTTCTCAAGCTCACCGATCGCCCAGTCGCTCACGCCGGGTTCATCCGTGTCTGCGGAACCGGTGATGTGCATGCGGCGGATGTAATATTTGTCCATGAACGCCACGATCTTCTCCGAAACTCCCAGGATGCCGCGGTGCACGTGAAGCACGGGCTTTTTCTGCTTCTTGGCGGAACTGACGGCCTTCTGCGCGGTGCCCGCAGCCTTGGGGGCCAGGGTGAAGACCAGGGTGGCCTCCGCATCACGCACGTTGGAAATGACTGCCTCCAGCACGTTTTCAGTCTCGCCCTCCTTGAGCTTGTAGCGCGTATCCAGCGGCTCCTCGGTTCCGAGGAGGCCTTTGGGGCGCCAGCCGCCGTGCGGGCACTCGTATTTCAGCGCCCACTCCAGAGCGGCGCGTTCGACGCCCATCTGGGCGCCCGTGATGATGACTAGTTTGAAGGCCATGGAATGTTCAGAAGAAATCAGGACTGCGCCGACGGCAAGCACGATCTCGCTTTATTCCAGATGCCGCCCCAGCATGAGGTCCAGATTGCGCTCGACAATTTCCCCCATGGATTTGCACGATTCAAACAGCGTGGAGCTGTGGTACTGGCCCAGTTCGGCGCGCAGTTGCACCACCTTTTCAAACGGTTCGACCGCATTGTTCTTCATGCACCGCAGCAGCGCGGCGATGCGCTGGTGCTCCGAGAGGTACCTCCGGGAGATGAGGCTGCGCTCCTCCTCCTGGTACTGTTTCATCGTGGGGAAGTTCAGGCAGGAGGAGCAGAGCTGCACCACCGGGTTGTTCTCCTTGAAAAACTGCGGGAGGTACAGGCTCTTGCGGCCTTCATAGCTCTGCTGGTCGAAGTCGATCGCTCGTACACGGTACTGCACCTCCTCAAAGTCCGGCGTCATGTCCACCACGTAGTTGTAGCTCCGCATGTCGCCCAGCAGGCGGATGAAGCACCGTTCGCTGAACTTCACAAACTCCTTCGCCAGACGCACGCCGTTGAAGTCCGGGCGCTGCAGGTAGTCGCGGATGAAGGCGTCTCCCGGCACCCCGGCGATGTGCTCCTCCACCAGCGTTCCGCCACGGTGCATCAGGTAGTTGATCCGGTTGGGGGAGAGCAGGTGCTCCAGCTCCAGGCCATAAACACGGGAGGCGTCCGCCGTCTTCACATAGAAGTGGTCGTAGTTGTCATTGTACTGGTTCACCACGCGCACGCGGAAGGGCCGCGAGTTGCCAAATTCGCAGTAGTCCACCCGCTCCACGTAGAGATGCGGCACGGCGTGGAAGTCCCCGGTGCGGAGCTGGGAGTAGATGCTGGTGAGCTTCGGGTACAGCTCCTTTTGAAACTCGCGCGGGTACAGCACGCTGCTCCAGTAGGTCGCGTTGCCCTCCTTGTCGAAAAGCGGGTAGCTTTCGGAGAAGTTCCGCAGTTCATCATACTGCGTGGGCAGCGAGTAGCAGCGCCCGAACTGATCCAGGTACTCGATCAGTTCATCAGTCACAGGAATGAAGTTTTTGCGCTTGGTGATCTCGTTCATGCCGCCGCTGTGTCGCACTTCGCGTTCCAAGTATCAAGAAGGGATGCTCTCCCCCACGCCCGACGCGAACTCTCCACCCTGCATATCCCGCTGCTCCAGCGCCGGTAGGGACGCGTTGCGCGCGTCCCACTTTCCAGGTCTGCCCCGCCCGCAGGCACCCAAAAAGGTTCGCCGTCCCCGCAACCCTCTGCACCACGAGCCCTCCTAGGAGCGCGGAATTCATTCCGCTGCACGCCGCCCACGCCCGACGCGACCTCTCCACCCTGCATTGCGTTCTTCTCAAGATCCCCCATGAACAACTGAAAACAGGTCTGTATTTATGAGGCCGCGCAAGCCTGTTCCCAAAAACAAGCAAGGCGCGGCGCCCGGGCTGTAGGTCGGCCGTGTTTGGCGTCCCAGGCGTTTTTATCCTCCACCGCCTCCTCCGCCAAACCGTCCGACTGCGAGTACCCTCGCATGCCCGGCATTGGCCGCGCGTTCAAAGGGGCCTCCTCATTCTCGCGCATTAAAATCGCTCGTCACACCACCTCCGGCTCGGGCAGGAATCCAACCCGTGACAGGTGCTGAAGATACAGACGCATGCGGCCCAGATCGACTGGCGGGCAGACGACGCCCGTGTCTTGCAAATCCCGCACCACGTTGCCGCAGAACTCGGCGGACTGCTCCTCCATCAGGCTGGTCAGCACCTGGCGTGGCATGAACATCTGGTAAACAGCCAGGGGATTTTGCTGCACATCGAAACCGCCGCCTAGGAGCGCCGCCTCCCATTGATCCTCGGACACGATTCGCACGGCGTAGCCGCAGGCGCTCGTGAGTTCCAGCAGCTTACGGAAATCAGGGGCGGCTGAGTTGATCAGGTGGTAGTTGCTCCCAGTCCCGGTCAGGCTCAGCGAGAGCCGCACGATGGCGGCCGCCACGAAATCGACGGGTGTGAGGAGACTCGCGTACCTTGAGTCCGGCCCCACCCCGAGACCGAGGCAGGTTTTGAGAAAGATCCAAAGGACGTTGTCGGCCGGGCTGATCCCCGTACGGTCGTCGCCCACAAGGAGCCCGGGTCGGTAGATATGGACAGGAAGGCCATGCGCGCGGGCCTGCACAAACAACTGCTCGGAGACCCAGCGGCTCTGGCTGTATCCCACCACCAATTTTTCATGAAGCGGCAGCGGCGAATCTTCGCGCAGCGGTTCCTCGCTCGCCTCACTGGCGGTCAGGACGCTCACACTGGAAAGATAATGCACCGGCTTGAGCCTCCCCTGCGCTGCCAGCCGGATGATCTCCACCGAGCCCTTCACATTGATCGTCCTCAACTGCGCATACGCGGCGATGTGGTTGATGTGCGCCGCTGTGTGATAGATCGCGTCCACGGAGGCGGCGAGCTCATCGAATGCGGCGCGCTCAAGCCCGAGCAATGGCAGCGCCAGATCCCCGAGCACGGGCACAATGCGCGGCCGGAAGGACTCCTCCCAGCATTCGTGCTGCTGCATGTGCGCCTCGATCTGCTGCGCCGCGTCCGCAGCATCTGCGGCGCCGACGAGGCAGTACAGCGTCGCATGGGTCTGCCGCAGCAGGTCGCGAAGAAGGTAGGCGCCGAGAAACTCCAGCGCGCCGGTGAAAAAGAGATGCTCCGGCTGCTGAATCTGGGCCGCAGAGACGTGCCCCGGGGCGAACGGTATCTCCCAGCGGGCAAGATCGGCATCCTGCACCAGATCACATTCAGCCGAGGAGATCACCGCCGTTTCCTGGGCCGCGCTGGTGGCGGATTCAGTCTTTCCGCCGGTGAACGAGTTCAGCAGGATCTCGGCGATCTTCATCACCGTCGGCGCCCCGCCCATGAGCTGACCCGTCGGAATGGCGATCCCTGTCTGGCCTTCGATCTGGTGGATGAGCTCGACGGCCATCAGCGAGTCGATGCCGATTTCATTCAGCGGAAGTTTCGGGTCGATCTTCGATGGCGAAGTGCGGAGCACCTTGGCCACCTGCTCTCTCAGGAACGCTTCCAAAACACCCAGTTGGTCTCCCGGTGCCGCGCTCAGCACCGCATCCCGCAGCCGGTTGGCATCATCGCTCTGGTGCTTCTTCAGGGCTTCTTCCGTGGTCAGCAGGGCATAGCGCGGCGTGGTGGTGATGGCGGGCGTCAGGGCCGACCATTTGGACCAGTCAATGCGCGAGACCATCATCTGCGCGATGCTGGGCTGCTGCATCAGACGTCCCAGAATTGGGAGGCTCTCCGCAGGCGTGATGCCTGCCCAGCCAATACGTGCAAAGTGCTCCTCCAGCTTCTTGTGCCGCGCCACGTAACCCACCCCTGCCATGACACCCCAGTTGAGGGTCAGCGCGGGCATTCCCTGCCTGCGCCGGTGGTTTGCCAGCGCATCCAGGAAGGCATTGGCTGCGGCATAGTTCGCCTGGCCCGGACTGCCGATGATGGACGCCACGGAGGAGAACATCACGAAATGATCCAGCGCGAGATTCCTCGTCTGTAGGTGCAGATTCCATGCGCCATGGATCTTCGGCGTGGTGACCTTCTGAAAGCGCTCCGCATTGAGCTGGGAAAGCAGGCCGTCATCAAGCACCATCGCAACATGGAAGACGCCCCGCAGCGGCGGGTGCGATTGCGCGATTTCTTCGAGCAGCGCGGCCACACTGGCAGGATCGCTGACATCCGACTGGATCACGCTGACTTCAGCACCGGCGGCCTGCATGACTGCCACGCCCGCGCGTGCTTCCTCGGTGGAAGCACCGCTGCGGCTGGAAAGCACCAGATGCCGCGCACCTCGGGACACCAGCCACTGCGACATGGCCATCCCAAAGCCGCCAAGCCCGCCCGCCACGAGATACGTGGCTTCGGGATCAAGCTTGAACATCCCGTCCGGCAGGTCGGCGCTGAGCGACACTTTGGCATCGCTCACGCTGAGCACCACTTTTCCGATCTGCCTCGCCTGGGTGATGTAGCGGAAGGCATGCTCCGCATCCGCCAGCGGAAAGGTGCGGTAGGGCAGCGCAGGCAGCTTCCGCGAAATGAACAGCTTTTGCAGGCTGCCCATGAGGGACTTCGAGTTGCGCGGATCAAGCGCATGCCCGAGGTCGATGGCATGATAGGAAAGGTTGTGGCGGAAAGGGAAGAGCCCGATCTTCGTGTTGCCGTAGATGTCCCGCTTGCCGATCTCAAGGAAGCGCCCGTACTGCCTCAGCACCGATAGGCTCTGATGGATTGCCTCTCCCGCGAGTGAGTTCAGCACCAGGTCAATGCCCTCGTCATTCGTGATCCGCATGATCTCGCCCGCAAACGCGAGCGTGCGCGAATCCAGCACATGCTCCACGCCAATCTTTTTGAGAAACGCCCGCTTTTCCGCGCTGCCGGCAGTCGCAAAAATCTCCGCCCCGGTCGCCTTGGCGATGCGCACCGCCGCCTGCCCGACGCCTCCCGTGGCCGCATGGATGAGCACGCGCTCACCCTTGCTCATCCGCCCCTGATGCGTCAGCGCATAGGCGGCGGTCAAATACGTCACCATCATCGTGGCCGCCTCTTCCATCGTCAGATGAGCGGGCTTTGCCAGCACCGCGTATTCGACGGTGGTGACGTGCGTGCCAAAGCAACCGGCCGCGAGCGCCATGACTTCATCTCCCACCTTAAACTGCGTGACGCTCTCACCCACTCGCACGATGCGCCCGGCGCATTCATCGCCCAGCAGCATGGCGTCGGCGGCTTCTGCAGGGTAGATCCCGAGAGCCTTCATCACATCGCGGAAGTTCAGAGCTGCGGCGCAGATTTCGATTTCCACCTCGTGGGGGCCCGGCGCACGGCGCGTCTTCGCGCGGAACACCAGCTTGTCCAGAGCCCCCGGCTTCGCAGACTCCAGGCGGAAGCACTGCTCAGTCGTGAGCGCGGACGTGGATGTCTGTGCCAGATGATCCAGCGAGCCATGCACCAGCCGGTGCGCATAACGCGCCTCACCGCGCCATGCGGTTTCGGTCTCAGCATCCCCATGCAGCAGTTCATGGAGCAGATTCTCACAGTCCCGCGCACCGGATGCGCCATCGAGATCAATCGTGCGGCAGCGCAGGTCAGGCTGCTCGCTCATGATCACTCGTGCCATGCCGTGCAGCGGCGCTTGCGTGAGCGAGAGCGCGGCATCTTTTTCACCCGCAGGCTGTGCACTACGGGTCACGAACCACAGACCCGGCAGCGTGGAAACTCCCGCCGCATTCAGGGCCTGCACAAGGAAAAGCGGACTGTGGCAGACGAGCGTTTGAGACTTCTCAATTTCATCCGTCGTGAGGTCTTCACCTGCGGGCGCATCGAGGCTCCAGCAATGGATGACTCCACGCAGAGTTCCGCTTTTCGGCAGTTCAGCCAGCACTCGCGTGTAGTCCTCCGCAGCAGATGCGCAAATATGCACATCGTCTTCGGCGAGCAATGTGAAAGCGTCGGATGCAGTAACGACGACGCAGCAGTCCCCACGCTCGCGCAGAGAATCTGCAAGCGATGCTGCGAGGCCGTCCTTGTCGGCAAAAATCAGCCAGTGGCCGGACTCGGCGGGCGCTTCCTCCGCGACGGCCCCCCCCTGCGGCAGTTCGGGCCCACGGGCGAGAAGGACGACCTGTCCCGTCCCGCTTTCGTTGGTGGAGTCTGCAATGGCTTCCACGCTGCTGAATCCAGCAGCACTGATGAGCTTCTGCCACTCGCCGGACGGCAGCAGCGGGTGGCGGGTGCGCAGCGCGGTGTCCTCAAACTGCCACCAGCGCACATCCGTGCCGCATACCAGATCATGCCAGGGGCTCGGGCGCTCAAGCTCCAGGACCGCGAGCAGCCCGCCGGAGGCCAGCATCTGCCGCACATGCCCCAGTGATTGCTGCACGTTCTGCGTCAATGCCAGCGCATTGGAGACGAGGATGATGTCGAACCGCTCATCGGCAAAGCCCTGCTCCGCAGGCGGAAGGTTGAGATCCAGCACGCGGTAATGCACCGGACGCTGGTCGCCGAATTTTTTCCCCGCCTGGTCAAAGTGGCGGTCGGAGACATCCGTAAAGCAGTACTCCACACCCGTCTGCGGCAGCCGTGGCAGCACGCTCGCCGTGACTCCGCCGGTCCCTGCACCAATCTCCAGGATCCGCACGCGTCGTCCTTCAGGAAGCTGCGCCAGCGCCGCCTCGACGGCCTCGCCCATGAGGTGATTGTACACACGCGTAAAGACAGACGCGGCTTCGAAGTGCTCCACCATGTTCGCGGAGAGCACGGCGGCCCCGTCGCTGCCGCCTCGCAGCAGGCCGGCAAGGCCCTGGGTGCACCGGTCCAGCAGGATCAGCTCAGGATGAAACGCCGGGAAGTGGAAGACGAGCTCCTGCCACAGCTTGTCACGATTCAGCGAGTCCGGTTTCGCCGTGACCGTCCACGTCGGGACATCGGCGCCCGGCTTCGGCTGCAGCCATCCGTCCGGCTCCAGCAGCGTCAGCAGCCGGTGCGCGAAGCGCTCATGCGCAGGCTGCACCTTGAGGCGTTTCAGCAAGGCGGGCAGCGTCACGATCTCCTCCGCTTTGGGCCGCCAGCCAAGCTGTTTGAAAACAGCGACAATCCCGCTGCGGCAGAGCCGCACAAAACGCGGCTCCCATTCCTGATAGCGTGCGTTCAGGCCCAGCGCCGTGCTGAACTTCGCGGCACTCTCGCGCAGTTGCTCTGCCAGCCCGGTGTTGTCTGGAAGATAGTCCGCTGGCCGGTGCTCGCCGGCCACCGTGGCGAGAGGCTTGAGCTGCCACTCGGATTGATAGAGCCAGTCTGCCTGCGCACCCGATCCAGGCGTGTTGCCCAGCGCGGAGTACTTGCACAGAAAATCATTGATCTCCATCAGCACGTTGCCGCCGTCATCGAGGATGAAGAGGTCGATGACGATGATCTTCTTCGCGATGGCCTGCGTCCGCCGCACATACGCCCAGACCTTGGCACCGGGCTTGGAGTAGCACCGGATCTTCTCCATGCGAGCCGGCAGGTACAGCCCGTCGGCTGGCAGCGCGATCGTGGGGTGAATGCACGCATCCAGCAGCGCGGGATGCACCACATAGCGCTCCAGTTCTGCCGCCACGGAGGCGGGCAATTCAATGCGGCCGAGAGCTTCGTCATCACCCACCCAGACCTTCGTCAGCGCCTGAAACTGCGGGCCATAGTGCAGATCCGCACCGGCGGCTGCTTGGTAAAACAGGGGGCCGTCCGTCTCGTTCCCGCAGCGCTGCTGAATCGCCGCGAGGTCAAAGGCCGGAGGCTGCCTGCGCTCGGGTTCGGCACGCACGCGCCCCGTGACGTGCTCCACCCAGCTCGGCGGAGTTTCGGTCAGCGTGCTCTGAATGGCAAAGGTGTTTTCATCCGGCACGCACGCGATCTGCATCAGCGTCACATCTTCGCCCGCAGGCAGGATGCATCCTCGGCGGATTTCCAGTTCCTCAACCAGCACCGGCTTGTCAGGATGAAGTTCCTGCCCAGCCGCCAGCGCCATCTCCACATAGCCTGCGCCGGGAAAGATCAGGTGCTGCCCCACCCGGTGGTCCTTCAGCCAGGTCAGCACGTTTTTGTTCAGCGCCGTTTCCCAGGTTGGCTGCATGTTTTGCAGCGCCAGCCTCAGCAGAGGATTGAGCTGCGGACTCGTGCGCAAAGTCATCGAATAAGCGGGCTCATGCCAGAAGCGCTCCTTCTGCCACGGATATTCCGGCAGGCGCAGCTCAGCGCTGGCCTGCGGGTACAATCCCTTCCAGTTCGCCTCATGGCCGTTCACGTGCAAAGCGCCCAGCGTCCCCAGCAGCGTCGCACGCTCCGGCTTCTGCCGCCGCAGCGATGGCAGCACCAGTCCAATCGCGTCCGCCGTGGTAAGGCATTCCGCCATGGAATTCGACAGCACGGGGTGCGGACTGATCTCAAGAAAATGCGTCTGTCCTGCGGCGATCACAGCATCAATCGCCGGCGCAAAAAGCACGCTCTGCCGCACGTTTCGCCACCAGTACTCCGCGTCGTAGTCGGTGCCTTCCGCCAGCTTTCCGGTGACGGTCGAGTAGATCTTCACCGTGCCCGGCTGCGGCTGCAGGCCCGCAAGCGATTCTTCCAGCTCTTCCCGCACCGGGTCCATGTGCGCGCTGTGAAAGGCGTAGTTCACCGGCACATACCGCACAAACAGCGCACGCTTGTCCACCTCTTGAAAAATTTCATCCACCGCATCGCTGTCTCCGGAGATCGAGACCATCTTCGGTCCGTTGACCGCCGCGAGCGAGGCCCTCTCTCCATACGGCGCGATCACCGCCTCCGCCTCCTCACGGGTCAGTGCGGCCGCGATCATCTTTCCCCGCAGAGGAGTCTTCTCCATGCAGCGCCCGCGGTGGTGGATCACGCGCACGGCTTCCTTCAGGGAAAGCGCCCCGCACACATGCGCCGCCGCCACTTCACCCATGCTATGCCCTACCACGGCATAGGGGCGGATGCCCCAGGACTGCCACAGCGCCGCCAGCGCCACCTGCAGCGCAAAAAGCGCCGTCTGCGCGATGTGTGTTTCATTCAGCCGCGTGCTCTGTTCGTCACGCCCCAGCTCATCCAGCAGCGAGCATCCGCCGAGCTTCAGCAGCTCATCATGGCAGGCCTGGAGGGTCTCGCGAAACACCGGCTCCTGCTCCAGCAGCTCGCGGCCCATCGCCCACCATTGCGGGCCCTGCCCGCTGAAGACAAACACCAGCCGTGCGTTTTTCACAGGCTGGCCCACATGCAGTCCCGGCGCCTGCTCCCCGCCCAAAAAGGCGGACAGCGCCGCGCTCATCCCGGCTCGGTTGCTGGCCGCCGTGGCCAGCCGAAATTCATGGTGCGTGCGTCGGCGGCTGGCTGCGGCGCAGATCTCTCGGAGAGACACCGTTTCGTCCGCCGTCTCCAGCAAGCCCTGGAAGGACTGCACCATCGCCCGCAGGGCGGCATCGCTGCCACGCGCAGAAATCGGTAAAATGAGTTCCTGTTCATCCCCGCTTGGGGCCGGCGCGGACTCCTGCGCTGCGGCCGCCGGGGCCGCCGGGGCCGCCTCCAGCACGGCGTGCGCATTCGTGCCGCCAAAGCCAAATGAATTGATGCAGGCCAGCAGGCGGTGCTCGGCGTCCTGCTTCAGCGGCGTCGCCGTGACCGGCACCTTCAGCCTCAGGCGCTCAAAGTTGAGCGATGGGTTCGGATGGATGAAATGAAGATTCGGCGGCACCATGCCGTGCTTCAGGCACAGGGCCACTTTGATCAGACCCGCGATGCCTGACCCGGCCTCCAGATGGCCGATGTTCGTTTTGACCGACCCCACAAGGCAGTCGTCTCCCGGCTCACGTCCCACTCCCAGGATGGTGCCCAGCGCGCTGCCTTCGATCAGATCGCCGACCGTGGTGCCCGTGCCATGGGCCTCCGCGTACTGGATTTCATGCGGAGACACTCCTGCCAGCTGGCACGCTTTCGAGATGAGTTCCTGCTGGGCCCCCCGGCTCGGCACCGTCATGCCGGAAGTGCGCCCGTCCTGATTCACGGCCGTGCTGCGGATCACGGCGTAGATCGGATCTCCATCCGCCAGCGCCGCAGACAGGGGCTTCAGGCACACGGCCCCCACGCCTTCGCCACGCACAAATCCATTGGCACCCGCGTCAAAGGCTTTGCAGCGCCCGTCCGGAGAAAGCATGCCCATGCTGGAAAAGGCGACGAACGGAAACGGCGTGATGATGCAGTTCACCCCGGCGGCGATGGCGCTGCTGCATTCCTTGTTCCATAGCGCCTGGCAGGCCATGTGCACCGCCACCATGGAGGACGAGCAGGCCGTGTCCACCGCCACGCTGGGCCCCTGGAAATTCAGTGCGTACGAAATGCGGTTCGCGGCGATGCTCCCGGCCACCCCGGTGGCGGAATGCGGATACGCCATGCCTCGTCCCGCCGAATTCTGCTGGATGTCCCCGTAGTCATGCGTGGAGATGCCCACAAAGACACCCCTGTCCTCGCCTTTGACGATGTCCACCTGCTGCCCCGCATCCATGAGAGCCTCCCACGTGGCCTCAAGCAGGAGCCGCTGCTGCGGATCAATGAAGGGGGCCTCACGCTGCGTGATGCCGAAGAATCCGGGGTCAAAGGTGTCGATCTCATCAATCAGCCCCGCCCACTTCGAGTACGTCTTCCCGGGCTTGCCCTGCTCCGGGTCAAAGTAAACGCGGGGATCCCAGCGCTCCTTCGGCACCTCACGGATGGCATCCACCCCGCCCATGAGCATCTTCCAGAACGTATCCGCATTATTGGCTCCCCCCGGGAGGCGGCATCCGATTCCAATGATGGCGATGGGGTCGGGGGCAGGCAGTTCTGGCATGGGTTTTACTTGCTTACTTGCTCACGGTGCGGCTTGTCAAGAAACCGGCTTGGAAATAGCATGATCTCCAGCGTTTTACACTCCGCAGGCAAGGGCGTGCTCCGGGTGTCTGACCTCTCCTCATGGCCGCCGTTGCAATTTTATTTTGAATGATCACCACCCTCGACCGAAAACTCTTCCGCGACCTCGGCGGCATGAAGGGGCAGGTCCTGGTCGTGAGCCTTGTCATGGCCTGCGGTGTGGCCATGATGATCGTCTCCCAAAGCGTCATCCTCAGCCTGGAGCGCACCCGCGACAGCTACTACCAGCGCTACCGCATGCCGGATGTCTTTGGCTCCGTCCGCAGTGCCCCCCTCTCCCTCCATGACCGCCTAAGTCACATCCCCGGAGTCGCCAGCGTGGAGCTCCGCGTGGTCAAAACCGCCCTCCTCGACATGGAGGGAGTGCAGGAGCCCGTCCGAGCTCGGCTGGTTTCCCTGCCCGACGATGGCAGGCTCAATCTCAATCAGATCTTCCTCCGCCGGGGCAGGCTCCCCGGCTTGGGCACCCAGCGGGAGGCCGTCGTCAGCGAGGCCTTTGCCCAGGCGCACGGCCTCCAGATCGGCGACCGCATCACCGCCATTCTCAACGGCCGCCGCGATCACCTCGACATCTGCGGCATCGGCCTCTCCCCGGAGTTTGTGTTTGAGGCCCCCCCCGGCCAGACCCTGCCGGACAATCGGCACTACGGCGTCTTCTGGCTCCGTTACCAGTCCCTCGCTGCCGCCTTCAATCTGGAAGGCGCATTCAATGACTTTTGCATGGACATCTCTCCCGGCACCCCGCCGGACGAGGTGATCGAGGAGGTGGACCAGATGCTCGTCACCTACGGCGCGCCCGGTGCTTATGCCCTTGCGGACCATGCCAGCTCAAAGCGCCTGGGGGATGAACTGCGCATCGTCCGGGCTCTCTCCCTCGCTTACCCCATGGTCTTCCTCTGCGTGGCCGCCTTCATGGTCAATTCCGTCACCTCGCGCCTGGTGCGGTTGCAGCGTGAGCAGATCGCGCAGCTCAAGGCACTCGGCTACACCTCCTGGCAGGTCGGCCGCCATTACCTCAACTACGCCCTCGTGATCGTCGCCGTTGGCACGGCAGTGGGCATTTTCGCAGGCTGGCGCCTCGGGCACACCATGCTCAAGGTGTACACCCTCCTCTTTCATTTCCCTGAGCTGCAGTTTCAGGTCGATCAGCGCGCGCTGGTCATGGCCATGGTCATCAGCATCGCGGCGGCGGTTCTCGGTGTCGCGGGCGCCGTATGGCTCGCGGTCAAGCTCTCGCCCGCCGAAGCCATGCGGCCCGAGCCACCCTCGGATTTCAAGCCCTCGCTGCTGGAGCGCCTCGGCCTCACCCGGGGCTCCGGGCTGGTGTTTCGCATGGCTTTGAGAAACATCGAACGCCGTCCCGTGCAGGCCGGGTTCACCGTGGCCGGTCTTGCGCTGGCCACCGGCCTGCTGGTGCTGCCGGGCGCTCTCGCAGACAGTGTGGATCAGTTGCTCACCTACCAGTGGAATGATCAGTTCCGCCAGAATGTCATCATCTCCATGCGGGATCCGGCCTCCCTCAATACCATCCATGATCTGGAGCACCTGCCGGGCGCCCTTCGGGCGGAGCCCGTCCGCGGCTTCGTCGCCAGTGTGAGCAATGCGCACCACGAGCGCCGCCTCTACATCCTCGGCTTCGCCAAAAATCACAAGCTCATTCATCCACGCGACATGGAGGGCCGCCCCGTTGTGCTGCCGGGGGAGGGGCTCCTCGTGTCGAGCAAGCTCGCCGAAGTGCTGGGCGTGAAAATCGGTGACCGTTTGCACATGCAGGTGATGGAAGGCCGCTGCGAACACGTGGAAGTCACCGTGCGCGGCTTCATGGCGGACTTCTACGGCATGTCCGCCTACATGGACATCGATGCCGTCCGTCATCTCCTGCGGGAGAGCGAGACGATGACCGGCGCCTTTCTCACCGTGGACACCAATCGTTGGGACGACTTCATGCGCGAAGTCAAAAGGCAGCCCAAAATCGAATTCGCCAGCGTGAAGAAAAACGATCTCGCCGCCTTTCGTGCCTCCACCGGTCAGAGCATCGGCACCCTGCGTCAGTTGTTTCTCTGGATGGCGGTCATCGTCGCCTTCGGCGTCGTTTACAACAGCGCCCGCATCGCCCTCTCCGAGCGCGGGCGCGATCTCGCCACGCTCCGCGTCGTCGGCCTCACCAAGCGCGAAGTCGCCGGCGTCCTCCTCGGAGAGCTCACCCTCCTCGTCCTCGTCGCGCTGCCGATAGGCCTCATGTTCGGCAGCGTCCTCGCCTCCTATGTCATCAGCGCCGTCAGCAATGAAACCGTGCGCCTGCCTCAGTACATCAGCTCCATCACCTATGCCAATTCCGTGCTCGTCGTCCTCGCGGCCGCCTGCGCCTCCTTTGCCATGGTCAGCTTCATGCTCCACAAACTCGATCTCGTAAGCGTCCTCAAAGCACGCGACTGATCAATCCACCCGCGGACGCCAACCAACGCGCCGACGTTAATCAGCGCGCCAGCGTCTTGGAGTGCGGTGGCAGAGATGCAAGGCGCAAGCCTGCATCGCCGACACCGCTTTCGCAGGCTGCCGCGTGCCCTTCTCACTCAGCCCGTCCTCCGTCCTCTATCACTATCAAGCCCGTGATAATCCCGCGACGTGCGCACCGCCCGCCACGCCCGTCAACCGGACTCCGGCCCGCTTGATCGCGTCATCGCCGGGCTCCATCCTCATCCGTGCAATGTTGATTTGCCCACGTTGACCATCCATCCTAATCCAACTTTGCCATGAACTCAGTCATCCCGGATCGCTGTCTACCCCTCTTCGCGGCGCTGCTCACGGCACTCGCCAGCAGTGCATCCGCAGTGAGCATTGAAGAGGCGCTGGCGCTGCCGAAGCAATGGGACAAGAAGGTGCTCAATGAAAACGTCGCTCCGCACTGGTTGCCGGATGGACAGAGCTTTTGGTATCAACGGCAGACGGCTGATGGCAAAGCCGAGTTCGTCTTGATCCAGGCAGGCACCGCACAGCGCAAGACAGCCGCCACCCGGGAGGCGCTTGATTTGCCGCCGCCGCCCAGTCGCCGCAGTTCCAAGGAGGGTGTTTGGACGACGGGCTTCTCGCCCAAGGACACGCTGCCGATCAAGGTGACGTTCGTGAACCAGTGGCAGACAGATTTGGAACTGGTGTGGCTCGACTCCCACGGCCTGCGCATCAGCAAAGGCACCCTGAAAAAAGGTGGGCGCGTGACGAAGGATACAACCAAGGACGCGCGCTGGTGGTTTTTTGATGCGGAGACGAAGAAGTCCGTATCGCTGATGGTGATGAACGAAGATGGCGAGGAAATCTTCATTGATGGCAAGCCATCGACAGCGGCCTCTGTACGGGCGAAGGGCCTGTCCCCGGACAAGCAGTGGGTGGTCAGTTTCAAAGGCAATCGTGCTTCTTTGCTCCATCAGAAGACCAGACAAAAGGTGGAGATCGAATGCGACCTGCCTGCCAAGGCCGCCTTGATGGGAACTGTGAGCTGGTCGCCGGATTCGCAGTCCTTCATGGTGCCGGGCGTGGTGGATGTTGAGCGGCGAAAGCTGACCATCGTCGAGTCGTTACCCAAGGACTCCGTGCAGCCAAAACTCAAGGTGGTGGACTACTTCAAAGCCGGCGACGCGCTGCCCAAGGCGGTGCCCGTGCTCTTCCGCATGAGCGACAAGAAGGCCATCGTCATGGATGACAAACTGTTCCCCAATCCTTACGCAACCAAGTCCGACCTGAGCGTGCGTTGGGCACCGGATGGCAGCGAGTTCTACTTTGACTACAATCAGCGCGGGCATCAGCTCTTCCGCGTCATCGCCGTGGATGCCAGGACGGGGAAAGCGCGCGCCGTGGTCGAGGAGACGAGCCAGACCTTCATCGACTACGCCTACAAGACCTCCCAGAACTGGCTGCACCAGACGGGTGAACTGCTCTGGATGAGCGAGCGCAGCGGCTGGGCGCATCTCTGGCTTTACGATGTGAAGACGGGCAAGGTGAAGCAGCAGGTGACCAGCGGCCAATGGGTCGTCCGCAAGGTGCTGCGTATGGATGAGAAGAATCGGCAGGTGTGGTTCATGGCCTCCGGTTTGAAAGCCGGTGAAGACCCCTGTCAGAGGCATCTCTGCCGGGTGAATCTTGATGGCGCCGGCTTCACCCAGTTGACTCAGGGCGATGGCGATCATCGCGTGCTTTTCTCACCGAACACCACCTGGTTCATCGACACCTGCTCACGCGCTGATGCGGCCCCGATCTCGGAACTGCGCTCCAGCAAGGATGGCAGCTTGGTTCGTGTTTTGGAAAAGGCGGACACCTCAGCCCTGCTCGCAACCGGTTGGCAGATGCCAGAGCGCTTTGTCGCCAAAGGTCGTGATGGGAAGACCGACATCCACGGGGTCATTTTCAAGCCCTCGCATCTCGATCCGACGAAGAAGTATCCTGTGATTGAGTCGGTGTATGCAGGGCCGCCGCGCGCCTCGTCTCCGAAGACTTTCAGTCTGTTCTCCAAGCAGCGCCAGCTCGCCGAGCTGGGCTTCATCGTGGTACAGGCCGATGGCATGGGCACGAACTATCGCGGCAAGGTCTTCCATGACGTGTGTTGGAAGAACTTCAAAGACTCCGGTTTCCCCGACCGCATCGCCTGGATCAAAGCAGCGGCACAAACGCGCCCTTGGATGGATCTGAGCCGGATGGGCATTGCTGGCGGCAGCGCAGGCGGTGGCAATGCCATGCGTGCACTGCTTGACTACAACGACTTTTACCACGCGGCCTTTGCGGACAGCGGCGCACATGACAACCGCATGAACATGATCTGGTGGAATGAGTCCTTCATGGGCTGGCCGGTGGATGAGTCGTATGTGCGCAGCTCAAATGTGGCTGACGCCGCGAAGCTGAAAGGTCATCTTTTTCTCACCACGGGCGAGCTCGACACCAATGTCGATCCTGCCAGCACCATGCAGGTCGTGGGTGCGTTGCAGAAAGCGGGCAAGACTTTCGAGTTCATGCCCATCGTCGGGGGCGGCCACTGCGCCGCGTTAGAGGCAGGCTCCCAATACGGCCTGCGCATGCGCATGGATTTTTTTGTGAGGCGGCTGCTTCATGGCCAAAACTGAGGCGGAAAACTCAGCCTCGTCTCGCCATGCCAACCGTGCTGCTGGGGACAAACGTGGCAGCGATGAACGGCCCCGCGTTAAGGTGCCTCCATCGTTGATTTAGAGACGCCATGATCACCTCCATCAGGCGCATCGTTTTGATCTTGCGGCAGGCTGCTTTCGACTGACGCCTCAGCGCAGCAAAGTAGCCTTGTTCCTGCGGAACAAGGAACGCTCCACCTCGCCCCCGACGCTTAACAACGTGGAAACAAGCCCTTGTTTCGTCCGCATTGCCGCCAGGCCCTCAGCACCAAAGGTGCGGCGGACTCAGCCCAGGTCGCCGCGAGGAACGATCAAGCCCTGGGTTAATGCGCCCCACCCCTCCGGGCAGCAAACTCAGTTTAGCCTTCGCAGCTTTAGCGAAGAACGGGCGCCTTCTGTGCACACCGCGCTCACCAGCAGCGCCCCCGACGCCCCTCCGCCGCGCAGGCTCCCAAACTCCACGATGGACGCCCTTAACCGAGTGCCATTCATGCCAGGTATGAGTCGCGCTCGTTTAAGACGTGTCGTCGCGGTTTTTGGTGTCTGACGCAAAGGGCCGCATGCGAGCGCGATAGCGTCTTGGACGCCGGAGCGCAGCGCAGATAGACAGCCGCAGGCTGCCCGTAGGGTGAGCGCAGCGAATCAATGCGTGCGGGAAGCGTGGCGCCACGCCGCTTTTCGCAGGCCGGATGGCGTGGGAAGACCTGAGAACGCTCGATACCCCTGCGAAAGCGGTGTCGTCGATGCAGGCTGCGCCGTGCATCTCTGTCACCGCGCTCCAAGACGCTGTCGCGTTTCTTCCTAAACAGTCCTCAAAATCCACGATAACAACTTACCATTCATGCTAGGCATGATGGCACTCGGATAACGCGGAGATCATCCGCATTGCCTCCCGGTTTTAAGCACCAAAGGTGCGGCCTATCGCAGCCCAGGGCAAGCGAGCCTCGGCGAGCGCCGCCCTGGGTCACTGCACCAGCAATCCGGACAGCAAACCCAGCGCCTTCTCCACGCGCCGTGCCCTCCAGCAGCGTTCTCAACGCCCCACCGCTGCTACCAGCATCCGCAAGCTCCCAAAATCCACGATCGATGCCCTCCCCCGAGGGCCATTCATGCCATGCATTCTTCAGAGTATGACGGCGCAAATCATGGGTGTCCCATTCACTCGACGCCCCCTAACCCCTCCAAAATCGCATCTGTTTTTGCAAACCACCCGCATGAACGTATCCATACAACAACCCCATGCTCACCCCGCTCGATCTCAAACTCTTCCGCGATCTCGGTCGCATGAAGGGGCAGATCGTCGCCGTGAGCCTCGTAATGGCCTGCGGATTGGCGATGATGATCATGACGCGCAGCATCGTGCTCACCTTGGAAAGCACCCGGGACGCCTACTACCAGCGCTACCGCCTCGCGGATGTCTTTGCTTCTCTGAAGCGTGCGCCGCTCTCCCTGGCGGAGCGCGTGGCGGAGATCCCCGGCGTCGCAGCGGTCGAGGCACGCGTCGTGGTCGATGCCACCCTCGATCTCGTGGGCATGACCGAGCCTGCCTCCGCGCATCTGGTGTCACTCCCTGAAGGACGGCCGCAGACGCTCAACAAGGTCTTCGTCCGCCAGGGCCGCATGCCGCTGCCTGATGAACGACGCCAGGCGGTGGTCAGTGAATCCTTCGCCCTCGCCAACAAGCTGCAAATTGGCGACAGCCTCGTCGCCATCATCAACGGCCACCGCGACATCATCATCATCTGCGGCATTGGCCTGTCGCCCGAATTTGTGTTTGAGGCGCGCCCCGGGCAGACCCTGCCGGACAACAAACGCTACGGCGTCTTCTGGATGAACTACGAGGCCATCGCCGTGCCCTACGATCTCGATGGCGCGTTCAATGATCTCTGCGTGGATCTCTCCCCGGGCGCGCAGTCAGGACCCGTGATGGCGGAAATCGACCGCCTCCTGCTGGGCTACGGGGCGCAGGGAGCCTACACCCGGCGCGAGCACAACAGCGCGCAACGTCTCGATGACGAACTCCGTGTGGTGCGCGCTCTCTCCGTCGCCTATCCCGTGGTCTTCCTCAGTGTCGCTGCTTTCATGGTCAATGCGGTGCTCGCACGGCTGGTGCGCCTCCAGCGCGAGCAGATCGCGCAGCTCAAGGCCCTCGGCTATTCATCCTGGCAGGTCGGCCGCCATTATCTCAACTACGCCCTGGTCATTGTCGTGCTCGGCACCTTCATCGGCAGCGCGGTGGGCCGCTGGATGGGTGGGAGCCTGATCAGCATCTACGATGTCTTTTTCCGCTTCCCCGCGCTGAATTTTCGCATGGATTACAGCGCCTTGGTCATCGCACTGGTGGTCAGTGCAGCGGCTTCGTTTCTCGGTGTCGTCAGCGTCGTCTGGATGGCGGTCAAGCTCCCGCCCGCCGAGGCCATGCGCCCTGAGCCGCCCGCTGACTTCAAACCTTCGGCCCTCGAACGCATGGGCCTCACCCGTGGCAGCAGCCCTGCGCTGCGCATGGCCTTGCGAAACATCGAGCGCCGCCCCGTGCAGGCTCTCTTCACCGTCTTCGGCCTCGCCCTCGCCACCGGCCTGATGGTGCTCCCCGGCTCCATGGCGGACAGCATTGACTACATGCTCACCTACCAATGGAACGACGTTCAGCGCCAGGATGTGGTGGCGTTTTTTGCCGAGCCCGGGTCCGCCGATTCGCTGCACAATCTGGAGCAGCTTCCCGGCGTCCAGCGCGCCGAGCCCGTGCGCGCCGTGCAGGCGCGCATCCACTACGGCCACCATTCCCGCAAGATCGCCGTGACCGGGCTCCCCTCGGATGCCGACCTCAACCGCCTGCTCGACGCGGAGCGGCGGCTCATCGTCCTGCCTGACGAGGGCATCGTGATGTCCGCCCAGCTCGGCAAAATCCTCGGCGCCCGCATTGGCGATGTCGTTCAAGTGGAGGCCCTCGAAGGCCGGCGCGAAACCGTCGGCGTACCCATCCGCGGTTTCATGCAGGACTTCGCCGGCATCTCCGCCTTCATGGACATCAATGCCCTGCATCGTCTCATGCGTGAAGGCGGCACCGTGAGCGGTGCCTACATGACCGTCGATCAGGCCCGCTGGAGTGAATTCATGCGAACGGTCAAAGACACCCCCCGCATCGCCATCACGCTCGTCAAACAGGACCAGCTCGATTCCTTTCGCAGCACCACCGGCCAGAGCATTGGCATCCTGCGCAAGCTCTACCTCGTGCTCGCCGTCGTGGTGGCCTTCGGCGTGGTTTACAACAGCGCCCGCATCGCGCTCTCAGAGCGCAGCCGTGACCTCGCCACCCTCCGCGTCGTCGGCTTCACCCAGCGCGAAGTCGCCGGTGTGCTGCTGGGAGAGCTCCTGCTGCTCATCTCCACCGCCATTCCCATCGGCCTCTTGTTTGGCAAAGGTCTTGCCACCTTCATCATCACCAAGGTGAGCACGGAAACGATCCGCATGCCCCTCGTCATCAGCCTTCACACCTACACCATGGCCGTCCTCGTGGTCGCCGCAGCTTCCTGCGCCTCCTTCATCGTCGTCAGCCGCATGCTGCGAAAGCTCGACATGGTCGGCGTGCTAAAGGCGCGGGATTGAGGGGACGTTTTCCCCTTCAAACGCAACCCTCCCAACTGGCCCTCCGGCTCTCCTGCGCGTGCGAGCGTTCATCGCGGAAGGGCGGTTGGTCCTCCCGCCACCGTCGAGCGTCTCCACGCTCGCTTTTCGGAAAGCAGTTCTGGAATTCGTTTCAGCCCCGCCTCCGGCCTTCGTCGCCTCGGCGTAGAAGTCAGCACCCCCGCAACACCCATCCCTAGGCATCGCCCATAGCCTGCGTCCTGGAGTCTTTTTTCCCGCTGTCAGTCCCGCTAGGATCACGCGCCTCCCTCGGTCGAACACAAGCCTCAATTGCCTATTCATTTTCAATAACTTAACTTTTACCATAGTGACATAATGGAATCTTTCTTCGCGGCAGAAAAGATCGGAGACAAGATTGATGATGCCACGGACTCACACCCTGCTGAAGGAGTGCGTGATGCTATTGAGGATGCCACCGGCAAGTAATTTGTGTTTCAGCGAATGTGATGGCTTTGCTCGAGCTGGATCGACAGCCGGACCCGGTGCTTGCAGGTCTATATCTTTTCTTTGGAGTTGGTTTCATCTGCATGATTGTATTGCGCGAGGATCGTCACCGGAAGCATCCGACCCAGTGCAATTGACAAGTCGGCACTGCTATTCGTAGCCGGGGAAAAGAGGGGACACGTTCGTCGCTCTGCGAGCGACGCAGGGTATTTTTGCCTCCTCGGAGAGGCAAAAATGGCGGAGAGGTTGGGAGAATGTCCAACCGCCCATTTATAATTGGCAATCAATGGTTTACACAAATAACATCGGCGGCCAGTGTGCCGCTTGGATGTGGCACTGCACCACTCTTTTCGGTAGGTTTGCGGCGCTTTCTCACCCCCTGAGCTGACCTGATTTGCTTTTGACAACAGAAGCGGAATTCGTCATAATCCAAATTTGTGTTTTTGTGTAGATAGTTTGAACCCATAGTTCTTATGAAAACGATTTTGCCGAGATTGGGGTTGAGTGCGTTGGTGGTGGGGTCGCTGCTGATTCCACTGGTGGCCAGAGCGGGGGATGCAGATCACCCTGCGATGGAACGGAGTTCCAGTGGTACCACGGAGTTGCTGATGATGCAGTTGATGTGGCAGCAGAACGCGGAGCGGGAAGCGACTCAGCGTGTGGAGGATGAGCGGCGGAGAAAGCTGGCTGCGATCGCGAAGGCGAAAGCACTTGAGCAGGCCAGGATCAAGGCGCAGCAGGATGAAAACTGGCGGCAGACGAGCAAGGATATGATGCAAAGCTTTAGCAACAGCCCGTCCAAGGACTTGGCGAAGACCGGTACGCCGGAAGCCCCCTGGGGGTTTGGTCAGCGGACCTACGCGGGTGGTGGCTTGCCTCCTCAGCCGGATGGCGCGTCTTTCATCACCAGCGATGGCCAGGTCAGGTCGGTTGGCTACACAGGTGGCTATCAGGCCTACACAGACAGGTACCTCACGGCGCAGGCCGATGCCGGCAGTGTCATCTCGGAAGAGTTTTTTGATCGTGACCCTGCGGTGGTGACTTATGACTCGCTAGGGCAGCCCATTGGCTCGGATGGTTTTGTGGTGGAGTATCAAACCCCTGCGGAACGTGAGGCAGCGATCATTGAGTCGCGACAAAATCGGGTGCAGGACAGTCTTCAAAACGCCGTCAATGATCGAGAATTCCAGCAATCTCTGGACCGTCTCAACAGTAACAGTGCCAACTACAAGCCCGGCGCTGGGGGCGCAGCGGGCTATGACTCGGTCCTCAATACGCCTCTGAATCCAAACCTGACGGAAGCCTTGGCCAAGAGTGCCCAGATGTTCAAGGGGATCGACATGGGGAGCCCTACTTCGACCCCGGGCTACGATAAGGTGTTGAAAAAATTCTATGGGGACTGGCAGGACAGGGCTGGCAACATGATCAAAGCAGGCAAGAAGAATCAATGATGTGTTGACGCGCCCCCTCCTGACCAAGCAGCGCCAATGCTCTCACTCTCACTTGCGATGCGACCCTGCCGCCATCCTTTCCTCTTAGCGTATCTTCTTGGCTCCCTCGTGTACATGGCCGCGCCTGCCACCTTGCCAGCAGAGACGGAGACGCGGGAGGAAGTGCAGGAGCAGGTGGCCGCTGCCTTGCAGAGTCATGATTGGGGCACGGCGTACTTTGTAGCGCTCAAAGAGATGAAGGAGCACCCTGAGGAGAAGTTCTGGGCCGACGTGGTGGTCATGGCGCGACTGCGAGTGGCGGTGGATGATGCTCCGCGCATTCGGCAAAGCCCCAGCCAGCTCTCCAAGGAGGAGCAAACCAAGCTGCAATCACTGAGCAAGGCGACTGGTGCCTGGGTTTCCTCTTCACCGGAGCAACGAAAAACAACCGTCGTCGCTCTGTTGTCCCAGGTGAAAAGTTTTGCGACAGATCATCCGGATGTGCCGCTGATCTGGATCATGCAGGCACAGGTCTGCGTGGTTGCCCAGCGCGGATTGGAAGGTCGCATTGCTGCACGGAACCTGGAAGCTCTGCGTGCCTGGGAAGCTGAGAGCGCATCCGTCCTTTCCCTGCTGGGACAGCTTCAGGTCTTGGGCTGGATGCCTGCGACGAAGGCGACCACCGAACAGCGAAACAGCCTCGATGCGCTGGAACAACAGGTGCAGGTGCTGGGCCTGCAAAAGGAGGGGGCGCCCGATAAGCTGACCACCTTGCTTAGCCAGATCAAGGAGTTCTGCCGGAACAATGAGAACCTGCCCAATGGCTGGCTGCTCCAGTATCATCTCGCAGCGAAACTAGGCCGCAACCTCGACCTGACAGTGGCCAGAGATCGGCTGATCAAGATGCGCACCAAGTTTCCGGGTACTCCTTCTCCATAAGTCATGAAATCCCTGTCCCTCCTCCCTCTCTGCCTGCTGCTTAGCCTGCCTTACATTCCGTCAGTCGCTGCGCTTCCGCCCGATGTGGAGCAGCTCATCCAGGCGGACAAGTACGCGGAAGCGCTGACGAAGGTGAATGCCCTTCTGCAGCAGACACCCAACGATCAGGAATTGCTCTCCGCGCGAAAGGACCTGCAGGCGCTAGTGCCGGGTGCCAACACTTCTTCGGTGACGGCTTCTCCTCCCATCCCACAGACCAAGGAACTCTCTCCGTTGGATGCAAAGGAGTTGGAACTGATCATGGCCGATCTCAACAAGGCGGTGGGCGATGCACGCCAGCCAGTGCTGAAGGAACTCTCATCGCGCACGAGTGCGCTCATCGGCACCTACCCGGATGCTATCAATCTCTGGGCCATGCGCGCGCTGGCCGTGCTGGAACTCGAGCAAGCCACCGCCGCCAAGGAAGCCGGCGCCAACCTCCTCCGCCTCGGCGCGGACCGCAGCACCAATGATCAGATGCTTTCCCTGCTGGCCATGCTCAAACGCAAAGGCTGGCTCATGACGCAGGAGGAATACGAGAAGGACAAGGTGGCGGTGGTGCAACAGGCCAAGGAACAGAAGGAAAAAGAGGCGGCCGATGCGGCAGCGAAGAAAAAGGCGCGTGCTGCAAAGATTTCCGAGCTGCGTCAGCAGTATAAACATAGCATGCAGCAAAAGGAATTGTGGGATGACGAAGGCAACCGTCTTGAGCTGCTGCGTGTGTATAACAAGCCAGGTAGCAACCAAGCTGCGGAAAATAGTGCTTATGACAAGATGAGGGAGTGGTCGCTTAAGGCCATAAAGGCCCAACAGGAGTTACGGAAGCTCGGTGTGGAGCCGTAGTCATGTGTGGTGTACGAAAACCCGATGAACCTATTTTATGAAGCGTCTGCGACTCACGTCGGCCCCTATCCATTTGTCTGGCTTGTTTTGCAGTGCTTGCAGCATCTGCGGCTCTGCCGCCCGACGTGGAACAGCTGGTGCAGGAGGACAAATATTCCGAGGCGCTGGCGAGGGTGGAAGTCCTGCTTCAGCAGAAGCCAGATGATCAGGAGCTGCTCTCGGCACGGAAGGACTTGCTGGCTCTGGTACCCGGCTCTGCTCCTGCTCCCGTTCCTGCCCCGCCACCAGTGCCCAAGCCACAGCCCGAGACGCTGTCTCGGATCGATGCCAAGGAGCTTGAGATGATCATGGCGGATCTCAACAAAACTGCGGGTGATGCCCGGCAGCCGCACCTCAAGGAGCTGGCGGCGAAGACCGGAATTCTGATTCGGACGGTGACGGAGTCGCCGAATCTCTGGGCTATGAGAGCTCTCGCGGTGGTGGAACTCAATCAGGCGGAAGCTGCCAAGGAAGCGGGGGCCAACCTGCTGCGCCTGGGCGCGGACCGGAGCGACAATGACCAGATGCTCTCGCTGCTGGTGATGCTGAAACGCAAAGGCTGGCTGAAGACTCCGGCGGGACTGGAGGAGGAAAGACGGCTCGCCGCCGAGAAGGAAGCGGCAGACAAGCGCATCGCAGAGAAAAGATGCCAGGCGTTTTATAGCATTGGGGGATACAATGTATTGATTTACAATGCGTCAGATGGATCGTTGCACCTACGTCACTGGCGCGCGCAGATGGCGGCAGAGGCATGCAGTTATTCATGCCTGGCAGTCCCATCATCTTCGCACCTTTACAAACCGTCAGCCCTTCCAACAGCAGGGACACCGGCTCTTTTCAGCGACCTCAACCAGCTAAACCGCCGCCGAACGTCCCCAGGCGCGCTTTCCGAAACCACCTCCGGAATTCGTAAAAGGGGAATTAACGTGAATCGAGGCTTCCCCGGGGTGGCATCACATCCTCTCTGGCAGAGCGGATCGCCATCCAGCCACCGATGATGAAAATCAGACCGGAGGCGAGAAAGGCGTAGTCAAAAGCCGACTGCCCGTGGCTTTCGACGACGTGGTGAATGTTGAGGATGTGATGGTCAATGAGTCCTTCGATGAAATTGAAGAGTCCCCATCCGAGAAAGTACGCGCCGAGGAACGTCTTGCCGGACCATGGCACATCCCGCCGCCCGCCGCATTTCCACAGCAGGCCCAGCCCGATGAGCGTCATCGCATAGGTCAGAGCATGAAACAGGCCGTCCCAAAACATGTTGATCTCCAAGTTCGCGATGCTCGTGTTCGGATACTTCGCGGAGAGCATGTTGTGGATCTGCAGGAGCTGATGGAAAAGGATGCCGTCAAAGAATCCTCCCAAACCGATGCCCATGAAGGTGCCGGCAATCACGAGCGGTTTTTGATTTGAGTCGGGGTTCATACACTTGGTTTAGGAGGGGCTTGTGAGGATTCGGATGGCGAAGCATTTGCCTTGTTCTTGCCCAGGCGCAGCCAGTCGTATTGGTAAGCGGCCAGTGTCAGGAGCAGCACCGGAAACGGGGAGGTCACGACGAGCAGGGTGCTCCAGAAATCATCCCCAAAGATACCCTCGCGTACCTGGCGGCCAGTTTGGGTGTCACACAGCGGACAGGCGCATGTCAACGCTGGCAGCGACAGAAGGAAGGCGGTCGCCGTGGCGGCACATCGTGGGAAATGGCACGTCCGCATGATCAGTTAAGCCAGTGATTGTTGCGCGACTCGAAAAGCTTCATCGGCATCCTGTGTCGCTGATGCAAAGTCGCCGCGCAGTAGGCGCAGGGCCGTGCGCTCCAGTTCAATCTCACGCGCCGTACGGATGCCAAGGTGGCGCAGGACGGGCAATGGAGGGCACCAGCCTTGCAGAGCGTGTTGGAGCAGAAATCCGGCAATGATCCCTGGGAAGGCGAACCAACGGCGGTCCGTTGTCAATCCCAGCCCGATTGACACCAGAATGAGGGTGGCAGCATTCGCCTCCAAGGTGCGCTCCACATTCCATTCATGATCGAGTTCTCGCAGTCGCCTGGAAATCGCAGGCAGCCCGGCTGAGGCGGCACGGGCGATGTCTGATCGCGTTTCGTTTTCTATTTTGGCGTTGATCTCGTCACTCGTGCTGTGCTCGACCCTGGTTGCGGTGGGAGGAAGGATGGAAGTTTCGATGTTCATATTGTATTTAGTGGTGGGTGAAGTGTTCGAGCAGGAACAGCCCGATGATGAGGATCAGCGCGAAGAGCGGCACGAACACGCCGCGCGGTAGGTGCAGAAGATCAGGCAGCATGACCTTGCCTTGGTCGCCCCAGGTTTCGACGGTGCGCTTCAGCCACCCGGACATCTCGGCAAAGAGGTGGGAGCCCGCGATCAGACCCGCCATCCCAAACAGCACGTCCCAGCTTCCCTGTCCCAGCGCCACCGGCCCCGTGCCGGGGCAGTAGGCGATCAGCGCGAAGCCGATGCCAAACACCGTGCCGCCGATGATCTGCGCACCAATCTTGGTCGGCTGGAGGTGCAGGTTGGCTTTGGCGAAATGATGCAGCGTAAAAACGCCGGACATGCCGACAACGATGGCCGTCAGCATGACCTTGGCGACGGTGAAGTCCTGCAGGAGCAACTGACCAAGCAGGACGTTGTATTTGCCCACGCCACCCTTTTGCAGCAGGAAGCCAAACACAGTGCCGAAGATCACTGCCATCAATGCTTTCCTGCCAGCAAGCACCGCAGGTGGCGGCGCGCTGGACTCCTTCACGGCTTGGCCAGGATCAGTCATAAGTAGGTGAAGAGCAGCATGGCGGCGGCAATGCCTCCAATGAATATGAAGATGACGGTGAGCCAGGAGCCCGCGTTGAGTTGCAGCGTGCCGCTGATGCCATGCCCGCTGGTGCAGCCGCCTGCGAGCCGCGCACCAAAGGCCATGAGCACACCGCCGATGAAGCCGATGACTCCGCGCAGGGCGATGCTGTTACCGAACCTCTCCACCCACATCGGGTGCAGCCACTCGTTGCGAATTTCACCGCCAGTCCATGCCGCGATGAAGCCGCCCAAAATGGTGCAGATCACAAACACGAAACCGTAATCCACCGCTGGCGGTTCGGTCTGGTAATGCTCCAGCGACTGCGTGTGCTTGCGCGCGACCAGCTTGCCAATGAAGCCCGCGACAGTCGCGTAAAACGAGGACGCGCCGATGGGCTTGTCCGCAAAGTAGAACGTCAGCCATGACAGCACGCCGATGCCCGCGCCCACCACATAGGGCGACCATGCACCACCGCTGTAGTTCCTCGCATCGACGCCGAAATCTGCCGCGCTCGCCAGCGCAGGCATCAGGCACAGGGCCAGCAGGAGGCGGTTCATTGGCCGCCTCCTTCTTTCTCAATGGGGAACCCGGCTTTCTTCCATGCCTGCCAGCTCCCCGGCACATTCCATGCACCGTCAAAGCCTTCCTGCTTGAGAATGCTGGCGCCGATGCTCGCGCGGTAGCCGCTGTCACAGTACACCGCCACCGGCTTTGACTTGTCGAGCTGCCCGGCCTTGTCCCGCAGCTCAGGCAGAAACATATGCACCGCTCCGGGTACATGGCCCTCCTCCCATTCTGTCGGTGAGCGCACATCCACGATCTGCAGCCGCGTCCCCGCTTCCTTGATTTCATGCACCGTCAACTGCCCGACCTCCTCCAGCTCAAAGCCCGCGTTGTCCCACGCCTTCATCCCGCCCGCCAGATAACCCGCAAACTTCGTGTAACCGGTGCGGAGAAAGAGCTTCACCACCTCCTCCACCTCCGTGTCGCTTTCCAGCACCAGCAGAATCGGCTCATCCGGTTCCAGCAGCCATCCCGCCCAGATGGAAAGCATGGGCGATCCGCCGATGTTCAGCGCGCCCTTGATGTGGCCGCCGCCGAAGCTGAGCATCATTCGCGTATCGATCAGCACCCCCTCCTTCTTCTCCACCGCTTCCTTGAACACCTTCGCCGGCAGGGCAGGCACGCATGGCAGATGGCCCAGCACCTCCGGTCCTTTCGCATTGAGCTGTTTCATCCGCGGATAGTACTTCGGCACCGGCGGGGCGCTGCCCAGCGCATGCTCCCTGAACTTCTTGAAGTTGGAGAATTGCAGATACGGATTGAACAGTCGCTCGTAGCCAATGCTGCTTTCCATCCGGTCACCAATGTCCGCACCGCAGGGCGATCCATGGCCGTGCGCCGGATAAATCATGACACTGTCCGGCAGGCGGAGAAAAAACTGCCGCAGCGTGTGAAAGAGCTCCTCCGTCAGCTTCTCCGTCTCCCCCGACCCCAGCAAATCAGGACGGCCCGCCGAGTTCACAAAAAGTGAATCCCCGGTCAGCACGCCCCATGGCGTTTTCGGATGCTCCTCCTCTGCCAGCACATAGCTCACGTGCTCCGGCGTGTGTCCCGGGGTGTGCTTCACCGTCACCAGCGTCTTGCCAAACGTAAACGTGTCACCGTCCATCAGCTTCTCGTGATCAAAACCATAACGTGCGTCGCCCTCATGGCTGACGAAGACCTTCGCCGATCCCACCCGCGCGCAGAGTTCGCGTGCGCCGCTCACCAGATCAGCATGGATGTGCGTCTCAAAAATATGCGTGATCGAAACTTTCTTCTCACGCGCGAGTTCCACGTATTTGTCCACGTCAGGCGTCGGATCGATTACAGCGGCCACGCCATCACTGTCATCCCCGAGCAGATAGGACAGCTCCGCGATGCCTTCGGTCTGGATGCGTTCAAAGATGAGAGCCATAAAGTTTTTGGTTAAAGTTTGGCATCCAGCCGCTTTGGATGCGCGCGCTCCAAAAGTGCCAGCGCAATGGCGATGACCACCGCGAGCGCGCCCGCCCACGGCCACGGCGCGGTGCCGGTGAACTCCGGCAGCGTCACTTTGCCATAGTCCGCCATCGACCTGAACAGCGGTTCCAGCGCCTCATATGAAGCCACGTAAACACCCGCTCCGACAAACATCCCCAGAACGCCGATCATCGCATCCCGGCGGCCTTCACCGCATGCGGCCACGCTCGTTCCGGGACACAGCCCAAAGATCGCGAGGCCGGTGCCGAACAGCACGCCGCCGACGATCACGCGCGCAAGCGAAGCGGTCTGCACATGGATTTCAGCCACGCCCAACGCCACAAGCGCATGCACGCCAAGCGTGCCCACCGCGATGGCAGTGGTCATGATCTTTACCACCGTGAAGTCCTTCAGTAAGAACTGACCCATGAGCTTTTGAAATTTGGCCACTTGTCCTTTTTGCAGCAGCACGCCGAAGAGAATGCCGCTGATGAGTCCGAGCACGAGTTTGAGCGGTTCTTCAAACATGGTTTCGACCCTCCTTCCCGTAGATCAGGAATGCCACAGCCATTCCTGCCACGCCCATGACGGGCGCAAAGATCCAGCTAGACAGCGAGAGTTGCAGTATGCCGCTGATCGCATGGCCGCTGGTGCAGCCTTGGGCAATCCGTGCGCCCAGCATCATGATGACTCCGCCAAGAAATGCCCCGGCATGGCGTTTTCGCTGCGAAGTCCCAAAACGCCAGCCCCACAGCCCTGGCACTTGCTCCCCCGGTGCCCGGTCACCCGACATCTTCGAACTGAAGTACGCCCCGATGAACACCCCGAGCACCAGCATCCATTCCCAGTCAATCTTCGGCACCTTGCCATCTTTAGCCTTCGCCTCAATATAGGGCTGCGTCACTTCAGGAGCCGCCGCCTGCTCCGTGAGTGCGGCGCTGTACTCAAAGGCCGTGGTGATGCCGATGGGCTTGTCCGCCGTGGCAAAGGTGAACCAGCTTAAAATCCCTATCCCCGCCCCCACCACATAGGGGGACCAGACTTTCATGCGCAGTGGTGTCATAAATAAGTTGGGTTTCGGTATATTCGCTGCTGCGCGGACTCTTGGATGTCTTGGCAGGACTCAGTTGCAGATGATTCTCCAGCCAGGATGCCCAGCCCTAAAAAAGCTCTGCGAGTGCGCCGGGTAGGAATTCCCGCACCGACCAATGTTACTAGACTGTTGCCAATGGCGGAATGATGCGAAGCGCGTTCAGGACGGGGACAGCCCCGCCACCGTTTGAATGTGAAGATTCCGTAACTTGAGCATCGTGCCCGATGCATGCCCATTCTGTCGGTGAAATGTGTCAGCCAATCTCACAAGCATGCTCCGGCTTCGGTGCTGCTGGCCGTGCTGTGCCTGCTTGCCGTCCTCTCCTTCCTGATCATCACCACCGCAGCCATGTCCCGGGAGCATGGCGAAATGCAGCTCGCCCGCACCAGCATGATGCGCGCACGCCAGCTCGCAGAATCCGGCATCGCCGTCGCATCACACCCGCTGATCCAGGCCGGAGATCCGCTGCTGCATAACCAAGTCTCCGCGATCGAAAGCTTCGAAGTCAAGCTCACCACCGAGGAGCGCCTGCTGAACCTCAACGCCCTGCTCACCGCAGAACGTCTCCCCCTGCTGGAACGCATCTTCATCTCATGGGGCCTTTCCTTGGTCGATGCCCAGGACATCGCCTCCACCTTCATGGACTGGACCGACGCCGACGATTTGAAACGCCGCCCCGGCAGCGCCGAAAGTTTGGACTACCAGCATCCGGGTCTCCCGCCCAATCGTCCCTTCATCAGTCTCGAAGAATTGGATCAGGTGGCCCGAGTGGAAGAATTGGATGCCGCCAGACCCGACTGGCGTACTTGGTTCACCCTCCGCGGCAACGGCCAGTTGGATCTGAACACCGCCCCCGCCGAAATCCTGTCCGCCGTCACCGGGGCTACATTGGAAAGCGCCGAGAAACTGGAGAGCATCCGAGAAGGCCCGGACGGCGCTCCTCTGAAAAGTCTGGAAGAGGCCGCCGCGATCCTCGGAATTGCGAAATCCGACACAACAAAACTGCTGACTGTCCAAGGCCCAACACGCCATGTCGAAAGCATCGGCAGGGCCGGAGATGCTCACTGCGACATCGCCTTGGTTCTGGACCTCAAAGGCGGCACTCCCCGCATGGTCGAGTGGAAAGAGTTTTCCGTGAAAGGGCCCCGGCTGCCATGAAGCGCAGAACCTTTCGCCATCCTTCCACGCAGTCCCTCTGCTTTCCCGGTGAAGAAACCCGCGAGACATGGGTCTGTAACAACGGCATCTGGCAGCAGGGAGCGCCCGCCTCCGGCGGATGGATGGGGCTGGAAACCCTCGCCTTCGACAGCGCCCCCTTCTGGTGCCTGGGGGAGGCTCCTCATGATGCCGTGGTCCTGCGCTGGGAGGCGCTGGGAGTGTTGAATGCCAATGCATCCTTGTGCCTGCACTGGACGATTTTGCGCAAAAACCAGCGCGCTTTGGTAGGCACTCTGGCGCTGACCGAAGAAGCCCTCTGCTCCGACGGATGGAACACCAATCCCGAAAAATTCGAGCCCAGCGTCCGCATGCTCCCTCTGCCAGAGAATGGCATCGCCCTATGGAAGGAGTTGGGCCGCTATGTCGTGGCCTTCACCCGTGAAGGCAATCTGCTGCATGCCGCAGTGCTCGCCTCCCGCGTTCTGGATGTGGATGCTGCGTTTGAACTGCGTGACCTCTGTGCAGCCCTCCAGGCGCACGATTTCATGGAGGAACCGCCCGCCATCCATATCTGGACGGCCTGTGAAACCGACTTTGTGCCACAACTGGCCTGCCTGTTTGTGGAGGCAGAGGTTCGCAAGGAGCCCCGCCCAGATCCACGCCCGCCTTTGGAAGCTGGTGGACTGCTGCCGCAGCAGGTGGCAACGCAGCGTCACCAGCAGCAAACTCGGCAGGGCAGAATGCTTCTGCTGGCGGCGGCGGCCATGATGTACCTATGTTTTTTCGGGGCCTGGTGGCTGCGTTTGCAGTGGCGGGAGCGCCGTCTGCACTCGGCAGAGACAGAACTCAGCCTTCGCCAGCCTGAAATTGACCGGGTCACCCAAGCGCAGGCCCAATGGCTGGCGATGGAGGGGGCCATCAATCCCGACCTCTACCCGATGGAGTTGTTTCACCAGATCGTTTCATTGCTGCCTGAGGAAGGCATCCGTCTGAAGGAGTTTCAGATGGATAATGGCAAAATCATCGTGAGCGGCGAAGCGACCACGGTGCAGCATGCGCTCGGTTTCAAAGGAAGGCTGGCTGCATGCACTGCCTTGCAAAACTATGCCTGGAATTTCCCCGTGCCTTCCATTCGCGAGGACAATCGAGCAGAGTTTCGAACCGAAGGAATTCTGAATGCAGGAGGAGGCAGCCATGAAGGCCAGTGAGCGGCGGCTGATCATGATCCTCGTGGTGCTTGCCGCCGTGTGCGGTGGTGTCGTCCTGTCTCAGCGTCTGCTGCGCATGCAGCATGGCATTGAGCGCCGTGAGCAGACGCTGAAGCTCCGGCAGATGGAAGCGCAGGCGCTGCTGGCCGAGGCAGATCTCTGGCAGCAGCGCCTCGACTGGCTGCAAGTCTCACAACCGCCGATGATCAGTGAGAACGAAGCCAGCCAGGAGCTGCTGGAAGGTCTGCTGTCTTCGGCTGCGGCACAGGGGCTTGTGGTGCAGAAGAAGCAGCTGCATGAGCCGGTGAGTGAGAAGTTTTACTGCGAGGTTGGTGTGACGCTCACAGTGAAAGGCGCGCTGCCTGCGGTGTTCCGCTGGATGCACCAGATCCTTTCTCCTGAATCCTTCTGCGCAGTGACCGAGCTCAAGATGGTGCCTGACAGCGCAGATCCTGCCAGCGTGGCTGCAAACCTCCACTTCAGCCGCCTGCATGCGCCAGCTCTCGCCGAGTCATCCAAATGATCAGATTTATGCCCCGCCAACCTTTATGAATTTCTACGTGCCGACATTTCTTTTCCTCGTGCTGCTTTCATTTGCCAGTTTGCAGGCGCAGATTCCGAGCAGGCCCGCAGCACGCGCCATTCTTCCACCGCCTGCTGTTTCCAGCTCTTCCGTTCCATCAACTTCTGGCGGTAATTTGATCAGCTTCACAGCCACGCCGGTGGCTGAAGTTCTGGCCGAATACTTTCGTGTCACGGGTCGCAAGGTGCTGCGTGATCGCGGGATGGAGAATGCGGTGGTGTCGATTGATGTCCCCGGGGAATTCAGCGACGAGGAGTATCGTTCGATCATCGAGAAAGGACTGCTCATGCACGGCTATGCGCTGGTGCCCAGCGGTGGTAGTCTGTTCAAGCTGGTCGCCACGGAAGGCGGGAGCCTGCCGTCCTCACAGAACGTGCCGATGATTCTGCGGCCCGAAGATCTGCCGGATGCCGATCAGGTGGTGACGCATGTATTGCAGCTCAATCATCTAGGTGCCGAAGATGCCAGCACGGCATTTCAGACCATCATTCCTTTGCATCCTTATGGCCGGATTCTCGCCGTGCCCAATTCGCAGTCCTTGGTCATCACGGAAGCCTCGCAGACGATTCGCGCTTATCTGGAACTGGCGCAGCAGGTGGATCAGCCGCCGATGCAGACGGTGCAGAAAACCATCCGCATTGAGCGCGCCGAAGCGCAGGAGGTGGTGGAGCAGCTTGAGGCATTGCTTGGGATGGACAAATCTTCGCCCGCAGGACGGGCAACCCCGGGGGCTCCGGGTTCGCCGTCACCGGCTCCCGTAGCAGCCTCGCTGGCAAACTCTTCGCTGACTGCGGCCAGGCCCTTGATGCAAGCGGTTGCCAGAACCAACAGCATTGTGGTTGTCGCCCGTCCGCTTGAGCTGCAAAAAATCGAGGCGCTGGTGCGTGAACTGGATGCGGAGGCGTCGGTCAGCCGCTACTTCTCGCGCAAGCTGAACTACCTGGATCTCTCCGTCTTCCTGAGCATCGCGGAAAAAGCGCTGATGCGGAACGACCCCAAACAGCAGGACAACAGTCTGGAATCGCAGCAGAAGGCGCAATCGTCTGTTTCGACGCAGCCTGCGAACACCTCCCAGCCATACGGTTCCAGTTCTTCGTTGGGAGGAACAGGCGGAGGGAGCAGTCTGGGGGGGAGCAGCATGTCAGGTGGAGGAGCCTCGGGTCAGGGGTTTGGCGCTGGAAACATTGCGGCGGACCTGCAGATCACGAAGAAGCCGATCAGCATTCTCATCGCAAACACGCTGGTGATTGCGGATCCGGCCAGTTCGAAGTTCTTTGCCAGCGGACCGCCGGATCAGATCAAGGCATTGCAGGATCTGGCAGAGGAGCTCGATGTGCGCCCGCGTCAGATTTTGCTCTCGGCGATCATCGGTGAATTCACGCTGAGCGATAACTTCAACTTCGGTCTCGACTGGATTCAAACACTCAAGCAGGTGGGGGATGACGGTCTGGTCGGTGGGGTGCTCAACACACAGGGCACGGCATTCGCCAATCCTGCCAATTTGAAGGACATTGCCGGATTCCTTGGAGCCGGCGGACCTGCGGCGATTGGCGGGCTCACCGCCTACGGGCAGATCAACAAGAACCTCAATGTCTTTCTCCAGACGCTGGAGGCCACGAAGCGTTTCCACGTTCTGCAAAAACCCACGCTGACCACGCTGAACCACCAGCCTGCGCGGATTTACATCGGCCAGCAGGTGGCCATCGCGGGGCAGAGCTACACCAGCGGCGTGGTGGGCGGCGGGTTCACCTCCACCACGCAGTACATTCCCGTGCGCCTTCAACTCGACATCACGCCGCATATTTTCAATGACGCGGAAGTGATGCTGGAATTCAAACAGCAGAACAACGACATCTCCAACTACACGACGATCAATGGCAATCAGGTGCCCAACATCTCCGAGCAGGGGATGTCGAACAGTTTGATCGTGGCGGATCGTGCCACCGCGATGCTCGGCGGCCTGATCACGGAACGTGACACCCACAACAAAAGCGGGCTGCCCTTCCTGGTGCGCATCCCGCTGATCAAATATCTGGTGGGCAGCACCAACAAGGCCAAGGAACGGCGCGAGATGATGATCTTTGTGCAGCCGCGCATCCTGCCAGACAGCACCTCCCACTTCCTCGCACAGGCGAAGTTTGGGGACTACAGCGCGAACTTTGATGAGGCTGCCCAGTTTGCAGGAATGCCAGAAACCATCGTTCCGCGGGCCCTGCCTGCGGAGGCTGACAAACCGAATGCTCTGCTGCCTCCGCCTGAGTCCGCAGTGGGCGAGCCTAAAAAAAGCTTTCTGGGCAAGATGAAGGGGTGGTTTCATAAGTCGAATCCGGAATGATCCGGCGTCTCGCGACCTGCGGCTGAATTCCACCGGGTGCCGTCAAAAGACTTGGCCTCGTGTGCGTTTTGGGGTGTAATGCCTGCATGAGCCAGACTGCCTCTCACAACCCGGCCTTTGCCCTCGTGGCACAGCGTGTCCAGGTGTGGGTGGCGCTGCGGCGCTGGCTGGCGGTGCTGCGCATGACGCTGGTTCCGGCCTCGCTGGTACTGGTCCTTTTCATGCTGGCGGCGCTACGTGGGGCAGGCGGTTTTTTTTCCCCTTGGTCGGGCCTGATTGTCTGGCTGCTCGGCAGCTTGGGCTATGCGTGGTGGCGCCGTCCTGGAGAGTTCAGCGCGCTGGCCTTGTGGGATCAGGCGGCGGGACGGCGTGAGGCTTTCGCCTCCGCCTGGTGGTTTGAAAAGCATGCGGAAGAAGGTGAGACGGCGCGTGCGCACATCGATGCGCAGCGGGAGGTTTTGGCGCAGGCTTGGCCCGCCTCCTTAAAACAGGATCTGCCATTGCGTCCGGATCGCTGGCTCGCCCTGCCGCTGCTCATCGCCATTCTAGGCAGCTTCATCACCATCATCACGGCACCGCCATCGGAGGTGGTGGTGATGGATCAGGACATGACTCGCAAGGCCGCCGAAGAAGCGAAGAAACTGGCGCAGACCGACTGGGAAAAGAAGAAGCTCGCCGGGCTGAAGGATGACGAATCCAAGCAGGTGGAGGAGTTGAAGCAAAAGCTGCAGAAAACCTCCGCAGATCTCGCCCAAGCGGGAGGCAAGGATGCCCGCGATGTGCTGGCCGAACTGGAAAAGCGTGCGCGTGAGGCGGAGAAACTGGCGGAGGAACTCGGCAACGGCAAGGAACCTTGGGCCTCGGAAAAACTAATCGCTGCGATGCGCCAGCATGCCGACACGGCGGATCTCGGCGACGCCGTGGCAGCGAAGAATGCCCAGGCCGCGTCGCAGGCCGCTGAGACGCTCGCCAGCCAGCTCAAATCACCCCAGATCAGTGCTGAAGCGAAAGAGCGCATGAATGAAACGCTCAAGGATGCGCAGCAGCAGGCGGATCAGGAAGATCGCAAACGTGCCGTCGGTCAGAATGTCCTCGCGGCGGGAGATCAAATGCAGCAGGGCAAGCCTGCAGGCGCAGGCGAAGAATTTCAAAAGCTTGCCGACAAGCTCCGCGATCTTGCTTTGCGTGAGCAGTCGCGCAAAGAACTGGAGCAGCTCGCTCAGCAGTTGCGTGATTCTGGCAGCAACATTGCCGGACAGCAGAACAGCAGCAATGGAGCCATGCAGCAGATGAGCCAAGCAGGGCAGGGGGAGTCCTCCCAGCAGCAGGGGCAGCAGAGCGCACCACAGGCCGGGCAGAATCAGAATGGGCAGCAGACTCTCAATCCGCCCGGGATGGGACAAGGTGGACAGCAAAACCAAATGCAGCAGCCGCAGGACGGACAAGGGCAGGGCCAGCAGCAGCCCATGATGAGCATGGGACAGGGGCAGCCGGGTCAGGCTGGCAAGCAGGGCCAGCCCGGCGATGGCCAGCCGATGCTGCTCGCCCCCATTCCCGGAGGGGCCAAGCCAGATGACAAGGCACCTACGATCATCATCACCGGTGATGGCGCGCCGCCTGATCCGAACGGCCCCATGCTCTCCATGCCTGGCAACGGTCTTCCTCCCGGCAGAGGCAAGGCAGAGCTCAACAACACGCCCACGGAAAAGCAGAGCACCGGGGATCAAAGCGTGGTCCGCGCCCAGCAAAACAGCGAGGGCCAGAGCACGGTGCGCAGCGTCGAAGGCGGGGCGCGCAGTGAGCAATCCACCCGCACCTCCACGCAGACCGCACTTGAAGCGATTCAAGCAGAGGAAGCCGCGTTGGATGAGGCTGCGCTACCGCCAGCGCGGCGCGACCAGGTGCGTCGCTACTTCAATGAACTGCGGAAGCGGTTTGAGGGGAAGTGAGGGGGAGAGCATGTGTCTACCGTGCTGCGTTCAGCGGGGCCTCGCGGAAACTCGACAAATAGACAGAAATCCAATAGTGTAGGTAAATCCAGAGTTTTTCACCATGAGACGGGAACGAGTTGCTCGCATTGCTGAAAGAGAAGGGCTGTGCAGTGTTTCAAGCAATACCAAGTGGCAGCGAATCATGAAGGTGATTTCAAGTTTTCCCTGCTACAAGCGATTGAAGTTTATTGATGTTGATGAGCCGACACAGTGGGCACCCGGCCTATGGCAAGCAAGCCCGCATTATATCGAAGGCTCTGGTGGTCCTGAAGAGTTTAAGTTTGTTGAGTGGGTGGAAATTGAAAAACTTGAACGACGGCACATGGGCAAGCTTGTCCAGTGCTGCATTCTCGACCATTCCGATGAGATACGCCGTGCTTTGGAGCAAACTCGCGCATCCTTCAACGAGACCGATGCTTCGTTCATGATCCTTGGATACACACGGCCAACTGGCGCTCTGCTGGCAAGGACTTGAATGATTGATCGGGCGCGCGCGCTCCAGTTTCAATCCAGCCAGTTCTCCACGCGCAAACCGGGAATGTTTTGGAAGTCGGCCACGTTGCGTGTCAGCAAGGTGGCATCGTGAGCGAGGCAGACGGCGGCAATCTTGAGGTCCATGGTGCCGGTGCGTGGAAGGTCGCGACGCAGTTGGTGAAAAGTCTCAGCGGCTTCTTGGTCGAAGGGGAGAATCGGTAGTTTGGAGAATGCCAGCAGGTTGTGCTGAAAGCGTGCGTAGCTAAACAACTGATCTCGGCCTGCTTGTTCCCGGTTGATTGCCGCCAGCCAGCCTTGAGTGATTTCCTGGGGCGTGATGATAGTGGTGAAAATATCTGCATCGACCTCAGTGGCACGGCGGCTGATGGTGATGGAAAGCGGTCCTCCGGCGATCAGCGCCACATAATGATTGGTATCGAGAACGGCAAACATGATCACCTGCCTTCTTGGTTGGCCTTGTCCCGCCATTCGGCACCCAGGCGCACGGCATCGCGAAAGAGCTCATCGTCTTTTTCCCAGCCGATTAGCTCACGCCAAGCCCCTTTAGGCGAAGATTGGGTTTTCGCCTCCAATGTCTCCAAACGTTGCTGTAGAACGGCGAGTTGTTGTTCCAGCATTTCAGTGCTCATGTGCCCAGTTTAAGGCATTCGCAAAATCTGACCACCAAAATATGGACTCAGCCTTCCCTAACAGCATGTTCACGGCACGTGCCGCTTTGCCTTTGAGCCGCCGCCTTTCCAGATGTCGTATTTTGGAGCAGCGTAGCGATTGAAAAATGCATCGAGCTGCCTGGCCAGATCGTCCTTGATCTCCTCCGTGCCGGGCTGGGCGTATTGGTTGAAGCGTTCCTGCGGGTCGGCTTCCATGTCGTAGAGTTCGTAGGGGCCGGAGGGAAAGCGGGAGACGTATTTCCAGCGGGAGGTGCGGATGGCGCGGGTGGTTTCCATTTCATAGAAGACGGTGTTGTCCCAGTTTGCGAGGGGCTGGCCGCGCAGGGCAGGGGAGAAGTCGCGACCGGGGGACTTGGGGCTTTGGGGCATTTGTTTGGCGAGTCCGAGGTAGCTGAGGACGCTCGGCATGAAGTCGTAGTTGCTGACGAGGGCATCGCAGGTCTGTGCGGGCGGGATGGTGCCGGGCTGACGGAAGATGAGGGGGATCTGCATCATGAGTTCATGCGCGCCGATGGGGCGGAAGTGGTCGCCCATGCCCCACATGCCGTTCTGGCCGCCCATCCAGCCCTGATCGCTGCTAAACACCACCAGCGTGTTTTCGTCCAGGCCGTTGGCCTTCAGCGCGGCTAAGATCTCGCCCACGCCATCGTCCACACCGCTCACCTCGCTGGCCATGCGGCGGCGTGCGGCATCGGTATTGTGGAAGGCTTTGTTGTCATGCTGCCAGGGGTGCATCGCATCGCGCGGGAAGGAGTGCAGGGGCTTGTCGGCGTAATAGGCGGCGTGGCGGTTTTTGGACTCATTGAGCATGAGTTTGCCGAGCGAGTAGGGGCCGTTGTAGGCGAGGTAGAGGAAGAAGGGCCGGTCCTTGTTTGCGGTGATGAACTCCACGCCCTTGCGTGTCCAGAAGTCCGTGGTGTAGCCGGGCTCCACGCGGAGCTGGCCGTTTTCGATGACCTTCTGGTCGTAGAACTCCATGGTGCTGCCGTCCGGCTTGGTGGTCCAGGTGGTGAAGCCCTCGCTCGGCGTCATGTTGGCGCCGAGGTGCCATTTTCCGCTCAGCCCGCAGGTGTAGCCCGCATCCCGAAGCACTTCGCCGAGCGAGGTGAACTCCTGCAGGGTGTTGTAGGCCTCCGGCCCCATCATGTATTTGGGATCGAGAAAGGAGTGCAGGCCGTGCTGGGAGGGAATCAGCCCCGTTAGAAATGTCGCTCGCGTGGGCGAGCAGACGGGATTGCTGCTCAGTGAATGGGTGAAACGGACGCCTTCCGCTGCGAGGCGGTCGATGTTGGGCGTGCGAATGTCCGGATTCCCGTAGCAGCCCAGCGTCCAGGCACCTTGATTGTCGGTCAGGATGAAGACGAGGTTGGTGGGGTGCGCGGCGGCGAGGGCGCTGGCGTGGCAGCCAAGCCCGAGGGCGAGAAAAAAGAGGCTTTTCAGGGCGGAAAACATGGCAGGAAAACGGGCGGCGCAGGGCGAACTTGCCCGGTTGAGCGCGAATGCCAGGCATTAGGGGCTCAGGGAGGGCGACGCCGCCGTGGCATGAAGCTCCAGATCGACCGTGGGCGGGGTTTTCCTCAAATGGTGTGAATGTGGGTTTAGCCCTTTTTCTAAAGCGCCCCTAAACACCAATAATTAACTAGAATTACCATATTAAACGGGGTTTATTATGGGTGTGTGTGCCGTTTTCAGGCACTTCAAATTTTTCATGCCTGCCCCCCCAGTCTCCCAGCAACTGCCCGACAAGCCAGTGCGCATCGCACCATGGCGCGGGCCGTTGCATTTTGGGCTCCTGCTGGTGACGGCCGCCTGCACGTTGGCTCTTCAACTTTGCTACGTGCTGCTGATGGCGGGTCTGCTGCTGTGGATGGGCCGGCAGATCTGGCAGGTGACAGGGCACAAGGCGTGGGGCGATTTGCTGCACTGGCGGATGGTTCCGGTGCTGCTGAAGTTCCTTTTCATGGGGATCACCTGGGGATTCATGGTTCGGCCCCTGCTGCCGCGGCGCAAGCGCGCGCAGGTGGCGGTGCAGGTCAGTCCGGCCACGCAGCCGCAGCTCTTTGAGATCATCCATCTGCTGTGCTGGCACCTCCGGGCACCGGCGCCGGTGCAGGTCTGGCTGGATTCCACCATCACTGTTCGCAGCACCATGCTGGGCGGCTTGAGCGGCATCCTCAGCGGGCAGACAGTGCTGCACCTCGGCCTGCCGGTGGTGTCGGTCATCACCTCGCGGGAGCTGGGCGGCCTTTTGGCGCAGGAGCTCAGCCACAATGCGGGCGGAATTGGCACGCCGTTTGTGCACATGGTGCGGGAAACAAACGCCTGGTTCTTTCGTGCCTCGATGGAGCGCGACCCCTGGGAAGTCTACGCGCACGTGACACCGCAGCGCGAGGCGGAGTGGCATCACCTGGGGCGCAGGCTCATGCGCGGCTGGATGTGGGCGGCCAAGGTTCCCTTCATGTTTTTTGCGATCGCCGCCCGGCTGATCAGCGCGATCACGCTCTGGTCCATCCGGCGCTCGGCAGCGCGCTGCGGTGCGAATGTCATCGGCGTGGACATGCACCGGCGCATGCAGCACAAGCTTGCCCTGCTCAGCGGAGCCTGGGAGGCGGCGCAGAAGGAGGTCCAGGCGGGCATCGGCCAGCATCGCCTGCCGGAAAATCTTTCGTTGCTGATGGCACGCCATGTCGCGACGGAGGCCAAGGACCGCGCCTCCGCACGGGCAGAAGCTGCTGAGGCGGAAGGCGGTACGAAACCCAATGGCGAAGTCCTGATCGACGCAGGCATGACAGCCAAGGGAGCGGCCATTGTGGCTCATCTGTCCCATTTACAGCCGTCGGCCGCGCTGCTGCGTCAGTTTGTGGATCTCTCCCGGCAGGTCAGCTACTTTTATTATCAGCACGGGCTGGGCCTGAACCTGCACGAGCACCGCGTGGTGGGGGATGAAGAAATCATTCATCAAAACCGGGGAGAGGAGGAGGCGTTGCTCGTGATCCGGCGTTATTTCGGCGGGCTGGCGCATCCAGAGCGGGCGATGTGCGGCCTGGGGAGCACGCCGACGAGTTCCACCGCTCTGCCGGAATTGCAGCGCGAGATTTTGCAGGTGCGTGAAGAAATCATTGCCTGGGGGCCTCAATTCAAGGTGGCGTTGCAGGAATGGAACCAGGCCTGGCAGCGACGACGCGATCTCGAAGCGGCGACCACACTCAGCATTGCAGGCTTTACGGTCTCGCGCATGCAGTTTGGCACGCGGGATTCGACACCCAGCTCCCTGCGTGACGAGGCCCACTGCCAGCGCATGGTGATGGAGCACATGGAGGGCCCGCTGCAGGAGCGCGAGCGCGTACTGGAGCGCCGCTTTGCCGCAGCGCTGGGCATGCTCTGGTGGAGCGAGGCTGCGGAGCTCAGCGAATGGCTGCGCGTGCGGCGCCGTGATCTCACGGCCTGGGTCACGATCTACGAGGCCATGAGCGGGGCGCTGCCGGCCTTTCGTGAGCTGCTGACCACGTTCTTCGCTTTTCAGACCCTCAACGCCAAGTTTGCCAATGTGGATGATCCCAGCGCCTTCCTCACCGCGCTGCAGTCCGTGGTGCCGAAGATGCTCAATCTCCTGCGCCAGATCATGGCCACCATGGACGGAGCGCCGTTTCCCTTTACGGATGATGGCAAGACCGTGACCCTGAACCAGCATCTCATGCCCGGACCGCTGCCGGAGATGCCGGGGGTGTCGATGACGCTGGTGGATGCCGCCAGCATGCGCGGCATCGGCGAGCAAATGGCTTCGCGGGCTTCCGAATGCATCGCCCCATACGTGGAAACCTTTCTAAGTCACTACCACCGCGCTTTCGCCTGGCTGGCTGAATCTGCCGAACGCACGGAAAACCATTTCCTCGGCTTGCTCAATTACGGTTCCACCACCGAAATTCTCCTGCCGGATGAGTTTACCACACAGCGCCTCGGCATGAAGAACCGCTCGCCCGATGCCATCGCGGCATGGAAGCCGCACTCGTGAGGCGGTGACGAAATCACTCATCTGCCGAGGAAACGCTGGCTTGAACATCTGGGGCGTGGCAGGATAGTCGGACATCCTTCCCCTACACAAGCGCCCCCATGCCGGAGCCGAGTCTATTCAGACATTATCAAATCGTTCAGGACGCCGACGGCAACAACGTCGAGCTGGTTCGTAATTCCGAACAGGTGGCGGTGCTGGCGTTTGACCTGGAACGGCTGGAGTACGTGCACTGCCATGTGCTGCTGGAACCTCTGCAAAACCGGGCTGCGTTTGAGGAGTCCTGCAAGATGCTGCAAAGGCGCGGCCACCCCGCGCTGGCGCGGATGATTGAGTTTGGCGAGGACGAGGGGAATCCTTTTTACATCACGAGCAATGTGGACGGCGAGGCTCTGCGACCCTACCTCGCACGGCTGCAGGACATTCCCGGCTGGCTGGCCATCATGATCGCCACCCGGGCGCTGGAGACCGCAGTGGCGCTGTGTGAGCGCGGCGAGCTGATTTCCGAGTCGCCGCTGGACGGCCTGCGCATCGTGCAGACTGCGCCGCAGGCCGTGCAGGTGCTGGCGGCGGATTTTTGCGTGATCGACAGCAGTGCCAGCAAAAAGCGTGCGCTGAAGACGAGCTTTGAAAAGCAGGCCAAATTTCTCCGCACCTTTCTGGTTGAGCAGGGGGGCACGCTGCCGGACCACAGCCTTGCCGCCACGGATTTTGCCGAGCTTCTTGGAGCCTGCCTCTCCAGCGCGGGGGTGGGTGTCATCGCCTCCATGCGGGAGCTGCGGGGCAGCCTGCAAAAGCTGGCGCCTGAGCATCTTTCCGGGGAGATCCCCACGGCGCAGAAACCGCGTGCGCTGCTGGCACCGCTGCTGGCCGGTTATCAGGACGTGGCTCGAGGTCTCGTGAATCTGGTGCGGATTCAGAGCCAGCGCCTGGACATGGCCAATCCCTACAGCATGCGGGGGACGCTGACGAAGACGGGACGATCCGTGCTCATCGAGCAGGTGCCGCCCGCGCGCATTTCCCATGTGAGAGTGAAGGAGGCTGATGACGCCGCTTTCAAGATCACGAAGCAGCGGGACAACTCCAGCCTCATCACCCTTGCGCTCGTCAATGAGTCCGAGGACATCACGTGTCTCGCCGAAGAAATCGCCGAGGGCATCAGTCTCGCGGAGCTGATGCGGGAGCGCCGTTGTCTGGACGTGCAGGAGGCCTACCTCGTGCTGGCAGGTCTGGACACCGCACTCACGCAGCTGGACAAATCCACGCTCGCCACCACCAAGCTGCGGCTGGAAGATATTTTTCTGCTCACCGGATTCGCCCGTGAGGATTCGCGCAGCACGAAGCTGCTCGTGTCCAAGCTCAATGAGTGGCCCGCTTTCAACATCATCGTGCGTGCGCATCCCACGCTCGCATCCATGTCCGGGCGCGGCACGGATCCCGCCGTGCTGCTGCCGCCGGCCCGCGAAGGCGCCACTGCCACCGCGTGGCATGGCGGCTGGCTCGCGGCGCTGTGCAAATTTCTCCTCGGCTTTGAGCCGCCTCTGGGCATTCACGCCGAGCCCGCAGGAGGCGCCAGGGAGCGGGAAACCGTGGCGCGGCTGCTCGACGACGAGCTCGCGAAGGTGGCCGAGACCAAGCCCGCCCAGCGCAGCGACTTTCTCGCCCGCTATGCGCGCATCATCCAGCACTATGACCTCGCCAAGCCGAGCGAGCCCGAACGTGCAGGCGGCACGGAACCTGCGGTGCTCCCTGGCTTGAAGCCACGTCTCCAAACAATACCCGTCACCAAAGCCCCTTTGAAACGTGAAGTGTCAGTGCCGCTGGGCTCCGAAGCATCCCGCACCTCTCCGACTCCGCTCACTTCGGGCGGTGCCGCCAGGGGCGGAGACGAGCCCACCATCGGCTTTGCCGAGCTGCTCTTCCGTAATGGCGGCGAACCCTCCCCGCCTGAAGCGCCGGACTGGGCGCTCGCCGCCGCCAGCGCGCCACCCACACTGCCCGCGCATCTCGTCGTGCGTGAGGACGTGCCCATCTGGCTGAAAGCCGCCGTGTTTCTCAGCGGTTCCATGGTGGTCGGTGCCATGTGCGCGCATTTGTCCGGCTCCGCTCTGTGGCAGAAAAAGCACGTGCCCGCACCTGTGGAAGCCAGCGCGCCAGACCGGCCTGTCAGCGCTTCCAAGCCCGCCACGCCCAAGGCCGTGCCCAAAGCCATCGCCGTGGAGCCTGACGTGCCGAAGGCCATCCCTGTACCCCCGGCCCCGCTGGAGGTCAGCGCACCGCCGGAGACGAGTGGCACACGCGGCAGCGGATTGCCTCTCACCCTGCCGCCTGGAGCCACCAACCAACTGCGCGACCAGCTTCCCGCTGCCCAGCCAGCCACACCGCCATGAAAACACTGCTTCACGGGGCTGCTGCGACTCTGCTCGCCTGCGTTCTGACTGCCTGTCCTGAAACCACCGTCAACGATGACTTTGGGCTCAAGCCCGCCATGCTCAAGGCCGCTGACTGGAACGGCACGTGGACTCCCGTGGATGACGATGATGCGGTGCAGTTCGCCGTCACCAATGCCGAGCAGGGCGTCCTCTTGCTGACTGAATCGGGCAAAAAAGACGCGAAGCCCATCGAGTTCCAAATTCGCCGCGCCACCTCGGATTCCAAGATCAAGCTCGTCTTTGCCGTGGCCCGGGAGCGCGATACCCGAAAGACCGGCGCAGCGACTCTTCTTCTCATGCGCACGGCTGCGGACGGAGTGCTCTACACCTGGAGCATTGACCACGACGCCGTAGCCGCTGCCATCCAGTCCGGCCAGATTCAGGGCACCGTCAAGAACGGCAAAGACGGCCCGCACAGCCACCTTGAGTCCACGGCCGCCAACTATGAGAAGCTGCTGGAGCCGAAGTATTGGAACTGGTCGGAACCGACTTGTTTGAAGCGAGCGAAGGATTGATTGTCCAGTTGCGGGCTGGTGTTTTACGGCTCGACAGGGCGTTCGCTTTGTGGTGGCATTCGGCTGCCGCTTTGATGTTGGCAATCCTGATCCCTCACCCTTGAAGTGCTGACTTATGATGAACCGTCGCCGTTTTCTCCGCCACAGCACCGCGATGCTGGGCACTTCGTTGATTGCTTCAGCCGCCCCACTCCACGCCGGGCAGTTCACGGGAAAGATTCGCAAATCGCTCAAGTGGGGAATGGCGCAGAAGGCGGCCAAGGAGATGACGCTGGCGGAGGCTTTCAAAAAGCTGAGAGCATGCGGGTTTGAAGGTGTCGAGCCGAGCCTGCTGGGACATGTGACCGCGCAGAATGCGGACGAGTGGATTGCCGCGAGCAAGGAGAGCGGACTGATCATCGACGGCACCGTCGGCGGACGCAGCGATGGAATGGAGGCGGGTATTGACCTCACGAAAAAACTCGGCGGCGACTCGATGCTGGTGGTGCTGGCGTATCCGCAGGACCAACCGCTGCAGCGGACGTGGGATGCCGCCGTGACGCGCATGAAGGAGGCCGCCGTGCATGCAGAGAAGCATGGGATCAAGGTGCTCATTGAAAATGTCTGGAACACCTTCCTCATCAGCGCCTTCGACATGGCGCGCTTCATTGATGAAGTCGGCAGCCCGTGGGTGCAGGTGCATTTCGACATTGGCAACATGATGCGCTGGGGCGTGGCGGAGCACTGGGCGCAGGTGCTCGGCAGGCGCAGTGTGAAGCTGGATGTGAAGGAGTACGATCTGGAGCGTGCGATGACCGAAGGCATGCGCAAGGGCTTCGACAAGCCTCTTGGGGAAGGCAGCATCAACTGGCCGGCGGTGCGTGCGGAGCTGGTCAAGATCAACTACAGTGGCTGGGCTGCGGCGGAGGTCAAGGCGGGTGACTGGGAGTATCTGGCGGATGTGGCGAGGCGCATGGACAAGGTGCTGGACCTTTGATCAGTCGTTCAAAGAGATCACACGCGAATCCTCTCTGGCGGAGACGAGGCAGGCATCCAGCACCTGCTGCGTGAGCAGGCTTATCTTGGGCCAGTGGTCATCCCGTTTCCCATCGAGCACCAATTGTGAAAATGTGTGAAACAGACCTGCTTCTTGCGAGCCGGGCGCGTTGTTGCTGGGTTCATCGATGGCTTCGGTCTGCCGGCCTTCGTGCATGCTGGCCTGGCAGCGATCGAGTGCAAACTCAGAGCGTGTGAGGCTGTACTTTGTCTGGGTGCCGGAGAAGGGAAGCACGAAGTCGGAGACTTGGAGCAGTCCTTTGTCACCGCTGACGATGGCCCACTGGGCATTGGTTGTCGTGAAGGAGCAGTAGAAGGTGGCGTTCGCGCCATTGGCAAAGTTCAGGGTGCCGGAGAATTCCAGCGGTACGGGTGGTGAATCGGCTGTTTGCTGCGTTTCCGCGTGGATGCGGCCCGTCACATGCGTGGGCGTGGCATAGTTCATGGCCCAGAGCGTGAATCGCAGGCAGTACCAGCCCAAGTCTCCCAGGCAGCCCAGCGGCTCCAGTTTGCCATGCGCGCGGATGTTGCTGCGCTGGAATTCATCATCGCTCATGAAGCTGAACTGCGTGGCGATGTTGCGCACCCTGCCCACGTCATTGTCCACGACCTTGCGCAGGCGTTGAAGACGCCGCCCGTGCATGAACATCACTCCGTCCATGAACTGCACGCGGTGTTTTTCACACGCGGCGATGATCTCCGTCACGTCCGCCGCGGTCACGCCCACCGGTTTTTCCACCAGCACATGCTTGCCCGCCTGAGCGGCGCGGATCACCCAGTCCTTGCGCAGTCCTGTGGGCAGCGGGATGTAAACGGCGTCGATGTCCTTGCGTGCCAGCAGCGCCGTGTAGTCGTCCATCGCCTCGGGCACCTGAGCGTGCGGAGCGCTGCCCTGGCATTCGTCTATGAAGGCCTGCGCACGTGAGAGGTCGCGGCTGGCCACGGCCACCAGCGTGGCATTGCCGGCATCACGGATGGCCTGCCAGTTTTTGCGGGCGATGAAGGCGGCACCCAGGATGCCCCAGCGACAGTGGTTGGTGTTCATCCCCGGATCAAGCACGCGGCCTCACTGTCCGTCAAGCGGCAGCACGCTCATAGCATCAGGCCGAAGCGTGCGGTGATGGTGCGCAGCAGGGCAAACAGCAGCACCGTCAGCACGGCGCTGCCGCCAAGCGCGCCGTAAAAGCCCCACCAGCGCTGGAACGACGGGAAAAGCAGAAACATCGGCAGAGTGGGAAGTACATACCAGAAGATGTAGTACATGTGGTCTGCCGTCTTCTGCGCCCGGATTTCCGGGGCGCTTTCGAAATGCACCCAGAAGAGTGTGATGACGCTGACAAACGGCAGCGCCGCCAGAAGCGCGCCGAGTTTGTCGCTGCGTTTCACCATTTCGCTCACGAGGGTGATGATCCCTGCGCTGAGCAGGTACTTGAGGATGAGTTTCAGGGTCATGGATGGAGGATGGGTGAAAAAAGGTGAGTAACGATTTTTCGCGGAAGGGCTTTTGCCGGTCAACGAGATCACGCACAGGCGTGACAGCAGCCAACCCAATCTTGTCATGAAAGCGATCCGCATCACCACTTATCTCGCGCTAGCCACCACCTGCTCCATAGCGCTGCATGTCATGGCCCAGCCGCCGAAGCATCCGTCCCACCGTCCGCAGCATCCACCCCATCCGCATTCACCACCGCCCAACGGCATGAGGCCGCAGTTTGGAGATGCGCTGCCGGGACTCACGAAGGCGCAGATGGCGACTTTCCTCGATGGCAAAGAAGACTTCGAAGACACGGAGACCGAGGCCGGCGGACTGGGTCCCATCTTCAACCGCTCCTCCTGCGTGACATGCCACAACGCCCCTGTCACGGGCGGCGCGGGCCCCATCAACGTCACACGCTTTGGCCGCACAGAAAACGGCGTGTTCAATCCGCTCGCCACGCTCGGTGGTTCCTTGCAGCAGGAGATGGAGATCAATGCGGTGCTGCATGAGGTCGTGCCGCCGGAGGCCAATGTGGTGGCGCATCGAAACTCCACACCGCTCTTCGGCCTGGGCCTGATGGAGGCGATCCCGGACCAGGAAATTCTGCGCAATGTGAGGCGCACACCGTTGGATGGCGTGCTGGGAAAAGTGTCCAGGGTGGCCGATGCAGCCACCGGCAAGACCCTCATCGGCCGTTTTGGCTGGAAGGCCCAGCAGGCCACACTGCTCAGCTTTGCCGGGGACGCTTATCTCAATGAGATGGGAATCACCAGCCGGCTCTTTCCGGTGGAAAACGCGCCCAATGGCAACGCCCAGCTTCTGGAGCAGTATGATACGGTGGCCGATCCTGAAGATGTCGTCGATCCCGTCACGGGCAGAGGAGACATTGACCGCGTGGCCGACTACATGCGCCTCCTCGGCGCCCCGCCCCGCATGCCTCCCAACAACACCGCCGCAATGGGGCGCAGCGTGTTTCAGAACACCGGCTGCGCCGTGTGCCATGTGCCACTGATGATGACCGGACCCCACAAGATCGCCGCGCTTAGCCAAAAGGAGGTGTGGTTGTTCTCCGATCTGCTTCTGCATGACATGGGCACGCTTGGCGACGGAATCGCCCAAGGCACCGCCGATGTGCGTGACATGCGCACCGCCCCACTGTGGGGCCTGCGTGCCAGCGCCCCGTATCTGCATGATGGCCGTGCACAGACCGTGGATGAAGCCATCAAGGCCCACGACGGGGAAGCCAAGGCGTCCAAGGACCGCTACCTGAGGCTGAGCAAACAGCAGGCGCAGCAGCTTATCGATTTCCTCATGTCCATTTGATGGAGTGTGTCAGTGCGATGGCGGGTGTGTGAAGCAGGCAGCAATGCCTGCTTCATTCATTGATGCCATGACGGAGAAAAAGGCGGGGGCCGGCATTGCCGCTGCAACCTGCTTCAATGTTTTTTCTGCGCCGTACCGCTTTTCGCAGGAGCAGGTTTCTCCCCGCAGCGAGGCAGGGTGAACATGAGGAGCATGAGAATGATCGCGGCTGCGGCGATCGCGATCGGCTTGATGTTTTTGGCCAGAGAAGCCGCTGGATTCGGAGCCGAAGGTTTGCGCTGCAGAGCCGTGGAAACTTTGCGCTGGGCGGGCATCAGGGCCGCCGTGGGTCGCTTGGGTCTGCCGGCTGCCAGATGCGGGCCGGGAGAAATGGGAATGGTGCTTGAAGTCGCATTCCGTGCGCCGTGCTGCGGGCTGGGCAAAGTCACAGGAGCCGATTGCGGCTGCTGGAGAAAGGTGATGGGCGGCTTGGTGGAGGCGGTTTCAGGCACCGGCTCCTGGCGTGGAGGCTGTTCCGGCAGGAGGGGAGCTTCACGGCGTTCGAACAACTCCTTGGCCGCCCCTGCCTTGCGCGGGCGCTGTTCAGGATCCACCGCCATCAGATGCATCACCCAGGCACACATCCAGCCCGGCACGTGCGAGGCGATTTTTTGGAGAGGCGCCAAGTCGTGGCCGAGGTGCTTCAGCTTCAGTTCCTTCAGGGCACGGCCGTCAAAGGGAGGTCTGGCGGTGAGCGCCTCATAAAGGATGCAGCCCAGGGCATAAACGTCTGTGCGGCGGCGGGTGGTGCCGTCCTGCCACTGTTCCGGGGCGGTGCAGCGGTAGGCGCGGATCTGCTCCTCCTTGCTGTCGTCCCGGCTGGCAAAGCCCTGACCAAAGCCATGCAGCGTCACCTGCCAGTCGGCGGCGGATTTGCCGGAAATGCGTACAAAATCAGGCCGCAGACTGCCATGTACGATGGCCTCCTCATGCAGGGCCGAGACGGCATCCAGGAGCTGCGATGCCACGGTTTCAAACTCTTTGGAGGTGAGTGGTCCGCGCTCCAGCACTTCGCTCAGCGTTTCTCCTGGCAGAGCGCCGGCTGCAATGGTGTAGAAGCCGTCCTTGTCAGAACCGAAATCGATCAGCCGGTCCAGATGCGGGTTTTGCAGAGGGGCAAGCTGGCGGAACAATTCCTGCAGGCCCTCGATTTCCTCCGGTTTGGTGGTCTTGAAGCGCCGCAGCCGCAGCTCTTCGCCGCGTTTGTTGTCGCGGACGAGCAATAGCTTGCTGGCGGTGTCCTCTTCCAGAGGACGCAGAATTTCAAAACGGGAAGACATCGCGTAAAGCTGGCCCGTTCCACCGAATACCGCAAGCTTCTTGCCACATCCATTGTTTGAGGGCTACTGTACACATCCACCCCTTTCATGGACGATTTTCTCGTCATCGACCACGTTTCCAAAACCTTCGGCGCCCAGCGTGCCGTGGATGATGTGTCATTGACCGTGGCGCAGGGGGAGGCGTTTTCGCTTCTCGGGCCCAGCGGCTGTGGCAAAACCACCCTGCTGCGCATGATCGCCGGCTTTGAGCGGCCGGACCGCGGGCGGATTCTGGTGGGGGGAAAGGACATCACCGCGCTGCCCCCGGAGCTGCGACCGGTGAACACGGTGTTTCAAAACTACGCTCTCTTTCCCCATCTGAGCGTCTGGGAGAACATCGCCTTCGGCCTGCGCATGAGCCGGCGTCCGCGCGAGGAAATTCGCAGCGGAGTGGACCGCATGCTGGAGCTGGTGCGGCTCAGCGAGCACGCACGCAAGCGCCCTTCGCAGCTCAGCGGCGGGCAGCGGCAGCGCGTGGCGATAGCGCGAGCCTTGGTGAACCGCCCCCAAGTGCTGCTACTCGACGAACCTCTGGCCGCGCTGGATTTGAAACTGCGCCAGCACATGCTGATGGAGCTGAACACCCTCCACGAACAGGTCGGCACGACTTTCATTTACGTCACCCATGACCAAGGCGAGGCCATGAGCCTGAGCGACCGCATCGCGGTGATGAACGCGGGCAAGGTGGAGCAGGTGGACACGCCTGAGCACCTGTATGAAACACCGAGCAGCAGCTTTGTGGCCTCCTTCATTGGAGATGCGAATTTCTTCACCGGCGTGGCTGTGGAGCTGCAGCACGAAGGCTATGTGCGCGTGCAGGTGGAGGGGCTGGGCAGCCCGCTGGTGCTCAGCCATGGAACGGTAGTGCCCAACCAGACGCTGAGGCTGATGGTGAGGCCGGAAAAAATCAGCCTCACGCTCTCCCGCCCGCCCAGCGGTGAGCGGGTGAACGCCTTTCGAGGGGTGGTCGAGGACATGGCCTACTTCGGCTCACACACGCGCTATCGTATTCGTGCAGGTGAGCACAGCATTCTGGCGCAGCTGCAGCGCAGCCGTTTCAGCGGGGGTGGGATTGATCCCGCGCGCGGCGCGGAAGTGTGGATGAGCTTTCATCCGGATGAAGGCCGGGTGGTGAGGCTGGAGGGGGACGCATGAGCACCAGATTGCGGCCTGCCAGACAGTGGTTGATCACCCTGCCTTCGCTGGCATGGCTGGGTGTTTTTTTTGTGATTCCAGCCTTTTTGGTCATCCTCACAGCCTTTCGTCCAGCAGACCTGCAGGGCGGCGTCGGGCCGGGCTGGACCCTGACCACCCTGAAGGAAGTGCAGGACCCGGCCTACCTGCCCATCCTGTGGCGTACCTTCTGGCTCAGCGGGGCCACCACACTTATCTGTCTGGCGCTGGCGCTGCCGGTGGCGTTTCAGATGGCCCGTTCCGGGCAGCGCATGCGGCAGGTGCTGCTGCTGCTTGTCGTCATTCCGTTTCTGTCGAATTTCCTGATCCGCATCTTTGCGTGGAAATCCCTGCTGCATCCCGAGGGGCCGCTGACGAAGCTGCTGATCGCGCTGCATCTCATTCCGGAGAATGCCGTGCTGCTGAACCACGCAGGCACGGTGCTGCTGGTGCTCGTTTATACACAACTGCCGTTCGCCATCCTGCCGCTGTACGCGGCGGCAGAGAAGTTTGATTTCGGGCTGCTGGATGCCGCGCGTGATCTTGGGGCCGGGCCCTTGAGCGCGTTTTCCAAGGTGTTCGTTCCCGGGGTGCGCCGCGGCATCCTCTCAGCGGCGGTCATGGTCTTTGTCTGCTGCCTGGGGCAGTATGTCATTCCGCAGATGGTGGGCGGAACGGGGGACGAGATGCTGGGCAGCAAGATCGCCCAGCGTGTGTTTTCAGACCGCAACCTGCCGCATGCGAGCGCGCTGGCCGGTGGCTTGATGCTGGCCGTTTTGCTTCCCATGCTAGTCGTGGTGCTCTGGCAGCAGTTTGGCCGAAAGGAGGCGGAGTGAAGAGGTCCCGGCTGCCTGCGGTGATCACGTGTGGAGTGATCCTGTTTCTGTTCGCGCCACTGGGGGTGCTGGTGGTGAATTCCTTCAATGCCTCGCGCTTTGGCGGCGAGTGGGAGGGCTTCACCTGGAACTGGTATGAAAAGCTCTGGGCTGCGGGAGAAGTGTGGGACTCTCTCTGGATCACGCTCAAGATCGCGGTCTCCGCCTCGCTGGCGGCCATGCTCCTCGGAACGCTGGCGGCCTATGCACTGCATCGGTTTCGTTCCTGGCTGCAAGACGTGCACCACATGCTCATCACCCTGCCGCTGGTGATGCCGGACATTCTCATGGGCATGTCGCTGCTGGCCTTGTTTGTCCTGACGGGGGTGGAAACCGGGCTGCTGACCATCTGGATTGCGCACGTCACCTTCTGCCTGAGTTTTGTGACGATGGTGGTGCTGGGGCGGCTGCAGGACTTTGATTTCACCCTGCTGGATGCCGCCCGTGATCTGGGTGCCACTCAGGCCAAGGCGGTGAGAAAAGTGCTGCTGCCTCTCCTGCTGCCCGGGGTGCTTGCCGGCGGGCTGCTGGCCTTCACGCTTTCGATTGACGATTATGTCATCACCTTCTTTGTCTCCGGGCCAGGAACCACGACGCTGCCTTTGCGCGTGGCCAGCATGATGAAAACCAGCCGCAGCCTGCCCGTGATCAACGCCCTCAGTACGCTTCTCATCGCCAGCACCTTCCTTTTTGCCGCCCTCAGTTCCAGACTCCAACGCCGCGCATGACCCCTCTTTTAAAATCCCTGGCAGATTTCATGGAACCCACCGGGGTCATCTGGCTCATACTTTCCGTTTTGTGCGCCGGGAAGATCCGCAGCCGTCAATGGCGGAAACTGGTCCTGCCCGGGGCGGCGTGGTTGCTGCTGACGCTTACTTCAGCCACCGCGCTTTCACACACCCTGCTCGCCTCCCTGGAGGCCCCGTGGGAGCCGGTGGACGTGGCTGCACTGCCTGAGTGCGACGCCGTGGTCGTGCTGGGGGGGGCACGGAATCCTCCCGCAGCGAGCCTGCGGGGATTCATTTCATGGGTGACGCAGACCGGTTGTTTGCCGGTCTGACGCTGGCAAAGAAAGGGAAGGGCAAGGTGATCCTCCTTGGCGGTGGCGGCATCAAGACGGCTTCCGGCGTTGAGTCGCAGGCGGATGCGATCAAGCAATGGGTGGAGGCATGGCAGCTCTCGCCGGTGCCTGTGCAAAGTCTGGGCAACTGCCTGGACACCCACGATGAAGCTGTGAAGGTCGCCGCACTGGTGGTCAAGCATGGCTGGAAGAAAGTGGCCCTGGTGACGTCCGCCTACCATATGACGCGGGCCCGGGCGGTTTTTGAAACTGCGGGCACTCCTGTCGTCCCCGTTCCGTGCAATTATCTGAGCGTGGCGCTGCGCAAACATCGCGTTGAGTGGCTGGTGGTGCCGAATGCGGCAAATTTGGGCCATTTTGAGGCATGGATGCACGAAATTGTCGGCTGGTGGGCTTACCGCCTGCGTGGCTGGGTTTGAGGTGCTGTTTTTTTGGCCCGCAATCTGCTCAGAACAAAGGAAAGAAGGCTTGCTTTTGAGCCACAGTGATGGTCATGTAGAATCCACATGACTAGTGGCCTGGCGTTAGCGGATACCATCACTCTTGGCGGCAGAAACAGGACGGGCACCGAGCTTATCCTGGCCACCAAGCCTTTCACCGTGGACGACCCCGTCAAAAGCTGGTGGTGTATTCTTTCCACCTTGACGCTCTGGCTGGCTGTGATCGCTGGTACACTGTGGATTCCCTACCTCGCGGCAAAGCTGGCGCTCAGCGTGCTTTCCGGGCTGTTGCTGCTGCGTTTGTTCGTCATTTACCATGACCAGCAGCACAACGCCATCCTGCCGAATTCCAAGCTGGCGGAATGGATGATGCGTGGCTTTGGCATTCTGGCCCTCAGCCCCAGCAGCATCTGGCGCAGCTCGCACAATCATCATCACAATCACAATTCCAAGATCAAGGGCTCGCACATCGGCTCCTTCCCGATCATGACGAAGGAGCACTATTTGAAGGCGTCCAAGTCCGCGAGGTTGATCTACCTCTTCATGCGTCATCCGCTGACGATTCTCTTTGGCTATCTCTTTGTGTTTTTGCACGGCATGTGCCTGCGCCCGTTTGTGATGAAGCCCAGGCAGCATTGGGACTGCCTGCTGGCGCTGCTGGTGCATGGAGGCATCGCTGCTGCACTGATTTATTTCTTTGGCTGGCAGATGTGGCTGCTGGTGCAGGTGATCCCGCATTTCATCACGTATGCCATCGGGTCCTACCTGTTCTATGCGCAGCACAATTTTCCGGACGTTGCCTTTTATGACAAAGCGGGCTGGACCTACGAGCGCGCAGCGCTGGATTCCTCCAGCTACATGAAGACCGGCAAGGTCATGGCCTGGTTTTCCGCCAACATCGGCTACCATCACATTCATCACCTGAATGCACGCATTCCCTTCTACCGCCTGCCTGAAGTGCTGAAGGCCATGCCTGAACTTCAAAAGCCCAAGGTCACAACGCTGAACCCGCGTGACATTTTGCGCTGCCTGCGGCTGAAGGTCTGGGACACTGAACTGCAGCGGATGGTGCCGCTGCCTGCCTCACGATAGCAGGCACCGGCTTACCGATCCCCACATGTTCACCGCATCAAATCTTGCAGAGCTGATCGGTGGTGAGGTGGTGGGAGATGGATCTGTCATTCTCACTGGCATCGCACCTGCGGATGTCGCATTGGCGGGTGATCTCACCTTTGCGGAAAAGCCAAGTTATCTGGCGGCTGCTGAAGCTGGTCTGGCCAGTGCGATCCTGGTGCCCCGGGACTTTGAGTCTGTGACGAAGGTCCTGATCCGGGTGAAAGATGCGCGCGTTGCGATCGCCAAAGTACTGCCCCTATTTTTTCCGCCTGACAGGATTGCAGCGGGCATCCACGCCAGCGCAGTGGTTGATTCCTCGGCCCGGATTGATGCCACTGCCAGTGTGGGTCCTCATTGTGTGGTGGGTGCTGGTGTCACGCTGGGCAAGAATTCGGTGCTCATGGGCGGGAACCATATCGGCCGGGACAGTCATGTGGGGGAAGACGTCTGCCTGCATCCCAACGTGGTGCTGTATGCCAGGACGCAGATCGGCAACCGCGTGAGCATTCATGCAGGCACGACCATCGGCTCGGATGGGTATGGCTATGTTTTTGACCAGGGCCGCCACCGCAAAATGCTCCAGGTGGGGAACGTCGTCATTCATGATGATGTGGAGATCGGCTCCAACGCCTCAATTGATCGCGGCGCGCTGGGTTCCACGGTGATCGGGCAGGGAACAAAGATCGACAATCTGGTGCATGTGGCGCACAACGTGGTCATGGGCCGCCATTGCCTCATCATGGGGCAGGTGGGTTTTGCCGGGAGCACGCATCTTTCTGACTACGTCGTCATCGCCTCGCAGTCGGGGATAGGGGGACATCTCAAGCTCGGTGCGCAGTCCACCATCGGTGCGAAATCCGGGGTGATGCGCGACGTGGCCGCAGGTGACACCGTGCTGGGGTATCCTTCGGCATCGGACAAGCAGGCGAAGCGGCAGTGGATTGCCGTGTCGAAGATGCCGGATGCATTGCGGAGGCTGAAGAGTTTGGAAAAACGGATGAACGGCGGCAAAGAGGCGTAATGGCCTTTTTCGCGCTTCACCTCAGGGCAACTTACGCCATGGTGTGGGAATGACCCGCGAAGACGCCGCCACCATCTTTGAACGCATTGCCCTGCTGCTCGAGCTCAAAGGGGAAAACAGCTTTAAAGTGAGAGCCTACCGCACGGGCGCGGAGATCGTGGAAAGTCACAGCGGTGACATCATGAAGCTGGCCGCAGAGAACCAGCTGGCGGGCGTCAAGGGCCTGGGCGAGGCGCTGCGGGACAAGCTGCATGAAATGGCGACGACCGGGAAGCTGGAATTCTATGAGAAGCTGAAGGCGGAATTTCCGGACACGCTCTTTGAATTGTTTGATGTGCAGGGACTCGGACCCAAGAAGGTGGCCGCGCTGCATGCGGAACTGGGTGTGTCCTCCATCGCCGATCTGAAGCGCGCCTGCGAGAGCGGCGAGGCGGCGAAGCTTTCGGGCTTTGGTGGCAAGACGGTGGAGAAGATTCTCGAAAGCATCGCTTTCCGTGAGCAGCATGCGTCCGAGTTTCGCCTGGATCTGGTGCAGCCGCTGGTGCTGGAGATTCTGGAGGCGCTGCGTCAGCATCCGAACGTATCGCATGCCGAGGTGTGCGGCAGTTTTCGCCGTGGTAAAGAGACCGTGCATGATCTCGATTTCCTCGTGGCCACGCGAAAGCCGGAGGTGGTGATCGAGGCCTTCGTACAACTGCCGCTGGTGGTGGATGTCATCGCCCAAGGGCCGACGAAAGCCAGTGTGCATGTGACTCACGGGGTGCAGTGCGATCTGCGCGCGGTTTCGAGCAAGGAGTTCCCCTTTGCGCTGACCTACTTCACGGGGAGCAAGGAGCACAATGTGGCGATCCGCCAGCGTGCGCTCGCGCGTGGGTGGTCGCTCAATGAGTATGCTTTCACGCCGGAAAGGGAAGATGCGCCGGTCATTCCACCGATTCATGATGAGGCGGAGCTTTATCGTGCGCTGGATCTCGATTTCATCGACCCCGAGCTGCGTGAGAACACGGGGGAGATCGACGCGGCCGAGCATGGTGGCCTGCCGCGCCTCATTCAGCTGGAGAATCTGCGCGGGGTCTTCCACAACCACACCACCGCGAGCGATGGTGGCGCGACGCTGCGCGAGATGGCGGAGGCGGCGCATGATCTAGGTTTGCAGTACCTCGGCATTGCTGATCATAGCAAGTCGTCGTTTCAGGCTAACGGCCTGGATGAAAAGCGCCTGCTGGCGCAGATTCAGGAGATCAGGGCGCTGAATGTGGAGATGGCTGAAGAGGGATTCCGAATCTTTGCCGGCAGCGAGGTCGACATCCTCAAGGATGGCAGCCTGGACTTCAGTGATGAGATCATGGGCCAGCTCGACTACGTGGTGGCCTCCGTGCACAACGTTTTCAATTTGCCAGAGGCGGAGATGACGAAGCGCATCATCCGGGCCATCGAAAATCCGCACGTCACCATGCTGGGGCATCTCACGGGGCGTCTGCTGCTGCAGCGCCCGGCTTACAATGTCAATGTGGCGGCGGTGATCGATGCCGCTGCGGAAACCGGCACGATCATTGAACTCAACGCCAGTGCCTGGCGTCTGGACATGGACTGGCGCTGGTGGAAGCTGGCGAAAGCGAAAGGCGTGAAGTGCAGCATCAATCCCGATGCTCACAGCACCCACGGGTTGCAGGCCGTGATCTACGGCATCAAAGCCGCACGCAAGGGGTGGCTGACGCGACAGGATGTGATCAATTGTCTGCCGCTGGGCGAGGTGGAGGAGGTGCTGCGGGCGAAACGGGAGAGATAGTCCTGTGAATTGAAAAATTTATGACCACGCCACGCCCAACAAAACGCAAGCCGAAACACATCACCGCCAGCTCCATCACTCTCGTGGATGCACTCGGGAAGCCGCGTATTTTCATGGATGCCGGCGACGGCAACTGCCCCGCCAGCATATGCATCTTCGGCAAGGAAGAGCGTTCGATTCAGCTCCAGGCATCGGCTGATGGAGCTTTATCGATTGCACTTTTGGGCAGTCACTTTGGTGCATCTCTGGCAGTCTCGCCAGAGAACGATGCCGGGCTTAGCATCCGTGATCGTGATGGGCGGCTGGGTGCAATGCTGGGCTCCGTCTATGAACAGGGTAAGCATCAACTGGTGTTGTTTCAAAACGGACAGCCGGTCTGGAGCAGCGCCAAGCCGGGAAAAGCAAAACGCGGAAAGTCCAAACCCTCCGCCAAATAAAAACGTGGCATTGGGCCGCTCACGTCCCTTCAGGAATGATGCGCAGGGCATGGCTGGCTTTGCTGGCGTACCAGTAGCCGCGCTTAAATGGACGCATGTGGATGCCGTTTGGAATGGCCACGCCGTTGCAGTCCTTGGTGCCGGTGCCAGTGCTGTCGAGGACCAGCGGCACGGCATCGGGGCTGCGTCCGATATTGCCGACCCACAAGACAACGTGAGAGACTTCGCCGCTGTTGTTTTTCACGAAGAGAAGGTCACCGGTAAGAAGGGTGGTTTCATAGTCTTCGTATTTGGTGGGAAGCTCGATGCGTTTCGCCGTTGTGGTGCGGCCTGCACCGGGACCGGGGACGTCAGTCAGCACGGATTGATCCTGGACGTCCCCGGTCGGCTTGATGCCGAGTGCGAGGTTGTAGACGAAGGCGGTGAAGTTGCTGCAATCGAGGCCCTTGGTAACTGGCGTGGTTTGCTTCTCATCCTTTGGCCAATCTGCCGGTGGTTCCCAGTCCGGGATGTGGTGGTGCTGGTAGGTGTAACCGACGAAGCGCAGGCCGGTGGCGATGATGCGCTGGCGTGACCATTCCGGGCTTTTGGATGCGATACCGGCGGGAGGATCAAAATGCTTTGCCGCCGGACCCCAGTGACGCCAGCGCTTTTGATAGGAGGCGTCATACCAGTCGCGGTAGGGGACGCTGGCCTGATCCTTCCAACTGCCGCGTGTTCCATTGAGAAGATCGCCGATGAGATCCTCCTGCTGGAAGGTGAACTCGACCTTGTAGGGGGACTGGTAATCAGCGGCAGAAAGCGTGCTGCAGCACAGCGTGAGTACGGCGAGGAGGTGGCTGGCCTTCATGGTCGCTATGAAACGCCACGCGGGTCATTTGTTTGCATCCAGAAAATCACAGACTGCCGCCGCCATCACGGCCACGCCGGTTTTGAGGCTTTCCTCATCGCAGTCGTACATGGGCGTGTGACCGCCGTAGGTCATGCCTTTCTCTTCATTCGCGACACCGAGGCGAAAGTAGAAGCCGGGCACCACCTGCGCGAAGTAGCTGAAGTCTTCGCCGCCCATGCCTGGGATGAGTTCAATGACGTTCTGGGCACCGACGATTCGTTTGAAGGCTGGCAGCGTGGCATTGATGAGCTTGCGGTCGTTGATAATGCTTGGGTAGGTTTTGCGGTACTCCATCTCGTAGGTGGCACCGTGGGCGGAAGTGATGCCTTTGAGGATGCGTTCCATCTGCTCGATGATGCCGTCGCGAAATGCGGCATCGTAGGTGCGCACGGTGCCGCCGAGCTCGACTTTCTCCGCGACGATGTTTTCGCGGTCGCCACCGGTGATGGTGCCGATGCTGATGACGAGCGGCTGGCGGGTGTTGGTCTGACGGCTCTTGATCATCTGCAGCGCCATGATGGCCTCTGCCGCCACGGCGATGGCATCGACGCCTTTATGTGGCGCGGAACCGTGCGCCATCTTGCCGTGGATGGTGATGTGAAAGCGGTCGCTGTTCGCATTGTCGATCCCGGGTGTGTAGCCGACCTGCCCGGCCTTGAGGTAATGCACTCCGTCATCGGTGACTGTCGCAGGTTGCACGACCGCCGTGGTATGCAGGCCGAAGACCGCCGCCGGTCTGGGATTTTCCATCGCGCCTTCCGCCACCATTTGCTTCGCGCCCCAGTCGCCTTTGAAGGTGGCAGGCATGGCTTCCTCGGCGGGTTGAAAGATGAACTTCACGCTCCCTTTGACGAGGTCGCGGTGTTTGGAAAGCAGCTCAGCCACGCCGAGAGCGCAGGTCACGTGCACGTCATGGCCGCAGGCATGCATGACGCCTGGATTCTGCGAACGGTAGGGCACGCTGCGCAGTTCCTTAATGGGAAGGGCATCCATGTCCGCCCGCACGGCCACGCAGGGGCCATCCTGGGTGCCTTTGAGAAGCGCCACGACGCCATGCTTTGCCACGCCTGTCTTAATGTCGGTGAAACCGAGTTCTTTCAGGCGATCCGCCACCAGCTTTGCCGTCCGCACTTCCTCATTCGGAAGCTCGGGATGCATGTGGATGTTCCGGCGGATTTCCACGAGCTTTGGAAACATTTCCTTGATGCTCTTTTGGAATAGGGCGTCACGGGAGTCTGCGGCGTAGGCGGACGCGCAGAAGATGAAAGGAAGGATGAAGTGCTGCATGGGGGTATGCCTCACCTCTGCGCCACTCCTGCGGTGATCTCGTTGGCGTTGGTGCGCAGGATTTCGAGGCCGTTGAGGATGGGGGCGCTGGCGGGAGATGCGGGAACGAGCTCCAGCACGAGGTTGTCAGTTACCGGAATGTTTTCAAACTGCTCCACAATGGCTCCCTTGCGGGTGGCGGGGTCAAAGGCTTTGAGCACGACTTTGCCGCCGAGCTTGACGTCGAAGACGCGCTGGCCGGGTTTGTCGTCTGGCAGCGCTGCAAACATGAGCTTCACGGTGTAGGTCGCGGGCGGCTGATCTTTGGCGAGCAGCGGGATGTCGAGCTTGGTCAACTCGCGCAGGCCGCTGGTGAAGATCCAAGGGGTGTCATGGCCTGAGATGGACGGGGTTTCGGAGTTGAAGGCATACGCCCCGCCGGTCTTGCTGGAGTATTGCGGTTTGAAATCCAGCGGCAGGTCGATGCCTGCGCGGCTGCTGGGGCGCGGATAGCCGAGCCAGAGCTTGCCGTGGGCATCGCGGCGGTCCCCGGGGGCTCCCAAATTCAAAGCCATGTGCTGCACAGGCAGGGAGGGTCCGTCGGCGCTGTACACGCCCCAGTTCATGCGGTCTTCACGGGGTTCAAACACCACGGTGCTGGCGATGGAGAAGAGGCACACGCAGCCCGCGCTTGCCTCCGGGATCATGACGAGCCCGTTGGCGGGGATGGTGTTGATCCAGCAGCCGAGACGATGTCCGGCAAAGTGCTCCGTGCCGCTGTCGCTGTCGCGATCATAGAAAGCGGTGAATTTGGAGCGGAAGAACATCATGTTTGGCGTTGCGGAGATCGCGCCGCAGTGGTGGCCGGGGCGGGCAAACATCCATGCGGACTCCTCGCCGGTGAGGGGATGTTTGCGCGTCTTCTGCGTCCCGGTGTAAAGATCGTAGCTCCAAGGCTCGGCGATGATTTCGTTGTCGATCACCACCGGGCGGTGGCGGTAGTTGGCATCCTTGGCCCAGACTTTGTCGCCCTTGTTCGCATCCAGCACGACGAGGCGGCGGCGTTTGAATTCACCGCTCAAGAACTGCTCCCAGTAGTGGCCGTTGGCGTTGGCGCCGCCGAGCACAAGGTGGCCGTTGCTGTACATCAGCGTCAGGGCGCCGCCGCCGATGCCGATCTCGCTGCAATCCGTCACATCGACCGGCTTGGCCCATTGCTGTTTGCCGGTGGCGGCATCGAGCGCCACGGCCATGCGCAGGTCGTTGTTTTTCACGCGGTCCTCGGCCAGTTCGCGCTCTTTGCCGGTGAGCTTGGCAAGAGCGGTCTTGTCCTCCGCCAGCATGAGGGCGCGCTGCTCGGGTGTGAGCGAGGCGTCGATGAAAAACAGGCGGCCGTCACCGATGGCGATGCTGACGTGGGAGATGTGCTTGCCCTGATGCGTCCATTTCAGCGTGCCGGTTTTTACATCGAAGGCAAAGATGCGGTCGGTTGAGATCGAGCCGCTCTTGCCACGGCGTGCCACTTCGGCCGCTTTTTCGACGCGCTCGGTTTCGGTGCCATAAAGCAGGCCGTCCTGATAGGCGATGTAGCCCCACTGCAGGTCTTTCTTGGTGCCTGCGCCGGGGATTTTCAAGGTGCGCACGATCTTGCCCGTGGCCGCATCAAACTGGATGCACTCATCCTCCATGAGCATGAAGAGGTAGTCGTCACTCGCCGCCATGTTGCCGGGTTCGCGAGAGTTGTACACGCCGATTCGCATGGCACCCGGATTCTTGGTCTCCCAGAGAAGCTGGCCGTTGTAGGCGTCATAGGCCATCACGCTGTCCTCGCCCTGCACAAACAGGCGTCCGTTCACTGACAGCGGGCCCACGGCTCCATCGTGACGATTGACCACTTTGCCCGGACCGGGATCTCCATACCAGAGCACGCTCAGGCCGCCTTTGATGCGGCGGTCGTCGGTGCTCGAAGTGTTTGCCGCATTGCCATACTGGTGAGACCAGGAGCTGGCGCCGGGCAGGGCGGCGCGAGTAAGCACGCTCCAGCCGTCGCTGTTCGTGATGGTGGCTTTCTCATCGGTCAGTTTCGTCGCCGCGAGCCAATCGGCCGTCTGCGGGGTCGCCTTGAAGCAGAATTTGCCGCCAATGGGCTTCAAATGCCGTGCGACATCGGCCGGGACACCCACCGGTTCTGCGCTGTCGCTCACAATCAAGTTTGCGCAGTAGCTGGAATACGGCATCACCGCGAGATCGAGATGATCCACCGTGATGCGTGTGCCGTAGAGGCCCGTGGCGAGCAGTTCCCGTCGCGCTGCGGCGACTTTTTTCTCATCGGCATCGACGCCGAAGACAATCAGGTCGCTGCGTTTGGCGAGTTCATAGGCGAGCTTTCCCTGATTATTCCCCAGCACGATGCAGAAGCCCTTGGTGACACCGGTTTGTTTCAGAATCGCCTGCGCCGCATCTGCATGCGCTTTGTCGGTGGGGAAATCATTCGCTTTCTTCTCCGCGATCACCTCCGCTATTTTTGCGCCAAAGACATACACGCGGCCCGTGGTGGTGCTGACGACGAGATGACCGTCTGAGGCAGCCAGACCACGCGCCTCGCCATCCACGGCTGCTTTCCATGCCTGCTTGCCGGTTTCGGCGTCAATCGCGATCACTTCGCCCTTGCCGCCGGCGATGACGGTTTTGCCCGCAATGATCAGCGCGGACTGATGGGGCGTATCGAGCGACCATTTGACGCCGGCATCCGTGGAGGCGGCCAGGTCGGCTTTGTGCTTCGCGATCTCGTCCTGCTTCGCCTTGTAGGCGATGCGCAGCGGTTCGTACTTTGCAGCGATGTCTGCAAGCTCAGCCTGGGCCTTGGCAAAGGCGGCGGGATCGTCCTTCACCTTGCGGGCGGCGGCTTCGGCGGCCTGGAATTTCTTCGCCGCAGCGACTGCGGGATGTTTTTTCAAATCGGCGCTGAGCTTGGAAATGGCTACTTCGTGGCCGTGACGTATGCGTGTGCCTTCGGCATGTTTGGTGCGGTCCACCGCAATGATTTTGGTGCCGTTGGCCATGTAGCCCATGTCGCCAGCGAGCGTCATCTGAGTGCCTGCAAACCAGGCGTAGCCGGATTTTTGTTTCTCCTGATCTAGCGCGAGAATGTGGTGCTCACCGACGGCATAGATTTGATCATCGGCCAGAAAGGCCTGCGTGCCGCCGATGGGGCCGCCTGCATCGCCGCGCCAGCCGGGTTCGGGTTTGGCAATGAGCTCGCCTGTTTTGCGATCAAACGACACTGCGAGCGATCTGCCGGATGGAACGAAAAGAATGTCCTTCGTCGCGAGGAGGTAGCCCTGGGGGGAGAGGTCGTTGCGGCCGGCGTCCTTCTCGCTGATCGCATCGTTTTTCCAGATGATCTTGCCCGTGGCGGCCTCGACGGCATAGATGAAAACCTTCTCATGCGGAAACACGCCTGCGCCGAAATAGGCAATGCCGCCATCGACCAGCAGGCCTGTGCGCACCGGCCAGCGTGAGATCATGCGGCCACGGGCCAGGATGCGCTCATCATGCGGTCCGGCGCGCAGCTTCCAAACAAGGTTGCCGGTCTGGGCGTCGAGGCAGTAGGCGTAGCCGTCATCGGAGCCGACATAGACTTTTCCCGCCGCGATGGCAGGAGCCAGACGCACGGGGCCATTGGTGAAGAACGACCACAGGTCCCTGCCGGTGGCGAGATCGCGGCAGATCACGCGACCATCCACGGAGGAGCCGAAAAAGATTTTACCCGCGCTGATGGCAACCTGAAACACCTCGTCAAAGCGGATGCGGTTCAGCGTCACGTGACTTTCGAATACACGGCCATCCTCACCGGCCCAGGCCATCTGCGGCGGGGAGGCGGATTCAAAGGTCCACGCCGGTTGCAGCGGCAGCTGAATTTCCTCCTGGGTCGCGCCGACGCGAGAGGCATCGTGCAGGTAGGTCGGCCAGTCGGCACTGGCGGTTGAAAGGGCAAGCAGGAGGATCAGGAGCGGGCGCATGGTCGAACTAAAACGCGCAATGGATGCGAATTCATCCAAACTGCCGCGTATTGTGCAGTTCCTCATGCTGCGCCGCCTTGTCTCTATTCTCGTTTTATCCGCGACCACCGCTTTTGCGTGTTCTGTGCCGGTGTTTCGCTATGCCCTGGAGCATTGGGCGGCAGATCCTTATCGTGTCACCCTGCCGCATGGCGTGAAACTGGAGGGCAACTTCAAGGTCACGGTGGGTGCTGCGCAACGAATCGAACTGCGGCAGCCGCTCACGATGAGGAATGATGAAGTCATCTGGTCGGCGGATTATTCGGAAGCGAACGCCAGGCTGCTGGTGGATTCGCCGGCGCGTCAGCAGATTGCCGAGCGGCTTGCCAACGGGGAAAGCGCTGTGTGGGTGCTGCTGGAGTGCGGCGACAAGGTGAAAGATGCGGCGGCGGCCCAATTTCTCGATGAACGCCTCGAATACCTCAGTAGCGTGATGGAGCTGCCGAAACTGGATCAGCAGGATGTGAAGAACGGCCTCGTCTCGATTCCGGGTGATGGACTGAGGCTCGCTTTTTCGACGCTGAAGCTGAAACGCGATGATGCTGCTGAGGGCGCCTTCATAGCGATGCTGCTGGCAAGCGAGCCGGACCTGCGCAGCCTCCATGAGCCCATCGCGTTTCCGATTTTTGGCCAGGGGCGGGTGCTGTATGCGCTGGTGGGCAAAGGCATCAAGGTGGAAACGGTGGATCGTGCGGCGCAGTTTCTCATTGGCTCCTGCTCCTGCCAGGTGAAGGAGCAAAATCCCGGCGTGGATCTCGTGATGGCGGTGGATTGGAAGCAGATGGTGAAGGCACAGGCGCAGCCCGGGCAGCAGCTGCCGGAGCTAAGTCAGATCGCCGATCTGCTGCCGCAAACGGTGAAGATTGAGGGGCAACCATCAGCCCCCCCGCCTGAGCCTGACCGCTCGCGGTTGTATTGGGGCATGGGTCTTGGGCTGCTAGCGCTGATCCTCGTGTTCGGGTGGCTCAAGGGTTCGTTGCGTTGAGATCGAGGCCCAGTTTCTTGAGCTCCCACTCCTGCGCAGGCCAGTCGATCTCTGCCGGTGTGCCCACAGGTTTTTCGTTGGCGAAGATGCCGGCTGACAGTGCGCGGATGCGGCGGTGAGTGGCGTGCTTGTCCACCAATGGCATGCCGTGTGTTTTTGGAGAGGGGTTTTGTGCGGCTTTCTCCTCTTCCTGCCACACGGTGGCGAGCTGATGCAGGGCCACGATGCGGTACCAGTGCCATGGTTGCTCGCACACGACGTTGTCACGGCACCAGCGCCAGTTGGCGAAGCGTTCGAGCTCGGCGGGACGGACGAGGAAACAGCGGACGCATTTGCGCCGTACCACCTGGCGGTCCTCGCAGGTCATGGCGAATAGCCATGTTTCACGAGGGAACGGTGTGATGGCCAGATGCCCGGCGATGTGGTTGAAGGCATCGTTGAGCAATTCAAAGCCCAGCACGCCTTCCGTGCGCAGCACCGGCTTGCGCAGGGTGGTGATGTCGGCCAGTTCGCGCACGATTTTGCGTGCGGCAGGATTGTCGTAGAGATCGTTCACCGTGGTGCTCGGCATCAGATTGCGAAAAAGGAGGGCGTATTTGTCCGAGCCCGGCACCTGCGCGAGAAAGTGGGCCTGAAAAAGCACGTCATCCGAATCTCCACGGCGAAGGCGGTCGAGTGATTTCAAATGACGGCGGAAGAGCAGGAACCAGCTGGCCCCAAATCCGAGGAGGAAACCGATGAACTTGCCCGTGATCTCCGGCACCACGCGGTTCCATTCCAGATGACGCAGCCAGTCCGCCACCTGCTGTGCATTCAAACTGCCGGCCCATTGGACGAATTGTTCGTAGAGATTCATGTAGATGACGTAGGGGAGCGGAGAGGGCGGATGCTAGAGGTAAAACATTGTTTGGCAAGGCGTGAACATGCATTCAAAACCTGCCAAGGCTTGATGATCAGGAGATCGAAATAACAGGTGGCAAACCATGGACATGCCGGTGCCCGGAGCTAATCTGATGCCACATGCGAGACGCGATTTCATTCTTCACACTTCTGATGCTGACGGTCTGCTTCAATACGGTCAGCGCGCAGGACAAACCTCTGGATGCCAAGGCGGCGAAAGCGGCGTTCGACAAAGCCGATCGGGCCCTGAACGCAGCCTGGTCTGCGGCCAAGCAGGCGCTGCCGGAAGAGGAATTCAACAAGCTCAAGGAAGACCAGCGCGCCTGGGTAGAATACCGCGATTACCTTGCGCGCTCGCCCATGTACACCGGTGCGGATGCTCAGGGCGAACTGGCGTTGGATTCGCCGGAATATCTGGAGGCCGCTGCGGGTCTTGAGGACATGCGCACGGAGTGGCTCAAAGGTTTGATTCACGAGTGGAAAGACGAAACGCTGACCGGCGAATGGACCGACAGCTACGGCGGCAGCATTGAGGTCGTGGAGCGCGAGGGGCATCTGCATTTCATCATCCAATGCGTGCGCGGGCCCACCTCGCATGTGGGCGGGCTTTCTGGCATTGCCGTTTGGAATACGTCCATTGGCTGGTTCAGCGACAAAGGAAGGGACAAGGACAAAACCGACGAGACGAATTTAAGCTTCATCCTTCGCGACAAGAAGCTCGAAGTCATGGGTGCGAACACCGGCTACTATCATGGTGCACGCGCTTATTTTGATGGCAGCTATGTCAAAGTGAAAGCACTGGACGCCAAGGCGCAGGCGAAGATTGTCAAAGCCGCGAAATCAGGCGATCTGCCGGAAGAATAAACTCATACCACGAACTCATCATGCACGCCGCCGGCCCCAAAAATCCGCTTCATGGCATCACCCTTCAGATGATGGTCACGCAGCTCGTCGAACACTACGGCTGGGAGATGCTCGGCCGGATGATCCCGATCAACTGCTTCAACTGGCAGCCCAGCATCAAGTCCAGCCTGGTTTTTCTCCGTCGCACGCCGTGGGCGCGTGAGAAGGTGGAGGCTCTTTACATTGATTCATTGCCGGATATGCAGCCGAAAGCCGAAGGCGATGAAAGTAGCCCGGTTGCGCCGCAACCGGAGTGATAAGAATTCCAGGTGCGGCGCAACTGGACTACTTTTTCACAGCCGCTCCACCTGCTTTAAATGCTCTGGCGGCGGATGGTTCGCATCCACGTCATGGATTTCCACCACACGGCCGTCGTCCATGTTGGCGATGCGGTTGGCGTGGTGAAAGATGCGGTTGTCGTGTGTGACGATCAAGACGGCGCGATCTTTGCCGCGAGCCACGTTTTCGAAGAGTTCCATGACCACGTGGCCGTTCTTCGCGTCCAGTGCGGCGGTGGGTTCGTCGCAGATGATGAGCTGCGGCTCATGCACCAGCGCACGGGCGATGGCCACGCGCTGCTGCTGCCCGCCGGAAAGCTGTGAGGGGCGGTTTTTGCAGCGGTCTCCCAGCCCCACCTGATCCAGAACCTCCTTGGCACGCTTTTCCGCCTTGGCGGCTCCCACGCCTTGAATCAGCAGCGGTACGCTCACGTTTTCCGCGCAGGTCAGCGTCGGGATGAGATTGAAGGACTGGAAAATGAAACCGATGTGCCGCGAGCGGAAACGCGTGATCGCCGCCGTGGACATCTTGCGCAGATCATGGCCAAACACAGTCAGTTCACCCGCATCCGCCTTCAGGGTGCCGGCGATGATGCTGATCAGCGTCGTCTTGCCACAGCCCGACGGTCCCACCAGCATGGTGATGTCCCCGCGCCGCACGTCCAGATCAATCTCCTTCAGCACCTGCAGCCGTGAGCCTCCATCGCCAAAGCTTTTGGAAATGCCCTTCACATGCGCCGCGAGCCGGCTGGATTCACCATTGTTCATTCGTTTGGATTGCTACGCAGTCCCGATGCCTGCGGTTGCCTCTCAGTTCAAGTCAGGACTGCATCCATGGCCCAGGAGGCAGGGGGCTGCGCAAGCGCGAAGATAAGCGCCATTCACTTGGGCTTTGAAGTGGTTGAAACTTTCGCTGCTTTCCGGTTGTTTACTGCGCTCCCATTCCACTTATGAAGTATCGCACACTGATCTCTCTCCTCGCCCTGGTTGCTTGCTCCGCTGGAGCCCAGGCTGCGCCGCCCAAGGCTCCGAAGCTTGTCGTCGCAATACTCGTGGATCAACTGCGCTACGACTACCTGGACCGCTTTCATTCCAAGTTTGTCGAAGGGGGATTCCGCGAACTCACGGACAAGGGGGCCTTCATGACCTTCGCCCAGTACAATTATTATCCCACGGTCACCGCGCCGGGGCACGCCAGCTTCTTCAGCGGCAGCTCTCCCATGATGCACGGCGTCATTGGCAATGACTGGTTCGACAAGCGCAGCGGCGGGATGATGTACTGCGTGGAGGATTCCAGTGTGACGGGCGTGGGCACCCAGCCGGACGCGAAGGCGGGGAAGATGTCACCGCGCAATTTCATCGGTGCCACCGTGGCGGATCAAATGCGGCTGCACTGGGGTTCCAAGGTGGTCAGCATGTCGGTGAAGGATCGCGGAGCCATCCTGCCAGCGGGGAAGAAGCCCACGGGAGCCTACTGGTTTGAGTCGGCCTCGGGCAATTTCATCACCAGCAGCTACTATCAAAATGAGCTGCCGGCCTGGGTGAAGGCTTTTAACGACAGCAAGCGGCCGGATGCCTTTGTGGGGCAGACCTGGGACAGGTTGCTGGATGAAAAGCAGTATCCCATGCCGGATGCCGCCACCGGAGAGAGCCACCTGGCCGGTGAAAAGACCAGCACCTTCCCTCACAAGGTGATCAAGGAAGAGGCGGAAGGTTATGAGCCGATCCTTTCCACCCCATTTGGCAATCAGCTTCTGGCCGAGTTTGCGAAAGCGGCCATCGAAGGGGAGAAACTGGGGCAGGGGACCAAGCCGGATTTGCTCTGTGTGTCGTTTTCCTCCATCGACTACTGCGGTCACAAGTTTGGGCCTTATTCGCAGGAGGTGCAGGACATCACGCTGCGGCTGGACAGGCAGTTGAAGGAACTCTTTGCCTACCTCGACAAAAAAGTGGGGCTGGCCAATGTGGTGATGGTGCTGACGGCGGACCATGGCGTGGCACCGACCCCTGAAAATGCGAAGGAAGATGGGCTGGATGGGGCGCGCCCGCCGGTCTCCGACATGCTCGGAGATTTGCAGGCCAAGGTGGCGGAACGCTTCGGGCCAGGCCGTTATTTCCTCTCTGGCAAAGGCAGCCTCAAGCCACGCCTGACGGACGGCAATCTCTACTATGATCACGCAGTCCTGGAGGAGAAGAAGCTGCTGCCCGAGACCCTTACCGCCTTCATTCGCGAATGGGCGCTGAGCACCGGCGTGTTTCATGCCGTCTATGGTCGTGACCAGCTTCTGGAAGGTCGCGCCCCGGGCGTGATTGGCCAGCGCATCGCCAATGGCTTCAATGGCGAGCGTAGCGGCGATGTGGTGTTGATTCTCAAGCCTTGGCTGATCGCGGGCACGGGGAAGGCGGCAACGGGGACGACGCATGGTTCGCCTTTCTCGTATGACACGCACATTCCCATTATCTTCTACGGTGCGCCTTTCAAGGCGGGGCGCTATGCGGATGAGTTCAGCATCACGGATCTCGCTCCTACATTGTCAGCGGGGCTGGGGATTCAGGAGCCGCCGATGTGCATGGGGAAGCCGCTGGTGAGGGTGCTGAAGTGATGGCGTGTTGACTGAAGGAGGGGGGATCATCTTGATCTCCTGTTTGAACCGGCCAAGGGGGCCGGCTTGGCCGTTCGGAGCTATGGGCGTTGTGGAGCGTGGAGGGATCAGGATGATCCCTCTCCTGGGTGGGTACTGGGGCCTATTCCCTCAAAAACCGCCCAGTCACGCTCTTTTCGTTCGCGGCGATTTGCTTTGGCGTTCCCGTTGCGAGCACATAGCCGCCTTCGCTGCCGCCGCCGGGGCCGAGATCGATGATCCAGTCGGCGCAGCGGATGACATCGATGTGGTGCTCGATGACGATGAGGGTGTTGCCGGCATCGCGCAGGCGGAGGAGGACGCCGAGGAGGGTTTGGATATCGGCGCTGTGCAGGCCGGTAGTGGGTTCGTCGAGGACGTAGAGGGTGCGACCGGTGCTGCGCTTGGCGAGTTCGGCGCTGAGCTTGATGCGTTGGGCTTCGCCGCCTGAGAGGGACGCACCGCTCTGGCCGAGGCGGATGTAGCCAAGGCCGGTTTCTTCCAGCGTGCGCAGTTTGGGGCCGATGCTGGTGCTGCGGTCGAAGAAGCGCACGGCTTCACTGACGGTCATGTCCAGGACGTCGGCGATGTTCTTGCCTTTGAAGGTGACTTCAAGCGTCTCAGCTCCATAGCGGCGACCTTTGCAGGATTCGCAGGTGACATAGACATCGGCGAGGAAGTGCATGTCGATCTTGATGACGCCATCGCCTTCGCATTTTTCACAGCGGCCACCGGGGGTGTTGAAGCTGAAGCGCCCGGCATCGTAGCCGCGCATGCGGGCGAGCGGCAGTTGTGCGAAAAGCTCGCGGATGGGGCCGAAGGCGCCGGTGTAGGTGGCGGGATTGGAGCGCGGACTGCGGCCGATGGGCGACTGATCGATGACGACGACTTTGTCGAGCTGCTCCAGGCCGGTGATTTTTTCGTGCGTGCCGGGGATGTCCTTGGCATCGTAAAAATGGCGGCGTAGCGCACGCATGAGGATGTCATCGACGAGGGTCGATTTACCGCTGCCGGAAGGGCCGGTGACGCAGGTGAAACTGCCGAGCGGAAAGGCGGCGGTGACGTTGCGCAGGTTGTGCTCGGTGGCACCGTGGATGGTGAGAGAGTGCTTGGAGCGCGGTCCCAGTGACTCTGTGAGAAGGGTTTGGGGCAGGGCTTTCGCCTCGATGCGAACTCGGCCGCTCAAGTAGCCGCCGCTGATGGAGCTGGGGTTCGCGGCGATCTCTGCGGGCGTGCCCTGAGCGGTGATTTTGCCGCCGAGCTGTCCGGCTCCGGGGCCAAGTTCGATGATGTGATCCGCGGCACGCATGGTGGCCTCGTCATGCTCCACGACGAGGACGGTGTTGCCGAGATCGCGCAGGCGGAGGAGGGTCTGGATGAGGCGCTCGTTGTCACGCGGATGCAGGCCGATGCTCGGCTCGTCCAACACATAGAGCACGCCGGCGAGCCCTGCTCCGATCTGCGAGGCGAGGCGGATGCGCTGCATCTCGCCGCCGGAAAGAGTGCCGCTCTCGCGATTTAGTGCGAGGTAGCCGAGGCCGACCTGCTCCAGAAACTCGATGCGCTTCACGATTTCGCGCTGCAATTCGCCGACATAGACCTTCTGCTGCTCGGTGACTTCCAACGCACGCATCCACTGCAAGGCATCGCGGGTTTGCAGGGCGGTGAAGTCGTGGATGTTGAGCTCTTGGGCCTGCGCACTGAGTTTGACCGCCAGTGACTCCGGCTTGAGTCGTTTGCCACCACAGGTCGCGCATGGCTGAGCATTCATGAGGCGGGTGAGGGCGGCGCGGAGAAGGTCGCTTTCGGCGCTTTGATACAGGCGGGCAATCTCGGGCAGCAGACCCTCGAAGGGCTTGGCGACACTGCGTTTGTTGTCCGTCTTTTTCCAGCCGGTGCTGATCGGGACATTCGCCGTGCCGTGAAACAGCGCGTATTTGAAGTCCTGCGGGAGGTCTTGAAAGGGCACGTCCATGGCTGCGCCGTAGTGCTTGGCCAGCGCTTCCACGCCTTGATTAAAAATCTGCTTCACTTTCGGGTGCCGCGCCCACCAAGCTTTGATCGCGCCATCGGCGAGCGATTTGGTCTCATCCGGCACCAGCAGTGTGGCGTCAGGTGTTGGAGTGGTGCCCGTGCCTTCGCAGGCGGGGCATGCGCCGAGATGCGTGTTGAAGGAAAAATGCTGGGGAGTCAGGCGCTCGATCACATAGCCCGTGCGCGGATTCGCAAAAGCCGTGGTATAGGTCAGGACCTCCTCGCTGCCGTCGAGGTTCACGAGGAACTGCACCTCGCGCTCGTTCCAGTGCAGCGCGCTTTCGATGGCCTCCATGAGCCGCTGGCGCGAGTCCGCACGGACGACAAGGCGGTCGATGACGATCTGCACCTGCTGCGTTTCTGCGTCCTCCAGAGTGAGAGAATCCTCCAGCTCCGCCACGGTGCCGTTGAGCCGTACGCGCACGAAGCCCTGGCGCTTGAGTTTTTCAAACAGAGTTCGCGTGTCTGCTCCGCTGGCAGGTGGCTGTGGGGAGAGGACCATGACGCGGGTGCCCTCGCCCAGAGCCAGCACCTTGTCGGCAATCTCCGGCGGCGTGCTCCGGTGCAGCTTTTCGCCCGTGGCCGGGTCAAACGGCTGGCCGGCCACGGCATAGAGCACGCGCAGGTAGTCGTAGATCTCCGTCACCGTGGCGATGGTGCTGCGCGGGTTCGGGTTTGAATGCACCTGCTCGATGGCCACAGCCGGGGAAAGCCCCTCGATGAAATCCACGTCCGGCTTCTGCATCTGGCCCAGGAATTGCCGGGCGTAGGCGGAGAGGCTCTGCACGTAGCGGCGCTGGCCCTCGGCAAAGAGCGTGTCGAACGCCAGGGATGACTTCCCGCTGCCGCTGACTCCGGTAAGGACCACGAGCTGGTGCCGTGGGATGTCCACGTCGATGTTTTGGAGATTGTGCTGCCGTGCGCCCCGCACGCGGATCACGTCTTTTGGCATGGCATACACAAGCCGCGTGGGGCAGGGGAGATCAAGCCCAAGAAAATGCCGGCTCGCCCGTTTTGAGAATGGTGCATGAGGGCGGTTGATTATTTCCGACCTCTCTCCTAGACTCCTTCACTGCCATGAAACCTCTTATTGTCATCGCCCTGGCCATCGCCGTCGGTTACGTCTCCTACGAGTATGTGTATCCGCCTTTTGCCGATGCCATGAAGTTCACCAAACACGTTCCCAAAAAGGAGGCGCCGAAGGAAGTGGTAGTCGCCCCGGCGCCAAAGCCGGTCAAAAAGGAGCCGAAGGTCGTCATGGTGGAGCCCAAGCCCGAGCCCAAGCCGGAGATGAAGCCTGAGGAGCCGAAACCCGAGATGCCGAAGGTCCCCGAGGCGCCGCCAGTTGATCCGAATGCGTTTGTCGCGCCCGTGTTCCCCCCTGTGGACGAAGTCACCCAGAATTGGGCGGCGGTGCCCAAAGGTTTCTTCAGCACGCCCAAGCAGGTCACCATGAAGAAAGACCTCGAACTCAAGATGCAGATGGGCAAGGCCACTGCTTCCACCACGTTCAAGACGGGCACCAAAATCTTCGTCATGGGCCAGGAGGGCAGCAACCTTGTGGTGGGAGCCTCCGCTGGTTCCCCCATGCGCGGCCTCGTCGCGATGGACGACACTGATTTCAAGGACGTCTTCGCCGCCGCCTATGAGCAGGTGAAAATCGTGCAGACTGAAAACGCCCGGAAGGCCCACGAATACCGCCTGGCCGCAGCCGAGCGCGCCAAAAACGCCCCTGCATCGGCCTCCACCGGTGGTGGCAGCAGCAGCAATGACAAGCCTGCCAAGGATGCCGATGGTGCCTACCCCTTGCTCCTTGCCAGCATGAAGTCCGGCGAAGTCACGGAAATCAAGCCCGACAACATCAAGTCCTGGGGCGATGTCGCGCAGGAAAAAATCGATGGCACAGACTACTGGACCGTAATCGTGAAGTACGAAACCCAGACCATGTTCGGCAAGTTCGAGACCGAGGCCCAGGCCCGCATCAAAAACGGCCGTGTTGAGAAGTGGGTGTATACCGGCTCTGGCGAAGTGGTGCCGTAACTTAGGGAGACCCGATCCGATGGTGATCTTTCTTGTCATCATCGGCCTCATGGCGGGCATCGCTTGCGCTTCGTATCTTTACGGGAAGTGGCATGGGCTTCGTGGGCAAGGCACAGCAATGAACCGAACAGCCATTGGGATGATGCAGGCGCAGGTGAGGAGCTAAACGACTTTGAGGCGGGAGACGATGCGGACTGACCTCTCCTTGCCCTCTTGAATCCTTGACTCTGCCTCCTCGCTTGGCACGTAAACTTATCCGATGAAGATCATCCGCCACACCGATCCCGACTACGCAGCCGCAGCCACCGCCCTCAACCGCCGTGCCGAGGCCAGCGAGGCCGTGCGTGAGGTGGTTGCAGGCGTCATCAAGGCCGTGCGCGAGCGAGGTGACGCCGCCGTGCTAGAGCTCACCGAAAAATTCGACGGCGCCCAGCTCACGGCCGCACAGATGCGCGTCCCGCAGGCCGAGCTGGATGGCGCCTGGGAGGCCGCCGATCCTACGTTCAAGCGCGCCCTCGAATCCTCCCACCGCAACGTTACCTCCTTTGCCCAGCGCAGCATGCGCCAGGGCTGGGAGTTCACCAACGAGCAGGGGGCCACGGTTGGCGAAGTCTTCCACCCCTTCGAGCGCGTGGGCTGCTACGTGCCCGGCGGCACCGCGCCTCTCGTTTCCACTTCCCTTATGACAGTGGCCATCGCTGCGGCGGCGGGTGTGCCGGAGATCGTGGTTTGCACGCCCTGCGGGCGCGATGGAGCGGTGAATCCGGGGCTGCTGGCCGCGCTGAAACTGGCGGGGGCCACTGAGGTCTATAAAATCGGCGGCTCGCAGGCCATTGCCGCGCTGGCTTTTGGCACCGCCACGATCCGTCCCGTCGTCAAAATCTTCGGCCCCGGCAACAGCTATGTGGTCGAGGCCAAGCGCCAGAGCTTTGGAGTCGTCTCCATTGATCTGCTGCCCGGCCCCAGCGAAGTGCTCATTCTCGCGGACAAGTCCGGCAATCCGGCGTTCATCGCTACAGACATCCTCGCTCAGGCCGAGCATGGCAAGGACAGCATGGCCGGATTCCTCACCGATGACGCCGCGCTGCTGGAGGCCGTGGTCGCCCAAGTCGAATTGCAGTCCAAAACACTCAGCCGACAGGCCCAGCTCGCCCCGGTGCTGGAGAAAGGTGTCTTCCTCATGCTCGTGCCCAGCTTGGAAGAAGGCGCGCGCCTTGCCAACGATTTCGCCCCGGAGCATCTCACGCTCATCACCACACGCGAAGACGCCATCTTGCCGCTCATTCGCACGGCGGGCGCCATCTTCCTGGGCAATCACTCGCCCGTGGCGGTGGGGGATTTCCTTGCGGGCCCCAGCCACACGCTGCCCACCGGCGGTTCCGGCAAATCCTTTCCCGGAATCACGGCGGACATGTTTCAGCGCCGCACGAGCATTATTCGGCTGGATCGCGAAAGCTGCGCGAAGTCCGAGCCTATCGTCAGCGCGATCAGCGCAGTTGAGGGGCTTGATGCACACGCCCGTTCGGTGTCCATTCGTGCTTCATGAACCACCGCTTGTGCCTGATCGCTCTGTTTCTCGTTGCCTGTGGCAAGGAGGTTCCACAACCTGAGCCCAAGGCCAAGGCTGCAGCGGCTACTCCCAAGCCCGCTCCGGAGAAAAAGCTGCCGCCTGTGCCGCAGGGGCCGCTGCCCAAGATGGATCCTCAAAAGGCGAAGTTCATCGCCGTGCCCAGCACACCCAAAGATCCCGAGGTCAAAAAAGTCGGGAATGCTGCTGAAAAACCCAAGGCGGAGATCAAGAAGGCTGAAGACCCTGCCGCTGAAACGACTGAGGCTGCCGCACCTGCCGCTGCCGTAAAGGCTGCCGTGCCGCCTGCGCCTGAGGTCAAGAAAGCCGAAGTGCCTGCTGCCAAGCAGTAGGGCGCGCGGGAACGCCCGGACTGGCTCACACCGGCACGCGGATCTCCAGCCACTGGCTCTCGGCATCGGCGGGCTTCACAAGACGCGCAGAAGCGCCGAGTGTCGCGGGAACGAGCGCGAAGTCTCCTGCTTTGAGCGTTGTGCTGCCGAGTGTGATCTTGCCGCTGACCACGGCGAGCGTGAGGCTTTCGCCCGGGACACCTGCCTGCTTTGATCCACTGAGGACTCTGACGTCGAAGTAGGCGCACTTCACCAGTGTGCCGTCGGATTTCATCTGCTGCACGCAGGGTTCGAAGTCGGTAAAGTCGATGCTCTGCATGGACTCCTGCACATGCAGGGCGCGGGGTTTGCCATCCAGACCCACGCGGTTCCAGTCAAAGACGCGATACGTCGTGTCGCTGTTTTGCTGGATTTCATAGATCAGCAGTCCCGCGCCAATCGCATGTACGCGACCGCTTGGAATGAAGAGACAGTCGCCGGTGCGTGCCTCGATCACATGCACCGCATCAGCCACCGTGCCGTTTTTCAGCGCGGTTTCAAAATCCGCACGTGTCGCCCCGGGTTTGAGTCCGGCATAGATCTTCGCGCCCGGATCAGCGTGCGCGATGTACCACATCTCCGTTTTCGGCTCGCCCTTCAGTTCTTCCGCCATGCTCGCCGGCGGATGCACCTGGATGGAGAGATCATCGCAGGCATCGAGAATCTTCATCAGCAGCGGGAAGGTGGGGCTGGTGGATTTGAGAAGCGCCTTGCCAAACACCTCCTCACGATGCTGCGTCCAGAGCTCATGCAGGGATACACCATCCGCCGTCACACTCGGAGCTTCGGGTCGGTCACACACGGTCCACGCTTCGCCAAAGGGAGTCGTCTCATCGGGCAGCGAGGCTCCCAGCAGGGACTCCATGCGACGTCCACCCCAAACGCGGCTTTGATAAATAGGTGTGAAACGAATGAGGTGATTGAATTTCATGTGATGAGAATCAACCACAGCCTGCGTTGACGCTCTACCACGAACTCGCCAGAATGCCTGCTGTGAACCAAATTGAAGCCCCCTTTATCGAGACTCTGAAGGAAATCTTATCACCTGACCGGGTGCTGACCTCCGCCGAAGACATTGTGCCCTACAGTTTCGATGGCACCGCTGCCCTCAAGCAGCGTCCCGGCGCGGTCGTTTTTCCGCTGACCGCCGAAGAAGTCTCCGAATGCGTCAAGCTCGCGCGCAGAAACAACGTCCCCGTCGTGACCCGTGGCTCCGGCACCGGCCTCAGCGGCGGCAGTGTGCCGCTGTCGGGCTGTCTGGTGATCTGTCTCGTGAAGATGGACAAGCTCATCGAAGTCGATGAAAAGAACCTCACGTTGCGTGCGCAGAGCGGCGTCATCACCAAGGAGATCGACGATGCCGCAGCGAAAGTGGGCTTGTTTTATCCGCCTGATCCGGGCTCGATGAAGATCTCCACCATCGGTGGCAATGTGGCTGAAAACTCTGGGGGATTGCGAGGCTTGAAGTACGGCGTCACGCGTGATTACGTCATGGGCATTGAGGTTGTGCTGCCAGATGGTACGCTGACCTTTCTTGGCAACAAGTGCGTCAAAGACGTGGCGGGTTACTCGATGAAGGATCTGTTCATCGGCAGCGAAGGCACGCTCGGCATCATCACCGAAGTCATTCTGAAAGTGCTGCCGCGCCCCAAGGCGCGCAAAACGATGCTGGCGCTGTATGATTCGATGGACGCGGCGGCCAAGTCGATCTCCGCCATCATCGCCGCGAAGATCATTCCCTGCACCTTGGAATTCCTCGACCGCGTCACCGTGCAATGCGTCGAAGACTACGCCAAGATCGGCCTGCCAACGGATGTAGAAGCCCTTGTGCTGATGGAAACCGACGGCCACCCCGTCGTCGTCGAAGAAGAAGCTGCGCAGATGATGGCGCTCGCCAAAGCCAATGGCGCACACGATGTGCGCGCCGCAGCCGATGAAGCCGAAGGCGCCAAGCTCGCCGCCGCGCGTCGCAATGCCTTCTCCGCGCTGGCCCGTGTGCGACCCACCACGATTCTCGAAGACGTGACCGTTCCGCGCAGCGAACTCGCAACGATGGTGGCCTTCATCGACAGCGTTGCGAAGAAGCACCAGCTGCAGATCGGCACGTTCGGCCACCTTGGCGATGGCAACCTCCATCCCACCTTCCTCACCAACGAACGCGATCATGAGGAGATGCACCGCATTGAAGTCGCGCTGGAGGAGATCGTTGAGGAAACCATCCGCCTCGGCGGCACCGTCACGGGCGAGCACGGCGTCGGCCTCGCCAAAAAAGCCTTCCTCAAACGCCAGCTCGGCGAAGGCAGTTTTGAACTGATGCGCAGCATCAAGCAAGCCCTCGATCCCCAGGGGTTGCTGAATCCAGGGAAGATTTTTGATCCGAGGAACTGATCATGCCATCTGCCAATCTCCTCCAATCCCTCGACTATTCCGTGCTGCAGCAGTGCATGCACTGCGGCATGTGCCTGCCCACTTGTCCCACCTACATGGAGACCAAGCTGGAGCGCAACAGCCCACGTGGCCGCATCTCGCTCATGCGTGCGGTGGCGGACGGCGAGCTCGAAGTCACCAAGGCGCTCTCCGATGAGATGTACTACTGCCTCGGCTGCCTCGCCTGCCAGACCGCATGTCCGGCTGGAGTGAACTACGCGGAGCTGTTTGAAACCGCGCGCGCTGAAGTGGAACAGGCGCAGGTGAATGACGGCATGCAGCGCGGCTTCTGGCGCTGGCTCTCATTGAACGTCATCTTCATGCGCCCCTGGCTGCTGCGGTTGATCGGCCGCGTGCTGCGCATCTACCAAAGCACCGGTCTGGAAAAGCTGATGCGCAAGGTTCATTTCTTCGGCCTCATGCCGCCCTCCTTGAAGAAGTTGGAGCCGCAGACACCGCAGATCGCCGCGCATTTCTCTGATGACCTGATCTTGCCAGATGAAGTGCCGCAGGTGAGCAAAGGCTACCGCGTCGGTTTGCTCACTGGTTGCATTCAGGATCTGGCGTTTTCGAACATCAATCGTGACACTGCGGATGTCCTGCTGGCGAATGGATGCGAAGTTATCACCCCGCGTTCGCAAAGCTGTTGCGGCTCGCTGCACGCGCACAATGGCGAACTCGAACTCGCTCGAGAACTCGCGCGCCGGCAGATCGACAGCTTTGATTTGGATGAGCTCGACGCCGTCATCACCAATGCGGGTGGCTGCGGATCGCATTTGAAGACTTATGGTCATCTGCTGCATGATGATCCCTTCTACGCCGCCAAAGCAAAGCAATGGGACAGCAAGGTGAAGGACATTCACGAATGGCTCGTGCAGATCCGCTTCCGCAAACCCACCGCAGGCGCGGGTGTGGGGGAAGTCACCTACCACGAAAGCTGCCACCTCTGCCACGGCCAGAAAGTCGTCTCACAGCCGCGTCAGATCCTGAACAGCATTCCTGGGCTGGTGTTCAAGGAACTGCCGGAATCAAACTGGTGCTGCGGCAGCGCGGGCATCTACAACATCACCCAGCCTGAGCAGAGCCAGAAGCTGCTTGATCGTAAAGTCGCCAATCTGCGTCAGGCTGGAGCCCCGGTCGTCGCCACCAGCAATCCTGGCTGTCATTTGCAAATCGCCAATGGGTTGCGCTCCTGCGGCAGCCATCCTTGTCATGAGGTCACGCAACCGGTGACTTTGCTGGCGCAGGCTTATCGGGCTGAGTCCGTATCTGAATCTGCTTCGTAACATGGCGGGCCCTTCAGCGCCTCACGTCATACTAACACCTCATGGAACTCGACCTCACAGGCCCCTTGCGCGAAGACGCTTACATGATCCTCGCTGGACTTGTCACCCCGCGTCCGATTGCATTGACGACCACCTTTGATCCTGAAGGCCGCGTGAATGCGGCGCCGTTCAGCTTTTTCAATGTGCTGGGGGATTCACCACCCATCGTCGGCCTTTGTCCCGGAGATCGGTCTGCGGGTGTGCCCAAGGACACAGCGCGCAACATCCGCCTCACGCATGAGTTCGTCGTCAACCTCGTCGATGAAGCACTCGCCGAAAAAATGAATCTCTGCGCAGCGACCCTGCCGCCTGGGGAAAACGAATTGCTGAATGCAGGACTCACGGCGCTGCCGAGCAGCGTGGTCAAACCGCCGCGCATCGCCGAGGCCCCCGCAAGCTTTGAATGCCGCAGCCACAGCATCATCGAGATCGGCGACAACCGACTCATCATTGGCGAAGTCCTGCGCGTGCACGTGCGCGACGGTATTCTAGATCCTGAAACTTGGCTGGTGAAGCCCGGCAACTATCACCCTATCGGTCGCATGCAGAGCCCGAACTGGTACTGCCGGACGCGAGACATGTTTGAGATGAAGAGGCCGAAGTAGGATGCGAGGAGTAGGGAGGGATCATCCTGATCCCTCCCGGATAGCGGGCGCGCTCTTTTCCTGTCACTTCGCAGGCAGCCACTGCGCTGCATCAATGAGCACATGTCCCTTCGTACCCTCGTTGCGGATTTCGAGCCAGCCCGCCTTGCCTTTTTCAAAGCGGTAGGTCCCCAGCGGCAGAAGAACATCCTTCTCCGGCGCTTTCTTCTTCTCGTTCACCATCACCGTGTCTTCTCCATCGGCATGATGGATGACCACGGGAACGTTGTCGGCACGATTCGCCAAAGCGCTGTATGTGATCGCCACGCGGTATTTCCCAGCGGCAGGCACATCAGGAATGAAGCGCGCTTTCTGCTCGCCTTTCGCGGTGTCGCCATCATGGCGGTAGCCCTGGCCCACGAAGCCGGGGGTGCCGTGGCCTTCGGAAGTGAATCCGGTCAGCTCAGCCTCGCTGTCATCGACGACGATGCCACCGAGCTTCTCCTTGCTGATCGAGACATGTTCCGGCATCGGTGGTGATTCGAAGTCGAGCATCTGACCATCGGCGAGGAGTTTTTCTTTGAGCTTTGCGAGATCGATCTGCTGCAGGTCTTTGCCGCTCTCAATGGCGATTACCGCAGCGGTGGCGGAGCTCTGGCCCATGACCATGAAGACGGGCTCCATGCGGATGCTGCCATACGCAATGTGGCTGGCACTCAGGCACACGGGCACGAGGAGGTTGGTGCATTCCTCCGCCTTTGGCGTGATGCTGCGGTAGCTGATGGGGTAGGGGCGGGTGCCGATCTGGATATCGCCCTCATTGCGCACAAAGCCTTCCTTCGTGATGTAACGCTGCACATTGTGCGAGTCCATGTTGTAGGCACCCATGCCCACGCTGTCTTCCACGATCTCACGGCGCTTGCAGTTCTTCTCGCTCATGACGTAACCGCCGACCATGCGGCGCGCCTCGCGCACGTAGAGCTGGCGCGGCCAGTTGCCGTTGTCTTTGAATTCGTCCTTCGCCAGACCCAGTTTCTGGAAGGCGGCGCGCATCTTCTCAGGCACACGGGGGTGGTGTGCATAGGTCCACATCAGGCCCTTCTGCCAGTCTTCATGCGCTTTCCAAATCTTCGCGCGGGTTTCGTAGTCGGCCTCGGGATATTCAAAATTCTGGCCGATGAAATCGGTGCTAATGGCGAAGTTGTTGTTCGTGTCGGTTTTGCGGTTGGGCATCCAGGTGGGAGCCCAGGAGATGCGTTCGTCACCGGCTTCGACATTGCGCAGGGCCAGTTCGAACCACTTCTCGTCGTAGTTGGCCGGCTTTTCCCAGTCGAGGCGGTTTTCCGGCACGTCGGTGGTGCACATGCGGAAGTTGTAGGCCTGCAGCTTGCGGTCGCCGCTTTCATCTTCGCCGATGTCTCCGGGATCAATGCCGGGAAGCACGCCGCTCTTTGGATCTCCGGGTTTCACATAGGGATCCACGTTCTTGATGAACTGATGATGGATCGTTTTCACCTTCTGCACGCCGTTGATCGTTTCGCCATACTGGGCATTCGGTTCACGGCCCACGGCATAGCTCACACCTGCTTTCGCCATCAAATCACCTTCGTAGGTCGCGTCGATGAACATCTTCCCGTCAAAGGTGCGCCCGCTCTCCATGATGATCTTCGTGATGCGTGCGCCCTCTTTGACCACGCCCTTTTTCAGGTCCAACCGCTCGCTGAACACCACGGTCACCTTGTCTTTCACCGAGGCCAGCATGGTGTCATAGATCTCGGTCGCCACATGCGGCTCAAAGGTCCACATCGTGTCCTCGCTGCCGGTGTTGCCGTGCTGTTTTTTGGCAAAGTATTCCTCCCGTGTCTGGTGCTGCCACTTGGCCGGGTCGTTGTAGTACTTGAAGACGTTCGCGTAAAACTCACGTGAGATGCCGCCGATGGCTTTCTTGTTGCCGATGTCCGTCGCACCCAGCCCGCCGGTGGTCAGGCCGCCGAGAAATTTCGTGGGCTCGATGAGCACCGCAGTCTTGCCCATGCGTGCCGCCTGAATGGCCGCAGTGATTCCTCCGGAGGAGCCGCCATAGACAACGATGTCATAAGAATCTGCCGCCCCGAGCGGGGAAAAGACGGCGAGCGTAACAGTGAGGAGGGCTGGGAGGAGCTTCATGGTAGGACGCACCCAGCCGCAGGCGGGATGTTTTTGCAACTCTGAGGATGCATTCTGAGATGTAGCGAAAATATAATCGAATAGTTCGTTAAAGGGCGCGTCAGAGTGCAGGACAAGATTCACACCCTTACCTCATGAAGACTTCACTCGTTCGCGCGCTGACCTTTGGAACCCTGCTGCTGACTTTTTCCCTCACCTCCTGCGCGGATCCCTATGGTTACGGCGGCGGCGGTTACGGTAGCTACAACAGCGGCTACGGCTACGGCGGGGGCGGATATGGGCGCTCGTCAGCCGGGGGTACTGTTGCCGGGGCATTGATCGGTGCGGGCGCTGGCGGTATTATTGGCAATCAGCGCCATCGGGGACTCGAAGGGGCTGCCATTGGGGGCGTTCTGGGCGCACTGGCTGGCAGCATGATGAGCAACGCCCAACGTGGCTACAACCAGCCGAATTACAATCAGGGCTACAACCAGCCTTACCCCCAGCAGAGCTGTCCGCCCCAGAACGGCTATGGCCCACGGCCAAACTACGGCTACGGCCAGCAGTCCAGCTATTACCCTGGCAATACTTATGGACAGCAGCCAGGCAACAATCCCTACGCCTTTGGCAACTGGCAGTAGTGGCAGTCGGTAGGACAGGGAATCTGAGATCTTGAGGGCGTGAGTCAATCCACTCACGCCCTTGTTCTGTAGCGGCAGGGTGCACCGGCAGAAATGCGTGCACATGGTTTGATGTTCGAATAAAACCGGACAGGTTACGACGTATTCTTTCGACCATGATTGCCAAGACTGAGCGCCCCGATTCCCAGGTCCCCACGCACGAGTTCCGGTCCCCGGCGGATGACACCGGCACTGCCCGCCCGGCCCCGTCCGTCAGCAGGCGTGGATTTTTCGAACGCCTCGGCCTCGGCTCCATGACCGCCGCCGTCGGCGCAGAGATTGTCTTTGCCGACAAGATGCCTGCGGGCCTCATCCCTGTGGCCATGGCTCAGGGTGCGGAGCCCGTGCAGATCCCCGGCAAGGAGGGCCTCACCTTCCTCAATGACCGCCCGGTGCTCGCCGAGGCTCCCGCCCATCTCCTCGATGACGCCATCACACCGGCGAAGCATCTTTTCATCCGCAACAACGGCATCGCCCCCGCTCCCGAGGCGCTCGCGCCCGATAAGTGGACGCTGGAGATTGCCGGCGAAAGCTGCGCCAAGCCCACCACCTTCACGCTCAAGGAGCTGAAGGAAAAGTTCACGCACCACACCGTGCAAATGGTGCTGGAGTGCGCCGGAAACGGTCGCAGCGAGTTTAATCCGCCGACTCATGGCACGCAGTGGACCACCGGTGCGGTGGGCTGCCCGCAATGGACCGGTGTGCGCCTGCGCGATGTCCTGGAGCATTGTGGCATCAAGCCTGACGCCGTTTACATCGGCTATTACGGTGCGGACATCCACCTTTCCGGCGATGTGAAAAAGGTCGTCATCTCACGCGGTGCACCGCTCCGGAAGGCGCTGGAGGATGAAACGCTGCTCGCCTTTGCGATGAACGGCGCGGACATTCCCTGGCAGAACGGTCACCCGCTGCGTCTCGTGTTTGGCGGCTTTCCCGCCTCGACCTGCGGGAAGTGGTTGAAGAAGATCGTGGTCCGTGACCAGGTGCATGACGGCGAAAAAATGATGGGCGACGCCTACCGCATGCCGCGCTATCCCGTGGCTCCCGGGTCCAAGGTGCCGGATGAGGACATGCTCATCATTGAGTCCATGCCGGTGAAGTCCCTCATCACGTTTCCCATGTCCGGCGTCAATCAGCCCGCGGCCAGTCCGCTGACCGTGCGTGGGCATGCCTGGGCCGGCGAACTGGAAGTGGCCGAGGTGCAGGTCTCCCTCGACTTCGGGGCCACCTGGCAGAAGACGAAGCTGGAGAAGCCGGTGAACCGCTACGCCTGGCAGCATTGGACGGCGGAGATGACCCTTCCGAAAAAAGGCTACTACGAAGTCTGGGCCCGCGCCGTGGACAGCCAGGGACATGCACAGCCCATGATCCTGCCGGGCTGGAACCCGAAAGGCTACCTCAACAACTCCTGCCACCGCATCGCCATCCAGGCCGTCTGATCATGCGCTTCCTTTTTCTATTCTCCTTTGTGTTGATGCTTCGCAGCGCATGCGCTGCAGAGGAGCAGACTCCACTCGACCCCGTCACCGGCATGAAAATGACCGGCGACTGGGAGATCGTTCGCAACCACTGCATCATCTGCCATTCCCCCAAGACGTTTTTGCAGCAGCGCGGCACCGAATCCACCTGGGCGGACACCCTCGTCTGGATGCAGAAGCACGGCGGCCTGTGGAAGCTCGAACCAGCGGTCGAGAAGTCCATCATCACCTATCTTGCGGCCAACTACGGCCCCGGAGACAAGTTTCGCCGGGCTCCCATCCCGCTCAGCCTCATGCCTGTGAATCCCTATGCCACCGACGCGCGGCTGGAGGCGGAAGCCAAGAAAAAGGCAGGACTCATCCCCACCGCTCCACCACCCGCTGGTAAATAATGTCCGGCACGCACTGCGGCGGTTTCAAATCTCAAACGAGACCGTCTCATGCGTGCGCTCTTTGGCGATGATCTGCGCTACGGTGTGCTCTGCAAACCACTGCGCCACCTGATCTCGAAGCCCGCTGAAGACCTGCCCCAGTGCATCCTGGCCGGCCCCTGGAATGGGATCAAACGGACCGTCGAACAGGGCAACCACCTCTCCCAGCGTGATGCGCGCCGGTGGCGTCACGAGCTGATAGCCGCCGCCCACGCCGCGCTTGCTGCGCAGCAGGCCGCCGTTTTTCAGGGCCAGCAGGATTTGCTCCAGAAACTTCAGGGGAATGTGTTCCTTGTTCGCCAGATCCTGGATGGAAAAATTCGTGCCCTCGCGCTCACGCCCCATCGCCACGAGGGCGCGAAGGGCGTATTCGGCTTTTTTGGAGAGCTTCATGGGAGAGTGTTATCGAGCACCAAACCGCCACAGGTGCAAACTGCGATTTGCTGAGGAGATGTTTCCGCGTCATTCATCGACTCTCCCCACCGCATGAGCGACGACTTTTTTGCCTCTCCGCCCTCTGAACCGCCACGTGCGGGTGCAGCGGTGCACCATGCAGGCGCGCCGCTGGCCTCCCGCATGCGGCCGCGCACGCTGGATGAGTATGCGGGGCAGCAGCACATCCTGGCCGAGGGCAAGCTGCTGCGCCGAGCCGTTCAGGCAGACCGCTTTTCTTCCATCATCCTCTACGGACCGCCAGGCGTGGGCAAGACGACTCTGGCGCACATCATCTCTCAGGAGACGAAATCCCGCTTCGTCACGCTCAGCGGTGTGGAGAGCAGTGTGGCAGACATCCGCAAGGAGGCTGAAAATGCCGGGCATCACATCCGGCTCTACAACAAGACGACCATTCTGTTTGTGGATGAGATTCACCGCTTCAACAAAGCACAGCAGGACGTGCTGCTGCCGCATCTGGAGCGCGGCACCCTGCGCTTCATTGGCGCCACCACGCACAATCCTTTCTTCTATGTGAACAGCCCGCTGGTCAGCCGGTCCCAGGTTTTCACGCTGGAGCCGCTGGGCATCCCTGACCTGGAAGCGCTCATGGATCGCGCCTTGAGCGATGTGGAGCGTGGCCTCGGCGGCATGCACGCCCGCATTGAGCCGGACGCGCGCCTGCACCTTGCCACCGTGGCGGACGGCGATGCCCGCCGCTGCCTCAATGCGCTGGAACTTGCCGTGCTCTCCACGCAACCCGATGCTGCGGGGGAGATCGTCATCACCCTGGCCGCTGCGGAGGAATCGGTGCAGCAAAAGACCGTCGTCTATGACGGCGATGGCGACGCGCACTACGATACCATCAGCGCCTTCATCAAAAGCATGCGCGCCTCAGATCCGGATGCGGCGCTCTACTGGCTTGCCAAAATGCTCTACGCAGGGGAGGACATCCGTTTCATTGCCAGACGTATCGTCATTGCCGCCAGTGAGGACATTGGCATGGCGGATAGTAACGCTTTGCGCGTTGCTGTAGCTGCGCAGCAGGCTGTCGAGTTCATCGGCATGCCGGAGGCGCGCATCATCCTGGCGCATGCCACCATCTACAATGCCACTGCGCCGAAGAGCAACCGCTCCTACACGGCCATCGACGCCGCCTTGGACGACGTGAAAAACGGCCGCACCCTGCCGGTACCCAAACATCTGAGGGACGCCCATCATAAAAAAGCCGCCAAAGAATTCGGCCACGGAGAGGGCTACATGTACCCGCACAATTATGAGGGTGGCTTTGTCCCCCAACGCTGTCTGGAAGGTGGGAAGCAGTACTACGATCCCACCGCGAATGGGTTGGAAGCCCGTGTGAAGGAACGCCTCGACCACTGGCGGAGGCTCTGGGAAGAGCAGGGAGAGTAGAATCAAGCACGGAAGCTCTGGAGTCTCCGCCCTCAGTTCAGGTAGATACTGACGCATTTCTTCCGTTCGAAATCTATGGAAATTAATATATATTAAACTTTAATAATATGGAAACCATTCTTTTTATATTGAGGATATATGAAAATTACAGTATCATTTTCGTAATTCCAAAAAAATCTAGCCATGTACAACTCACGTTTGATCACCTCTGGCCTGTGCGGAGCCATGCTGGTCACGCTTTCGGCCTGTGCTCTGCCTAAACAATCTTTGCTATCCACTTGGAAGGAGATGCGGCACAAATCGGCCGCCCCTCTGCAGACCGGCGTCAGATACGAAGTTCGCAAGGCTTTGGCGAACAACATTCCCTTCCGCCCCAGTACCATCCAGCGCTACACCTTTGTGCTCGATGATCCGAAGCCGCCATTGCTGCCCTTTTCCTCAAATCTGGCTCGCAATTCTCAGATGCGCGTACGCACCACCGCCTACACGCACAATGAAAGCGATCACCTCATCTATGGGGTGAAGAATGCGATCGGCACGAACCTGAGATTTGGCAACGTGCGCAGCGCTGCGGCAGACTGGTCGCGTTTTCCCGTCGGCACTCTCTTCCGCATCGCCGGCCAGCCTGGAATCACCTATGTGGTGGATGACTATGGCAGCGCTTTAGTCGGCACCGGCACCATTGACTTGTACAAACCCAGCCGTTCCATGATGGACAACTGGGGCGTCCGCCATGTGGACATCGAGGTCATTCAATGGGGGTCGTATGAGAAGAGCATGGAACTCATGCGCGACCGCACCAAATGGCGCCACGTCCGCGCCATGATGGACGGCATTGAGGCGCGTCTCCGCACGGCTGCTCTGCCGCATGGCAGGACACCCTTTACGGCATCGCTGTAGTTCAAGAAGAGGATTCGCATTTCCTTTCGTGCATTGCTAAAACAGATCACGGGAAATCAGCGATATTCCATCGCATCGGATGGCGTTAGGAACTCACTCATGCGTGTTGTCCTTTTTTCGTCGCTCCTCATTGCCTTCAGCTTCAGTGCTGCACAAAACAAGCCGGGACCGCGTCCGCCCATCACTCCCCGGCAGATCGCCGCTGGCTTGAACAAAACATTTGAACCTGAGGCAAGGCAGATGTTGCACGATCAGGTTGTTCGGCTCTTTGGCCGGCAGAATCTGACCCAGGGCAGGGCGGCGGCGAAGATCGAGGCGACCATGGTTGCCTGGGCTATCATTGATCCCAAACCTGCGCGTGTGGTGCAGCAGGACGGAGCCTTGATTGGTGAGATGATTTCGCTGGGAGATGATGGCTTGCAGGTGCTCGTCACCGAAATGCCCAACTTTACCGAAACCGGCTACCGGGTGGAGTCGGAGGGCATGCCGCACCTCGCTGGTACCGTGCATGTGGAGCATTTCGAGTATACCGCCGACAGCCTGCCACAGAAGAATGTCCCGCAGGGCACGCTGAAAAAATTTGAGTGGAAAACAAGCGAGGTCTTCCCGGACACCGTGAGAGATGTCACCGTCTATCTGCCGGCAGGCTTCACGCCCGGAGAGGAAACCTGTCTCATGGTCTGGCAGGATGGTTCACGCCATGCGGACCCCAACGGATCCATGCGCGCCTCGGTGGTCTTTGACAATCTCATCCACAAAAAAGAAATGCCGCGAACCGTGGGCGTTTTCATTGATCCAGGTCGCATGAAGAAGCAGCCGCCCGGTGCGAAGGCTGCCAATCGTGGCTTTGAGTACGATTCGCTCGGCCCTGCCTATGCGAGTTTTTTGATCGACGAAATCCTGCCCGAAGTTTCCAAACGTTTTCAGACCAAGTTTCGCCCGCAGCCTGAAGCCTGGGCCATTGCAGGTGGATCCTCCGGCGGCATCTGTTCATTCACCGTCGCCTGGGAGCGGCCTGATAAATTCCGCAAAGTCCTCTCCTGGGTCGGCTCCTTCGTTGATCTGAGGGGCGGAGATGTCTATCCCTCGCTGATCCGCGCCAGCGAGCGCAAACCCATCCGCATCTACCTGCTGGATGGCGAAAACGATCTCGACAACAAGTTTGGCAACTGGCCCATCGCCAACAAGCAGATGGCTGCGGCGCTGAAGTACATGAACTACGACTTCCGCATCGACTGGACGAAGTGTTTTCACGGCAGCAAAGGCATGGCGCCCATGCTTCCCGAAGCCCTGCGCTGGCTTTGGCGTGATGTGAAGTAAACTCCGATCACCGGACTGGGGGTGATCGTGCTGGGTTGGTTCACGGCTTGCTGCCGATGTAAGACAGCACATCCACGACATCCTGGGCGGTGAGCACGCTTTCCAGGCCCTCTGGCATGATCGAAGACGTCAGCGTTTTCAGGGTCTGAATTTCCGTGCGCAGCACGACGATGTCCGCACCACCTGGCAGGCGGATCGTGATGTTGCCCGGCGTCTCGGCGGAGAGTTGGCCCACAAGCATCGTCTGGTCTTTCTTTGTCACCTGTGTGGCCGCGTTGCGCTGCTCCACCGCACGGTTGGGATCAAAGATTGCCTCGATGAGTTGCTCGCGTGGCTTGGTGGCCACTGTCGTCAGGTCGGGTCCTACCTCCACGCCGAGCTCACGCACCTTGTGGCATGCCATGCACACTTTCTGAAACACCGCCGCTCCTCGCTTTACATCGCCACTGAGGCTGCCTGCCTCCGCCACATACTTTGCCACCACCTTCTGCCGGTCCGGATTCTGGTTGGTGATTACTGGCATTACCGCTTTGCTGGGCGCTTTCTGCGGCACTTGTTTGAGCAGCGCCTTTTCATGCTCGCTGAAGACCGCGTCTGACTGCGTGCCCGTCGCCGTCAAGGCTCCGGAACGCACCTGCGGTGTCAGCGGATGGATCAAGGCAAACACCTCATCTGCGCTCATGCCACCAAGCTGCATCAGAGTGAACGCTGCCTGGATCCGCACTGCCGGGGCAGCGCCCAGCAACGGCTTCAGCGCAGGAATGGCAGACGTTTCATTCCGCTCAATCAGCAGCCGCTGCGCGGTATCTCGCATCCACCCATTGGCAGAACCCATCGCTGCAATGGGATCGTGCATTGTCGTCCTGCCTTGAGGTGCTCCGCTTTTGCTGATCCGATAGATCCTTCCGCGATCCTCCCCGCCGCGCAGTTCCAGACCCCGTGCGATCTCCGCCGGGATCCATTCCGGGTGCTCCAGCACCAGCCGGTACATGTCCACCACATACAGCGAACCATCGGGCCCGGTGCGTGCCATGCTGGGGCGGAACCAGTTGTCCTCACTGGCGAGGAACTCGCTGCCCACATCATCGGGATGTCGTCTGCTGGTGATGGTGCCGCCGTCGTAGTTCAGCACTTCACGATGAACCAGATTGTTGGCCGGTTCGCAGATGAACATCACCTGCGCCCCATCCGTGCCGAAGGTGCCGTCGCGAAAAGGCATGGGCGAGCAGCCGGAGGTCAGCGTGTTGACCGCGCTGCCCTGATTGAAGCGGCGCACTGGCGGGCTCGCGGGGAAGACGCGCTTTTCGTCGTTCATGTCGCTGCGAATGGATTTTACCGCCAGCTCAGGATGGCGTTCCAAATACCGGAACGGCAGCCAGTAGTGCCAGCCGATGGTGCTGTTGTTGTTGCCAAACCAGTTGCCAAAATCATCACGCCACTTGCCATACTGGCTGCGTCCGCCTTCGAGGGCGAATTCGCCGCTGCGCGGGTCAAAGCGAAAATCGTTGGTGCCGAGGGCAATCTTTTTTCCTGTCTTCACACAGTTGATGTCGCCGCCGCTGTCGCCGTTGGCACCGTAAAACCAGCCGTCCAGCCCCCAGCAGAATCCATTCACCAAATGCTGCGGATTGCCGGCGGTGAAGCCTGTGTACCAGGTTTCGCGCTTGTCACATTTCCCATCGCCATCCGTGTCCTCGGCGTAGAAGATGTCCGGGATGTTGGCAATGAAGACGCCGTTTTTCCAATGTGCGAGACCCGTGGGATGTTTCAGCCCGTCGAGAAACAACGTGGACTTGTCGTACACACCGTCTCCATTCGTGTCCTCCAGGATTTTGACGCGCCCTGCCTGCAGTTCAGAAACCTTCTCCTGCTCCACGCTGCCATCCTTCGTCTTTTCACCGGGGGCAAAGGGGTAGTCTCCCATTTCAACGACCCACATGCGGCCTTTAGCGTCCCAGTCGATGAACACCGGATCCTGAACCAATGGCTCGGCGGCTACCAGCATCGCCTCAAAGCCCGCCTTTACATGCAGCGCCTTGAGGGATTCCTGAGGTGACTTGGGTGCTGGACCCGGAACCTTGAGCAGATCGGCATACGGCATGAGCTTCTTGCCCCCGCTCCACATCGCTGCATCGTGAAAAGTCACGCCGTTGTCGCTGCCATCCGCACGCACGATCAGGGGCAGGCTGTTCGCATCTTCCGCTTTGCCTTCACGCATCACCTGCGACCAGCCTTCGTCCCATTGCAGCCCCTTCTTGGCCCGCTCCTTCGGCACGAAGAGAAACACGCCGTATTCGCGCGCGTTGGAAACCACGATGTCCTCATGGCCGTCGCCGTTTAGATCGACAAACCGCACACCATTGTCGCGCCCTTGGTTGTCCTGAAGCCTGGCGGCTTCGGGGAGAACATGGTCGCGCAAGGCGGGCGGCACTTCAGCCGCATTGAGAATGCTGCTGCAGGCAAGAAGGGAAAGGAGGAGTCTTGGCATGGCGGTTGACGGGGCATAAACCAACGCTGCTGCCGGCTGCTTTCCTTTGGGGCGAGGTGAATTTGTGGAGTGTGTTTTCACGTCCATTTCATTCCGGCTTCATCAAGGTTTCATGCAGCTTTTGAGTGTGGACGTCGATGAAACCACTCATTCTCCTCCTGCTCGGAACCTCCACTCTGCTGGCTCAATCCATCACCAGCACCACCCTTGATGAGAGCGAGGTTCGCATCACTTACGGCGAACTCAAACGCCTTGTTGCGGCCACGCTGCCCAAGGAGCCGCCGCCACCAGCGACTCAACCTGCGCCACCGATTGCGGCGGCCCTGCTCTCGGCCGTTTATCATCTCGACTCTCTTGCCTCCACCGTCACCGCCGAGATGCAGGTCGAGAACTTCGACGGCGGCTGGCACACCATCCCTCTTGCGGGTGCGGCCACGGGCGTGCTCACTGTCGAGCCCAAGGAGGCGCGTCTTGTCATCGCTGAAGACCGCCTCTGCCTCGTCACTGACAAAGCAGGCGGACAGCATGTGAAGCTGACTTTCGTGCTTGCCACGCCGGGGCAGGGGACCACGCTGCATCTCGCCGCGTCGCCCATCGCCTCGTTCGCGGTTAAAGAGCTGCCTGAGGGCAAAGTGCTGCGTTTGCAACATGGCGGAATCTCGCAAACTCTCACGAGCGCAGGACTCGCCGCACTTCCTGCGCAGGGTGGCGAGGTCACCCTGACGTGGGAAGACCCAAAGAAGGCAGCGCTGCCATCCAGCGCCAGTCTGACGGATGACGCCATTGTCTCCATGGCATCCTACACCACGCAGGTTGTCCGTGATGGCTCTGCATTGACTGAGGGCACGATCACCGTGCGTCACGATCATCCGGTCAGATTCATCCTGCAGCTTCCAGGAGGAGCCAAACTTCTCCAGTGCCATGTGAATGGCGAGCCCGTTCGGCCTTCCCTCGGGGAAGCCGGCCGCATGGAAATACCCCTCGATGATCCCGCCACCGACGGAGCGGAGTCAGAAGTGAAACTCTCATTCACCGCCGTGCTCGCGCCTCTGCAGTCCGCCGAGGGTGAACTCGATCTCGCACTGCCGCAGACGCCGCTTTTTGCGAAGCAGATCGACTGGAACGTGCAACTCCCCGGCACCTATGACCTGAGCTTCAGCGGCAATGTCGATCTCATCACCGACAAGAGCACGGCCCCCGGACTCCAGCTTCGAAAATCCCTCTGTCGCGATCAGCAACCCCAGGCCCGCATCACCTACCGCAAACACAGCGCCAACTAAACTCCTTCTCACTTCAACATCACACCTCAGCATCGCCATGAAAATCACTCATCTCACCACGATCGCCGTCATCTTCGTCTGCACCACCATCGCATGGTGGCTGCTTGGCGGCGTCATCACTCAGCGCACCGCCCATGTGGGCTATCAAACAGGAGACGACGTCAGCGGACGCTGGGGGCCGTCTTTGCAGCAAAGGCATCCAGTTGCACATTTCACTTCTTCCAGCGGGTCCAGCGTGGTGCTCCAGCCTTCGAAGAGCGATGTCAAAGTTGAGCTTTCCTATCAACCCGTCAAAATGGGGCTGCTATGGCAGCGCACCTACGGGGTGAAGTTTGCCGGGGCCTACACGTTCACCAACACAACGGCCATCACGCAGACCCTCAGCATCGGTTTCGATCTCCCTGCCGGAAACACCCTGCTCGACAAAATCCATTTCACGCTTGGCGAGGGCGCCGCTGCGCGCCGTTCGGTGGCAGCACCGCAGGAGGGTGTCATCACCGACAGCGTGCAGCTTGCCCCGGGGGAAAGCATGCCGGTCAACGTCAGCTATGAATGCCGCGGCATGGACGTCTGGCGCTATGCCTTTGCCGATGCCAGCCGCATCCATAATTTTGTTCTCACCATGAGCACCGACTTCACCGATGTGAACTTCCCCGTCAGCTCTCCCACTGATCGCATGCCAACGGAGAAAGGCATGGAGCTCATCTGGAAATACGAAGACGCCATTTCTGCTCCGGGGATCGGCATGGAAATGCCGCGCGAACTCAATGCCGGACCCGTGGCGGCCCAGATCTCCTTTTATGCACCGCTCTCGCTTCTCCTCTTCTTTGCCGTCATTCTCATCACTGCCACGTCGCGCGGTGTCTCGCTGCATCCGGTGAACTATTTTTTCCTCGCGGCGGGGTTCTTTGCCTTTCCATTGCTGTTTTCCTACATGCTGGATGTGGTGCCTGTGCATCTCAGCTTTGTCATTGCCGCAGGGGCCTCGCTGGTGCTGGTGTGCGGTTATCTGCGCGCCGCTGCCGGGGAGTTTCTGTTTCGTGTGGGCGTTGTCGCGCAGACTGCCTACATGGTGCTCTTCAGCTACAGCTTCTTCTTCAAGGGGCTGACGGGACTGACACTCACCGTGGGCGGCATCGTCACCCTCGGCGTTCTGATGGCTCTGACTGCCAAGGTGGACTGGAGTCAGAAGCTCGGGGCTGTTTCGCCGCGTCTCGCCTGAGCCCTTAGGCAACAACGGCTGACAGATTCTGAACAAGCGCCTTGTCAGCCTCACGTCAGCGGTTCAAACATTCACCCCAGCCGAAATGCCTGCCAAAATCCTCATCGTCGAAGACGAACCTTCCATCTGCGAAAACGTGGTCTATGCACTTGAAGCCGACGGGTTTTCCGTGAGCAGCGCCTGCACGGGCTCCGCGGCTTTGGAGCAGATGAAGTCGCAGGACTTCAGCCTCGTGATACTGGATGTCGGCCTGCCCGACATGACCGGTTTTGAGGTCTGCAAAACGATCCGCAAGACGCAGTCGCTGCCGATCCTCTTTCTCACCGCGCGCTCCAGTGAAGTGGACCGCGTGGTGGGCCTGGAGATCGGCGGGGATGACTACGTGGTGAAACCCTTCAGCCCGCGCGAGCTCGTGGCCCGCGTGCGCGCCATCCTTCGGCGCGTTTCCGCCATCCCACTGCCTGCGCACGCGGCTGACTCCACTCTTCCGCTCGTCATTGATGACACACGTTGCCAGGCGATCTACTTCGGCACGGCCCTGAATCTCTCACGTTACGAATTCCGCATGCTCAAAGCCTTCGCTGCGCATCCGGGGCGTGTATTCAGCCGCGAGCAGCTCATGGATCACGCGTCCGAAGAGCCGGATGCCTCCATGGAGCGCACGGTGGACACCCACGTCAAAACTTTGCGTGCCCGCATGCGCAGTGTGCGGGAGGGGCTGGACCCGATCGTCACGCATCGCGGCATGGGCTACTCACTGCTCGAAACCTGGCCCGACGCATGAGCCTCACCGCGCGCTTTCTGCTGGGATTTGCCGTGGTGACGACGGCGGGCCTGTTTGTGCTCTTCACCCAGCTCATCCACCGTGTCGAGCGGCAGTACTTTGAAGCTATCGAGGAGCCGATGGTCGATGTGGCCAACATCCTTGCCGAAGTTATCGCCGCAGATGCGGACAAGGGCGTGCTCAAGCCGCAGGCCGTCGAGCAGGCGGTGCATGCCGCCCAGCAGCGCCGGTTCAAGGCGCAGATCTACAATCTCAGCAAGACGAAGGTGGACATGCAGGTCTATGTCACCGATGCGCAGGGCCGCGTGCTGTTTGACTCCGCCGGGATCGAAAAGCCGGGAGCGATCTCCAATCATCGGGATGTGAACCTCACCCTCATGGGGCAGTACGGCGCGCGCTCCTCACGTATGAGTGAATACGACCCTCTTTCAATCGTCATGTATGTCGGTGCTCCAATCCTGCATGAAGGCAGGACCATCGGCATGCTCAGCGTGGCCAAGCCCCAGCGTGGCGTGCTGGCTTTCGTTTGGGAGACGGAGCGCTGGCTGAAGTGGTCCATCATCACCACCGTCATTCTCATGCTGCTGGGCATCTACCTCGCGGCACGCTGGGCCACACGTCCGCTGGAGGTGCTCACTCAGCATGCGTTGGCTGTCAGCCGTGGCGAGCGTTCCTCTTCGCCGCACATGCCGGGGCATCAGATGAAAACCCTCGCCAAGGCACTCGAAGACATGCGCGATGCCCTCGAAGGACGCGAGTACGTGGAGCATTACGTGCAGAGCCTGACGCATGAATTGAAGAGCCCCGTGGCCGCGATTCTCGGAGCCGGTGAGATTCTTCAGGGCGATGTGCCGGAACCCAAGCGCGCGCGCTTTCTGCAAAACATCCGCAGCGAAGCGGGCAGGCTGAGGGATCTGCTGGAGCGCCTGCTGCACCTTGCGGCCATTGAAAAGCAGAAGAAGCTGGAAACGAACGAACCTGTGGATCTCACCAGTGTGATGGACCGCGCCTGGGATCATCTGGCGCTTGTTGCGCTGGCCAAAGAGGTCCGGCTGGAACGCGAGCTGAGCGGGGAGTTGGTGGCGAAAGGAGACCCCTGGCTGCTGGAACTTGCCTTGGGAAACCTACTGCAAAATGCGCTCGACTTTTCTCCCAAGGGCGGCGTGATCACTCTGCGTGGCTATCGTTTTGATGCGAAGGTGGTGATCGAAATCGAAGACTGTGGGGCAGGCATTCCGGACTATGCGAGAGCCCGCGTCTTCGAGCGCTTCTACTCCCTGCCGCGCCCGGACAGCGGGAAGAAGAGCACCGGCCTCGGCCTCTGCTTTGTCAAAGAAGTGGCGCAGCTGCATGGCGGCAGCGTGGAACTGACAAACCGGGAAGGCATTGGCGGAGCGAAGGCCATGTTGATTCTTCCAGCCTGAGGCGGGCAGGTTTGACAACTCCGGCCTGCCTTTATACGCTCCGCACATGAGCACTCCTGAAGCCGGCAAGCCCGTTTACAACGTCAAGAACCCCTGCATCGCGAAAGTGAAGCGGATGTTCAACCTCTCCGGCCCCGATGCTCCCAAGCACACCGCGCATTATGAGATCGACCTCGCCGGCTCCGGTTTGGAGTACACTCCCGGCGACTCGCTGGCCGTGCAGCCCACGAATGATCCTGCGCTGGTGGATGACACGCTCGCCGCACTCGGATTCTCCGGTGCCGAAATCGTCAAACACCCGAAGACCGGAGCCGAGGTGCCCATTCGTCAGGCCTTGATCGAAGGCACGCTCATCACCGAAATCGACAATAAGCTCATCAAAGCCATCATCGAAAAAACAGAGGGCGACACGCTGCTGGCAGACCTGAGCGTGCCGGAGAAAAAAGATGCGCTTAAGGAGTACCTCTGGGGCCGCTTCGTAGTGGACCTGCTTCTGGAAAATCCCATCGCGAAATTCACTCCCGAGGAGTTCATGGCCACGCAGAAGAAGCTGAACATCCGCCTCTACTCCATCAGCAGCAGCCAGAAGGCGCATCCTGATGAGGTGCACCTCACCGTGGCCACAGTGCGCTACACCAGCCATAACCGCGCGCGCGGCGGTGTGTGCTCCACCTTCCTGGCCGAACGTGTGACGCCGAATGAAACGCTGATTCCTTGCTTTGTGAATCATGGCAAAGGCTTCCGCCTTCCCGAGCCGCAGGAAGAGACCCCAATCATCATGTGCGGCCCTGGCACCGGCATCGCTCCGTTCCGTGCCTTCCTTGAAGAGCGCAAGGCCACCAGCGCCAAGGGCAAAGCCTGGCTCTTCTTTGGGGAAGTAAGCGCCAAGTCCTGCTTCTTCTACAAAGACGAATTCGAGTCCTATCTGGCAGACGGTACCTTGACCAAGTTCAGCACCGCCTGGAGTCGAGATCAGGCTGAGAAGATTTACGTGCAGCACAAGATGCTGGAAAACAGCGCCGAGTTCTGGGCCTGGCTGGAGCAGGGAGCGATCTTTTATGTTTGTGGCGATGCTTCACGCATGGCCAGTGATGTGGACAAGGCGCTGCATACCATCGTGGAGCAGGAAGGCGGCAAAACGGTCGAGGAGGCCGCCGCTTACGTGCATGCGATGAAGGAGGCGAAGAGGTATCGGCGGGATGTTTATTGAGGCAGTGATTCGCTCCACACATCGAAAATATCATATCTCACTACTGCCTAAATCTGCTTCTGCCAGCTGCTGGATTCTTTGCTGAACGTCCGCCCTTTGCAGCCAGGCTACGACTCGTGAATGAGCGTCTGAGGAGCGCTCCCAGAACGAATTGGAGAGTTTGCTTTTAATTATTGATTCGCAGTTTGCTTCGTAAAACGCGAGGAGGTTTTCATTGGCGGCATCAGAACCTGACATGAGGACCCCCAGATGCCGGTCAATGTCAGGCAGGCACCTTGCCAGGGCGCAAACTTGGGCGTCGATATTGCAGATGGTGCTCGCCCAGGACGCCGCCATTGCCTCAAGATAAGTCTGGAAGGCCTTCTGGCGGTCTTTCCGCCATTGGTCAGGCCATCCTGCCATGACAGTTTTTTGGAAAACTACTTCGATTTGAAGCGGAGAGAAAGACTCAGAGGCCAGCTCCATAATGCGGGGGAAGAAGTATTCGAACTCGGCGATGTCGCCCACCGTAAAAAACAGTGAGAACGAGTACTGCCAGAGCTGTTCCGCTGTGAGCTCGCGCAAAGGTGTTGTCAGCAACGTCGCGAAATCAGCCGGGTCCTTAACCGGCGACATGACAAGGCAGGCTGGGCGCTTGGCCGCAGCGAAGGCGTTGTAGAGGCCTTCGACTGCTTGGCGAACTTCGGGTGTCATGTCGCTATTTTGCCAGCCACAAAATCCCCGTCGCCGTCACCTGGATGTTTTTCTTCACCGGACTCAGTTTGAACGTCTCAAACACCAGCGTGGCCGGATCGTACTGATCGCGGATCTTCTGCGTGTCGTCGGCGATCTGCTTTTCCAGCTCTGCCATATCGACTTTGAGGGAATCCAACTCGTTCTGCGCTGCCTTCACATCCTGACCTTCCTTCCACACGCGTGAAGCGCTGCTGATCGTGCTGGCTTTGACGAGGCTGGTCTTGCGGCCGAAGATCGCCCCGAGAATGCTGCTCCCGATCTGCACTGCGGTGCTCATTTTTGCACTGCTGGCCTGCGCCTGCTGCACATCGACCTTGCTGGCGGCTTTCTCGGCTTTGTCCTGCAGCGCCTTCATTGTCTTCGCGGTCTTGACGCGCAGTTCTTCAATAGCGGCATCGCGCTGCTCGCGGGTCGTTTGTGTGATGCGAACCTTGAACTCGTCCTGCTTCTCGCCGGGATTGGAATACACCTCTAGCAGCGGTGAAAAGAAAACTTCGAGGCTGTGGTTGGAAAGCACCCAGTCGGCGAAGTCTTTTTTGATGCTGGTGTAGGTTGCCGTTTTCAACGCGGGCCCTGGCAAATCAGCGTAGGCGGCGTTCTCTTTCGGCTCGCTTTCGTATTTTGAGAGATCGTCATCTTTCGGCACATCGACAAATTTGTCCCACAGCACCTTCTGCTTCTCGATGTCGATTTCATTCACAAGCGTAATGATGCTGCGCCCGCTTATTTTCCGCTTCGCATCATCAAACATCACCGTCGCACTGCGCAGGATGGCAGGCGTGTAGGTGATGCGCTCGCCGTCGTCATCGCTCGGTTGGAAGAGCTCGGTGGCTTCTTCGGGCAGCTTCGGGCGCAGGGTGTTGCGGTCGGTGGCTGCAGCGCTGCTCGCGCCCGGAGGCGCAAAGCCATCGTCTTCGGCTGCGGCGGCTTTGGAACCAGCCTTCGGGCGGATCTGGTCCATGAGCGCCTTGATCTGCGGGCGGGAGAGCGGGCCGCTGAGGTAGCTCATCAGCCAGCGCACGGTGAAGACCACAGGATGGTCTTCATGTACGTTGTTCATGAGGAAGACACGGTTGCCGAGTCCTGCCAGCGTCTGCTCCATGAGCTGACGGTCAAACTTGCCGCCCGCCGTGTTGGCTGCGCCTTCCAGGCCTTCGAGCACACGCATCTTGTCCCGCTCCGTTTGCAGGCGGCCCAGCCACCAGGTGCCGATGTTTGCCAGCGCCTTGTAGTCGAGGTCTGCGGGGTTTTGTGTGGCCAGCAGGATGCCGAGGCCAAAGGCGCGCGCTTGCTTGAGCAAAATCATGAGCGGCTTCTTGGATGGAGGCATCGCCGTTGGCGGCAAGTAGCCATAAATCTCGTCCATGTAGAAGATGGCGCGCAGAGAGGTGGTGCCCTGCTGCGTGCGCATCCAGCCGAGAAGCTGGTTCATCAGCAGCGAGACAAAGAACATGCGCTCCGTGTCGCTGAGATGCGCAATGCAAAAGATGGTGATGCGTGGCTTGCCCTCAGGCGTGTAGTACATGCGCTGGATGTCGAGCGCCTCGCCTTCCAGCCAGGTGCTGAAGCCGGGAGATGCGAGGAGGTTGTTCAGCTTCATCGCCAGCGCCGTGCGCTTGGCCTCTGGCATAAAGCTTTCGAGATCCACCACGCCGACTTTGCGAATCGGAGGCTGCTGGATGTGGCGAACCAGATTTTCGAGCGTGATATTTTGCCCCTTCTTCCAGCAGAATGCCACGATGTTGCTCAGCAAGATGTGCTCCGGCGATTGAATGGGGTCCGCATTGACATTCAGCAGGCCCAGCATGGAGGACACGGTGCTCTCGATACGGTCGCCGAGTGCTTCGGCATCGTCCATCACCTCGGCAGGTGGGCAGTTCAGCGAGCTGAGAATGGACACAGGGAGTCCCGCATTGCTGCCGGGCGTGTAGATGGCCATGTCCACATTCGCGCGCAGCTTTTTGATGCGGTCGGCGCTTTGTCCCCATTCTCCCAGCCCCTTTTGCCACAATGCCGATTGCGCCGCAGCGTATTCATCGGGCGACTGCCCCTTGCGCCGAGCTTCGTCTTCATTGATCCACGGGCGGAACTCCTCAGGCGTGAGATTGGGGAAGGTCAGCAGCGCATTGCCGATGTCGCCTTTCGGATCGATCGCGATGACTGGGACACCATCCATGGCTGCTTCTTCGAGCAGCGAGAGGCACAGGCCGGTCTTGCCACTGCCGGTCATGCCGAGCACCACGCCATGTGTCACCAGATCCTTGGAGTCATAGAGAATAAGGTCGTCTTTGACCTGCTTTGACGCGAGATCGTATTCACGACCCAGGTAGAAAGTGCCGAGCTTTTCGTATTGGTCAGGGGAGATGGGCATGGTGGATGAGAAAGGTGTGCAATGAGCGTGGCGGGGGCGGGTAGGATTGCAAAATGAGAATTGGAAAATGCAAAACCGGAAATGACAGGCAGGGTAAGACATGCGTGCCGCATTTATGCTCATCATGACCACCACCACTCTCACCGCCGAAGTTTTGACCTATCCTCAGACACGCAAGGAGGACGTGGTGGACACTCATCATGGCGTGAAGACTGCAGATCCGTATCGCTGGCTGGAGGATGACAACTCGGAGGAGACCAAGGCCTGGGTGAAGGCACAGAACCAGGTGACGTTTGCCTATCTGGAAAAGCTGCCACGCCGCGAGGAGATCAAGACGCGCCTGCAGAAGCTGTGGAACTACGAGCGCATGGGACAGCCGTTCGAGCATGGCGGCCGGTGGTTTTTCACGCACAATTCGGGGCTCCAAAATCAAGCAGTGCTGATGACGGCGGAGTCGCTGGACGGAGAGTCCAAGGTACTGCTGGACCCGAATGCGATGTCGAAGGACGGCACGACGTCGTTGTCTGACTACGCACCCACCGAAGATGGGAAACTCATCGCCTACGGCATTTCAGAAGCTGGGAGCGACTGGACGACCCTCCGCGTGCGAGATATCGCCACAGGGCGTGATTTGGATGACGTGGTGAAATGGGTGAAGTTCAGCGGCGTGTCCTGGCGCAAGGACGGCAGCGGTTTCTACTACTCACGCTACGATGAGCCCAAGGCAGGCGCTGTGCTCACGGCGAAGAACGAATTCCATAAGCTGTACTTCCACCCGCTGGGCAAACCGCAGAGCGAGGACCAGCTCATCTACGAGCGCAAGGACGAGCCGAAATGGGGCTTTGGCGGCGGCGTCACGGAGGACGGCGACTATCTCGTCATTCAGGTCTGGCTCGGCACCGAGCCGAAAAACCGCGTATTCTACCAAAACATCGCTGGTGGTGGTCCGGTGGTGGAACTGCTCAATGACAATGACGCACGCTACGATTTCATCGACAATGAAGGGCCGGTCTTTTATTTTCGCACGGATCTGAATGCACCATGCTTCCAGGTCATCGCCATCGACGTGCGCAAACCCGAACGTGGCAACTGGCGCATCGTGGTCCCCGAAGTGCCGAAGGTTCTGCTGGAAGGTGTCAGCACCGTGGGCGGGCAGATGTTCTGCGAGTACCTGCGCGATGCCAAGACCGAAGTGAAATGCTTTGATCTCGATGGCAAACTCATCCGAGACATCGAGTTCCCTGGCATCGGCAGCGCAGGCGGCTTTGGTGGTCATCGCTACGACGCATCCACTTTCTACACGTTCACCGGTTTCACCGAACCAGGCGCGATCTATCGCATGGATCTAAAAACCGGGGAGAGCACGCTGTGGCGGAAGCCAAAGGTGGACTTCGACGGTTCCGCGTTTGAGACCCAGCAGGTCTTCTACCATAGCAAGGACGGCACCAAGGTGCCGATGTTCATCGTCCACAAAAAAGGCCTGAAGCTCGACGGCTCAAATCCCACGCTGCTTTACGGCTACGGCGGTTTCAACATCAACCTCACCCCCGGCTTCTCCGTCTCCCGCGCCGTGTGGCTGGAGATGGGCGGCGTCTTTGCCATGCCCAACCTCCGAGGCGGTGGCGAGTATGGCCGGGCATGGCATCAGGCCGGCATCAAGCTCGGCAAACAAAACGTCTTCGACGATTTCATCGCCGCCGCTGAGTGGCTCATCGCGAACAAGTACACCACTAGCGCCAAGCTCGCGATCCAGGGCGGCAGCAATGGCGGGCTCCTCGTCGGTGCCTGCATGACACAGCGCCCCGAACTCTACGCCGCCGCACTGCCCGCCGTGGGTGTGCTCGACATGTTGCGCTTCGAAAAATTCACCATCGGCTGGGGCTGGAAGAGCGACTACGGCAGTGTGGAAAACCCCGCCGAGTTCGGAGCGCTGCTCAAATACTCGCCCTATCATAATCTCAAGCCCGGTACGCGCTACCCAGCGACGCTCGTGCTCACCGGCGATCACGACGACCGTGTGGTGCCAGCACACAGCTTTAAATTCGGCTCACGCCTGCAGGAATGCCAGGCCAAGGATGGTCCGCCCGTGTTGATTCGAATTGAAACTAGTGCGGGGCATGGTGCTGGCACGGCCCTGAACAAGACCATTGAGAAAACGGCGGACGAGTGGGCGTTTCTGGTGAAGGCGCTGGGAATGTGACCAGTACGATGGACACTCTTGTCCGTCGATCAGCGCTTCCTCAAACATCCACCGCCATCAGTCGGCCTCACGGTTTTGCTAGGATGCGCCGGCAGTGGACTTGTGCCCGTGTGGGCGGGACTGTTTTCGGCTACTCCCTGACAAAAAAATTCGCAAACGTAACCGGCATTCCAAAATCAGCCACCCCCACCGGCCCTTTGGCTGAGCCATTGAGCGTCGCCTCCACCGTTTGCGGATTGGCCTCCTGTGTCTCCATCAGCGTGGCGGTGGCTTTGCTGCCATCGAGCTTCAGCCGGAGGCGATACCACTTGCCCAGCTTCACCTTGTCAGCGCCGAATACAATCGGAGCTTTGCCTGTGCCGATGATGACGGCGGGATTCTTGTCTCCCCGCACACAGAAGCCAGCACGGGGCGTGTTCAGGTTGGCGGATTTCAGAAGTTGGAAATCGGCGCTGAACTCACCATTGGCGATTTCAGCCTCGCTCCACAGCGGGGTGGATTCCTGGCCATCGGTGGCTTCGAGTTTGAGATTCCAGTTGGAAGGTTTCCAGCGTGCTTCGGCACCGGCAGCCACTTTCCAGCCACGCAGATCGAGACCGTTGTAAAGGTGCTTCCAGCCCTGATCCAGCGGGGCGGATTCTTTGGCAGTGGCCCCGGTGCTGGGCAGTTCTTTGATACGGACATTGCGGAACTCAACCGGAGCCCCTTCGGATTCGAGGGCGAGGTAGCCTTTGCGCCAGAAGCATTTGTCGCCGCCGCTCACGACCTTGCCATTCACCGCCAGGGTAAGTGTGCCGTTATTGCCTGTGATGCGGTAGTGATTCCATTCCGGCGAGGGCTTGCTGCGCTCCTCGCTGGGAAAGCTGCGCTGGCCGTTGTGGTCACCATGCGGCTCCATGGTGGCGCCGTGGATGGGGAAGACATCGCCATGCGTCGTGAACCAGCGCGGCTTGGTGGGATCCGCGTGCTTCATGTAGCCTTGGTCCAGCACCTGGACCTCGATGCCGCGCAGGAAGGGCACGCCCGGCGCGGAGATGGGGCTACCCCAGATGAAGACGCCGGAATTGCCACCGCTGGTGAGGTGCCGCCACTCGCACTCGAGAATGAAGTTCTCATACTGCTTCTCCGTGCGCATGGCTCCAGTGGGAATGCCCGTGCAACTCACCACGCCATCCTTGATGCTCCACGTCTCCGGCGCGCAGTTCGCATTCACCCAGCCGCTGAGGTCTTTGCCGTTGAACATCGGGACGAAGCCGTCGTCATCGGCAGCATGAGAAAGGAGCGCGGTGGTGAGGGAGAGGGCGCAGAGCAGGGATGCGGATTTCATATGCGAAGAGTACGCGCGTGGCGGGCGAAGCTTCGCAGGGAAAGTGTCAAGGCATGGTCTCGTGCCGGTTTGATGAAGGCGAGCCGGTGTCGTTGGTGGGAGAGACTATTCCTTCGCAAGGCTTGCTCTCATGGACCGCAACCGACTCAGTAAGTAGCTCAACGATGTGAGCCAGCCTGCGCCCGTGATGTAGAGAGTCAGAACGGACTTTGTGAGTTGCATGTCATCTTGGGGTGAGAGCAATTGTGGCAGCAACGCGGGCATTTTTTCCAACAGCCAGAGTGAAAGGTACAGCCACCCCAGGGCCAAACCGAGGATGATGCCGAGGTGGCGACGCTCCGTACAGATGGAGACGCCGAGACTGTAGGCAAACCATAGCAGGATGCCGGGTGCCACTGGAGCGAGGGCGCGAATGAGGGCGTCGTCGGAAGTGTTGCCCGTCCCCATGGCCAGACCGCTCATGAAAATGCTCAAGCATGCGATCATGCCCCAAGGCAAGACGACCGATACGGTCAGGAAAGACTTCCACAGCAGCGCGCGGGTTGAGGCACGGGGAATGGCATCTGCTTCGTCAGTGGGACTGCTCATTCCTGTGAACTTGGAACAGGATCGGAAAACTTGAAAATTTTATATGGAAGCGGTGCGAAAGGAGCGAGAGTGAGGATTGCCCCGGCGGCGCGCAATGGCAGGCAGGCTTGTGAGCCGCGAGGTGAACCCGAAACCTTGGCTCTTTGTCACCTCGATTCACCCAAACAATGCCGCCACCGGCTTCCCACCGTCCGTGATCGGCACAGGGCGCGTGCCATCCATCAGCTCCTTGCTCGGATCAATGCCCATCGCGGCATGAATCGTCGCGTGGAAATCCACCAGAGGCACGGGGTTCTCCACGGGCTTCTTGGACAGCTCGTCACTGACGCCATAAGCACCGCAGTGGTTCAATCCGCCGCCCGCAAGAACCATCGAGAAGGTGGTGCCTTGGTGGCCGCGACCGCCGCGTCCATCAAACTCCGGTGGGCGGCCGAATTCGGTGCCGACGACGATGAGAGTCTTGTCCAGGAGCTTTTTGTCCTTCAGGTCACGAATCAGCGCGGCGAGGGCGGTGTCGAGTTCTTGGATCAGGAGGTGCTGATTCTTGTAACCTTCGTTGTGAATGTCCCAGCCTGTGCCGTTCATGAAGTTGAGGTTGTGTGAGACCTCGATGAAACGCACTCCTGCCTGCACGAGGCGGCGGGAGAGCAGACAGCGCTGGCCGAATTCGCCGCCGTAGGCATTGCGCAGTGCGGCGGGTTCTTCCTTGAGATTGAAATGCCGCATGAACTGTGGGCCGGAAAGGCTGAGCGCCTGCTCCTGCGCAGTCTTGTAGTCGGAAATGGCGGATTCCTTCGGCGCACGGGTCATGAGCGGCGCGAGCAGCTGCTCACGGGTTAGCGCACGTTTTTCATCCACGAAATCCGGGCGTGTGAAGCCCGCAGGGCCGGTGTTCGTGTCGGTGAGATAGACGTAACCCGCCTTCGCGCCGAGGAAGCCTGGGCCGCGGCTGACATTCGGATAACCGATGAGAATGTACGGCGGCACCTCGCCACCCACGGCACCGCGTTCATGCGCGATGATGGAGCCGATGCTGGGATACACCACGTTGCCGGAGATCATGCGCCCGGTGTGGACAATGTTCGTGGCGAAGGCGTGCTCGTCGATGACATGATGATTCACCGTGCGCATCACCGTCACATGCTCCATAACTTTGGCCGTTTGGGACAGATGCTCCGTCACCTGCACGCCGGGCACCGTGGTGTCGATGGCCTTGTACAGTGACCCCGCCACCTTCGTCTTGTCCGTGTTGTTGCCGAGCTTCTTCGGGTCAAAGGTGTCAATTTGAGCCATGCCGCCGCCCAGCCAGATGAAGATGCAATGCTCCGCCTTGCCCTTCGGCATGTGGACGGGAGTGTTGTTCGCAAACAACGGTGCGGCGCCAAAGGCGGCTGCGGAGGTGAGGAAGGTGCGGCGTTTCATGATGTTGTATCAAACGTTAGCAAAGGGTCGGTTTCATTCTTTCTGGTCCCTCACTTTCGTGGGGTGGTTGAGGCGGGCGGTGTCTTGCCTCAAGGGCTAAACTCCCACTCGGGTGCATTGAGCAAAGCCCAGAGCACATCTTCCATGCGGCCGCGCCATGACGGATCGAGCTTCTCCGTGGGCGGATCACCGGCACGGGCGGCGGCTTCCTGGGCCATGCGCACGGTGGTGGCTTCGCCATCGAGATGATTGGACCAGCTCACGTATTTTTCACGAGTGCGGGTGGTGCTCGCAGGCTGAGTTCCCGCTTTCACCTGAGTGCGGGTGTCGAATTCAGCGCTGAGGTGCTTGGTGTAAAGCGCGCGCTCTTCAGCCGTCGGATGGCGTGTCAGCAGCTTGAGGAAAAGCTGGTCGATGAACTGATCGAGCGATTTCTTCTGCAGGGCCAGCGCGGTGACGCCGTGGTCATCGCTCAGGCGAGTGAGCCAGATGCCCAGCGTGCCGTTGCTCAAAATCGCAGGCTGCAGCACGTTCGGATCGGCATCGCGTTTGCTGATGGGGTCCTGGCGTGAACCACGCCAGCCGAAGGCGCTGAGCACGTCGGTGACGGCCTGAATACGTGGCAGGGCCAGGCTGGGGCGGTCGCGTTCGTTGCTGGTGCTGGTCAGCATCCAGCTGCGGGATGGCTTGCCGAGATGGATGGCGTTCTTGAGATCGCGGGTGTTGTCGATGTCGAGGCAGACTTCCTCGGTGTGGAAGGGCTTGCCGGTGGCGGCGAAGAGCGAATCCACAATCTGCTCCGCCTGCAGACGGCGTGGCGCAGGGCTGGTGTAGAGCGGGCTGGTCTGCTTTAAGGTGGGATCCGTGGCACGCTGGTAGGCCTGACTGTTCAAGATGAGTCGGGCCAGGTGCTTCACATCGTAGCCACCGCTGACAAATTCACGGCCCAGCCATTTCAGCAGTTCCGGATGCGTGGGCTTGCCCTTCTCCCAGTCTTCGATGGGCTCGACAATCCCACGCCCCATGAAGCGCGCCCACACGCGGTTGGCGATCACCTGCGCAAAGCGCTCGTTCTGCGGCGCGGTGATCAGCGCGGCCAGCACATCGCGGCTGTCCTTCGGATCTTCCGCGAGCTTGCCGGCGGCTTCGTCGCAGAATTCTGCGAAAGGCCACTTCGGCCGCACCTTGGTGCCGGGTTGCAGGGTCACTTGAATGAGTGGCTTGCGGCCACCAGCATGGATCTTGTCCATCGGCACGCTGCTTGTCTTTGGCACTTCGATTTCCTTTGTGCCCAGCATCGCGGCGAGTTCGAAGAGATCCTGCTGCAAGGATTTGCCGGTGGGTGAATCATGGCAGCGGGCGCACTTCATTTCCACGCCGAGGAAGGCCGTGCTCACGATGGTCCCCTTGGCCGCCATCGGCACGTCATTCTGCGAAGCCGTGCCAAATCCGGCGGGGCCACCGAGACGCTCGCTGCCGCGCATGCGCAGGAGTTCAGTGACAAAGAAATCCATCGGCTTGTTGTCCTGGAGGGATTCATACAACCACCAGCGGAAGGGGCCGGTGTTGTTGAGCGTGGGATTGAGGATGTTCGGATTTTCAGCGAGCACATCCTGCCAGTAGCCCATCCAATTGTCCGCCCAGCGCGGGTCTTTCAGAAGCTGGTCGATGACGGCTTTGCGGTTCGGATTCTTCTCGAAGGCGGCAATCTCCTCCAGCGATGGCGGCACACCCACGGTATCGAGATACACCCGGCGCAGGAAAGTCAGATCATCCGTCAGCGGCGTGAGCGTGAGATGATCGGCACGAATCTCCGGCCAGTGCGCGCCTTCCTTGATCCATGTGGTGAGCAGGGCTGCTTCTTCCTTGGTCAAAGGCTTGCCCTTGGGAGGCATGATCTCGTCTTCATCGGAGGACGTGATGCGGGCGATGATAGAGCTGTGCTCCGGCTTGCCGGGATCGACGGCTGCTCCATCAGACTTGCCGCCTTTCATCGCGTCTGCCAGCGAATCAAGATGCAGCCCGCCCTTGGCCTTCGCGCCGCGATGGCACTCAGTGCACTTGGCTTCGAGGATCGGCTGGATGTCCTTGAAGTAGTCGATGCTGCCTTTGTGTGCATCCTGCGACTTCACGCTGTCGATCTTCGCGGCGATGAAGGAATCAATGCTGCCTTCGCCTGCAGGATTCTTGGCCAGCCACGCCTCGGCGGCCTTGCGGCGCGTGGCCCAGTAAGGATCGGATTGCGCGCGCAGCTCGGCGCGTTTTTTCGCATTGATCTCCGCATAGTGCGCGTTGCGCTCCTGTTCGTAAGCGGTCCAACCAGCATCGTTGTAGGCCACTTCGCGTTTGCCGGGGGTGATCAGCTTCCACGCCTCACTGCCCTGTGGCGACCATGCGACCACCGTCTCGCCGAGTTCCGGACGGCGGATGCTCTTGCCGGTGAAGCTTCCCACCACCGTCTCCAGCACGATGAACTGCGGCTTGCCGGTGCCTTCAAATTCGTACCACGATTCACGATTCCCCGGTGGCGCAAAACGGAAGTCGGGGCCGAGGTCCAGGTAGTCATGCTGATCGGCCACCAGATGATGTCCGTCGCTGTCGTTTGGCGGGAAGGGCGTGGTCAGGATCGTCTTGTTGTCGATGTAGAGGTTCGTGGCGCCACGGGCGCGCAGCAGCAGGCGGTGCTTGCCTTTCGGGAAGGTCACACTGGCGGCCGCACGCAGGAGGAAGGGGACGTGGCGCTCACCGCGCACACCGGTGTCCACATACTTTTGCGGCACATCGAAGAAGCCGAAAACGTCCTCGGTGTAGGTTTCGGCCACTTTCGGGTGTTCGCTCGGCCATGCATTCGCATCAGGCATGCCTTCTTCGGCCAGTTGCACCAGCACGCGACCTGCAGGGACTTGCTTTTTCGCGATGGGGGGTGGCGGCGGGACAAACTGGTACTTTGCCTTCAGCGCATCCACATCGACTGGACCGCGATAGATCGCCACGTCGTCGAGCCAGCCACTCAGGGAGTGGGAGGAAGCCAGGGTGGAGCCGCTGCCGATCATGAGCGCGTCTCCATCCGTGACTGGAGAACGATCCGTCTCACCACCCATGTCCCAGGTGCCTTCGGTAGGGCGTCCGTCGATGTAGCCCTTGATGCTCTTGAGTTTGCCAAAGGTGTAGGTCACCGCAATGTGGTGCCACCCTGCGTTTGGCAGCATGTCCTTGGACCACCAGCGATGCCAGGCGCCCTTCTTTCCGGGGACATCCGCGCTGTGAAACAGAAAGCCGATCTGGGCACCACTCTTCGCCGCCTGCAGGCGCAGCGCGTAGTTCTGGTTCTCCGTGCCAAATTCCTTTGTGCCCAGCCGGCCTTTGCCAAGGATGTAGGGAGAGCCGCTCAGCCCCGCCGGCTTCACCCAGGCCTCCAGCGTGATCGTTTCATTCAGGCCGAAACGCAGCGCCTCGCTGTCCGGGATCGTGAGGGCCGATTTTTTGCCGTCGCCTGTGAAGCGCTGTGCGGTATTGTCTTTGGAGAAACCGGGGAAGCTCGGCGAGCGCGGGCCGGGTTCCTTGCCATCGTCAAACCGCCACTGCATGACCGGTTTGGCCAGGGGTTTGTCCGCAATGTCATTGCCGCCGCTGTCGTTTTGAGCGGAGGCGAGGCGGGTTAGCAGGAAAGTGGCGAGAACGTAGCGCGTCATGCTCCTATCAACGCCGGATTGCGGCCGCTTTCAGCATTTCGGGCACCCCACTTTCGTGTGGGGGTAAAACGGCCTTGCAGGTGGCCGGGAATGCATAATAAGTTAACACATGAGTTACTCACTCACACGAACCAGCATGGCTTTGGATCAGGCCACTCTTCGCGGACTTGCGTCACTCGCCAAGAAATGGGGCGTCTCAAAGTCTGAGGTGATGCGCCGGGCTGTGAGCCACCTAAAGGAGCTGGAGGACATGAAAGACCAATGTCCGAAGCCCCTCAAAGCTCTCGACTGGCTGCAAAACGGCGGCGGTTTGACCGTGCAGGAGGCTGAAGCCTTTCGCGCCGATGTGCAGGCCGAACGCGAAGCCAAACGCCAGTGGTGGGAGTCATGATTCACCTTGACACAAATCTCCTCATCGACCTCGTCACCATCGGGTCGCCGCACATCGCTGTGATCCGGCAGTGGCTGGAAAAGGGCGAGCAACTCGCCGTCTCCGCCATTGCATGGTCGGAATTTTTGAATGGCCCGCACACCAAGTCTCAAAAAGATGCCGTCCAGGCCATCGTCGAAGGCCGCATCTTGGATTTCACGGCAAAGGAAGCCGAGCAGGCCTCACGCTTGTTTCATTACACGGGTCGCAAACGCGGAAGTCATTCCGACTGCATGATCGCCGCCTGCGCAATGACCCAGAATGTCCGCGTGGCGACACGCAACATCACTGACTTCGAGAAATTTGTGCCTCATGGGTTGAAGCTGCTGGCAGTGGAGACGGTGACTACACCCTGACCAGCCCCCGCCGGATCGCCTCTGCGGTCGCCTGCGCCCGGTCATTGACCTTGAGCTTCATCAGTATGCGGCTGACGTGCTGTTTCACCGTATCCTCGCCGATGCCGAGGACGGCGGCGATTTCTTTGTTGGCGTTGCCCCGGGTCACAAGGGTGAGGATCTCGCGCTCGCGTGGCGTGATCTCCGGCTCTGCGAGGCGGTCTTTGAGCCGCTGAGCAATGTCCTCCGGCAGGCTGCGTTGGCCTTTGGCCACCGTTCGGATGGCGGTGAGAAGATCGTCACGGGACGAAGACTTTTGCAGATAGCCGAGCGCACCCGCCTTGAGCGCCGCCTGGATTTCATCATCGCGGGCGAAGGTGGAGAAGATGAGCACACGTGCGTTTGCATGATCACGTAGCAGGGCCGCCGTGGCCTCGATGCCACTGATGCCGGGCAGTTGCAGATCCATGAGGACGACGTCCGGTTTCTTTTTGGCAAACAACGCCGAAGCCTCTTCACCGCGATCGGTTTCACCCACGACCTTGAAATCGTCCTCAAGCTCCAGCGAGGCCACGAGGCCGCTGCGGACAACGAAGTGATCGTCGATGAGCAAGAGTGAGATGGGGGCAGCGGACACGGTGTAGGCGGATCAAGTGGTCAATGCCTCCAGCGGGAGGCGAACGGTGACGATGGTGCCTTGTTTGGGCTGGCTTTGCCAATCAACACTGGCGTTAATTTTGCGGCACCGTTCGCGGATGCCCATGCAGCCGAAGTGGCCGGGCTGGCCGGTGGTTGCGGCGCTGGCGGTGAGCCCCTGGCCATCGTCGGCGATGCTGAGCGTCAGCAGGTCAGGGGTGGAGGAAAGATGCAGCGTGATCTTCGTGGCCTGCGCGTGCTTGAGCGCATTGGTGATGGCTTCCTGGGCGATCATGCGCAGGTGATGAGACACGGGCCCGGTGATGGGCGGAATGGGCTGCAGGTCGAGTTCTAATACTGGGGCATCCGGCGGCATGCGCGTCTGAATTTCCCGCAGCGCGCTGAAGAGATCATGCAGCTGGGCGGTGTCGCGCAGATCGGCCACGAGATTGCGCGCTTCGCTTTGAATGCGGGAGACAAGGCTGCGGGAGGTCTCAATAAGCGTGCGGGCTTTGTCTTCCAGTGGTCGCGTCGTGGCGGCATCCAGCCGCAGGGAGAGCCCCGTGAGTTCCTGCTCCAGGGTGTCATGAAACTCACGCGCGATTCGCTGGCGCTCATCCAGCGTCGCCTGCTGCACGATGCGGCTGCTGAGTGCGCCGATCTGTCGCCGTTGCGCGGCGATCCAGATGAAGGCCAGCAGTACAAGGCCGGCAAGAATGCTGCTGGCGATGACAAGACGGCCCGCCGTCCAAAACGGGGCTGAATGGATCACGCGAAGGTCATCCGCAGAGCGCAGCAGGAGTGATGCGCGCTCGGCCTGAGAGCGAAACCCTTTGTCCGTGGAAGACTCGACGAGGCAGATGCCAGTAAGCTCAACGGAGGTGCCAATCTCGATCTCAGGTGGGCCGGATTGCAGCAGGAAGGCCCGCAGAGGTGTGCCGCCGGAGGTGAGGCGGAGCTCGAACCCGTCTGCGCTGCGGAAAAAATCATTGAGCACCGCTGGCGTGGCGAGATGGATGAGATCCGCATCGTGCGAGCCATCTTGAAATTCTTGGAGCGAAACAACGGCGGCGTCGGGTGCTGACCCCTGCTCGGTGGCAAGCACGAGCGCGTCTGCCAGCGAGGCGCTGAATCCCGCCATGATGGGAAAGCCGATGATCTCCGCGCGCTGTCCGGGCGTCAGATTGACCGGCGTCGTGAGGCGAATCGCGATGGAAGGTGATTGCGGCGGTCTGGGCAGGACGTCCTTCGGAGTCTCACGGGGCGGTGGCGGTGGGGTGGCATCGCGCAAAAAAACGCGGCCATCAGGGTAGGCTGCCAGCACGGTGCCGCGAATGCGCGCGCGATGATGAGGCTCGTCCGCAGCGCCAAACTGCAGGAGCGTGACCACGGAGGTGATGGGCAGAGTTTCGACGGGCGGGGCGGCTTTGGTGATCTCCACCTCTTTCCAATCGGTGACGCGGATGTAGGGAAAGACGAGCTGGCGGCGGTCATTGATGCCACCGGCGGCAAGCCCGGTGATACGGAGGCGGGCGTCGATGAGCCCAGGGGCGGCTTCGGGTGGCGCATCCACTCTTACTTCCAGCACCCGGCTGCCGATGGCGAGTCGCAGCAGCGAGCGGTTTTCATCCAGCGGTGTCAAAGTGCGGCCGAGTCCTTCCACGATGACGCGCTGGTAATGAAAGCGGCCTGTGGCGAGGTCATCATAGGTGGCGGGAGCGGCGGCGGGCGGGTCGCCATGACCCATGATTTGCAGGCTGGTCACATCCACGCCGGGAAAATACAGCCCGGCGAGTGTGGTGCCCTGGATGCGGATGTGGTCGCCCACGTGGAGATCGTTGCGGGTGGGCTTGAAATGCAGATGCGTTCCCGCAGTGTCGTCCTGTACAAAAGCCGTTCCGCCGCTTTCCACGAAACCGATCGTTGCCGTAAGATCGACCGGCAGTTTTTCCAAACTCCGCTCATAAGGCAGCATGCGGATGTCGATGGCGCGGGTAAGGGGATCGGCGCCTGCGACGAAGGATGAATGAAAAATGACGAATGCGGTAAATAGAAAAAATCGCCAGACGGCACACGCTGGAGTGCACCGCCCGTCATTTGTCATTCCGCATTCGTCATTCGTCATTTTTCAGTCATCTGTCGGATCCACACCGCGCTGCAGCTTGCGTACAAGATCCTTCACGATATGGGCGCTGCGCATGTCTTTGAACTGTACTTCAATACCCGCATTGGCCGCAGTGGAAAAGTCGATGGTGCCGAGGCCGAGTAGACCTTTGAGGCCAGATTCATAGACGTCGATGCTGCGGATGTCGCAAATGCGTGCCTCTTTGGAACTGCGACCGATAAGGCCCCAGATCAGCTCCACGCGTTCGCGCGTGACGATGTAATCATGCGAGTAACGCGCGATGCCGACGGCGATGAGCGTGGACGAGGCGCAAAGAAGGGCGATGATAGCATACTCAAGCTGAATCATAAGCAGCAGCACCCCGGCGATGGTCAGCAGCAGGCAGAGGAACAGAGCCTTGGTGTAGCCCAGCCAGGACGGATGCGCGTGATGCAGAATGACTTCGCCGCTGGGAGAGTAGTTGAAATCATCGTCTTTGTCTTCCTCGGGGGCCTCTTCTTCAGCTTCCTCCTCCTCTTCTTCTTCAGGCTCAGCCATCGGCTGCGGTTCTTCAGGATATTCCGTGTCGGGGCTGATCTCACGATACATGGGCCGGCCGATCCGCGCCTGCCCGCTGCTGGCAGTGGGGCGGCGCATGCCGCCGACCAGTTCCCCCACGGTGTGCATGTGACCGGTGTCCTCATCCATGCACATTTCGCCACGGGCCAGGGAGCCGCGGGCCACGAGCGTGTAGAGATCCTCCTTGGACAGCGGATCGCTGAAAGCCGGGTGCTGCGGGAGTGTGTAGCGGGCGGACATTGGGAGGGCCTGTTCCCGGCCACCAAAGCACAGGCGCACTGCCTGTGTCACGTCCAATCACTCGGCCTCGGGCACGGGCGGCAGCAAATCTTCGCGTTTCATCAGGTCCGCCACCTTGAGCAGCAGCAGCTCGCCTTTGGGAGTGTGGATGATTTCGCCAAGGAACGGCGTGAGGCGGTCGATCTCCGCCACGGCTGAATGCACCAGGCTGGCGATGATGCGCGCATCGTGCCGGTGCGGTGGAAAGACATTGGTCACGCGAAACATCACCTGTCCGCTATCCCATTCGAGTTCGAAATTGCCAAGGTTCAGGTCCTTGTTCGTGCGCATGAGCAGTTCGCAAACGGGCAGGCGGTGGGATGCGGGCACCTGCAGCGTGGCGCTGGAGACGACGGTGATGATGTGCGTCTCGCCAAAAATCTGCACATGCAGCGGGATTTTGGTGTGGTGCGCTTCGAAGTCGGCCTCGATGACGGAATGCTCGGGTACTTCGCGGTAGATCCAGCCCATTTCCTTGAAGGTGTTCAGGGCGGTGGCGTAGAGGGCGGACATGCGGCGGGAATGAAATCTGAGATTTTAAATCTTAGATGGTCGGGGCGGCCAGATTCGAACTGACGACTTCTTGCTCCCAAAGCAAGCGCTCTACCAGGCTGAGCTACGCCCCGAAGGTTGTTTCCCTCATTCGAAGTCGAACGAGGGGTCGCGATAGTGCCGCAGGATCAGAAGGACGCAAGAGGAATGTGGAATGATGAATGCGGAATGACGAATGAATCACCTCGCAAGGGCCTTCAAAGACATCGTACCGCTGAAATTCCCGATCAATTCGCGCTCCCACCATTCGCCCGTGGCTTTCCGTACTTCGGCGCTGGTGAAATGGTAGCGGTAGAGTTTGGCGCGGAGGTGGGTGATTTTTCCGATGGGGAAGGGCGGAGGCTCCAGCAGGGCCCACACCGGCTGCTTGTGCTGGAGCAGGGCGGTGCAGAACCGGCCGAACCAGTGCATGGGGGAGTTCGGGTTCGCATCGCGCTGCGGATCGTAGTTCGGATACAGCGCGGCGAACCACATCTGCCAGTCCAGCCGTGGCTGATGCGGAGCGATGAACGGCGGCCGCCGCTTGGGATCTCCCGGCTTGTATTTAAAATCCAGCGGCAGGAAGAGCGCGCCGTCGTCGCTGACTTCGAGGATTATCTCCGGCCGCTCCTCGGTCATGTCCTGAAAGAGACCGTAGGCGTTGAATGAGCGTGTGCGGGCGATGGGGGCGTCGAGTTTTTCATGCAGCGCCGCAGGGAGCATCGGCTTGAAGAGCGGAACACGTCCCGCGAGAAAGGAATCGGCGGCCAGCAGGGTGACCAGTGCCACCGGCGCGACCGCCGCCAGCGCCGGCCATTGCGTCCAACGCGCAAAGGACGGGCGTGGGGCATCGGAGTCGATGCGGAGCCAGTGGCGCAGGCGTTTGGGAAACCAACGATCATCCAGCAGCGTAATCGCGAGCGCGGCGGTAAGGAGATCGAAGAAATTGTAGTTCCCCGTGGCGGAGATCATGGCCATCAGGACGAGAAAACCCAGCGCAGCGGTCAGTCGCCCCCAGCGGCCAAGGAAAATGGCAAAAGGCAGGCACAGTTCGATGACATACATGATCCAGCAGCTTGCGATGTGAATCCAGCGCGGGGCATTGTAGGCGAACCACGAAAGGCCGTTCGGCAGCGGCTGCGTTTCGTAGTGGTAGAGCAGCGCGGTCATGTCATGCCAGGGCAGATCGCCGCCGCCGATTTTCACGTGGCCGGAGAGAAACATGAGGCGGAAGAGCAGCCAGTGCAGGAGGAAGATGGAGCCACGCGGCGGTTCCGTCGGGCTGCGCGATGACCACAAACGCCACGGCGCGACGAACAGCGCGAGAAATCCCGCCTCCAGCAGCAGCGCATCCCACTGGTAACCCATGAAGATGTCGCCTGTGGCGGCAAATGACAGATACCCAAACCAGAGCAGCGCCAGCAGCGGCCCCTGAGCCACACCCGCCATTACGAGCACGCCCAGCAGGCAGCAGGAAATTAAGCAGCCATGCGCAAAGGCATCGCTGTAATGCCAGTGAAACACGCTGGGCATCTGCCAGAACAGCGTCTGGTGTTCCCGTGCCTCATAAGCGTGGATATTTTCCAGCAGCGTCTTTGCGGGCACGATTCCGTTCTCGCCCACCAGTCCGTCATACTGCAGACCCCACGAGACAAAGGCGATGAGATAGATCCCCGCCAGCAAACGCGGGAAAAGCCAGCGGACGACGGTGTAACGTCCGCGATGTTGGTCGAGCCAGAGCAGGGGATTCACATGGGGCGCCTCAGTTGAAAGTCGTTGCAGGGCCTCATTGACACCTGAAGTCACCGTTTGCGTCATATGAACGCATGGCGCGGACGAGGAAAAGTGTTCCGGCTGAATAGGATTCGGTTGTTAGCCCCCATGCTTCGGGGTGATCAAAGTCATAGGGCAGCCAGAGTGAGTTGAATGAGTTTTTATCCTTTAGAATGGTGATGTCCCATTCTTCGTTCTTACCTGACAAGGGATTTTCAAACTGGCGTCCCTCGTAGTGTTGCTGGATTGCTTCAGCGGAGCTTTGGCTGCGATAAACAGCTCCGGCGAAGAAGTCGCAGTGGTTGCCATTGCCCACCAACAAGCCTACGGCGGCGTTGGTGGATATGAGGATTGTGCCGGGAGGCTGCGGCAGCGTGTCCAACTGTCTTGTGATCTGCCAGAGCCGCAGGTCATTGGCGATGGTATCGCCGAACAGAAAATAGAACGCGGCAAGGACCGACGAGACTCCAAGGAGTAAAACGAGGATCCGTTTGCTGGCGTGCTTGCGAGCGGGCATGCACGGATACTGATCACGAAAATCAGACAGGCAATCACGACATTGGGCAATGTCGCAGATTGATGGCTAGGCCTTGATCGCCAGCCGCGGATTCACATCCAGCACCTGCTTCAAATCCGCATCGCTCATCCCCAGCTCTGCCAGTGCATTCGCCTTGATCCTCGGCACCGTGACGGTGCTGCCGACAAAATGCGTGCCATCTGGCGAGCGGGCCACAAGGTCCTCCCCGATAAGGATGTCCCAACCGGCTAGGGTGTAGCGACCAGGGCCCAGGCGTGCGGCGGAGATGGCGTCGGTGACAAAAATGGTGCGCTCCAGGCCAATGCCGGACAGCCAGTTCTTCAGCACAAAGAAGGGCACATGCACCCCGTCCGGGATGAAGCAGAGCCAGAGGCGGTCATTCAGACTGAGCGCGCGCTGGATGATGTTGTCATGGCGGTGCATTTGGATGGGGCAGCCGTTGCCGAGGTGGGTGAACATCGACAGACCGGCATCACAGGCGGCATTGAGCTGGTCGAGCGAGGGGTCGCAGTGGCCGGCAGAAACGGTGACGCCTTGGGAGGAGAGGAAGGCTGTGGTTTTGCTGCCCTCATCGTGCTCAGGGGCGAGGGTCACGAGTTTGGCGAGCCCACCGGCGGCGGCGAGAAGGCGCTTGGCGTCGTCCACATTGGCAGGCTTGACGGCATGGGGCGGATGCGCCCCCACGTAGCCTTTGATGGGATTGATGAACGGCCCTTCAATATGGATGCCGGTGATGATGCGGCGTGCGAGGTCGTCCTTTTCCCGCAATTCGACCAATTTGTCGATCCGGCGCTCCAGCGTGGGGATTTCATCCGTGATGAAAGTGGCCAAAATGGCATCGCACCCGTCTTCCGCCAGAGCCTCACAGGCATGGTGCAGAGATTCGGCGGTGAGGCTGTCGCCGTTGAAGTCGGTGCCAGCGTAGCCATTGACCTGGAGATCGAAAGGATTCATGCCGATATTGGAGCGGGTTCGGAAAGGGGAATCAAGGCTGGGAGGTGATGGGTTTTGGTATGAATGTCACTGGAAGAAGCGGGAAGGGGAATGGCTTGGGGCGCGGCGGAGTGGCCCAAAAGCCGCTTTTTTGGCCCCGAGGGGCTGCCTCGCTCCGCCCGCCCCTTGACCTTCGGCCTGGGAGCCAGTTAATTTCCAGTGTTTACAAGTTATCAGTCTCGGCATAAAACATGCTTGGCTTTCCACGTCTCCCGAACTGGCGTGTGGTGCCAGGCTTTACCCATCACTTTCTGATTTTCGGCTCATGATAGATCTTATCTCCAAAGGCGGACCGCTCGTATGGCTCCTCATAGGGTGCCTGTGCTTCGCCGGGGCTATTTTCATCGAGCGTCTGGCCTACTTTCACCGGGCGAGCATGAACGTGGGTGAGTTCCTGGCCGGGCTGGCCAGCCTGATCCGCCGCAAAAACTTCGCCGAAGCCCTGCAGGAATGCGTGGCCACACGGGTGCCCGCCGGGCGCGTCATCCATGCGGCGCTTCTCCGGCATCATGCCCCGCGCGAGCAGCTCAAGGAGATTGTGCAGGAGGCGGGTCAGCTTGAGGTGCCACGGTTGGAGCGCTTTCTCGGCATTCTGAACGCCATCGCGCACGCTGCCCCCCTGATCGGCCTGCTCGGCACCGTGATCGGCCTGCTGGACAGTTTTACCAGCCTCTCCTCCGCCAATGGCGTGGCGACACAGGCCGACGTGGCGCGCGGTGTGTATCAAAGCCTGATCACTTCAGCGCTCGGTCTGGTGGTGGCGATCCCCGCCTATCTCTCCTTTGCCTTCCTCAGCGCCCGCGCCCGCTCCCTGATGCATGATCTGGAACGCGCCGGCATTGAGATCGTGAATTTGATCGAAGACGCCAACAGTACCGACAACATCGTGGAATTCCGCCCGGCGGAAGCCGCGCCGCCGATGACAAAGTCGCGTGGTCGCGGGATGAAAGGATAAGCGCCCGCAGCGCATTTTCGGCTGGCCCAACCACTCCGCGCCTCCGATACTGCGCCTACCGCCGTATCAACCATGAAGCTCGAGAGTCATCTTCCCAAGCAAAGCCCCTGGCTGTACACGGTACCGTTGCTGAACACGATTCTGCTCCTGCTGGTGTATTTCCTCCTCACCAGCAATTTTGTGGTGCAGTCCGGGATCAGTGTGGAGCCCCCGCAGTCGAACTCGCGGCTGACAGGTTTTGATCGCGCCCACATCATCACCGTACCCGCCGGAATGGAGGATGCGCTCTATTTTGACGGTGTTCGCATCACAATGGGCGAGCTGCGGGAAAAGCTGAAGGCGAACCGCGAAGGCGAACGCCGTGTCATCATTCATGCCGCCAAACAGGCGACGCACGGGCGCGTGATCGAGATTGGCAACATCGCTCTCGAGGTCGGGTACGAAGTCGCGTATTCCACCGTTCCGCCCAAGGCGTAGAAAACCGCTGCCTACGATGTCCACGAAACCGCATTCGAACACTCCAGGGCTGATCTTCGCCTGGGACGTGCGCGATCACTCCATGTGGCGTCTGGTGGGCTCGCTGGTGCTGCTCATGACCGCGATGTCCGGTTTCTTCTTCGTCTTCCGCATCGTCCATCCGGTGACGCAGCGGCTGCCCGTCACGCCGCAGCACGTGATCTCGCTTGATCCGAACAATCCGGCGGAGCTGGCGCTCATCCACCGGGCGCAGGACCGCAGCTTTGCGCTGCTGAGTGACGCCGATGCCGATGCCGTGGCGCCGGTCGAAAGTCCGCTGCTGGATTTTCATCCGTCTTTTGCCGGGCATGAAATCAAGCTGAGGGATCTGGAGCCTCCGGCGCCCGCCATCCGACAGCCGCGCCTTTTCACCGCTGCTGCGGATGTGCTGCCGCCGGTGCCACGCCGTACCGTGGATTCCGTGGCGGCCCCGCCCGCCGCAAAGCTGCATGCCATCATGAGTCCTTCTCTGGCAAAGCGCGGTCCGGCCAGCGTGGAACTGAGCGGCATCAAGCTCACGCAGCCAACGCGAGTTCAGTTTCGTGTCGCTATTGGCAGTGCCGGGCAGATCGTCACCGCGCTGCCGCTGAGCAGTGTCGAGGATGCGGACATCATGCAGCAACTTCATGCGGCGGTGCGTACGCTGCGCTTCACTCCTGCCGAGGTGAAGCGAGTCGAGTGGGGCGAAATCTCCTTCCGCTGGGAGGTGGCCCCCACGCCATGATTCCCATTCCGCTGGGTGGTTTGATCATTTTGTTCATGGCGGTCGGGGTGACGACGGTCTGCGTGCTGTGGTTTCACAGCTTCTGGCGCGATCGCAAACGAGAGGTCTATCGGCGGCGCATCGCCGTCCAGTGCCGCATTTGTGGCACAGCCTATGCCTGCGAGGCCAAGCGCAAGATCGATGTCACCATCTGCCCCGTCTGCCGCACTCCGAACGAACGGAACAAGCTGCAGCAGATCTGAAAGCTTAAGCCTTCAGTGCAGAACTGATTTTGAAGTGCCCCCGAATGCGGGCTTGCTTTCCAGTCCGCAAATCGGCGACACTTGAGGGCATAATCCTTCTCCCCTCGTGTCTTCACGCTCATCCCATTCCCCCACCGACGCCATGCTGCCTGCCGCCACTGCCTTGCAAGCGTCCCAACAAATCGAATCCATCATCGCGAGCGTGTCGCAGATCATTCTTGGCAAAGAGAATGTGGTGCGCCTTGCGGTGACCTGCCTGCTGGCACGTGGCCATCTGCTGTTTGAAGACCAGCCCGGTGTCGGCAAAACCATGCTCTCCCAGGCGCTGGCTCAGGCGCTTGGCCTGGGCTTCCGCCGTGTGCAGTTCACCAGCGATCTCCTGCCTGCCGACATTCTCGGCGCATCGGTGTATGACCGTGACACGGCCGCATTTCATTTTCATCGCGGCCCGGTCTTCACGCAGGTGCTCCTGGCGGATGAAATCAACCGCGCCACGCCCAAGACCCAGTCGGCTTTGCTTGAAGCCATGGAGGAAGGCAAGATCACTGCGGATGGGGCCACGCATCCTTTGCCGGAGCCCTTCTTTGTCATCGCCACGCAGAATCCCTCGTCTCAGATCGGCACCTTCATGCTGCCGGAGTCTCAGATGGACCGCTTCCTCATGCGCCTCGCGCTTGGTGTGCCGGACCGCTCGGCCGAACGTGCGCTGCTGGAAGGCCAGGAGCGTCGTGAGATGCTGCGCTCGATGCAGCCGGCAATGACCTTCCTCGAACTGCAGCAGCTTCAAACCTGGACGCGTGCCGTCTATGCTTCGCCTGCCTTGCTCGATTACTTGCAGGACCTCCTTGCCGCCAGCCGCGTGCAGGGCCACGGGCTCTCTCCGCGTGCCGGTCTCTCAGTGCTGGCCGCTGCGCGTGCCTGGGCCCTGCTCAGCGGGCGTGCGATGGTGCTGCCGGAAGACATTCAGGCCGTCGCCGTGGTCGTCATGGGACATCGCCTCGAACATGCCGCCGATGGCATGACCGGCGTGGAACTGGCGCGGCAGCTCATCACCGAAACCCCGGTGCCTTGATGCCATGAAAGTGCGCGTGCGCTGGAACCGACACACGCTGGCGCTGCTCGCCATCGTGGCGGGCATGTGGTATGCGGCGGAGGCGCAGTCCAACGGAGCCGCCCACCTCATCGCGCTGCTCACAGCGACGATGGGCCTCCTCTCCTGGCTGCATGCGCGGGCAAATCTGCGCGGCGTGCATGTGCGGCTGGTGGGCGCGAGACCTTCGGCGCAGGATTCTGCAAAGTGCATCCCGGTGGAACTGCGCGCCACGGGTGCGGTATCGCCCTGCGGACTCGAAGTGTTCGTCATCGGTGCCACCTCTCCCGTGTTCGTCGAACGTGTGCCGGCGGGCGGTGCGGTGATCGTTGATCTGCCGCCGCCCAGGCAGCCTGCCAGCGGGGCATTGCAACTGGTGGTGCGCAGCGTTTACCCGCTGGGCCTTTTTTCGGCGGAGCGTGTGGTGGAGACAGCGTGGGTGCGTCGTGTGCATCCGGAGCCTGAGGGCGATCTGCCGCTGCCTGCGCCAGACACTTTAAGGCAGGGAGATGCCATCGAAGTTTCCACCTCCCGTGGGCAGGGCGCCGGTGGTGATGATTTCGCCGGGCTGCGTGAGTGGCGTGCAGGGGATTCACCACGGCACATCGACTGGCGTTCGGCAGCGCGCGGCGGCCCGCTGATGGTCAAATCATGGAGCAGCGGTGTGCAGGGCGTCGTGGTGCTGAACTGGAGCGCCATAACTTTGGATGAACCCTTGCGCGCTTCGCAAATCGCCCGCTGGATGGAGATCTGTGAAGCTGAGGGCAGGCCGTATGAACTGCGCATGCCCGGGCTCATCATTCGTGCGGGGCATGGTCCCGCTCATATGCGGCGCTGTCTGGATGCGCTCTCCATGCAATCAAGCACAGGAACAGGATCTGCCGTTGCGGATGAGTTGAAGTCTGCCCCTGCGGTGAATGTGCAAAGCGTGGAGCAGTCCACATTCCTGCCCAGACGACCGCTGCTGTTTTTGAGTCTTGCGCTGCTGTTCGCCATTCTGCCGCTGTACGGGTACATCGCTACCGCCGGGCTGGTGGTCTGCGCCCTGTGCCTGCTGTGGAGGGGACTGCTGCGCATGCCGGTGCCGCATTTGCTGGTACGTGTGGGGGTCATCATCGCGGGGGCCGCGGCGGTGTATTTGAATTATGGCGAACTGGGTGGCATGGAGCCGGGCATAGCGATGCTGCTGGTGCTGGCCGGAGCGAAGATGCTGGAAAGCCGCACACCGCGTGAATTCCAAGTGCTGGCCCTCATCGGCTGGTTTCTTGCCTTCTGCTCGGTCCTGCTGGAAAACCACCTTTCCCGCTCCGTTTGGACGGTGCTGGTGGTGCTGTTCATCACCGCATGCATGGTGCGCTTTCGGCGCAGCATCCCGGGGGCGCGGGAGCCTCTGCGCGTGACCGGCATGCTGTTCGCCCAGGCGCTGCCAATGACCGTGCTGCTCTTCTTTGTGTTTCCGCGCGGACTGCTTGATCTCGGCTCGGCGCTTGGCCGCAGCCGCTTCGGTGAAACGGGCATCGATAATTCGCTGGATCCCGGCAAGATCGCCAAGGTGGCCCAGAGTTCAGACGTGGCCTTTCGCGCGCGTTTTCCTGATGGCGTGCTGCCTCCGAATGATGCCCGCTACTGGCGCTGCCTCACCCTGTGGGAATGCGACGGCCTGCGTTGGACGCGCGGTGAGCGCCTGAGCTTTGCGCCGCAATTGCCGCGTCCAAAAGGCGGAGTGGATGTGCGCCAGATCATCGACCTGGAGGCTCACGGCAAACGATGGATGCCCGGGCTGGAGCAGCCGCTGATGGCAAAGCTGCGCGGTGAGCGCCTGTCCCCTGAATTTGATCAATCGCTCGTCTCACCCTTCTCCATCCAGAATACAGAACGTTTTGAGGTCGTTTCCCGCATGGAGCTGCCGACGGGGAAGGATCCTGTGCGGGATCTGCCTGAGGACCATCGGGAGGCCGCGCTGCAACTGCCGGCAGTCATCTCCCCCAAGCTCAGGGAGCTCACGGACTACTGGGAATCAGTGACGCAAAATGATGAGCAGATCGTGCAGATCGCGCTCACTTACATCCGAACCTATGGCTTCAGCTACACGCTGGAGCCGGGCGAGTACAAGGGGCCGCAGGCGCTGGAGGACTTCTTTCTTCGTCGTCGCGTCGGGTTCTGCGAGCACTTCAGCGCCAGCTTTGCCACTCTCATGCGCATGGCGGGAGTGCCGTCACGCATCGTGGTCGGTTACCTCGGCGGCGAATACTCGGACCACAACGGCGGCTACCTCATCGTGAAACAAAGCGATGTGCATGCCTGGACGGAAGTGTGGCTGGAAAAATTCGGCTGGTATCGCATCGATCCCACTGCTGCGCTGGCGCCTGACCGCGTGAACATTGATTTGCAGGCCTTCCTGGCCGGGGGCGCGGAGGAGGCGGAGCGCCAGCGCCGCACCCTGTGGGGCCGCAGCGTGCAGCACCTCCGGCTGTGGTGGGACAGCGTCAATTACGACTGGCAGAACCAGGTCATCGACTACAATCAGGAAGCCCAGCGCGGCCTCTTGGAAAGTGTCGGCCTGAGGCAGAGCAAACTCGTGCTGCTCATACCCAGCGCGGCTTTTGTGGTGGTGGGAGTCTTGCTCGTCGCCTTATGGCTGCGGCGTCCCGCCCGCCATGCCGATCCATGGATGCGGTTGTGGCAGCGGGCTTGCAGCCGTGTGGGTAAAGCCGGGGTCCAGACCTGGATGCCGAATGAAGGCCCGCTGACCTTTGCGCGTCGCGTCGCCATGGCCCGACCGGATCTCTCACCTCAGTTCGATCCGTTGGTGGCGATGTACGTTTCCGGCCGCTACGGCGCCTCGCATGAGGTTCTGGATCAGTTCAAGGAAGCGGTGCAGAGGTTCAAGCCCAAACGACTGGTCCGGAAGTAGGCCACGTCAGCGCACGACACGTGTTCTGCGCCGCCGCAGACCCAGACCCACCAGGCCGCCGAGCAGCAGCAGAGCACGGCTGGGTTCCGGCACGATGGCGATGACGCCGGTGCTGCCAAACTGGCTCACGTCCCAGTACCAACTGCTGTTGTAAATCGTGAGATCGGGCAGATCGAGCGCATAGGCCCCGTTGTCGGCGCTGCCGCCCAAACGCATGCCTGTGCCGGAGTCATAATAGGCCAGCGCAATGTTGGAGCCGGTCCAGTCCAACAGATCAAAGACTGCATGGTAGGCCGGCGTGAAATCTGTCCCCAAGGTGACCTGGATGGCGGAGGCAGCGTCAAGCGACAGGGTGCCACTCACGATGATGCGGTCATTGCCCCCATCCGTGGCGGTGCCGCTGACGCTGGTCAGGCGGTTGGTGATGGAGTCAAAGGTGGTGTTCAGCCCGGTGTCGCCGCTCTTGAGTTGGAGGACAATCGTTGCAGAGGCGCCGACGGTGAGATTCCCGCCGATCGAAACGGTGCCGATTTCCGTGCTCAGCCCGAGCGTGCCAGCGGTGATGGTGGCCGCATTGCCGCCCGGTGCCAGGGTGGCATTCGCCGCGAGATTGACCGACCCGGCGATTTTTCCTGTGCCGCCCAGAGTCCCGTTCGCGTTCACCTGCACGGTGTTGGTGCCGGTGGCGGAATCAGGGCCGGCATACGCATTGTTAACCAGCAGACTTCCCGCGCTGACCGTGGTCTGTCCGGTGTAGGTATTCGCACCGCTCACAACGGTGGTGCCGGTGCCGGTTTGATTCACCACGCCCGAGCCGCTGATATTGTTGGCCACGGTAAGCAGATCGCTGCGGTTGAAGGCAAGGGTGGCATTGTCAATCACTGCGCCACTGCCCAGCGTGCCGGAGGTGCCGCCATTGCCCACTTGAAGGGTGCCTGCGCTGATGGTCGTCTGACCTGTGTACGTATTGGTGCCGAGGAAGGTGAGCGTGCCCGTGCTGCTTTTGGTGATCGCACCACCTCCGTTGATTTCCTGAACGTCCTTGAGCGTGCCGGATTCGAGCGTGAGGACGTCGATGACGTTGGTGGCGTCACCAATGCTGTGCCCGGTCATGTCCAGCGTGCCGCCTTTGAGCTGGATGGTGCTGGTGGTGTTCGCCGTGGTGGCCCCCGCGCCGCCCCCTTCGACGATGTTCACGTTCGAGATCAACGCCCCCCCGCTGATGGTGAGAAGGGCCTTGGCATTGCCGAAGGTGTTGGTGTTCGCATAGGTGGCCATGACGAAGCTGCCGCCGCTGTTCACAGTGAAGGTGCCGCCGCTGATGACGAGCGTGCCACTGCCCGAAGGTCCCGGAGAAGTGGTTCCTGCGTTGCCGCTCATGGTACCCATCTCAATGCTGTTGACGGTAAAAGTGCCGCCATCAAAGTACACGGTTCCCGTGGCTCCACCGCCGCCTGAGCTGTCGCGCTTCCCAATGATGAGCGCCCCCGCTGTGATGGTGGCGGTGTGCCCGCGCAGATCGAGTGTGCCGGTCGGGGTGGCACCCGTGGCCGTGCCCAACGTGCCGCCCACCGTGATGTTGGCGGCAGCACCGGTTTTGCCACCCATGACAAGGGTGCCCGCGCTGCCAGCCGTTTGGGAGGCAAACCAGACCGTGCCCACTCCCTTGGAGACGCCGATGTTGATGTTGTCTGCCGAAATCGTGTTGGTGCCTGCGCCGAGCACCATGATTCCGTCCCCGGCGTTGAAGCCGTTGCTGTTCGCGATCTGCACCGTGTTGGCCGTGATGCTGTTGCTGGTGTTGGAAAGTGTCAGCGTGCTCTTGTTGTTCACACCGTAGGCCACGCGAAACTCGTTCACGTTGGCACTGAAGGAGCCCAGGCCGGTAAAGTCGGTGGTTGTGGTGTTGCGATTGCTGCCGCTGTCGAACGGGGTGTCCGCGTTCGGCAGCAGACTGGCGGCTGTCGCCGAACTGACGGTTTGCAGTCCGGCTTCGAAATTGGCGCTCGCATTGCTGACCACCAGCGCACCTCCTCCGCTGAAAACGGCGAGCGTGTTGATTTTGACATTGTTGGCCACGCCGGTGCTGAAGCTGCCATTGACCTGGAGAGTTTGCCCGGCCCCAATGATGACCCTGCTGCTGAGATTCGCGTTGTTGGAGGCCACCTGCAGGCTCGCGACCCGCTGGCTGGCGCTGCTAAGATCCAGCGTGGCCGTGAAGACACCGGAGCCGACAGTCACAGCGGTGCCGGTAGGAAGGGTGTCGTTCGCACCGATTTTCAGTGTGCCCGAAGTGACGACGGTGGTGCCCGTGTAAGCGTTGGAACCTGCGGCAGCGGTAAAGACCAGCGTGCCGTCCCCGGTCTTGTTGATGCCTCCTGCGCCTGTGACAGGGGCCGCCACCGTCGCGGTGACGCCGGTGTCCACACGCATCTCCGTGGTTGAATTGGTGATCTGGATCTGGCCGCCGGAATTTGCCAGCGTGTAATTCCGGGCAAATTGCAGTCCGTTGACCGCCACCGCATCCTGCACCTGCACGATGCCGCCTGCCGCACCGCCAAATACCGCGATCTTTTCCACCGAGGCCGACCAGCTCGTGTTGTTGCTGCCATCCGCCAGCGTCCAGTTGGTGCCGGCATTGGTCCAGACGCCATCGCCACCATCCACGACATTGTCTGCCACAGTGTCAGTCCCGTCCCAGTACTGTGCGCTGATCCCGGTGGCCACCAGGTTCACTGCTTTGTTCACCGTGTCCACGACGATGGAAAGGTCGTACCCCGCGAGCATCTGTGCGGTGAGACCGTTGTCGGTCAGGGTGCCAGTGTAGCCGATGAGCTGGTACGTGCCCGCCGTGAATCCCGCGCCTGTCGTGACCCGCACGATGCCGTCGAGCGTGATCAGGCTGCCATTGGCCTGAATGAGGTCGCTAGAGGTGCCGAGATCAAACATCAGCAATGTGCCGTCATTGAGCACCAGATTTCCTCCCACGGTCAGCGTGCCTGTGCTGCCGGGAGTTTGCGCATCGCCAATGATGATCGTGGAGTTGTTCGCTGCCGTCAGATTGCCACCGATGGCTCCTGCATAGGCGAATGTGCCGCCATTGTTCACCGTTACCGCTGTGTTGCCCAGGGTGCCGGTCACATTCAGCGTTCCCGCATTCACCGTGGTGGCGCCGGTGTAGATGTTGGTTCCGGTCAGGGTCCACATGCCGGTTCCGTTCTTGGTCAGGCTGGCCACGCCTGTGTCCATGCTGCTGGCCAGACTGCCATTTCCGGCACCCGTCAGCGTCAGCGCGCGGCTGCCGCCAGAGCCGACGATCGCCGCCGTGCTGGTCAGCGCCAGGCTGCCGCTGTCAGAGGAGATGGTTGTGTTGGCCGTCAGCGTCAGCGCGCCTGCAAAGCTGTTGGTGCCGCTCACATTGACGAGCGCGCCGTTTTGTCCCGTGGCTCCGGTGCCTGCCAGCGTGAGTGCCTCGGCTCCCACGCCGATGTTGTTCTGCAACTGCAGCGTCGCGCCACTGGCCACCGTGGTGCCCGCGTTGGCGGCAGATGGGACGGTTTCGCTGGTCAGCACCGCACCCAGCGCGCTGCTGTTGCGGATGTTCAAAATGCCCGCGCTGATCGTGGTCTGCAGCGTGTAGGTGTTCGCACCGGAAAGAATCCACATGCCGGCGTCGGTTTTGATGATCTGGAGATTCACCACGGCAGCAGGGGTGCCGGTGGTGCCCCCGATCTGCCCCTGGATCTCTCCATTGCCCACCCCGGTCAGGGTGAGTTCTGAGTAGTTGGTGGTCGTGCTCAAGTTGTTGGTGGTGGCTAGGCGCACGCCATTCGTCAATGTGAGAGTCTCGCCAGCGGTCATCACATTGATGACGCCACGGCCAGTGGTGCCGGTCACGCTGCTGCTGTTGTTCAGGACAATGAGCCGGTCCGTGGAGGTGGAGCCCCCCGTGTACTCGAAGCGTCCGATAGTGCTGCTGGCTTGGCCGAGAGAAATAGTGCTGCCCTTGCCGGCGGAAGAATTGACACCGGCGTTGAAAATCGTGAGGACCTGGAAGGCGCCGTCGGAGATGGAGATGTTGCCGCTGAAAGAATTGCTGTTGTTGTTCAGAAACACCCTGCCGCCATCGGTGCGTGAGAGCCCGGAGCCTCCGGAAATCAGGCCGTTCACGATGAAGTTCTGCGAGCCGCGAAAGGTGAGTCCGGCCGCCAGGGTGCCATTCAGGGTCAGCGCACCCGTGCCGTTGTTGTAAAAGGAGCCGCTGCCGGTGATGGCGCGGTCGGTGGAGGCTGCGCCGCCTACGTACTTCACGTGCGTGTTGCTGCCCAGGTTCAGGATGCTGCCCGCACCGATGGCGCTGTTCACCCCGGCATTGGCGATGCTGGTGAAGATGAGCGTGCCGTTGTTGATGGTGGTGCTGCCGGTGTAGCTGTTGTTGTTGTTATTGAAGCGCCACACACCCAGCTGGCCGCCGCTGCCGGTGACATTGACGCTGACGCCGCCGGACGCCCCGTCGGAGATGAGGCCGTTCATGATGTTGGCGGAGGCGTCGTTGCTGCGGTTGCCTGTGGTGGCGGCAAAATTCAGCGTGATGGTGCCCGTCGTCGCTCCCCCGCTGATGCTCCCATTGATGGTCATCGGGTAGGGGTTCGTGTCTGTGCCAGTCGTCATGGTGGAGTTGTTGGCGAAGGTGTAGGAGCCGTTGCCAGTGCTGCTGATCGGCTCGATCACCATCGGCGCATTCAGCGTGACCGCGGCAGCGTTTCCCAAGTTCATTGTCACAGATCCGCCGCTGCTCAACAGCAGGGCTTCGCCCGCATTGGCACCCGCGCTGCCAATGGTAAAGCTGCCGCCTGCAGTGTTGGTGAAAAGGAGATTGAGCAGGTTCCGCCCGGCATCGATCGTGATCGTGGTCGCGCCCGCAGCGGTGTTGAATGTAGCGGTGTCACTGTTCGTGGTGCCTGAGGTGGCTCCCGGCGCCGAAGTCGGGCTCCAATTGGTGCCTGTGGACCACAGTTGCGTTCCTGTGCCGCCGGTCCAGCTGGCATCTGCGGCCACGCTGGCATGAGTCAGCAGCAACACCGGTAAAAGTGAAAAGGCATGGAGGATGGAGCAAAAGGCGCGGCGACGAAGCTGCCTTTTGAGTAGCGGAGCACTCATGGTTTTTTTTGAAGGAGCTTTTCGAAAGCTCGAAAAGCAGAGGTTGGGGGCCTCTTTGATACTCAGAAATCAGTTAAGTTCAAAAGCAGAGTGCCTCATGTGATTCATGTGGCAAACGACGCTACAAAACGGATGAGTTTTGGATCTAGCCTGAGTCGCCTCTTTTTCCCATTCGTCAGCGCGGCCGTTTCCTGAATCGTGCGCAGCAATCACGTCCACAAAAAGCCTGCCGATCATTTTCAGTGGTTCGCGCGACAAAATCTGCCAAGCATCCGGTGCATGAACGAAATCAGAACCTACGACGGCTATTTCACCTTTAAGATCCTCTCCCGCGAGCAGGCAGACCAGTTGGATGAACTCTTTGCCGAAGCAGGCATTGAAGTGGACCTGGCCCTGCAATCCCTGGAGTTTTCATGGATGGGCCGCGAACGGGAGAATGTCATCCTGAAGCTCTTCATGGAAGTCGCCAAAACCCTCGGCGAGGCCGAAGGCGAACTGCGCTGCGAAATCGACGATGATGCGGTCGATCCCCATTTCGAATTCTTTACCATCAAGCAAGGCCAGCTCCTGCTGCAGCGCGGCAAACTGGTGCGCGAAAGCGAGCTGATCGCCCAAGTGTAGCGGCTTTCCAACAGCAGGTGGCCCGTGGCGCAAGCGTACACAATAGTCGTGTGCTTGGGCGGCTTGGGCAGCCTTCCCGCGCGACGCTTACTTTTTCGCACTCACATTCCCAATGACCATGAAGCCGCCAAATGACTCGGCGGGGGGAAGGGTGAAGGTACTGTCAACGTCCTTGCTGCAGATCACCATGGACAGGTTGTAGATGACAAACTTGTGATGGGTTTTTTCAAAGCCAAGGCTCAGTAGGTATTCCAGATCTTTGGTGACAGGCCTCACGTTGTCCATGACGGCGCAGGCGATATAGATCTTCCCCGGCGACAGGACGTCGATGGTCGTCGTTGTCTTTGCTCCGCCGGCGTTCTTGATGAACGTCAGCCGTTTCAAGGACGGGGGAACTTTGCTGAGAACGAAAGGGCGGTTGGTGTAAGCCATGGCACCCTCCTCAAACTTGGCCTGTTCGCCGCTCATCTCGACTGTCGCCAAACCATCGGCATTCGTTGTCTTGGCCGCACGCTGAGAGGGGGAGGCTTTCGCCAGCTCGTCTCTCAACTGCTTCACGTGCAAGGCGGCGGCCACGTCCTGCGCGGTGGTGAGTTCATCCTGCACCTGCGCCAGGCCCAGATCATAGCGCTGGCGGGCATTCGCGAGGCCTGACTGCTGCGTAGCCTCCAGCTTGGCCAGTTCCAGTTTGTAGGCGGCATAGACCGACTTCAGTGCCACTGGCGGCGGTTCGGACACTGCGGTCAAAACCTGTCCTTTGGCAATGCGGTCGATGTCGGCCTTGATGCGCACCAGACCTTCCAGATCTTTGCGTGCGGCGGCCGCGGCGCTTTCGCGCTCGAGCGCCGGTTGGGCCTGGGCATTGATCCTTTTGACGCCTTCCTCAAAGGGGATGCTGACGCTTTTGACCACAAAGGACTCGTAGCCGCTCTTCAGCGTCTCCAGCCGTTGCTGAACGGCGGGCGCAAGCGGGGCATCTGCCGCCGGTGCGGCGTAGGGCAGGGCCAGGTACGCGATCAGGATGCCGCAGCGGATGAATGGACTAGGGGACAGCATGGCTGACGATGATAGAGGCATGCCCATGAACGTCAATCAAAGGAAGCCCGGGAGAGGGGGCGGACGTCATGCGCCTTGCCAACTTCCAAAGGCTCCGCCGGACGGTGCCCGCATGGTCATGGGTTGACCACCGTTAGCGTTGCTCCCACTTTTGCTTTTCCAGCTGGAGTTCGATTTCCCAGACGCCCGTGGCGGCGTTTTTCTTCATGTCATGCTGCAGCACTTGGGCTCCCGTACCGGTCAGTTGCATGCCGTTGGGATCATCAGGAAAAGCCCAGCTATGGGTTTTGTTGTTGAACTTGAGCATCTGGTCAAAGCGACCGCTGGAACCTGCCACATAGGCCGCCTGTCCCATCAATGGACCAGCCTTGACGAGATCCAGCTCCACCCAGTACAAAGCCCGGCGGCCAAGCAGTTCCAACTCGATGCCGACTTCGATCAATTGCGATGCCGAACGGAAGAAGGCGGAGCCGGTTTGAACCTTCCTCTCCTTGATGGGGGCATCGACGGTGTAGGTGACGCGGCCGCTGGCATCGGTGGTGAGCGTTTTGCCCGCCTGCGGGGCGCGTGGGTCTTTCTCGCTGCCGATGACCATGCGCACGTTCATTCCGGCAAGGGCGCTGCCGTCTTCACGCACAAAACGAGCTTTCACCTGAATCGGTTCCGCGGAGGCTTGTTGCATTGCGCCGAACAGGCAGGCAAGGAAACCGGTCAAGAAGGTGCGACTGGGGAGTTTCATGATGGAGAGAGGGGACGGGGCGAGGGCTCGATTTCGCGGCCAAACCTTAGGCGATCCCACGCGTTTGTGCAATGCGACGGCAGCTTTACCCGACGGAACCTCACTGCCATGAAGATGCGTTGCCTCCCTTCGGCAAGACAGGAGCCTTGCCTCCAACGGCTCAGCCCAAGAAGTGAACGAGTTCAGGCGTGAGGCTGACTATGGCCTCGGGCAGGCCTGCGACCTCGGGGCGAGAGGCGTATTCTAGGCAGGGCCAACTTTAGGCCAGGGCACCGGCCACGGCGCATCCTTCCTCACCTGAACGACGCTCATTAACCCTCTACCTCCACGATTATGAAAACTCTTTCTTTGCTCGCCTGTAGCATGACGGCGGCTTTCGTGCTCGCATCCTGCGAAAACGGCGGTGGCCCTTATGGCTACTCGTCCGTGGCCTACGGCTCTCCGAGATACGTCACCACGTATCCGTCCTATGCCGCCCCCGCGTACTACCCGACTGGATATTCCAGCTACGGCTCGCCGTACTACAGCACGCCCACCTACGGGTACAGCACGGCTTACCCGACCACCTACACGTCCACCCGTTACATGACGCCTGTGACCACTCAGACGTATGTTTCTGGCTACCCCCAGAGCCGATACATGTCGGTGGGCGGGTATGGTTATGTACCGCCGGCTCCGCGCCCGGCTCCTTGGCCCTTGCGCTAACGGTGCAGTTTGTCAGATGGAGGGCAATGCACCGCATTGCCCTCAATTTGTCACCCCCGGTGAAATAAAGGAGCATTATTGATGCCCTTATTCTGAGTCTTCAGGATCACGAGTTGTCCTTGGTAATCAGTTAATTACAGACAAAAGCAGATGGTGCGCGATGCAGGGTTCGAACCTGCGACCCTTGCCGTGTGAAGGCAATGCTCTACCACTGAGCTAATCGCGCGAAAATCGTGGGGCGGAGTCTTTAAGCGGGCTTCCGCATTGGAGCAACTGGAAAGTGAAGGTCAGGAGAGGGATCATCCTGATCCCTCAACGCTCCGCATCGCCCAACACTCCGCTCTATTCAGCGCCCCAGCCCACGGGGAGATCACACCCGCCGCAGACGAAACTGCTGGAGGTAGCGCAGCGGCGTCATGCCCATGTGCCGGTGGAAATGGTGCGTCAGCGCGCTTTGATCGCAGAAGCCCAGGTCGCGGGCTACGTCGGAGATGTTCGCGCCCTCTCGTTGCAGGGCTTCGCAGGCAGCCTGCACGCGCAGCTTCATGATGAAGGCCTGCGGACTCGCGCCAAACGTTTCCACAAACTTGCGATGAAGTTGACGCGGCGAGAGATGAACGATCTGCGCCAGCTCGGTGATGGACACGCCAGTGCGGAAGTGCTCGCGGATGTAGGCCAGCGCGCGGTCGATTTGGAGGTAGGGCTGCAGCAGCTGCTTCTTGCCCTCAAAACTCTGCACCGTGCCCATGATGCCGATGACGCGGCCTTTGGCATCGGTCAGTGGCAGCTTGTTGGTGACGAACCAGTCCGGCAGGCCTTGGTCGGTGAAAAACAGCTCCACGATGTTGAGCTGCGCCTTGCCGGTGCGCATCACTTCCTCGTCATCGCGCCGGAAGTTTTCCGCGAGGCGGGCAGGGAAGAGGTCGAAGTCGTTTTTGCCGACAATACCCGCTTCTTCAGTGATGCCAAAACGGTCCATGAACCGGCGGCTCGCGCACATGAACCGGAAGTCGCTGTCCTTGGCAAAGAAGGCCAGGTCCGGCAGGTGGTCGAACAGCCGGTAAAAGGGGCTGTCCGCACTGACGCGACGGATGAAACGTTCGCGCAGTGCGGCAGGAGATTCGAGGCGTGGCGTAGGGCTGCTCACGCCTCAGTGTGAACCATGGGGATCAAAAGCGCAAACGCAGCCCGGCATACGCTCCGGTGCTCATGACGGGATAGCCGGGGATCTCGGCATATTTTTGGCCGAGCAGATTTTCCACCCGGGCAAAGAGATCCAGGTGCTCGCTAACACGCCAGTTCGCGGACAGCCGCACGTTGAGATAATCCTCCAAGTCTCGCTGGGCGAAGGTGACGGGATCATAGTCCTCGCGGTCAATCACATAGATGGCGCTGAGATTGAACGTCACATCCTTCACGGGCTGAAAGCGGATGCCTCCGGAGATGGAGTGGCGCGGACGGCGCACCAGCCGTGCGGCGTTCGTATTGTCATACGCGCCGAGATAAGTGTAGCTCAGGTTCACGCCAAACATCGCCGAGGGGTTCCAGTCCAGCCCGCTCTCCAGACCTTGCGTGGTGGCGGAGCCGACGGCCACGGGTATGAAAAGAGGTGGCAGATACTGGTAGGTGTTGCGCAGGTCATTGTGGAAATAGGTGGCCCGCAGCGTGAGCTTGTTCTGCATCAGCGGCTGGGTGATGCCGAATTCATAGCCGCGGCTGCGCTCCGGCGTGATCAGGTTCGGATTGCCGCCAAAGACGGGCGTCAGATCCTGCGGCGTGGGCGGCGTGTAGGCGGTGCCGTAGTTCGCATGCAGCACGGTGTTGATCTTCGGCACCATGTAGCTGATGCCGCTGCGCCAGGTGAAGGCATTGCTGAAGTCCGAGTACTTGTCATAGCGGATGCCATTGATGAGGTTGAAGCCATTGAAGATCTCCGCCTGCGATTGCAGAAACAGCGCATAATTCGTCTGCGCCTGGGAGATGTCCAGCATCCCGGCGGTGTCATTAAATCGGCTGATTTTTTGATCCTGAAACCACGCCCCGGCGGTGAGCGTCCACTTGTCCGTCACCTTCACGATGCTTTTGTATTCCAAGAAATCTGTGCGTGAACTGGTGCGGTTGTCCGGATTAAAAAACGGCGGGTCATTGTACCCGGTGGAGACCTGCCGAAACTGGCTGTGCGAGAACGTGAGCGACTGCGTCCATCGGTCATTCGTGTCCCATACCAGCCGTGGCGAGATGCTCCAAAACTCCGACAGCACATGATTGTTCGGATCATTCGCATTCGTACCGACGTTCGCACGCGGATCGCCCACATCTGCGGTGTAGTGCCGCATGTCGAGATCAAACCGCAGGCTGTCGGTAAACTGATAACCGGCCTTGCCCGCAAAGCTTGTCTGCTTGAACTGGCTGTTCAAGCGCTGCCCCTGCATGTCGGTGCGGCTCGCTTCAAAGCCCCAGTCCAGCTTGCCCACCGCGCCGATGGAGCCGATGCCTTCCCGGAAGGTGCCGTAGCTGCCGCTTTCAAAGTAGGCGGTCGTCTTGGGCTTGGCGAGTCCCTTGCCGCTGCGCGTGATGATGTTGATCACCCCGCCCATCGTTCGTCCGCCATACAAGCTGGCGGCAGGGCCGCGCAGCACTTCGATGCGTTCCACGTTGTCCAGCGCCATGGTCTCTAGGTTGAAAGAGCCCGCCAGGTTTGCGGGCAGGGGCCTGCCGTCAATCATCAGCGCGGTGTCCTTCGTGGTCGTGCCGCGTGTCATCACCGTGGCCACATTCCCGGGGATGCCCGGCGTGGCGATGGCGACGCCGGGGATATTGCGCAGGGCATCGACCGCGAAGCGGTACTGCTGCTCTTCGATCTTCTTCCGGTCGATGACCGTGACGCTGCTGGCGGTGCGCCAGGATTCCGTTTCAGACATCGTCGCCGTGACGACGACTTCGGGGATGTCCTGGGTCTTCTGCGGTTTCTTCGCGGGCGTTTGCGCCGCGCTGATTTGAATGGCGGCTAGGAGCGCCGCCGTGATCGCTGCGCAGTGGCGGCGACCAGAGTGTTTCTGGAGGTACATGTCGTTGGGGTGTTCATTGGTTCGATGAAATCATCCGCGCACCGCCACATGGCGGGTCGGATGAGCTTGTTCGCAGCGAGATGTTCGGACTCCGGGTTTGCGCGACGTTTGACCGCCGCTCCTCGCCTCCGCCTTCACCAAGGATTGCTCCCGATTGGCTTTGCTCCATGTCCGCAGACATGAATGGAGGGTCGTTACCCGATACCGCAGCGCCACTGTGGCCGGTTCTCACGGCCTTCCCTGCATCTGCGAACGGCTGCACGGCGCTTGCACGCCCTGCAGATAAAGAAAACGGGGCGCACCACGAAGGATGCCCGCCGCCATGGATTGTCATAGGCTCCCGGCTTGACCGGAGCAACCGGAAACTCAGCCTTGCAGAAGCCCGCTTCACCACTCATGCAAGGCGCACCCATGAAAAGCATTCAAGACGCACGGCTCTACGGCATCGTTGACCTCGGTTATGTCACGGCGGAAAACGTCGAACGCATGACCGATCAGCTCTGCGTCGGCGGTGTGGATGTCCTCCAGCTCCGCGCCAAGAAGCTGACCACGCAGGAAATCGAACGCCTCGCGCGCCTCATGCTGCCCATCACCCGCTCTCGTGGTGTTCCCCTGGTGATCAACGACCATCTCGAAGTCGCCGCTGCCATCGGCAGTGAAGGCGTGCACGTGGGGCAGGATGACGATGCCGTGGCCAGGGCGCGCGCGGTCGTCGGCCCGTCATGCTTTGTCGGCAAATCAACTCACAGCCTCGCGCAGGCCGTCGCCGCTCAGGCGGAAGGTGCGGACTACATAGGCTTTGGCCCGCTGTATGCCACGGGGACGAAGCCAGACTACGTGCCCATCGGTCTAAATGACATCGCCGAAGTGCACCGCCGCGTCACACTGCCGATCTTCTGCATCGGCGGCGTGAATGCCGGGCGGCTGGAGGAAATCATTACCGCCGGAGCACGGCGCGTGGTGGTGGTGTCCGCATTCCTGCTGGCGGGAGACGTGAGCGCGGAAGTGGGTGCGCTGAAGAAGAGATTGGTCTGATCTCCACCAGAGAGACAGGGAACGCCAGCCCCCCGTCACCTGGATTCAAGGCAGGACCCTCATTTCGCTTCCAGCGGAATGATGTCGGCAGACACGGCGCGTTTGGCGCCGAGATATTCTTTGGCGAGCGCTTCGAGCTCCTCCTTTTTGATGCCGGCAAAATCACTGATGAAGCTGCGCGCCCAGTCCAGCCGCTCAGGATGCTCCTGCGCACATCGCAGCACGTTCATGGACCAGTAGCGGTTGTCGCGGCGCATTTGTTCGAGCTGCGCCAGCATGGGTTTGATGGCACGGTCAAACTCGTCATCGGTGATCGGTCCGCCTGAGAGCTTGTCGCCGATTTCAGTGACAAGCTTCGTCAATGAGACCGCCAGTCCCGGTTTGCACTCGATCATCGTCGTCATGTACCCATAGCCCGTGAAGGTGTCATTGGCGACGTGGTAGCAGGCGGGGCTGTAGGTGTCTCCCAGTTCCTCACGCACTTTGATGCGCAGCCGGTCATCCAGGACGGAGCCCAGCACGGTCAGGCGGCGGGTGCGCTGAATGTCGCGCATGTCAGCCGTGGGCCAGTAAACCGTGGCAATGGCCTTCGGGATTTCGCTTTCGAAGGGGAATGTTTTGCTGGCGGCGGGCGGTGGGAAGGACACGGCCCGCTCCTTTTCATACGCAGGTTTCTTGTCCGCGCGCTTGGGCAGGGCACCGAGCGTTTTGGCCACCACGTTGAGCGCAGTATCGGCATCGACATCTCCCAGCACCGTGACTTCCAGATAATCCTGAGTGAGCGCCGGAGTGAGCCATTCTTTCAGTTCGGGCAGACTGCGGCTGCGGAGCACTTCGATCTTGGGAAAGCCCCAGCGCGGATCTCCCGAATGCATGAAGGCCACGACCTCGTTGTTCATCACGCCTTCAGCGGTGTGCTGGAGCTGGGTGTAGAGAGGATCGAGATTCTTTTCAAACTGGCGCGCGGCCTCTCCGCGATAGCCCGGTGCCACCAGGTAGGCGGTGAGCAGTTGCATCTGGGCTTCCAGATCGGCCGGCGTGGTGCGCCCGCTGAGCAGGAAGGCTTCATCCCCGACGGTGAAGTCGCTGCCCACCGTGCGGCTGGCGAAGATGCGGCGGATGTCATCCACCCCGTGTTTTTCCAGGCCGCCCAGCTGGAACGTGCTCTGCGCAAAGGGAATGATGCCCGGCTTGTCAGAAGGCGCGCAGAGCTTGCCACCGCCAAAATTGATCAGCACGCGGATGGTGCCTTTCTCAAACTCAGTGTGCTTAAAATTGAAGCGCACGTTGTTTTCGAAAACCGCCTGGATGATCTCCAGATCCTTGGCTTCACTGCGGCTCACGACCTTGCCCGCAGGCCCGAAATCGGTGTACGCAAACGCGGCCGTCTCCTCCTTCTCAGGGGCCGTGACCGGTTTGGCACGGCTGGCTTTGAAGGTGTCAATGATCTGCTTGGAGGCATCGCCTTCGAGCTTCAAATTTCCGCCCAGAAAGATCTGCACGTCATCGCCTTTCCAGTCGGCCACGAGTGCCGCGTGGCTGTCCTCCTGCTTCAGGCTGGCGAGCACCGTGGAAATCCGGGCCAGGTCGTCCGCCGGGTGGGTGAAGACCTTCTTGCTGGCAAGAATGCTCACCAGACCGCTGGCGAGATCGCGTGATTTGCGGCTGTCGGCTTGGTCGGCGCGGAGCTTGGCACCTTTGAGGATCGTGGCCTTCGCTTCTTCAAATTCGGCTTCCGTGAATCCGTGCTCGATGGCGCGGCGCAGCTCAGTCTCCATCAGTGTGAGCGTGGCTTTCCAGTTCTTGGGATCGCACTGGGCCTGAATACCGTTCACGCTGACGAATTCGAGGTATTCATAGCTGTAGCTTTCAGCGCTGATGAAGGGCGCGTCTTCGGCCTTGGAGAGCTTGGAGAGCCGCTGGTTGATCATCATGTCGGCCAGGTCACGGATCGTTTTCTCACGGCGGGTGGCCGCGCTGTCCGGCTTGTTTTTGGCAGGGCGGGGGATTTCGATGGAAAGGGTGAGCGCCTCCGCCTGCATCTCCGTGTGCAGCTTGGCGATGACGCCGTAACCGGAGGTCACCTTGCCCAGATTCGGGTCCTCAGCATCGGCGTGCTTCGGCTTCGCATCGGCAAACTGCTTTTCAATCTCTGCTTTGACGGCGGCGGTGTCCTTGAAATCTCCCACGGCGACGATGACGGCGCGCTTGGGGGTGTAGTATTTCTCATAGAAGTCCACAAAGCGCGGGCGCTGCATGGTTTTGATCGTCTCCTCCGTGCCGATCGGCATCCGGTCCGGCAGGATGGACTCCGGCATGGCAAACTTGTAGCCTGCCATCATGGTGCGGTATTCGATGGAGTCGCGGCTGAGCTTCTCGCTGAGAATGATGCCGCGCTCCTTGTCGATCTCCTTTTCGTTGAGGAGCATGCCGTCCAGGTCATCACGAAAGAGTTTCAGGCCTTCGGTGATGAAGTTGGCATCCACCTTGGGCAGTTCGAGCATGTATACCGTTTCCTTGAACGAGGTGTGGGCATTGGTGTCCGCGCCGAAGCCCATTCCCAGGCGCTGGAAATACTCGACCATCTCGCCGCCTTTGAAATGGCGTGAGCCATTGAAGGCCATGTGCTCAAGGTAGTGGGCCATGCCCTGCTGGTCGTCCTGCTCCATCAGCGATCCCACATCCATGTAGAGGCGGATGCTGGCGCGGCCTGGCGGCTCATCGTGGGGAACGATGACGTAGCGCAGGCCGTTTTCCAGCGTGCCATACTGCGCCTTGGGGTCGGCTTTGAGGTCGCTGTGGTCCTGCGGCCATTCGGCGGCATGCGCGGTGGAGACAAGGGCTGCGAGGAGAAGTGAGCGGAGCATGATTGTGCGATGCAATGGGTTGGAAAGATAAACGTATGACAGAGTCAAAACGACGGATGAATGCGCGAGGCACCCGATGACGAAACGGCAGAAGAGCGGAAATTCGTCATTTGGATTTTGGAATTCGTCATTCCCGCGATTCGCGGGCTATTCGACTTTGCCCAGACCTGCTTCAGGATCAGGCTCAAGGAAACCGAGCTCCACGAAAAGCTCGTCCATCGCCATGAGAGTGGCTTCGTACATCTCAAAGGAGAGATTGAAATTGAAGAAGCCGTGGCCCTGGCCTTCGAACTCGATCAGACGGCAGAGATTCTTCTTCTTGCTCGACTTGCGGGCAAACTCATAGGAGCCGTTAAAAGGCACCACGCGGTCGGCGGTGCCGTGCATGATCAGCATGGGTGGCAGGCCGGGGCGTATGGCGCGGATGAGGTCCGCAGCCTTGCTCGTGGCCTGGTCCGGCCAGCGGTCACGCCCGAAAGCGTGCTTGGAATAGGTGTCCATCACCGGATTGAACAGCACGATGGCGTTCGGGGCCGGGCTGCAATCAAGGGCGTCCGAAGGATCATCGAATCCGCTTAGAATGGCCGAGGACGCGATGGCGTGTCCGCCACCCGAACCACCGACCCCAACGATCTTGCCGGGATTGATCCCCAGCTCAACCGCGTTCATGCGAATCCAGCGGATGGCGGAGCGCGCATCGGCCATGGCTTCGACGGGGCCCGTGCCGTGCCGAGTGGCCACGCGATAATCAAAGCAGATCGTCGTCATGCCACGTGAGGCGAAATAAACACAATGCGGGGCAAACTGCGCCACCTGTCCGTTGTCCCAGCCGCTGCTGAAAAAGAATGCCGCCACAGACTTGGGATAGGAGGGAGCCTTGTCCATCTCCGGTTCCCAAATGTAAGCCGAGAGGTTCACACCGCCGACCGTCTTGTAGATTTCTTCTCGGGCGGTCTTCAGCAACTCCCGATTGCGATCAATCGGGGGGGTGCGGGGCTGACCTTCGCTGTGGGACTCCATGTTTGGGGGGTAAAGACGTTGACGTTTACCAGAATCACCAAATCGGGCAAATGGTTTTACTCTGGATTAAAACTATCACAGCAAATTTCACGGGATGCTAATTATAAAATAGTGATGACCAGTTGTTTTTACCCGAAACAGGCCCTTGTTCGGCGTTTTCAACCGCACCCGCCATGCGCCAGTTCCTTTCATTGCTCCTTGGAGTCTGCTTCTTTCAATCCTGCACGCCTCTACGCGCCCAGGAGGACGCGCCCGGGCTGCAGGCGGCTCTCGAAAAAGTGTATCTGCGGTGGAGTGATGCCATGATGCGCAAAGACGCCCAAGCCTGGGCGGCGAGCATCTCCCTCTACCGTCAGACGGTGATTCGCAACATGGTGGTCAGCGAACGCAAGCCTTTCCCGGACGCCGTGTTTGCCTCCGAGGTGCAGCCGCCCGTGCTGGCCGGACTGCGTCTGCTCGAAGCCCAGGCCGTCGGCGATACGGCCCATCTCGTGTATTTTGGCCGCATCGACATGGGGCAGGACAAGGAGCTCATCCGTGAAAACATTTTAAAGCTGAAATTCTGCCGGGAGAACGGGGCCTGGAAATATGACAGCAACCGAATCTCCCGTCTCGACGGGGCTCCGGAGGTGCTCAAGGAACTGAAGGCGGGAAATCGCCCCGAATTTCTCGATTCCGAGGAGTACACGCCCCCCGGCAGCATGCCGCCGCCGCCGCCGTTGTGCCGCGTCCCGGATCACAAGGCGGGCAGCAAGCTGCAGAGCTTCGGCTATGAAACCACCGTCAGTATGAACGGCTTCACCTACGATCCCGTACGCGATGGGCTGGATCAGCAGATTCTCATCGGCGGTCTCGTCAACGGGCACAACGAAATCACGCTCCACATGAAGCCGGTCCCTCGGCCGGAGGGCGAGAAAGCCGCGCTTCAGATCCGTGTTTACAAGCTGGCCAAAGATCCCGCCAAGCCGGGCACCGAAGTGCTGCGCTGGCAGGCGCCCGAAAGCGGCGCTCCCGCCCAGGTGACCCTTCCCATTGAGGTGAAGCCGTAGCAGGCAGGCGATTTTTCTTGTCTCCATCATGCCCACCATCGAACACGAAAACACACTGCGCTCCGCCGGGTTTCGGACGGTGGCCGGCATTGATGAGGCCGGGCGCGGTCCTCTCGCGGGCCCGGTGTGTGTGGCGGCCGTCGTTCTGCCGGAGGACTTCACCCATCCCGTGCTCAACGACTCCAAACAGCTCAGCGAGGCCAGACGGGAACAGTTGTACGAGGAAATCACCGGTGACACCCGCATCCGCTGGCATTGCGTGAGCATCGCGCCCCGGGAAATCGACCGCATCAACATCCTGCAAGCCACGTGGAAGGGCATGCGGCTTGCCGCGCTGGGACTGCAGCCCGCGCCTGATGCCGCGCTCATCGACGGCAATCCGGTGAAACGTTTTCCGCTGCATCATGTCGCCTTGGTCCAGGGAGACAGCCTCAGCTATTCCATCGCCGCGGCCAGCATCATCGCCAAGGTCACCCGTGACCGCCTGATGGTGTCCATGGCGCGGAAGCATCCTGAATATGGCTTTGAGAGTCACAAGGGCTACCCCACCCCGGCGCATCTGGCGGCTTTGAGAAAGTACGGCCCCTGTCCGCATCATCGGCGCAGTTTTGCACCGGTGGCTCAGCTTGAACTTGATCTCGCATGAGACGTTGCATCTCCCACCCCCTGACTCTGTGGCGCTGGCTGCGGCGGCGGGTCACGGGAGATGTACGGCTCAGAGCCGCGACGCTTTGGCTGCGTGCGCGCCCTCTGGCCTCCTTTCAGCGCCGCCTCGCAGGTCGGAAAATGGATGGCAGGGAGATCGGCGACATGGGCGAACTCATCGCCGCACGCTGGCTCGCCGCTCACGGTCGCAAAGTCCTGTATCGCAACTACCGTGGGCCCAATCGTGGCGAGGTGGACATCGTCGCCCGGCATCGCGATGTCCTCACGTTCATCGAGGTGAAATCCCGCACCAGCACCGCCTTTGGCCGCCCTGCCGATGCGGTGGGGCCTGACAAGCAGCGCCTCATTCAGCGCGGTGCCTTGGACTGGCTGCGCCTGCTGGGCAATCCACGCCTCAAGTTCCGCTTCGACATCGCCGAGGTTATCCTCACCGAAGGCGAGCTGCCGCGCGTCCACGTCATCGAGAACGCTTTTCAGATGCCGGACCGTTCCATGGCGGGGCGGTGAATCGTGCTTTGACAGCCTCGGTGCACGCCGTAAAACTGCCGTTTCTTTTTCCAACCCAGACGATTCAAACCATGAGCAACGCCAATCCTGCCAAGAAGATCATCAACAATCCGCTGAAGTGCGCCGACGAACTCTTTGAAGGTCTCGTGCTGGCTTATGATGGCAAGGCACGCCGTGTGGGCACGCGCTCCATCGTCATGAATGATCTTCGTCCGGACGCTCCAGCCCTCCTCGTGGGCGGCGGTGCCGGGCATGAGCCCATCTATCATGGCCTCGTTGGCAAAGGCATGGCCGATGGTGCTGCCGTGGGTGAGATCTTCGCCGCACCGCCACCCGACATCGTGTTGGAAGCCGCCCAGGCCGTGAACCGTGGCAAAGGCGTGCTCTTCCTCTACGGCAACTACGCCGGGGACGTGATGAATTTCGACATCGGCGCTGAACTCGCTGCAGATGAAGGCATCACCGTGAAGACCGTCATCATCGCCGACGACGTCTGCTCCGCTCCCCCTTCGGAAAAACACAAGCGCCGTGGCGTCGCCGGCCTCGTGCCGATCACCAAGCTCGCCGGTGCCGCAGCGCAAACGGTCGATTCTCTGGATGAACTCGCCCGCATCGCGCAAAAAGCCTGCGACAACACCCGCACCGTCGGCGTCTCCACCAAGCCCGGCAGCATCCCCGCCACCGGCAAGCCCACCTTTGAACTCGCCGATGACGTCATCGGTCTCGGCATGGGCATCCATGGCGAAAAAGGCGTGGGTCTCATCCCGATGTGCACTGCCGATGAACTGGCGGCCAAGATTCTCGATCTCCTTTTTGCCGATGACCTGGCGCTCACCGCCGGTGATGAAATCGTCTTCTTCGTCAACAGTCTTGGCTCGACCCACATGATGGAGCTGCTCATCCTCCTGCGCGGTGCCAAGCCCATCCTCGACGCACGCGGCATCAAGATTCACCAGACCATCGTCGACAATATCGTCACCTGCCAGGAAATGGCCGGTGTCAGCTTCAGCATCACCAAGCTGGATGCCGAACTGAAAAAACTCTGGGACATGCCCTGCGAAAGCGTGGGCTACACCAAACTGTAACCCCCGCCCATGCCATGAAACTCCCCGAGATCTTCGCCAGTCCTGCCAACGTACGGTCCGTTCTCCAAGGAACCGCCATCTTTAATGTGGGCGACGACTCGGGGGAAATGTTTGTCGTGCAGAGCGGGGAGGTGGACATCGTCATCAACGGCGTCGTCGTCGAGACCGTTCTGCCCGAAGGGTTCTTTGGCGAAATCTCCCTCATCGAAGATTCCGTTCGCTCCGCCGATGCCATTGCCCGCACCGACTGCAAGCTCCTCCCTGTGAACCGGCATCACTTCCTCTACATGGTCGATGAGATGCCGCAGTTTGCCCTGCACGTCATGAAAGGCATGGCCGACCGGTTGCGCCGTGCGGACAAACGCGCGCAGGTTTAGGGGGCTTCCCGGCTCCCTTTTTCCCTCTGGTTGCCGGTTGCCACCCCTAAGCACGGCAACCGGCAACCGTATTTTCGCCCGCTCTCAAAAGTTGCGAAAATGATGGCAATTCGTGGCAAGCAACGGTGGTATATGGTATGGAATGGCATTTGATTCGCCGCATCCAGAAAAAGCGACGGCAACCAAAAGGGGGTGTCTGGTTGCCATGTGGAAACCGGCCTCGTGGGGCGCGGCAACACCTGCAGATTCGTGTCAGTGAGCGGCGCTCGTTTAAGGGGGGGGGTATTTTTGCCACGCGGCAGCCTTTTGGAGTGCGGTCGCGCAGATGCAAGGCGCAAGCCTGCATCGGAGCCACCGCTTTCGCGAGGTGGAGAATGTTCTCCGGCCCCAGCCCGCAGTCCGGCCTGCAAAAGCGGCGTCGCGCCCAGGCTTGCCGCACGCACTCCAAGACGCTGCGCGCTTCCAAGCAGGCCCTTCGGCAATGGCAGGCCTTAACCGAGTATTATTATGATATATCCATCGATGACCCCATTCGTGCCAGCATCAGCGCGCCATGGGCGTCCATACTTGGGATGCGCGGCGCGTTTCCAAAGCGTGCCAATGCGCAGCCACAAAGCGAACCTCTGGGGCCTCCTCCCCGGCTCCTCCTCCCCACTGGTTGCCGGTTGCCGTGCTTAGGCGTGGCAACCGGCAACCACGCCTTTCACATGGCTTCCGAAGGCTGTGCAACCCGTGGCAGCCGAGTGCAGGCGGCCGCGATGTGTGGCATGCGTGTGCAAATCAAGGAAGCTGCTCTGGCCACTAGACGCCGAAAAAGTGGCAACCTGAGCGGGGGCTTAAGTTGCCGTGTTATTTGGCGGAAGCCGAGCGCATGGGCGGCCTCTCGGTGGCGCAGGCCGCCATCCATTCGGAGCCCCGGACTCCGCTGCGCCCGCACCCTTCGCATTTGACTTCCCCGCCAGCGCGCCAACAATCGCGGTCCCATGCCCAAAGCCACCCTTTCCAAAGACGAAGTCAAAGCCATGCTCCTGCTCGCCTGCGAGCGCATCATCGCTGCCGAGCCGATGCTGTCCCAGGCCGACCGTGATCTCGGAGACGGGGATCATGGCATGGGCATGGAGCGCGGCATGCGTGCCGCCACGGAGAAGCTCAACGCCGGCGAGCCTGAAAGCATCGAGAAAGCCTTCGCCACCGTCGGCATGGCGATGATGAGCAGCATGGGCGGTGCCAGCGGTGCCATCTTCGGCACCTTCTTCCGCAATGGCGGCAAAGCCCTCAACGGCAAAGAATCCTTCGATGCCGCCGCACTGGCCGCTTTCCTCCAGGCCGGTGTGGATGGCGTGAAGCAGCGCGGTGGTGCCGCCATCGGCGACAAAACCTGCGTGGATGCCATGGAACCCGCCGCCACCAAGGCCGCCGAAGTCTCCGCTCAATCTCTGCCAGAAGCCATCACCGCCGTGGCCGCCGCCGCCGAAGCAGGCAAGGAAGCCAGCAAAGCCATGGTCGCCAAGTTTGGCCGCGCCAAGACCCTCGGCGAGGCCTGCATCGGCTTCCCCGACGCTGGCGCCTGCTCCGTGGTGGTGATCATCACCGCCTTCCGCGACTTCATCGTCGCCTGATTCGCCGGGCGCTTTTTTCCCGTAGGTCGGCCGTGTTTGGCGTCGAGCACGCCCCCATGCTCTATAACCTCTCCGCCAAACCGCCCGACCGCGAGGACGTCCGTACGCCATCGTGATTGCGGTACGCTGACAGACGGGCGGCCATGCGCAGCTTCACCGTGGCCGGATCACCGGCTTCTGCCAGTCCTTCCAGAACGCCTCCGTGTGCATGGGATCAGGGCGGATTTCGATCACCATCGGCACTGGCAGCAGGTCGGCGAGATCATGCGCATCCGCGGTCTGGAGATACTCCATGCCCCAGAGCTGTGCCCAAGGCTCAAAGCCCAGCGCATGACGGTTTTCGATCACGTTGCGTGCCGCCTCAGGCAGGGCGCGCATGCTGGCCACGCGGGAGAAAATCTTGCCGCCGCCATTGTTGATCACCACGATGCGCAGTCGTGGATGCTCCATCTGGGAGATGACCCACGGCGCGGCGAGATCATACAGCGCGCTCAGGTCCCCAAGAATCAGCCAGCATTCGCCGCCATGCACCGCGCTGGTGCCGAGAAAGGTCGAAACGAGTCCGTCGATGCCGTTCGCTCCACGGTTCGCAAAAACCTCGATGCCCGGCTTCGTCGTCTGCAGCGCCAGATTGAATTCACGAATCGGCAGGCTGTTGCCCAGAAACACCCGCGAACCTGCCGGAATCGCCTTCGCGATTTTGCTCACCCAGGCCGGTTCTGACTCCGGGAATTTCTCGAAGTCAGGCTCAAATCGCAGGATGCCGCAGGGCGGATCGACGCGGGTCAGCTCCGTGCTGCGGATGTTCTCCCACGCCAGCGTTTCCACATTCTCCATTCGCGCGAGTCCGCTGAACCCTGTGCGCGTGATGTTGGTGACCTTGATCTTCGGCAGATCCTCCAGATCCCGCCACCAGCGCCACGAAGGCACCGCGCCGACGCGCAGCACATGCGCCGGGCGCGCGGATTGCAGCGCCCGTTCACCTCCCGGAATCAGCAGCGGCTGCAGCTCAGGGAAACCATGCAGATTTGAGGTCGCTTCGGCGATGATCGGCGCGCCGAGCCGGGCCAGCAAAGCGGCAGCCTCGGCAGCTTCACGGGGGTGCATCCCGGCAGCCAGGACCAGATCACACTGCAGCGGCCCGGGCGGTCCTTCTTCAGAGGCGGGCAGTTGCTGCGCGGCCGAAAAATCCACCCCCGCCACGTTTGTCTCCAGCGGTTCATCCAGGCACACATTGAGGTGCATCGGCCCGTCGGAGCAATGTCCCTCGTGGGATTCATCGGTGGCATCCCAGTCGCCCACGATGGTCGCATAAACGCCAAACAAATTCGCCTGCTCAATGGCCTGCGGTGCTCCGCTGCCACGGTATCTTTTCGGCCGGTCCGCTGTCACCAGCACCAGCGGCAGATGTTGGTAATGCGCTTCGATCACGGCTGGCAGCAGTTCCGCTGCCGCAGTCCCGGAAGTCGTCACCACCGCCACCGGCTGGCGGTCGGCCATGATGCGTCCCAGCGCAAAGAAGGCCGCACTGCGTTCTTCAAAGAAATTCCAGATCTTCACGCCGCTGCACGCCAGCAGGGCGGATACCAGCGGCGCATTGCGCGCTCCGGCCGCCACACACACCTCCCGCACGCCCAGATACGCGATGGTGTGCAGCGTTTGTTGAATGAGCTGGGTCTGCGTCATGATTGAAGAGCCAGCAGCCGCAGCACGGCCTCGCGTTTGAGGCGCAGTTCACGCCATTCATGGTCAAAGGCGCTGCCTCCCACGATGCCGCAGCCGGAGGGCAGGCTGATCTGATTCCCCTCCCAGCAGATGCCACGAATGGAGACGACGATGTGCGTGGTGCCATCAGGTTCGGCAAAGCCAAACGGTGCTCCAAAAAATCCCGGCACCTTCAGCTGCTGCCGGTATTCCCGCAGTTTTTCCATCGACTCAGCATCACGCGGCAGGCAGCCCACAGCCGGAGTGGGGTGCAGCAGCGGCACCAGTTGCGCCGGATCGGCGGCCGTGTTCAGTTGCACGCTGAGCTTGGACTGAAAATGCACAAGGCCGGAGGTCTGACACAAAACGCGCGGATCACGCGTCACTGCCCCCAGGGCCTGCAACTGCTGCGCGAGGTAGCGCACCACGATCTCATGCTCCTCGATCTCCTTCACATCCGTCAGAAACGCGTCCTGATTGCCGGGCTTGGCCGTGCCCGCCAGCGCCATCGTTTCCAGTTGCTGTCCTTTCACCGTGAAAAGGAGTTCAGGCGTCGCGCCAAGAAATCCCCCGCTCTCTTTCACATGTGCATAGGCCCACATGTTAGCCGGGGCATGCATGATCGCATCCAGCAGCCGCCTTGGATCACCAGAGGTCAAAGTGCCGGATTCCGTGAGCACGGGCACCATTTTCTCCAAGCGCTTGGCCTGCACGTCCCGGCGGATGCGGCGGAAGGCCATCTTGAACCATTCGGTGGCGGGTTTAGCCCATTGAATTTGAGGCTTTTGGGAGCCGTTGAGGTGAATCTTTTCCGCCAGGCCGCTCGCGGTGATCTCATGCAGCCGGGCAGGCGCTTTCCAGGGCTTGGGGTCCTTCAGGTCGAAGTCATTGATATAGAAGGCTCCCCCCGCTGCCGGCGCGGTGGCCAGCGCGGTGAAGGGGCCTTCTCCCAGCCATGCCCGCCCATCGGGCAGCCTGAACAATGCGAATTCCATCATGCGATATTGCATGCATAGTGAAACGCACTGCGCGGCGTGCAAGATGGGAAACAGTCACATGTGAACATCCTTCCGGCCGTTTCAGTCGAATCACTATTGCATGAAAGCTGCCGACGAATTCCTCAAGGTCGCCACCGACTATCAGCTCGGAGCACTTGACACCGAATCTCAGCATCCCTTCACCACCTCTCTCTCCCAGATGGCCCGTTCGGACGTGGGGGAGGCGGTCAAACTCATGCACCAGGTGGATGTCCACGCCTTGCGCCAGTTTGCCTCCAAATCCGCTCCTCTGGCGGACCTCGCCCGGGCCATCGCCGCCACCCTCGCCTCCGGACACCGCGTCTTCCTCTGCGGCTGCGGCGCCACCGGGCGTCTGTCTCTGAGCATCGAAGTCTTCTGCCGCATGGGGATTCTCCCAGTGAAAGATCCCGAGCGGGTCGTCGCCTTCATGGCCGGGGGAGATCTCGCCCTGATCAAGGCCATCGAGACCTTCGAAGACCATCCCGAATACGGCGCCCGACAGCTCGAAGAACTCGGATTTGCCTCCGGCGACCTGCTGATCGCCTCCACCGAAGGCGGCGAGACCCCCTTTGTCATCGGCGCGACCGAACGCGCGGCGGAGCTCTCCGCCAATTCCCCCTGGTTCCTCTACTGCAATCCGGACGAGCAGCTCGTCAATGCCGCCGCACGCTCCAAACGCGTGATCGAAAATCCAGCGATCCACAAACTCAATCTTGCGGTGGGCGCCATGGCCGTCTCCGGCAGCACCCGCCTGCAGGCCAGCACCGTGCTCATGGCCGCCATCGGCTTCGCCTTCATGCATCAGCAGGACCCTGAGCACGCGCCCGGAGAGGTCCTTCAGCTCCTGCGCCACGTCGCCCATTGCGACGGCCAGTTCCTCGTGCCCTTCATCGAGCACGAGGCGGCGGTCTATGCGCGGGGCGACTATGTTTTTTACAGCAGCGAACGCTTTGGCATCACCGTCGTCACAGACACCACCGAGCGCGCGCCCACCTTCAGCCTCGTGCCGTTTGAAAAGCAGGACGATCCCGCCGCCCTCGCCTCATGGTCTCATTTCCTCATGCCAGAGCAGCCCGGCGCGCATGCCGCCTGGCACGCGCTGCTGCACCGCGAGCCGCGCACCCTGGAATGGCCGGACGTGCGCCACGTCGCCGGTGCCGAGGTGCTGGCCTCCTATGATTTCTCCGCGCAGCTCGCGGCCCGACGACGCATCCGCACGCATGAGGCCGCGCATCTGCTGTTTCACATCGACGGCGGGGCAGGGGAGATGGTCTGGGAGTTCGATGGCCTCAGGCATCAGATCGACCTCACCGGCATCCACGAATTCCACGCCCACCTGCTGCTCAAGCTCCTCATCAACATCCACTCCACCCTCGTCATGGGCCGTCTGGGTCGCTACCTCGACAACCTCATGACCTACGTCAAACCCAGCAACAACAAGCTCATCGACCGCGCCGTCCGCTACGTCCGCCTCCTCGCCCAGCGCCGCACCGGCAAGCTCCCCGGCTATGAAAAAGTGACGCGCCTCCTGTTCGAAGAACGCGACAAACTCCAGCCCGGCGAACCCATCGTGCTAAAGACCCTGGCCGCGCTGGGCGTGAAGGTGTGAAACATGGCTGTCCTTGGCTTCGTAAGCCCTTGAGATGCTCCCCCCCTCAGACACCGCCCTCCGCGATCAGACCCGCCGCCACTTCTTCAGCCAGTGCGGCATGGGCATCGGCTCCGTCGCGCTTGCATCTTTGATGGCGGAACGCGGTCTGCATGCCGCCAGCGCCGCCGCAGCCCCCGGGCCGGGCGTCATGAAGAAAGGCGACGTCACGCCACGCGCGAAAAACGTCATCTACCTCTTCATGGCCGGCGGGCCCTCACAGCTCGAGCTCTTCGACTACAAGCCCAAGCTCGTCGAACTCAACGGCCAGCCCATCCCGCAGAGCTACATCGAGGGCAAACGCTTTGCCTTCATGGGCACCAGCAACGGCTTCAAGCTCCTCGGCACCCGCCGCGAGTTCCAGCAGCGCGGCCAGAGCGGCGCCTGGGTCAGCGACATGCTGCCTTACATGCAGGGCGTCGTGGATGACATCAGCATCGTCACCACCTGCAAAACGGAGCTTTTCAATCACGCCCCGGCCAAGCTCTTCATGAACACCGGCAGCGGCCAGTTTGGGCGCCCCTCCATGGGCTCCTGGGTCACCTACGGCATCGGCAGTGAATCGAGCGATCTGCCCGGCTTCGTCGTGCTGCAGAGCGGTCCGCGCGGTCCCCGTGGCGGTGCCGTGCTCTGGGGCAGCGGCTTCCTGCCCACCACCTACCAGGGCGTGCCATTGCGTGGCACGGGCGAGCCCATCCTGAATCTCTCCACGCCCGCCGCCTACAGCGCCGCCAGCCAGCGCCGCGTCATCGACACCGCACGCGAGTTAAACCTCTCCCGCCTCGTGGAAACCGGCGACGACGAAATCCAGACCCGCATCAACGCCTACGAGATGGCCTGGCGCATGCAGAGCAGCGCCCCGGAGCTGATCGACCTCAAAGGCGAATCCAAAGCCACCCTCGATCTCTACGGCGTCGATCCCACCCAGCCCTCCTTCGCCCGCAACTGCCTCCTCGCCCGGCGTCTCGTCGAGCGCGGCACCCGCTTCGTGCAGCTCTACCACACCAGTTGGGACAATCACGGCGGCAAAGGCGAAACCCTCGAAGACGACTTCCCCAAGGTCGTCAAAGACGTCGATCAAGGCTGTGCCGCCCTCATCCGCGACCTCAAATCACGTGGCTTGCTGGAAGAAACCCTCGTCATCTGGGGCGGCGAATTTGGCCGCACCCCCATGGGCGAAAACCGCGACAAAACCGGCCGCAATCACCACATCGACGCCTTCACCATGTGGTTCGCCGGCGGTGGTGTGAAAGCCGGCCAGACCCTCGGCAAGACCGACGAGCTCGGCTTCGGCGTCGCCGAAGACCCCGCCCACGTCCACGATCTCCACGCCACCATCTTGCATCTTCTCGGCCTCGAGCACGAAAAACTTACCTTCAAATTCCAAGGCCGCGACTTCCGCCTTACCGACGTCCACGGCAAAGTCCTGCACAAGCTGCTCGCATAAATTGGCGAGCACGAGTGGCACTCGTTTAAAAGCATTCACAGAGAAAGGGAGCACCTCAGACCCAATCGCTCCCGGAGCGCGGACTTCAGTCCGCAGCACTCCGCAAAAACACCTGCCTCCGCGCTCCTCCCTCGTGTTCCCAGCACCGCAAGCACACCGAATTCCAAACAAACCCCAAAGCTCGGCATTCACCAACGATAGCAGTTTGCGAAACCGATTTCCGAACTCCTCCTCCCGTCGCCCTGCTCCAGCGCTGGTAGGGACGCGTTGTGCGCGTCCCACTTTTCGAGTCTATGCCACTCGCAGGCCATCCAAAAAGGTACGCCGTCCTCACCGCCATCTGCATCGCAATGGCCGTGGGATGGAAAAGAACGCAACGAGGAGACGAGCGCCGGATGAGATGCGGTTCCATAGCACCCACGTCAGGCACCAAGCCCCTTCCTCAAAATCGGCCTTCCTTCAAATCCCTCAGCGCCCCTCCCAGATGCGCCGTGACATCGCTCGCCCCCACCGACTCCATCGCCGACTCTTCCTCAATCACAAACCGCTCCGCAGCCCGACCGCACAGCCAAGCTCCCAGCCCCGCCGCCTGATGCAACGTGAGCCGCTGCGCAACAAACGCAGCACACACACCGGTTAAAACATCCCCCATGCCACCGCTCGCCATCCCCGGATGTCCTGTGGAGTTGAACAACGTCGGCTGCCCCGGCGTGGCGATCACCGTCCGCGTCCCCTTGAGCAGCAGCGTGCGCCCTGGAGCGTTTTCAGTCAGCGCCTCGACAAGCTTCCGCCGGCCCATGCCATGCCAGCCGGGGAAATTGCGTAGCAGCCGGTCCATCTCACCCGGGTGCGGTGTCATCAGGCGCGGCAGTCTGCCCGTGGCATCCATCACCTCGGGGTGTTGCGCCAGCATCGTCAGCGCATCCGCATCCACGACGGCGGGAGTCTTCTTTTTTTTCAGCACCTCCAGAACTTCCTTCTCATGCTCAAAGCCGAGGCCCGGACCAATCGCCAGCGCATCAAATCGCATCTCCAGCACATCCCGGTAATCATCGATCACCTTCACCATCACCTCCGCCGGCACACGCGCGGCTAGCAGTGGGTACGCCTCTTCCTTCACCAGCAGTGTCACCAGCCCCGCCCCTGCGCGAATGGCTCCCCGGCAGGCCAGTTCCGCGGCACCGAAGAAGCCCCGCGATCCCGCCAGGATGCCCACTCGCCCGGCATCGCCCTTGTGCATGTCATTGGCACGGCGCGGCAGCCAGGAGCGCAGCAGCCGGGGCGTCAGCACTTCGGCCTGCGCATCCCCATCCGTATGCGACAAATCAGGCAGCGGCACCTGTGCGATGCGTCCCACATAATGATCGGCCCCGTCCTCCAGCAGCCCCGCTTTGATCTGCGCCACCACGGCGGTCACATCCGCTTCCACCGCATCCTCACTGGCATCGCCATGATCACCGTCGAGTCCCGATGGAATGTCCATCGCAACCGTCACCGCATGCCGCTGCGTGCGCAGCGTGTTCATTTCTCGCGCCAGCACCTGAAGTTCCGGCTTCATCGGTCCTTGGGCTCCGATGCCGAGCAGTCCGTCCAGACTCACGATCGGCCCTGCTGGAAAATCAAACGCCGTCGCATCCTCCAAAAGGCGGACCAGACTGCCCAGCGCGGCCAGATGCTCACGCGGCAGCGGCTTCATCGCAGAGGGCTCCGCACTCAGCCGGGCATACAACTGCCAGCCATCAGCGACCAGTTCACGCGCCGCGACGAGCGCATCACCCGCGTTGTTGCCTTTGCCGAGAAACAGCACCAGCGATCCCGCACGCGGAGCAAACTGACGCACCACCTTCGCGATCCCACATCCCGCCTCCTCCATCAATGCCGCCGCACTCACGCCGCGCGCAAAGGCCGCCTCCTCGCACTGCTGCATCTGGCGGCACGTGACGATCATGGGATCTCCGCTGCTTCCAGCAGCATGGCTTTGAGTTGATGGGCCGACTGCACCGTCTCCTGCGTCGTCTTTGTCGCCGGCAGAGACAGCACCCGCGTGCCTTTGGCCGTCGTGTCCAGCGCCCGTGAGATGCCCTCGATGCCTGCCACTTCGGGCCCGCCGAGCACTAGGAGATGCATCAGCCGTTCGCCATCCCGCTGCAGTCCATCCTTCAACTGCTTCAGCGCTTCCGGCGTGTCGGGAATGAAGGCAAAGCGCAATGAACGCACCACTTTCTCACCCGTCAGTTCATGCGCGACAGCCAGGGATTCGGCGATGGCTTGCACCGTGTTTTCCTGCGGCTCCGTGCCGCCGTACAGAGCCAGCACCATCACGACTTCCAGCGGGCGCTTAACTCCCGTCAGCTCGGCGTCAATGACCGACTTCTCGCTGCCAAAGCGCCCGCGCCGCACCGTGTAGCCCATGTTCTCCGCTCCCATGGTGGATTCCAGATAACCCGGGATGCTCAGGTCCCGGTCCGCCTTGCCCAAGGCCGTGCGCACGATCCCCGCATACCGTTCGATGCTCTCCGGGCTGATCTGCCGCCGCAGCGCCAGCGCATACTTGAAGGAGCGGTCCGCTGCCTGGTCCTTCTTCCACTGCCAGATGCCAAAGGAGGCAATTCCCAGCAGAATCGTGCCCACAGGCAGCATGACGAGCGCGAAACGAATCCAGCGTCCAGGATCAGCAGAGGTGGGTTGGGCTTCAGTCATGGTCCGTTATTCCATAGCAAGAATCCGCGTCATGCCACGCAGAATCCGCGAAGTCAGGCAAAGCCGGTATCACTCCAACCCCGCCAAAAGATCGGCAACCGACACCTTCTGCCCCGGCAGCACCAGCTCAGGCCGGATGTCCGCCAGCGGCTCCAGCACAAAACGCCGCAGGTGCATGCGCGGGTGCGGCAGCGTCAGCACCGGATCATCGCTCACCACGTCATCCGCATACAGCAGATCCAGATCCAGCGTGCGCGGCGAGTTCCGCTCCCGCTGCTCCGGCCGTCCCAGCGCCTGCTCGATGGCCTTGAGGTGCTCATGCAGCTCCTGCGGCAAACACCCCGCCTCCACCTCAATCACCGTATTCAAAAACGCCTGCGTCCCCGGCGCACAATCCACCGGCTCCGTCTCATACACCCGCGCACTCGCATTGAGCCTGATCCCCGGCACACGTGCCATCAGCAGCTCGATCCCACGCCGCATGTTCTCAGCGCGATCACCAAGATTAGAGCCAAGGGCAATGCCGAAGTTCATGGTTTGCAGTTCTTGGCGATGGCTCGGAAAACAACCGTTCAGGCACCGCAAACTCCGCCTACTTCAGCCCCAGCACATCCTGCATGTCATACAGCCCCGCCGGCTTCCCGGCCAACCACACTGCGGCACGCACGGAGCCATTGGCAAACGTATCCCGGCTGCTGGCCTTGTGCGTGAGTTCCACGCGCTCGCCCACATTGGCAAAGATCACCGTGTGATCGCCCACGACATCGCCGCCACGAATCGCATGCACACCGATTTCCTTCGGCGTGCGGGCACCCACATCGCCAAAGCGGCCATGCTTGCAGTCCTTGTCATACTCCAGGCCACGCACATCCGCGAGGATCTCGACCAGCGTGCGTGCCGTGCCGCTGGGGGAGTCCTTCTTCATGCGGTGATGCATCTCCACGACTTCGAGATCAAAATCCGGTCCGAGCAGCTCCGTGGCTTTGCGCGTCAGCCAAAACAAGGTGTTCACGCCGACGCTGTAATTCGAGGCAAACACCACCGGCAGCGTCTTCGCCGTTTCACGGATGCGCGCCAGTTCCTCATTGGTGTGTCCCGTGGTGCCAATGACGAGGCTCTTCTTCTGCTTCAGACACTCATCCAGTAGTTCATTCGTGAACAGGTGGGAGGAAAAATCGATCACGATGTCCGCTTTTTCGAGCGCCGGGGACAGGGCATCGCCCACGTCAATCGTGGAGGCGACGGTGACGTTTTGAGCCTCGGCGGCACGGATGATGGCCTGGCCCATGCGGCCTTTGCTGCCAGTGATGAGGAGTTTGATGTCGGACATGATGAGCCGGTTTAATAAACGGGCAGCTGTAATGATGCAAGAGGCGGCTGAACGCTGTGCAGCGGGTCGTGCAGCAGGATTTCGTCAAAGCTGGCGTTGGGGGAACGCTCTGCAGGTGGCCAGAACTGACCGCTGCGGATGCGCTGCACCGCCTCGGCGGCGCACTGATGCGCGGCCTCGATCAGCGCCGCTTCAAATCCCTCCCACGGCAGAATGGCTGTGTCCTGGATGCTTTTCGGCAGCGCGAAGTAGGCCACGCTGCTGATCGACTGGCCGCGCTTCTGCAAAGCGGCGGCGTAGAGCGGCAGTTGCAGATCCAGCCACATCCCGCGCCTGCCGTCGGGCAGGTCAAAGCACTTCCATTCATCCGCCTCGCTCAGCTTCGTGCGGGCCGTGATCACTTTGACATGAGCCTCCTGCGGCGTGCGCGGTTTGTCGGAGCTTTTAAAATCGACAATGCGCAGCGTGCCGTCCACATGGCGCTCCACCCGGTCAATGCGGCCTCTCAAACGAGCCTCCGCAATGAGGAAGGGCATGGCATCCTCCTTGTCACCGATGAGCAGTTCCGCATCAATGCACTGCCAGCCTTCCTGCCGGTTCCTGGCTTCGATCTCCGCCGCCTTTCGCAGCCGCTGCAAAATGCTTTCCAGTTGCAGCGTGATCAGCGGCGCAGGTCGCTGCCCATGGATTTCTCTCACCCGGTCACGTGCCGCCGTCTCCAGGCAATCGGCGATATGGGCAGGGTGCGTGCTGTCACGCATGCCGGGGTCCAGGCTCAGCCGATGAAACGCATGATGAATCAGATTGCCAAACTCTGCGGCATCCAGCTCACGCTTGTCCGTCTCGATGGAGCTCATGCTTTTCGTGCAGCTCAGGTAGTAGCGAAACGGGCAGCTCAGATACTCGCGCAGGCGGGAAGGGGAGATCGTTTCCAACGGCTTCGCGCTCCAGTCCGGCTGCAGCTTCCACGCCAGCGTGCGCGGCGGCTCGGCGGCGGACGGTTGATCCTCCTCCTTCGGAAACAGATGGGCCACCCGCTGCGCCAGCGCCGCATTGTCGCATAAAAACAGCAGCCGCGAGGGGCGCAAAGCATCGCCATTCTCGCTCCACTGTCCGCACAGCAGTCGCAGGCGTCCGCGTTCACCCAGGCGCTGCTGCGCCAACGCGGCGAGAATGAAAGCATCACGCGCAAAGCGGGTGTTTTGACACGGCAGCCCCAGCGCCTGCCGCAGGCTGTCCGGCAGAAACGGGTGGCTGATGAAGATGCCCGGCACATGCTCTTCATTGAAGCCCGTGACGATCAGGTTCGGCGCCTTTTCCCACAGCAGTTCCAGCCAGCCCTGCAGCACGAGATCAATGTCTCCACGCGGCTCGGCGAGGCGGCTTTGCGCAAGGCATTCCAGTGACAACGAGAGCGTGTCCTCGGCTTTCGGCCGCAGTCCAAAACGTTGCGCCTCCTGCTCCAGTTCTTCCGTGATGCGCAGCCACTCCGTGGCCAGCTCCGTGCGTTCGCGGTCGCCGGGCGCATCAGGATTGAACTCCTGCTCCCCCAGCAGCTTCAAAATCAGCGTGCGCGCCGCCCGGGCCGGAGTGAGCCGCCGCAGCGATTCAAGCAAGGCAAGCGTGTTCTTGACGGCAGGCAGCAGGGCAGGGCTGTCCGCCAGCGGCAGTTCCAGCGCATGCGCCAGTGTCACGGGCAGATGCTCACCGGCAAAGTCATCCGTCTCGCGCAGCAGTTGGGAAGTGCTCTCATTGCCAGGAATGATGGCTTTACGAAATTCATCAATGCGCAGCAGCGCGGCAAAGGCGCGCCACGCCCCGGAGCTGAGAAGCAGGCGGAAACAGTCCAGCACATGCCACAGGCCCTCACGCTGCACCGGAATGCCACCCGGTTCAAAACTGCGCGCTTCCTCCAGCGTGAGCTTTTCCAGCAGCAGGCTGCCGACCTCCGCATCGCACACGCCCAGCGCCGTTCGCCCAGTCGGCACCAGTTCGCGCATGAGATCCAGCGTCAGCGCCGCCTGCGTGGCAGGATCACGCGCCACATGGATCTGCTTGTCTTGAAATGGCAGGCTGCACTTCGCGTCCTCGCCCCAGTATTCCGGCAGCGGACGTCCGCAGGCGTCAAAGGTATGCGCCATCGACTGCGGGGCATGAATCGCAATGGTCACTTGCACGCCGCGCCTGGCACAGCCTGCAATCCAGCCATCCAGCAGCGGCGGCAAATCCGGCGAGGCAAGCACGATAATGTGCCGCACCCCTTCCGGCAACGCGGGCTCATGCGCATGCCGGCGCTTGAGCATCTGCGCGTCCGCCATCTTGGCCTGCGCAAGCTCCTCGAAGTACACGCGCTCGATCTTCGCCAGATCCCCCCAGCGTGCGGCCTCGCGCTGCGCAGCGGGGTGGTCGGCTGTATCGGCAAAGGTCAGTCCCCCCGTGCCGAGCAGCATTTTCAGCTCCGCCAGCATGCGTGCGGTCTCCGCCTGCCAGCCCCAGCCGGACGAAGTGGGCGGCTTGGGAAACAGCGCCGTGAGAGAATCCAGCGGCACTCGTTCGAGCGCACGCTGCCACGCCATCTGTGATTGCACCGGCGTCGCGGCTTCAAACCGGCGCGTCTGCGGCAGCAGCGCCTGCTCCGGCAGCCAGAGATGCGGCACGATGGCCGCCGTCCCCGTCTCATTCGTCACCACCGCCAGCGCCTCACGCAGCCGGCGTCCGGCTTCACCGTTAGGCACTAGCAGCAGCGTGCTGCTGAGATCCAGCGCACGCGCAGAATCCCAGTCGCGGCACAGCAGCTCCACGGCCTGATCCAGCACGGGTGCCTTCCAGCCCCAGAACAGCCGCTGGATTTCGGCACTCATGAGTGTTCAAGCTTCTGGATGATGTCGTTCACGATCTCCTCGGGCGTCTGGTCAATGGAAACACGAATGATGTCAGGCGTCGGGTCCAGCGTGGCCAGCTGGCTGTCCAGCAGTGTGGGCGGCATGAAGTGCCCCTTGCGCCCCGCCAGCCGGGTGGCGATCAGCTCCTTCGTGCCGTCCAGCAGCACAAAGCGCAGCGTCTCCGGGTGGTCATGCGCCCGCAGCTTGTCCCGATAAATGGGCTTCAGCGCAGAGCAGGCCAGCACATACATCGGCGTCAGGTGGCGCATGTCCTCGATGCGCTGCCGCAGCGTCGCATACCAGGGCCACCGGTCCTCGTCATTCAGCGGTGTTCCGGCGGACATCTTCGCCTTGTTGCTGGCCGGGTGGAAATCGTCGCCGTCTTCAAAGACGCCGTCGAGCCTGGCTGCGAGCAGACTGCCGATGACAGACTTCCCGCTGCCGGAGACGCCCATGATGATGATGGTTTTTAAATCGGGGTGGAGCATGTGTGAAGGTGATTTTTGTGAAGCTTGACCGTGGGGCATGCCACGCTGAGGGTGCGGGCCGAAGCCATGAAATACTCGATCCTGACCGCTCTTCTGGTGCTCGGCACCGCCTTTGCCACTGCTGAAGACAAACCTGCCGCTGCCAAGCCGGAGGCTGCCAAGGAGATCATGCTCTTCAACGGCAAATCACTCGACGACTGGGAGTCCGTGGACGTCGGCGGCAGCGGGCAGGTGGAACTGGAGGGTGGTCTCATGATCATCAATCAGGGGGAGAATGTGAGCGGTGCCATTTACAAGAAAGCAGCCGCACTGCCAACGACCAACTACGAGATCACACTGGATGCCAAGCGGATTCAGGGCGTCGATTTCTTCGTCGGCCTCACCTTTCCCGTCGGCGATCTCAAACACTGCGCCACCCTCATCTGCGGCGGCTGGGGCGGCAGCGTCACCGGCATCTCCTGCATCGACAGCATGGACGCCTCCGACAACAACACCTCCACCTACCAGCGCTACAAGGATGACGAGTGGTATTCCATCAAGCTCCGCGTCACCCCGAAAAACATCAGCGTCTGGCTGGGCGACAAGCAGATCATCGACGAGGACATCGAGGGTAAAAAAATCAGCGTACGTTCCGGCCCCATCGAAAGCTACCTGCCGCTCTCGCTGACCACCTTCAACACCATGGCCGCCATTCGCAACGTCAAGCTGACTCCGATCACGGAGCCGAAGTGATGCCTCCCACTGCTGCGCTGCGCCTCTCCGCCTTCGTTTTCTGCGGAGTGTTGGCCTCCTGCCACTCCGTCCTGCGTGTCGAAGTGACGCGCGCCGAAACCGAACTCACCACGCGCGAAAAGCGGCATATGGCCGGGCTGCTCGATGAAGTCGCCGCAGGTTGGGATGCCATGCAGCATGGCAAGTCATCCGCACGTCGGGCCGCAGAGGATCGCTATGAAAATGCGCTCGCCAGGTTTCTGCGTGAATGGGACGCCCATCAGTGCCCGCGCTACTGGCAGAGCGGCACAGAGTTTGCCTCCGCTCGGAATTCATTCCAGATCGAACTCGACACCGTTGCCACCCCCAAAACCGAGGTGCCGCCCACGCAGATTGATCAGCTTCTGCTCGCTTCGCGGAAAAAATCACGCGGAGACGACACGCTCTCGGAGCGTCCCGGCCTCGGCGTCCCGGTCGTCGGCCACATCTACCGCACCGACACCACACGCAAAGAGCAGCCCTTCCTGCCGCCCAACGGTGGCAATCTCACCCTCACCGCCGTGCTGGAAATGGCGGACGACGATGCCGACCCCGCCACCCCGCGCCGCTGCCGCCTGCATTTGCACAATGCCCTCAATGTGGAGACCGTGAAGTTGCAGAGAGATGAGCGCCTCCTCGCGGCCAATTTCACCGCCGCCAAAGATCTGGCCCTGTCCAAAAAATCCCTCGGCCTCTTTTCACTGCTGGGGTTGTTTTATCCCGAGCGCACCTTGGGAGACAGCCATCTCTACTGCATGGACGGCTATGACCCCAGGCGCATTCCTGTCGTCTTCGTGCATGGCCTCATGTCCGATCCGCACATCTGGCTGAACGCGGTCAATGCCATCAGCTCAGACCCCGAGCTGCGCGCCAGGTATCAGCCCTGGTACTTTCTCTACCCCACCGGCTTGAGTGTACCACAGACGTCCGCACGCCTGCGCGCCTCCCTGCAGCAGGCCCGGGACTACTTCGATCCTGATCACAACGATCCCGGCATGAACCGCACGGTTCTCGTCGGCCACAGCATGGGCGGACTGCTCAGCCGCATGCAGGCCGTCGATCCCCAGGACAAGTTGTGGAATGCCATCTTTAGCAAGCCCCCGGAGCAGTTGAACGTCTCCGAGCCTGTGCGCGAGCGCCTCGTCAGCACGCTCAAATTCAAGCCCCAGCCCGAGGTGAAGCGTCTGGTTTTCATCACCACACCACAACGTGGCAGCGATCTCGCAGGCGCGGGCATCGTACGCCGCCTCGCCTCGCTCATCCGCCTCCCGGTGGACACCGTGCTGATGTCAAAGCAGCTCCTCACCGGAAACACCGACGCCCTCTCTCCTCGGATTCGCGACTGGGGCTTCTTCGCCTTCCTTAGCATCGGCACTCTTTCCAATGAGCATCCTTTCTATGACGGACTGAACGCCGTACCCATTCCCGTGCCCTACCACTCCATCATCGGACAGTTCGGTCGTAAACCCCTCCTTGAAAGCTCCGATGGCGCAGTCCCTTACTGGAGCGCCCATCTCGAAGGCGCAAAGTCAGAAAAAATCGTCCCCTGCTGGCACGGCTGCGTCGAACGCCCCGAAGTCGTCCAGGAAGTCGTCCGCGTCCTCCGCGAGCATCTGCAGGAAAGCGGGCGCGTAGCGCGCTGAACGCGTCAGTGTTTTGCTCCTTAATTCTACTTTGGTAGCTCTTAAGGGGGCACGAAAGACACCGGAAATTTGAACTCTCAGCCTCAGGCATCCGTGTCAATCCGTGTAATCCGTGGTCAACCACTCTGGAAAGCCAGCGTTGCAGCCTGCATTGGAACTTACCAAAGCAGAATCAGGACCCTGATCTCAGGATCTGTTGACCTTTTTGCGCTTTTTTGCGGCCATTCATTCCCGCCTCCACCGACTTGCCCGCATGGAACCGCCGCGAAGTCACGTTCTTGAATTACCAACCTCCATGAAACCTTTCCTCCTCTCCGGTCTGCTGGCCGTCGCAGTCCTGGCTCATGCCGATGATCTTCCCTTCACCCGTGTCCCCGCTGAATTCGCCGGCCAGTTCTCTCCCGGCAAATCTCCCCTCGTGTTCAAGGACGGCACGCAGGTAAAAACTCCAGCAGACTGGTCCAGACGCCGCGCCGAGATCCTCGCCGATTGGCATGCCATCATGGGCGCATGGCCTGCTGTCATTGAGAAACCAAAAATCGAAGTGCTGGAGGCCACCCAGCGGGAAGGAAACATCACCCAGCGCAAGATCCGCATCGAAATCGCCCCCGGACAAACCGGCGATGGCTACCTGCTGCTCCCTGCGAACGAGGGCAAGCGCCCTGCCGTCTTCGTACCCTACTACGATCCCGAAACCAGCGCCGGCCTCAGCACCAAACCACTTCGCGACTTCGCCTGGCAGCTCGCGCGGCGCGGCTTCGTCACACTATCCATCGGCTCACCTGGCGGCGATGCGCGCAAGCCCGTCCTGAGTGAGGCCGCCAAGTGCCAGCCCCTCTCCTACCTCGGCTACATCAGCGCGAACATGTGGCAGGCGCTCGCCTCGCTGCCTGAGGTTGACCCCGCACGCATCGGCATCGTCGGCCATTCCTACGGCGGCAAGTGGTCCCTCTTCGGCTCCTGCCTCTGGGACAAGTACGCCTGCGCCGTCTGGAGCGATCCCGGCATCGTCTTTGATGAAACACGCGGCAGCATCAACTATCAGGAACCCTGGTACCTCGGCCTGGACTCAGCCCTCACCCGCAAGCCCGGCCTCGTCAGCTCAGAGAGCCCCCGCACCGGCTCTTACAAGACCCTCATAGAACAAGGTCACGACCTCCAGGAGCTCGAAGCCCTCATGGCGCCGCGCCCCTTCCTCGTCTCCGGCGGCGCCGAAGACCCTCCCAAGCGCTGGGCGGCCCTCAATCACGCCATCGCCGTGAATCAGCTCCTCGGCGCCACCAGCCGCGTGGCCATGACGAACCGCGAAAAGCACGATCCCAATGAGGAATCCAACGAACAGATTTACCGCTTCTTCGAATACTGGCTCAAGCCCTGAGCCAAAATAACTGCATCCCGCGCGTTCTTCGACCAGAGACATCAGCGTCCGCCAGCGCTTTGGGAGTGCGGTCGCGCAGACGCAAGGCGCAAGCCTGCATCGGAGCTACCGCGTTCGCGGGGTAAAACTTGGCCTTCGTCTTCAACCGTCCTTCGGCAGCAAAAGCAGCGTCGAACTCAGACTTCCCACGCTCAGATTCCGCGCCAGCGCTTTTGGAGTGCGGTCGCGCAGATGCAAGGCGCAAGCCTGCATCGGAGCTACCGCTTTCGCGGGGTAAAGCATGGCCTTCGTCCTCAACCCACCGTCTGGCCGGCGAAGCGCCATCCCCCCCCAGGCTTGCCAAACTCATGGATTCACTGCATCCGCCCAACACGAAAAAGGCGGTGCCTTCGTGGCACCGCCTCTGTAAAAAACGCCTTGTTCGCGTCTCGTCCTAGAACCTGTAACCGAAGCGCACACTGCCGAAGTGGGCTTCCAGGTTGTTGCGGAAGATCTGCGTCTGGTAGCCCAGCTGCATGTTGAAGTCCGGGGTGAACTGGAAGTTCACACCGGCGCCGATCGCCATGTAGTCCTGCCCAGGAGTTTGATTGCCGCCCGCAGCGGTGAAGGGGGCGTTGATCGCCTGCACGCTCGTGCCGTTGTTCTTCAAATTCTGCCGCTCATAGCTGAAGCGCACCTGCGGGGTGATGACAGCCCATGTGGTGTCGAACCTCTTCGATGTGGACCAGCCGACGCGCGTGACAAGCGACTGAAAGGTCTGCTTGCCGTAGCTCAGCGCGCCGATTCCGCCGCCGGTTTCGGTGTACGCATCCACGGTGCCGTGGAGGTAGTCGATGCCTGCAAACGGACCCGTCACGAGGGTGTCGTTTTGGAAGCGGAAATTCCAGCCCGTGTTGTATTGAACGGCATGGGTGAAGCTCCGGGTGGAGCCAAGCGCGACGGGCAGCCCAAAGCCGGGATTGCGGTGCGTGCCGAGGTCGTAATCGCCAAAGCTGTAAAGCAGGCTGCCCCAGTAGTTTTTACGCACGTAGGAGAGGTAGGCCGAGAGGGTGGGGCCTTCCAGATCCAGCTTGCCGAGGCCGCCGGTGTACGTCTGAGTGCTCTGTAGAAACGTGACAGCAAATCCAAGGGTCAGACCACGGGAAAGGTGACGATCGAGGCCGACGCTGGAAGCCCAGGAATCCACCTGCACACCCGCCTGATTGTTGATGGGGCTCAGACGAACGTTGCCGTAGTTCACCGTGGTGTAGACTTCCCACTGGCGGCTGCGTTTGACACGCTTCGCGATGGGGTTTTCGGGGCCGTCTCCCTCACCGACGATCACACCCTCATCCAGGGAGGAGGCAATGCTGCCGTCAGAGCTTTCTTCCCCGCCGCCGTTGCGCAGATTGAAGAGGTGGTTGTTCACGTCACCGGTGGCTGTCTGCATGCCGCTGATGATCGACTGGTTCTGGGCATTGGCCATGGGCAGGCCGCTGTTGGAGGCGCTGAACTCCGCACGGTGGTCGACAATGCTGACAATGCCGGTGCTCGAATCAAACACGCCGATATAGCCCAGCGCAGCCAGACCCAGCGCGCTGTCATTGACTCCCAAAGTGCCGGTGATCGTGCCTGCGCCGCTGTTGAGATCCACCACTTTCCACTGATCGCCGATGGCGAAGCCTGTCATGGCGTTGGGATTTTGCAGGTAGAGCGTGGCACCGGCGGTGGAATCCAGATTGCCGTGCAGGCGGAGCTGGTCCGCGGCGGAGCTGGTGTGGATATTGCTGCCCTGGCCTGCGCCGCTGAAAAGATCCACCACGATAGCGCTGCCTGCGCCCATCACCACGCCGCCGCTGGAGGTGGTGGTCACGGAAAAGACGGAGACCGAATTGCCGTGGTTGGTGAAGTCACCCACGCTGAGAACGCCATTGATGTACATGGACTGGTCCGCCGCAAGGCTGACCGATCCTGTGCCGGCCAGCGCAGCACCACTGGCCACGGTGAAGGTGGCGCCGCCGGTGAGGTTGCCGTTTACGACCAGTGCGCCGGCATTCACATCCGTGGTGCCTGTGTAGTTGCTGGAAGTGTTGAGGATGGTATTTCCGCTGCCGTTTTGCTGCACGGAGGCCGTGCCGGTGATCTGGGGGGCAAAGGTGTAGGCGCTGTCCGTGTGGTTGAATGCCACCACTGCCGTGCCGGCTCCGCCCGTGATTGTTTCAGCGTTTACCGTGCCCGCTGCCGCGCCCTCGCCGATCTGCAGCTTTCCGGACGAGTCGGCGTTTTCCGCGATCAGCACGTTGGCTGGACTTCCGGTCACCGTCAGACTGCCGCCGGCCGCCACGGTGAGTGTGTTGCCGGTGCCGCTGCGGCCGATGGTCAGGTTCACCGTCGAAAGCGATGAGCCTGCACCGCTGATTGTCACACTGTTGTCATTCGATCCCACATCGCGGCTGATCAGGGTGAGGCCTGTTGTGACGATAACCGTGCCGCCGTTGGTGATGTTGAGGGTGTTGTTGCTGCCGCCGGAACCGATGCGGAACTGGGAGCCCGTGGCGTTCCAGACGGATCCGGTGCCGTCCACCGTCGCGGTGTTGCCGTCGGAGCTGGCGTTGCCGCCAATGCGGACGTTGTTGGTCGTCATTCGGCCTCCTGCGAGCACATTCAGCGTGTTGCTGCCGCCGGACTTGCCGAGATAGAAAGTGGCACCATTGGAGAATTCCGAGCCCCAGCCCGTGACGGTAACGTTGTTGCCGGTGGAGCCTGCCTGGTCTCCCACGACAGTGTCCTGGCTGGGGGAGTTGACGTTCACCTTGCCGCCGGCGGAAATGAGGAGGCTGTTGCCCGTGCCGTACTCACCCACATAGAGGGTGCCGGTGCTGTTCCACTGCGAGCTGAAGTCCGTGACGGTCACGGAGTTGTTGTTTGAGGTGGAGTTTTCATCAAAGCGATGGCCGATGAAGCCATTGACGTTGGTGACAAAGGCACCATTGGAGATGATGAGGCTGTTGCCGTTGCCACCGTAGCCGACGATGATGTCGTGGGTGTTGATGAGCACGGAACTCACATCGGTCACCGTGACCACGTTCCCGTTGGAACCCACATACCCGCCGATCTTGGTGTAATCGGCCGAGACACGGCCGCCATCCGAGACCGCAAGGCTGGTGTTTTGGCCCTGGAAGCCGACGTTCAAATCGGCGGATGCCGTCCACTGCGATCCTGCTCCTGTCACGACCACGCTGCCGGCCTGGCCCACGTCTGTGCCGATGAAGTTGTTCGCTCCGGCCAGGGTGACACCGTTGTTCAGCGTCAGGCTGCCGTTGTCCACGCGGGTGTCTCCGGTGACACTCAGCGTGTTGCTTCCACCGATGCTGATGGTGTCATTCACTGTCAGGCTCTTGATGGTAAAACCAGCATCCAGCGTCGTCGTTTGGTTGGTCGCCCCCGTTGCGGAGAAAAAAACATCCGTAATCGATCCTGGACGTGCCGTCGTGTCGGTCGTTCCTTCCACCGAAGTGGCCCAGTTGGTGTTCAAACCGTTCCTCGTGGACCAGTTGCCGTCCTGATCTCCCGTCCAAAAAGCGCTCGCTGGAGCGGGCGAAGGATCGGCATGGCCTGTCACTTCGGTCAGCAGCAAGGCTCCCGCCAGCAGCACAGCATGGCAGACACTCCGGCGGCATGCCCGCTCCAAAAGAGCGCGAAGCGCGGGTGGGTGGTAGTTGAAAATGAGTTTCATTATAAGAATAAGGATTGTGTTGTATAAGTGAAAAATGCAACCATGGGTTGGCGCGAATGCCAAAGGTGCGACCCTCCCTCCGCTGTAACAACTGCCACGTGTTTTACTCGGGCCTAAGGACTCCTTTAAATGGCCGGGTTCGTCGCTTGCACTGGAAAGGGCCTCTGCAAACCTTCCTCCAAAGGCCTCGCCTCCGAGTTTTGTGCTTTGGGACAAACGCGGCACTTGACGGGGGGCCGCTCTGTCCACGAAGGTACGCTTCCACCACCCCGACCCGTTTTTTGTCGAGATCATGCCCGAAATCACTTCTTCAGCTGCCACTGCCGATTCTGTCATCCATGCCGCTCGCAAGGCGGTGGAGGTTCAGCGTGAAGCAGCAAAGGAATTCCCCGGCAAAGCTCCTGGTCTGGTTCGTGCTCTTCAGGCTCTGGGAGATGCCCAGCGCGAGGCGGAAGACTTCGCCGGTGCCGAGGCGACCTTCCGCGAAGCCTTGGAGGAGGGGAAGGACCTGGAACTGCCCGCAGACGTGATGGCGAATGTCAGGACCAGCCTTGCGACCCTTCTCGATTTCACCGGCCGGGAGACGGAATCCCTGCCATTTTATGAGGAGGCCATCAGCAACCACGAGGCCTTGGGAGGTGATAACGTCGAGGTCGCTGCCCAGCTCCGCAACAACCTGGCCATGACCTACAAGTGCATGGACAAGTTTGCCTTGGCGGAGCAGCACTACCTGCGCTCGCTTGAGACGCTGGAAAACAAGCGCGGCCGCCAGTCCGAGTCCGTGGCCTGTGTGTTCAACAATTTGGGCAGCCTTTACTACGCCGCCGGATTTCCAGACCAGGCCAAGGAAATGTTCGAGGATGGCCTGCAGATCCGCATCCAGGTCCTTGGGGAGAATCATCGGGATGTGGCCCAGTCCTTGTGCAATCTCGCCACGGCATGCCATGAATTGAAGGACAATGACGCGGCGCAGCAGCACTTTGAGAAAAGCCTGAGGATCCTGGAAGCCCAACTCCCCCAGGAAGCACGCAGCTACGAGGCCATCGGCACCGATTACGTCGCCATGCTGGAGATTATTGGCGAGGAAGGCAAGGCTGCCGCCCTGAAAAAGCGCATGGAAAAGGTTCTGGCCGCAGTTTGATGCACCGTGGCGTTTGCCAAATGCTTCGTCCTCATGAAAGGTAGGGGCGGACATGATTTCATCCCTCCCCTTGCAAGAAAAAACCTGGACCGGCACCGCAGTGTCCGATGGGGTCGCGCATGCGGTGGTGCATGTGCTTAAGGATCATTTTGACGAGCCGGATGAGGATAGCATCGAGCCCGGGACGGAAGCCCAGCAGATGGAGCGCCTTCATGCCGCCCTGGCCGTCACCGCCAAGGAAATCGAGGAATTGCAGCGCGTCATGGCCGGGGAGCACGGCAGCGCCGAGAGCGAGATCTTTGAGACCCATCTCCTGATCCTGCAGGATTCCACGATTCTAAAGCAGACGGAAAAAATCGTGCGCGAGCAGCAGGTCTGCGTGGACTGGGCCTACTACAAGCTCATGTGCAAGCACATGGACGCCCTCCGCGGCCTCTCGGACACCTATTTGCGCGAACGCTTTCTGGACGTGAAGGACGTGACGCATCGCGTCATGCGCCATCTGCGCGGCGAGCTCCTCGATCACCCGATGTTTGATGAGCCCGTCATCGTCGTGGCGCATGATCTGACGCCTTCCGACACCGTGCAGTTGGATCGCAGCAAGGTCCTCGGCTTTGCCCTGGAGACGGGCAGCGCCGTGTCCCATGCCGCCATCATCGCCCGCTCCCTGGCCCTGCCGGCGGTGGTCCGGCTCCACGGCATCTGCGATGAACTCCACAGCGGTGACACCGTCCTGCTCGATGGCGAAGGCGGACTGCTGATTCAAAATCCCAGCGCTGAAACCCTGGCACGGTACCGCCTCCGGGAGGAGCAGGCAGAACGCCGCGAAGACGTCTTTCAACTCGAACGCCACAAGCCCTCCCTCACGCGCTGCGGCACCGCCATCTGCGTCGGTGCCAATGCCGAATTCATCGAGGAAATGAAGATCGTGGAGGACAGCGGTGCCGAGGAGGTGGGGCTGTTCCGCACAGAGTTCCTGCATCTGGAAAACCCGGACGCCACGGAAGACCAGCTCGCCACGGCCTACGCCAAAGTGGTCAAATCCCAGGCTCCCAAGCGCGTGGTGTTCCGCACCTTGGACCTCGGCGGTGACAAGGTGGACGAGCGCATCGCCTTGGACCCGGAGCCCAATCCCTTCCTCGGCTGGCGCGGCATCCGGCTCTCGCTGGGCCGCCTGGATCTCTTCAAACGTCAGCTTCGTGCCCTGCTGCGCGCTGCCGTGCATGGACGCGTGGGCATCATGTTCCCGATGGTCTCCGGCGTGCAGGAGGTCCTGGAGGCGAAAGCCGTCCTCAACGACTGCGCGGACGAGCTCACGGCGGAAGGCGTGGACGTCCCGGACGAGATCGAAATCGGTGCCATGATCGAGATCCCCAGCGCGGCGCTGTCAGCGGATCTGATCGCGGCGGAAGTCGATTTCCTCAGCCTCGGTACGAACGACCTGATTCAATACACCATTGCGGTGGACCGCCTCAATGACCGGGTGGCAAAGCTCTACCAGCCCACCCATCCTGCGGTGTTGCGGCTCATCGGCATGTCCGTCACGGCGGCCCGTGCGGCCGGCATCCGCGTCGGCATGTGCGGTGAAATGGCTTCGGACCTCTCCCTGACCCCTTTGATGATCGGCCTCGGCTTGAATGAACTCAGTGTGGCCACCACACAGATCGCACGCGTGAAGCATGCCGTGCGGCGTCTGGATGTCCCCGAGTGCGAGGCTCTGGCGCAAGCCGTCCTGAAATGCACCAGCCCGGCCGAGATACGGGCTCTCAGCCGGGCTGTGGCGGATCGGAACTATCCCGAATTGTTCGAGTAGCTTCAGTTTTGGGGTTAAGCTGCGAGCTTGGATTTGCTCTTGCGCACCGGCTTGGCGGTCTTGGGGGCCGTGGTGGGGCGGAAGGCGTCACCAAACAGATACTGGCGGGCGCTGTCCACCTGGCCCATCACGCGGCGCTGCCACTTGGTGTATTCCTTGCCCAGGCGTTCTTCGGCATCGTCCATCTGCAGGGCGCTGTCCAGGCTCATGCGCTCCGTGCTCAGCTCGGCCTGGAAGGTGATTTCCGGGATGTGCAGTTCCACCGCTTCAAACATGTCCATCACGCGTGCGGCATAGCTCGTGTCCCAGACCTTGTCGTCTTCGTCGTAGCAGCTAGTCACCAGATGGGCGATCAGGTATTCGGCATTGTCCGAGTAAACCTCCGCCGCATCAATGACCGAGTCAAAACTCTCGCGATCCACCGTGACTGGCAGTACCACCGAGAGGGCCACTCCCGCTG
>JAFLEI010000012.1 GCA_017301975.1 Verrucomicrobiota bacterium
AGGCGAATCACTCGCCGCAGAAGTCCCAAAAAAACGAAAGACAAAGAAAACAACAACACACCTTTGACAGAGCCCTCATAGCAGGATGGGTGTGGCGACAGCCCGCCCGTCCATGAGCGTGCTGCAAACTCTAGGGCGTTCGAACGTCCTGGTAGTCGGGCGGTTTGGCGGAGAGTGCTGTGGGACGAAGGACGGTTCTGCGCGCCAAACACACCCAACCTACGACCGGACGTGGTGAATTAGCGCAGCACCTCCCCCTTCGTCACGTCTCCGGGCACATCCAGCAGCATGATCTGATTGATCGTCTTGAATTGCGCGTGGTCGGCCACGTCCCAGACGATCTTTTTGTCGCGCGTGACTTCGATGACCTGGGCCTGCTCGCCGATGTGGCCGTGGCCTAGATAGACGCAGAAGACGGTGTTGCCATTGGGCAGGCGCTGGCAGCCGGCCATGAGGCGCAGGGTGTAGCCGGGGATATCGTTTTCAGCGAGCTCCCACACCACGTTTTCTTTGGCATCGAGTTCGCGCACCTGATGGCCATCGCCGCAGGTGATGAGCATGCCGCCCTCGGGCAGTGGCACGACTTCATGCGGATCTCCCGGCACCTTGATCTGGCGCAGCACTTTGCCTTCGCCATCGAGTTCGACGATTTTGCCTTCGCCTTTGAAGCAGACGAGGTAGTGGCCGTTGGCGAGTTTGCGCGTGCCGCGAAACTGGTTGTGCAGCTTGATCTCTGGCGCTGCGGTCAGCTTGATCTCCTTGGCGATCTTGCCGGCGCGATCCACCTCAATGATGCGGCTGGTTCCACATTCCACGATCATCACCTTGCCATCCGGCAGCGGCTGGCAGGAATGCACCTCCACCTTCACATCCGTCGGTGCCTTGTACTCCCACACGACCTTCTTGTCCGGCGTCACTTCCAGCGCCCCGCTGACAAAGCAGAAGAGGTAGTTTCCATTCGGCAGCTTCCAGCAGTCCTGCGGGGCCTTGCAGTCCCACTGCCACTCGATTTTCCCTTCGGCGGAGACCACGCAGACCTTGCCGCCACCGTAGTCGCAGCAGAGAAACGGATGGGCCGCAGAGGCGGTGGTGGCGAGGGTAAAGAGAGCAGCGAGAAGTCGGAGCATGGTGAGGGTCGGATGGTGAGTCCGACATCAACGCATGCCACAGCGCGATTGCTTCAACTCATTCTCAGTCGTGAAAACGCGAATGCAGAAGAATGTCTGCGAATAACCGTGAATCAGAGTCCAGCCCAGCGCCCTTCGTGATTATTCGCGGCCATTCGGGGGCCTTTGCGTTGGATGCTTGATGCTCGACAAGCTTTATCGGCTCCCGACCAGAGCGGCATTGGAATGCCGCGCTCCCAGGAGGATCAGCGGATGAAGTAGCTCAAATTTTCCAGCTCCACGGCCAGATCCACGCTGTTGACGACGACGTGCTCCGGCACATCGAGGACGGTCGGCGAAAAGTTCAGGATGGCCTGGATGCCGTGCTGCACCAGATCGTTGACCACCGATTGCGCATTGCTGGCGGGCACGGTGAGGATGGCCATTTTCACATTCTGGCGGCGAATGAATTCGGCCATCTCAGTCATCGGCAGCACGGGCACGCTGATCTGAGGCACCTTGCGGGGGGCGAGGTCAAATGCCGCAGCCACTTCGAATCCCTCCTTGCGGAAGCCGCCGTAGCGCAGCAGAGCCGAACCGAGATTGCCGACGCCCACCAGAATCACCGGCTGCAATTTGTTCTGCCCCAGCACATCCCCGATGGTGCCGCTGAGGGCGTCCACATTGTATCCCAGACCTCGGGTGCCGAGCTGGCCGAAATACGCCAGATCCTTCCTCAACTGCGTGGACTTCACCCCGGCCGCTTTTGCCAGCGCGGCAGACGACACGGTGTCCACCTGGTTCTCACGCAGACGCTGCAGGCAGCGCTGGTAGATCGAAAGGCGGTAGATCGACTTGCGGGGGATGTCTATTTTGGCAGGCATTGGTTGGAACAATGTGAAAATTCACCCGAAAGTATCGGATGTCAACCAAGCTAGGCTGCTGGCCTATCAACGCAGGGGACCCGCCTGTGGGTCGGGTGTCTGTCTTACCGGGGCTGAATCCGGAATTCGCTGGGAGGCCGGGATGTGGAGATTTTGTTCCAGCATCTTGAGGAATTCGATCAAACCTGGGGTCGCCTTTCTCTCGTCATAGAGCTTTTTCAAAATGGCGTAGCCCTTGGCCCACGAGGCCGGGTCGTTGGACTGCGCATAGGCAAAGCCAGCGAAGCGCTCGGTGAAGTTCAGTCCGCCATGCTGAAATGAGTTCAGGTAGGCATCGCCCGAGGCCTTGAAGTCCTTGCTGCGGTTCCAGTGCAGGTCTCCCAGCTTTTGCCACAGTCGGGCATTGTCCGGCATCAGCTTCAATCCTTCGTTCAGAATATCGGTGCCGCGCTGGATATAGTCATGGAACAACTGCCCCCGCAGCGCCGGCTTCAGCTCCTTGTTGTAGAGATAATACGAGGCCGCATTGTAGGCCATGTGCCAGGAAGCCTCCTCCCAGTAGCGGGCGTTGCGCGGCTGGAGTTCGGTCACGAACCCATAGTATTTGTCCACCTGCGCCCAGTTCACCCGGGTGAACTCCACATGGGCACGCAGCTGGAAAATGGTGGCGATGAGCCCGCGCAAACCGCCGAACGCCGCGGCGAGGCCCATCTGTCCCATGTTGCCCTTCACGCCCAGATGCAGCGGCGCATCCACCAGATGCATCGTGCGCAGATCATGCGTCACCCGCTGCTCCAGCGGCAGTTTCAGCACACCAAAAATCAGCAGGACGGCGGCAGCCTGGAGTTTTCGTTTCATAGCTCCTTCTCCACAAAGACCAGGTGAGTGACGAAGAGGTACACCGTCATATAGAGCGCTGCGATGCCGGTCATTTCATACACCGCCGCCCAGGGAACGATCTCGCCATTCGCCACGCTGTCCACCACGTCGAATTGTGCCAGGTCGGGGCAGATGGTGGCCAGCAGAAAGGTGGCGATGCGCGTGGCAGTGCTGCCGAGATTGGGCTGAAACACGAACTCGCGGATCATGGCATGACCATGGCCGATGATGGTGATGCAAAAGGTGATGACGATGGTGAAGAGCGTCGAACTCGCGATGCAGGACAGCAGCAGGGCCACGGTGGTCACCACGGCGGCTTTCAGGAAGATGGCCCACACCGCCCAGTGCAGGTTCCAGGTGAGTCCTTGTCTGGCGACGATTTCGCGGATCTGGGCCACCGCCTCGGGCGAATCCTGGTTTTCCGAATGCAGCTGGGAGACGGCGGAGGTGAACAGCATGGACTGCTGCAGCCACAAGATCAGGCTCAGCACGGCATCAATGATGACGAGGCCTGAGGCGATGAGCATCAGCACTCCGAGAAGCTTGCCGAGCAGGTAGTCAAAGCGCGGCACCGGCTTGGAGAGGATGGTGTAGAGGGTGCGGTCCTCCATGTCTTTGGGCAGCAGCAAAGCGGTGGCCACAATGCCGAAGACGATGCTGAACACCTGCAGCACGCCGAGGGACATGGTCTTGAACTGGCTGAGCTGCTGCTCGGGATTGATGGTGGAAAAGCCAAAGCCCATGGCCGCCACCAGCGCGCAAAACAGCAGCAGGAAAGGCAGGATCTTCATCCGCATGAGCTGCGTCATCGTCGCATAGGCCAGCGTCCACACGCGCTTGGGTGAGAAGCGCACCGGAGCCACGGAGGCGGCGGCAGAACTTGGGGAGGCTTGGCTCATGGTTTTTTGGGTTCGTTCGTGGCTTCAATGAACAGGCGTTCCAGCGTTGTGCGCGGGTGGCCGCTGCGCAGCAGGCGCGTGCCGCCGCCTTCGGCCTTCACCAGTGCATCGATTTTCGCCAGCAGGTCAGGGGAGGCGTTTTCAAGAACCAGCTCGGTTTGATTTTCCACCGCGATCAGCTCGTTCAGCCGCCCTTCGCGCACCATGCGCCCATGCGCCATGATGCCTACGCGGTCGCACACCTCCTGCATCTGTTCCAGCAGATGGGATGTCACCAGCACCGTGATGCCACGAGTGCGAAACTCGATGATCAGATCCCGGATGATGCGCGAGCCGGAGGGGTCCACCCCTGCGGTGGGTTCATCCAGTACGAGCAGCCGTGGCTCGTGGATCAGCGCCTGTGCAAGGCCGAGGCGCTGCAGCATGCCTTTGGAATAACCGCCCACGCGCCGGGTGGCCGCATCTTCCAGTCCGGTCAGCGCCAGCATTTCCTCCGCGCGGGATTTTAGTTCATCCCCGCTCATGCCACACAATTTGCCGTAGAAGTGCAGGGTCTCGCGTCCGGTCAGGTGCTTGTAGAAATAGGGGTTCTCCGGCAGGAAGCCCACACTGCGGCGGCTGGCCACTTCCATGCTCGGGATGCCAAAGATGCGGGTGTCGCCTTCGGTCGCATTCAGCAGGCCCAGGATGGCCTTCATCGTCGTGGATTTGCCCGATCCATTAGGACCGATGAGGCCATAGACTTCGCCTGGCTGCACGGTGAATGAGACATCATGCACGGCGCGAAAGGCCCCTTTGCCAAGGTGGCCTTTGAAGACCTTGGTCAGGTGGTTGACGGAAACTGCGGGCGTGTCGCTCATACGGATTGGGACAGGTTAATCACGCAGAATGCTGAATCCACGCAAGTTTGGCTCTGCGGCAATGGCTTTGACCTCTCGTTGTTTGATGTGAGAGCCCAGGCTGCTCTGCTGGATGTCTTCGAGGAATGCGTCGAGCTCATCGGATTCCAACGACTGCGCCAGCATTTCCACGCGGCCATCGGGCAGATTTTTGACCCAGCCGGTCACATCAAAGCCCGAGGCGATGCGTTTCGTGCTGTAGCGAAAGCCCACGCCCTGGACGCGGCCTGAATAGAGAACATTTTTTGCGGTCATCACTTCATCAATAGTTTCAATGCGGCCCTGGCTTCTTCGCTGGCCGCTTCAATCAGCACCACACCCGCGTCCGCGCGATTGCGCAGCAGGCTGACAAACCGGCCCTGCGCAGTGAACTCGCCTGTGCCCTGTGTTTTGTAGCGTTCCTTCAGGCAGTTCAGCATGGCCTTGAAAAAGGCATCAGCGGAAGACTTGTCCATGAAGAGTGTCTGCCATGCGGCGTGATCGCGTTTGGCACCGCCATCCGCCACCCAGGACAGCAGGCGATCCGCCACCAGCCCGCGTGCGCCGAGCGCGGCGTCTTCATCGGTGTTGTAGGTGCGCAGGGCTGTGGCGCAGGCGAACTTGCCAAGGCAGTCATCGAGATACGGCAGCACGTTCTTGAGCTTCACTTCGCCCAGTTGGATTTCCACCAGAGCGGGGCGCTCCTGATCGAGATACACTTCCGGCTCGATGACCTCCGCCGTGCTGGTGGGCGGGCGGCTGTAGGCGGCATTGAGCTGCTGGAAGCTGCCGGCGCTGTGCAGGGTCTGGGCAAAATCAAACCCCCGGCTGAAAGGGAACAGCGCCAGCTCCCGCAGGTAAGCCGGCATGGGCACCTGGTTGATCGGGTGATCGGGGTCTTCCGCAGGCAGATCATCCTTCAACTCGGAAGCCGGGTTTTGCAGGGAGTGCAGGAACCGCGTGAGCGCCGCATCTCCTGCGATCAATGAATCCCGAGCCAGCCGCATGTCGGTCTTCATGGGGCCATGCTGAGGCTGATACAAAATGCTGCCGTATTCGCGCAGCAGTTGCCCGAAGGCGATGCCCAGCGGCTCGTTCGAAGTCACAGCAGGACCGGAAGCCGTGGGTGGATCAATCGTGAGCATGGTCTCCGACTCTTCATCATACCAGCCGCCCAACTGGCGGGCCATGAGTGCGGCGCGCAGCGGCAGGGGATCAATCGCTTCAGGAATCCAGCCCAGCGCAGCGAGTCCGCGCGCAAGTTTTTTTCCCTCTTCATTCGGCTGCTGGCGTTTCAACCATGCCAGGATGATTTTTTCTACTTCCTCCTGGCTGACCGCCGTCGTGACGAGGGGCAGCGCATGGAGCTTGCGCATTTTCATCATCTCCAAGCCCATGCCCACGAAGTCCGGCGGCGCATCATCATCCTTCGGCGTCATCTTGGGCGCGTCCTTCATGCCCAGCATGCCGAGTTTCTGAATTAGCTGCGCATTCTCATCCTTCAGGGCGTCATTCTGGCCCTGGAGATATTCGATCTGGCCTTCCAGCAGCACGATCTGCTTCTTGAGATCTTCCACCGCCTTGTTGGTGACGTCGATCGGTGGCGCTTCTTGTTTCACCGCAGCCACCGGGGGCTGCACGCTGACCGCTGGCGGCGGCTCCGGTTTCACTCCCGCCAGAAACAATGCCGCCGCACCTCCGAGCGCGAGGAGGATGATCAGCAGGGTGGCCGGGTTGAGCTTCATCCTCAAACCATGCAGCGGGAAAACGGTGCGGGCAATATCACGGGCTGTTTTTCCGCGTACTTTTCCACTTGGCGGACCCCCGTTCCAACTCAACATACCCGGCATCGGGCTGAGCCGCCCGCACCACCCATGTTTCGCTGGCGATTTGGCAACCACGATCTCGATCTCACCCATCGCGGTCTCATCATGGGCATTGTCAATGTCACGCCCGACAGCTTTTCGGACGGCGGCCGCTTCAATGATCCCGGCCGCGCCGTGGAGCATGCCTTCGCGCTGCTGGCGGAAGGGGCGGACATCCTGGACATCGGCGGCGAATCCACCCGTCCGGGGGCCGAGCCCGTGAGCGAAACGGAAGAGCTGCACCGCGTGCTGCCCGTGATCCGCGCCGTGCGCTCACAAACCAAGGCGCTCATTTCCATCGACACCATGAAGGCCAGCGTGGCCCGCGCCGCGCTGGATGCCGGGGCGGACATCATCAATGACGTTACGGGACTGCGTGGCGATGCCGCCATGCCGCGCGTGGCTGCGGAATCCAAAGCAGGCCTAGTCGTCATGCACATGACCGGCACGCCGCAGACCATGCAGGCGCATCCGCAGTACGACGATGTCGTTGCTGCCGTGGCGGACTACTTTGCAAACCGCCTGCGGGTGCTGGAAAACGAAGGCATCGACCCCGAACGCATCGTGCTGGATCCCGGTTTCGGTTTCGGTAAAACGCTGGAGCACAATCTCACGCTCATGCGCGAACTGCCGCAGCTCGCCACGCAGCGGCCCCTGCTCGTCGGTGTCTCACGCAAGTCCATGATCGCCCGCGTCATGCACTCCGACGCCATGGAAGACCGCTTCTGGCCCACCATCGCCCTCAGCGCCTATGCGCGTGAGCACGGCGCACGCATCGTGCGCGTGCATGACGTGAAGCCGAACTGTGAGGCGCTGCGGATGATGGAGGCGATTTTGGGACCTTTTGCAGCCGAGAGTTGAAATGATGGGGGCGATTGCTGTCTCTAAAATGGATGTATCCGACATAGCTGAGCTCAATTTGAACGATTCTTTGATCGTTCAAGCCCTCGTCAACTCAGCCTACGAGGTTGAGCTGCTGGTGGACTATATCCTCGACTATTCATCGCAAGAAAGTGCTCTCCACAGATTGGTTTTTCAGGACTGCCTCTCCGCCGAGCTGCAACTCAATCTCGCATTTCAAGGCCCCAACTCAATTCTTCATGGACATGAGGAACCTGGGCCAAACGGGTATCGAAAGTTCACCATCGAAACAAACACGACAGCCAGCCTGCTAATTATCACCGCCAAACAATTGAAAATAATGCCTGCCTCTTTGGGGTGAGCGTGAATACATTGCCCAGCCATGAACGACGACACAGACAACTCACGGCAGACCTCGAATTCGTCCGCCATTACAGTTGTAGTCCTGGCGCTGCCACTGCTCTATGCTCTCAGCATGGGGCCAGTCGCCTTTGTATTTGGCAGATATCACTCCTTGAAATCGATGGAAAAGGCTGCCCAGGCATTTTATGCGCCAATGTTTTGGCTGCACGCGCACACGTTTTTGAAGGAGCCGCTTGAGTATTATTTGGGGTGGTGGGAGCGACTGGCCAGGAAGTGAGCTTGATTCGATCCAAGGACCTCGTCTGGCCCTGACATTATAACTGATGAGCGAAGACTTCCGACATAAACCGGACAGAAATGCCGCAGGCCTCATGGCTCTTCTCCTGGCGCTGACGTTGGTTTACGTGCTCAGCATCAGGCCCGTGCTGTATCTTATGACAAAATACCATGCACCCATGACCGCGAATCATTACGCGGCGGCTTTTTACCAGCCTCTTATCTGGCTGGGTGAAAACACTTCTTTCAAAGACCCGCTCTTGGCCTACGTCGGATGCTGGTTGGGACTGGCCATGCGCTGATTTCAGCGGGCGTGTGAACACGTCTCTCATGCGCTTTGGCAAAGCCTCCCTCCAGACACGGCAGTAAAACGAAGGCTGACATCCAGTCTTGCCAAATGCAGACCTTTCATGGCAGAGTTATCTGCGATGGATGAAGCCCCTCCCAGAAAAAGCTCCAGGACGGCAGTGAGCGCCACCATCCTCGCAGTCCTGCCGGTGCTTTACGTGCTGAGCGCTGGACCGGTGGGCTGCGTTCTTGAGCAATCGGTGTGGTGCCGCCGACGTCCGCGGCTAAAGAATGCAGTGTATTCGGTTTACAGTCCCTTGCGGCCACTCTTTGAACACGAATACCTGGGCCCGCCTTTCCGGCGTTACCTCGAATGGTGGGATGAACTGGCCAAGGAGCCGAGGATGGTCCCGGATCCGTTTGTCCCCGCTGCCCAAGGCACAGCAGATCCTTTCGGCCAGCTTCCCAGCACTTCTGCGGATCAAGATCCGAAATAAGGAATCCCCAGCTTCTGTGCCAGGCGCTTCGGCCTGCGCATCGCCTCCGCCATGCGCTGCGCTTCATCCGCGCCGCGCAGGTCTTTGCAGTCGGGGTGCGCTTCGGGGGAGTCGATGAGGCCGAGTTGATGCAGCACGTGCGCTGTGCTGTGCTTGTAGGGGGAGGCGCTCATGCGGTCGTCGAGGCGGAAGACGAGGTCTTCGAAGGACTGGAAGGCTTCGAAGAGTTTATACACTCGCGTGTCAAAGCGGCCGGTGCCGGTCTTGAATTTCTTGTCGGCCACGCTGTCCAGCAGCCACATGTCGCGCGCGGCGCAGATCAGCGGGCAGGCACTGACGCCGGCACCGATGAGCAGCGGCAGGCCGAGCTTGATGGCGGTGGCGATGCCGTAGTCGTCGCCGCTGTGTGGGGAGAAGGGCAGGTTCAGCCCTTTGCACATGGCGGCCCAGTAGTGGAAGTGCGGCTCGTCCAGCGTGCTGACCTTGCCGCCGACATAGGCCGGATGCAGCGCGATCTGGTGGAACAGCCACGGATCAAACGGCGTGGCCCAGGGCACAAAGGAAGGCTCCAGCGCATGCGCGAGGCCGGGGCGGATCAGATGCTCGGCAATCTGGAAGTACGCATCGCGGCGAGGTTCGTTCTCCAGCGTGTTGAGCAGCTTGCTCGTCATGATCATCATCTCGCAGTTGTCATGCTCCTGCGCGATGTCCAACAGCGGCCAGTAGCGCTCAGCTTTGAAGGCGGTGTCGTTTCCCGCACCGCGTGCCGTCACTCCGGCGATGAAACGCTGATCTGGAAATTCCGCGCGGAAGCGCTTCAGCACCTCGGCGTACAATTCGTTGCTGAGATCAAAGATGTAGCCCGTGTCCGCATTGAGCACGAAGACCATTTCTACACCGTAGTGCTCGCCGCATTGCTGCATCCAGCGCACGCTTTTGGTGAAGCCGTCCCAGTCCGGCTTCTTGTCCTTGAAGGGCAGCAGCGTGGCCACGCAGAGCCGGGCCTTCGAGGTGTGATCGACGAGTTCCTCCTCGCTGGTGTAGGCCCAGACCGTCTCGTTCCAGGCGGTGGCGGGCTTGAGGTCTGCGGGATTGGAAATGAGGGCGCGATGGTCTGCCATGCGGCCAGTAGAGCATGACCAGTCCGAGGGGCCAAGACGAATTGCGTATGCCTAAGATCGGAAATTGTGATTACCGGATGATCTTCAGCGTGCCCGCTTTGCCCGCCGGCCAGACCGCGCCTTCCTTCACCCATTTGTTGATTATGGCATACTCGTCCTGGGTCAGGCGCTCGCCCACGGCGGGCATGACGCTGACGTTTTGATGCACGGTCTTCACATTGGTCACAAGCAGGCTGGTCTCCGGGTGACCCGGGACGATGTAGGTGCCGAGGGTCTTGGTACGCTGGGCTTCGGAGCGGCTGGCCAGGCTCATGTGGCCGGGCAGCGCCTGGCGGTTGTGGCACATGACGCACTTGGCCTCCAGCACCGGCTTCACATGCGCCACGAAATCGACGGGGCCATGCTTGGCGGCGTGGATGGCGTCCTTGCTCAGGACGTTTTCGCCCATCGGCTTGGTTTCCGAATCGGGTGGTGTGGCGCAGGAGGCGAGAAGCAAGACGCAGAGAATGGGATGCCAATGGCGGTGCATGGGTGAAACAGAACTCAGGATGAAGCGCATGCAAGGGGGAGAAATGCTCATTTCTTGAAGGCCTTCTCCGCCTTGACCCCCTTGCCTTCGTTTTTGAGCTTCTCAGACCAGGCATTGCGGTTGTCCAAATTGTTGGCGTCGAGTTTGCCACGCACATTGAAGAGGTAGGCGTCCTTACCCTCAGGTTTACCGGATGCCTTGCTGTCTCCGGTGGCGTTGCCGTGGCCGGGGAAAACGCGCCCTTGCTGGGTGGGAGCAGACGCGTTTGGTGGCCGGTCAAGGGCAGCATCTGCGGCCAGCGGCATCAGATTGCCGCTGCTGCGAAACACCGCATAGCGGGAGCCGCCAAGCTTCACCACGACGACGGCCTGCCCGTGGATGCCGGAGGCATTGAATGCCCCGCGTGGATCGGTACGGCCCTTCTGCGGCTGCGCGGCTCCGCTGGTGTCATAGGCGGCGATGTCCGCATCGGCCACGTAGGCATTGCGCACAGTGTCGCGTACCTGCACGCGCACGGCACCGTTTTGCGCGTCCTCGTGCACTTCCATGTCCAGAGTGGTGAGCAGCACCAGGCTGCTGGTCATCTGCGAGTCGCCACGGCAGATCACGAGGTAGGCACCTTCTTCCTTCAGTGGCAGCTCGATGGATCGCTTTTTCCAGGCGTAATCCATGCCATCGCCCAAAAGCACCTTCATTTCCGCCTGCGGAGTGATGCCAGAGAGATTCACGCTGCCGACGCTGCTCAGGTCTTTCTGCCGATCCTGCAGCTTCATCAAATCCACTCGGTAGATCAGCAGCGCAGCCTCCTTCACGTTGCGGTGCTCCAGTTCGAGCTTCACCGGTTCTCCGGGTTTTGCCCGTGTGGCAAAGGGAAGCTTCACCGCTTTCTCCTGCAGCATGGAGATGGACTCACGGGCGTCATCAAACTCGTCCTTCACTTTCTCATACCAGCGAACCGCCTCGGCAAACTTGCCCTGTGCGTGATGGATCTGCGCGGTGATGTAGCGCGCATTGGGCGCATCGTCGCTGCTGCCTGCGGCCACCGGCGCGGCTGCTGCGAGGGCTTCGGGAAACTGATACTGCCAGAAGCGGCCCAACGCTGTCATGTAGTGGAAGTTGTTCAAAAAGCTGCTTTTCGTGAATGTCGTTGCGGCATTCCCGGCAGTCTGCACCACGCTCTTGTAGTCCTTGAGGTCAAAGAACACATTGGCCAGGCTGAAGGCGGCGTCGTCCGCCAGATCGTCCTTCGCATACAGCGTCAGCACACGCCGCAGCAGATCGCGGCTGCGCTCCAGCAGCTGATTCTTCGTCCATTTCGCCGCTCCAGGGCGCAGTGGCACCGTGGTGGGATTGGAGGCCAGTTCCTGGAAGCGCTGGGCCAGACTGAAGAAGGCCAGCAGGCTGTCCGCGCCATCCGGGTATTCCATCCACAGGCCGGTCTGATGCTCCGCACTGCCGGGGAAATCTCCTGCGGCTTCCAGCGCCGCGCTCACGCCCGCATCACTCACAAAGCTGCTCTCCATGGTGGCGCGATAAACCAGCCACGCGCGTTCAAATTCTCCCATCTGCCGGTAGGCGGCGGCCACTTTCAGAATCTTGTCGAAGGGAATGACAATGTCCGGATGCCGTTCGCTCAGGGCTTCGAACAGCTCCACGATCTGCTTCGCGTCCATGCCCTCGCGCGCAGTGTGAATCCACAGCAGCATGCGCGCGATGTCACGTTCGTGGTATTTCATTGCCTCGGCATCATTGCGCAGGAGTTCAAGGTGTGCTCGGGCCTCTTCGAGCGCGCTTTCACCAAACAGCAGCTCCGCCAGCTCCAGATGCTCGAAGCCGTTCATCACATACGGGTCCGTGGAGGGCTGGCCCGGAGCGAGAATCGTCAGTTTGCCATCCGGTCCGGCGTTGAAGCGTTCGTGCTGGCAGGCATCACGCACGCGGGTGTGGGCGATGCGGTAGCTGCCAGGATGCAGGGCGATCAGTTCATAGCTGATCTGCGCGTCTGCGGTGAATGTGCCCGGGATGAACCACAGCCGCAGCATGCCCGGAAGCTGCTCCAAGCGGACGTGCTCCGCCGACAGCGAACCGGGAACAAACATGCAGCCGCCCGGCAGCGGTTCATCAATGATGACATAGCCGCTCTGCGCCTGCTTCGGTGCTTTAAGTTCCAGCCGCACGCGCAGGCGCTGCCCATGCGCAGCCACGTTCACCGGCGAGCTGCTCTCCGCGTCCAGGGGCTTGTCATGATGCCGCAGGCCTTCATGCAGCCACGAACGTTTGGCCACCGTCGGCAATGAGGCCGCCGTGGCTGCTTTCGGATCAATGGCTGTCTCGCTGACGAAGGTCGTGATCAAGACGGGCGTGGCCTTGTCGTTCTTGTAGTTCACGCGGAGGGTGAACTTGCTGTCCGCGCCTGCCTTGGGGGTGGAAATGCGAATCACTGCGCCATTGCCCGCAGGCTGTGGCTCTCCATTCAGCGTCAGTTTCAGCTCCTCTGCCTGCGGTGTCTGTGACATGCCGCTGCTGATGAAATGCTCCGCCAGCGCGGCTGTCCAAAGCCCCTGCATGGCGGAGTCGGCACCCAGTGAAACGCCAAGCTGCTGCTGCAGCGCATCCGCCGCTTTCTTCGCCAGCGCGGAGCCGGGCAGGGTCTTGGCTGCCGCATAAAGCAGGATGGCAGTCGTGTCGTTTTTGCTGCTGAGCCGGGAGGTGGTTTTGCTGCCGGTCCAGGCGGGCTTGGCTTCCAGCGCCTTGAGCAGCTCCTTCGCCTCCTCGATTCGGTTCATGCGCTGAAAGGCGGCCGCCAGCCATGCGAGCGCCGGGTCATTTAACTTCACGCGATCGCGATACATGCGATTGGCCACGGAGAAGTCCGCCTCATTCACACAAGCCAGTGCGTGCAGGATGGTGGCTGCTTTGTCTGGTTCATCAGGTGGAATGATCGCCAGGGCTTTTTTCAGATAAGCGGTCGCCTTTTTGATCGTGGAATCTTCGACGTCAAAGCCGAGTGATTTTGCCTCCACCAGCGCCCACAGGCCGAGACTCGTCACGACGCTGTCATGCTGCCATTTGACATCCTGCCATGTCCATCCGCCATCCTGCTGAGTGATCTGGAGCTCGGCGATGAGCAGGCGGATCGGGCTTTCATCCGCAGGTTTGCCCGCACGTGCCGCAGACACATGGCTCAGCAGTCTGCTGGCAGCCGTCTGTGACGAGTGACCCATGGATTGCAGCAGCGTCAGAGGTGAGGAGAACGCAGACAGCAAAAGCTGCTGGGAAGGAACGATGGCGAAGGCTGCTTCTCCAGGGGCGGGGACAATCTTCAGCGCATGATTGGTGGTTGTTTCACCGAATGGCAGCACGCTGAAGTTGGACGCCAGAATGCGGGTGTCCTTTGATGTCTTGACTGAAGCCGAGGAAAGGCTCAGGCCCGACATGTCCGGGGCTTTGACGGGACCAAACACCACTTCGGTGGAACCTTGAGGTTTGAGAGTTGCGGAGCGCGTTTGCTCCTTCGGGGTGCCTGCGGTCTCAAAGGTGGCCTGGGCGGTCGTCTCGTTTTCGGGGGCACCATGCAGAAGCAGGCGAGGTGTGAAGCTGTCTCCTGAAACGAGGGTTGCCGGCATTCGAACTTCTGCCATGAAATCTGCCTTGGTCGTCATCTCCTTCTCGGCCTGTCCGACGTTTGTTGTGAGGGTGCAGCCACGACTCGATAAACGCCATGCGCCTGCCGTGTCCGGTGCGGTCAAAGTCACTTTCACTTTGCCCGAGGCATCTGTCACCAGCGGGCAGTGCCACTGGGCATCTGGCGCATAGGCCTGGCCATGGGTTTGTGCACCTGAGCTCGGGAAGCCTGAGTGGAGTAAATTTTCAATGCTGGCGTTGCTAATGCTGTATCCTCCGGATCGGTTTCCGGCTGTGATTGGCCCACCTCCGTATGGAAATGGAGCATTCCCTCTCATTGCGCCTCCCATGGTGCCAGTGACTATGCCGGATCCTTGAAGGCTGAGGCTGTTCATGCTCGATCCACCGATCACTAAAGTGCCGCTGTTGTCTGCAATCATGCCGCCGCTGCCCAGGTTTAGCGTAAGCCTTCCTTGCTCTCCCTCGAATTCGGCAAGGTTGCCGTTTACGTCCAGGGCCCCATGCCGGACGCGCTGCAGTGCAGCCGCCTGCTCGTACCACACTCTCTGCTCCCTTTGCTCCATCTGACGCAGCAGGTCGATGTGGGACTCCGCACCGTCTGCAATGGCGATGACATTGCCCGATTCATCCTTGGTGAGAAGTTGTGAGGAACCGCGGTGCTGAAAGCTCGCATTGCTGCCGATGCGCAGGCTGTTGTAACGACGCAGGCTGCCGTGAAAATAGTCGTCGATGTCTTCGGTGTCGTCAGAGTACTGCGCAAACAATGCCGCGCTGGCGAGAGCGAGGCTGAGCTCTGCGGCCACAGGTTTGCCAGTCGCGTCGGTGGTGGTGAGAGTGATCTCGGTGGCCTCACCGGGTTTGACCGGCTGGGCTGGCGTTTGAATTTCGATCTTGAGCGGACGCTTCACCGAAAAGCCGCTGTGTGCGCTGTGCAGTTTGTCGCCATCAAGAAATGCCACACCGACTTCAAACTGCGGCCAGTGATCGGCGGCGACGGTGACGGGCAGTTCATTGTGACCGATGCCCAGTTTGATGATGCGGTGTTCGATCATGTCTTCACCTGCGAGAGTGACGAGCGCCAGCGGTGCGGTGACACGGCTGTGGGCATCGACGGTGAGCGTGCTGCCTTCGTTGACTTCGGTTTGGTCGCTGAACAAGAGCAGCTTGGTCGTATCCTCGGGGCTGGAGACTTCGAAATGTGCGCTGCTTTCGACGACGTTGCCTCGTGCGTCGGTGGTTTGAGCCAGGAGCTGATGACGCGTCGCGGACTGCAGCACCACATTGGAGCTGCCAATCCCCGTCGTGGCATCGGTCTGCACGGTGAACTCCGCGATGCGTGATGGTGCACTTGCCGTGGGAATGTACACCAGCCCGGGGAGGCCGGAGAGCACCGGGTTCTGCGGCTGAGTGTCGAGGCGCGAGAGCGTGACCTTCACCGTTGCAGCCGTGGGTTTGCCGTGATGATCCAGCGCCTGGATGCGAATGAGGGAGGGTTCTCCGGTGAGCGCGGGATCAGGCAGGTGATCCCAAGCGAGCTGAACGCCGGAATGCAGCAGGCTCACCGCATGATGCGCGCTGCGACGGCGTGCGGGCAGATCGGCGGAAAATCGGATGAATTCACCCGGTTGAAAGGCGGTGGTTTCCTGTGTGAAGGTGAAGGTGCCAGAGGCGTCGGTTTTGCCTTCCAGCAGGCGTCCATCGGGCATGCGCAGGCGCACGGGTTCGTCTACCAGTGGAGCACCCCAGGAGTAGTTCACGCGCAAGGTTCCTTCGATGCGGTCACCACGAAACACAGCGTCAGGCTTCGTCTCGATCTCGGCGGTGATCTCGGCAATTTCAAACTCATGCACGTTGAACCAGGCTTCGTGGGATTCATCGCTCTCCACCGCTTTTGCGGTGATGTGGTAGCTGCCCGTGGGGGCGGAGACGGGCAGGGGAATGCTGTGGGTGAAGGTGCCGAAGTCGCTGAGCTTGGACCTCATGCGGCGCAGGACACGTTTATGCTCGTCGGTGATGCTGATCTCGTACTCTCGGCCCATGGGTACGCTGTAAGCGCCGTCCTGCACATCGCGAATGATGCCACGGAAGTGGACGACGTCCCCGGCACGGTAGGCGGATTTGTCGGTGTAAATGAAGCCGCGTCGTGACAGCTCCACGGAAGTACGGTCCGTATCTCCGCCGGTGATCTCCTGCGTCATGCCGCGCAGATTGAGCCGCTGGATGGCCACACCTGCATCCGTGCGCACGTAGGCGCAGAGATCGGCGGCAGCGCGGATCATTTCGCCGCGCAGGCGGAACACGCCGTCTTTGCCCGTGCGGCCCTGGCCGAGGATTTCCTTGCCGTTGCTGAGCAGCACCTCCGCATCCGCCACGGCGGTGCCTTTGATGCGGTCCTGCACAAACACGAGAGCCTCTGTCCATGCGGACTGCACGATGAGATCAATGTCGCTGCGGATCACGATGGTGCTGGCCTGCCAGTCCTCGCCCTCGACACGGATGAGGCACACCCCGGGTTTCGCATCTTCAAACGGCACGTCGATGGCCTGCTCAATGGGCTTGAGACGCGTGTAGCCTTCGATGTTCACCTCCCATGTTTTGTCCGGCTGGATCAAATCGATGTCGAGGGAGCCGATGCCTGATTCACCGTCGAGGCGGTGACGGCTGCGGAAGAAATCTTCGAGATTCAGGAGGTAGCGCGAGACCTTGAGCTTTTCGATGTTGCGCACATTCACGCGCACCTGGGCGGTTTCATTGCTGCGGAAAGTGCGCGGTGTGTGCAGCGCCAGCGAGCGCTGCGGCATCATGGCGGCGCGTTCGGCGGCAAGCTGCTTCCATCCGCCCCAGGTGAGGCGCTGAAACGTGTTCAGCGCTTCCTCATGCCGGTCGAGGTGTTCGGCCTGGATGATGCCGGTGCGATAGAGCGCCAGGGATGCCTCCTCGCTCTGCGGATGCTTGATGATCAGGCGGGCCCATTCGGCGATGGCACTTTCAAACAGCGCGGCAAGCTCCGGCGAGCGCGGCTTGCCGGCCTCCTTTTTGGCGAGTTCCTGAGCCGCTGTGAAATGCCACTGGCCATTTAAAAAAAGAAGCTGTGCACAGCGCGCATCCAGCGGGTGTGCGGAAATGAAGGCATCAAAGCGCTTGGCCGCCTCCTCGCGGTTGTTGGTGGCCACGGCATCGAGGCAGAGCTGAAACTCGGCATCCATGATGCGTGCCTGCGCCTGCTGCCAGAGGCTGCCGTCAGGATGTTTCGCGATGTAGGCACGCCACTGCTCAATGGCTTGTGGATACTTTCGACTGGCGAAATGCAGCGCACCGACCTGGAAGAATGCCATCTGCCGCCAGGATTCGAGGCGCTCGGTCGGCGTGCGTTTGTCGTGTTCGCTCGCCGCTGGTGCGGGCCAGTCCGCGCGGTCATACAAGGCTTTGCAGGCTTTCATGGCCTCTTCACTTTTGTTTTGTGAGGTCAGTGCCTGGATCAAGGTGAACGCCGCCTCCGCTGATCTAGCGTGGGATGGATGGACCTGCAAAAACTGCTGCAGGCTGGCGATGTGCTTCGCAGGATCTGCGGACGGAATGATGGCGACCGGTTCGTTTTGCTGCACAATCTGGGTGCCTTGTTGGATGTCATTGCTGCTGTGCGGCAGTTGTGCTGAATGAACAGCTTGAACCGTCAGCGCTCCATGGCTGCGGCAGATTTGCCACTCGATGTCGCCTTGATCCGGTTTTGTTCCCCCGGCTGGAGCTTTGGTCTTCCACTGGGTCAGGACATCCTCTGCATAGCGGCGTGCCACGGGGGCAGCCCCGCTCTGCAGCATGCCTTCGATGAGAATCTGGCGCACCACCCAGCGGCGGGCACCAGCATCCTTCGGGGCGGGTGCCGGAGGTGTGCTGCCAATGAGTCCGCGCCAGTCTGGGTCAAACTCACGCAGGTAGACATCGCAGGCTTGCGGCAGTTCATTGCGTTGATTTAAATCGCGCACGCTCACCACCGTCTGAAAGAGGAGTTGCTCGCGCATCTTGGGGCCGGTCTCCAGCTCCTGCGCCTTTCTGTAAAGCACCAGCGCCTTGTTCTGCGCGTCGCTCCCCACGCTTTGGCCGGGCACGGCAGGCTTTGTGATCGCCTGAGCCAAAGCAATGAGCGCCTCCGCCAGCTTTTCTTTGCGCACCGTTGCAAACAGGCGTGTGGCTTCCGCACTGTAGATGGCTTCAGCCTCCTGATGGCGCTTCAGTTCAGCGAGACACTGAGCTTTCAAGAAGAGCGCCTTGCGCTGCCAGGCATGGCCTGCGGGAATGGCGTCGCAGTCGGTGATGGCGGCCTCTGCCTGCCTGGATTCCGCACGGGCAACACCCCGCAGGTAATGGGCATAGCCCGCGTCAGCCGACGCGGTGATGACGGCATCGGTCAGCGTGGCTTCGGCATCTGCGTAGCGCTGGCGTTGCATCAACACCTCCGCGTCATCGACCGGTGCGGCCGTCAAAGTGTGGGCAAGAACAAGGAACAGAATGATTCGGTGGTACATGGCGGCCTCCAATGATATTTCCTTATTATGCACAGCCGGAAATGCCGATGGCAAGATGCATGAATGAGTGGCAGTCAATTTACGTTCCCTTTACAGACAAGCCGCATCGTTTGCCCACCACCATGAACCGCCGCCATTTCATTCGCTCCGCCGCCGCACTGCCTTTCATCTCCGCCATTGCGGCTGAAAATCCCAAGCGTCTCATTCTGAGATCCTCATGGCAGACGGTGAACATTGGTGACATCGCCCACACACCGGGCGTGCTGGCGCTGCTGGAAAAACATCTGCCAGACGTGGAGGTTCGGCTGTGGCCGAGCAATCTGGAAAATGGCGTCGGCGAGATGCTCGCGGCGCGTTTCCCAAAGGTAAAAGTCATTCGCGGTGAGGATGTGAAGAAGTCTTTTGAGGAATGCGATTTCCTCCTTCATGGCTCCGGCCCCTCGCTGGTGGCACAGGCGGATGTGGTGAAATGGAGCCAAGCCACAGGCAAGCCCTACGGCGTGTACGGCATCACCTTCTCAGGCCAGCAGAGTTCCAAGAGCAAGACTCAGCCTCAGGTGAAAACCATCGATGTGCTCAGCGGCGCGAAGTTCGTCTATTTCCGTGACTCGGTGTCTCTGGAGCTGGCGAAGAAGATGGGCTGCAGCTGCCCGCGCATGGAGTTCGGCCCCGACGGCGCCTTTGCGGTGGACTTGAAGGATGATGCCAAGGCCGAAGCCTTCCTGAAGGCCAACCATCTCGAAGAGGGGAAATTCCTCTGCTGCATCCCGCGGCTGCGCAACACCCCCTACTGGACGCTGCCGGAGAAGAAGGCTGCCATTGATGAGAAAAAGGACGCACGCAACAAAGCCATGATGGACCACGATGGCAAGCCGCTGCTGGACGCCATCGTGAGCGTGATCAAAAACACCGATCTCAAAATCCTGCTTTGCCCGGAGGACAAGACGCAAATGAAGATCGGCAAAGAGATGCTCTACGACAAGCTGCCGGATGACGTGAAGCCACGCGTGGTCTGGCGTGAGAACTACTGGCTCACCGATGAGGCGCTCAGCACCTACCGCCGCAGTGCCGGACTCTTTGGTCATGAGATGCACAGCCCCATCATGTGCATCGGCAACGGCATTCCCGCCATCGTTTGCCGCTGGGCCGAGCAGACAAGCAAGGGCTACATGTGGCGTGACATCGGCCTGAACGACTGGCTCTTCGATCTCGACAAGGAAGATGAACTTCAGCGCGTCGCCGCCACCGTTCTTGCGATGGCGAAGGACCCCGCCGGATCCAAAGCGAAAGCCGCGAAGGCTCGCGACTTCGTCATGGCCAAATTTGCCGCCAGCATGGCAGTGGTAAAAAGCAATCTCCCGGCGTGACAAGGCCGGTGCTTTTCAGGTACAGTCGTTGATTAATTCAATTCCGGCTGTTCCAACCATGAAGCCTGCTTTGCCATTTCTCGTTGTTTGCGTCTGCACCTGCTCCGCGTGGGGGGAGGATATGACGTTCTTTGAGTTCCGGATCCGTCCCGTGCTGGTGAAGCAGTGCTACGAATGCCATTCGGTGGAATCTGGCAAATCGAAGGGCGGGCTGACCCTGGACACAAAAGAGGGCATTCGCAGCGGTGGCGATACCGGGCCCGCCATCGTGCCAGAAGACGCGGCAAAGAGCCTGCTGCTGGCGGCGATCAAGCACAGTGATCCCGATCTCGAAATGCCGCCGAAGAAGTCAAAGCTGCCGGACGCAGTCATTGCGGACTTTGAAACCTGGATCAAAGCGGGCGCGGCTGATCCGCGTGAATCCGCAGTGAATGCAGCGGAGCGTCCGCCGGTGGATGTGGAGTCAGCGCGGAAGTTCTGGAGCTATCAAAAGCCGAAGAAGGTGGATGGCACGATTGATGGATTCATTCGCGCGAAGCTGAAGGAGCAGGGACTTGAGCCCGCACCTGCGGCGGAGCCGGTCGTGGTCTTGCGCCGGTTGTATTTCGATCTCATCGGCCTGCCGCCGACACCGGAGCAGGCGGCGGCATTTTCCATGGAGATGCTGGAGGACACGGTGGATGAACTGCTGCGCAGCCCGCGCTTCGGCGAGCGCTGGGGCCGCCACTGGCTCGATGTCGCGCGCTATGCGGAATCCAACGGTCGGGAGTCGAATCTGGCCTTTCCGCACGCGTGGCGGTATCGCGACTATGTGACCGACGCCGTGAATGCGGATGTGCCGTTTGACCGCTTCATCACCGAGCAGATCGCCGGCGACCTTCTTCCCGCGCAGGGAGATGCGGAGCGCGCCCGCCTGCTCATCGCCACGGGCTTTCTCGCCATCGGCCCCAAAGGCCTGAACGAAATGAACAAGGCCCAGTTTGCCGCCGACGTGGCAGACGAGCAGCTCGACACCGTGACACGTGCGGTGCTCGCCAGTTCAGTCGCCTGCGCCCGCTGCCATGACCACAAAACCGAGCCTTTCAGCATGGAGGACTACTACGCGCTGGCGGGCATCTTCAAAAGTACGCAGACCTTCTACGGCAACTGGATCGACTCCGAAAACAACAACCACGGTCACCTCATCCGCCTGCCCAATCTTTCGGGGCAGGTGATTCCTAATCGGCCGGTGACAGCAGACCGTGTGAAGCAGCTCAAGAATGATCTGGCGAAGCTGAACGCCGATGAGATTGCGCAAAACGCATACGTCGCCAAAGCGAAGGCTGAAGGCCGCGACATCAGCGGCGAGTATCACAAGATCCTCACCAATTCCATTCGCATTCTCTGGACGCGCGGAGGCATCGAAGGCCAGCTTGAAACCGTGGACGACGCCGGGCATGCGCTGCCGCTATGCATGGGCGTGCAGGATGCGCGGCACATCGCGGACTCCCGGCTCTACGAGCGCGGTGAACTCGCCCATCCAGCCAAGGCCATGCCGCGTGGTTTTCCACGGGTGATCGAGGTCGAAGGCCGCGTGCCACCGCTGCACAGCGGACGCCTTGAGCTCGCACAGTGGCTCACCAGCCGCGACAATCCACTCACCGCCCGCGTGATGGCGAACCGCGTCTGGCGTCATCTGTTCGGCGCAGGCATCCTGCGCACCGTGGATAACTTCGGCTTCAGTGGCGAGCGTCCCAGTCACCCCGAATTGCTGGATCAGCTCGCGCTTCGCTTCATGGATGACGGCTGGTCGGTGAAAAAGCTCATCAAGGAGATCGTGCTGTCGGAGACCTACAGGCAGGCGTCCACCTATCGCAGCGCGGCCTTTAATCAAGACCCGGACAACCGCCTGCTCTGGCGTGCGAACAAACGTCGTCTCGAGGCCGAGGTCATTCGCGATTCCATGCTCGACGTCGCGGGTGTGCTCGACACATCCCGCAGACCCGGATCACTCGTCGCGGAGCTGGACGGCCAGTCGGTCTCGCTCATCGGCTTCAACACCAAGCTGCCGTCGGATCTCGATGGCTCGAAGCGCCGCTCCATCTATCTGCCGGTGCTGCGGGATCATCTGCCCGATGTGCTGGAGCAGTTCGACGTCGCCAATCCCAATCTTGTCACCGGCGACCGCGATGTGACGAACGTGCCGTTGCAGGCGCTCTACCTTCTCAACGGGCCGTTTGTGCAGGAGCAGGCCGCTGCACTGGCAAACCGCATCACCCGGGAAAAATCCACCGTCCCTGAACGCATCCGCCACGCCTTCCTGCTCTGCTTCAATCGCCCGCCAGATTCGCAGGAGCAGCAGCTTGCGAACGCGTTTTTCCAAACTCCCACCGCAGATCAATCCAAACTCCTCGCGGCCTTCTGCCAGTCCCTTCTGTCGAGCGCAGAGTTCCGATTCATTGATTGAAATTCCCATGCTCAAACACGTTTTCATCCTCTCCACCTTCCTGCTGGTCTCGCTGCTTCAGGCCGCTCGCTTGTCGTCACCCTGCCGCATTGAGGTGGTGGAAAAAGGCAGCGGCTGGCCCGTGCCGCTCATCGAGTTGCGCACCACGCATCAAATGCGTTTCGTCACAGACAACGCGGGTGTCATCGCCATGGACGCCCCGGAGCTGATGGGAAAGCAGGTGTGGTTTGATGTCATCGGTCATGGCTACGAGGTGCCACGGGACGGCTTTGGCATGCGCGGTGTGCGCCTCACTCCGGAGCCGGGAAAAACGCTGCGCGTCGAGGTGAATCGGGTGAACATTGCCAAGCGCATGGGGCGGCTCACCGGCTCGGGTTTGTTTGCGGAAAGTCAGCAGCTTGGCGATGCCGCCGACTGGCAGGACTCCGGCATTCACGGCTCCGACAGCGTGCAGAACGCGGTGCATCGTGGCCGCTTGTTCTGGGCCTGGGGCGACACCACCATGCCCAACTATCCGCTTGGCATTTTTGACATGAGCAGCGCCACCACCGCGATCCAGCCGCTGGCGTCCCTGGAGCCGCCGCTGCGCTTGAAGCTCGATTACTTCACCGACGACCAGGGCAGGCCGCGCGGCGTGGCCAAGATGCCAGGCAGCGGGCCTACATGGGTGAGCGCGTATGTGAGCCTGCCGGATAAAACGGGCACGCAGCACCTCGTCGGCAGCTATGTGAAGATCAAGCCGCTGATGGAGGCTTACGAGTCCGGGCTGTGTGTGTGGAATGATGCCACCAGCCGCTTCGATCTCCTGCGCGTGCTTTGGACGCAGTCCGCTGCCTCGCCCAAACAAACGCCGATGCCGGAAGGCCACCCGGCCTTGTGGAAGGATGAGCAGGGCAGGGAATGGGTGCTGTTTGGCAATCCGCTGCCCACCCTGCGCTGCCCCGCGACATTTGAAGCGTGGCAGGATTCCTCCACCTGGGAGATGCTGAAACCACAGGAGACGCTGGCTTCCGCAGATGGTGGCAGGGTGAAGCCGCACAGCGGCTCGATCACCTGGAATGAATTTCGCAAGCGATGGGTCACCGTGTTCATGGAAAACATCGGCAAGCCGTCCGCCTTTGGCGAGCTTTGGTATGCCGAGGCTGATGCTCCGACCGGCCCATGGGGCACGGCGGTGAAAATCCTCACGCACGAGAACTACACCTTCTACAATCCGCGTATTCATCCCGAATTCACCTCCGCAGGCTCGCCTGTGCTCTTCTTTGAAGGCACTTACACCAAGGAGTTCGCAAACCATGCGCAGCCCACGCCACGCTACGACTACAATCAGATCCTCTATCGTCTCGATCTCGATGATCCGGGGCTCAAACCCGCAGCAGACCAGCCATGAACACGCTTCACTCCCGCCGCGAACTCCTCACCACCATGTCCTCCGGCATCGGCTGGCTGGCATTCTCCGCCCTCGCTCAGGCGCAGGGCGGTCTCGCTGCAAAGACGTCGCATTTCCCGGCGCGGGCCAGGCGCGTGATCTTCCTCACCATGCGCGGCGGTCCCTCCCATGTGGACTTGTTCGATCACAAACCGGAACTCATCAAGCGCGATGGCCAGACCGCCTCGCTGGGTCGCGACTCCGCGGGCGCCAAGCTCTTCGGTCCCGTACATCCCTTCAAACAATTCGGCAGCTCAGGTCAGTGGATGACCACGCTTTATCCAAAGCTGGCACAGCATGCGGACGACCTGTGCATCATCAACTCCATGCACACTGATCTGCCAAATCATGCGCAGGCTTTTGGGCAGATGCACACCGGCAGTTTTCAGTTTGTGCGGCCTTCCATCGGATCATGGACGCTCTATGGCCTCGGCACCGAGAATGAAAATTTGCCGGGATTCATCACGCTCAATCCGCCAGCGGACAATGGTGGTGCGCAGAACTACGGCAGCGCCTTTCTGCCGGCGATCTGCCAGGGTACGCGGATTGGCGGGTCGCAACTGCCGGAGCTGTATGCAGCATTGTTAAACAAGGATGCGGCCCCGGGACCGCCGATGAAGAACATCGCAAACGCCAGTGTGCCGCGTGATCTCCAGCGGGCGCAGATTGATCTCATACGCGGTTTGAACGAGCGCAAGCTGGAGCGTGATGGGTTTCACCCCGAGATCGAAGGAGCCATTGAATCGTTTGAACTCGCCTTCCGCATGCAGAGCGAAGTTCCCGAGGTGCTCGATTTGCGGGGCGAGCCGCAGCATATCCTGAAACTTTACGGCATTGGGCAGGGGAAGGACCAGTTCGCACGGCAGTGCCTCCTCGCGCGGCGCATGGCGGAAGCTGGAGTGCGGTTCATTGAGATCGCTTCTCCTGGGAACTGGGATCATCACAACCGTCTGCGCGAATTGCTGGCCACGAACTGCGCCTCCACGGATCAGCCGATTGCCGCCCTCCTGACCGATCTCAAATCACGCGGCATGCTCAAGGACACGCTCGTTGTGTGGGCCGGCGAGTTTGGTCGCACGCCCTATGCACAAAGCGGGGATGGCCGCGATCACAATCACAAAGGCTACTCCATCTGGATGGCTGGCGGCGGCGTAAAGGGCGGCCTGACTTACGGAGCGACGGATGAAGTCGGTCACAAGGCCGCGCTGAACCCCATGCACATCCACGACTGGCACGCGACCATGCTGCATCTGCTCGGCCTCGATCACACGAAGCTGACCTACTCCTACGGCGGACGGAATTTCCGCCTGACCAACATCAGCGGTGAGGTCGCGTCAGGAATTCTCGCCTAAGATTGGGATTGCGTCAGGCAGTCGGTGGGCGGTAATATCGAACTTATCCTATGCAGGTTGGTCTGTAGGATGTCAGGCTGAATCAACCCCCGAAAATGCCATGAGCGACGGTTACTCTGATGATCCTGCATCTTCTTCCGTACCACCCTCGGGATGGGGCAAGCTATTCGTGGGTCTGCTTCTGGGCGGAGTGATAGGTGCTGGGGCCTTGTATGTGGCGAAGGTGAATCCATCATTGATGGCAAAGGGTCCGGCGCCCGCGCAACCTGCCGTCGCCATGTCTTCCGGCGAGGACGTGGACGTGCCGGTCAAGGATGAGGGACTGCCGCACACCCCGTTTGAGAAAGGCGCTTTGCCAGCTGATGAACCGATTCAGTCGATCAAGATCACCCTGGGAGTGGGCACCGATGGAACAGCACTGAGCGAACCTGTGGATGTGCATCTGGGACTCGGTTTTCCACTGCGGCTGTATCCGCTCGGCGGGGTGAAGCGGGAGCCGTCGTTTGCAGCGTTTCCATTCAAGTCATCACTGGAAGGCATGGCGGATGCCATCCAGGCGGGGCAGATGGCGACGTTTGAATTTTCCGCCACGGGCGATGATGGCGGGCTCGATGCGCTGCGCACCTCCCAGCAGTTGCTGGCCGATGTAAAGTGTGGCGATTTGCAGCGCATCGGATTTGCCTCGCAGGGACGCAGTGACTGGGTGCTGGCGGGGTATCGCATCGAGGTGAACGGCAAGCTCTTTGCCGCAAACGGGCGGGTGAATGCACGGGCGCAGGAGAAACTGGCTTCGAGCCGTGCAAGCCTCATGCAGATGCTGCCGGAGTATGAAGCGAAGACGAATGCGCCCCGTCTGACCGATGACGAAAAGGCGGAACTCAAGACGGAGCATGCCCTGGTCCGCGCACTGAGCGGGCGAGTCGTGGGGGCGGTGCCGTGGTTTGAGGAGAGCAACGAGGCATTGATTTCTGCTTCGGCAGCGGGGGCCAAAGTGGAAAATCTGCGCATCACCCTCACCGGGGGCAAAGGACCCCAGCAGGGCACTCGCAATCCCGTCTATCTGGTAGCAGGGGCGCGGAAGTTCCTGCTGTCTTCGGAGATGGACCCGCTGCGTGATGCCAATGAGCCGCAGCTTTTTGAACTGGCAGAGTTTGAGCTGGCGATGAATCCGCTGGCCAAGGACTCTTTGCGCGCCCCGGGCGTGGGCATCATCGGCAGTGGGACACCCACGAACAAAATCCCCGACAGAGCCCAACTTCAAAGTGTGAAGGTCGAGGCCGACGGACAGGTGGTCTATGACAGCGAGAAGCAGCCGGATGACCAGAAGACTTTGCCTGAACTCTGGCTCACGCCTGCTGCCTTCTTCAATGAGGCGGGCGATTTGATTCGGCCCACGGCCACAGCGGTCGAAGTGCCGGTATGGAAATCAGGAATGACGCTTCCGGCTCCACCTCCAGCGGCGCCACTGCCGCCTGAACCACCACCCTTGGTGAACGTCCCGCCGGTGCCTCCTTTGCCACCGCCTCCGCTGCTGCCACCCGTGCGCACGATTTTGCCGGGTGGCCTTCCACCTCCGGGGGGCGGCCTGTTCCCGCTGCTCAATGCACTGGCTCAGTTGCTCTTCCCGCTGCCGCCGCCTGCGGCACCGCTGATTAGCGGCGTGCGTATTGCTCCTGCCACACCGATCGTCTGTGATGGTGATGCCGTGACCGTGACATGGAATGTGGGGGGCAACACTTCCAACATCACCTCCTGGCGCGTCGATCTGTTTGCGGTGCTGCCGCACAAGGCCGCACCGGTGCTGATCACCCCCATGGCGACCAAGATCGGCGGGTTTCCTGGATTCACGAGCATCCTGATGCCGCCGATCAATCGTGCTGCGATCGCCGGGCTGCTGACTCCAGGGTCTGCCGAGGCGCTGTACCTTTACGTGCAGCCGCGTGTCACCGCACTGGGACCCTTTGGCAATGTGATCACCGCAGCCAATGGTTCACTTCTGCCATTGTTTCCCGCTGGCACGACGACGGCCAATGTGGGGCTGAAACGGGGTGGCATCCTGCCCCCGTTTGGAATCGGCAATGCACCTGCTCCCAGCTTTCAGGTAACACCCGCAGTGACGCCGCCGTTTTTGAAATGGCAGGGCATGGCCCTGGCTGATCCGCTGGCGATTCGCAATGCGTGGAGTCTCACCGCTGAGCATGGCAGCCATTTCGGCCTGCTGTTTGCCAGTCATGAAAACATCCCCGGGGCAGTCACGCTTCCTGCGTGGAGCACGGCGGCACGTCCCACTGGCAGCGGCGGAGAGACAGTCACCGTTCGTTTTGAAGGACTGGTGCCTCTGCCTGCGGCGGCCAACGGCCTGCGTGCCGTGGCGTACATTGCCTTCGTGGGCGGCTCTTCACCTGCCACCACCGGCCAGGTGCTTGCGCGTGCGGAATTGAGCAGCGGTCCCATCCGGCGCAATCTGGCTGGCAATGTGATGCCTGTGCCGTTCGGCGCCCAGCCGTTCTTCACGCTGCAAACCACCAGCTTCGTGCCGGCTGCACCGCTGGCCAAAACTCAGCCCTTGCTGCTGGTGGACATGCCGCTGAGGTTCGACCGCATGGCGGCAAACAACTTCGCCGGGTATCCGCTCGATCCGGTGAACGGCGCCAGTTACTCCTTTGCTGCACCACCGTTCAATCTGCCCGCTTACATCGCGCAGGCCGGCACCGGCACGATGTACGTCACGCTCACCTACATGGTCGCGCTCAACACCACGGATGCGACGGACGCCGTGGCTGTCCTCGGAGTTCGTCTCGTTCCTGACAACACACCATGAAAACGCTCCTGCGTCTTTTCATTTTCCTCGGTACGTCGCTGCTGCCTGCGGCGGATGGCAGCGTGCATGGTCGTGTTTACGGTCAGGATGAAAAGGGTGAAAACCTCGGTCCGGTGGCCCATGCGAAGATCGAATTGAAAAGTGAAGCGGGTGCCGCTTCGTCAACGGTGACGACCAACGAGTACGGGTACTACCAGATCACCACGCTGGCGGCGGGGGCTTATCGGTACAAGGTCAGCGCGGCCGGATTTCGTGATGAAGATGAGATGCGCGGCTTTGCCATGCCGCAGGACACACGCGAGTATGTGCATGACTTCCTCCTCTCCCGTGAGGCAAAGCCCGGCAGTCCGTCGCCGCAGGCCCATGTCGTCCAGCCATCCGTGCATGGCCGCGTGTACGGTCAGACGGAAAAAGGCGACAATCTGGGACCTGTGGCTGGAGCGAAGGTGGAACTGCTGGCAAGCCAGGGCGGCAGGGTGGTGGCGACAGCGACGGCCAGCTCTCCCGGCGGCTACTACGAGATCAAAAATCTTCCGCCTGCGGATTACGCTTATCGGGTCACAGCCGCCGGTTTTGCACCGGAGGATGCCGGGCGCGGCTTCACCGTGCCGACGGGAACGCTGGAATACGTGCACGATTTTCTCCTGTCCAAGACGCCGCCCAAACGAGACAAATGCGATCTGGCGGTGCTCGTCGTGAAACGCATCAGCAGCGGCAATGATCGTTCGAATGATGCCCGTTTGCCCGTGGCGAATGCCAAGCTCGTGCTTCAGCCTGCGGGAAATCTTCCCACACCGCTCAATCAGCCTTTCGTGACGGATGCAAAGGGCGAATACACCGCGAAGGATCTTGCCGAGGGCAGCTACACCGTCGCCATTGATGCCCCCGAGTGCGAGCCATTTACCGGATCGCTGACCGTAAAGTGTGACAAAGACGGCGATGTCATCTTTGAGCTTAAGCCCTGCAACGAACTCCTGCATGGTTATGTGCGGGCGATGCTGAACGAAGGCTGGGGCACTTCTGCACAGGCAAAGGCGGCGGCGGAGCGCGCCTATCAGCGGGCGATGAAAGTGGATGCCAAAGATGGCAGCGTGAATTACGCCAATGCGCTTTCACTGCTCAGCGCGGGAGATTATGCCGCAGCCCAGCAGAGCCTCTCCGCAGCGATTGGCAAAAAAAGCGACAGCACCACCTGGGATCGCGCCTGCGAGGCAAGGCTCTGGATGAACCTCTGCCTTCATCAGCCGGCGCAGGCTGTCCGTGAAATGCGCTCGCTGGCGCAGAATCATTATGTGAACCGTGCGGCCACGCAGGCCGCGAAGGATGCAGCGTCTGTCTGTGGCATAGGCCTGGGTTTGATCAAAGGGCCGTGGCATGATCAGGCAGGCGCAGGCGACGCCCTGTTGATGGAGAGCGAGTTGCTTTCTGCATTCAAAGGAGAGTTGCAGGCCGAGTGCATCAAGGCACGTGACCATGTGGCGGCAGAATACGGCAGGCTCAAAGCTGCGGAAGATGGCGCGCGCAATACGCTGATGGCAGGCATCACGGAAAAACGCAACGCCGAGGTCGCACGGTTGGCTGAGCGTCAGGCCGCGATCAGCAAGGAGGTGGCCGTGCTTGATCCCGAGATTCAGACCCTTCAGGCCACCGTGAACCAGTTTGACCAGCAGTTCCGCATTCAGGTGGCTGGTTTCACGCAGCAGCAGCAGGCCAATGCGGTGCAACTGCAGGCGCTGAACGCGAGATTGCAGCAGATCAGCGTCTGCATGGCTCAGGACCAGGTGCGGCTTCAGGGCGCAGCGCAGCCACAGATGCCGCAAACACCCACGATGCAGCCGGGCATGCGTCCCGGCATGCAGCAGCCGGGTGTTGGTGCACAGGCCATCATGGTGGAGATCCAGCAGCACCAGCTCGAGATTCAGCAGATCCGCCAGCAGATGCAGGTCATTCAAAACCAGAATGCGCAAATGGGCGCTAACGTGGCCAATTTGCAGACCCAGTTCAATCGCAATGCAGGTGCCGCCCAGACGGATCTGAACCTCAAGCTGCAACGCCGGGGTGTGCTCGCCAACGAATTCGAAACGCTCGACCGCAAGCGCACGGCGCCGTTTGATCCCACCGCCTTCAGCACGCCTGAGATCGATGATCTCAGGCGGCGTGGTCGATCCCTGAAAACCTACAGCGATCTGCCGCTGGAAGTGCGCCGTGAGGAACTGCTGAATCAGTTTGACTGCGGAGCCGCGAAGGAGCCCAAGCGTCCCGCGAACACAGCCAAAGCGGCTGAAATCAAGGAGCCTGCGTTCATCAGCGCCAAAGCGCCTGCCACGAAAGTGCCTGTACCGGCACCCTTGGTCAGGCCCGCGCAGTCAGGTCCGGAAAATACCGGCATGCCGCCGCTCAAACCGCTGCCGCCGGAAGCCACCGCCGTCAAACCTCCGCCTAACGCTGGTGATCCCGCCGAGGTCGTCATCACCAACAACCACACGGGTGCGGTGCGGATTTTCGGTCTGTCTCCAGGCGCGGACAATGAGCTCTTCGTGCGTTCTCTTGAGGCAGGTGAGGAAGCCATGATCCCTGTCCGCATCGGTCAGACCTTGATCATGCGCCCTTCAGTCGGCGGTCGCGAACTGCAACGCCACAAGGTGGGCAAGAAACTGGAGGTTTTGAAGCTGGGCGGTTCGCCGCAATAAAGTTGTCCAGTTGCGCTGCAACTGGAACCCCGTTGCAGCGCCATGGATCAAGTTTAAGCGTGCCGTCCTTTAAACGTGAGTTCGGCGATGCCCGATTTATCGAGTCCACCGAGTCCTAGCGCGACCATTTTCTCATACTGCGCCTTGGTCGCGTCGTTGAGCGGCAGGTTCAGTCCCACGCTCTTCGCCACATCGGCGGCGATGCCGCTGTCCTTGGCCGCGTGCTCGGCGGAGAACCAGCAGTCGTGCTCGCGGGCCACCATGTCCGCGCTGTCGGTTTCCAGCACACGTGAATTGGCACCCGTCTGGCTGAAGACTTCGCGGATCATGTTCAGGTCATGGCCCAGTGCGGCGGCGAGCCCGAGGCCTTCGGCCAGACCGGCGGTGTTGATGTTCATGACCATGTTTACCAGCGCCTTCACTTCGGCCGCACTACCCGGCCCTCCAATGAACCGGCGGTTCATGCTCATCTGCTCGATCATGGTCTGCACCCGCTGGTAGGTGGCTTCGTCACCGGCCAGCATGAGGTACAGCTTCCCCTCGCGAGCGTGGCTGATGGAGGAAGCCATGCAGGCTTCCAGACTGTGGGCGCCGGCTGCGGCTGCCGCTGCGTACACTTCACGATGGATCGCGGGGGACAAGGTGGCGCAGTTGACGAAAATCTTCCCGCTGGCATTCGTGAGCAGGCTGTCTCCGCTTCCAAGAAAGATGCCGCGCATGGCTGCATCATTGGTCACGACGGTGAAGATGACATCGGCGGCGGCGGTGACATCCGTGAGGCTGGTGCAGGCTTTGCAGCCGAGTTCGGTGGCAAGATCAGCGGCCGCCTGGGTGTTCACATCGAGCACCGCAGTGACGTTGTAGCCACACTCTTTGAGACGGCGGGCCATGTTGGCCCCCATTTTACCGACTCCGACAAATGCAACGGTTTGAGACATGATGGGTTGGGCAGGTTGGGTTTACTTGAACTCAGGATAAAACGGATTGTGGGCTTTTTCTTCGCCGACAGTGGTCATGGGGCCGTGACCAGGGCAGATCACTGTCTCATCTGGAAGCGTGAAGATTTCCTTCCGGTTGGTGGCCAGGGCATCTGCATACGAAACCATGCCGCCGCCCATGCTGGAGGCGAACAGCGCGTCTCCCACGATGGCGATGGGCTGCTTCAGACCGCTGACCAGATAGGTGACGCCTCCCTTTGAGTGGCCCCAGGTGCTGCGTGCCTCGATGCGGAGCCCTCCGGATTCCCATGCTTCGGTCTCGTTGAGACTGAACGTCCTCGCACCGGGGCAGAATTCCTTCTCATTCACAAAGACGGTGACAGCGCCATCGGCGGACAATTTGGCGAGATCCTGAATGTGATCGCCATGGGTGTGTGTGAGGAAGATGAGGCTGAGATTGAGCCCCTTCTTCTGGATGAAGTTAATCATGGGGGTTGCATCCGCCCCGGTGTCGAAGGCCACCGCGTTTTTCGTTTCTGCGTCCCAGACGAGATACGCATTCACCGTCATGTCATGGTACGTGGTGTTGAACTGCTCCAGGCCGGACACATTGACGGGGAGGGGACGCCATTCATTGTGCGCCATGGCCACCAGCGACAGGCCTTCGAGCTGCAGGTGGGGGGCAATCTTGCGCAGCACAAGGTCATCCACCTTGCCAGATTTGGCTTTGGCAATGTCTTCGACACTGGCGCCGGATCGGGCGGCGAGGTCGGCTTCGCTGATGCCCAGTCCGCGCATGGACTTGGCGATCACATCATTAAAGAGGTCTTCGAGGGGGAGCAGCATGACCGGGATTCAAGGCGTTCTAATCACGAAGGCAAGAGGTATGTGCCGTCGGTCCGCTGGAAACCAAAAGCGCCAACTCCCAGCGGCGAGTCCTTGCCACCCGCAGACTCACAAGTAACATCGGCGCGCCATGACCGATCTCGACATTCGTGAAATTCACTTTCTCCGCGGACCCAACATCTGGACGAATGATCCTGTGCTGGAAGCCTGGGTGGATTTGGGCGGTCTCAAAGACACTTCCTCCGACCTCGTTCCTGGATTTTCCGAGCAGCTTAAGACGTGGTTTCCCGGCATGATCGAACACCGCTGCAGCATTGGCGAGCGCGGCGGCTTCTTTCAGCGGCTCGACACCGGCACCTGGCCGGGACACATTTTGGAACACGTGACTTTAGAACTGCAGACCCTGGCGGGGCATACGGTCGGTTTTGGCAAGGCGCGGGAAACCTGCGTGGAGGGACTCTACAAAGTGGTCATTGAATATTTGGACGAGGTCGTGGCTGAAGCCTGCATGCGTGAGGCCCGCGAGATCCTGATGGCTGGATATGCCGGCAAAGAATACGACATCGCTGACGCCGTGGCGCGCATGAAGCGTGTGGTGGACCGCAACGCGCTCGGGCCAAGCACAAACGCCATCATTGCCGCTGCAGAAGCGCGTGGCATCCCTTGGCGGCGGCTCCGAGAGGGCCGCAGCTTGGTGCAGCTAGGGCAGGGGGCAAACCAGCGCCGCATCTGGACGGCGGAAACCGACCGCACCGGGGCGATCGCAGAACACATCGTGCAGGACAAGGACCTGACCCGCACGCTTCTCAGCAAAGCAGGAGTGCCAGTCCCTGAAGGGCGTGTCGTCGCCAATCCAGAAGACGCCTGGGAAGCGGCGGAGGACATCGGCACGCCCGTGGTGGTGAAGCCGCAGGATGCGAACCATGGACGCGGGGTTTTCATCAATCTCACCACTCGCGAGCAGGTGGAGAGCGCGTTTCAGACAGCAATGAACGAAGGCGAGGGGGTGATGGTGGAGCGCTTCATTCCAGGCAACGATCACCGTCTGCTGGTGGTGGGCGGAGAGCTGATCGCCGCCAGCCGTGGTGATCACGCCGTTGTCATGGGCAATGGCACAGACACTATCGCCACATTGGTGGAAACTCAGCTCAACACCAACCCTCTTCGCGGCGTCAGCGATTTCTGCCCCTGGTCCAAGATCGACACCGAGGAGTGGGATCCGGCCATCCTTCAGGAGTTGGAGAAGCAGGACTATCAGCCCGATTCGGTTCCCGGCGCCGGCGAGCGCGTGCTGATCTCGCGCTTTGCCAACTGGTCCACCGAAGTCACCGGACTGGTGCATCCGCGAAACCGGGATCATGTCACCATCGCTGCGCAGGTGGCCGGGCTGGACATCTGTGGCATTGACGTCGTGTGCACGGACATTAGCAAGCCGTTGGAAGACCAGGGTGGCGCTGTCGTGGAGCTCAATGCCAGCCCGGGCCTCATCATGCATCTGCGTCCCGCCACCGGAGAGATTCGTCCTGTTGGCGAGGCCATCATCGACATGATGTTCCCTGCGGGAAAAAACAGCCGCATTCCCGTGATCGGCGTCACAGGCACCCACGGCAAGACCACCACCGTCAAGCTGCTGGCTCATCTGCTGAAGGCCACGGGGAAATATCTCGGCGTGTGCCACAGCGGCGGACTCCAGTTTGGAGAGCGTTTCTCCTGCTCTAAGACCGGTGACCGTACCAGTGGCACCAACGGAGTGCTGCTCCATCCGTGGACAGAGCTCGCAATCTGCGAGAGCAGCGCGGAGTCCATTCTTCTCGAAGGTCTCGGCTACGACCGCTGCCAGATCGGCGTCGTGCTCAATGTCGGCACCGAGCATCTGGGCCTCGGCTACATCGAAACCCTGGAAAAAATGGCCAAGGTGAAGCGCTGCGTGGTGGACGTGGTGCTGCGGGAGGGCACGGCTGTGCTCAATGCGGACGACGCCTTGGTGGCCGAAATGGCCGAATGCGAGCACTGCCGGGGCAGCGTGATGTTCTTCTCCCATGTGGCGGACAATCCGGTGGTCGCCGCTCATCGCGAGAAAGGCGGGAAAGCTCTGTTTGTGAAGGATGGCGCGGTCGTTCTGGCAGAAGGTGACAAGGAGCGCCGCCTTTGCGCGCTGGAGGGGGTTGGCTTGCCGCTGTCCGGGCATTTCCAGTTCAATGTTCAGAACGTGCTCGGTGCCGTGGGGGCTGCCTGGGCCTATGGTTTGCCGGATCCGATGATTGCGGAAGGGCTGGCCAGCTACGCCTGAGCTAAAGATTTTTCGAAGGAATATTAAGTGAGTCGGCGTGTTTTGCTGGCGGGATCGTTGCTCCCGTCCCCGCCTGACTCATGTTTTTGGTTTGCGCACAACTCATTACCCCTGCCCAGTCGCTCCGGCTGGCGCAGCCACTGGCCCGTTTTTAAAATGGCCGCCGGTATTCATGTTTCACTGCCCATCGGTGCGGATGCCGCCGGATGCATGGCTCTGTTAAGTGCGGAGTGGCGCAGGCTTGGTATTGAAGATGTGGTGGAAACGCGGCCAGAGAACAGCTCTATGCGGCTGCGGCTGACAGAGCAGCGCGCCCAGGAATGGATGCCCGGCCACGACACGCTCCTTCTGGCGGGAAAACTGAAGCTCGACGTGAGCCGCAACGAGAATGATCTTCTTCGCGAGATCTGGCTCACACTGCTGAACACGCCGGTGATGCTGGAGTTCCCGAGCGCAGACGAATTGCTCGCGGCGGTGCGGATGCGGAGAAACATTGTGGCCAATGCCTCCCGCACCTGCCTGAACTTCGACTTGGAGGCGATCGAACGCCCGCAGGATTGCTGGCGCTATTCGCAGGAGACAGGCTTTGTGCTCATTCCAGGCAGCCCATTGATCAGCTCGCTCAAAAAGCCTGCCAGCCGGAGGTGGGCGGGCTGTGGTATTCTTTTTCTTGCTACCGGGCTACCGAGTATGTCGTGCTGCTGTCGATCGCCGAGGAGGCGCTGGCCAGCCATACCGCGCTGTTGGACGCGATGCAGCGCCAATGGGAGAAGAAGGCCCTCTCCGCCGACCCGTTTCAGGACGTCTTCCTTCACGAGCAAGGCACGCTGGAGGAGCCCATGCCCATGCATTATTATGTGCCAGGAGACCGGGTCTGGTTTCGCAATCCCGACTCCCACTCCTCAGACGTGCCCGGCTTTGAGGGATCGTGGGTGTTTTATCTGGGAGGCGGCATGTTTGCCAACTTCTGGAAAAGCCAGCGGCCCTTCAGCCTGCTGACCAAATGCCTGGAAATCTACCACTGGCGTCACGGGGTTTTCAGGAATGAGCGCGGCGTGCTCCAGATGGATGAGGCGTGCGTGGAGCAACGGGTGGCGCAGACGCTGGCCGATCCCGATGCCTGCGTCCGGATCTTTGAGCGAATGCACCGCCTGCGGGATGCCCGGGGCGTCTATGCCGAAGGCGGCTGCATGGACGCCTCTCGGGAGGTGGCCCAGGTTTATTCTGCCGCCGCACTCGGACATGGTTCGTTCGCTTCAGGCTTCATAGCCGGACGAAAATCTTGCGCCGGTACATCCACAGCACCACCAGCCAGAGCACCGCAAAGGTGCATGCGCCGATGGTCACCGGCCTGAGTTCCGTGCCGAAGACATCAAACACACGGGTGCCGAAATGTTTTTGCAGCGTCTCTGAGAACCAGATGTCCAGGGTGTGACGCATCACATAAAAGACCAGCGAGTTCATGCCGAGCACCAGGAAGGGGAAGGACCAGCGCCGCCATTGCCTGATGTCGATGATCTGATACAAGACCGCGAGAATCAGCAGGGATGCCCCTCCGCTGAAGAAAACCCAGGCTGGCGTCCACAAGCGTTTCACGATGGGACAAATGCCGCCGAAGTGCAGCACAAAGCTGAAGGCCAGGCATGACACGCTCGCAATCATGAGGCGTCTGACCGGCTGGTCGCCTTTTTTCAGCCAGGTGCCTGCCATCAGCCCCAGGATCATGGTGCAGATGGTGGGGATAAAGTTCAGCGTCGTGTATCCGCCCAGATAGCCCACATACGGCCGTTCGCGTGGAAACTCATTGAGCAGCCAGCGGTCAAAGCTCCAGCCCACATTGCGATTGTGATTCCAGTGGGAGAAAAAGCCGGTGAAATCATGCTGCCACCCTTCCGGGGTGTTGAAGTCCATGGGATTTCCATGCGGCGGCATCACGGGATAGAGCGCGTACAGGAGCCAGTAGGCAATGAGGATGAGGGAAAACCAGACCCAGCGCGTGCGCGTGCCGCAGTAGGCGAGCGCATACACCGCCATGTAGCCGAGTCCCGTCTGAGTCAGCGTTTCATCAAAGGTCCAGTGGGTCGCGTCACGATCCACGCTGCGCAGAAAGATCCCGAGGAAGATCAGCGCCACGGAACGCCACAGGGCATGCAGCGTCATGTGCCATTGCGACTGCCCTTTGCGCGCACGGGCTGAAACCGAGAACACCAGCGAGGCACCGGTCAAAAACGCAAACGAAGGGTGGATCAGATCATTCAGCGAGCAGCCCACCCATGGAATGTGCGAGGAATGGTGGCCGAGAAACTGCCAGATGGCGCTGTCGGGGAAGTATTCGGCCACTTCATCAAGCTCCAGCAGTCGCAGACCGAGCAGGAACATCACAAGGCCGCGATAGACATCGACCGAGCCGATGCGTGGAGCCGTGACGGGCGGGGTGTTAACAGGGTTCAAGGTCAGTAGTAATGCTCCAGTTTCCGTTGGCTGACGCGGTCCAGGCTGGCGACATTGGGAATCAGATAGCGGGTGTTGCGGCGGTCCATAATGACCAGGCGGCCATGGCCGAGAGCCTGGATGCTTTCATCCGTCTCCACTTCAAAAGTGGTGTCCCCACGGTCCGTGGTGACGTGCCATGCATGGCCGTCCGCCAGACGTACGATGCGGTGGATCACTTGAATGATTGGCACAAAGTCACGCCGGGACAGCGCATCGAGCAGCAGGCTGCGCGAAGGCTCAGGCAGGCTCTGCGGATCTTCGATGCAGAGGATTTCACGTGAGCCCTCGGACTGGATGGAGATCCAGTGGTCCTTCTCTGTGAGGGGGAAGAGCTTGGCGGGATGCACATTGGCATGCCGGATGCCATTGCTGTCCACCAGCGAAAGGCGGCCATGTTCATCCCTGATGAATTCGATGTTAAGCGGCTGTGGGGTGCTCATGCGTGGTTCACCTCCAGCATGGCCTGGTGCAGTCGCGCGTAGGTCCCGCTGCTCTGCATCAGCTGCTCATGCGATCCGATTTCCTTGATGCGGCCTTCTTCGATCACCACCAGCCGGCTGGCCTTGCGCAACGTGCCAAGGCGGTGGGCGATGGCGATCGTCGTCCGCCCTTTGACGAGATGATCCAGCGCCGCCTGGATTTCCCGTTCCGTCTCCGTGTCCACGGAGGAGGTGGCCTCATCCAGAATCAAAATCGCCGGATCGACCAGCAGCGCACGCGCGATGCTGATGCGCTGGCGCTCACCGCCGGAAAGTTGCTGGCCGCGCTCTCCCACCAGCGAATCGTAGGCGTCCGGCAGGCGCATGATGAAGTCATGCGCTCGCGCCGCACGGGCGGCCGCGACGATCTCAGCGCGTGAGGCCTCCGGTTTTCCATAAGAGATGTTTTCCGCGATCGTCCCATAAAAGAGATACGGCTCCTGCAGCACGAGTCCCAGGTTTCGGCGGTAGTCCATTACATCGACCTCGCCAAGGTTGAAGCCGTCCACCAGCACCGCGCCTTCGCTCACTTCAAAGAAGCGGCAGGCCAGGTTCACCAGCGTGGTTTTGCCCGCGCCGCTCGGCCCTACGAATCCCACCATCTCTCCAGGCGCGATTTTCAAGCTGATGCCCTTGATGATCTCCCGCGATCCATGGCGAAACTTCACGTCGCGGAATTCGATCTCGCCACGCAGGCGGCCCACCTTGACCGGGTTGCGCTGCATGGGCACGTCAGGCTTCACATCCAGCACGTCAAAGACGCGGTGGGCACTGGCGGCCGCCCGCTGCATGGAGGCGGTGAAGCGGCTCATGGAGTCCATGCGCTCGTAGAAGCTGCTGATGTAAAGAATAAAGCCCGTCAGCACGCCCACCGTGATGCTGTCATGTGCCACGCTCCAGGCTCCGACGGCCCAGACGATCAGCAGGCCGAAGTCGGTCAGCAGCTTGATCATCGGCGTGAAGAAAGACCAGGTCCGGTTCACGCGGTCGTTGGTGTCAAAGATGTGCTTGTCCGCCACGCGGAAGCGTTCGATCTCCCGCTGCTCCTGCGCGAAGGCCTTGACCACGCGCACGCCGGGAATCGTGTCCGCCAGCACGCTGGTGAGCTGGCTGCCCGCACGACTGGCGGCGGCAAACCCGCCGCGCAGGTGCTCACGCACGCGCTGCACCAGCCACGCGACGATGGGCACCGGACCCAGCGCCGCGACGGCGAGGAGCGGGTTGATGCTGAACAAAATGACCGCCGTGAAAATGAACTGCAGCACATCACAGAAGAAGTCGATGAAGTTCACCGAAATGAAGAGCGAGAGATGCTCCGTGTCAGAGCTGATGCGTGAAATGAGATCCCCGGTGCGCTTGCGGTTAAAGTAGGTGAGCGAGAGCTTCTGCAGATGGTCAAAGGTCTCGCGCCGCATGCGACTCGTCACCAGCTCGGCGACTCGCGCCACCACAAAGGTCTTGCCCCAGTTCAGCGCCCACGTCAGCAAGGCGGCCAGGGCCAGTTCGGTGATGAAGACATAGACCAGATGCACATGCACCCGCTCCGTCTGGCTCTGCATCGGGATCAGCACATCATCCACCAGGGACATCGTCAACCATGGCGCGATCATCTGCGCCCCGGTGCTGGCCATCGTGAGCGCCAGTCCCAGGATCAGCAGCCGGTACCAAGGCCGGGAAAAGCTCAGCAGGCGCAGAAGGGGTTTCGCGGGCGGAATGCTGGTTTCATCGCCGTGCTCAGCATCAAAGGGATCTTCCTCTTCTTCCTCGGCCTCGTCGCCTGCATCGGCTGGGGCGTGCTCTCCGTTCAGAATGCGGCGCTGCTCCCGAAACCGGGCCAGGAACGCCTCCGCCTGCCGCAGTGTGCCGGAAGTCACCCGCCACTGGCCGATGACGGTGTCGTTTCTCAGAAGCTGCAGTGCGATGGTGGCGCCCATTTCTTCCAGCCTGAACTCCTGCAACTCCACCAACTTCCAGGCGGCAAAGTGCGGCTGGCTGGTTCCGGCATCCTCAAAATGCAGCAGGCGCGTGTTGGTCAGCACGATCAGCCCATGGCGGAAATGCAGCCCGGCGTCCAGGTCCGTCATCAAACGGGCCACCGTGCGCTCGCCAGACGCCAGCTTGGATTCGGCATGCTGAAGCAGAAGGTCGGGAAGGTCTTGGAAGCGTGGACGCGGCAAAGTGGGGGAGGGCGTGAAACCCGCCGAAAGTCCCGTGGTAGCAGAGCTTGTCAAACTGGGGCGCTGATTTCCCTGATCCTGGCGGGGAGGCATCATCTCATCTCATCTCATCTCATTTCATGCCTAGGTTTCTCTTGACCTCCTGCCGGTCTGTGGACAATTCCGCGCGTTCCACTCCCTGCTTGCCCCACACTGCTCCATCCTGCGAACTCCGTTCCACCATCGTTCGCAAAATTCTCGCCTTGCGCGGCCCAAATCTATGGGCGCGTGAAACGGTTTTGGAATGCAAGGTGGAGTTTCCTGAACTGACCGATTACGTCGTCAACTGGCGTTCCTGGCTCCTGTCCTGGCTGCCGGCGCTGGAGTCCCAGCTCAGCGAGACGAGCATGACGCCCCAGGCAGAGGGCTTGGCCGCCCTGCTGCAGTCCATCACGCTGCATCTGCAAAGTCGCTCTGACCTTCAGGTGAGCTTTGGCAAGGTGATGCCCACCTCCCAGCCGCTGACCTTTCGCATCATCACCCAGTTTGATGAGGAGGCAGTGGCCCGGGCGGCCTTTGAACTCGCACGCCGTCTCATCGATGCCGCGCTTTTTGGACAGACCATGGACGTGAACGCCGCCCTCACCGGGCTGTGCGACCTTGCCCAGGAAGTCTGCCTCGGACCCAGCACCCGCGCCATGGTGGACGCCGCACGCCTGCGTGGCATCCCGGTCCTCCGTCTCACTGAGGGCAGTCTGGTGCAGCTCGGCTGGGGCTCCAAGCAGAAGAAAATCCTTGCCGCCGCCACCAGCCAGACGAGCGCGATCGCCGAGGACATCGTCCAGGACAAGGACTTCACCCGGCGGATGCTCAATGAGATAGGTCTGCCTGTGCCGCAGGGGCGTCCCGTCAAGAATGCCGAAGACGCGTGGCTGGCCGCCAATGCGATCGGCCTGCCCGTCGTTGTGAAACCTCTGGATGGAAACCAAGGACGCGGCGTGGCTCTGAATCTCTACACCCGCGAGCAGGTGCTCACCGCCTACGCGGCCGCGCGGGAGGAAAGCCGCTCGGTCATCGTGGAGCAGTTTGCTGAAGGGGAGGACTACCGCGTTCTCGTGATCGGTCGCGAACTCATCGCCGTCTCCCGTCGCTATCCGGCGCATGTCGTGGGCGATGGCCAGCACACTATCCAGGAGCTGATTGCTGAAAAGAACCGGGATCCCCGCCGCGCCGCCGACCATGCCGCCGCCCTGAGTCGCATTCGCATAGATGCTGTCGCCTTGGGAGTGCTCGCCGAGCAAGACGTCACGCCTGAGTCGATCCCTGAAAAGGACCGGATGATCCTCATTCGCCGCAATGCGAATCTCAGCACGGGTGGCACCGCCGTCGATTGCACGGCGGAAGTTCATCCCACCATCTGCGCCGCTGCAGTGGAAGCCGCCCAGATGGTCGGTCTGGACATCTGCGGCATCGACATGATCGCCCCGGACATCACCCAGCCGCTGAGCCCGCGCAACGGCGTCATCATTGAACTCAATGCCCGCCCCGGCCTGCGCATGCATCTTTACCCCTCGGAGGGGGAGGCGCGTCCCGTCGGAAAAGCTGTCATCGACACCATGTTTGCACCCGAGTGTCGTGGTCGAATCCCCATCGTCGCGGTGACGGGAGTGAATGGCAAGACCACCACCACGCGCTTCATTGCGCATCTGCTGGCTCAAAACAAATGGCGCGTGGGCATGACGAGCACGGACGGTGTGTTTGTCGGTTCGCGCATGATCGACAGTGGCGACTGCAGCGGCCCCAAGAGCGCGCGCAGCATTCTTTCCTACCCGTTGTGCGATGCTGCCGTGCTGGAAACCGCCCGTGGCGGCATCTTGCGGGAGGGGCTGGCCTTTGACCACTGTGACGTCGCCGTCGTCACCAACATCGGCGCGGGCGACCACCTGGGCATCAATGACATCGACACACCCGAGCAGTTGGCCGAGGTGAAGCAGTGCATCGTCGCCGCTGTTTCTGCGGACGGCAGCGCCGTTCTGAATGCCGCCGATCCGCTGGTCGTAAAAATGTCCGAGACCTATCCGCGCAGGACCATCTTCTTCGCGCTCGATGGTGAAAACGCCGTCATCGTCCTGCACCGGATCAAAGGAGAGCGTGCCATTTTTGTTCGCAACGGCCACATCATTCGCGCCACCGGTCCAAATGAAGATGTCCTGATGCCGCTGAGCGAAATTCCGCTCACCCATGGCGGGCTCATCGGCTTTCAGATCGAAAACACCCTCGCAGCCATTGCGACCGCGTGGGCTCTGGGCATTGACGACGATCTCATTCGCCTGGGAGCACGCACCTTTGTGCCCAGTCTTGATCAAAATGCGGGCCGCTTCAATGTGCTCGATTTGAAGGGCATTACCGTCATCGTTGATTACGGTCACAATGTGGATGCCCTTCGTGCCTTGCTCGACGGTCTTCGGCAGTTCCCCAATCCGCGCCGCATCGTCGTTTACAGCTCCGCCGGAGACCGCCGTGACAGCGACATCATTGAACAAGGACGCATGCTGAGCGCGGAATTTGATGAAGCCTGGCTCTACGAAGGTGATTATGTCCGTGGTCGGGCATCGGGGGAGATCATGAAGCTCCTCGCCACCGGCCTGGAAAACTCCCCGCGCACCCGGCGGGTCGAATCCATTTTGGGTCACCTCAAAGCGGTTGATCTGGCCTTCGAGTCCGCACAAGCAGGAGACTTGGTGATGATCCAGGCAGACACGGCGGATGAAACCGTCCAGTATCTGAAGGAAAAGTACGGGGCGAAATGACATCCTGCCGTTTCGGGCTGATGAAATGCTTGCCAGATCACTCTGGCTTCGGCTACTAAGAGCCTGATCACGCCATGACCACCACCACTGCCACACTCCTCAGCATCGCCTGCGGCTATCTCTGCGGCTCAGTGCCGTTCGGCTATCTCGCCGGTCGTCTGAAAGGCATCGATATTCGCCAGCACGGCAGCGGCAACATCGGCGCCACCAATGCCATCCGCGTGCTGGGGAAGGGGATTGGCATCCCGGTCTTTATTCTCGACATGCTCAAAGGCTGGCTGCCCGTCTGGCTGGCGGCAGGCTGGATCGCCAGCACGGGCGCCTCTCCTGAAATGATCTCCATGGGCAAGGTGCTGACCGGTTTCGCCGCCGTCATCGGCCACATGTTCACCTTCTGGCTCGGCTTCAAAGGCGGCAAAGGCATCGCGACCACAGGTGGCGTGCTGCTCGGTATATCGCTCGCTGGAATGATCGGCGGCTGGATCGGCTTCCTCACCTTCCTCTTCGCGTTTCGCTATGTCTCTCTTGGTTCGCTGGCGGCGGCTGTAGGTGTGCCCACCGCCATGGCGATCCAGATGTATCGCGAGGGGCGCTGGGACTACGTTCTCCTCGGCTTTGGCATTGTGGTGATGATTCTCGCATTCATCCGGCACCGCTCAAATATCCAGCGCTTGATTGCAGGCACGGAGAGCAAGGCCTTCACCAAAAAGAAGCCGCAACCATGATCCAGTCCGCCACTGTCATTGGTGCCGGCAGCTGGGGCACCGCACTGGCCGCATTGCTGTCGTGGCGTGGGCTGGACGTGCAGTTCTGGGGCCGCGATGCCGAACTGATGACGCAGATTGGCGACACGCGCCGCAATGCACGTTACCTCCCTGACCTGGAGCTTCCGCCCCAGATCACCGTCACGGCGGATACTGCTGCCTTGCGGCCTGCGGACATGCTCGTTTTTGTCGTGCCATCCAAGGCCATGCGCAGCACGGCGGAGATTATGGCGAAAAGCAGCGCCGCCTCCCAGGCCCGGGTTCTGGTTTCCTGCTCCAAAGGCATCGAACTCGAAACCGGCCGCCGCATGACTCAGATGATCGGCGAGTCCATCCCGGGCATCCCTCTGGCAGTCCTGACCGGCCCCAATCATGCGGAAGAAGTGGCGCGCCAGCTGGCCACTGCCGCTGTCGTGGCCTGTGCAGAGGATGAAATCGCCAAAGCGGTCCAGGCCTGCTTCACGCTGCCCTTCTTCCGCACCTACACCACCGATGACATCGTCGGTGCCGAATGGGCTGGTGCCATGAAAAATCCCTATGCCATCGCCTCGGGAATCGCTCATGGCTTGAAACTTGGCGACAACACCCTCGCCGCGCTCGTCACCCGTGCGCTGGCTGAAATGGTGCGCCTCGGCGTTGCCGAAGGCGGCAAGGTGGAAACTTTCTATGGCCTCAGCGGTGTGGGTGATCTCGTCGGCACCTGCTACTCGACACACAGCCGCAATCACCGTGTAGGCACCATGCTCGGCCAGGGCCGCCCGCTGGACGAAATCATCGCCAGCACCCGGATGGTGGCCGAGGGTGTGCCAAACACCGCCAGCCTGCACCGCGCCGCCCAGGCGCGTGGCGTGCGCATGCCGCTCCTTGACGAGATCAACGCCGTGCTTCATCAGGGCAAATCCCCCAAGGAGGGAATGAAGGCGCTGCTTTCACGTGATCCACGGCCAGAAGCCGATTAACTACCCCCATGGCTGATTCAAACGGTTACGAACTTCTCGACAGCGGCTCATTTCAAAAGCTGGAGCGCTTTGGCAGCGTCGTGCTCTCACGGCCCTGCGCTCAGGCCGTCTGGCAGCAGACACTGGCCAAAGCCGACTGGCAGAAAGTGACCGCCACTTTCTTCCGCGACGGCGGCAACCAATGGCGTGGTCGTGACAAGCTCCCCGAGACATGGGCCATCGAAGTCGATGGCACCAAGTTTCAGCTCAGCTCCACCGATTTCGGCCACCTCGGCATTTTCCCAGAGCAACGCGACCAATGGCGACGCATCCGCGAAGTCTGCACCGCGTATGCTCAAAAGCACAATCGCCCCGCACGCGCACTCAATCTCTTCGCCTACTCCGGCGGCAGTACGTTGGCAGCAGCCCATGCTGGGGCGGAGGTATGCCACGTGGATGCGTCCAAGGGCATGGTGGACTGGGCGCGCAAAAATGCCGCCATCAACGGCCTCGAAGAAAAGCCCATCCGCTGGATCGTGGATGACGTGACCAAATTTCTGGAGCGCGAGCTGCGGCGTGACCGCCAGTACGACCTGCTCATTCTCGATCCGCCAAGCTATGGCCGTGGGGCCAAGGGAGAGGTCTTTAAAATCGAAAACGACCTGCCGCCCCTGCTCTCACTGCTCGGCAAGCTCATGTCACCGCAGCCGCTCGGGGTGCTGCTTTCCTGCCACACCCCGGAACTGACGCCCATTTCTCTGCACCACCTCCTTCAGCAGCAGTTTGGCCGAAATGGCGGGAAAGTGGAGCATGGCGAAATGCAGCTTCGTGGCGCTGCCGGTGTTTTGCCCGTCCCCAGTGGCAGCTTTGCTTGGTGGCTGGGTGATTGAGCATTCGACATTTCGCCTCCGGCATTCGACATTTCCGCAATGCTTCCGTTTCTCCTCCGCCGCGCCTTCAGCAGCGTGATCGTGATCTTCTGCGTGATCTCGATCACGTTCGTGCTCGCACGGATCACGAAAGGCGGACCCTTTGACAAAGAGAAGGAACCTCCCCCCCACATCAAGGAAGCGCTGCTCACGCGTTACAAGCTCAACGGCACCGTGTGGGATCAATACACCGCCTACGTAGGCTCGCTCGTGCGTTTTGATCTCGGCTTGTCCACGCGATACCGCGACTGGCGCGTTTCGGAACTGCTGCGCCAGAAAATGCCCAACTCGTTCGCTTTGGGAACACTTTCCTTCCTGATCGCGAGTTGTGCCGGGGTGTTCCTTGGCAGCCTGGCCGCGATGAAGAAAGACACCTGGATCGACCGTTCCGCCATGTTCGGTGCGCTGCTCTCCATTTCGATTCCTTCCTTCATCAGCGGGCCGTTCCTGATTGCTGTTTTCGCCTTGTGGCTCGGTTGGCTGCCGGTGGGCGGCTGGGGCACCATGTCGCAGATGATCCTGCCTGCGATCTGCCTCGCCGCGCCCTACATCGCCTACGTCGCACGCCTGATGCGCAACAGCCTTCTGGATGTGCTCAAAAGCGACTTCCTGCGCACCGCACGGGCCAAAGGCCTCACCGAAACGCAGGCCGTGGCAAAGCATGCCATCAAAGTGGCCATTCTGCCCGTCATCACCTTCCTCGGTCCGCTTGCGGCCCATCTGCTCACCGGTTCGATGATCGTCGAAAGCGTCTTCAACATCTCCGGGGCCGGCATGATCTTCGTCAACTCGATCCAGAATCGCGATGTCTTCCTGCTCGGTGGTGCCGTCATCGTCTACTGCGTCCTGCTCGTGCTCTTCAACCTGTTCGTGGATGTGATCTATACACTGCTGGACAAACGCATCAAACTCTATGCCTGAGGCCGCCGCTCCAGCATCCATCGCACGGCCGGACGGCTGGCAGATTTTGAAGCGCAACCGCGCGGCGCTCATCGCGCTCGGTTTTCTCGTGGGACTGTCGCTCATCGCCATCGTTGTGCCGCTGCTGCTGCCAGATGAATTGAAAGCCACCAGCAGCGCCTCGTTTGTGCCGCCCATGCAGCGTGCCATGGAAACCCATGCCACCCATGTTCTCGGCACGGATGTGAACGGGCAGGACATGCTCTATCGCCTGCTCTCCGGTGCCCGCGTGTCGCTCGGCGTGGGGCTGATCGGCGCGCTGATCAGCCTCGGCATCGGCACTCTCTACGGCATGATCAGCGGCTACGCAGGCGGTCGTATCGATGGTGTGATGATGCGCACGGTCGAGGTGCTGCAATCCGTACCGCGCATTCTCTTCATCATGATCCTCATCGCCGCGCTCGATGATTATGTGAAGGAGTGGATCGACGGCTGGCGCCTCGCTGCACAGGCCCGCAATTGGAGCGATTTGGCGGCAAACATCAGCGAGGTGAAGGCCTACTCCAAGGTGCTCGTGATGATCGTCTCACTCGGACTCGTCGAATGGCTCACCATGGCGCGCATCGTGCGCGGTCAGGTACTTGTGTTGCGGGAGATGACCTTTGTCACCGCCTCCCGTGCAATGGGGCAGAGCCCCTGGGGCGTGCTGCGCCGCCATCTGCTGCCCAACCTCAGCACCATCATCCTCACCTACCTCACACTCACCATTCCCGCCGTTATCCTCGACGAATCCTTCCTCAGCTTCCTCGGTCTCGGCATCGAAGACCCCGCCGCAAGCTGGGGCTCCCTGCTCAAGGACGGCGCGCAGGTCATCAACCCGCTCGAAAGCAAATGGTGGCTGCTCGTTTTCCCCGCCCTCCTCATGTCCGCCAGCCTCCTCGCCCTCAACTTCCTCGGGGATGGTTTGCGTGATGCGTTTGATCCGAAGAGCGGAGATTAGAATCAATCTCGCGAGGGGCTTAGTTCGTCCAGCATCTGCGAAATCGGTTGATCAGCCGAACGCTGCGCCTCCGCTTCCATCAGGCGCAGCGGCTTGAGCACGTGATCTTCGACATCCAGTTTGTGGCCGAACAAGCCGGTCCATAGATCTTCAACATTCAGGCGGAAGTGATTCACGTCGCCATTCTCCGGCCGACGGAAGTAAGGTGAACAGTCCAGCAGATCCTCGATGAGATCTTGCTCATTGGGATGTCCGTCACAGAGCTGACGCACGCGATGAAACGCGCGCAGATCTTTCGTGACAAGGTTTTCTTGCTCCGCTGTACGTGAGCGGTGGAGTTTGCCGATCAGCACGTCGCGCACATGTGGTACGATGACTTTTACGCCATGCCGCATTTCCATATGCGCACGCTGGAGGTAATGCGCGGTGGTGCGGAAGAAATGGCGTGGGCACAACTGCAGGGCGAACGCGGGGCGCAGAGTGCCGCCTGCCGTCAGTTCCAGCTTTCGGGCCACAACACGCAGATGCGTTGGATCGCCTGAGACCATGATGTCCGCATCGGCGCTTGTGAAGGAGTCATCCAGACAGAGCTGAATTGGAACAGAGCCAAACAACGTCAATGGCTCCGCGAAATCCGGCAGCTCTGCATGCAGTCGTGCAAAGAACGAATCCAGCACTTGTCCGGCGGCACACGACCAGTTTGGCGGTGGCACAGACCAGTTCATGAGGGACCTTTCGTGTTCCTGGGTTGAATCGAGAGCCAGTGCATCGCCTGACGAACCAGCCGATCCTCAACACTGGGATCAGCGGCCACGCTCCGCGCCATATCACACCACTTCCGACGCTGCCTCAGTCTTTGGCTTGCCAATACTCGTGCTACCAGGCGTGCCAGCCGCTGCGGCGTGTCCAGCCCGCCTGCGGCTGAAATTCGCTGCAACCGCTCCAACATCTGGGCGGTGGCGGCAGATTTCACGGCAGACTGCGTTCTCATGGAGATGGATAGCTTCTGAATTCGCTAACTTCAAGCTCTGGAGGGCGGGGGCAAAGCAGGCGTTTGGATGCAGGCATGGAATGGCCGGTTTGTAATCTTTAATGTGCCTGCAGCCAGTTGAGCCCCGTCCCCGCCTCAACTTCCACCGGCACGCCTTCCAGAGGCAAGGCGTTCCTCATCGCATCAAGGATGATTGAACGCGCCTGCTCCACTTCGCTCTCAGGCATTTCAAACAGAAGTTCATCATGAACTTGCAGCAGCATGCGCGTTTGCAAACCGGCCTTCGTTAATGCGGCATCCACGTTGATCATGGCCAGCTTGATCATGTCGGCTGCAGTTCCCTGGATGGGAGTGTTCATGGCAACACGCTCGGCCGCGCCGCGCACGGTGGCGTTGCCACTGGTGATGTCGCGGATGGTGCGGCGTCGGTGTGTGAGGGTTTCGACGTATCCGCACTGCTTGGCGTCTTCGACGATCTTTTCCATGAAGCGTTTCACCCCCGGAAACTGCTTGAAGTAATTCTCAATGATGGTCGCGGCCTCGCCACGTGGAATGCCAAGGCGCTGGCTCAGGCCGAAGGCGGAGATGCCATAGATGATGCCGAAGTTGACCATCTTGGCCGTGCGGCGCATCTCTGGAAGAACACCGTCGAGTTCGACGCCATAGACGCGGGCGGCGGTGGCCTGGTGAATGTCGAGCCCCTTGGCAAAAGCTTCGATCATGGCCGTGTCACCACTGAGGGCCGCCATGACGCGAAGTTCAATCTGCGAGTAGTCGGCGCTCATCAGCACCCAGCCATCCTCTCCCGGAACGAAGGCCTTGCGGATTTCCCGGCCCAGATCGCTGCGAATGGGGATGTTTTGCAGGTTCGGATTGGTCGATGCCATGCGACCTGTGGCGGCCATGAGTTGATGAAAAGTCGTGTGAACTCGTCCGGTGACCTTGGACACCGCATGCGGCAGTGCTTCCACATAGGTGTTGTTGAGCTTGGTCACCTCGCGGTAGTCGAGAATGTCCTGAATGATGGGATGCAAACCCATGAGGGACTGCAGCACCTGCTCGTTCGTCTGATACTGGCCGGTGGCGGTTTTCTTCGGTTTCTCGATGAGCTTGAGGCGGTCAAACAGCACTTCACCGAGCTGCTTTGGGCTGTTGAGATTGAAGGGTCCGCCTGCGTTTTCCTGGATGCGTTTTTGCAGCTCGGCGGCTTTCCGGTCGAGCTCGACGCCGTATTCACGCAGCGCCTGAACGTCGATCTTAACGCCGAAGTTTTCCATCTTCGTGAGCACGGGCAGCAGCGGGCATTCCACCTTTTCGAAGACGTACTGCTGGTCCTTCAACTCGGAGCGCATTCTCGCGGCAAGCTGCCACGTCACATCGGCATCTTCCGCAGCATAGTCGGCTACCTTGCGCGCATCCTCGGCTGCGACATCGGCCATCGTTGCCTGGCTGAAAAGATCATTCTTCTCCGTGCCGATGAGCGCCGTGATGGGCACCGGAGTGTAATGCAGATACGCCTCTGCAAGGTAATCCATGCCGTGCCGCTGATCTGGATCAATCAGCGAATGCGCGAGCATGGAGTCAAAAAACGGTCCGCGAACCTCGATGCCATGCGCGAGCAGCACGCTGAGGTCAAACTTGAGATTGTGGCCGATTTTCTCGATGCCGCCGGTGGTGAACAATGGACGAAATTCTTCCAGCACAGCCTTGGCCGCGGCTTTCTCGCGGGGAAAATGAACAAACCATCCTTCGTGCTCCTGCCATGAAAAGGCGATGCCAACAATCTGCGTGTCGCGTGGATCCAGCCCTGTTGTTTCTAGATCGAAGCAAAAAGATCTCAGCGCAGTGAGCTGGGAGATGAGCTTGCGCCGCTCGTCGGCTGTCTGCACAAGATGATAAATGTGCGGCGTGTCTTCGATCGTGCTGAGCTTGACAGGAGCGGGCAGGGCAGGGGCTGCAAAGAGATCGGCGGCTGCAGGAGGTGTTTCAGAAGACTGGCTCGCGGCCTGTTCCATTTTGCGGCCGCGACCAGCTTTGAATTCATCACCGTAAAGCCGGCGGCCGAGGGCGTTGAATTCGAACTCGGTGAAAAAGGCCTTCAGCGCGTCGTCGTTGTGCGGGCGGATGACGAGATCCGCCACCTGCGCATCGTACGGCGCATTCACGAAGATGGTGGCAAGCTGCTTGGAAAGCATGGCATCTTCCTTGCTCGCTTCGAGTTTCTCCTTCTGCTTGCCTTTGAGCTGGGCGGTGTTGGCCAGCAGATTCTCCACGCTGCCGAACTGCTGGATGAGGGCCGTGGCCGTTTTTTCGCCAAAGCCTTTTACGCCTGGGATGTTATCGACGGCGTCGCCCATCAGCGCGAGGATGTCGATGACCTGCTCCGGACGTTCGATGCCCCAGCGCTCACAGACTTCCTTCACGCCGAGGATTTCCAGATCCGCACCAGAGCGGCCCGGTTTGTAGATCTTCACGTGCTCGGAGACAAGCTGGCCGAAGTCTTTGTCAGGCGTGACCATGAAGGTCTCGATACCCTCCTTCTCGGCGCGTTTGGCCATGATGCCAATGATGTCGTCCGCCTCGTAGCCATCACGCACGAGGATCGGCACGTTCATGGCCTCCATGAGGCGTTTGATCTGCGGGATGGCCATGCTGATGTCCTCTGGCATCTCTTCGCGCTGTGCCTTGTAGGCAGGGAACATCTCATGGCGCGGCGTGGGCGCGGAGGTGTCCAGTGCCACGGCGAGATGCGTCGGCTGCTGGTTCTTTAGTATGTCGAGCAGCGTGTTGGCAAAGCCGTACAGCGCAGACGTGTTCAATCCATCACTGGTGCGGATGGGGGCTTTGATGAAGGCAAAGTGCGCGCGGTAAAGCAGCGCCATGCCGTCGAGAAGGAAGAGGCGTTGGGACATTTGCGCTCAGAGTAGGCGGCAGCACGGCCTGCGCAAATGCTCAAGCCCCCTGCAGGGTGATCGCCGCATCCTCCATGGCCCGGCTGGCTTCGGTCTCATCATTCACCACCTGTGTGGCTCCAAGGCGCTTGAGACGCTCCACATCGGAGCTGAAGCGCGCGCGCGCCAGCACCGAGATGTCCGGACGATGCTCGCGGATCATGGCCAGCGCCTGGGCGTTGACCGTGGCATCGGGGAAGGTCAGTGCGACCATGCGTGCATGTTTCAGTTGGGTAAGCTCCCAGGTCTCCTCATGGCTGGCATCCGCAAACAGCACGGCCTGGCCCTGGCGTTTGAGCTTTTGCACGGTTTCAGCATTCAGCTCCACCACCAGCGTGCGAACTCCCGAGTCGAGCAGCGTTTTGTTGACCTTTTCGCCCACAGGGCCGTGGCCGCAGATGATGGCGTGGTCCGTCAGGCCGCTGATGCGCTGGCGCAGGTTGCCGGCATCGGCCTTGACCGGTTTGCCCCGGCCCCAGCCGCGTTTCACCAGCCATTCGCCCAGCGGTATGCCAAACTTCAGCAGGGCAGGCAGGAGGCCCATGGAGAGCGCGCTCGCGGCCAGGAGGGTCTGCTGGGTGTCAGTGCTCCAAAGATGAGCTCCACCCGCATTCTGCAGCAGAACGAGGGAGAATTCCCCCGCGCTGCACAATCCGATCCCCGCCATGAGCGCCTGCCTGTGGGCGAGGCCGAGACGACGTGCGATGACGGTGATGAGGCCTGCTTTGGTGAGCATGAGCGCTGCTGTAAGAGCGCAAATAGGCATCCATAAAACCAAGGCGGCCTTCACGTCGATCATGAGACCGACAGATACAAAAAACAGCGTGAGGAATAGATCCTTCAGCGGCATCACATCCGCCAGAATGCGGTGCTTGAAGATGGATTCGCTGACCGCGAGGCCCGCGACAAAAGCTCCTAGTGCGAGCCCAAGCCCGAGCAGGCCGCCGACGAAAGCAAGGCCGACGCAACTGCCGATAACCGAGAGCGTGAACAGCTCACGGCTGCGCGTGCGCGTCACCGCGTTCAGCAGCCAGGGGATGACCCATCTCGCGGCGACACCCGCCAGAATCACAAAGGCACCACCACGCAGGGCCAGCGACCCCAATCGCGGCATCAGCGCCGTGGCAACGCCTTCATGAGGCAGGAGAAGCGGCAGGAAGAGAAAGAAGACGATGATGAACAGATCCTGAAAAATTGCCACAGCCAGCGCCATGCGAGCGCCAGGGCTGGCCTCCAGCCCAAGGTCTTGAAAGCTCTTCAAGCTGACCGCCGTGGAGCTCATGGCCAGCGCGACGGCCAGAAGCACGCCCCCCTGCCATGATGACGAATGCAGCGCGGTCGAAGCTGCGGCTACCACCGCCATGCAAAGCCCCATCTGCCAGCCCCCCCCCACAAATGCGAGCCTGCGCAGGAAGCGCAGTTCACCAAGAGAGAACTCCAGTCCCAGAGTGAACATCAGCAGCACCACCCCAAACTCCGCCATCTGCGAGACCTGCTCGTGCGATTCACCGCCACCGAGCAAGTGAAGCACTCCAGAGTTCGCGATAAGAACTCCGCAGATGAAATAACCCGCCAGCATCGACTGCCTCAGGCGCAGCAACAGCAAAGAAACCAGCACCACCCCCGCCAGCATCAGCGCCAGCAATGCGAACAGCGGCGGAATGCCCTCTGCCGCTGCCATGACAGGTGCCGAAATCATGGCTCATGTTGGTTGTTGCTGTTGAACTGCAGGTGATAAAGCTTTTGGTACATCGGGTTGCGGCCCAGCAGTTCTGCGTGCGTACCACGGTCAACGATGCGGCCCTGATCCATGACGATGATCTGATCTGCCTGAAGAACTGTCGAAAGCCGGTGCGCGATGGCGACGACCGTTTTGCCCGCAGAAAGCGTGTGGATGGCATCCTGGATGATTTTCTCGCTTTCGGTGTCGAGCGCGGAGGTGGCTTCATCCAGCAGCAGGACCGGCGCATCGCGCAGAATCGCACGGGCGATGGAAATGCGCTGTTTCTGGCCGCCGGAGAGGTTGCACCCGCCTTCACCGACAATCGCGTCGTAGCCGTTGCTGATCTGCTCGATGAACTCGTGCGCATGCGCCTGCTTCGCAGCGGCGATGATTTCTTCCTCGCTGGCATTGAGGCGGCCATACCGGATGTTCTCGCGGATGGTGTCATGAAACAGAAAGGTGTCCTGATTGACGATGCCGATGTTGGCCCGCAGGGAGTTCTGCGTGACGGACCGCAGTTCATGCCCGTCCAGCATGACCGAACCCTCGTCCGGATCGTAAAAGCGCAGCAGGAGCGAAAAGAGCGTGCTTTTTCCTGCGCCGCTGGGGCCTACCAGAGCATAAAACTTTCCGGGGTCCAGGTTGAGCGTGACGCCGGTCACGGCTGGAGCGGTCTTTTTCTCACCAGTGCTTTCGCGGTAATAAAGGGCCGTGTTTTGGAAGCTGATCTCGCCTCGCGCACGTCCGATGTCTTTCGCATCAGGAGCATCCAAAATGTCAGGGGTGCGCTCCAGCAGTTCAAACACCATGCCCGCCGCGACCGTGGTTTTCTGCAGCATCATCTGTACACGGCTCAGTTCCTTCACTGGGGGATAGATCTGCGTGAGAGCCATCACGAGCAGGAAAAAGTTTTCCGCCTCCAGGCCGCGATCCCATGCATACACCAAGCCTGCGGCAATGCCCAGAGAGGCAATGGTTTCCACGCATGGGCCGACAAATTCGACCGCTTTGGCCCAGCGCACCATGTTGCGTGTCATGCTGGCGTTGGTGCGTTCAAAGCGCTGCTCGGCATGCTTTTCACCGGCATAGGCTTTGACCAGCCTGATGCCCGCAAAGGATTCCTGCATGGAAACCATCAGCTCCCTGGAGTCGTATTCCTCGCGCGCTCCGGATTTGCGCACCCGTTTGCCGATGCGAATGATCGGCATGAGGCACAAAGGGAAAACGACGAGTGACATGAGGGTGAAAAACCAATCCTGGGCAAAAAGGACAACCAGAATGGAGATGATGGTCAGGGGGCGCTGCGCAAGAATCTGAATCAGTTGCATGGCGTTGCGCTGGACCGTGGCGGTCTGGCTGGTGACCGTCTGCATCAGCTCGCCTGTTTTGGCGGAATTGAAAAAGACGGGTGACTGCCGCATCACGCAATGAAAGGCGTCATTGCGAAGCTGGTAGGCCACCTTGCTCGTCACCCATGCCTGCATGTAGCTGGAAAGATAACCGAAAAAGCCGCGCAGGAAGATCAGGACTGGAATGAAAGAGCAGGCGATCATGACACCCGTCAAACCGATCGGAGCATCAGCATCGAGGCCGAACATTTTTGCCAGATTAATCTCACCAATCAAAGGCAGTTCGGTGCCCTCTCCCAGGGTGCGTGTTTTGCCTTTCAAAACCAGTGAGAAGATCAACTGGAACCCAATCAGCATGAAGCCATTGAACACTGCGCTGAGCATGCCCAGCAGCACACTCAATGCGAAACGACCGCGATAAGGCAGGACATACTTCCAAATGGATGTAAGCGTTTTTTTAACCAGGGCTGCGAACTGAAGGTCTTCCGTAAGGTGCATGAACGATGGTGTAGCGGGGGTGGGAAATGCTGCGAGTGTCAGTTACACTAGTTGAGGGCATGATACCAGCACAAGGCTCAAGACTCGCCAAGATGCCGGCGGTAGATGGCATCCAGTTGGTCAAGCATGGCATCAAGGCTGCATTGGGTCGTGACGAATTGCTGCCCGGCACGGCACATGGCCTGAGTTTTTGGCTTTTGCTCCAAGGTTTCACGAATGGCAGAAGCAAGGGCTGCCGCGTCATGTGGAGGCACGAGCCGGCCCGTTTCACCGTGCCTGATGATGCTCGGAATGCCGCCGACGTCACTGGCCACCACAGGAACACCCATGGCCAGCGCCTGCAGACCCGATTGCGGGATGGCCTCATGAAAGGAAGGAATCGCGACGAGATCCAGCGCGCGCATGATCTCCGGCACATCCTCCCGGTGGCCTAAAAACGTGAATTGATTTCCAACCGAGAACCTCGCTACCTCAGACTCCACATACTCGAGAGCCGGCCCCTCCCCCGCGATCACGCAATGGACATGAGTGCCATGATTCGATTTGAGCAGGTGGACGGCCTCCGCCAGCACTTGAACGCCTTTGGCGGCTCGAATCACCGTGATCATGCCGATAAGAGGTGTGTGCTCGGGCAGTGAATAGCGTGAGAAATCCGCCTTTGGTCCCTCCGGGTTGAACCGTTCGAGGTCCACTCCTGTAGGGAGGGTTGTGATGGCACGTGGGTCCAGGTCAAATGTGGAAACCAGTGAACTGGTGATCTTGGGACTGGTCGTAAGGATGTGATGAATCCACTCTTTGTAAATCAGCCGGCTGAGCGATTTGTTCGGAATGGGAACGTCGAAATGTCGGCTGCGGATGATCAGGGGCACCCGTGCAATGCGCGCGGCGAGGGTCAGCATCCATCCATCCCGAGAGCTGTGCGGATTTACAATTTCGATGCGATGCCGGTGCAGCCACCAGGCAAGTCTGAGGGCATGAAACGGCAGCAGGCAGCGCTGATTGAAAGGCTGGGCCAGCACCGGTACTCCCGACTGGCTGGCGCGTTGATAAATCTGGCTGTCCTCCGGGGCGACCAGCCAGACCTCGCTTCCACGGCGGCGGAACCCGTTCACTTCCGCCAAGATCCGGTGTTCCTGACCTCCCCATCCAAGGGAGGCTTCCGAATGGGCAATACGCCAGATGCGTTTGGGAGGAAAGGGATCGGCCATGTATTCTCCGCTGACTTATGGCTCAAGCTGCAGGGAGCCAAATCTTTTTTTGATAGGGCGTTCGAGAACCTCGACCTGGCTCTGCGGGACGATGTTAACCGGGCGGACCATCGAGATGGTGCCTGTAAATATCATCGAGACGATCCAGCATGATGTCCCGGCTGTACTTCGTTTCCACCAAGGTCCGTCCGGCTAGGCTCATCTGCTTCGTTCGCTCGGGTTCGTCGATCGCTTCTGCAATCCGTGCGGCCATTGCAGCGGCGTCGCCGATCGGGAAAATGCGTCCAGTCTGGCCTTCCAGGATGATTTCCGGGATGCCTCCGCATGCACTGCCCACAACCGGGGTGCCGCAGGCGAGTGCCTGCAGGCCGATTTGTGGCACACCTTCATGCTTGAGCGAAGGAATGCAGAGCACATCGAGCGCACGCAACACATCCGCAATGTCCTCCCGATGCCCGGTAAATTTGACGCAGTCCGCCACCCCATGAGTCTGCGCCATGGCCATGAAGGTTTCGATCGGTGCGCCGCCACCAACGACCACATACTGAAAGTCACGGCCTGATTCGCGCAATCTCCGGATGGCATCGAAAAAGACCTCGTGGCCTTTCCACCCACGCAGGACAGAGACCATTCCGACCACTGGTGCTGAACCCGGGCCGCTGTTCACAGGTAGCTCCGCCTTTGGGCCAGAGCTGTCAAATTTGCTCAAAAGAATACCGGTGGGCAACGTGCTGACCCGGTTTTCCGCCAGGTGATAGGTCTTGCAAATGTGATCAGTGATCTTCTGGCTGGTCGTCAGCGCGTGATCCGCCAGCAGGGTGAACTTGTGTTTGCTGATTCTGGGACTGCGGTCGATTACATCGATGTGCCGTGTGCGGAGCACCAGCGGCACGCCCGCCAGGCGGGACGCGAGCCCCACCACCCAGCCGTCACGAGAACTGTGCGTGTTCACAATTTGAACTTTCTCACGCTTCAACCATAGCGCGAGACGGAGCACCTCATATGGCAGCAGTCTGCGGTCAAAAGTGCAGGTTTGGCTGGGGATGCCTGCCTCTTTTGCGCGCTCCAGGATCTTGCTTTGCGGGTGTGCTAGAAGTGAGACTGTGCAGCCGCGTTGCTGGAAGCCGATCAGTTCAGCCATGACACGGTGTTCCTGTCCGCCCCAGCCAAGTGAAGCTTCGGAGTGCAAGATGCGCCACCGTTGAGATTGAGTTGCAGCCATTGATGATTACTTTTTGATGTTTGGTTGCTTAGTCGAAGGCGATTCAATGGGCACCATTTTTATGCGTCGATTTCAATTTATTGGATTGTTCATTTAGAAAAAAGGCCATTATTTGGTGGCGTGAAACGGTTCGAAACGCACGCGCGGCGCCTTTTTGGGAAAAAAGTTCTGGCAACCCCTCGGACTTGCCCTCATATCCAATTTCATATCACTGATTAACTACATGACGTCATCCACCATCGGTATCATCGGCTTGGGCTATGTAGGCCTGCCTTTGAGCCTTCAGTTCGCTCGGACGGGCAGCACCGTGTTGGGATTCGACATTGATTCCGCTAAAATTCAAGCCTTGGAGGCAGGGGAGACCTACATCCTGCACATCTCGACCGAGTCGATACGCGCCCAGCGGGAAGCCGGACGTTTTTCTGCCACCACGGATTTTTCGCGAATCCACGAATGCGAGGCCATCATTATCTGCGTTCCCACCCCACTGGCGAAACATCGCGAACCCGACCTGACCTATGTGCTGAATACGGGTCGCGCCGTCGCGCCCCATCTCCAGCGCGGACAGTTGGTGGTGCTGGAGTCAACCACCTATCCAGGAACCACAGACACGGAGCTAAGGGAAGTGCTTGAAGCAGGCTCCGCCCTTAAAGCCGGGGTGGATTTTCACCTCGCCTTCTCGCCTGAGCGTGAAGACCCGGGCAATCCGCAGAGTGATGTCGCCGTGATTCCGAAAATTGTCGGAGGTTTCACCCCTGAATGCCAGAAGCACGCCCTGAGCGTCTATGGCCGGGCGATCAAGACGCTGGTTCCAGTGGAATCCTGCCGCGTGGCAGAAGCGGTGAAACTGACTGAAAACATTTTCCGTGCTGTAAACATCGCCATGGTGAATGAACTCAAGGTTGTCTATGCCGCGATGGGCATCGACATCTGGGATGTCATCGATGCGGCTAAGACCAAACCGTTTGGTTTCATGCCCTTTTACCCCGGACCCGGACTTGGCGGCCACTGCATCCCGATCGACCCTTTCTATCTCACGTGGAAGGCTCGCGAATACGGCCAGGAGACGCGCTTCATCGAACTCGCGGGTGAAGTCAACACCGCCATGCCCGCCTACGTCGTTCAGCGTGTGGCAGAGGCGCTGGCCTCGCTGCACCTGACCATCCGTGACAGCCGCATCCTCATGATCGGCATCGCTTACAAATCCAATGTCGATGACGATCGTGAAAGTCCGGCCTATGTGCTGTGGGATTTGCTGGAGCAGCAAGGGGCGGAAGTGGATTACCACGATCCCCATGTGCCCGTGATCCGGCCTTCACGGGAACATGCTCATTTTGCTGGCCGTAGCAGTGTTGCTCTCGCTCCAGGCATGCTTGCGGATTACGATCTTGTTCTCGTGGCCACAAACCATAAGGCCGTGGATTTTGCCCTCATCGCCGAGCACGCACGTCTGGTGGTGGATTCGCGCAATGCAATCAGTGCCTTGATGAAAGGCAGACCCAATTATTTTAAAGCATGAAAGCTCTCGTCACCGGTGGTGCAGGTTTTATTGGCTCTCACATTTCCGAGGCTCTCTGTCGCAAAGGCGCTGAAGTCATCGTCTTGGACAATCTTTCTCTTGGCAGTCCCGCCAATCTCCATTGGAAGCAGCCCGGGGACAAGCTTGATCTCGTCGAAGGCGACATTCGTGATCAAGCCCTGCTGGCAAAACTGATGCCGGGGATTGACTGGGTGTTTCATCAGGGCGCGCTTCCTTCGGTTCCGCGTTCAGTCGCTGAACCGCTTGAGAGCAATGCGCAAAACCTGGACGGCACGCTGAATGTCCTGCTGGCAGCTCGCGATGCTGGCGTGAAGCGTCTGATGTTTGCCTCCTCGTCCTCCATCTACGGAAACGCAGATGTTCCCGAAAAGCATGAAGGCCTGCCGGTGCAGCCGCTCTCGCCTTACGCGCTGCAAAAGTACGGCGGCGAGCGTTACTGCCAGCTCTTTTATCAGCTCTATGGGTTCGAGGCCATTGCGCTGCGCTACTTCAACATCTTTGGCCCCCGCCAGGCTTTTGATTCCCCCTATTCCGGCGTGATTGCGAAGTTCTGCACCTTCATGCTGGAGGGGAAGCCACCGGTGATCTTTGGTGACGGCAGTCAGGCCCGCGATTTCACCTTTGTGGACAACGCCGTCTCCGCGAACCTGCTTGCCGCCGAAGCGCCGGCTGAGAAAGCCGCTGGCAAAGTCTTCAACGTGGCCGCCGGGCATTCCATCGACCTGCTCCGCCTCGTCAAAGACATCAATCAACTGACCGGCCAGGAATTGCAGCCAAAATTCGAAAAGGCACGCGTAGGTGACGTCCTGCATTCTCTGGCAGACATCAGCGCGGCAAAAGCCGGCCTGGGCTATGAGGTTCAGGTCACTTGGGAGGAAGGGCTCAGGAGGACGCTGGAGTTTTACCGGCAGACAGCAAAAAATAACTAGCCACAAATCCCTGATTTTGCGTCAATGGGGCTTATAAAAATATGAAGGTTGTAATCTTATGCGGTGGTAAAGGCACCCGTCTTCGCGAGGAAACCGAATACCGTCCGAAACCGATGGCCCCGATCGGCGGCCACCCCATCCTCTGGCACATCATGAAGACCTACGCGCACTATGGGCACAGGGAATTCATCATCTGCCTGGGCTACAAGGGAGAATTCATCAAGGAGTACTTCCGCAATTATCTCTGGAACACTTCCGATGTGACACTCTCTCTTGGTCAAAATGCAGCGCTGCAATTTCATGACAAAAATGATGAATATGACTGGTCCGTGACCCTCGCTGAAACCGGCGAGCATACCTTGACCTCCGCCCGTGTGAAGCGCATTCAGCGTTACATTCCGGCTGGCGAGCCGTTTCTCCTCACCTATGGGGACGGCCTCTCCAACATCGATATCAACGCCTCCATTGCTGCGCACCACGCTTCAGGCAAAGTTTGCACCCTCTCGGCCGTGCATCCCGCCGGACGCTTTGGTTCTCTGCGCATCGAGAATGACAACACCATTCACGTCTTCAACGAAAAGCCGCAGTACGAAGAGGCTTATGTCAACGGGGGCTACATGGTTTGCAGCCACCAGATGTTTGACTACCTCAGCGCTGACCCTCAGGTCATGCTGGAGCGCAAGCCCATCGACGACCTTGTTCGTGACGGTCAGCTCAATGCCTTTCGCCATGAAGACTTCTGGCAGCCGATGGACACCTACCAGGAAATGCAGCACCTCAATGAACTTTGGGCGCAGGGCAAAGCGCCCTGGAAAATCTGGTAGGCTCTATGCATTTCGCTGACACCTATCGCGGAAAGCGTGTCCTGCTCACAGGTCATACCGGCTTCAAAGGCAGCTGGCTCGCCGAATGGCTGCTCTCGTTAGGTGCCGAGGTCACAGGCCTCGCGCTTGAGCCCAACACTCAGCCTTCGCTCTTTGAGGAACTAAAGCTCGCAGGTCGTCTCGATCATCACATCGGCGACATTCGTGATCTTGGCCTCGTTTCTCGCTTAGTCGAAAAAACGCAGCCCCATTTCGTCTTTCACCTGGCTGCGCAGCCTCTAGTGCGCCTTTCCTATGCACAACCGGTGGACACCTTTGCCACCAATGTGATGGGCACAGTGCATGTGATGGAGGCGGTGCGCCTCGCTGCCCGGCCGTGCATCTTGCTCTGCGTCTCAACGGACAAGTGTTACGACAATCGCGAGTGGGTGCACAGTTACCGGGAGGTGGATGCACTAGGCGGGCATGACCCCTACAGCGCGTCCAAAGGCGCTGCCGAAATCGCCATCAGTTCCTATCGCCGCTCTTTTTTCTCGGGTGCAGACTCCTGTGTTCATCTCGCCTCCGCACGCGCAGGCAATGTCATTGGCGGTGGGGATTGGGCGCTGGATCGCATCATGCCTGACTGCATTCGTGCCCTCGCCCGGGGTGAGTCTGTCCCCGTGCGCAATAAAGTGGCCACACGTCCGTGGCAGCATGTGCTGGAGCCCCTCAGCGGTTACCTGCACCTGGCCGCCTCGATTCACCAAGCCGCCGAAAAGAAAGCACAGGCACTCGATCAACTCTGCAGCGCCTTTAATTTTGGCCCCGCGCTCAGTTCCAACCGTAGCGTCGCAGACGTCGTCAACGAAGCCCTCAAACATTGGCCCGGCACTTGGGAGGACAAGTCCGACCCGCATGCCGTTCACGAGGCCACTTTGCTCAATCTCGCCACCGACAAGGCCAGGCACCTGCTCCATTGGCAGCCGGTGTGGAATTTCGATCAGACCCTTGCGCGCACTGTGGAATGGTATCATCAGAGCCATCTCAATCCCTCTGTGGTTCCCAGCCTGACCGCCCGGCAGATCTCCGATTACACGGCTGCTGCCTCAGCCACACGCCTTCCATGGGCCACTTGACTCATTTTTCGTGAAACGCTCCCCCTCCGATCTCAAACAAGAAATCCTCCGTCTCACGCGCGAGTACTCCGCACTCATGCATGCGGACAATCGTCCCGGTGCCGACGCTGCACGGCCGGCATTTGTGCCCGGGGAAACCATCCCCTATGCGGGACGCGTTTTTACTGAGGATGAGGTGGAGGCGGCGGTAAGTTCCACCTTGGACTTCTGGCTCACCTTGGGGCCTGAAGGAACCGCCTTTGAAAAGGAGCTGGCCAGTCTGTTGGGTGTAAAGCACAGCTTGCTCGTGAATTCAGGATCCTCGGCCAATCTCGTTGCGCTTTCCTCACTAACCACCCACAAACTGCCCGCCCACAAGCGGATCCAGCCAGGGGACGAGGTGATCACTGTGGCAGCGGGTTTCCCCACCACCGTGGCACCGATTCTGCAAAACGGCGCCATTCCCGTGTTCATCGACAACGACCCGGACACCGGCAATGTGAGAGTCGACCAACTTGAAGCCGCCCACTCACCTGGAAAAACCAAGGCGGTCATGCTGGCCCATGCGCTGGGCAATCCGTTCGATATTGCCGCCGTTCTCACTTTCTGCCGGAAGCACGACCTGTGGCTGATTGAGGACAATTGCGATGCGCTAGGCTGCACTTACACCATGCCGGTGGAAAAGGCCCGTGCCCTGGGTCTCGACTATCTGCTGCGCACCGCTGAGTCCGGCACCCATCCGCTTATCCAGATCACCCATTCAACAGCAGGCATCCCTGTGCTCACAGCACCCACAGGAGCCTGGGGAGACATTTCCACCCAGTCCTTCTACCCCCCGCATCATCTAACGATGGGGGAGGGCGGCGCGGTGAACATCGTCTCCCGGGCCCCTTTGAAAAGCTATGCCGAAAGCTTCCGCGACTGGGGACGCGATTGCTGGTGTGCCAGCGGCATCGACAACACCTGCGGCAAGCGCTTCCAATGGCAGCTCGGTGAACTGCCTGAAGGCTATGATCACAAATATATCTACAGCCATCTGGGCTATAATTTGAAGCCGCTTGACCCCCAGGCCGCCATCGGCAGACAGCAGCTCAAAAAGCTCCCCGCCTTCATCGAAGCGCGGAAACAAAACTGGCAGTACCTGAGACAGGGGCTGGAAGACCTCGCCGATTTTTTTGATTTCAGCCTGCCCACGCACGCCACCGCATGGGTGCCTGGGTCATCCACTTCTGCATCCAGTTTCACCTGGGATGACACCTCCTGCCGTGTGGATACGAGTTGGTTCGGTTTCATGCTCCGCGTGCGGCCTGGCGCACCCTTCAGCCATACCGAGCTCGCCCGCCACCTTAACACCCACCAGATCGGAAATCGCATGTTCTTTGGTGGGAATTTGCTCAAGCAGCCCGTGTTTGTGCAACTGCGCAAAGACCGTCCGGAATCCTTTCGCGTCGTCGGACAAATGGACGGCGCCGATGCCATCATGAATCAGGCGATCTTTCTCGGCACCTTTCCAGGCCTCACTCAGGCGATGCTCGACCATGAGATCGCCGTCCTCCACTCCTTCACCCAACAATACTGATGCAGAGCATGTCCCCAGTCCTCCAGGCTTACGCCTCAGGTGAAATCTCGAAGCACGATTTCATCACCGCCATGTATTCGAGCCATCAGCTCCTCTTCAGCTATGCCCAGCGCCTTGCGGAGGTGAATCTCGCTGAGATCAGCATCCGTGCGGATGGCATCGTCATGGAGTTCAAGGACCCTCCTGTGCGCATCCTCTGCCCGCAGGGGGACACCCGCATTGCCCCTGTCGAAACACTGAATTTTGGCGACTATGAAAGAGCAGAGCTGCAAGCCGTTCGGCGGGTCATTTCGCGCGTCGGCGCAGAGAAAGCTCGCTGCATCGACATTGGTGCCAACGTAGGCTTTTACAGCCTGGCCATGGCCAGTTGGTTTCCCGGGTTGCAGTGCGATGCTTTTGAGCCCATTCCCACCACCTTTGCCACTCTCCAGAAAAACCTGGCCCTCAACCATCAGAATCAGGTGCGTGCCCACAACCTCGGACTATCGGACAAAGACGGAGAACTCGTCTTTTTCACCTATCCCAGCCATTCCGAGGCCGCCTCCATGACCCGCAATCTGGACTCTCCAGATGCATGCGAAGTCCGCTGCTCCGTCCGTCGGCTCGATGACCTGAACATGACCGCCGACTTCATCAAATGCGATGTCGAAGGGGCTGAGCTTTCCGTCTTCAAAGGCGCGGAAAAACTCATCTCCAAAGACCGCCCTGCCATCTTCACTGAAATGCTGCGCAAGTGGTGCGCGCAGTTCGACTATCACCCCAATGAGATCATCCACCTCCTCGGCGGTCATGGCTACGACTGTCTCGCGGTGAGCGCTGCCGGGCTGCGCCCCTGCGCGGTGGTCACTGAGGCCACCCTTGAGACAAACTATCTCTTCCTTCACCGGGAGAAACACAGCAGCCTGCTCACCGAGCTTGCAGCCTAGACTGCCGCCCTCGCATGCACTCTGTTGTCGCAGAAGATCTCGCCCACATCACCGCTGAAGATCTGGACTGGGAGCGCTTTCGCGGCAAAACCGTGCTCATCACCGGTGCCGGCGGCATGCTTCCTGCCTATATGGTAGAAACGCTGCTGCTGCTGAACCGTACCTACGGACTCGGCTGTCAGGTCATCGGGCTCATCCGCAACCCGGCCAAGGCCAGAGAACGCTTCAGAGATTACCTTCAGGACCCCATGCTCGTGCTGGTGGAGGCGGATGTTTCAAAAGGCATACCTGTGGAAAAGGCCTGTGATTTCGTCATCCATGCCGCGAGCCAGGCCAGCCCCAAATACTTCGGCACCGATCCTGTGGGCACCATGGCGGCCAATCTCAACGGCACATGGCACGCTCTGAATCGCGCTCAGGAGTGGCGGAGCGAGCGCTTCTTGCTCTTCAGCAGCAGCGAAGTCTATGGTCAGGTGCCCGCAGAAAAAATACCCACGGCGGAGAGCGACTACGGCTATCTGGACATTTTGAATTCTCGTGCTTGTTATGCTGAGAGCAAACGGGCCGCTGAAACCTTGGCCGTCAGTTTTGCCGCTCAATTCCAAGTGCCCGCCGTCATCGTCCGCCCCTTTCACACCTATGGTCCAGGCATGTCCCTGGATGACGGGCGCATCTTTGCCGACCTCGTTCGAGATGTTATCGAGGGCAGGAACCTCGTCCTCATGAGTGATGGCAGCGCCATGCGTGCCTTTTGCTATCTCAGCGATGCTGTCAGCGGCTTTTTCACCGCTCTTTTACAGGGAGAGACAGGCCGCGCCTACAATGTCGGCAATCCCGCTGGCATGCTCAGCATTCGTGAGCTCGCTGAACTTCTCACCGGCATTTTCCCTGAGCGTGGACTCAAGGTGGAATACAAGAACCGCGCCCAGGACGGCTATCTGCCCAGCACCGTCAGCGTGCACTGCCCGGACATTCATCTCATCTCCCAGCTCGGTTGGAAGCCCGCCCGCACCCCGGCGGAAGGCTTTGAACGCACCCTTCGTACCTTCCTTTGATGAAAGCATCTGACTACATAGCTCTGTATCTTGAGCGGCGCGGCGTGACTCATGTGTTCGAGTTGATCGGCGGCATGATCACCTTCCTGCTCGACTCCCTCCATCAGCGCACCGGCGTGAAAATCGTCAGCATGCATCATGAGCAGGGGGCCGGTTTTGCGGCAGAGGGTTACGGCCGCATGTCAGGCATCCCCGGAGTCGCCATGGCCACCAGCGGACCGGGGGCCACCAATCTCCTGACCGCCATCGGCAGTTGCTACTTCGACTCAACACCGGCGGTTTTCATCACCGGTCAGGTCAATACCCATGAGCAAAAAGGCCAGCTTGCCGTCCGGCAGCTTGGTTTCCAGGAGACCGACATCGTCTCCATGGCTCGTCCCATCACCAAAGCAGCATGGCTCATCAACAACGTTGCCGACCTTCCTGCACGCCTTGAAGAAGCCTTCCAGCTTGCCACGGAGGGAAGGCCGGGGCCCGTGCTCATAGACATTCCCATGGACATCCAGCGGGCCGACATAACAGACCTCAGCCGGCTTGAGACGGCTGCGCCCCAACCGCCACCCAGCCAGGACTCGGCGGCCTTTTGGGAGCAGGTGCTCACAAGCCTGCACCAATCCCAGCGTCCGCTAATCCTTGCAGGTGGCGGTGTCCGCTCGGGCGCAGCCACAGACCTGTTCCGTGATTTCGTCCATGCGCTGGGCGTGCCCGTCGTCCACTCCCTCATGGCGGTGGATGTTTTGCCTGCTGCAGACCCCCTGCGTGTGGGCATGATCGGAAGCTACGGAAACCGCTGGGCAAACATCGCCGTAAGCGAGTGTGATTTCATGCTCATTCTTGGCAGCCGGCTGGATGTGCGCCAGACCGGCGCGGACACCGAAAGCTTCAAAGGTCAGCGCACCATCTACCACATCGATTGCGAAGCCGGGGAAATGAACAATCGCGTCAAAAACTGCCATGCTCACGTCAGCGAGCTCCGGCCTTTTTTGATGGCCGCCCTCGAAAAAACAGGGCCGTACCTTCAGTGTCAATCATGGCTCGAACAAATCAATGCTTCCAAGTCCACCTGGCCGGACACCCGCGAACTCAAAGACCTGCAGGGCATCAATCCCAACATCCTGATGCATGTCATCTCCGCCCACTCAGCCCAGGCCGCTGCCTATGTGGTGGATGTGGGGCAGCATCAGATGTGGGCCGCGCAGTCTCTCCAGTTGGGGGCTGACCAGCGCTTCCTCACCTCAGGTGGCATGGGAGCCATGGGCTTCGCCCTGCCGACAGCCATCGGGGCATCTCTCGCCGCTGGTGGAAAACCCGTCGTCGTCATCGCCGGAGATGGGGGGATCCAGTTAAACATTCAGGAACTTCAGACAATCCGTCGCATGAACTTGCCCGTGAAAGTAATCGTCCTGAACAACCTCTGCCACGGCATGGTGCGGCAGTTCCAGCAATCCTACTTCGACGAGCGTTATCAATCCACGCTTTGGGGCTACTCCGCGCCAGCCTTTCACCAGGTCGCGGCAGCCTATGGCATCCCCTCCCTCCAGGTCGCTGACCCCGCCATGCTCGACTCCGCACTCGATGAATGCTGGCAGAACGCTGACGGCCCCTTCCTCTTGGAAGTCATGATCGATTCTGCTGCCAATGCATACCCAAAAATGGCTTTTGGGCGGCCCATCTCTGAAATGGAACCTCTGGCCGCACCCACGGCCATGGAGAGTACCTAGAACCAGCCGCACCTTCCACAGATCATCGGATCTAACAAACTTGCCCATCAATTATCATCCATGAACACGAACACCCAGCAGGATTGCGAAAAAAATGGTTGCGATACTGGTGTAGAAAAAAACAGAACGAAAATCAGCTTTCTGGTTATCGTTTACAACGAAGAGGCAAGAATCGACAATGTCATTAAGCAGGCGCTGTGCTGGGCCGATGAGGTCATCGTAATCGACAAGTCATCGACCGATAAAACGGGGGATATTTGCAATTTTTATGGGGATAAGATCAAGCATGTGATCGTGCCTTACGCGCAGCAAGGCCAGGACGATTTAAAACCCATGCTTGCGGCATCGGCCAATGATTGGATTTTCTTTTCAACAGCATCGGAGATGCCCACCCATCGCTTGGTTGAAAGTTGCAAATCGCTCCTGAACAAACAGGGGGAGGGGCTGGATTTGGTGTATGTGCCCCGCAAACGATACATGTATGGAATTCACACTCCCTACGGGAAACTGGCGGATGTCACAAATTATCCGTTTTTGATCCATCGAGGCCGGGCGCAGGTTCAAAACAAGATTCACGCTAACTTTTCGACCAAAGACAAATCAAGGGCAGGTCGGATTGAATATGATGAAGACTGCTGTGTCCATCATCTTTCTTATCCTACTGTGGCCAGCTTTATGAACAGCCATTTGCAGTACATGCGGGTGGATGCTGAGCAAACACCCGATGACCTGGTTGATGCAGTCATTCAGCGCACTTTCACTCAAGGAAATGATCTTCTCAGGGAGCTTTGTGAGAACCGGAATGCCGAGGGCTCGGTTGGCGAAGCATGGCTCGGACACTACTGCACGTTACTCATTCAGCGCTTTGGTATTTGCTTGCACTTATGGGAGCGTCGTCGCGGATCGAATGTAAAGCAGTACTATCAAGACTTATCCGCGGCCATTTTAAAAAAAGAATGGAATGTCGGGCCTCTGGCAGATGCTGATTACCCCAGGTTGACAGTTGCGCATGTGACCAACCCATCCATCACTGAACGCACCAAAATAAACAAATGGCTGCGCAAGCATCTCCCAAGTAAACTGCGCCACTCAATTCGCAAGCGCCTGAATGCCGTTGTTGCCTGGTTCAATTGAGTGAACCCGTTTGTGCTGGTTCATCCAAACAACGCGAGACGGAGAACTTCAGCGCGGAGCCGCCGGAACGCGTGCTCGGGCGAGCACCTGGCCTGATCAGGTCGGGTGCACCGGCATCACCTATGTGCCGAGTGCCACGCGGGAGCACCTGCCTGTGCGGGTGATGGACGGGCACAAGCGGTGCGTGCAGGGCTGGGCTGGGCGGTGGGCAACACACGGACACCCTCCCTTTGTCCGCTGGCGCTTGAGCGCGCCAAGGCGCGAGCAGGCTGTGTGCTGGAGATCTTCAACACCGGTCATGGCAGCCAGTTCACCCTCTGTCTATCGTCCCAAACGCCCCGTGAACACCTCAAAAAGCGGCGCAAAGCACTTGCGCAGCCGCTCGCGAAGAACGAAACCGATTATCCCCCACTCGGAATCCCATAGCTTAACTTCACGCAATCCTGGCCGAAAAACCGGGTCCAACTCAATCCAGCCAAAATAGAATCAGATTAAATGACCATCTTAGTTACAGGGGGGGCGGGTTTTATCGGTGCCAATCTGGTGCGCCAGCTGATTCTGGAAACAGACCATGAGATCGTTAATCTCGACAATCTGACCTATGCCGGAAATCTGAGCTCGCTGGAGGGCGTGTTCGACCATCCCAGACACCACTTTGTCAAAGCGGACATCAACGATTCCGAAGCCGTGGAGGCGGTCTTTAAGCAGTTTGGCATTAATGCGGTCATGCATCTGGCGGCTGAAAGCCATGTGGACCGTTCGATTGACGGCCCCCAAAAATTCATTCAAACGAATGTAATGGGCACGTACAACCTGCTTCAGTCTTCACTGCGCCACTGGCAGTCAATGGAGGGTGATGAGCGCGCAGGCTTCCGATTTCTCCATGTTTCGACCGATGAGGTTTTCGGCTCGCTCAAAGCCGAAGATCCTGGGTTCACAGAGACAACTCCCTACAAGCCGCATTCGCCGTACAGCGCCAGCAAAGCTGCCTCGGATCACCTGGCCAGGGCCTGGCATGACACGTATGGTCTGCCCGTCGTGGTGACCAATTGCTCTAACAACTACGGACCATACCAGTTCCCCGAAAAGCTCATCCCTGTGGTCATCCTCAAATGCCTGCGGCGTGATTCGATCCCCGTCTACGGCAATGGCGAGAATGTGCGCGACTGGCTGGCGGTGTCAGACCACTGCAGAGCGCTGCGGCTGGTCCTCGAAAAGGGAAGGGTGGGGGAGACTTACAATGTGGGAGGGAACAATGAATGGAGCAATCTTGAGCTGGTCAGAAAGCTTTGCCAGCTCGTGGACGAATTGATCGAGCCTTCTGCACCGAGTGAAAACCTCATCACCTTTGTCACTGACCGGCCCGGGCATGACTTGAGATATGCCATCGATTCGTCAAAAATTCGCACGGAACTCGGCTGGCAGCCCATGATGGCCGGAGGGGACGGATTTCGAGAGACGGTGCGCTGGTATTTGGATCATCAGCACTGGTGGCAGGACATCTTGATGAAGAACAGCCAGGGATTGCAGAGAATCGGCACGGCCGAAAAAAAACTGGACGCTGGTCACCCACGATAATTCTATGAAAGGCATTCTCCTCGCCGGTGGATCCGGGTCCCGTTTACGTCCCGTCAGTCAGGCTGTCAGCAAGCAGTTGCTGCCCGTTTATGACAAGCCGATGATCTACTACCCTCTTTCGGTGCTGATGCTCGCAGGGATTCGCGAAATTCTGGTGATATCGACCCCTGAAGACCTCCCGCTTTACAAGCGGCTGCTTGGCAATGGATCGCGCTTTGGCATTCGTCTAAGCTTTGCGGAACAGCCGCGCCCGGAAGGTTTGGCGCAGGCGTTTCTCATCGGGGAAGAATTCATCGCTGGAGACTGCACTGCCCTCGTCCTGGGGGACAATCTCTTTTACGGGCAGGGCTTTTCTCCCAAACTTCAAGCCGCTGCCGCGCGCACTTCTGGCGCCACCATCTTCGGCTACCAGGTGAACGATCCTGAACGTTTTGGTGTGGTGGAGTTTGATGACAAAGGACGCGCCAAATCCATCGAGGAAAAACCGGCTCATCCCAAATCCAACTTCGCGGTCACCGGACTGTATTTCTACGACAGCGACGTGGTGTCGATTGCGAAGGCGGTCAAACCCTCTGCCAGAGGCGAGCTTGAAATCACCTCCATCAATCAGGAATACCTGACACGCGGTCAATTGCATGTGGAGCAGCTTGGACGCGGCCATACCTGGCTGGACACAGGCACCTTTGAATCACTCCTTGAGGCCTCTCAGTTCATCCGCACCATTCAGGAGCACCAAGGCTATCTGGTGGCCTGCCTGGAGGAAATCGCCTTTCAGGCCGGCTGGATCGGCAAGGCGGAAATTCGTGAGACGGCTGCTGGCATGGGAGGAAACGCCTATTCTCAGTACTTGCTCCGCCTGATTCCCACGGCTTAGACCAGATCGACATGCGGCTCGCAATCATGCAACCCTATTTCCTGCCCTACATTGGCTATTTCCAGCTGATGGCGGCCGCGGATCGTTTTGTGTTTTTGGATGACGTCAATTACATCAACCGCGGGTGGATCAACCGGAACCGCCTGCGCACGCCGCAGGGCCCGGCCTGGTTCACACTCCCCTTGGTGGGTGCCAGTCAAAACCGGCTGATCTGCGAACTGGACATCAAGCCAGACGACGGCTGGAAACGCTCGCTGGACCGCACCATTTCGACGACTTATTCCAAGGCCCCCTTCTATCGGGAGGTTTACCCGCTGTTTCAGGAATGGTTGTCTGCCGCCTCGGGCAACCTGGCCCAGTTCTTGAGCCTGAATTTGATGGAAATCGCCTCATGGCTAGGGCTGGGCACTCAATTTGTTCCCTCATCCAGCCTGCATCCCAAAGGAGAGCTGAAGGGACAGCACCGCATTCTCGACATCTGCCAGCGGGAAGGCGCGGACATCTACATCAATCCTCCCGGCGGTCGGGAGCTCTACGATTCACCGGTGTTTTCCGCGGCGGGCGTGCAGCTTCAGTTTCTCCGCCCTGAACTGCAAACTCTCCAGCTCGCCTCTGCCGGCGAAGAGGGGCCGGTGCTCTCCATCTTGGATCTGATGATGTACAATTCGCAGGAGATGCTCCGCCAGGCTGCGGGTTCCTTCCATGTGGAAGCAGCCTTGCCACTGCCGCCGGATACCGCTTCCTGAATCGATCCTCTCAAATCCCCTTCAAGCCGTGTCACAGACGCGGCCTGCGGTGCGCAGCCTCCTGCTATCTTGCGATCTGTTTGACAAATTTTGGCGGGCAGAATTGCTGGTCTCAATTGGCTGCTTGCTTTAGCTCGAACGCTGTGAAAGAGTCGATTTTTAGCAGCCGTGTCAGAACGGTCGCCAACTTGAAATGAGTTCTCATATTTATAATTAATGCAAGACGAAATCCAAAGTGCTCAAGTGATCGCGGAGCATTATGAGAAGGTCTTCGCGGAATTTGGCGACACATTTCGGGGCGCTGACTGGCCTGTGGAAGCCGACTTGATCAAACGCTATGAAGTGATGCTCGGCGTCATACCAAAAGATGTGGTTGGACAGAGCACGACGCTGCTCGATTTTGGCTGCGGTTCCGCACAGCTCAAGGATCACCTCATTAAAACGAAGCGTGACTGGATTCAGTATTCCGGCATGGACGTCTCCGAAAGCTGCATCAAAACGGCGTCAGAGAAGCACCCGGACTGTCAGTTTTACTGCAATAACATTTTGACGGACAAGCCTTCTGTCCCGCCGTTCGACTACATTGTCATGAACGGTGTGCTCACCGAAAAGCTGAGCCTTTCTCAGGAAGAGATGCTGCAGTTCACCGAAAAGCTGCTCCCCCGGGTGTTCGAGATGTGCGGCAAAGGAATGGCCTTCAACGTGATGAGCAAAATCGTGGACTGGGAAAGGAACGATCTCTTCCATTTGTCCATGGACCGCATGGCTGAGCTGGTCGGCCGCAAATTGAGCCGCCATTTTGTCGTGCGTCATGATTACGGGCTCTATGAGTACACCGTTTACGTTTTCAGAACCCCAAACTCATAGAATCTTCCATGGCTAAAGTTATCATCTTTGGTTTGGCAGACTTTGCCTCGCTTGCCCATTACTACCTGGCCAACGACTCCGTGCATGAGGTGGTCGGGTTTTCAGTCACCGATGAGTTCATGCCTGAAGGAGATCCCGTCTTTGAGGGGCTGCCGGTGGTTCCCTTCAGCCAGGTGGCGGAGCGCTGGCCTGCCTCTGAGTATTCCTTCTTCGCCCCCATGGCGCCCAGGAAAATGAGCACCCTGAGGCAGCAGATCTACGATCAAATTTCCGCCTTGGGATACGAGATGATTAGCTACGTGAGTTCCAAGGCGACCTCGTTTGGCAATGTTCAGATCGGGCGCAACTGCTTCATCCTCGAAGACAACACCCTCCAGCCTTTCGTTCGTATTGGCGACAATGTTGTCCTGTGGAGCGGCAATCACATCGGCCACCACAGCACCATTGGCGACCATACCTTCTTTACCTCGCATGTGGTTCTGTCTGGCCATTGCGTGGTCGGGCGCAACTGCTTCTTCGGTGTGAACGCTACCATCAGGGACGGCCTGAACATCGCTGACGGTACCTTCATCGCCATGTCCGCATCCGTCATGCGCAGCACTGAGGAATGGGGGGTTTACAAGGGGAGCCCCGCTGAAAAGGCAAAAATGTCCAGCATGGACCTTCGGTCCTGACACACTGCTATGATTGCTTCACGAACATGGGAAAAAAAGGGCATGATCTACAACGTCGATGGCTCTCTGCCATGGGCGCAGTCCCATGCGCAGATTCCCACCGTGGACGTTCTCGATGACCGCAGGCTGCGCATCTATTACAGCACACGGGACCAGGCCAACCTGAGCCGCACCGGCTTCATAGATGTGGACTCCTCCGCGCCGGAAAAAATCCTCCACGTCTCCCAGTCTCCTATTCTCGAGCTTGGAACGCCCGGAACTTTCGATGACTGCGGTCTCATGCCTTCCTGGGTGGTGACCCACAATGGCCTGAAGTATCTTTATTACATCGGGTGGAATGTCAGAAACACTGTTCCCTATCATAACTCGATCGGTCTTGCGGTCAGCGACGACAACGGAGACACCTACCGCAAGCTTTTCCCCGGCCCCATTATGGACCGGACTGCCTCGGAGCCGTTTTTTTGCGCCACCTCATGCGTTCATGTGGACAACGGTGTCTGGCGCAACTGGTACCTCTCATGCACCGAATGGGTGACGGTTCACGGCAAGCCTGAACCGAGATACAATCTGAAGTACGCCGAATCATCCGATGGCATTCACTGGAAAAGGGACGGCGTTGTCGCGATTGATTATGCCAATGACCAAGAGGGCGGGATCGTGCGTGCATCCGTGCTCAAACAGCCGGATGGCTATGTGATGTGGTATTCCTACAGGAGCCACCGCGACTACAGGGAGAATTCCTCGCTCAGCTACCGCATAGGATTCGCCCGGTCCACGGACGGCATCAAATGGACCCGTCTGGATCAGGATGCGGGCATCGATGTCAGCCCCGAGGGCTGGGATTCATTCATGGTCGCCTACCCCCACGTCGTGGATGTCGGTGGCAGGCTTCACATGTTTTACAACGGAAACGGATTTGGAAAAACGGGCCTGGGCTACGCCACTTCATTCCAATAAATTCCGCCGGAAACACGCAAATACAGCAATCAACAAAAGTGAAAACAAGGTGATGAACATCGATAAAGACGCTTTCAACAAGGACGGCTACGTGTTCCTTCGCTCTCTCTTCTCCCGTGAGGAGGTCGAGCAGGTCCGCCAGGATGCCAAGGGGGTCTTCATTCGTCAGATGAAGGACCTTGGAATTTTGCCTTCTCTCACGCCAACAGAGGCAGAGTTTGAAACTGCTTTGTATCAATTTTTCACGGCCGATCAAGCGGCGTTCATCAATTGCGGCAAGCACATCCAGCACCTGGTCTCACTGCATCGCTTGGGAGTCGATGAACGCGTGCTCGAACTGATGAAAGCCTATGGCATGGAGGCTCCCTGCATCAGCACACGTCCTGTTTTGTTTTTTAACAGCAGGCACCTGGCCACCAAGGAGGCCTACTGGAAAACGCCGCCTCACCAGGACTGGCGCAGCATCCAGGGTTCTCTCAATTCCCTGGTGCTGTGGATGCCTTTGGTGGACATCGACAAATCCCTCGGTGCGCTGGAAATTGTTCCAGGCAGCCATCTCCGCGGTCTGCTTTCGACCCGCCTCGACGAGAGCTTTGGCGTCGTGGATGACATCGCCGAGGAGGAATTCGTTCCGGTTCCTGTGTCCGCCGGGGACGGCCTGCTTTTCTCCACGTTTCTCATCCACCGTTCCGGGAACAACACCACCCCCTCCATCCGCTGGTCCTGTCACTTCCGCTACAATGATCTGGCGGAGGAGTCTTTCATCAAAAGGCGCTATCCGCATACCTATTTGTACAAACCGAAAGATGACATCATCACCCCCGGCTTCCCTCAGGTTTCTGATCTGGAGAGGACGTTTGCATCCAAATCATAGAGCCGTTAATTCCGCCCGGCCGGCAACCTTCGAAAATTATGAATAAAACCGTTACAAGAGATGTGCGTGGCGTCAGCATGACCCTTCTCGCCTCCAACAGATCTTTGGAGCTCTGCTCCCAGATGAATTATGAAACCGAAAACCTGGATTTCATTGATGACGCCTCCGCCGGCGAAGTCTTCTACGACCTGGGTGCCTGCGAGGGGAGATTCTCGACCTATGCCGCGCTTAAAAAGCTGAAGGTCTATTCCTTTGAGCCCGAGAGCCGCAACTACGGCGCCCTGGAGCAGAATCTCAAGCTGAACAACCTCGACAGCTCCAGTGTCACCGCCTTTAACAAGGCCGTGGGAAATATGAATGCCGCCGCCACAATGGACATCGGGCAGCCCTGGGAAGGCGGTCATCATAAGGTCGTTGATACGGGCTCAAAGCAGGCATTGATTTTTGAGCCTGTGGAAAAGCAGACCATTCAGGTGATCCGCCTGGATGACTTTATCAAAGAAGCAGGACTGCCGCCACCACGTTACTTGAAGGTCGATGTCGACGGCTCGGAAGTTGAATTTATCGAAGGAGCTGCTGACACACTGGCCGGTCCGGATGTGAAGGAAATCCTCTTTGAGCTCGATATCGAGAGCGAAAAATTCGGGACCGTGATGGGCAAACTCACCGGCTTTGGCTTCTGCGAAGTGAGCCGGCACATCATCCCCAAGGAGAAATCTCTGTACAACATCAGGTTTCGCAAAGATTAACCATTCCTGTTCAAACACATGAGCCGGCCCGACATGGGCCGGATGTCAAACCAACCGGGCAAGCTTGATGAATGATAAACTATATGTTGGTCGTCCCAACATCGGTTCTCGGGAGGCGTTCCTGGCGCGCGTCAACGACATCTATGACCGTCGCTGGCTGTCAAATGACGGACCGTACGTGCTTGAATTCGAGGCCACCATGAGCCGCCTGCTGGGCGTCAAACACTGTGTGGCCATGTGCAACGCGACCGTTGGCCTTGAGATCGCCATCCGCGCGCTGGGCCTCACTGGCGAAGTCATTCTTCCCTCCTTCACCTTCATCGCCACCGCCCACGCCCTGCAGTGGCAGCAGATCACACCTGTCTTTTGTGACATTGATCCGCTCACTCACAACATTGACCCGTCCAAGGTCGAGGCGCTGATCACGCCGCGAACCACGGCCATTCTTGGGGTTCACCTCTGGGGTCGGGCCTGCAATGTGGAAGCTCTGCAGAAGATCGCCGACCGGCATGGCCTGAAGCTCTTGTTTGATGCCGCCCATGCCTTCGCCTGTTCCGATAACGGACGCATGATCGGCGGTTTCGGCGATGCCGAGGTTTTCAGCTTCCATGCCACCAAGTTTATCAACACTCTGGAAGGCGGCATTGTGTCCACCAACAATGACGACCTGGCCCTGCGGCTGCGCCAGATGAAAAACTTTGGATTCACCGGCTACGATCAGGTGGAGAGCATCGGCACAAACGGCAAGATGAATGAAGTCTCCGCCGCCATGGGACTCACCAATCTTGAAAGCCTGGATGAGTTTATTGCCATCAATCGTGCGCATTATCACCGCTATCGGGAGCGGCTGGCCGATCTGCCCGGACTCACCGTAATGCCTTACGATGAAACCTGGAAATGCAACTTTCAGTACATCGTCGTGGACCTCGATTCAGAGATTGCCGGTATCAGCCGCGACGAACTGGTTCGGCGTCTTCACGAGCAGGGGGTCATTGCCCGGCGCTACTTTTTCCCAGGCTGCCATCGCATGGAGCCTTATCTGACCCTCAATCCTGAGGCCGGCGGGAACTTGCCAGAAACCGAAAAGCTGGTTCAGAGACTGTTTTGTCTGCCCACTGGAAGCGGTGTCAGCGTCGCTGATTTGGAGCGCGTGTGCGACCTCATCCGCGGGCTGGTCAAATGACTTTCATCTTTGGGACGACACCTTCACCATTCAGCCAAAATACACGATGAACTTCAGCCGCACATTGTCCGAAGACAGTATTAAAACCCACTGTCAGAATATCGAATCTGACGGGTATAGCGTGATCAAGGGCTACGTTGATTTGTCCAACGCCGCCAAGCTCAATGCACTTGCCGATGACATTTTTATCACCAAGCGCGGAGGCAGTCTGACCGCTGCGCCTGTCGGCAGGCAGAAGGTGATCGCCAACGATCCGATCGTCAGCAATGTGCTCTATTACAGTGAGGAGTTCCTCAATCTGGTCACCACGGGAGATCATCTCAAGGTTTACCAATCGTTTTTGAACGACCGCTATTATGGATTGATTGATCAAAGCAATCCCAACTTCATGCTGGCCCAGTGCAACCTGCGCAAAGGGGCCACCGCGATTGACTATCACATTGATGTCCGGATGAACTTCGAAGGGCCGCGGACATGGTCCATGCAGGGGATTTTGGCCCTGGATCATCGCAATCGTTACAATGGCGGGCTGAAGGTCATCCCTGGGAGCCATTGCCAGTCTGGATTCCCGTCTGACAAGACAGACAAATCCTCCGAAATCTTCGTGGACCTGGAGCCTGGAGATATGGCGATTTTCCACAGCACCCTGTTTCATGCGACAACTCCTGTCACAGAGGGCTACGATCCCACGTGGGGGCTGCTGCTGACCTACAGGTCATGGTGGTGCAAGCCGCAGTACGACTACGTTCGCATGCTGCCTGCCGAAATGACGGACAAGCTGACCAATGCGCAAAAAACATTGATCGGCTTTCATTCGTTGCCTCCCAGCGACCCGGAGGCCTCGCCTTCCTTAAGGACCGGTTACGCATGAGCCGCTCGCAGGCGGTTCAGAGTGAAAATTTGTGGGCCAGATAGCGCTGCAGAAGATAAAGGCTTCTCTTGATCGCGCTTTGAGGCGGATTGGAAAAGCTGCTTAGCAAATACAACTGCCTGGAGATGGCAGGGTGGAGGGTGGCATTGTCGCTAAATTTCACCGGCCGGAAGCTCGCGTCCACAGTCCTTGCAAACCTTGTGTCCTTGACGTTGCAATGCACTCCGGAGCCATCAAATCCGATGTTCTCAATCAAGGACTGGCGCGGCAGGACAGTGTACATTTGATTCTGTATCATCGCTGCAGTGAAGACGAAGTCGTATTTGGCCAGCAGATCGGCGGCTGTGATGTTCTCCCTGCACAGGGATTTGTACCTGCGCAGCAAATCCTTTCCAGTGTGCTTGATGGCACTGGCCAGCTTCGGATCTTTTTTCCCGCTCCAGGCATTCTTCACTTTATCAACGAGTTCAAAGCGGTCTCTCCATGTGCCCACGCCCCAGGGACAGAAGATCGGGGAAAAGAACACGTCATATGGGTAGTCCTTCGGCAAAGTGATCGGATGGCAGTAGCCGCCTATCGACATGACTTTTGGGTTGGCCTCATATCTCTCCAGCCCGTTGTTGATGAATTCCAGAAAGTGCGGGGAGGTGACGATGTCATCCTCCAAGAAAATGGATTTGCCGTGGGTTGTCGCCAGTTGGATATGCGCATTGGCGTTGTTTTCCAGCATGTTGTTCACCGGCTGAAGCCTCAGGTGAACCTTTTTAAATCCGTTGACTGTCTTGAGGTAGTCCCTCAGCTCCTGCACCTTGGCTTCGTCTCCAGGACGTGGACCATCGGAAAAAATGTAGATTTCAGACTGCTGGGCCAGCGTGTTGGCCTTGAGCGCATCGATCGTCTGGATCAGATGATTAAGTCTGGTGTAGGTGCAGACTCCAATTGGGGCTAATTCCATAGAAAGCTTGTTTGAATGATTCCTCGCCGGAACACTACCTTTTCAGGGCCGACAGCAGATTGACCGGGGGGATGTGATTGTAGATGAATTTTTTTAGAAGCCGTCCGGGATGAGTGCTCGCAAGGGTGTTGAACCGCCTCATCCGCCGTTTGCTTGCTCCCTTGTAATGCAGCGCCAGTGCGCGCATCCACTGGTTGCCCGCCAGATTTCTGAGATGAGGGATGAGCTTTCCGTCTTTCTCCCGCCATTGGACGCGCTTCAATTTTTTAGGTCCTGGCCAGAGTTCGCAGCCGTCTGCCTCAGACATGGTCTGTTCCAGCATGGCGTCATTCCAAGTAATCTGGCTGTTTACCTGTGCGGGATGCGTTCGGAGATGATGGATGAGTCCCGTCATGTCGCAGAAATATTGCCTGTCGGCCAGCCAGTTGGTTTTGCTCCAGTTGTGGTAAAGATCGGAATCGAACAGGGTTAGCAAGGTTTTCGTAAGACTGACCAGTCCCTCTTTTCGAAACAAGGCCACATGCGGATTTCCGCTGCTGCCGTAGTAGCAGAGAGCAGAGGCGGGCAGCAGTCTCTGGGTGAGTGCCTGCGTCGTGTCGAAGATCATGCAGTCACTGTCGAGATGGAGCACAATGCTGGAGTTGTTGACCAGCATGGCTTCCTTGAGCAGGAACCATCGGGTGAAGCAAAATCTCTCAAAGCCCTCCGGATTGCCCGAGGTGTGTTTGTAGGACTTTTGAAAGGCCTCAATCTCATTTTGCGGCAGTTCACTGATGGGAACTAGAGTGACCCCCAGCCTGCTGAGCTGCGCATGTGAATGATCGCCGATCAGAAAGATGCGTGCCACCGGGTTGAAGACCCGTGTGTTTTCCATGGACTGCAGCAGATAGCGCGGAATGGGTCCGCGATGAATGTAGTAAATGTCCGTCGATGAGCTGTCTGGAGGACTGGGCTGGGCAGTGATCATGGGGCCAGAATGCTTTGATATAAACGGCTGTACTGCACGCCTTGAATCTCCGGCGAATGATTTGCATGCGCATAGACCTGAGCCGCCATGCCCATCTCCTGCAGGGGCCATTGGCCAGCACGAGCCTCTTCGATCAGCCGGGCCAATGCGGCCGGTTCCTGGCTGGGAAATAGCAGACCGGTGGAGCCGTGCTTTACACGTTCAGGGATGCCGCCAATCCGACTTGCCAGGGGGGGGGTCCCTGAGGACATCGATTCCAAAACGGTCAGCGGTCCCGTGTCTCCCTTCGTCGGGCAGATGAAGAGATCCATGGCGGCATAAAGCGTGGCCATTTGGGCAGGGCTGCTCACGGAGCCGAAGGTGCGCAAGGTCAAGTCCGGCAGGGAAGGTGCCTCGGGCTCCTGCCCCCAGATGGCGAGCCCAAGACCTTTGCAGTCGATGCCGGACAGGGCTCTCCAAAGCACGTCCATGCCTTTGCGGTTGTTGTTCCAGGTGGCGCCGACGCCGAGCCAGAACAGATCCTTGCTGAGGCCCAGCCCGCCGCGGCCTGCTTCACGCGTAGGGGCGCTAAGAAACTCCGGCCGCACCACATGGGGAATCATCTCTTCTCGTGTATTAAAGCGGGAGATGAGAGGGCGCATGACGCGGCGTACATAGTCAGAAGGAGCCACCAGCGTGAGGTTGCGGCGCTGCTTCAGCAGTTCATCACGTGCTTGCAGCAAAACCGCTCTTGTTCTGCATCCGATTTCATAGCGGTCTCGGAGGCCCGTGGTATGCTCGATCCATGAGCAGGCGTGGCCTTTGATGGGCCAGAGGTCATGGATGGTCCAGATCAGAGGGATGTGCGGCTCGATCTTCAGCAGTGAACCATGATAGAGATCCGCGGAATGGATGTTGTGCACATGGATCAAGTCCGGACGCTCTGTTTGGATGGCCTGGTGTAGGGCCAGTTCATGCCTTCTGGCACGCCAGTGTGCAGCCAGTGTGCGGGAGACATTCTTGATCAGGCGCTCCAGCGGTGGCCTTTTAGCGGAAGGTGCCAGAGAGCGCTCAACGACCTGCCCTGTGAACAATCCCGCTTTCGCAGGAGGTGAAAAATGCCAGCGTTCGATCTGATATTCGGCGCGCTGCGCGAGGTCATTGGCCAGCATGTTGGCCAGTGTGGCGGCCCCGCCGTTGATATGGTCGGAGAGCAGAACGATTTTCGGCTTTTTCATACTCCCATGAGATAAGACTTCCACAAGGGGTAGGTGCACGTGGTGGAGTAGTGCGCTTCGAATGCCGCTCTGGCATGGCGGCCCAATGCCGCGCGCTTGGGGGCGTCAGTGATCAGGGAGGTCAGGCAGGCGTGCCATTCGGCGGGCGTTTTGGCGAAGGCAATGGCACCTGATTCGCGGTCCAATTCCAATGATCCAGCCTGCGGGGTTGCCACCGTGGGAATGCCGGCCGCCATGTACTGCAGCGCCTTGATAGGGGACTTCCCCTGAGAGAAGGCGTCCACAGGGAGCGGCAGCAGACCGATGTGGAACGTTTCGACCGCCGCAGACTCGCCGCCCTGGCGCCATGGCAGATGGATGTAGGGCGTGGCGGCTGAGAAGTCAGGCTTCTTGCCGCAAAAGACGGCCAGCTCCACCTCGGGGTGCTCGCGCATGATCTGAGCGAGCACCGGTTCCAGCGTCTCCAGGTAGCACAGATTCACAGGCGCGCCTGACCAGCCGATCCGGATCCGGCCGGTGGCCGCGGTGGCAACGGGAGGCGGCCAGTCTGCTGGGTTCAGGGCCATGGGCAGCACCTGCGCATTGGCCCCCAGTGCGGAGAGATGATGGGCGATGTAATGATTGGCTACGAGGGCCACATCGGCTGCACGGACGATGCTCCGCAGCCGCCGGTTGGTGCGCCAGCGTGTCCACCAGCCATGCTTGCGCCCATGGGGGTGCCAGGTCGCGTCATCAATGTCGAACAGCAGCCTTTTCGCTTGAGCCCTGAGGGTCCGCACTTGTGAGGTGGAGAACAGTTTCTTCTGCACCAGCACGGCCTCGTAGCCTGCGATCTCAACAGACGGAGGCAGCGTGCCCGGAGAGGCCACATCATACCCGATACCATCCGCCTTCAGCATTTCCAGATACTGGATCACCCGGTAGTGGGTGCTGGCGCAAGACGCATCACCGAATGGCAGGACAAGAAGTTTCATGGAAATTTAGTGAGGAGGGCCAGGGGGCCTTCAGCGCCAAGTCTTGACTTCAAGAAAGTGTGGAGAGACATCATCTGCTAATCAAACCTGCTCAGAGTACAGCTCCGGCCCGCCCATGCAACTCGTGGGAGTTTTGGTCTGAGCGAAAAAAATGCACCATAACTCCAACCCTTTGCAGCGACGATTAAAAAACGCATTCCGTGACGACCGTGCAGGAACCCCGGTGCCCAATCTCAAAAGGCGCTACCGACTCAGGTGTTCGGTTGAGTGGACATTGAGCACCAGCTCCTGGCAATCATGCTTCCAAGTCGCAAGTGCGCCGACTGATAACAACCATGTAGGCGTAGTTCGACGTTTTAATGAAGTAATTTTTATAACCTGCCTGAATCAGGTACTGGTTTAGCAACTCCCACACATAGATGTCACTTGTCATGATATCTTCGATGATCACTACTCCGTCCGGCTTGATCATTCCCAAGGCGAATTTTAGAGTCAGAAGATTGGCGTGAGCCATATGCAACCCATCATCAATGATGAGGTCAAATTTTTCAGGTCCCAGGTTTTTTTCGAGATCTTGAAAAGTGGACCACTTGGTTTGATCGACGTAAAAGGTTTTAATCCGATCTTCAGTGAAGAGGATGCGGGAATCCACATCTGCTCCATAAATGAGCGAATTGGGCATGAAGTCTCTGAAGGCCCTCAAAGACGCTCCAGGTTTACCCTTTTCCCCCATGTTGGAACGAACATCAATGTTGTTGGTTCCCAGACCGATTTCGAGCAAACGAGTTTCAGGGTTTGATCGGATGCTGGACAAGACGCGTCCATAAACATGGTGATACTTGTGTTTGGTGGCTTTATCACTGCCATATTGACGCAGCAATACGCCTAGTTCACGAACATCAACGGGTTCTTCCATCCCTCCCATCGAATGATCCAGGATGCGCGGCGGTGTTGGATTTGATTTAGAGACAAAGTCCAGAACAGAGACGAAATTTTTCAATGTGTCTTGATGAATCACATGAAGCTCTTCTGGGGTGAAATCCTGGTAACGAACATCGTACATCAAAGTTTTGACAAATTTGATGAGCTTGGGTGGCCACAAAAGTCCGCTTAATCTTTTGAAACTCAGCGCTGATAATAACAAATCTTTACGTCCCATAGAACGCGTTACTACTTGTAACGGTGGCAGTTTGTCAATGCGAATTTACTCCCCCAGAAGAGGCTGAAAACCGTGTTGCAGCACCTTTGGCTTCCTGAAGCGTGGACGTCTCATCCGACTTAAAATGAACGATCTGGTATTGGGTTTTCCAAGGGGACCAATTACAGGCAGCTGAATCCGGGCCAAAGAGCGCCACCGTGGGGCAGCCTGTGGCTGCGGCAAGGTGCATCGCTGCGGTATCGACGCCCACAAACAACCGGGCCTGGTAGAGCAGCCAGGCCAGCTGCTGCCACTGAATTTTTCCTGCGGTGCTCGTGCATCCCGCTCCAATGGCCAGCGTTAAGCGCTCGCCAAGGGCGATCTCCTCCAGATCAGGGCCTACGCTGATGATGATCTGATGATTTTGAGCGGTCAAGGACTGCCCCAGGCTGATCCAATGAGCATCCGCCCAGCGCTTGCGCTGCCAGCGTGTGCCGGGATGAAAAATGACCAGAGGCTTTTCCGGAGAAAGCTCAATGGGCGGCGGACTGGTGCAGCTTTTTTCAAAGACGAGCGGACCCGGCTCCTGCTGCGGGAGATTGATGAAGTCTTTGGCGTTCAAGAAATCAGCCTCCACCCGGTGGATGAATGACCAGTCGCTCTGTCCCAGGTGAGTTAAAAGCTTTTTCCAAGGCCAGCCGATCTTGTACACGAAGGCGTTGGCGCAGCGCATTTTGGCGCCGCTCAATGCGACGACAGTACGTCCACGGTCGTTGTTGCCCAGCTCAATGGCCACGTCATAGCGTTCACGGCGTATGGCGGCCTGCAGACTCAGTGCGTGCAGAAAGCTCAGGCCGGAGCGTTTGCTCTTCTCAGGTGAGGCGGTGGTGTAAATCTTGTGGATGTCCGGGCAGCCTTTGAGAATGCTTTCCGTGCCTGCGCGGACCACGACGTCGATCTGTGCCTCAGGGAAGGCTTCTTTCACCGCCCTGACTGTGGGGGTCATCAGCAGGGAGTCTCCGATGTGGCGGAGTTTGACGAGAAGAAGACGCATGTGAAAAGGGGCGGATGAATAAGGCTCGATGCAGGGAGAAGCGGCTGGATTCCACTACTGAATGAGCCTCTTCACATTCTCAAGCCTCGCATGGAGATCCACCCTTGGAAAGAGAAAGGAGCCGTCTGCTGTGCGTGGAGTTTTTGAGTACAGCGAGAGGCCCTGGTTCCCGCAGATGTTGGCGATGTCACGGAAGGCATCTCCCCATGAGTCGGGCCCGTGGCCGCCATCCAGATTGATATAGACCGAGTTTCTCGCAAACAGCGCTGTGGCCAGCGCTTGTCCCAGCGGACCGACGACCACTGGTGCTGCTGAAATCAGAGCGATCTGCTCGTCCAGCGGGGTCTTGGAAAGCTGGATGGAGCGGCATGAGCCAAACACCTTTTCGACCTCCGCGACCGCTTCGTCTTCATTGAGCAGGTAGCGGTTGGGCGCGTCTTTGCGGGACAGGAACAGCGCGGGGCCGGTTTTGGCCTGGGGACGGTGGAAGTACTCGTTCATGGCCCGGTAGTCCTGCGGGCGGGAGAGGCAGTCGTGCTTCCCGCGTAGCTGGGGGATGTAGTAGAGATCGTTGCACCGCGTGGTGCCGTCTCCGCATTCGATCATCTGATCCGCAGCGCCGCCAGTTCTTGTCAGGTAGCGGGACTGCCACTTTAGATGCCCCTTGGCAACAAGGATCTTAAAATCCGGATTCAGCTCCTGCATCTTTTTCTGGGCGGCCAGCCAGCGGGGCATGTGCTGAAACAGGAAGTGCCCATGGTTTTCGTGGTCCCGGCCGGAGAGATGGAACAGCGGCATGTTCAGCCGGTTGGCACCGAGGTAAATGGGCTGCCGGACCTTTTTCAGCGGAAGATAATCAAGGCTGGGGCAGACCCGCAGCCACCTGCCGTCCGACGTGAAAACATTGGCCTGGTCGCCCACGATGGTGGCGTTTTGGACGCGGTACAGATTGACGGTGGGCCAGCGAATCAGCGTGGACATCGCCGTCTGGTTGTTCAACCGCGCCTCCAGCTCGCAAGAGATCTCCTCCGAGCCTGCTTCGATCAGCGGAATCACCGTGACGTCCTTGGAATTCGCCGGAGCAGATTCGATCTTGGGATAAAGACGAACTGCAGACCGTAGATTCGCATAGAGATCATGTATGCGGCGACGGAAGGATTTCATGGCATGGATGGAGGTGCATCAAGGGAGGTGGCTCCCATTCCCCCTTTTTTCACAGGGGTGAAAGATGAATGGATGCGGCTGAAGTCGATGCGTGAGATGGGCGGTTCCAGCGTTATTACAAAGCAGACAATCCCCCCCGTGCAACCAATTAACAGTTTGCGGATTGTGCCTCGACGTATTCAATTGAATGCCCGTCTTCATGTCATCGATCCCCAACACGCAGAATGCTGCCACTGTCATCTCGTCTTGTGATGCCTACTCAGATTTGTGGCCCATCTTTTTCCACTTTTTCTTTAAGCATTGGGGGAAGCCATCCTTTCCGGTTTATCTCATCACCAATCACCGGCATTACAAAGATCCGCGGGTGATCAGCATCCCGGTGGGCGAGGACAAGAGCTGGTCTGACAATCTCATCAATGCGCTGAAAAGCATCCCCGAGGAAAACCTCTTCGTCTGGCTGGATGACTTTCTGGTGGATCGCGACATCGACAGCGCAGCAATGACCGCGTGCATTGAGCAGCTCGACCAAGTGGGCGGCAAGTATCTGGCGGTGGACCAGTTCGGTGATCTGGGCGCGCCCGTCGAGAACAGCTGGCTTCGCTTGATCGAAGGGGGCAATCTCCGCGCGGGCCTCAATCTGTCACTGTGGAAGAAGACCTTCCTGAATCAGGTGTTGGAGCCTGCCTGCTCGATCTGGGCTGCTGAAAGCCGCCTGCGCAAGCTCAACCGCGAAGGCGAGACGGGTTTGTATTACTTGAAAACCGAGACCCCCAAAGTGGTGTCCTATGTGGAGGGTGTCCGAGGTCAGTTCTGGAAACCGCAGGGCATCGCCTATCTGCGTGAGCAGGGCATCAAGGCGAATCTGAAGCGGCGGCCGTTTCCGCCGCAGGGAAATGATTTCTTGTCCAAGTTTTTCAGAAGCTGCTACAAGCGCAGGATGAAATCGCAGTCGGCCAGAGAGATCCGTGCGGCCTTGGAAGGGAAGGGGCTTGAAGTGCTTCCTTTGCAGGGCGTGTCCTGACTTGACACCGGGCGTAGGCAGCAAGTTTAAGAGAAAAAGACCGCATCATCATGGAAGGCGAAACTGACAACCAATCCTTTGAACTCCTCGACAGCGGCGGAGGTCGCGTGCTCGAAAAGCTTGGCACGCTGGTGTCATCGCGCGCAGCCCACGCGGCCTGGTGGCGGCGCAAACTGCCGGGCGCAGAATGGCGCAAGGCGGTGGAGTTGAAGCGGGAGTTGAAAGAACCGTTGAAGCTTCGCATCGGAACGTTGCGTTTTCTGCTCTCTCCTCAGGGCGGTCTTCGTGGACTGGCACCTGAACTGCAGGAGCTTTGGGGGCGGGTCAGCACGCAGTGCGCCGCCTTCGCGGAGCAGCAGCGCCGTCCGGCGCGCGTGCTGCATCTTTTTGGCGGAGCCGGCGGTTTCACGCTCGCTGCCGCGCAGGCTGGTGCGGCCGTGGCGCATGTGGATGTTTCGGCAGACGCGATCAAACGAGCACGTGAGCACGCGGCGCTCAACACGCTGGCCAATCGAGACATCCGATGGATTGTGGACGATCCGGTGAAATTCGCCCAGCGTGAGCGCACTCAAACGACCCGCTACGATTTGATCGTGATCGATCCGCATACGCCGAAAGATGCCAAGCGTGGAGGATTTGAGCTTGAGCGTGATCTTGGTCCCTTGCTCAGCACGGTCAGCGGTCTGCTGTCTGACAAGCCCATCGGCGTCCTGCTTTGCTGTCGGCAGGGGGCGGTTTCGCCCACGACCTTGCAGCACCTCATGCTTCAGGAATTCAATGTATTCGGCGGGGCCGTTCAGAGCGGAGAGATTTTGCTCAAGGGGGCCGAGGGGGTGTCTGCGGTACCGGGCGGGGTGTACTCCTCCTGGTGGAAAGCCGTCTGAGAAAGGACGGTGCATCAATAGTCCTGATCATCTGGCCTGATTGACGCCAGTGCATGTCTGATTATCAGCGGGGCTTAAGCGCATTTGAATAAATACGCAATAGAGGGGCTTGGGAACGAGGGAAGCTTTGACGGTGGAGATGACAGAGGTGCCAGATCCGTCAACCAGCCGCATTCCTCAAGTCCATGAAAACCAAACAATTGGCTCGCACGCATTCAGGGTTCAGCCTGATTGAACTCCTGGTGGTGATTATGATCATCGGTTTGCTCGCATCGATCATCGTGCCGAACCTGGGGTTTATCACAAGCGAGGCGGACAAGGTGAAAGACAAGCGCAACGCCCAGAACATCTTGCTCGCCTATACCACAGGCGTGGCGGCTGGTGTGGTATGGCCTGAAGGAGACGTGGCCACCCAGGTGGCCGCCGTCCTCGAGGGACGAAACCCGTCCAGTGGTTCGCTGGCCAGCATGATGTTTCAGTCCACAGTCGCTGCTGACAAAGTGTCTGGCACTTATCTCTACATTGGCATCAAGCCAAGCGGCGAGCTGTTCTTTGACTCTACAGGCGGGCAGAATGCTACGGGGCATTGAGTTGAACGAGAAATGGAGCTGAACGCAACTCACGGTTAAAAACCGCGCAGGGCTGCGTTTAAGCTTCTCCATGAAATGCATTCTTTTTCTCTCCCTGTGGGTGGTGGCTGCGCAGGCGCAGCTCAGTCCGAATGGTGCCACGGCCTCATTCAAAGGCAGCCTGCCGCCGAAGCCCACCGCGGCACTCTCTGCTGAACAGGAGGCTGGCATCGCCCAGGAACTGGCCGCAGTCACGCAGTCCTTCAAGGCGGTGAAGAAACATCCGCGAGCCGCAGATGCGGACATTTTTCTCAAGGCCGTGCGCTACGCTCTGGAGTTCGACGAGTGGTATGACAAGAAACCGGAGGACGGTGTGAAGAAGGCGATGGCGTTGCTGGATGAGGCGAAGAAACGCATAGCCTCCCTCAAAAAAAATGAAACGCCATGGATGAACGGCAGCGGGCAGAAGGTGCTGGGCTTCTATTCGAAAATCGACGATTCACCGCAGCCATATGGCGTGGAAGTCCCGGACGGCCTGGAGTTTGGCGCGGGCAAAAAGCCGGTGCCGATGTGGATCTGGCTGCACGGCCGGGGAGACACCGCCACGGATCTGCCCTTTGTGTATTCGAAACTGATGGCGAAGAAGCCGGGGCAGTTTCAGCCCGCAGGCACGATCGTGATTCATCCCTTCGGACGCTACTGCAACGGCTGGAAGAGCGCAGGTGAAACCGATGTGTTTGAATGCCGCGATGACGCGATGAAGCGTTTCCATGTGGACACCAACCGCGTCGCACTGGCGGGTTTCAGCATGGGTGGCGCAGGTGCCTGGCATCTCGGCGCACATTACGCGGACCAGTGGGCCTGTGTGCATACCGGTGCAGGTTTTGCGGATGTGAAACGCTATCAAAAGCTCACGCCGGAAAAGTTTCCGGTCTGGTATGAGCAGACCCTGTGGGGCGTGTATGATGTGCCGGACTATGCGCGGAACTTTTTCAACGTGCCGCTGATCAGCTACAGCGGCGAGGTGGATGCACAGCGTGATTCAGCCGAGTACATGATGGAAGTGCTGGCGAAGCAGGATCTTCACCCGCCGCATCTCATCGGCCCCGGCATGCCGCACAAATACCATCCTGAAACCATCAAAGAGGTGCAGGCATGGATCGAAAAAGCGGTCGCCAAAGGGCGCGAGCTGTTTCCTGACGAAGTCCACATTCAAGCCAAGACACCATTCTACGGCCGCATGAAGTGGCTGAATCTGCACGGCATGGAGGAGAGCTGGAAGGAAGCCCGGCTGGATGCCAGGGTCATCGACGGACAGACGATCGAGATGAAGACGCAGAATGTGACGCGCATCGTGTTCTATCCTCCGCCGCAGGCACGGAAGGGAGGGGGATCGCTCAAGCTGAGCATTGATGGCGCGACGCTGAATCTCAAAGTCGGCCCGGTGGCACCGCAATTCGAAACCTTCATGAGCCCCGGTCCGAAGGTGGCCGGAGCGATGTGCCGCCTGATCAAAGAGAACGGTGTGTGGCGTGACTTTGGCAATGACGAGCCGTTTCAGCACGACTCTCCCGCCGGTGGCAAAGCTGGCGCACATCCGGGGCCGATGGATGCGAGCTTCATGAAGCGCTTTCTGGTGGTGCTGCCAGACGGGAAATCATCATCGCCGGCGGTGGATGCCTGGGTCAGCGCCGAAGCCGCACATTTCGTCCAACGCTGGAAGGGCCTCATGCGAGGTGATGTGCGGGTGGTGAAGGCATCAGATGTGGGTGACATTTATGAGGCAGGAAAAACGCAGAGCCTCATTCTCTGGGGGACGCCTGAATCAAACTCCTGCCTCAAGCAGCTTGCCAAAACGCTCCCGGTGCAATGGAACGCGGAGAAGGTGAGCATGGGGGGCGGGTCGTATGATGCGAAGAGCCATGTCCCGCTGCTGACCTACCCCTGCCTGAAATCTCCGGGCTTTGAAGTGGTGATCAATTCCGGCCTCACATTCCGTGAGGCACATGACAGGACCAATTCACTTCAAAACCCCAAGCTTCCAGACTGGGCCATCCTCGACATCACCCAGCCGCCAAGCGCAGAGGCAGCCGGCAAAGTGGTGGCGGCAGATTTTTTTGATGACCGCTGGCAGGTGAAGAAGAAATAGCGCCCGGGCACCTCAGGCCGAGCGATTGCGCGGCATGCAGGGCGGCAGCGGGGGGTACAGCATGTCGAGAGTTGATTCCCGCAGCCACCCGCGCAGGGAGGGCTGATTCACGCCCAGGCGCTGGGCGATGTCTTTGCAACTTTCTCCCTGGCGAATCCGGGAACGTGCGGCGGCCACGATGGCGGCCTTTTCAGCAGGGGAGTAACGTGAGGGGCGTGGCATGATGTTGAAGAAGGGGGGAGTGACTGAGCGCCCTCCCTCTCAGCAAATACCCGCCCATCACACGCGCCCTCGCAGGCCCCAAATCGCGCAAAGAAGACGCAAATCGTGCATGGGCCGGCTAGGCGGCGCGCAGTGTGTCAGTTCTGCCCTCTCGCATTTCCACGCCGGTGAGATCTGCGCCCGCGAGGTCTGCTCCCAAAAGGTTTGCCCGTATCAGTCGTGTGCCGCTGAGGTCAGCTCCGCAAAGATTTGCGTTGGCAAAATTCGCCCGTCGCAGGTCAGTGTCATGGAAATTCACGCGGCGCAGATCCGCGCCCAGAAGCTGCACGCCGGTGCATTTGGCTCCGCGCAGGTCCGCTCCTTCGAGATTGGCCAGGCTGAGGTCCGCGCCGTTGAGATTGGCACCTCGGAGATCGGCCAGGCTGAGATCCGCGCCGCGCAGGTTGGCCAGACTGAGATCTGCCCCGTTGAGATTGGCCAGATGCAGATCCGCCTGGGCCAGATTCACTCGGCGAAGATCCGCGCCACCGAGGTTCACCTCGCTCAAGGAGGCTGACTGGAGACCTTCATCCAGAAGGAAGGTGTTCCAGGCGTAGGGTCCTTGTTTCAGAACTTCCAGACAGGTTGTCTTTTCCATGCATCAATGTCACTCCCGGCGGGTGCTGGTAAAGACGCAGGTTGTAATGAGTTTGTGTGCATTTTACGCAAATGTCACACCTTGGGCTGACATGTGCCCGACTACAAAAACAAGCGCGTTTCGCACGTGCACGGCGCGTATGTATGAATCATGTTCGCGTCGTATTCTTTATCCACCATGATCACCCTTACACGCCGTTTTTCCCTGCCCGCGCTCGCTGCCACGTTGCTGCTCGGCACCGCCGGTGCCCTCTCTGCTGCGGGCGGCATTCAAGATGATGGAGCCTTCTTTTCCGAGTTCGCCAAGACGAACGCCTCGGGCACGATCCAGGAAGTCGCCACCAAGCTCCGCAAGGACATCGCGGTGCAAACCTTCGCGGCGGTGCCTGAAGACATGAAGGCCGCCGTCCTTCAGGCCAGCAAATCCGCGACCAACCGGGGCTTTTCCCAGTGGGCGGAGCAGCTTGCACGCTCGAAGGGCGTCAATGGCGTCTTCATCCTCCTCGTCAAACAGCCCGCGCATCTGCAGGTCGTCGTCGGCAATGACACGCAGCGGCAGGCCTTCACCCTGATGGATCGCGAAAAGCTGGTGCAGATCATGATCCAGCAACTGCGGGACAAAAAGAGCGATGACGCGCTGATTGACGGCGTGAATTTCATTTCCACCACGATGCACTCCCACCGCAGCGGTGGTGCCGTGCAGGCTGGCGGCAAATCCCATGCGGCCCAGCAGGGGGGCTCTTCGTGGCTGAGCACGATTCTCATCGTGATGGTCATCTTTGTGGGGTTCAATCTCATTCGCAGCCTCTTCCGTGCGATGTCCGGTGGTGGCAGCAGCGCCGGCGGCGTGGGACAGCCTTACGGCGGCGGCTTTTTCCAAAACATGATGGGCAGCATGTTTGGTGCTGCGGCGGGCATGTGGATGTATGACCAATTCTTCGGCTCTCACAGTTCGGCGGCGAACTTGGGCGATCATCACACGGACATGAATCCAAACGACGGCGGCGGCTTCTCCGGCACCGACACGGACTACAGCAGCTCAGGCGGCAGCTTCGGTGATGACTCGGGCGGCTTCGGCGGCGGTGACTCGGGTGGCGGCGACTTCGGCGGTGGTGGAGATTTTTAATCCTCCGCCATGAGCCGCTACGCCAGCAATCAGGATGTGGTGCGCTTCTTTGCCAGTCATGGCATCGAGGTGACCCGCGTCCGCCGCGAAGGGCAGGTGCGTCACCTCTGTGTCAACAGCAGGGCGCTCACTCTCCCGATGGATGCCGACCCCGACGAATGCCTGCGCCGCGTACGGGAGGGGATGGCCACATCGGAGCAGCCGGACGAGACTGGGAACAGTGGCGTCGCATAAATCCGATCCGCCTCATTCTTCCCAAATTCGGAACTCACATCAAACTCAGCAACGCCTCGCGCACCTGGGCCTGCCATTTGCCCAGATAAGACAGTCTTGCCTGCAGGATCTGCAGATCAGCGAGGGCGGTGGTGTCGCCTGAACTGAGGCGTGTGTCAAAGGCGGGCAGATTTTCCAGCAGGGCGGTACGTTCGCTTTCGAGGGTGGTGCCGAGGGCTTCGAGCTTTTCACGCAGCCGCATTTCGTCGGGGGAAAGCAGAGCCTTGGCGAGCGCCGAAGTCGCGGCCTGCTTGCGCTTGAGGAAAGTGGCGACGCTTTGCAGTGCGGGGCCGAGCTGCCCAAAGAGCGACATCATCGCATCGTCGATAGGCACCGTGCGCCAGGGAACCTCATGCAAATCGAGCAGGTGTTTGAGGCGTTTCTCAGGGGCCTGCAGCGTCTCATAGGCCGCATTGACCTCGGCGGCTTGTGCGGCATCGCCTCCCGGTTGATCCGGATGCGCGCTGCGGCTGGCGGCCAGCCAGGCCTGCTGCAGCGCCTCTTCATCAAGTGCGGCAATGCGTGGCAGGCCGAGGAGTGCGAAGGCGTTCGGCATGGGGTCTCAGGCAGAGAAGCTTTCACCACAGGAGCAGGTGACGACGGCGTTGGGGTTCTTCACCTTGAAGCCCCCGCTCTGGATGTCATCGCTGTAATCCAGCTCGGAACCGGAGACGAACAGGGCGCTTTTGGGATCGATGACGACACGCACCTCGCTGGAGGTGACCATGATGTCACGGTTGGCGGGGCCATCGACGAGATCCATCTTGTACTGCAGGCCGGAGCAGCCGCCACCGACGACGGCCACGCGGAGGGCTCCGTTTTCGGCACGGCCCTGCTTTTTGAGCAGGCCGAGAAGGCGGTTGGCGGCGTTCGGCAGCACCTTGATGAGTTTTTCATTGCCGATTTTGAAACTGGGGGCGGCGGCGGTCATGGGGTGGACAGATAGCGCAGAGATGGAACGAAAGAAAGCAAAGGGTCGAAGTGTCAAGCTGAGAGGGGATTTCTATTTTGGCTCATGCGTGGATTATGCTTGCCTCATCAGCCGATTTTTGAGACGTAAGAGGGACAACTTCAATATCTCCATGAGCGCACCCGAGGTACTCCCTCTCCCCCTGCAACTCTTCACCCTGAAAGATGGCGTCGTCGCCAGTGACAGCGGTCAGGAAGCCGTGAACAACTACGCCGCCGATTTCCAAGGACTGCGGCACTTTGGTCTGAAAGTGGGCGAGTGCCTCGATCTGGGCGCTCCTTGGATGGGGACGCTGCAGGAGGAGGACTTCACCCTGAACTTCGCCTATTTCGACGCCGGCACCGACGCCCAGGATCCTGGCGCAGGCGCGCTCATTGGCGAGCGGGTGCCGATGTTTGAACTCCTCACCCGTGCGAACTCCTTGGAGGCATAAAATCATGGCTGCATCCATCACTCCTTCTCTACGGTCCGCTCTTGAACGCCTGAAGCATGCCGGCTCGGTCAACGGTCTGCTGCTCTGCTGGCGGCGGCAAATATTGATCAACATGCTCCCCTTTGAGGAGTTTCGTGCCGAGCGTCTGCTCCAGTTTTTGCATGATGCGCGTGCGCATTTTGGCAGTGGTGGCGATCGTGACGTGAAAACATTCTGGTTTGGTTATGAGGGGGTGTTTGTGCTGGCGCTGTTTCAGGGAGAATGTCTTCTCATCACGCTGCACACGCACGCAGCGGAGGTGGACTTCATGCGCCGCGCCGGACTGACCTTTCTGGAGGACACGCAACTGCTGGTGGACGCGCTGCTCCAACCTTCGCCTGATGATGAAATCAGCCGCGTGGAAACGCAGCCCCTGAGCGATCTGGACAACGGCGGACATCCGCCACAGTCGTCCGGGCTTACCAAGGTCATTCCCCGGCACAGCTGATAAGTGCGACGGACATCGGCGTCATTAGGGGCTTCCTAATGGATGGCCGGTAGCTTGTCGCAATCTGCGCCTTTCGCTGAAAGGTTTGCAGTCGCCGAGCCGAATTCTCAGCCTGTTTGCAACCCTCTTGAATCTCATGTCTGATCCAGCCGTCTCCGCCTTCTCACGTCGCCGCTTTCTCAATGCCAGCGGAGGGGCGCTTCTCGCTCCCGCTGTCTTCACCTCCGCCGGTTCCTTGCTGGCGCAGCAGAAGGCGGACTCGAACGAGACCCTGAAAATCGGCCTGATCGGGTGTGGCGGTCGCGGCACCGGCGCTGCGGCTCAGGCTCTTGGCGCGGATTACAATTCGAAGATCGTGGCGATGGCCGATGCGTTCGACACGCAGATCGAGAGCAGCATCAAGAATCTCTCCACGCAATTTCCAGATCGCGTCGATGTGAAGCCTGACAAGAAATTCACCGGTCTCGATGCGTATCAAAAACTCATCGACTGCGGAGTGGATGTGGTGCTGCTCGCCACACCGCCGGGATTCCGCCCGCTGCACCTGACCGCTGCCGTCGAGGCCGGGAAGCACATTTTCTGCGAGAAGCCGATGGCGGTGGATGCCGCCGGTTATCGCGTGGCCCAGGCCGCGGTCGAGAAGGCGAAGCAGAAGAAGCTCAATCTTGTGGCGGGCTTCTGCTGGCGCTACTCCACCAGCCGCATCGAATGCTACAAACGCCTTCATGAAGGGCAGATCGGAGACATCACCGGCATTCTCGCCACTTACTACGCTGGCCCGGTCAAGGTCATGCCGCCAGCCGCAGGCCGTCCCGCCGGGATGGGCGATGTGGAGTGGCAGGTGCGCAACTGGTACAATTTCTCCTGGCTCAGCGGTGACAGCATCGTCGAGCAGGCGGTGCACAGTCTCGACAAGCTCTGCTGGGCCATGAAGGACACGCCACCGATCAGCGTGATGGGAACGGGAGGACGGCAGATTCCGGCGGAAGGCGGCAACATCTTCGACCACTTCCACTGCGCCTATGAATGGGAAGGGGGCATCCTCTGCCACCTGACGAACCGCCAGATCACAGGCTGCCACAATGAGGTCTTTGACAACATTCAAGGCACCAAGGGCCGCCTGGTCATCGGCAAAGGGCCCGCGCCCTTCATCGAAGGTGAAAAGCGCTGGCGCTGGCGCGGTGAGGAGAAAAACATGTACGACCTGGAGCATCAGGCGCTCTTCAACGCGATCCGCAAAGGTGAGGTCATCAACGACGGTGACCGTATGATGAGCAGCACGCTCATTGCCATCATGGGCCGCGAATCCGCCTACACCGGGCAGAAGATCTTTTGGAAGGATGACGCGGCACCCGCTGCCCCGGAAAGCGGCGGCAAGCAGGCCAAGCAGAAATCCGCACGGGTGGCGCTGGCGATCATGAGCTCAAAGAAGGATCTCGCGCCCGACAACCTGAAGTTCGGAGACACGTTCGAGCCCAGCCCGATGCCACGCCCCGGCGTGACTCAGTTCGCGTAAAGAACTCAGCGTCTGGCGCGCAGTTCCTGACGCAGCTGTTCGACTTCATCGAGCAGCTGCGTGAGCATCTTGAGACCCCTGAGGTTCATCTCGCAGGTTTCTCGCAGGTGCTCGATGCGGCGCAGGGCGCGCACGGCCTCATCATCAAAACGAGGCGGGAGGAGGCCATGCTCCTGATATTGCACGATCACTTGGGTGGTGACCCCGGTCGTCTCCGCAAGGACTTCCAGCGAGTAGGTTTGAGGTGTGGAATGGCTCATGTCAGGCGCGTGGGTTGAAGGTGGAGGCGCTGCGCAGTTCTTCCCAGAGCTTGCGTTCGGCATCGCTGGTCTTGGCGGGTAGCACGATCTGTAGTTTCACAAAGAAATCGCCACGCTCGCCGGTCTTGCCTTTGGGCAGGCCCCGGCCGCGCACGCGCAGGCTCTGGCCGTTTTCACTGCCGGCTGGGATGCGCAGCTTGATGGAGCCGTCGAGAGTCGGCACGATCACCTCCGCCCCCAGCACAGCCTCCCAGGGAGCGAGGTCGAGATCATGATGCACATCCGCTTCTTCCGTGGTGAATTCGGGATGCGCAGCATGGCGCACACGCAGGTAGAGATCTCCGGCTTCGCCGCCATTCTGGCCGGGCTCTCCCTGACCCGGAACGCGAATGCGCCGGCCGTCCGTGGCACCCGGAGGGATGCGCACCTGAAAGCTGTGCGTCTGCACTGCGCCAGTCTGGCGGTTCACGGTTTGCAGCGAGATCGGCCGCTGCGTGCCATGCATGGCCTCCTCCAGCGTGACGAGGATGTCTCCCTCGATGTCATGCCCGCGCCGCGCACGTCCTTTCCTGGCGGCACCGGAGGGGGCTTCTTCTTCAAACCCCTGCGGGAAGCCATAGCGGCTGCCACCGCTGAAGTACTGCTCAAAGAAATCGCTGAACCCGGTACCACCAAAGTGGAACTCCTGCTCATGGCCGCCTCTTCCGTGCGGAGGGGGCTGGAAATTCCCTTCGTCCTGCCAGCCGGCTCCGAGGGTGTCATATTTTTTGCGCTTCTCCGGATCGCTGAGGACCTCGTTGGCCTCATTGATCTCCTTGAATTTGGCCTCCGCCGTCTTTTTGTCCTTGGCGGTGTCGGGGTGATAGATGCGGGCCAGTTTGCGGAAGGCCTTCTTGATCTCGTCGGCACTGGCGTCACGTGAGACGCCCAGGGTGGCGTAGTAATCTTTAAATTCGGCGGGCATGATGGGGAATATTTACGTCTTGCGAAGAGATGTCGTTGTGATTCGTCCTGCATTCCTTGGGCGGGCGTATGTCATGGCCAGATTGCAAGGATGGCCGCGCCCCCGGCCACCGAAAGCAGCAGGCCGAGCAATGCGGGCTTGATGTAGGCACGTGAGCCGAGGGCGACGACGAAGATCATTTTGAAACACAAATTCGCCATGCCGCCGATGAGGATCATGCGCCAGGCGACCGATGTTTCGAGATGGCCGGTGGTGACGAGGCGTGAAGTGGAAAGCGTGATGGCGGACATGTCCGGCAGGCCGGAAAGAAACGCTGCTACGTAGAGCCCGGCTGAACTGCTGTGCTGGCGCGTGTAGGCCACCAGGACCAGAACCAGCGCGTACAGCAGCCCGAGGACGACCGCATTCTTCATTTCAGACGGCGGGTGCTCGTCCACCGGCTGGGTGTCGGCCTTTTCTGCGAGCCGATGTGCGACGGCCGCGATCAGCCCCACCCAGAACATCATGGCAACCAAGGGCGGCAGCAGTTCCCGGATATGATCTGAGGCGACAATCACCACCTCCGCCAGCAGCCGTATAAAAGCCACGGCGGAGGCGATCAATGCCATCGCCGCGAGCGACAGCTCTCCCTGCCGGGCAAGTTTGCTGCGCCGCGCGCTGCTGGCCATGGTTGCCGTGCTGGAGACCAGTCCGCCAAGAACACCCGCCACGACCGCCCCTTTGGAGCCGCCAAAATATTTTTCAGCCATGTAAGCGGCAAGGCTGATGCCCACGATGAGCACCACAATGAGCCAGATGGCAAAAGGATTGAGCACTCCAAGATAACCCATCTCTCGGTTCGGCAGCGCCGGAAGAATGACCAGCCCTACCAAAACGAGGCGCACGATTTCACGCAGATCATCCTCCCCGAAATGCCGGACCATGGTGTGCAGCGCCTTTTTGCTCTGAAGCAGCGCCATGACGCCGCCGGCGATCATGACGGCGAGAAGCCGCTCTCCGTGCATGGTGATGATGCCGGTGGCAAACATCACCAGCATCGCCATTTCCGTGGCAAGGCCGGAAGCCGGTTCGCGATTGGCCTGCCGAAGCCAGCTGCCAAGCGCCACAATACAGGCAAACGTGATGAACCCTGAGGCAATCACCCAGCTGCCGTAAGCCGCGCCCAGCAGGCCGGTCAGAGCGCCAAAGAGCGTCAGCAGGGCAAAGGTGCGGATCCCGGCGATGCGATTCTGCACCCATTCGCGCTGCAAACCGACGAGCAGCCCCAGCCCGATGGCGGTGCCGAGAGATTGCAGCAGTTCCGAGGTTTCGGGCAGAGGGGTTGGCATGGCGGATATAACGAAGTCTCAGGGAGACTTTACACGGACTTGCCATCGTCGCCATCCCAGTCCAAGAAAAGGGCTCCAAGCCACCCACCATGTCCATCTGGAATTACGCCAACCCACAGCTCAAAGACCTCGTCGCCTACGAACCCGGGAAACCCATCGAGGATGTGGCCCGTGAACGCGGCCTGAAGCCGGAGGACATCATCAAGCTTGCCTCCAACGAGAATCCTCTCGGGCCGTCGCCCAAGGCCATTCTGGCGATGCAGGAAGCCGTCAAGGAGGTGAACATCTATCCGGACGGCGCCTCGTGGAAGCTGCGCAACGCACTCGCGGAAAAATTGGGCCTGGAAATGGGCAACATCATCATGGGCTGCGGCTCCAATGAAGTCATCGAGTTCATCGGCCACGCCTTCCTCAAGCCGGGGGACAACATCATCACCGCCGAGCACGCCTTCCTTGTTTACAAACTCATGGCCAAGGTGTTTGGCGCCGACACCATTGAAGTGCCAGACCCTGGCTACGTGCATGATCTTGATGCGATGGCCGCCGCGATCACGCCGAACACCAAGGAGGTGTTCATCGCCAATCCGAACAACCCCACGGGCACGCTCGTCACCCAGGAGCAGATTGATCGTTTCATGGCCAAGGTGCCTGAGCATGTCGTCGTCGTGTTCGACGAGGCCTACTATGAGTTCCTCGACAATCCGCCGGACACGCTCAAGTACGTGCGTGAAGGGCGCAATGTCATCTTGCTGCGCACCTTCTCGAAGATCCAGGGGCTTGCGGGTACACGCGTCGGTTACGGCATCGCCAACAAGGAGCTCATCGATGTGCTTCAGCGCACACGGCAGCCCTTCAATCTGAACTCCATCGCCCAGGCGGGTGCGCTGGCCGGACTGCTCGACGAAGAGCACCAGAACAAGACCAAGGCCATCACGGATGAAGGCCGCACCTACTTGCAGCGGCAGTTTGGCGACATGGGACTCGAATACATCCCCAGCTTCGCCAACTTCGTCCTCGTCAAAGTCGGCGATGGCAATGCCGTCTTCAAGGCCATGATGGACAAGGGCGTCATCGTCCGCGCCATGGCCGCCTACAAGCTCCCCGAATGGGTGCGCATCAGCATCGGCACCATGCCGCAGAACGAGCGCTGCATCGAGGTGCTGAAGCAGGTGCTCGGAAAATAGCAGCTTGTCAGCCGCTGGGGGTGAAGGTAAATATCCGCATGAGCACTTGGGCTGAAATTTGTGAGGACAAGTCCCTGCGGGACCTGCCGTACAAGATCGAAACCAACCGCTATGATCAAATCGTCATGAGTCCCGCCTCAGCTTGGCATAGTGATTATCAGGGGGAAATCGGCTTCACTCTGAAACGACTCATGCCCGAGGGGAGAATTCTATCCGAGGCTGCCATTCAGACTGCCGATGGTATCAAAGTGGCGGATGTCGCATGGATCAGCCGCGAGCGCTTTTCTCCACACCGCCGAGAAGCGAGCCTTCCCATTGCCCCCGAAATCTGTGTGGAGGTCGTCTCACCAGGAAATCATCGTTTCGAGGTGGCGGAGAAACTACGGCTTTATTTCGCCAGCGGAGCCGAAGAAGTGTGGATGTGTGACAGGGAGGGGCGCATGGAGTTCTATTTGCGCGATGGCACGGATCCCGTGGCACAATCACGCCTCTGCCCTGCTTTTCCCTCGCGCATCGAGTGGGAGTGATCTTGAACGTTCAGGCGTCTTTTCACCGTGTCGGTGTGAACGGAAACTTGTGAACGAAGCAAATGCGGTTTGAATGCCGCATGAAGCTGAATCTGTTGTCATTAAAGGTCACATGCATGACTTGTGTGCTGGCGGGCTGTCTTCCTGGAATGGTCTTGGCCCAGGTGGAAACAGTGAAGCCTGCGATTCCCACCATTGAGCCCGGACTGGAGCAGGCGGTGAAGTGGCCCTGGCAGGTGGAGCCTTCGGATGCCGCTGGCTGGGGCCTGCCGGTGGATGTGCCTGTGGAAGCTTCTGCGGCAAAGCCCGGTGCTCAGTCCACGCCTGGAACTGGGGCCCAAATGACGCCTGCAATCAAGGTCGCTCCCCAAGGTCCACCCGCAGCGATGATCGAACACCTGGTGGTGAAGGGGGATTCGCTCACCAAGATCGCGCATGGCAACGGCGTGACGGTGGACCAGCTCAGGATTTTCAATGATCTGAAGAACGACCGGATTGTCATCGGGCAGGTGGTCAAAGTTCCTGGAGCGAGTGACATCAAGGCCATGGTCGATGCCGCAGTGACTGCCGAAAAGGCCGCGGCCAAAGACCCGCCCAAGGCGAAGCCTAAAAAAGCACCCACGCCCGTGAAGGAAGAGGCTCCGGTATTGATCGCCACCAAACCCCACCGTGCGCTGCCACCTGCCGCTTGGGGAGCTGCGTCTTTGGTGCTCATCCAGTCTTTTCTGGACCGGCAGGGATTCACCATCGGTCCGATCGATGGCACGGCGGGCCCGATGTATGACGCGGCGTACAAGGCTTTTGAAAAAGCACATCCCGGAGAGCTGCACACTCCCGAAGGCCAGCCCTCCGCAGCCATGAAAGCCATCGGCGGTCCTTACGTCGAATATGTGCTCACGGCAGCCGACATGCGCTGGATTTCACCTCATCCGGGCAGCGCGGCCACAGGCAAGTCGAAAAGCAAGGCTGCGGAGCCACCACCCACGTTTGAAGAACTGACTCATGAGACTTTCATGGCCTACCGCACCGGCTGGGAATTTGTGGCCGAACGCTTTCATGCCGCCGAGTCGTTCCTGCGTCATATCAATCCCGGCGTCAAAAACGCCAATGTGCCCGGTGCGGTGTTTCTGGTGCCGAATGTGGTGCCGTTCGAAATTGAAAATGCGCTGGCGGAGCCCCTTCAGCCTGCCGCCGATCCTGCGGCCCCCATTTCCGCCAGCATGCTGGGAGTGAGCCGCCTGATCATTCGTCGCGGAGATGCTGTCATTGCCAGCATGCCGGTGTCAGCGGCACGCCCCGGATTGCATGGGCGCAAGACGTGGAAGATTCTTGATGTCGTTGCGCGTCCGCATCTTTCCAGCACGGGTGATCCTGCCGCACCCATGACGGTGCCCTATCGGCTGTCTGCGGGCCCGAACAATCCGGTGGGCATTGTCTGGATCAATCTGGCCAAGGGCGGTGATCCGAAACCGCTGCCCTACGGTCTTCACGGCACCAGCATCCCAGGAACCATGATGAAGCAGGAGAGCATCGGCGGCTTTCGCATGACGAACTGGGATATCGCGCGCGCTGTGCGCCTGCTGCCCGCAGGCACGGAATTGAAGTGGGAGTGAGCCACTGGATCAACGATTCACACGGCGTCTGCGGATGGCGAGAACATCCCGCGCCATGCGGAAGGAATCGCGGATCAAATGCACATGCCCGCCGGGAGTTTCATGCCAGGCGATGGAGGTCTCCTCAAATTCACAGCCGCTGTCATGCAGGGCGGCGAGCAGCTCAACATCAAAGGCAAAGCCATGAATGCGCAGAGTGGGCGCGATGCGCTGGTACGCAGTGCGCGGCACGAACTTGAGACCGCACTGGCTGTCGTGAATGGGGATGCGCAGCAAGGTGGCCACCAGAGTGCCGAAGATACGGCCCATGAGCCGGCGCTTCCATTGCCGCTGCACCTTGGAACTGGTTTGATCCCAGCGGGAGGCAAACACCGCTGTCAGCGGGGCAGGTTGCAGGCGGACGCGGCGGATGAGATTGGCGACTTCGGTGGCGGAGCAGGAGCCGTCTGCATCCACGAAAGCGAGCCAGTCCACGGGACGTGCCTGATCCCAGCCGGCATACACGGCACCGCCTTTGCCCAGATTTTGAGGCAGAAACACAGGGGGAAGAAGATGCTCGTTCTGCCGGCACAGCGGGACAATGATGTCGCGCATGCGTGCAATCTCCGCCGCGTCCGAGCCGTCTTCCACCACCTGGATGGTCACGCCGCCAAGTTCACGCGTCACGGCGCACAGTTCCTTGAGGAACGGCTCGATGCGCCCGCTTTCCTGATAGCAGGGGATCACGAGATGAACGGTGGCGGGTGGCATGAAAGGACGGAGGCCTGATGTTCAGCGGAAAGCGTGGGCGGTAAAAGCTAAATCCGTAAAGGCCGGGCAACTTTTAGTACGGTTGCGAGGGTCTGGTATTGCAGAGCGTGCGGGTTCTGTGCCTTTATCAAGGGCTCCTCCACCATGCGTTTTCCGCACTTCATTTTCGCGCTGCTGCTGGTGCTGCCTGCATGCAGCTCGACCAATCGCATGCTCAAGGCGGGACCCGTGGCGCTGTCGCCCTTTTTTGAGCAGCCCTGGCTGGCGCAGGATGCGCGTGAACAGCTGGGTTTTCAAAAAATATGGACCACTCCAGATCCGCATCTGCTCGCGCAGGGAAAGGCGAAGCGGAAACTCTTCATCGCTCCAGTGACGCTGCATTATCTGCGTCCGCTCAACCGGGCCTTTTCTTCCGGCGAGGTCGCATGGGGCGGCGTGCAGCGCCGGGAGGTGGATGTGGCGGTGCGCCTGCGTGAGGAGTTTGTGGCGGCTTTTCGTCATTCCCCTGCGCCCCTCTATCGCCTCGTGAATCAGCCGGGCAGGGATACGCTGACGCTGCAACTGGCGATCACCGAACTCAATCCCACCAGCCCCAAGGGAAATGCGGTCGTCACCGTGCTGAAGTTTGTGGTCACGCCGGTGATCGGACTGGCGGCCTATTTCACGAAGGGCAACATGGCCATCGAGGGCAAAGTGGTGGATTCCGCATCAGGCCGGGCCTTCTTCCAGTTTGCCGACAATGAGAGCGACAAGCTGACGTTCATCAACCTGCGGGATTATCAGCCCTATGGCCATGCCATGAACACGATACATTACTGGGCCACGCAGTTTGAGCAGATGACGCGTTCGCCTCGGGGCTGGAAAGTGAAGGACTCAGGCTCCATCACACTGCGACCCAACTGAAAACACGGGTTACTTCCTGCCGAACAGCCGGGAGAAAAAGCCGCGTTTCGGCTCCGGTGGGGGCGGAGGAGGGGCCACCGGCTCCGCCTTGGCGATCACGGCAGGGCGAGGCTCAGGAGCTGGACCTTCAATGATCACCGTCATGCCCTGGGTGATCTGCTTCACCAGACGCACCACATCCCAGTTCGCCGTGCGCATGCAGCCATGGCTGGAACTGCGTCCGATGCTCTGCGGCGAGTTGGTGCCGTGAATGCCGATGCCAGGACGGTTCAGGCCGATCCACATCACACCCACGGGATTGTTTGGGCCAATGGGCAGCTCGTAGTAATTGCTGCTGCGCACGCCGTACTCCAGCACGCTCTTGTCCCAGCGGAAAGTCGGCATTTGGGTGATGCCCAGGATGCGCCAGGTGCCGGGGGGCGTGGCCAGATGGCCGCTGCCGGGTGTGATGGGCAGGCTTGCGAGCAGCTTGTCCCCGTCCCACAGGCCCAGCACCTTTTCACGGGTGTCGATCTTGATCACGCGGGTGAGAAACTCCGGCACTTCTGGAAGCTTTGGCACTTCCGTGAGTCCCTCGATCAGGAACGGCTGGACCGTGGGCACCTTCACCACGTCTCCCGGCTTGAGCGCCCCCATCTTCAGGGGCTTGTTGATAAACTCCAGCATGTCCGGCGCGCTGTGGAAGCGCTCGGTCAGGAACTCCAGCAGCGAATCGTAGGGCAGGTATTTCTTTTTGCTCTGCGCGGACGGCTGGCTGGGCAGATCACCCACAAATTTGAGGTCCTCTTCGCGGATCGTGTAGGTGGTGTAGATTTCCCCCACACTGGACAGGTCCAGCGTGCAGTCCGCGACTTCTGTCTCCGGCAGGCCATGGGCGTGCTGGTAGCGCTTGAGGGCCTTCGTGGTAAACTCACCCGGACGGCCGTCCAGTTTGCCGGGGCCAAAGAGCTGCGTGTCCAGAAAGATCTGCAGCCGCAGAATGTCATCAATGGGTTCCGGGGCCTTGGGCAGCGGATCAGGAATGTTCAGCGCTGATGCGGAGAGGCAGGCGAGAAAGAGCAGGGGGAGAAGACGGAAAAGCGGAAAGGGCATGGGAAATTGAAGGGCCTTGCAGCACTGCGGCGGCCTGTTGTGGATGTGAGCGCTACAAAAAGAATGGAGTCGTACAAGACTGCAAGTGAAGATACGCAGCTCAAAAATAAACACGTGCAAGAAAGCTGCCATGCCAGAATCCTATCGTTCATCGCCAATGACGATTGCTCCAAGGATTTTGGTTCTGGGGTGATGGCAGGGCGTCGAATTTTGGATGCGCTTCACACCCGCACCTGCCCGTTCCCATCCACGAGATATTTGTAGCTGCACAGCTCAGCCAGGCCCATCGGCCCGCGCGCATGCAGCTTGTCGGTCGAGATCCCGATTTCGGCGCCGAAGCCAAATTCACCGCCGTCATTGAATCTCGTGCTGGCATTGTGCAGAACGACGGCGCTGTCCACCTCATGCTGAAAGCGTTCCGCAGCGGCGCGGTCTCGGGTGATGATGCTGTCGGTGTGATGAGAGCCGTAGCGATTGATATGCGCGATGGCTTCGTCCAAACCGCTGACGGTTTTCACGGCGAGGATGAGGTCGAGGTATTCGGTGCTCCAGTCCTCCGCCTTCGCCGGATGAGCTTCCACGCCGAGGTGCATCCGTGCCGTTTCATCCGCATGAATTTCCACTTTGGCTTCGGCAAGACGCTGGCCCACGAGCGGATAAAACGTGGCGGCAAGGTCCTCATGAACAAGGATGGTTTCCAGCGCGTTGCACACGCCGGGTTTCTGGCACTTGCTGTTGACGATGATGTTCGCCGCCATGTCGAGATCCGCATCCACGTGTACATAGACGTGGCATACACCGTCGTAGTGTTTGATGACCGGCATGCGCGCCGTGGCCACGACTTTTTCGATCAGTCCTTTGCCGCCACGGGGAATGATGAGGTCGAGGTACTGGTCCATCTGCGCCATGTGCTCGACGCTGGCTCGGTCGGTGAAGGGGATGAGTTGGATGCTGTCAGGCGGGAGTCCGGCGCGCTCTCCCCCGGCCTGGAGGGCGGCGGCAAGCGCGCGATTGCTGTCGATGGCCTCGCTGCCCCCGCGCAGGATGGTGGCATTGCCGGTTTTAAAGCAAAGAGAGGCAGCGTCCGTGGTGACATTCGGGCGTGACTCGAAAATGATGCCGATGACACCGATGGGCACGCGCACCTTGCGAATGTGGAGGCCATTGGGGCGCGTCCAGTCGGTGAGCTTTTCTCCCACGGGATCGGGAAGCAGAGCCACTTCGCGCACGGCATCCGCCACGGCTTTCAAACGTTTGGGGTCCAGCGTGAGACGGTCGATCATCGCCTTGCTCAGCCCATTTTGCTCCGCTCGCGCGAGATCCAGCGCATTGGCGGACAGGATGGCATCCTGCCGTGCCATGATCTCGTCAGCCATGGCTGCGAGGATGGCGTTCTTCTGCTCGGAGGTCAGCTTGACCAGGGCATAGGAGGCGGCGCGGGCACGGCGGCCCATGTCGAGGATGGCGGACTTGATTTCGGAATCGGTCATTGCGGAAAAGGGGAAGCCGGGACGTTGGCACTGCCGGGGCGGATCAGCAACCACGACGGTTGCCTCCGGGCTCACCTGGAAGGAACGGCGCCCTCAGGGATTTGGACGTCTTTGCCGAGCAGATGACGAGCAATGAAGTCGTTCATCCGTTCTACCAGCGGGCCGCTAAGAAAAACATGGCCTCCATCGGTGCCCGTCAGAAGGGTGGCCGGAACGTGTGCCGCTTTGAGGGCGGTGGCAAACTCCGTGGCTTGGGCGTAAGGGACGAGGTTGTCCTTGTTCCCATGGATGAGGAGGAATGGGGCGTCGTCCGGGGTGATGTAGGTCACCGGAGAGGCCTTCCGCGCCTCTTCCTGGCGGTCTTTGAGCGGGCCGCCGATGAGTCTGGCCAGGGCGCCGTGGGGATCATTGGGATCGATGATGCTGCCCTTGCCGCCGAAGGTGAGAAAATCCGAGGGGCCGCAGAAGTCGAGCACGCAGGAGACGCGGCTGCTTTGGTCCAGATGTTTTCCCAGATCTCCTTCGAGCTCCTTCACCCCGGCGGTGACTCCGAGCATGCTGACAAGGTGCCCGCCAGCGGAGATGCCGAAGACGGCGATCTTGTCGGCATCGAGATGGTATTCCTGCGCATGGGCACGCAGCCAGCGGATGGCGGCTTTGCAGTCATGAATCTGCGCAGGCCAGGGCGCCTGCTGGGTGAGGCGGTAATTGAGACTGGCCCCCGCATAGGGCGTGCCGCCCTGGATCAGGCCCGTGAGCACATTCGCCTCGTCTTTGCTGCCAGCCTCCCAGCCGCCACCGTGGACGTAAACAACCAGCGGGTGCGGCTTTTCCGAGCCGGCCTGAGGCAGGTAAAGATCCAGCTTCTGGCGCGGATCGCCGGAGCCGACATAATCGAGGTCCCGCACCGCCCGGAAACCAGCAGGGGGAGCCGAACCCTTCTGGCATTGGGCCAGCAGGGGGAAGCCGAGGGCCAGGAGAAACAAATAGCGCATGTTGCGGTCACCTTTAGACCCGGGGACCTGGCAAAACAAGGGTCGTTACGGGCCGGTGAGACAAGTGCGTTGCCACCTTGACGCAAGCTTAACCAGAACTTACTATCCCCCCGATGAAATTCCCCCTCCACGCCCGCCTGCCAGTGCTTCTGGCATGTGCCGTTTCATTCCTTTCCCTGACGACTGCATCCTCCGCCCTCTGGCCTTTTTCCGGCAAGAAGGACAAGGTGGTCCCGGTGGACAGCGAGCGTGAGTCGCAGGAACTCGCCGCCGCCGCCCTGCTGTCGCAGGCACGCCAGGCGGAGAACGCTGGGAAAGTTGGCAAGGCTCAGGGCTTGTACCAGTCCATCGTCAAGAGATACCCCTTCACCCCGAGCGCTGCCGAGGCTGCCTTTCAGAATGCTGTGATCATCCGCTACAACGGCAAGATGGATGATGCTTTTGATGCGTTTCAGAACTTCATTTCAGCCTACCGCGACAGCCCTCATTTCAGTGAGGCCATCGAGAAGCAGTATGAGATCGCCGAAGAAGCGAAAGGCGGCAAAAAGCAGCGGGGGATGCTCCTGCTGAGCATGAAGATGAACTCGTCGGATGTGATCAAGTTCTACGAGAAGATCATCAAGAACGCTCCCTTCGGCAAATACGCCCCGCTCGCGCAGTTCAGCATCGCGGAAATCCAGCAGGATTTGAAGGAGAAGGACAAGGCCGTCGCCGCCTATAACAAGGTGGTGGAAAACTACCCGCATTCCTCGCAGGCGGCTGAGGCCCAGTTCCGCATTGGCTCCATCAGCAACATCGCCGCCCAGCGCAGCGAAGACGCCTCGAACCTCCTTGCCGCACGTGACGCTCTGCGCACTTACATCGCAACCAACCCGGCCGGTGATCGCAAGCAGGAGACGGAGATGATCCTGCATCAGGTCAACACGGCCGAGGCAAATCAATCCCTCACGGTGGCCAAGTTCTACCAGCGGGTCGGCAAAACCAAGGCGGCTGCCATCTACCTCAATGAAGCGCTCAAGTTTGGTTCTCCGGAGGTTTCGGCTCAGGCGCGCACCATGCTGGGCGAACTCGCCGCAGCTGATCCTGAGGGTGTGGCAGATGCCAAAAAAGGACCGGGCCAGGACTACACTTCGCTGACTGCGGAGAATTTGAAGATGCGTGATGATTATGTGGGCCCTCTTGCCCCGGATCTGGCACGCCTCAGCCAGAAGCCGAAAATGCGCACCGGGGATGAAGGGTTCGTGCCCATTCCGTTGCAGGAGCCCACTCTGCCGCTCCGGCCAGGAGCCGCCACACCAGGGGCTGGTTCACTGCTGCCACCGGTGCCTGAAACGGAAAAGCCCGCGCTGCTTCCTGTGCCACCTTCCCCCAGCGCCCCCTCCATGCTGCCGCCTTCACCGAACTCACGCGTGCCGGCACCGCCTGTCCCGCCAGTGCCTTCGACATCGAAGCCTGCGTCATAATTCTTGCGCCGACGTGGCAGCACGCCATTACTCGGCAGGGACACCTCTCAAACTATTTGGATGAAATCGCTTTTTCTTCTGCTGGCATCATGCTGCCTTCTGCTCTCCGGTTGCGCAGGTTACACCTTGGGCGCTCAAAAGCCTGCTCACCTCCGCCACATCACCAAGATCGCGGTGCCCACCTTTGAGAATCTCACGCTGGAGCCCCGACTTGCCTCGCTGGTGACAAACGCCGTCATCAAGCAGCTGCAAAATCACGGCTCCTACCAGATCGTGTCCAAAAGCGAAGCTGAAGCTGTATTGCAGGGAAAGGTTGCTAACATCAACCGCACCCAGTTTCGTTCGGACCTCAACAACGTCCTGCGCAGCTCTCAGCTCCAGGCGACTTTGAGCTGTCTGTTCACCATCACGGATGCCTCTGGGAAGGTGCTGCATTCTGGCGCCGCCTCCGCTGATTCGTACATCATCCTTGAGGCGAATCTTCAGCTGTCGGAAACACAGCTCTTTGAAGATGCGGCTCAGCGTCTGGCCAACAATCTGGCGGATCAAATTTCCGAAGGCTGGTAACCCTCTGTCCGAACCATGTCGTCGGATCAGGATTCAGCCTCAGAGCAGTTAGACGGTACTACAGATGACGTGTTGCTTGAGCCCGTGGCGGCTGCGGGGCGTCTCACACCAGGGCTGCATCTGGTGGCCACGCCCATCGGCAACATGCGGGACATCACGTACCGCGCCCTCGACACCCTGAGGACAGCCGATCTGGTGGCATGCGAGGACACGCGTCATTCCGGCATGCTGCTCAAGCATCACGACATTCGTGCGCGGCTCATCAGCCTCAATGAGCACAATGAGGCACAGCGCATTCCCCAGCTGCTGGAACACATGCGGCAGGGTGGCAGCGTCGCGCTGATCTCCGATGCAGGCATGCCCACCGTGTCGGATCCGGGGCAGCGTCTTGTCGGGGCCGCAGTGGGTGCAGGGCTGCATGTGGAGGGCATTCCCGGTCCCAGCGCCGTCATCACGGCTTTGGCCGCTTCCGGACTGCCCACCACTCCCTTTTATTTTGGCGGCTTTCTGCCCCACAAAAAAGGCGCGCGCACCACTGAGCTCACGGCCGCCTTGCAGCGTGACTGCACCAGCATTTTCTTCGAAAGCCCCTACCGTCTGGTTTCTACTTTGGAGATCCTGGCGACGGCTGCGCCTGAGCACCGCGTCGTCGTGGCTCGTGAGCTGACGAAAAAGTTTGAGGAATTCAAACGTGGTCCGGCAAGCATCCTGCTATCTTATTACCAAACCAAAACGCCCAAGGGAGAAATCACCCTCCTCATCGCGCCGGTCGATCCGCCCAAGTGGTTGACCTGGTAACCCTTCACAACCCTAGCATTCTCATGGAAGCCCTCGCCAATTGCGCCGTTCTCAACACCACTGACAGTCTCAAACTTTCGATCACCAATCACCTCCGCTTCACCTTGGGGGCCTATGTTGAGACCGCCAGTGAGAACGACTGGTTTGTCGCAACGTCTCTCGCCGTGCGGGACCGCGTCATGGAGCGTTCCACCCAGTCCCGCCGCCAGCACCGCGCCCAGGGCGTGCGCCGCGTGCATTATCTCTCCCTTGAATACCTCATGGGCCGCCTGCTGGAAAACAATCTGCGCAATTCCGGCATCTACGACGCCACCAAGGTGGCCCTCGCGGAAATGGGCAAGGATCTCGACACTCTCTTGCAGAAGGAGCCTGACATGGGCCTCGGCAACGGTGGTCTTGGCCGTCTTGCTGCCTGTTTCATGGACTCGCTCAGCACCATGGATCTGCCCGCCATCGGCTACGGCATCCATTATGAGTTCGGCCTCTTTCGCCAGGAGTTCGTCAACGGCAAGCAGGTCGAGCACCCGGACGCCTGGATGCGTGATGGCAGCCCGTGGAAGATTGCGCGCCCATCCTATCGCCAGTCAGTCAAGCTCTACGGTCATACCATCCAGAAATTCGACGAGTTTGGCCGGCCGCACCACGAGTGGGTTGAGACCAAATGCCTGCTGGGTCTTCCGTGGGACATTCCTATCGTCGGCTATGACAGCAACACCGTGAACGTGCTGCGTCTCTGGCAGGCGCAGGCGGATGAAGACTTCAACTTCAAGGTCTTCAACGAAGGCAGCTACATTGAGGCCTTGCGTGAAAAGGCCATCGCCGAAACCGTCTCCAAGGTGCTCTATCCGAACGACGCCACCGAGAGCGGCAAGGAACTGCGCCTGGTGCAGCAGTACTTCTTTGTCGCCTGCTCCCTGGCCGACATCGTTCGCCGGTTCAAAGGCGGTTACGATCTGCCATGGAGCGAGTTTCCTGCCAAGGCGGCCGTGCAGCTCAATGACACGCATCCAGCCGTTGCCATTCCAGAGCTCATGCGCATCCTTATCGATGAAGAGAAGCTCGAATGGAGCCAGGCCTGGGAAATCTGCCAGAAGACCTTCTCCTACACCAATCACACCCTGCTTCCCGAAGCGCTGGAGACCTGGAGCGCGGCGTTGTTTGAGCGCGTGCTTCCGCGCCATCTGCAGATCATCTATGAGATCAACCATCGATTCATGGATGAGGTCGAGGCCCGCTGGCCGGGGGATGGTGAGAAGAAGCGTGCGCTTTCCCTCATTGAAGAGAGCGGCGGCAAAAAAGTGCGCATGGCGCACATGTCCGTTCTCGGCAGCCATGCCACCAATGGTGTGGCCGCGCTGCACACACGCCTGCTGTGCGAGCGCCTCTTCCCGGAGTTCTTTGAGCTGTATCCTGAGCGCTTCCTCAATCTGACCAACGGCGTCACCTTCCGCCGCTGGCTGGATGTGTGCAATCCGCAGCTCTCCTCCCTCATCACCGAATCCATCGGTGCCGGCTGGTTGAAGGATTCCACCAAGCTCATCGCGCTCGACAAGTTTGCCGACGACGCCTCATTCAAGGAAAAATTTCAGGCCATCAAGCGTGGTCACAAAGTCCACCTCGCCAAGATCATTCAGGACACCTGCGGGGTCAGTGTCAGCCCCGACGCCTTGTTTGACGTCCAGATCAAGCGTCTGCACGAATACAAGCGCCAGCATCTCAATCTGCTGCACATCGTCACTCTGTATCGCAAGATCATCGCCGATCCGAATTTCGACATGGCACCCCGCGTCTTCATCTTCGGCGCCAAGGCCGCTCCCGGCTACTACCTCGCGAAGAACATCATTCACGCCATCAATGCCCTCGCGGCCAAGGTCAATCATGACCCACGGGTGAATGGCAAACTGAAAGTCATTTACATCCCGAACTACGGCGTCTCCATCGCTGAGCGCATCATTCCTGCGGCTGATCTTTCCGAGCAGATCTCCACCGCTGGCAAGGAAGCCTCCGGCACCGGCAACATGAAGCTCGCCCTCAATGGTGCGCTCACCATCGGCACGCTCGATGGTGCCAACGTCGAAATCCTCGAAGAAGTGGGTCCGGACAACATCTTCATCTTTGGCCTCACTGTCGAAGAAGTCACCGAACTCTACGCCAAGGGCTACAATCCCTGGGACTTCTACCATGCCAGCGAAGACCTGCGCCTCAGCATCGACTGGCTGGCTTCCGATTACTTCACCGGCAATCAGGACGAGTTCAAACCGCTGCGCGACAGCCTGCTCTCCCATGGAGATCCCTTCCTTGTCATGGCCGACTACGACCGCTATGCCGCATGCCAGGCCCAGGTGGACAAAGCCTACCGCGACCAGCCCCGCTGGCAGAAGATGGCCATCCACAACACCGCCCGCATGGGCAAGTTCAGCAGTGACCGCACGATTTTGGAGTACGCCAGGAAAGTCTGGAACCTGCCGCAGATCGGCGTGTGAGGCCGTTTGATGGCTGGAGAGCACCCGTCCTGACCAGGGCGGGCTCTCTTGATTCCAGCTTCGTGCTTTCGTTGAAAATCTTTGTCCGCAAGGCATGGTGGCGATTCACTCGTCATGGAGGCATTGCGAACATCTTCCAAGCAGCTGAAGCTCTTCCACCTGGAGAATCCGTTGTCGGTGCGTTTGGGATCTGAGTTTTTTCGCTCTCTGCCCTCGGTTCCCGGCGTCTATTTCTTTTATGGGCAGACGGGCGAATTGCTCTACATCGGTCAGTCTGCGGATCTCAAGGCGCGCATCGGCAGTTACAGGCATGTGGCGCCGGAGAAGAATCCGAAGAGAACGCTGCGGCTGGTTCATCGGATTGCCCGAATCGAATGGAAGGAGTGTGACACCGCAGCAGACGCCATCGAGCTTGAGGCAAAGCTGCTTTTGGAGCATCGCCCTCCGTTTAATCGTGCAGGTGTATGGCAGGGAGATCCATGGTGGCTGAAAATCGAGGCATCGTCAGACAAGGTTCTGCTGGAACTGACGAGAGAACCCGCCGGCACCGGCCCGCATCCTTCGGCCTTTCGATATGTCGTTGGCAGCATGGCTCGCTGTCTCTACCGCGTTTCCTGGCCGCATGCTTCTTTGTCGGCCTACCCCCATGGCCTTTTCAATGCGTCTGTGCCTCTGGTCCTCTCGTTGTCTCTTCCTGATGCTCCAGCGGTCGCAGAAAAGCTCACGACGTATGCCGAAGGACTCCATGAGCCCTTGATGTCCAAGCTCGAAGAAATGCCTCTGGGAGCCACCGTAGCGGAGCAAGACTATTGGCAGGAGGAAGTCGAGCGTCTGAGGAAATATGCGGCCAAAATCCGGAAGCACGCAGAAGGGAAATTGATTTCCCCTTTGCCTCATTGATCGGCTTACAACGATTCATGCACCGCCTGCGCCGCACGCGCATACGCTCCGCCACTTCCCAGCGTGGCGACGACATCTGCGAGATCCTGCTGAAGGTGCTCGCGTTTGGCGGCATCGGTCAGCAGTTCCAGGGTGGCTGCGGCGAGTGTCTCCGCGTTGAGATCGCCCTGCACGAGCTCTTTCACCACTTCGCGTTTGGCGAGGATGTTGACGATGCCCAGATGCTTGATTCGCACCACCAGCTTGGCGATGACGTAGGTGGGCCAGCTCACGTTGTAGATCAGCGTGTAGGGCAGGCCAAAACAGGCGGCTTCCAGCGTGGCGGTGCCAGAGGCGACGGCTCCGGCTTGCGCACGCTGCATCAGATCATAGACGGTGCCGGTTTCGATCCAGCGTTTGGCTTCAGGCATGCCGTGTTCGTCGGTCAGGTTGCGCATGAAACCCGCAAGCGTTTCATTGGCCGCCGAAACGACAAAGCGGGCACTGGGTACGGCTGCCTTGATGATCTTGGCCGCGTCCATCATGATGGGAAACAGGCGGCGCACTTCGTTGTGGCGGCTGCCGGGGAACCAGCCGACGAATCCGGGCTCGCGCTTCCATTCACGTTTCAGCGTCACCACGCGGTCCACCATGGGGTGGCCGCTGAATTCGGTGCGCAGTCCGCTCTTCTCATAAAACTCCTTCTCGAAGGGGAAGATGCAGATCATGAGATCGAGCACCTGCGCCATGGTTTTCACACGGCCTTTTTTCCAGGCCCAGACCTGCGGGCTGATGTAGTAGAGGATGCGTCCCTTGTAACCAGCGGTGCGCAGGCTTTTGGCCAGGCGTAGATTGAAACCGGGATAGTCCACGAGGATCACCGCCTCAGGCTTTTGATCGAGGATGGAATCCAGCACGGCATCCATCTTCTCTTTGAAATAGCGGTACATCTTCACCACTTCCCAAAGGCCGACGACGCCTGCGGTTTCGACCCAGTCTTCCACGCCGTCGCCCACGACTTCACGCATCTTCGGACCGCCAAGCCCGATGACCTTCATGTCAGGCTCCAGAGCCTTCAATTCACGCAGGAGTCCAGCGGCATGGGTGTCGCCGCTGACTTCGCCTGCAATGATGAAGATGCGGTTCATGAGGCGCCGAGGGCGGCGTTCTTCTCGATTTGATCGGTGATTTCCAAGGCGATGCGCACGGCTTCGGCGCCTTCCTGTCCTGTGACGACCGGGCGGCGGCCATGACGCGCGCATTCCACGAATGCGGCGATTTCGAGCTTGAGTGGCTCATCCTTCTCCACTTCCACCGCTTCACGCACGATCTGCATGCCGTCTTTGCGATAGATCCAGCCGCTCTGCTCCTGGTAGTCCAGGCTGAGGTAGCTTTCGCTCTGGAAGACGCGGATTTTGCGCATCTTCTCCGGGCTGATGCGGCTGGCGGTGATGTTGGCGATGCAGCCATTGGCGAACTTGAGGCGCGCGTTGGCGATATCCTCACGCTTGGTCAAAACGGGGATGCCCACGGCATCGACCTGAATGAGTTCTGACTTCACCAGATGCAGCACGATCTCGATGTCGTGGATCATCAGATCCAGCACGACCCCAATATCAATGCTCCGGTTCGGGAAAGGGGAGAGACGGTGCGCTTCGATGAAGCGCGGGTTGTCCATCCGCTGCTCGAGTTGCAGCAGCACCGGATTGAAGCGCTCGATGTGACCCACCTGCAGGATCACGCTTTTGGCCTTCGCCAGTTCAATCAAGGCCTGGGCTTCAGCATACGACTCGCTGATGGGCTTCTCGACCAGCACATGCACACCGCCGTTCATCAGCGGCTCTGCGACTTTGCGGTGGAAGATGGTCGGGACGGCCACGGTGGCGGCATCGACACGGCTGGCGAAGTCCGCGAGATCACTGGCGGCCTGGGTGCCATACTGAGCGGCAAATTCAGCGGCGCGTGCGGGGTCGGCGTCATACACGGCGGCGAAGGTGATCGCGCCCTCGCTCTTCGCGGCGATCTCCGCCATGATGCGGGCATGGTTTTTGCCAATGGCGCCGACTCCGGCGACTCCGATGCGGAAAGGGGAACTCATGATCTGATTTGAAAAAGGAAGGTTAGAATTTGCCGGGGAACTTCATGCCGGGGGGAAGCTTGGGCATTTTGCCGCCTCCACCACCTCCGAGCATCCCTCCCAGACCTCCGAGTCCTCCCATGCCGCCGCCGCCAAGTCCTCCTCCGCCCCCGCCCATCATGCCGCCCATCATCTGGGCCATCATGCCTTTGTTGCTCATGAGCTTCTTCATCATCTCAAACTGCTTCAGGAGCTGGTTCATCTCCATCACCGGACGCCCGGCTCCCGCGCAGATGCGTTTGCGGCGCTGGCCGTTGATGATTTCCGGGCGCTGACGCTCCTTGGGCGTCATCGAAAGAATGAGCGCCTCCACGTGCTTCATGCGCTGGTCGCTGTCGGGACCGATCATGTCCTTCATCTTGCCCATGCCCGGGAGCATGCCGAGGATGCCGCCGATGGGACCGAGCTTCTTCATCATGCGCAGTTGCGCAAGCATGTCGGTGAAATCGAATTTGTTCGACTGCATGCGGGCGGCCAGCTTCATGGCCTCCTTCTCGTCGATCTCTTCAGCGGCTTTCTCCACGAGGCCCACCACATCGCCCATGCCCAGGATGCGCTGCGCCATGCGGTCAGGATGGAAAACTTCGAGCTGATCGACTTTTTCACCCACGCCGAGGAATTTGACCGCGCAGCCGGTGACCTGACGCATGGAAAGCAGGGCACCCCCGCGGGCATCGCCGTCCAACTTGGTCATGATCAAGCCTGTGATGCCGACGGCGGCATTGAATTTCTGCGCCACGCTCACGGCCTGCTGACCCGTCGCGGCATCGGCTACCAGCAGGACTTCATTCGGCTCCACCACGGCACGCACGCGCTTGAGCTCCGCCAGCAGGTCTTCATCGAGATCCTGACGGCCGGCGGTGTCAAAGATGGCAACGCCGCTGCCTTGCTCCTTCAGCCAGACCATGGCGGCCTTGGCGGCTTTCACCGGATCGGTCTCGCCCTCGGCAGGTGCAAACACCGGCACATTGAGCTGCTGGCCGAGCACCTGCAGCTGCTTGATGGCGGCTGGGCGATAAAGGTCCAGTGCAAGAAGCAGCGGGCGGCGGCCCTGTTTTTTGAGCCAGTTCGCTAGCTTGGCGGAGGTCGTCGTTTTACCGGCACCATTGAGGCCGGTCATCAGGATGCGCTGCGGGGGCTCCAGATTCAGTCCACTGGCATCACTGCCCAGCAGCTTGACCAGCTCATCGTGGAAAATTTTGACGATCTGCTGCCCGGGCGAAACCTTGAGCAGCACTTCCGCGCCGATCGACTGCTTGCTGACGGTATCGACAAGTTCTTTGGCGACCTTGAAGTCCACATCCGCCTCCAGCAGGGCCATGCGGATTTCCTGCATGGCGTCGCTGACATTGGATTCACTGATGCGGGCCTGGCCGCGCAGCTTTTTAAAGGCGCTTTCGAGTTTTTCAGAGAGGGCGGAGAACATCGGGAGAAAATAAGGGGCGCTGGATAGTCGGCAGCAGCCTACGCATGGCAACTGCGAAGGCGGGGCGAATCAGGGCGGTGAAACAAGGCTAGGGAGGGGGCAGATACGCCGCCTCAAGGTCAATTTTGAAGCGCCAGCTCACGACTTCGGCAGGCTGGGTGGCATCACGCTGGAAGGTGAGGCTGAGCGCGCAGTCCTCCCGGCGCAGCTTGTAGGGAAACTGGAAGCGCACGATCATCGTGGCGGGGTCGTAGTCCACGGGCACCGTGCCGAGACCGGCGATGCGGAGCTTGACGCTTTCTGGCAGGATGGTGCCGATTTTTTTCAAGTCCGCTTCGATCAGCGGCCGGCGCTCGGTGATGACGCTGTCAGGCTTGGGCTTCAGCTGAATGAGCTGTTCGCCCTTGTCGTTCTTGGCGTCAGCGACAAGAAATTTATTGGAGCCCACATCCCCACGGCCGCGGAAGCTGGTGGCGAGCTTGAAATTGATGTCGTTGTCACCATGCACGATGTAGCGGCCAAGCTTGCCGTTTGGGGTGTCCCAGGTGACTTTCTGACCGTTGACGGTGACGAGGGATTCGTAGCCGATCTGCAGCGCAGTCTCCATGATGACGTCGTCGAAGCTGCCATAAGGATAGGCGAAGGAGACGCACTTGATGTGCAGATGTTGCTCCAGAAAGTCGTGCGAATCCTTCAGCTCGGTCAAGACCCACTGCTGCTTGTCAGCGTCTGTCTTCAAGTTCTTGGGGGGGCTCTTGAGGCTCGCATGGGAGACGCTGTGACTGCCGACTTCGCAGCCATGCTGCATCATCTCTTTGATCTGCTCCCAGCTCATGGAACGACCCGCGCCGCCGACGTAGTTTTTGTAAAGGTAGACGGTGAAGGGAAAGCCAAACTCTTTCAGCACCGGGTAGGCATACGTGTACACCCCCTCCCAGCCGTCATCCATGGTGATGACGATGGCCTCTTCAGGAATGTTCTTTTCCCCACGCTTCCATGCCATCATGTCACTGAGCGGAATGACGGGGATCTTGGAGTCTTTGATGGCCTGCATCTGCGCCCGGAACTTGGGCTGGGCGATGAGCATGGGACTGCCGCCGCGGTCTTTGAAATCATGGTAGCCGAGGATGGATACGATGGAGGACTTGTTGAGCTCAAAAGCCGGGGCGGCCGGAACCTCAGGAGTCGGCGCGGCGGCCGCCATGAGGGCGGTCTCCTGCAGTTTCTTTTCGATCGCCTGCTCTTCGGCGGTCAGCGCCGGCTCCTCGGGTTTGGGCGGTGGTGGTTTTGGGGTGACGCCGCTCTGCTCCGCGAGGCGGCGCAGTTTGGCCTCGATACGCTTGCAGGAAGGCAGCGTGCCAAGAGCAAGGAGGACAAGGAGGAACGGAAAGACAAAACGCATGGCGCTAGGGATTGGGGGCAGGGGGGCGCGGCCGGGTGATGAGCAGGCTTTTGACGATGAGTTTCGGGCTGGCTTTGTCACCGGCGCTGAGCCGCAGTGTTTCGCCGCGAAGGTCACTGGTCAAGGTGAGGCTGCCGAGTCTCAGAATACGGAAAGACTGGGCGTCTTTGGTCACTCGCTCCGTCTCCAGCACTTTTTCGAGTGTCTGCCCGTTGCATTCGACGACGATCTTCAAAGGTTCCGCCAGTTCCGGGCAGGCATAGTGCAGCAGGATGTCATAAGTGCCCGCAGCGATGAATTCGATGCGCCATTCGATTTCCCCCAGCGTGGCAGTCTGCGCATCGGCCGCAGGTTGGGGCGTGATCTTCTGGGCGAGCGCAGGCGACAAGGCAATGAGGGCCTGTTTTTGCTCAATGGGCACCGGGGCTGGCATCGGTGCCGGCATCGGCATGGTGCCGGACTGCGCCTGCTGCGTGGCGATCAAATCCAGCACCCCGCCTGCGCTGATGATCTGCTGGATGCGGGCGATCTCGGCGGTGTAGGCAGACTTGTCGGTGGCGGTCGCAGCCTGTCGCTGCAGTTCGAGCAGATACTTGCCCAGCAGAGGAATATGCCGTGCGCTCAGCTCCTTCTGGTAGATGGTTTCCATCTGCTGAAGCCGCGCAGCCGAGGGAGGTGCCGCTGCCGTGGGCGGCGCGGGCTGCTGGGCGGGCGCATGGCCGCAAAGCAGTACTGCTGCGAGCAAAAGCGGGCGCGTCATGGCTTTCCTCCTTGGTTGTTTGCAGAAAGCGCCCAGGCACCGGGCGCGGGACGGCGTTTTTTGGCGGTGTTTTCAATGGCGCTCAGCGTGGCGAGAAAGGCTCGCTCCATGGCGTTGCGCTGCTGCTCGCGCGCAGGCGCCACCACCGCAGCCAGCCCGTGATTGACCAGCACATTTTGATACAAGCCCACATTCGGCAGAAACAGCAGCGCGGCCATGGTGCCGTCTTTGTCGCGATCCGGGCGGATGAGCAGGCGGAGCGGTTTGTCGCGCAGATAACTCGCGGTGAATTCGCGTGCGGCACGTCCCACGGCGGGCACGTCCTCATCCTCGATGTTGAAATACTTGGCGAAGCGCTTCACTTCAGCTTCTCTGTCGTCCTCAAGCGGCGCACAATCCACCCACAGCAGACGCACCATGAGGGTGCGGCCTTCGTGAACCACTTTGAAACGTTCTCCGGAGATCGGCTCTTCATCGGAAAGGCGCGCATCACTGATGTCTTCAAATCCGCTGAAACCACCGCCGGTCGTGGAGATGGCGTTGACGCCTGTGCGCCCGGTTTTCTGATCTCCCAGCCGCTTCATCCGGCGGATCTCGGCGTCAATCTGCCCCTTCAGCTCGGGCTTGGTCACCGCAAGATCATTCAATTCGTCGAGATACCTCGCCGCAGCCGCCTCTCTGGCAGTGCCGATGGCGTCCTTCAGGGTGGCGCTGGCCTGCTGCATGGCGGTGGTGGTGGAGCTGGTGGTCTGCGGGACGCTGGCGGTGCTGGTCTCGGCAACGTCGGTGACGGGCACCAGGCGCAGATTGCGAATGCGGATGATGTTGGCGGGATACCCATCTGGGGCGGTGAAGCGCAGTGTGACCGGATTGCGGCTGAACGTCAGCGGTCCGACGCGCACCGTGGTGAACGTGGTTTCATCCGTGCTGCGGGTGATTTCAAAAGTGCGGTGGTTTTCCGCGGCGATGCCCAGCAGCGTGACCTCGTCAAATTCAAACAAGGCCTTTTGCTGCGGCTGAAATTTGGATGAGGCATAGATGCTGCCCGCAACGGGCGCATCACTCATGTTGACTTCAAATTCCAGGTGGTAGCTGCCCGGCATGAGCCGGAAGTTCAGCCACTCCGCCCCGCTGCCATTGGATCGCCAGCCGCCGAGCGTTTCGCCCGAGGCCTGGGCGGAACCCATCATCCTCGCCTGGGTCAGCGGCAGGGGCGTGGCAAGGCTGGAAACGGTGCCTGCATACAGCGCCTGCAATTGTTCGCGCCGCTGCCGGATCGCGCGTGCTTCTTCATAGTCTCCGGCGGCGGCCACCTCCGTTTCCACTTTGGCCAGCGCACGTTCATACTGCTGGGTGAGCAGCTGCGACTCCGCCATCACCTGCCGCATGAATGCGGTGCGCGTGGCCGTGAGGGCGGCTGGCTCCTGCGCGGGCGTTTGCACCGGCTCCGGCACAGGTGTCTGCGCCTGCAAGGCCGCGCAGGCATGCAGAGCGAAAATCCAGGCTGGCAGAAAATGTTTCATCGGGAGGCTGGCACGAGCTCCACCGCCAGCAGTTGCATGAGGTTGTTGGTGACCAGCGCCTCCGCCGAAAGCGTCAGCGTGCCCGCGCCGTCGCTGATCTTGAGCGTGCCTGCGCTGCGCTCCTCCGGACCTTTGAGGGTGGTTTCAATGTTCGTGGTCAGGGTGAAGCGTGATTCCTTGATCAGCAGTTTGCCGCCCTCTGCGGCTCCGCAGCGGTAACGCAGCATCACTTCATATCCCCCGGGGGGGAGCGCGGGAAGCTTCCAGGTCGCTGCGGCTCCCACCTTCGACCATCCGGTGATGGCCCCGCCTTCCAGCCGCAAATCACTCAAAACGGCTGCATCGAGCGGAAGCTTGATGCGGTCCGGCAAAAGGGAGTTTTTGAGCGCTTGTTCGCGGGTTTGCAGCAGCAGCAGCTCCTTGTCCAGCCGGGCCAGTTCGTTTTGCAGGCGCTTGCGCTCATCACGCGCCGTGATTGCGTCGTCGTAGTCACGGTCCGTGGCGAACTGCTTTTCCAGGGTGCCAAGCGTGGTGATCTGCTCTTTGACGGGTGCCAGGCTGGCTTCGATCAGCTCGCGTTCATAGCTCAGCCGCAGCAGGGCGATGTCAGAACTCGCCCCAGGATCGTCCGTGCGCTTCTCCGCCATCGGGGCCGCCATGGCAAGCCCCGCGCCAAGGAATGCGCAAGCGAGAACGAAACCGGGTTTCAAATGGATGACAGGAGGGGGTGAAATAGGCAGCCTCATGCTAGCCCGAGCCCACCGTGAAACAAGCCCGAACTCAAGGTCATGACATAGGTGTTTTATTCACAGCCTGACGCACATGAATTCAGGCTGGCGGCCTGCGGCTGCCTCTGCCAGCATGCGCGCATGCGCACCATCCTCGCTCTCGTCCTTTTCTCCCACGCCGCTTTGGCTGCCGAACCGGAGTTTCCCCTCACCGAAGATTCCAAACCGCAGCCCCAGGTGGCAAAAGGCACGATGCTGAAGAGCGACCACATTGCGCCTGCGAGCAGCGTCTTCCCCGGCACCGAGCGTGAATACCAGATCTACCTGCCTGCCGGTTTTGACAAGACCAAGCCCGCCGCCTTCATGGTCTTTCAGGACGGCGTCATTTACCAGGCTCCCGTCGTCTTTGACAATCTCATCGCCAAAAAGGACATCCCGCCGCTGGTGGGCATTTTCATCAAGCCCGGCGTGGTCCCGGCGGCCAATGACAAGGCCCTGCCTCGCTACAACCGCAGCTACGAATACGACAGCATCACTCCCACGTATTCGAAGTTCCTCATCGAGGAGTTCCTGCCTGCCATCGAGAAAAAGCACGGCATTCAGCTCAGCACCGATCCCAATCTCGCTGCCATCTCCGGTAACAGCAGCGGCGGCATTTGCGCCTTCATGGTCGCCTGGCATCGTCCGGACCGCTTTCGCCGCGTCTTCACGGGGGTGGGCACCTACGTCGGCATTCATGGGGCGGACCAGCTTCCGGTATTGGTGCGCAAATTCGCGCCCAAGCCCCTGCGCGTCTTTCTCCAGTCCGGCACCGGAGACAACAACCTCTACTGCGGCGACTGGTGGATGGCCAATCAGACCATGGAACGCAGCCTCTCCTGGGCCGGCTACGATGTGAACCACGCCTGGGGCGAAGGCGGCCACAACGCCAAGCACGCCTCTCAAATCTTCCCCGACGTCCTCCGCTGGCTCTGGCGCGACTGGCAGACGAACGTCGAGATCAAAGCGAATGCCAAAGGCGACTCGAAATGGAAGGGGTATGAGGTAGTCGGGGAAGGGGGGTGGGAGAAGGTTTATGAGAGGCCGCCGTATCCAAAAGATCGGATCCTCACCACAGCAGACGAACCCGTTGAAGAGCTCCGGAAAATCACAGCGGATTCCCAAGGTGTGGTTTACTCGCATGGTGGTGAGCCGATCATCGTGCGCATTCGTGACCATGCTGAACGGATCAAAGTCGATCAGCCCTATTTCCAGCTCGTTCCTGTGAGTGGCAAAGCGATGCTATGGAGCTTTGATGAGAAAGAAAAGGAGTTTTTAACGCCGGTCGAGCCAGGGATTGGTCCATTGCTGCTCAACCCTTCAAGACCTTGTTTCGCCTTGGCAGTGAGCCATGGAGGCTGGGTCTATGCCTCGCAGCATCGTTTGCTGTGCACCTTTCCACTCAAAGAAGGAAAGTTGCAGGATGGCAACTACACACGCAGTCCGGGATCCTCATGGCCCCCGGAAGCTTATTCCCTTTGTTTGAGCCCCGATCAGACGCAGCTCTATCTCGGCGCAGGGGCAGTTGTTTTTGCTGCGAGCATTGGTGCTGATGGAGCCGTGGGAAATGCCGAACCCTTCTACTGTTTGGATGGTGGAACTGCCTCCGGCCTCTGCGTGGACACCAACGGCTGGCTCTACGTTGCCACCTCGCTCGGCATTCAGGTCTGTGATCAAGCCGGTCGCGTGAATTTCATCATTCCGACACCCAAGCAGCCTCTCGACGTCTGTTTCGGCGGCAAAGATCTGAGCGAGCTCTTCATCGCCTGCGGCGACTCCATTTACAAACGTCCGACCAAGGCCCACGGCATCGTTAGCAGTCAGATGGCTCCGATCACCCCGCCAAAGCCGAAGCTCTGAAAAACTGGTGGTCAGTCGTTTCCGCCTCAAGAATATGCAGGCATGACCTCCTTTGATCCATTGCGCACCCTTCTTCAGCGTCGGCTCGCTCTCATTGCCGACCATGCCTTCCGGGACCGCGATCCGGCGGCGCATCTGGAGGCCTTGAAGCAGGTCTCCGAGGAGCTCGGGGCCGAGCATCTCAAATTGCGCGCGCAACTGCCACCACGGCTCAATCATTTCCTCACCCAGGCCAGTTTTTCCAAGGCGCTGGAATATCTCGATAGCTCGGAGGGCTGAGTACGTTGAATGCGGTTCCACCATGAACCGACTCCTTGTTCTCACGACCTTGTTGTGCCTCGCTTTCGCCGTCACCGGCAGCGCTGGCGACCAGCCCAACATCATCTTCATCCTCTGCGATGATCTCGGCTACGGAGATGTGAAATGCCTCAATCCCGACGGCAAAATCGCCACGCCTAGTTTTGACCGCCTCGCCGCCGAGGGCATGAAGTTCACGGATGCACATTCCGGCTCCAGCGTCTGCACACCCACACGCTATGGCGTGATGACGGGCCGCTACGCCTGGCGCTCCAAGCTGCAAAGCGGCGTGCTCGGCGGCCTCAGCCCGCGCCTGATCGAGCAGGATCGCATGACCGTTGCCAGCATGCTCAAGGCCCAGGGTTACTCCACGCATTGTGTGGGCAAATGGCACATGGGCATGGACTGGGTACGCTCTGGCCCCACGGAGGAACTGAACATCGAAAAAGCCGATCAGGTGAACAATGTGGACTACACCAAGCCCATCAGCAACGGCCCGAACAGCGTCGGCTTTGACACTTACTTCGGCATTAGCGCCTCTCTGGACATGGTGCCCTACTGCTTCATCGAAAACGATCACGTCGTGGCCAATCCCACGGAAAAAATGAAGCTCGTCATGAACGCAGGTGGCCGCATGGGCTACACCCGCGAAGGCCCCGGTTCCCCCGGCTTCCGTGGCGAGGACGTGCTGCCCACCTTCACTCGGGAAGCGAAGAAGATTGTTGAGGCGAAAGCGAAAACGGGCGCGCCCTTCTTCCTCTACATGCCGCTCAATTCCCCGCACACTCCCATTCTTCCCAGTGAAAAGTGGCAGGGTAAAAGCGGCGTCAGCCTCTATGCTGATTTCGTCATGGAAACGGACGATGCCATCGGCCAGATCATGCGTGCCACGGAGGAGGCTGGCATCGCCAAGAACACGCTCTTCATCGTCACGAGCGACAACGGCTGCTCCCCCAGCGCCGACTATCCCAAGCTCCTCGCCGCAGGTCACAACCCCAGCTACAACATGCGCGGCCACAAGGCGGACATTTTCGACGGCGGCCACCGCGTGCCCTTCATCGTGCGCTGGCCCGCAAAGGTCAAAGGCGGCCAGACCTCCGCACAAATCGTCTGCCTCACCGACTTCATGGCCACGGCTGCCGATGCCGTCGGTGCGAAGCTTCCCGAGAATGCCGCCGAGGACAGTTTCAGCATCATGCCCGCATTGTTCGGTGAATCCGGCAAACCCGTGCGCCAGAGCGTGATCCATCATTCGATCAATGGTTCCTTTGCCTTGCGTGAAGGCGACTGGAAGCTCGAACTCTGCGCCGGTTCCGGCGGCTGGAGCGATCCACGCCCCGGCAGCCCCGGCGAAAAAGGCCTGCCCGACACCCAGCTCTACAACCTCAAGACAGACATCGCCGAGAAGGACAACGTGCAGGACAAAAACCCTGAAATCGTGGCGAAGATGACCGCCGAGCTTGAGCAGTTCATCACCACGGGCCGCAGCACGTCGGGTGCCCCGCAGCAAAACGCCGTGCCAGTCGTCATTCGCAAGCCTCTTCCCGCAGCGAAGCCCAAAGCGAAGAAAAAAGTGAAGTAATCCTTCCTAGGCCTCCCCCTGCCGAAATCACAAAACTTTGTTCGTGCGTTCACAAACCTTCCCGCTAATCTCGCGACTCGCTTCCCAAACCAAGCAATTACCATGAGCTACTCCTCACCCAAACTTCACAATGCAATGTGGCCCGGACTCGTCGGCAAAGGCGATGGCGAAGGCCAGGAACCACCGATCAGCCTCGAAAAAATGCTGGATCTGACCGCCGCAGCCAATGTGAACGGCCAGAAGTTTGAAGGCATCGACTACTTCCTCTTCCTTCCTCACACCAACCCTGAGGCCAGCGACGACGAGCTCAAGAAGATCGCCGATCTCATCGCCAGCAAGGGTTTCAGCGTCGGCTCCCTCGTGGCCCCCGTGTGGCCCGGCACCGTCGGTGACTCCGCCATGGGCGATGATGTGCAGCAGGAGAAATTCCTCAGCGCTGTCAAGATGGCCTGCCGCATCGCCAAGATCTTCAATGCACACGGCGTCCGCAAATACGGCGTCATCCGCATCGACTCCGCTGAATTCGGTGTCTCCAAATGGCGTGAAAACCCGAAGGCCAGCACTGCCCGCATCGTGGACACCTTCAAGAAGGCCGCGCAGATCGCTGCAGACAGTGGCGAGCGCCTCGCCGCCGAAGGCGAAATCTGCTGGGCTGGCATGCACTCCTGGAAAGACATGCTCGACGTCCTCGAAGGCGTCGGCATGCCCAACGCACTCGGCTTCCAGGCTGACCTCGCCCACACCTACCTCTACACACTCGGCTACAACGCTCCTGAGCACGCACTGCTCAAGGAAGGCTACAGCGACGCCGAGTTCTGGGCCGCCTACGAGAAGATGACCGACGCACTGCGCCCCTGGACCATCGACTTCCACGTGGCTCAAAACGACGGCACCGTCCACGGCGCCGGTTCCCACGACAAGACCGGCAAGCATTGTCGCGCTGACGATCCAAATGGCAAGCTCGACATCACCAAGGCCTCCGGCTACTGGCTCAAAGACGCCGCCGCCCGTGGCATCCAGCACATCTGCTGGGATGGCTGCATGTTCCCGAACGCCGTGCTCGAAACGCCGGACACCTGGAACAAGATCCTCGCCGCGATGATCAAGGTCCGCGACGCCCACGGCTGGTAACAGCCCCGTGGTCTGATCCACTCCTCAACGCCGCAGAGTTGCAAAGCTCTGCGGCGTTTTCATTCTCACCCGTTTCGCATGCATCGTCTTCTTGTCATGCTCCTCATGCTCGCCTCCTGTGCGCGCATGCCTTCCCCAGTGAAGCTGCCCTCTGAAATCTCCGCCGTCCTGCCGTCAGACTGCCGCCAGGTGCTCTACGTGACTGCCGCAGATCAGCAGACGACGGCGGCAGAACTGAGGATGCTCGAACGTACTCCCACGCATGACTGGCAGGCTGCCGGCGTCGTCATTCCCGCCCGCATTGGCCGCAATGGCATGGCCTGGGGACATGGGGAGTTTGCCTTGTCGGCACCCGCTGGCTGGCGCATCAAAAGGGAAGGTGATGGCTGCGCTCCCGCAGGCGTCTTTCGCATCACCCAGGCCTTTGGCGATGCGCCACAGCCGGACTGGATCAAGCTGCCCTACATTCGATGCACCGCGCACCACTGGGGCATCGATGATGTTCGCTCAAGCCACTACAACCAGATCGTGGATGATCGCGTGGTGGCCTGTGACTGGACCGGGCCGGAAACCATGGTTCCCACCATCGGCTGCTACCATCTGGGAGCCGTCATCGCTCACAATCCCCACAATATTCGGGATCTCGGTTCCTGCATTTTCATGCACATCTGGCAGGGCGAAAACGTGCCCACGGCAGGATGCACCGCCATGTCCGAGGCAAATCTACGCAAGGTTCTCGCCTGGCTGGATCCCCAGGCAAATCCATGCCTCGTACAACTTGTTCAGCAGCCCTGAAAAGCACGATGGGCACTCCTGCCCGTCGATCAGCGCTCTCGCAAACTGCGCCGCCTTCGACCTCCCGAACAAAGGGCCTTTTCAATCACCGCCTCTCGATCACGTCGCTGCTTTTGAACCGCACTTTGGGCAGCGAAGCATAGCGGTCATCCGCATGACGATACCCCGCCGGGCAGAGCACCGCCGTGGTGAACCCTTGGGCTTCCAGACCGAGCACCTCGTCGTACTTCGCAGGGACAAAACCCTCCATCGGGCAGGTGTCGATCCCCAGCAGCGCCGCCGCCGCCATGAACTGACCGAGCGCAATGTACGCCTGCATCTTCGCCCACTCCGTTGTCATGTATCCTTGCTCCAAGGTTCCAGTGAGCATCTTGCGAAAACCCGCCAGTGAATCCGGCGTGCCACCACGCACTTCAGCGATGCGCATGAGGTTGGCATCAATCTCGACTTCCGACATCGTGCGCTTCGTGGCCATGACAACCAGATGCGAGCAGTCCACCACCTGGCGCTGACGCCACGAATGCCCCACCAGTTCTTCCCGCAGTTCCTTGTCTTGGATGATGATGAATTTCCACGGCTGCAGTCCAAAGCTGGAAGGCGTGAGCACGAGCGATTCCTCCAGTGCCGCCCAGGTGTCCTCAGGGATCTTCTTGGTGGAGTCGAAAACCTTGGTGGCGTAGCGCCAGTTGAGGGCGGTGAGGAGTTCTGCGGTGGTCATGCGCGTTTGTTTTGGCACGGAGCAGCCCGAACTGCAATCACAGAACGGTCACTCAAGCTCCGGCGGCACATTCCCATAAGTCCACGGCTGGCTGAAAGGCGGTGCCTTAGGTGCCTCAGGCTTGGGCTCGGCGCTCATTTGATTCGCCAGTTCCACCCCCTTCTTCGCCATCTGCGTTCCGGCCGTGATTTCGAGGTTGGAGTACGCGGTGAGGCGCGTCTCATAGCCGCCTCCGTGCGGGCCAAAGGCCTCCTCCGTGGGCACATATCCCACGATGCCGTTGGAAAGCTCACACGGAAAAGTGAACGCATGGTGGCTCCCTTTTTTGATGTCGAGCCCGTACTGCACGAAGTACTCCGCAGGATCCGAGACAAAGCACACCGGCCCCACCTTGATGCACTGCACCTCGCAATCGACCACGGGCGTGGTCTTGTTGAGGTGGTCCAGCATGAGGATCTCTTTGGCAAACAGGAAGTCGGTGCTGTCACCTGCCACTCTCGGCTTGCTCGCGATTTCAAGGCTCTTTGCAACGCGTTGAGCCGAGGGCGGCCTGCGTTTGATCTTCAAAACTTCCTGGCGCGTCTCGATGGGGGCGGCGGAGATTTTGGGCATGGACAGCAGAACACGGATGGCTTCAGCACCGACCCGCCCGCCGACCAGCTGGCTCCACTCTTCCGGCTTCGGCCGCTGGTTGGGGCTCAGGTTGTCCACCTGCGTGATGTCCCCGCATGCCCCCTGCATGAAGACCACCGGCGCCTGCGTTCCCAGTCCGCCGCGGATGGTCTTTTCCAGGTATTGAATCCAGTTGGCCGAGATGCCGCCGGGATTGGTGGTGGCATGGCAGGCAAAGTTCACCACCACGCCCACCAGCTGTCCTTGCAAGTCCCATGCGCCGATGACCCCCACCTGCGGATCGATGGGCCCGGCATATTCCAGAATCTCCGGATTGCCCGCCCCGGGGTGGCTCCAGCTCTGCCCGTTCTTCATGCGCAGCCGACGGTTGAAAGACACCTTGTCCTCATGGCCAAAACCACAGCCGAGCTGCACCGGCACTTTGCTCTGATTCGCCGCCACCACTCCGGCCACAATCTCATGCGTCAGCCGCAGCAGATAGCCGGGGTCCGCGCTGGAGGACTCCTCATACGCCAGCTTCTTCACCAGATCTGAAGCTCCGTCATACTCCCCCGGCATCACCATGCCCACCGGCCCCGAGCTGTGCGAATGCGAGGCACCGATTAGCACCGCGTCTCCGCTGATCCCCGTGGCCTTTTCGATCTGCGCCCGGGCATCCAGCACCACCTGCCGTGGCACCACCAGCGAGTCCAGGCCGATGACCACCGCCGTCTTTTTCCCATCATCAAACAGCGCCACGCGCACCTTGCAGGGGTCGTGAAAGGCCCTGTGAAAACTCTTTCCATAGCCCCCCGGCTGCTCCATTCCGATGTCAGGCGTGATGTCTCTCTCCGCAAACCCCGCCTTGATGCTGGAGGTAGGGGCAGGGGAGATGGCGTGGAGGGTGGCTGTCAGCAGACCGACGAGTAAAACAGGGAGGCGCATGGGGAAATTACGGCGCTAGGGAGACAGTTTGATGATAAAAAACTTACATTACATCTTGGTGCGGATATTGCATATTAGCCGTGCTCCTCTCTATTGTAGACCCGCTTGATTCCTACTGATTCGTGCATGCCGCTTATTATATTGCCAAAGGCCAGAAGACACTCGGTCCGTGTTCAAAGGACGATTTGCGCAATTTTCTCGCCTACGGTTCCATCCGTGACAGCGATCTGGTGAAGCGCGAGGACGAGGAGCAGTGGCGTCCGGTTTCCTCCCTGCTGGAACTCCATGCTGAAGGGCTGATCGTCGCCGACGGCCTCACCGTTCGCCCCATTCGCCGCCGCGTGGCTCGGTACCGTGACTACAACCGCGTGCCCTACAATCAACGTGGTGGCGCGGTGCTGCGGCGCATGATCCTGGGTTTCCTGTTTCTCCCGCCAATGCTGTGGTGGGCGGCGGTGGCCTTGTACTCGGATCACATCTTCCGCCAGAAGAAGGATGAAAACGGCTATCTGCTAGTCTGGGGCCGCTGGGTGGAGGTGCTCGTCACGGTCATGATCATCGTGAATGTCGTGGCGTGGTGGATGGCCATCACCTATGCCTCCTGGATTCTGGGGCCGGGTCTCGCGGAACTGATGAAGGGCATGGGGGAGGCGGTGGATGTCGTCAAAGGCCTGCTCAATGACACGTCCATGAAGTGATCTGAGTGGACAGGCCGGCCACGCATGCCTTGCCTTTCGGTGTGCAGGATTTGGCATCCTTGGCGGGGGCTGACATCTCTCTTGGGAGCGTTGCGTTGGTTCTCGCATGAAAGCCAGCCACACACTTTCGATTTTCACCGCCACCCTGTTCGCCGTCGCGCTGCACGCCGCTCCTGTGGACACCACCGCTGCCTCCCGGCAGGTCGATGCACTTCTCGCGAAGAGCTGGCAGAAGCATCAGCTCAAACCGAACGCGATGGTGGATGATGCCACTTTCCTCCGCCGCGTGTATCTGACCGTGGTGGGCCGAATTCCCACCCTGGACGAAGCTCGTGCCTTCCATGCCTGCCAGATGCCGGACAAGCGCGCCAAGCTCATCGACTCGCTCCTCGCCAGCGAAGGCTACGTGCAGAATTTCTTCAATTACTGGGCCGATGTCCTCCGTGCCCAAAGCCAGGGCGTGGCCGGCAGCACCACCGCACAGAATTATTTGAACTACATCCGCACCGCGCTGCGGGAGAACAAACCCTGGGATCAGATGGCCCGCGAGCTTGTCTCCAGCGAAGGCACCTGTTTCGACACGGGCGCCATCGGCTACTACATGCGCGACCGCGGCATGCCGCTGGACAATCTCTCCAACACCACCCGCATCTTCCTCGGCACCCGCATGGAATGCGCGCAGTGCCATGATCACCCCTTCGACAAATGGACGCAGAAGCAGTTCTACGAAATGGCGGCCTTCACGCACAACATGAGCGCCACCAGCTACCGCTCCAAGAGCGCCGAGGAAGTGCAGAAAATGGTGCGTGCCGACAAGTCCCTCGACAGCGAGACCCGCGACCTCATGCGCCAGGCCATCACGGAAGCGGTTCGCCCCCTGCGTGACACTCAGGTGGTGCAAAACAAAGGCCAGATGCGCCTGCCCCACGACTACAAATACAAGGATGCCAAGCCGAAGGACGTCGTTCAGGCCTCAGTCATGTTTGGCAAGCCTGTGGCGCTGCAGAAAGAGTCCAACACCATCGGCGAATTTGGCCAATGGCTCACCTCTCCCGAAAATCCCCGCTTCACCACCATCATCGCCAACCGCCTCTGGCAGCGCGTCTTTGGCGCCGGTCTTTACGAGCAGGTGGACGAAATGATGGACAGCAGCGTGGCTTCAAACCCTGAGCTCATGCACTTCCTGGAACGCCAGATGGTGGCGCTGAAATACGACATGAAGTCCTATCTGCGTCTGCTGCTGAACACCCAGGCCTTTGCACGTGAGAGCACCAAGGAAGTCTCTCCCGGCACTCCTTACTACTTCCAAGGTCCGGTGTTCCACCGCATGCGCTCGGAGCAGGTCTGGGATTCCCTTGTCACCCTCGTCAGCCCGGACCCCGACCAGCCGAACTGGAGCACACGCGAGCGTGAGCGCCGTGATCTCGAAAACCGCCATCACCTGGCCGAACTGCTCGACAAGACCGAAGCCCCGCTGCTGTTCGAAGCGGCCAAGGAAGTCGCCGCCGTCATGCGCGAGCAGAACAAGGAGTTCGACCAGCTCCGCAAAGAACTCGATGAAGCCCGTGCCAAGGATGACAAGGCCAAGTCCCGCGAAATTCAGCGCCGCCTGGGTGAAAGCCAGCGCATCCTCCGCGAGCAGGTCTCCAAATGCTTCTATGAGGCCGCCAAAAAATCCGGCAACCAGGAGATCCAGAAAGAGCTTGCCGCCGTCAGCGGTGATGGCCCCATGGAGATGGCGATGATGAACCTCATGCAGGACAGCCGCGTGGACCCCAAGGATGCGCCGCTCAATCCGCAGATCCTCACCACCCTCAAGGCGGACGAGGCCGTGCTCGGCATGAAGGATCCGAAAAGCATCAAGAGCTTCGAAAACTTTCAGCGCACGCTGCACCAGACCTGGAGCCGTGCCGCCGAGCTGCCGTCTCCCGCACCGCGCGGCCATTTCCTGCGTGAGTTCGGCCAGAGTGATCGCGAGATCATCGAGAACGCCAGTGACGAAGCCAGCGTGCCGCAGGCGCTGACGATGATGAACGGCGCCCTGCTCAATCAGCTCACCAGCGCCTGGTCCACCCTCAGCATCAATCTCCGCAAGGCCAAAACCAACGATGAGAAGATCGACACCCTCTTCCTCAGCCTCTACTCGCGTACCCCAAATGCGAAGGAGAAGGCCTACATGCTCCAGACTCTGGAAAGCTACGCCTCTTCCAAGACCCTGTGGGAGGACATCACCCTCGCCGCGCTCAGTACGCAGCGCTTCATCTTCGTCGAGTAGTCCCCCGTATTCCTCAGCACCACCTCATTTGCATTCACCATGAAAACGCCCAACAACGATCTCTCCCGCCGCGCTGTGATGACCCGCATGGCCCAGTCCTGCCTCGGGGTCGGTTTACTCCCTTCGGTGGAGCATCTTTTCTCCAGCAAAGCTTTCGCTGTCGGTGAAGGCAGCGCCACCGCTAAACAGGCCGCCACTGCGCGCAATGTCATCTTCCTCTACATGACCGGTGGCCAGAGCCATCTCGACACCTGGGATCCCAAGCCCGACAACAAGGAAGTCGCCGGTCCGGTGAAGGCCATCAAGACCAGCGCTGACGGCGTCCAGATCAGCGAATACCTGCCGCGCATGGCCAAACAGATGCACCACGCCTGCGTCATCAATTCCATGGCCACCAACACCGCTGCCCATGAGCAGGCCAACTACTTCATGCACACCAGCTTTGGCCTGCGCAGCACCATCAAGCACCCCGGCATGGGCGCATGGCTCAGCGTTTTCCAGGGCCCCGGCAACCCCGCGCTGCCCCCGTATGTGTATGTGGGCAATGACAGCCGCCATCCCGGCGCAGGCTTCTTCGCCAAGAAGCACGGCCCTCTCATGGTGAACAATCCTGAGGCCGGCCTGCAAAATGTCTCGCCGCAAAAAGGCGTGACCGATGAACGCTTCGGCATGCGCCGTGAGCTCGCCCACTCGCTCGACGCCGAGTTTCAGGGCAAATGGGACACCCGCGGCGTCAAAGCCTACGCGGACATGTATGACGATGCCGTGAAGCTCATGAAGAGCGAGGATCTCGTCGCCTTTGATCTCACCAAGGAGCCCGACGCCGTGCGCCAAGCCTACGGCAAAGACACCTTCGGCCAGGGCTGCCTGCTCGCTCGCCGTCTCGTCGAACACGGAGTGCGCTTCATCGAAGTCAGCCTCGGCAGTTGGGACACCCATGTCGCCAACTTCATCAACACTCCCCGTCTGTGCGACACCCTGGACACCGCATTGGCCGCTCTCATCACCGACCTGGAGAATCGCGGCATGCTGGAAAGCACCATGATCGTCGTCAGCTCCGAATTCGGTCGCACGCCGAAGATCAATCAAAATCAGGGCCGCGATCACTACCCGATCTTCTCCTCCGTCATCGTCGGCGGTGGCATCAAAGGTGGCATCAAATACGGCTCCACCACCCCGGATGGCGCGGGCATCGCCACGGATAAAGTCGGCCCGCCCGATCTCAATGCCACCATCGGCTACGCCCTCGGGCTGCCGCTTGATCAGGTCATCTACTCCCCCAGCAAGCGTCCCTTCACCGTGGCAGACAAAGGCCAGCCCCTCACACATTTGTTTGCCTAAGGGGGACTAGATGCCGCATTCACTCTGCGGCTTGCAGGGCGATGGTGAATATGGCTCCGTGCCCGTCGGCTGCGTTGGCCACGGAGATCTCGCCGCCGTGGGCGTCGATGATGGCCTTGCTGATGGCGAGGCCAAGGCCGTGGTGCTCGGAGTCGGTGCGGGATGCGTCGGCGCGGTAAAAGCGGTCGAAGAGATGCGGCAGATGCTCCGGGGCGACTCCGGGGCCGTCATCGTGCACTGTCAGAATGGAGCGCCCCATTTCGCGCCGGGTGCAGATGCGGATACTGCTGCGGGCATGGGCGATGGCATTGCTCAGCAGATTGATGACGACCTGCCCCAGACGTCCGGCATCGCAGCAGCAGGGGGCGGGGGAAAGATCATGCGTGAGAGTGATCTGCCGTGCCTGCGCGAGGGTTTCCACCAGGTCCAGGCAGTCCTGCGCGATCTGGTCGAGGCTGCACGCTTCCTGGCGCATGGGCTCCTGCCCGGCATCCAGGCAGGAGAGTTCGAGAAGCGATCCGATGAGCTGCTTCATGCGCTGCGAGGCCCGGCGGCAGGCGGCAAAAGCTTCGCGTTGCTCCTCAGTGAGAGTTTCTGCTGCGAGGCCGTTTTCTGCGTGCATGAGCACGGCGGCGACGGGTGTGCGCAGCTCGTGCGCGGCATCGGCGGTAAAGCGGGCCTGATGCGCAAAGGCGGCCTCCAGGCGGGAGAAGGTGGCATTGAGCACTGCGGCCAGCCTGCCCAGTTCATCGTCAGACACGGCAGGGATGCGCTGGGAGAGCGCGCCGGTGGCGATCTTTTCAGCGGTCTCGCTGATGATCTGGATGGGCCGGATGGCGCGTGCGGCCAGCCAGCCGCCTCCGGCGAGTCCGAGCGCCAGCACGCCGCCTCCTGATAGCAGCAGATACCAGGCGAGTTGGCGCTGGGCCTCCAGCTCTGCCGTGATGGGTCTGCCAGCTAGAAAGCAGCGCCCGGTGCCGGTGAAGAGCACGGCGTGGCGATCCCCACCCACCGTGCTGCCGCCCTCCTGCCCGGCAGTCGGGTGGCGTAGAGCGGCAGGGGCATTGGGCGAGCGCGCCTGCTCGCTGCCATCGGCATTCCACACGACGTAGTAGGTGCCGCTGGCGGTGATCTGCTCTATGACGCTGGCTCCAGGGCGCGGGGGCGGCTTGGCATGGTAGTCGCGCGCAGGCACGGGCGGAAAGGCGATGCCGAGCTGTGCCACCTGTGCCTGGAGTTGCTGGTCCACCTCCCGCAGCTTTTGCATGGAGACGAGCCGGTGCGCTGTGATGCCAAAGCCTGCGATGACGATGGTGAGCAGCAGCGCGTGCCAGGCCTGGATGCGCCAGCGGATGGAGCGGGTGAAAATCATGGGATGCAGTAGCCGTGGCCGCGCCGGGTGGTGATGAGATTGCGCCCGAGCTTGCTGCGCAGATTGTAGATCAGCACGTCCATGAGATTGGAGAGTGTGTCTCCACTGTCATCATAGAGGTGTTCGTAGAGCGTGGTGCGGGTGATGACCTGGCCGCGATGCATGGCAAGATACTCGAGCACGTCATACTCCCGCGCTTTCATCACCACCTCGCTGCCGTCCAGAGTTACGCGACGTGCCACGGTGTCGATCTTCAGTGCGCCGATCTCCAGCGCAGGCGTGGCGCGCCCGGCGCTGCGGCGGATGAGCGCGCGCAGCCGTGCCAGCAGCTCGTCCAGCTCAAAGGGTTTCACCAGGTAGTCGTCCGCCCCGGTGTCAAAGCCGCGCACGCGGTCGCGGGTGGCATCGCGTGCGGTGAGCATGATGACGGGCGTGCTTTTCTTTTCGCGCAGGCGCGCCAGCACGGCCCAGCCGTCGAGGCGCGGCAGCATGACATCGAGAATGATGGCATCGTAGTCGATCTCCAGCGCGCGGAAGAGGCCCTCGTCGCCATCGGCCGCCGTGTCCACGGAGTAGCCCGTGCGCCGTAGCGCGCGACTGAGGCCGGAGAGGAGGTCCGGCTCGTCTTCGATGATGAGGAGGCGCATGTCTTTCTGCCGAGCATGATGCCGCAAGATGAATGGAAAATGAATTTCAAAAATCGGTGCTCTTTTTCGCGGAAATTCATCTTCCGTTCATGTGGTGCAGGCAGCGGTGGGGGACTGACCAGCCTTATGAAAACGCACCCCATGCTCGCCCTGCTCCTGCTATCCCTCACGCTTCATGCCGAGGAGAAGTTCCCTCTTAAATCCGGCAACGGCATCACCATTCCATCCCCCATCGACAAGACCACGACGGAGGTGCGCGATGGTGGCAAAACCCTGAAGATCCCTGCAGGCATGGTGTATGTGCCCGCCGGGAAGTTTAAGTTTGGCGAGAGCGAAACCCGTGAGCTGCTGGCGTATGCCATCGCACGGTTTGAGGTGACGAATGCGGAGTTCAAGGCCTTTGCGGACGCCACCCAGTACCGCGGCGTGCCACGCTACTGGAAGAACGGCACCTACCCCGAGGGCAAGGCAAGCCATCCGGTGCTCTTTGTCTCGCTGAACGACTGCCAGGCCTACTGTGACTGGGTCGGCAGCAAGACGGGCTGGAAGATTGTGGTGCCCAGCGCAGAGCAGTGGGAGAAGGCCGCACGCGGGCCGAAGGGCACGCTCTACCCCTGGGGCAATGACAAGGACAGCAGCTACCGTGGCGGCAAGCTGAAGACGCATTTCAACTACAACGCCGTGTGCGCGGCGTGGATGCTGGAGCACGAGGGCAAGACGACGACCACGTATGTGGAGAAGTCCCAGCAGGCAGGGCAGCAGGGGCATGTGGAGGACATCACCACGGGCAATGGCAGGGTCTTTGCCTTGACGGCGGACGGCGGGGTGGATGCGTGGATCGACCACAACACGAACACCGGCTTTGTGAACACGCAGATCTACCGCGACCTGGTGGACAAGGGCGGATTTACCACCCCCGTGGGCAGCTACCCCACCGGCGTGAGCCATTACGGATGTCATGATATGGCAGGAAATGCTTATGAGTGGACGCGCAGCATCATCGTGGCTACGAACGGTGCCGAGCGCGGCCAGGAGGTGAATGACGTGCGCGGCGGCAGCTGGTACTCCACCGGCCGCAGCGGCCAGAGCCTCTGCACCGGCGAAGGCCGCAAGGCCAGCGGTGGCTACCACAGCGTGGGGTTTCGCATCGCGATGGAGTTTAAATGAGGCTCGCGAAGCAGCGGGCCCGGTGCTGACTTTTACTGAGAAACAAAAAACGCCCGGCAGTGTGAACTGCCGGGCGTCGTTGTTCAGGTTTGGCGCATCAGCCCTGCAGCCCGATTAGATGGACTTGTAATCCCAGCCCTGGCGGTAGGCCGCACGGGTGATGAGTTTGTTGGCTTCAGCGTTGTCGGATTCCTGCTTGGCGGCGTCCCAGTTGATGACCTTGCCCGGATTGGCGATGGCCAGATTGCCGAGGAGACAGAACTTGGTCAGCGGCACGGAATAATCAAAATTGCTGCCGCAGATCTTGTCCTGCTCGATGGCGCGGATCAGTTCCAGCTGCGGTTCGCCTTCGGCCAGCGCGCCTTCCAGCTTCAGTTCAGGCTTCTTGCCACCGAGGAAATCAGCCATCTTGGTGCTCGGGATCAGGCGTGGGCTGCCGCAATAGTCGTCGGTGTTGAGGATCACGCCGGCGTCGCCACGGAGGAGGAAGCCGCCCTTGATCTTGTCCCAGTCACGGTCGGCTTCCAGTTCAGCCGGACGCTCAGGCTTCAGGCTGCCTTCATACCAGTGAAGTTTGATCTCGCCGTATTTCTCCGTCTTGAAGTAGAAGACCACGTGGGAGGACTTCGGCCAGCTCACGTCCGTGAGCTCGTTGCACTCGGCTTCCATCTTGTAAGGTTCGCCCAGACCGCAGGCCCAGAAGGGTCCGTCCAGCAAATGGCAGCCCATGTCGCCCATGGCGCCTGCGCCGTATTCGCGGTGGCCGCGCCAGGCGAAGGGGTGCAGACCATCGGTGAAGGGGACGGAAGGGCAGGCGGCAAGCCAGGTGTCCCAGTTGAACAGATCCTCGGCGGTGTCGACCATGATGTCTTTGCCGTCGGGGCCTTTCTTCTTCTCTTTGATTTTCGGCACCGTGCCGTTGATGTACTTGGCCTTGGCCTCATTGCCCTGGGGCCAGATGGGGCGGTTGGTCCAGACGTGGATTTCTTTGACGTTGCCCACGATGCCTTCGCTCACCCACTGCTTGAGGAAGCGGATGCCCTTGCCGGTGTGGCCCTGGTTGCCCATGTTGGTCTTCACGCCCTTCTTCTTGGCGGCTTCATGCAGCTGGTTCGCTTCCCAGATGCGGTTCACCAGAGGCTTCTGTACGCACACGTGCTTGCCGCGCTTGATCGCTTCCATCGCCGCAGGGTAGTGCGCGTGGTCCGGAGTGGACACGGTGACCATGTCGATCTTGTCTCCCATGCTTTCAAACATCTCACGGAAGCTCTCGAACATCTTCGCGTCCGGATACTTCTGCTGGGCCTGCTTCAGGCGCTCACGGTCCACGTCACAGATGGCCACAATGTTGGCGCCCTTGGCGGAGATTCCCACGTCAGAGGCTCCTTTGCCGCCTGCGCCGCCGATGCCCGCGACATTGATTTTCTTGACGACACCTTCCTGGCCAATCAGCAGATTGGGAAGAAAGATGCTGCCGGCGGTTGCGGCGGTGTTTCGGAGGAAAGTACGGCGGTTGGGGAAGAGCGAGGGCTTCATGGGGATGGATTGGGGGCGTAAAGATAACGGATTGACGCGGAAATACGCAATGGGAATGTCGCCTCCCTTAAAAAACACGGTCTGTAGCGGAGAAATGCGCACGGGGCGCCGTTTCTGCTTGGCGAAAGACGGCTTTACCACCTAAAAGGCTTCATGAACTTCGCTCAATTTGCTTCTGATCTCTCTGGATGGGTCTGGGGACTGCCCCTCATCATACTGCTTTTCGGAACGCATCTGTTCCTGACTTTCCGCACCGGCTTCATCCAGCGCTTCCTGCCGCAGGCCATCAAGATCTCCTTTTCCCGTGACAAAGAAGGGCAGGGGGATGTCACGCAGTTCGGCGCGCTGATGACCGCCCTCGCCGCCACCATCGGTACGGGCAACATCGTCGGCGTGGCCGGGGCGATCACCATGGGCGGCCCCGGAGCGGTGTTGTGGATGTGGCTGACGGGCGTGTTCGGCATCGCCACCAAATACTCGGAAGCCGTGCTGGCCGTCAAATACCGCGTCACCATGCCGGACGGCAGCATGGCGGGCGGCCCCATGTATGCGCTGGAGCGCGGACTCGGGCAGAAATGGCTGGGGGTCGTGTTTGCCTTTTTCACCTGCATCGCCGCGTTTGGCATCGGCAATATGACGCAGGCCAACAGCATCGTTGAACTTCTGCGTGAGCACATCAAACCGGAGTCTGATGTCGTGCTGCGCTGGGTTTCTGGCAGCGTGATGGCGGTGCTGACTGCGGCCGTTGTCCTCGGCGGGGTCAAGAGCATCGCCAAAGTTTGCGGCCTCCTTGTCCCCATCATGGCCATCGGCTACGTCCTTGGTTGTGTGCTGGTGCTGATTAAAAATCATGCCGCGTTGCCGCAGGCTTTTGCGGACATCTGGAATGGAGCATGGAGTGGCAAGGCTGCCGTCGGCGGCTTTGTCGGCGCCACGTTGAAGCAGGTGGCACAGGCAGGCATTGCTCGCGGTTTGTTTTCCAATGAGTCGGGCCTCGGCTCCGCCCCCATCGTCGCTGCCGCCGCGCAGACACGCAATCCCGTCCGCCAGGCCCTCGTCAGCAGCACCGCCACCTTTTGGGACACCGTCGTGGTCTGCCTCATGACGGGCCTCGTCATTGTCAGCAGTGGCCACTGGAAAGACGGCCTGCCCAAAGGAGCCCTCACCAGCGCTGCGTTTGGAGATCTGCACGCAGTCGGCCCCATCTTTTTGCTTTTTGGCCTCATGACCTTTGTCTTCTCCACCATCCTGGGCTGGGGCTACTACGGTGAAAAGGCGGCCGAATACCTCATGGGCACGCGCGCGGTGAAGCCCTATCGCATCCTTTGGGTGCTCGCGGTGCTTTTCGGCTCTGTGCAGCCTGCTCAGGCCGTCTGGGACTTCGCCGATGCCGCCAACGGCCTCATGGCCCTGCCAAACCTCATCTGTCTCATCTGCCTCAGCGGTGTGATCGTGGCCGAAACCAAGGCCCACAAAAACGAGCTGACGGGCAAAAACTGAAAAAGTCTGCCCTCGCACTTGCAAGAACGGCGGTCGCCTCTATTCTCTCCGCCCGCCACTCACTGCCTCATGGTGTAATGGTAACACAGCAGATTCTGAATCTGTTATTCAAGGTTCGAATCCTTGTGAGGCAACCACTCCTGTCACAGACAGGACAGACAAAAGAAAACGGCACGTGCATCACAAAGGACGCACCGTGCCGTTTCGTTAAATCATTGGATCAACAACTCAGGCCTTGGCCTGCGCTGCTGCGAGGATCGCGGAATCCAGACGGGCCAGACGGTGGGCGCTGGAGGCGCTTTCGATGCCTTCCAGGGCGCGGTAGGTCTTGCCCACCTTCTTCACAAGACCGCAGTTGGTCAGTTTCAGGATCTTCTCATAAGAACGCAGGCGCAGCATCTCTTCACCACCGCTCACAGCATTCTTCAGCTTCAATCCTTCAAAGACTTTCGAAAACAGGGCTTTAAACTCGAAGGTTTCACCGGAAGAAAGTACGTTCACCAGTTCATCGGTGACGTGATCAACTACCCGGCGGGAGAAAGGCGCTTTTTTCGTGACTGCTTTTGTGGTGACCATCTATCCCTCTACCACAGGAATGACGTTCTGTCTCAGAAACCCTTCGCAAATGTCACATTTTCCCTGCGTAATACCGCATCATGACGCCAGATACGTCTCTTTGGCGCATCGGCTAAGTTTTTTGAAAGAAAATTCCGCTCTTAAGGCTGCCGATTTGTTCTTCTGCGGCCACGAGCGCAGCAGGCTCATGGGGCCCCGCCCACGGGTGTACCTCGCCCCTTTGCCCGCATTGTGCTGGGAGATCCGCCGCTCCAGATCATTGGTGATCCCGCAGTACAGCGTCCCGTCTTTGCATAGCAGCACATACAGATGCCACTTTTTTTTGGCAGGTCTGGCTTTGGCGGCGGGCTTTTTCTTTTTCGTCGGCACGGGCGCATCATAGCCGGCCCGGCAGGAAATCAAAACAGCTCGCTGATCGTCGAGCCTTCCGTCAATGCCACAGGCCGTCCATCCGCCGAGCTATAGCTGATCTCGCGGTAATCGTATCCCAGCGCCGAATAGATGCTGGCATGAATGTCTGCCGGTGTGATGGGCCGGTCCTTGGGGTAGGCCCCGCTGGCATCCGAACTCCCGATCACCTGGCCGCCGCGCACCCCGCCTCCGGCGAGCACGACGCTGTAGCAGCCCGGCCAGTGGTCTCGGCCGGCGTCATTGTTGATCTTGGGCGTGCGTCCAAATTCCCCCATCCAGACCACCAGCGTGCTTTCCAGCAGGCCGCGTTCTTCCAGATCATCCAGCAGCGCGGAGTAGGCCTGCTCCATCGGCGGCACCAGCCGGTTCTTGAGTCCGTTGAAGTTGTCCTTGTGCGTGTCCCACGTGATGGAAGGGCCATTGACCGTCGTGACAAACCGGGTGCCAGATTCCACCAGACGCCGCGCCAGCAGGTGAGACTGCCCCCAGCTGTGCCGGCCATAGCGCTCGCGCACCTTGTCGGATTCCTTGGTCAGATCAAACGCATCGGCAGCCTTGCCAGATTGCAGCATGGCCGTGGCCTGCTCATTGAAGATGTCCATCTGCGCCGTTTGTGTTGTGGCGATGGGGCGTGAGGCGGCGCTCATCTGGTTCAGCAGCGCCAGCCGCTCTTGAAACCGTGCGGGGGTCAGGCTGGCATCCAGCCCCATGTTCCTCACGCGAAAGGCGGCGGCGTTCGGATCATCATCCAGCACATAGGGATCAAAGCGCGTGCCCAGGCAGCCGCCAAACTGGCCGGGCGTCAGATACACCTTGCTGTCGCAATGCGGGAATGGCGTGATCACATACGGCGGCACTCCCTTGCTGAAGCCATCTCGCTGCGCCAGCCAGCCGACCAGCGTTCCCACGCCGGGAAGATCCGTCGGACTCGGCGTGATCAGCGTGCTGTCCACCCGATACGGCCGCCCGGTGGTGGCCCAGTGCATGCCGCCATTGTGGCTGCTGTGCCCGTGATGCACGGAGCGGATCACCGCCAGCTTGTCCATGCGCTTCGCCATCTGCGGCAGCAGCTCCGTCACATGGATGCCCGGCACGTTGGTGCGGATCGTTTTAAATTCGCCACGAATCTCCACAGGCCCGTCCGGCTTGGGATCCCACAGGTCGATATGGCTCGGCGCGCCGCCATTGAAGATCATGATCACCGACTTGGCCTTGCCCAGCCCGATGCTGCTCTTGTTGGTCGAAGCCCCCAGCGCCGCGAGCTGGTTCAAGCCCAGTCCAAGCATGCCCATGCCACCGGCATGAAGCAGGCTGCGTCGCGAAAGGCGAATCTCTGGAACGGAAGAGCGCACGATTCACAACCTACGCGCTCGGGAAGGGAATCTTGCGAATGCGAAGTAATTGGCTTCCCCTGCTATACCCGCCGCCGCGCTCTCGTATTGCTCTCATGGATCGCCGAGACTTCATCAAAACCACCAGCGCTGTTGCAGCCATGACGGGCGCACGCAAAGTATTTTCCGCACCTGCTGCGAAACGTCAGCCCGACCTCATCAAGACCGAGAACGCCAAGCCCGGCGCGAGTTTCCAGCTCACCCGCATGCGGCCGGATTCTGCCAAATCCTTCCGCACCTCGCTCATCGAAGGCTACTGCTCGCGCCAGTCGGTCAAGGCCGGCGAAAAGCTCGACATCTTCGTCAGCACCAAGCCGGTGGCGAAGTTCACCATCGACGTCTTCCGCATGGGCTACTACGACGGCGCAGGCTCTCGCCTGATGACGACCCTCGGCCCCTTCGAAGGCAAGGTGCAGCCCGTGCCCGAGATGGCCGACAAACGCCTCCGCGAATGCCAGTGGGAATCTTCCACCACCCTCACCATTCCCGCCGACTGGCCCAGCGGCGTTTATCTCGGCAGGCTCTCCACCGTCCCTGAGGCCGCCGACAAACCCTACTGGCAGAGCTACATCATTTTCATCGTCACCGACGACCGCCCCGCCGACGTCCTCTTCCAATGCAGCGACAACACCTGGCAGGCCTACAATCGCTGGCCCGTCAATGAATCGCTCTACACCGATCCTCGCGCCGCGCATGCCCCCGGCGTCAGCGTCAGCTTTGACCGCCCCTACGGCAAATACGTCCAGATCTTCGACAACCCGCAGAGCATGGGCAGCGGCGAGTTCCTCCTCTGGGAATACCCGCTCTGCTACTGGCTGGAAAAAGAGGGCTACGATGTCACCTACTGCTCAAACGTCGACAACCTCAATCCCTCCAATCTCGCCCGCGTCAAAACCATGATCAGCGTCGGTCACGACGAGTACTGGGACATGCGGCAATACACCAACGTCAAGCAGGCCATCGCCGACGGCCTCAGCGTCCTCTGGCTCTCCGCCAACGACGTTTACATGGTGACCCCCTTCACCCCGAATGCCAAAGGCGCCGCCAATCGCCGCCTCACCCGCGAAACCTGCTACGGCGAATTCCGCGAAGAAGAAAAAGAAGCCTACTCCAAAGTACTCGGCCCCTTTGAAAACCCCGGCCCGGATGAGCGCGACATCATCGGCGCACGCACCATCGTCCCCTTCAATGGCGGCGGCGACTGGACCTGCGCCAAGCCCGATCACTGGCTCTTCGCCGGAACCGGAATGAAGCAGGGCGACAGCATCCCCGGCCTCGTCGGCTGGGAATTCCACGGCGATCCCGACACCGCCCGCCCGGGCCTCGAAGTCGTCGCCGAAGGCAACGTCTGGGCCAGCGGCGTCCGCCTCGGCAAATACGCCGCCACCCTTTACGAAGGCCCGAAGAAAAACATCGTCTTCAACGCCACCACCATCTTCTGGAGCCAGGGTCTCAGCGATCCCCCCGGCCACATGATCCCCTGGAGCCACTTCTCCCGCCCCCATGGGCCCGATGAGCGCGTGCAGCGCATCACGAGGAATGCGCTGAAACGAGCGATTGGATAACGACGCAACGACGCGCGCTCCTTTTTGGACTGCGGTCGCGCAGTGAGGCACGAACGAAGCTACCGCTTTCGCAGGCCTCTTAGTATGCGCATGCGATGAAACATCCGAAAGGATGTCTCGGGTGATTGTCCTCAGGCCGGTCAGCATGCGCCTGCTGCGAGACATTCGAAAGTGGCAGCTCTCGCCGCCGCACTCCGAAACCTCACTCAAACACAATCAAACTCCGCGCCACCTCACCTCTCTGCAGCGCATCATACGCTTCATTGATCCCCTCCAGCGGATACCGCTTCGTCACCAGCTCATCCAGCATCAGCCTCCCGGACTGATGCATGCCATTCGGGGGTGCCGGCTTTCTTGAACAGCTCGTAGATGAGCTTCTTGCAGTACGGATCATCAGCAGACTTCGGCGTATTCCACCTCAAAGGCCCCGGCCAGGCACAGGCTCTCATCAAGCCCATGCACACGCTTCCAGCAGGAGGTTTCAGTCAATGTGCATCCGTTTCTCCTTGGCGCGCTCCGGTTTTACGACTTTGGCTGTCGTTTCATTCGGCGTGCTTGCCTCTTTTTTCTTCCACTCGGTGACCAGTGCCTTTGCCGTTTTGATTTGCTCGGGGGTCATGGAGAGTTCCAGCGTGGCCTGATGCAAATCGGCGGCTTGGTTGCCCTGCCTGGCTGCCAGACGGACCCACATCCATGCCTGCACCAGGTCTTTCTCAACGCCTTCACCCCGTTCGTACTGGATGCCCAGCCATAGCTGCCCCCATGCATTGCCACGCTCAGCAGCCTGACGGAAAAACTGCACCGCCTTGGCCGCGTCCTTCGGGGTGCCTTCCCCCTTCAGGCTGGCCTCTCCCAGGAGATAAATGGCATCGACATTTCCTTGATCGGCTGCGAGACGATAACACTTCACCGCCTCGGTCGAATCTTTGGTCACTCCCTTGCCGTTTTGGAAACACCAGCCCAAAGAGTTCTGGGCATCGGTATTTCCCTGTTCGGTCGCGAGACGAAACCACTTCACCGCCTGCGCCGCATCTCGGGTGGTGCCGCTGCCGTCCAGGCAACACTGGCCCAAAAAGCGCTGGGCAGGAGCATGCCCATGCTCGGCAGAGAGGCGAAACCACTTCACGGCCTCAGTCACATCCTTCGCGGCGCCGTTGCCGGTATAATAGCGCTGACCTAAGTTTGTCTGTGCAAACAGGTTGCCCTGATCCGCCGCTTTTCGCAGCCACTCCAGTCCCGCTTTGGCATCCTTGGCCACGCCGTGACCTTCCAAATAACACTGGCCTAAATAGTATTGGGCACTGGATTTGCCGTCTTCAGCCGCCTGGCGAAACCATTTCACCGCCTCCTTCCAATCCTTCGCGACCCCGTCCCCCTTGTAAAGCCGGGTGCCAAGGTCGGTTTCTGCTTCGCCGTCGCCCTGATCCGCCGATCTTCGCAGCCACTTCTCCCCTTCGACGGCATTCTTGGCGACACCCAGACCTTCAAAGTAGCAATAGCCCAAAAGGCGCTGCGCATTGACCTGCCCTTGTTCGACGGCCAGACGAAGCCACTTCACGGCCTCGGCTTCATCCTCGACAACTCCGTCACCATTGTGATAACAGACGCCCAGGTATGCCTGCGCGTTTTTTTCTCCCTGGTTGGCTGATTTTCGCAACCACTTCACGGCCTCGGTGGCATCCTTGACGACGCCTCTGCCCTCCAGATAGGCCCTGCCCACCAGAAGTTGTGCTGTGGCATCGCCATCTTCGGCATTGGCCAGGGTGGTTTCAAAAGGGCTCGTGAAGTCCATGACTGTACCTGACAGGCGATCCACCAGCCGCTGGGACTTCTTGGTGAGCGGATCGTCTTTGCCCAGCACCTTCAGGCGGCCTGCGAGAGCACGCCTGGCATAGGTCATGGCTTCTTGGGTTTTTCTCTGGCCCTGGAGGCAGTATGCTAGGTAGTAGCAGCTATTCAAGCTTTCAGGATGCTCAGAACCATCCACCCGCTCGAGGATGTCGAGCACGGCGCGGTGCTCCTGCTCGGCTTCCACATGCTTGCCCTCAGCGTACAGGGTTTCAGCCAGATTGAAACGACTCACCAATGTATCGTGATATTCCGGCCCGAAAACGCGCGTCTGGGCGCGGATCAAGCTCTGAAATTCTTGATCCGCAGCAGCGTATTTATCAGCACCGACTAGAGCTGCCGCCCATTGAGCCCGGCGGAACAGGGTATCTGGATGTTCAGGGCCTAAGACACGCCTGCTGGCAGCCACCGCAGCACGCGCCGTTGCTTCAGCTTCATCGTACTTTTTCAGGCGGAGCAACAGCACCACCAGATTCCCTCGGGTTCTCAGGGTATCGGCACCGTCCGGGCCGTGCAGCCGCTCATAGATTGCCAGTACCTGACGGAGTTCCTTCTCTCCCTCGATATACTTCCCCTGCTCGATCAGACAGCCTGCCAGTGCATGGCGCGTATTCAGAGTCAAATCATCCTCCGGGCCAAGGGCGCGCTCCTCGACGGTGATCAGGCTGCGGTACTCTGACTCTGTCTCTGCGCTATTACCCTGTTGAAAAAGGGCGCCCAGAAGGTTGGACCTGCATTTCAGGGTGTCTCGATGCTCCGCACCCAGAACCCGTGTCATGACGGGGAGAAGGCCTCGCAGCAGGCTTTCTCCAGCCCCATACTTGCCCTGATTGAGGATTGCCTTGGCCTGCTCCCGCCTGGCATGCAACGTTTCTGGAGCCTCGGGACCCAGCGCTTCCGTGCGTGCCTCTGCCAGTGTCCTACAAGCCTGCTCCGCCTCCGCATACTTGCCCGCTACAATGAGCGCTTTGGCCGCGTCATCCGCTTTCTGGCTGATGTCCGCCTTCGGTGTGTTTTCCGCAGCGGGGCAGATGGCGGCGAAGATCAGGAGACTGGCGAGGAGCGGCTTCATCGCAGTTGGGAACGCAGTAGGATGCCTGAACTTGCGCGGTGTTCGGTGGCGGGCACCGGCCAGTTGCAAGGATGGAATGCGCGCACTGCCGCCTCTGCGTCATGCTTTCGTGTGGTAAAACAGCGGCACCAGCGGACCAGATGAACGATGTCTTCAAGTTCAAGGCCGCATGCTGAGGGCACGAGCAGGCTCCGCGTGGGCCAAATCAATCAATCAAACACAATCAAACTCCGCGCCACCTCACCCCTCTGCAGCGCATCATACGCTTCATTGATTCCCTCCAGCGGATACCGCTTCGTCACCAGCTCATCCAGCATCAGCCTCCCGGACTGGTGCATCCCAATCAACAGCAGCAAATCCGTGCGCGGCTGCGTGCTGCCATACAAGCTCCCCCGCAGCGTCTTCTCCGCATACACGAGCTGGTTCACATTGATCGACGCCCGATCCGCCGCGCTCGTGATCCCCACCATCACGCACATGCCGCCCTTCTTCGTCGCATCAAACGCCTGCTCAGCAGTCTTGCCTGAACCGTACGCCTCAAACGCATAGTCCACGCCCTTGCCATCCGTCAGGTCCTTGATCGCCTGCACGGGATCGCCCGCGTTAATGTCCACATAATCCGTGGCACCAAACTGCCGTGCATCACCCTCTTTGCGGCTGAATTTATCCACCGCAATGATCTGCCGCGCCCCCGCCATCCGCGCCCCCTGCACGATGTTCAAGCCAATGCCGCCGCAGCCGATCACGGCCACTGTGCTGTTCGGCTGAACGTGCGCAGCCTTCTCCACAGCACCCACGCCGGTGATCACGCCGCAGCCAATGAGCGCCGCCTTTTCAAAGGAGAACTCCTTGGGAATCTTCACCACCGAGGCCTGCGGCATCGTCGCCAGCGAGGAGAAGGCCGAAACCCCTGCGTAATGCCGGATGCTCTCGCCGGCGGAGTTTTGAAACCGCGTCGTGCCATCCGGCATCAGCCCCGTGAAGCGCATTGCCGTGCCCATGTCACACAGCGCCGGGCGTCCGCTGCTGCAGTACTCGCATTTCCCGCATGAGCCGCGCCAGACGAGGATCACATGATCACCCACCTCCACGGAGGTGACACCTTCACCCACGGCTTCGATCACACCGCTGCCCTCATGCCCGAGGATGATCGGCATCGGCATGGACAGGTCCCCCTTCATCACATGCAGGTCGCTGTGGCACACGCCTGCGGCCTTCATTCGCACCGTCACTTCACCCTGCTGCGGTGGAAGAACACGCACCTCTTCGATGCGCAAGGGTTGCTTGGCTTCATACAAAACGGCGGCTGGGGCGAGGGTGGACATAAGGGTAAAGTTAAAACAAAGACGCGGCAATCATGCCCCAGATCAGTTGTGCGCCAAAGAAGGAAACTACGATTTTCAGGGTTGTTCGGCTGGAGCAACCGCAAAACTTTCCCACGGCGACGTAAAGAACGAGTGCGTTCCCCAACCCCGCGACGAATCCAAAATCCGGGGGCAGGTAGTATTTAACAGCCAGTCTGATGAGCAACCCCACGAAGGTAACCACCAGAGTGATCGTGATGGCCGACTGCTGCTGAGTTTCGCAATTGGAATCCTCATTGAACATCGCAAGGAGGAACCAAAGAAGGCAGGCGTTGAGGATAAAGGGGGCGATGAGAAACATGCGGGATCATCCATGTCATGGACGAGGTTTGGGATCAAGATAGCTCCAGGGGGGGGGCGCTTGAACGCTCCCGCCACCGATTTCATGATCCAATCCGGTAGAAGAGCTTGCTTTCAGATTTCCATCTCTCGATTGTAAAAAATAGGCCGCCGCATCTGGCGTCTCCCCCTCCTCCACCCACCCCATGAAACGCACCCTCTGCCTCCTTGCCGGACTCCTCACCCTCTCACTTCTTCCGGCAGGCGCTGCCGATCAGAAGACTTATCCGGCTAAGAATCCTGTCATGAAATTCGAACTCCCGGCCAAGTGGACCAGCGAGGTGGATTCGGCAGACGGCAGCATTTCCATCAGTTCAGACGATGAGGACGAACGTATTTCAGTCAATTTCGTCGAGCTGCCCCTTGGCGCCAGCTTGGACGGCTTCAAAGAGCTGGTGCCAGAGATGATCAAAGAACTCAAGGACCCCAAGGAAATCGAGCCCGCAAAAGAACAGATCTCCGACGGCCTCACCGGCTACACCACGGGATACATCGGCGTGTACGAAGGCCATCAGGCCATGATGATCATGATCCTCTTCAAGGGCGGTGAAAAACGCTCCATCCTCGGGACTGTCGTCATGATGGAACCTGCCACGATGCCCAAGGAGCAGACCGCGAAGTTTGACGCGTTCATGAACTCGCTCCACGGCATCGGAAAATAGGCAGGCTCGGAAAAAGCCCCGGTTGCAGGCGCCGCCGGTCTCGCTGAGATAGCGTCCGCATGTTTTCCAACCGCAAGACATTCCTCCACCTCGGCGCTCTGGCGCTGCTGGGCGTGACTGCTCTCCGGGCGCAGGCTCCAGCTCCGGCTCCGGCGGCACCTGCGCCGCCGGTTCCCGCGCCTGCTGCTGAAACAGTGCCGGATTTGCAGGCCCTGCAAGCAGAGGCGCGTGCCGTCGAGGCAAAGCTCCCTTCGCCTGTGGTTCAACCACAAACCTACTTTGATCTCTCCCCCGTGCAGCGGGAGCGCTGGCGGAAGTTCCTCCCGCAGACGCTGCTGAAGCTCACACGCCGCGAACGTGTGGAAATTGTCGTGCTGGCAGATTCGATCCTTGAGGGTGCCACAACCGAAGGCGGCGTGGATCCTGTGCTGAAAAGCTTTGCTGGCGTGTTTGCCAAAAAGCTCGCCGCGCAGTTCTACTACACCGGAGGCGTGCGCGTCATCCGCCCGGACGCCAGATTGCGTGACAAGGAATCCAAGGTCATGGGGCCGGAAATTTTGATCCACCCGGTGCGCACCTCCAGCATTCTCTCGGCCGCCTCGGCCCTGGCCACGGTGGGCTTTCAAGGGCAGCCGGATCTGGTGCTCGTTGCGCAGGGGCTGGAAGACGGCCTTGCCGGTGTGTCTGCTGCGGATGTGGCCACGGCGTTTCGCAGCCTGCTGGACACGGCACGTGGCAAACGTCTCGAACTGATCGTCGCCGGACCGATCCCTCAGGCGGCAGACCCGGAAGAGTCCAGTCTGGCTCTCACCCGGGGCCCCTCCAGCGTGCTGCGTGAGGCCAGTGCCAAAGCAGAGGTGATTTTCTCGGACTTGGGCGATCTGTCGCGGCTTCTTGAAGCGCCTCCCGGCGCGAAGGGGCCCGTTCAAATCTTCCCGGCGCTCATGCAGGAGTATAAAAGCCTCCTCAACCTCCTCCCCTCCCAAGGTGTGATGACACCCACCACCGGCATGCATGCGGAAATGGGACGCATCTTGTATCAAGACGTGATGCAGGGCGCCCCCGCTGTCCCGTGGAAGATCCATTCCGCCAAGGCGACGCTGGCAGGGCAGGGGAAGCTGACCTTGGAGTTTGAACTGGCCAACACCCGGCGCGAGGCCCTGGCTGTGACGTTGCTCCCGCTGGTGCCCCCGGGTTTAAAACCCAAGGAAGCCAATCCACAGATCCAGCTTGCCGCCGGCGAGAAACGAACGGTGCAGGTGGACTACGCCATCACAGACACCCGCCACCTGCCTTTCATCGATGGAGAAGTGCGCCTGCCGGTGCTCGTAATCGCAGGCAAGGAGTCGCGCATTGAGGACATCGTCGTCCCCCTGCGTCCATTCAGCGTCGCCTGGAACGCACGCGCGGCCTTCAATCAGGAAACCGAGTTTTCACCCGAACTCGAAATCGAAAACAGCTCAGGAGCCAGCCTTTCCGCCGAGTGGGAGGCCGACTGGGCTGGCAAGCCGCAGCGTGGCAAGGTTGCTCTCGAGTCCGGCGGCTCGGAGCTTCTTAAACTCACGCTGCCACTGCCGGCGGACACGAAAGCCCCGCAGCGGCGTGTGCTGCCCTTGAAACTCACACTGAGTTCCGGTGGTGTAAGACAGATTTTTGACCGCGACATCGAAATCACCCGCAACATGGGCCTCAAAGAAACGGTGCCTCTCACCGCAGCAGACAGCCAGGAGAGCGCCGTGACCCTGCGGGCGGATGCTGACAGCATGAAGCTCTTTTTCACCATTGATCTGACCGGTGTCAGTCTCGCGGATGACGCTTCCGGCAAGGCATTTGAACTGCTGCTGAATCTCGACGCCCGCAGCTATGGCGAAAGACAGACTCCTGGTGCCACAGCGGCGCTGCGCATCACCGGCAAAGCCGCTGATGGAGATGCGACTGTCGATCCCATTGCGCCTTGGGCCTTTGGCAGTGGCTACGCGGCGGTGTTCGAGCCGAAAGAAATCCAGGCGGCTCTCACCAGTTCCGCAGGCGGTGGCCGCAGGCTCACCATCACACTTCCGAAAAGCTATCTCTACCGCCACGAATGGGCTTTGGGAAACGGCAACAGCCAGCTCGGCCTGAACGTCCGGTTTAACGGTGGTGGCCGTGACTATTTTCTCACCCGCAGCAGGCGTCAGGGTGATGATGCAGAAAGCCTCAGTGTCCTGGAACTGACCGACAAACCCACGCAGCGCTGGACCGTGCGCGTGGAGTAGAAGAAAACAAACATGGCTGAAGAACGAGCGAGTAAAAAATTGTGGGATCGTGCTGCGTGGAAAGACGCCAGCTTTTTCCTGACCTATCTCCGTCCCCATTCCAATGTGTTTATTCCGGCGCTCATCGCGCTGGCGATCACGGGGGGCATCACCATCCTCTTTTTCAATGAGCTGACTGCCGTGGCCGGAAAGGGCATCGGCGGCGCTCGTGGTCCCTTGTGGATGGCGGAGCTCAATCGCAGCGTGTGGTTTTTGATCGGCATCGTCTCCGCGCAGGCGATCGTGGCCTTCTTCCGCATCATGCTCTTTGCCAAGGCTTCTGAGCGTGCGCTTGCCGCCCTGCGGCGGGACACCTTCAGCCGCATCATCCGCCTGCCCATGGCCACGCTGAACCAGCGCCGTGTGGGCGAGCTGGCCTCGCGTCTGGCCAATGACGTGGAAGCCATGCGCGAGACGCTGGTGGTCACCATCCCGATGCTGATCCGCCACTCGGTCATGCTGACTCTGTGCTTGGGTCTGATCCTGAAAATGTCGGTGAAGCTGTCACTGTTCATGGTGGGCACCATCCCCGTGGTGATCGTGATGATCGCCATTTTTGGAGCCCGCATTCGCAAGCTCACCAAGCGTGCGCAGGACAATCTGGCCGCCACGCAGGTGGTGGTGGATGAGAGTCTGCAGAGCATCGTAAGCGTGAAAGCCTTCCGCAATGAGGCCTACGAGCTGGCGCGCTATGACAAGAATCTCAGTGAATACCTGCGCACCGTGCTGCGTGCCGCAGTGCCGCGCGCCTCTTTCATTGCCTTCATCATTTTTGCCTTCAGCGTGGCCGTGATTCTCGTCACCTGGTATGCCATGCGCATGCTGGATGAAGGGACCATCAGCACCCAGAAACTCACCCAGTTCGCCGGTCTCAGCGGTGTGATCGCTGGCTCGTTCATGCAGCTTCCTGAGCTCATCACCCAGCTTCAGCGTTCACTCGGCGCCACCGAGCGCGTGCGGGAAATTCTGCAGGACCCCGTTGAGGAGGATGATAGCTCCGGCGCTCCCAAGACACGCTTCAAAGGCGAAATCGAAATGCGCGATGTCAGCTTTGCCTATCCCACGCGTCCTGATGCCGTCGTGCTGCGTGAATTCAATCTCCAGGCCAAGGCTGGCCAGCGCATCGCCCTCGTCGGTCCCAGCGGCTCCGGCAAATCCACCAGCGTCTCGCTCCTCTTCCGCTTCTACGATCCGACCACCGGCGAAATCCGCATCGACGGCCAGCCCATTCGCGAAATGTCGCTCACCACGCTTCGCCGCAATCTCGCCCTCGTTCCGCAAGAGGTGCTCCTCTTTGGCGGCAGCATCAAAGAAAACATCGCCTACGGCAAACCCGATGCCTCCGAGGAGGAGATCATCAGCGCCGCGAAAAAAGCCAATGCTCACGATTTCATTGTCGGTCTCACCGAAGGCTATCAAACGCTCGTTGGAGATCGCGGCACCCAGCTCTCCGGCGGCCAGCGCCAGCGCATCGCCATCGCCCGCGCCATCCTCGCGGACCCGGCCATCCTCATTCTCGATGAAGCCACCAGCAGCCTCGATGCCGAAAGCGAACGCCTCGTGCAGGACGCGCTCGACAAACTGATGGAAAACCGCACCAGCATCATCATCGCCCACCGTCTCAGCACCGTGCGCCGTTGTGATCAGATCCTCGTCATGTCCAGCGGATCCATTCTCGAGCGCGGCACCCACGACGAACTCGTCGCCAAACCCGGCAGCCTCTACGGCTCCCTCGCCAAGCTCCAGTTGGAATAGTACGACAGACACTCCTGTCTGTCGATCAGCGCCACCTTCAACGCACCGCCGCACGCGTAAGCAAAACGGATCCGCGGCAGCACGCCCCGCTTTCCGCTAAAAAGCCGCATGCCAGATCCTCTCCGGCCGGTCGGCCGTGTTTGGCGTCCAAAGTCTTAACACCTCCTCAGTCTCCTCCGCCAAACCGCCCGACTGCCAGGACTCTTCCTCCTCCCAGCTCCAGCCGTACGCTCACTCAGCTCCGGAACACCATCGCCGGCTCCAGCTTGCTCACCCGCCAGATGCCCAGCAGAGCCGCCAGGGAGCAGATCCCCAGAATCACACCCAGTACGGCGAAGGGAACAAACTCAGGCATGTAGAAAGGCGGCTGCTCGTTCTTCATCGCGGCCATGGCGAAACCCGAGGTGAAAAACAGGCCGATCCCGTATCCGATGATGCCCACCGTAAACGCCTGCGTGATCAGCATCAGGCACAGCGTGCCGTTGGACGCCCCCATCGCTTTCAGCGCGCCAAGGTGCCGCATGTTTTCCAGCACAAACGAGTAAAACGTCTGGCAGCTCACCGCCATCCCCACCAGCAGGCCGATGATGACTGTCGTGCCAAAGGAGATCGGAATGCCGGTGTTTTTCACATACCACCACACGGTCGAGACATTGAAGTTGTCTGTCTTGCCGCCGCCTCGCTGCTCCCAGAATTCCCCAAAGCCCGCCTCCCGGTTCACAAACGCCTTCAGCCCCGTCTCGCGTTGAATGTCCGCCACCGCCTGGTCCAGGCTCACGCCCTCGCGCGGCGCGCAGATCACCGCCTGCAGCATCTTGCGCTGCGCCGGCACATACTGCAGCGCCCGTTCATACGTCGTCCAGACATACGGCCCGCCGGTGAAGGAAGTCGCGGCATCCGCGATGCCCACCACCCGCGCCTCCTGGTCATTGAGTTCAAACACATCTCCCACCTTCACCTTGTCACCCCGCTTTGGCGCCAGACGCGTCACGCCCAGATCATCAATGATCACGGAATGCGGCAGCCGCAGTTTCATCAGGTTTCCTTCAAGCATCTTCGCCGGCGCTCCCGCCAGCGTGTTGGCGTCGATGCCGATGAGCTGGATCATTTTGAAGTTCCCGTTCTCCAGCCTCACGCGCTGGATGCCCGAATAAATCGGCGCGGCCCACGCCACGCTCTTCACGCTGCGCACGCGCGCCACATCCGTGTCCAGCAGCGGGTTTGTCTCATTGACCTGCTCCACCTTTTCCTCCACCACCCAGATCGGCGCCGGCACGTTCTTCAGCGTCGATTTCGTCCAGCTCATCAGCCCGCAAAACACCGCCGTCTGCTGCGCCATCAAAAACGTCGCCACAGTAAGGCCCGCGACCAGCATCAAATACTTCGCCGTGTCACCAAACAGCATTTTCAGGGCAAGGCGGAGCATGGGGGGCAGATCAACAAGGTTTGTTCAAAGCAAAGTCACGCCCTCGAGCGCACAAGGCGCTGTCGGAGGAGAGCAGCGGGCATTGCAGGCGCAGTGTCAGCTCGAGATAGGCAGCATCATACGAACTGAGCGAATGTTTGGTCGCCAGTCGTTGAATATCTGCAATATGAGAGGTGGATTCCTCATTCACTCGCACTGGATAGCCGTGAATGCAGGTGATTGCCTGGTCTCGTTCACTCGGGTCCAGCTTCTTTCGTCGCTCACGGACCAGGAGAACATTGAGGGTTTCCAGCAACCACAGCGGCGGCACGCATACGGCATCACCTTGGCCGATGTGATGTAAAAATGCCTCGGCCACCCTCTCATCGTGGCCGGGAAGGACAGTGCCTAAAGCTGCACTTGCATCCGCCACAAGCATCATCATGCGCGTCTTCCCGCTTCAAGGTAATCACGCGCTGTCCAGTCATCATCACCGTATTTGGCGGCCAGTTGTGCCTTCAGCCGTCGAGCTTGCTCGATTTTCTCCATGAGGGGTTGCTCATTCGAGGATGCGCGTTCGGGGGTGATGCGTGCCTGTACACGGCCTTCGTTCGTGAGACAGACCTGCTCCCCCTCCATCACCTTGCGCAGGTAGGAGGCTGCGTTCAGCAGAAAGTCGGCAACGGAGGTGTTCACGAGCTTAAACTTGCGGGAAACTGCTCGTTTTGCAACGCGGTTCTTCCTGTCTCACCGCCCCCCGCCAAACAACCCGCCCAGTCCGCTGCTGATCACACTGGTCAGCACGCTTTGAATCTGGCTGCCGCTCGGGTTGTTCTCATGGATGTGCCCCTGCGGCGTCAGTTTGTCGATGATCTGCGGCAGAAACTGCGCCAGCAGCGGCAGCACCGTATGCACATGCATGCCCACTTTGCCCCCGAGTGCCTGCAGGTTTTCTTCTCCCACTGCGGCCTTCATTTGATCGGCATTGATCGGCAGGTTCGTGCCCGTTCCCACCCATGAGGCAAAAATCTCACTCATGCCCGCCTTCTCAAACTGGGCGCTCATGCCGTTCAGCCCACCCGCTTCATTGAGCAGACCTGAGAGCATCGCTGCGGGGTCCATTTTGGCAGAGCCGCCGAGCATGCTGCCCAGCGCGTTTTTGGCGAGTGAATCGAAGAGTCCCATAGTGTCCGCGAGTGTGGGGTAGGGACCCACAAAGTCAAGACCACTCCAAAGTGAGCAAAGGGTCTGGGCGCACTTCCGACGCAAAATCGTCCTCGTCCTCCTGCTCGAACTCGTCCTCGATCAAAGCGCTCCGTCACACCCAAGTCCCCCACGCCACCCCAGACACGTATTGTAGTCCCGGCTTGAGCCGGTCTGGTCGCTCCCCAGCCCCTCGACCCGCCACACTTGACCTCCGATCCCCACCCGCTACTCTCTCCACCCCCAAACCCACGAAAAACTACCATGAGCCAAACCCACGAATTCCAGGCCGAAGTCAAACAAGTCCTCGATATCGTCATCCACAGCCTCTACACCGACCGCGAGATCTTCATCCGCGAGCTCGTCTCCAACGCTGCCGACGCGATGGAAAAGATGCGCCTCACCCAGCTCACGGAAAAAGAGGTCTTCGACCCCTCCGCTGCGCTGGAAGTCACCATCACCACCGATGAAGCCGCCCGCACCCTGACCATCGCCGATCACGGCATCGGCATGACCCGCGCCGAGCTCGTCGAAAACCTCGGCACCATCGCCCACTCCGGCTCCAAGGCCTTCGCTGCCGCCCTGAAAAACGCTGGCAAACAAAACGACGCCTCCCTCATCGGTCAGTTCGGCGTCGGCTTCTACTCCGCCTTCATGGTCGCGGACAAGGTCGAGGTGCACACCCACTCCTGGCGCAACGACGGCGAGCACCTCGTCTGGACCAGCGATGGCAGCACCAGCTACACCATTGATGATTCCACCGAAGAGGCACGCGGCTGCAAAATCGTGCTGCACTTAAAGGAAGACGCCGCCGAGTTCGCCACGAAGCACCGTGTGAAGCAGATCTTGGAGAAATACTCCAACTTCGTCACCTTCCCGGTCATCCTCGACACCGAGCGCGTGAACACCGTCGAGGCCCTCTGGCTCAAGTCCAAGGACAGCATCACCGACGAGCAGTACACGGAATTCTATCGCTTCGCCGCCCACGCCTTTGATGATCCCAGCTACCGCCTCCATTTCCAGGCCGAGTCCCCCATCGCCATCAATGCGCTGCTCTTCACCCCCACGCAGAACATGGAATCCTACGGCATGGGCCAGATGGAGCCCAATGTCGGCCTCTACTGCAAGAAGGTCCTCATCGATCCAAAGCCGAAGAAGCTCCTCCCCGAATGGATGCGCTTCGTCCGTGGTGTCATCGACAGCGAAGACCTCCCGCTGAACATCTCCCGCGAGTCCATGCAGGACAGCGCCCTCGTCCGCAAGCTCGGCGATGTCGTCGCCAAGCGCCTCCTCAAGCACCTCGACAAGGAAGCCGTCGAAGACCCGAAGAAGTACAACGAGTTCTATGCGAACTTCAGCCGCTTCTTCAAGGAAGGCATCGCAACGGATCACACCAATCGCGACGCCATCGCCAAGCTCCTGCGCTTTGAATCCAGCATGACCGAGCCCGGCGAAACCGTCAGCCTCACCGAATACGTGAAGCGCATGAAGGAAGACCAGAAGGAGATCTACTACCAGGTTTCCACCTCTCGCAGCACCATCGAAAGCGGCCCCTACGTCGCCGCCTTCAAGGCCAAGGGCTTTGAAGTCCTCTACATGTTTGAGCACATCGACGAATACGTCATCTCCAGCCTCAGCAAGTTCGAAGACAAGGACCTCAAGTCCGTCAACGCCCCCGACATCGATCTCGGCGACGACACCAGCGAAGGCGAGGCCCTCCCCGAAGCAGACGCCACCTCCCTCTGTGACTGGATCAAAGATCGTCTCGCCACCCAGGTCGAAACCGTCCGCACTGGCAAGCGCCTCGTCGGCAGCCCAGCCCTCGTCCTCACCCCTGAAGGCGAGATGAGCCCGCAGATCCGCCAGATGATGAAGGCCATGGGCAAAGACGGCGAAATGCCCGGCTCGAAGGTCATCTTCGAAATCAACCCGCGCCACCCGCTCGTCCGCAATCTCTCCAGCCTTCGCGAAAAAGATCCCGAAACCGCCGGCCTCATCACCGAGCAGATTCTCGACAACGCCCTCCTTTCCGCCGGCCTCCTCGACGAGCCCCAGCGCATCATTGAGCGCACCCAGAAGCTCATGGAAAAGCTCTCCGCATGAGATCGCTGCCAGCCAGCGTCTCCTAAAATACCTCCCTCAAATCACACAGCCGCAGTCCCCCCAGGACTGCGGCTGTTTAATGTTCTGCTCAAAGGCGGCGCACGCCGCCTCCTCGGAGCGCGGAATTTATTCCGCAGCACGCCGCCCGCGCTACACGTCTGCTAACCACCCTGCGTGTCTAAAACACGGTGATCCTCTCCCAGCGCACAGCGTCCCACGAAACCAATTTCCGCCCCGCTGCCCGGCTGGTAGGGACGCGTTGCGCGCGTCCCACTTTTCGGGTCTGCAGCACCCGCAGGCAACCCAAAAAGGTGCGCCGTCCTCGCAGCCTTCTACAGCACGATGGCCCCCCCTGGCTAATCACTTGCCAAGAAGAAACGCCAGCAGATCAGCCATCTGTTCCTTCGTAATCGCAGCTTCCAAGCCCACCGGCATCAGCGTGTGATCCAGCGATTTCATCTCCTTGATGGCGCTGCGGGCGATGGTTTCCTTGGCCCCGCCCATCATGGCAAGTACGATGCCGTCCCCCGTTTCGCTTTGAATGAGACCTGAGAGCGTGCGGCCATCTTTCGTTTCGACCGTGTAGGCGCTCCAGCGCGCCTCAAACATCCGGTTCGGGTCAAGGATGTCTGAGAGCAGTCCTTCCGGTGGCTTCACTTTCACGTCAGAGAGTGGCGGGCCGACATCGACGCCCAGTTCACCATGCTTGTGGCAGGTGATGCAAATGGTGGAGAACACTTGCTGCCCTCTTTTAGCGTTCCCTTTCATCGTTGTGGAGACCATGTAGTCCTGCACCACCTTCGCGCGGTCGCTGCTGGCTTCGCCGAAGAGTTTCTTGGCGAGTGTGGGCATCTCTCCGGTGCCGCGCTGGTAGCGCCAGCGGGTTTCCACATCGACCCAGGCAGTGGGGAATTCGCCTTTCTCCATGCGCTTGAACAAATCGAGCGCGGTGGTGGCGTTGGCGGTGAGGACAGGCACGAGATCCCGCTTCAAGGCCGGGCCCGCCTTGGGCAGAAGCTCATAGATGAGCGGCGCAGTGGTGGTGGCAGGGTATTTCCTCAGCAAAGCCAGCGCGGCCAGAGCAAGCTCCGGTGGCTGGCTGGTGGTGAGGAGCGTCTTTACGACGGGCTGCACAGCATCCCATTTGCGCTGGCCGAGCAGCGGCATGACAGCGAGGCGTTGATCGAGCGGAGATTTCGGGTCGGCGATGATTTCGTCGATCTCGGACTGGAGCATCGCGATTTCCTTGGCGGCTTCTTCGTGGCCTTTGGGCAGCTTGGCGAGGCCTTGCAGCAGTGCGGGCTTCCACCAAAGAAGTTTGCCGGGCTCTTTTTGCAGGAGGGAAAGCAGGGCAGTCACGTCTTCCGCCTCAGCATCAGCGATGGCACCCAGCGCAAAGGTGCGGATGGTCGTGCTGCGGGTTTCAGAGAAGGTTTTGAAGAAGTCGTCACCAAGGGAGCTCAGGATGCGGCCCATCTGCTTGCTGGCGGAGGAGGCGACCATCTTGGCCATCCACGGGTCTTCAGGATACTTCGCGATGAGGGCACTCAGCTCCTTCGCATCGCTGAGGCTCTGAGCTTTGAGAAAGGCCACGCGCTCGGCATGCTCAGGTGGCACATCGCCCCAGCCGACTTCGGGAATGGCGTGGTATTGGCCGGGAACCTTGGCCACCAGCTTTTTCGTGCCCTTTGGCACGATGCGCCAGATGCGCCCTTCATTCTCCCCCTGACGCATGTCATGTGTCTTCACGAACTCTTCAGGGAAAAAGCGGGCGTGGTCGATCCAGCGGCGGTAGATGTCGCAGATGTAGATGGCACCGTCGGGACCTGTGGTGAAGTTCACCGGGCGGCTCCATTCATCGCTGCTGCGGAAAAACTCGGTGCGGTCACCCACGCGTGTGGCTTTGAGAGAAGCGCCGTTGGGGGCGATCTTGTAGCGGGTGACAAGCTGCCCCGTGGGATCGGGAACGAAGACGTTGTTCTTCAGCTCGGGCATGAGCTGGCCACGATAGACCCCCAGGCCGGAACAGGCGGTGTTGGTGCCGGCGTGAGCGTCTGCGGTCGTGTGGGTGATCTGCAGCGGGAAGACGCGGGTGTCCGCGCCAAAGGGAGCGATGTCTTCATAGTTCTGCGTGATGCCGGCGTGGGGATTGCGCAGCATGGCCTCATAAGGCATGACGGTGAACATGAGGGGATTGCGGTTCGAGCAGTAGAAGTGGTGGCCCCAGTCATCAAACGCGCCGCCGTACTGGCCTTTGCCTCCTGTGGGGGTGATCTTGTCCGTCTTCGGGTCCCACTTGAAATTGCTGCCGGGGATGTTCACGACATCGGCGGGTTTGTCAGCGGGATAGATCTCACGCGCATCGAGGCCGTTGTTGAAGTGAATGCAACCATCAGGGCCCCAGCGCGGTGCGCTGACCTGAAGCTGCGCGTGCTTCGGATTGAAGCCTTTGATGAGGGACTTGATCTCGTCCGCCTTGCCATCGCCATCGGTGTCTTTGAGGAAAAGGATCTGGGAGCGGGTGGTGGCGATGAGTCCACCATTGTAAGGAAGGAGGCCCTGCACGTTGTCCATGTGATCAGCAAACGTGACGGCCTTGTCCATGCGGCCGTCGCCGTCTTCATCGGTCAGCAGTTGAATGCGGGAGAGCCAGGGATCGCCGGCATTTGGGGGACCAAGAGGGTAGTCGCGCATGTCCGCCACATACATGCGGCCCTGGGCGTCCCAGGTGCATTCGACGGGATCGAGCACGAGGGGTTCGGCGGCGACGAGCTGCACTTCATAATCGCCGTCCATCTGGATGCGCTTCATCGACTCCTCGGGTGAAAGTGCCTTTTCCTGGCCAGCGCGCACGCTGACATCGCTGCCGCCGCTGGCCTGAATGGCGCTCCACTTCTCTTTGAACTCGCCGAGAGGATACAATTCGTAGCGACGCACGAGCATTTCCGCGCCTTCGGTTTGCAGCAAGATTTTGCCTTCAGCGGGTTTGCAGTCGAAGGCTTCATTCACCATCGCGCCATTGACGAAATATTGCAGCGTGTCGCCTTTGGCGATGACTTCGAGGCGGTTCCACTCACCCGAGGGGGACTCGACATCTTCGCGACCACGGAAGCCGACCTTGTCCGCCCAGTCCACATCGCGGTGCTTCCAGTTGATGCGGCCTTTGGTGACGGTCTGGCGGGGCTCGCCCTTCTTCCAGATTTTTTCTTTGTCGCGATCGAGCGTGTACTCGGAGGAAAGGGAGGTCGTCAATTCGGTGCCGTCGGCGAGCTTGGGCGAAAGCACGAGGATGTCGCCCACACCGCCCTCAATGATCTGCGCCTCGATGCTGGCCATCCAGGTGTCGGCATAAGCACCGTGCGGGCCGTAGGCGTGGAGGAGGATGCCGTTGTCCTTGGCGGCCTTCTCGCGCTTGCCCCAGGTTTTGGTGCCCCACTTGAATTCGAGCACAAGGTGGTAGTCGCGGAAGTTTTCCTTGGTGGCGACGTAGCCGTAACCGCGACCGCTGATGTGAAAGGTGCCGTCTTTGTCGAAGGTCCAGATGTCCTTGGGGGCGTCATGGAAATCGGCCTTGGGATTGACGTGGTATTCAACGTTCCCGGATTTGATGACATCGAGAAGATTGATCTTCGCTTTGACGGGTTCGGCGGCAGACAGCAAGCCTGCGGAAAACACCGGGAGCATGGACAAAAATGAGGAAAGGCGCATGAGGTGATTACGGCGTGAGTGAGCAGACCATTACGGCGCGGCTGCTGATGATGCAGACACGATTGAGGCCAAATTTGGTGCTTTTGTGACGGAAGGGGTGGCGAAGCCCCATTGAGACTTGCGCAATAGACTGACATTGCTGTCTTGAAGGCCAACGGCCTTCCGGATCATAGCCCAGGGGGCGGCCAGCTTGTCCTTCGAAGCTCGCAGAGCGGAGGAGGAAGCCTCAGCGAGGCGGCCCTGGGTTGCCGCAACGCATCGGCAAGCAAACCCATCGCTTCGCCGCAGCCTGTCGGGCACCAGCAGCGCCTGTAAGACGCCCGCCGCACGCCTGCGCGCAACAGGGTCGAAAACCACGACGGCCATTCCCTCCCTAGTGCCGTCCGGTCGTCAGTCTATTTCGCAAGCCTGTTGAGACTTGCGCAATAGACTGACATTGCTGTCTTGAAGGCCAACGGCCTTCCGGATCATAGCCCAGGGTCAGCCGAGCCTCAGCGAGGCGACCCTGGGTTGACGCAACGCATCGGCAAGCAAACCCATCGCTTCGCCGCGGCCTGCCGGGCGCCAGCAGCGTCTGCAAAGCGCCCCGCCGCACGCTTGCGCGCAACAGGGGCGAAAACCACCACGACCATTCTCTACCGAGCCGAGCGCCGCCCGGTCGTGTCAGTCTATTGCACAAGCCTAAATAGGGCAGGATGCGAGGCCGCGAATCTCCCCCATTACCGACAGCCAGGAACGCCAGTGTCCTACTTCTCTTTAAACTCGCCCAAGGGATAGAGTTCATAGCGGCGCACAATCATTTCTGCGCCTTCGGTTTGAATGAGAATTTTGCCCTCGCTGGGTTTGCAGTCGAAGGCCTCGTTCACCAGGGTGCCGTTAAGAAAGTACTGCAGCGTGTCGCCTTTGGCGATGACTTCGAAACGGTTCCATTCACCGGTGGGTGACTCCACCTCTTCGCGGCCTCGGTAGCCGACTTTGTCCGCCCAGTCCACATCGCGGTTTTTCCAGTTGATCCGGCCGCTGGTGACGGTTTGACGTTGCTCGCCTTTCTTCCAAATTTTCTCTTTGTCGCGGTCAAGGGTGTACTCGGAGGACAGCGAGGTCGTCAGTTCGGTGCCATCGGCGAGTTTGGGCGAGAGCACGAGGATATCGCCCACACCGCCTTCAATGATTTGCGCCTCAATGCTCGCCATCCAGGTTCCGCCGACAGTGCCGTGAGGGCCGTAGGCATGGAGCAGGATGCCGTTGTCCCGCGCCGCTTTCTCGCGCTTGCCCCAGGTCTTGGTGCCCCATTTGAATTCGAGCACAAGATGGTAGTCGCGGAAGTTTTCCTTGGTGGCGACATAGCCGTAACCACGACCGCTGATGTGGAAGGTTCCATCGGCGGCGAAGGTCCAGACATCCTTGGGATCATCATGAAAATCGGACTTCGGATTGATGTGGTAGTCCACATTGCCGGACTTGATCACTTCAAGCAGATTGATCTTCGCTTTGACCGGCTCGGCAGCGTGAAGAAGGCCGGAGGAACAGAGCGAAAGGATGGACAAGATGGGAAGAATGCGCATGAGATGAATACGACGAGGGTGAGCGTACTATTACGGCCTGGCCCTGCGCGATGCAGACACGATTGAAGCTAAACGTGGTGCTTTTGTGACGAAGCCCCAGCCTTGTTCTCCATTGTTAGACTTGCTCGCCAGGCAGGTTGCTCCGGCTGAAGTCTCAGCGCAGCAAAGTAGCCTTGTTCCTGTGGAACAAGGAACGCTCCGCCTCGCCCCAGACGCTTAACAATGTAAAACTAGGGGTCGTGTGAAAGCCTCGTCAACCCCCGCGAGAACATCCAGTCCAGCCCAGCCCTCTCGCTCCGAACGTCCATCTCCGAAAGCCCGTAGGGCTGGCACAAAAGTAGCCGTGGGTGCCAACCCACGGAACCGCACCACCCACATCTCTCAAATCCCGTGGAACCGCGTAGCGGTGACACAAAGCTGCCGCGACACCCAACGGCTGAAAAGCCCTCAAAACGAGATTCTCAAACACGGCCTCGCTCCGCCCCGGGGCAGGGACCACAGCCGGTGGAAGCCCGGACTCGCACGCACGCCGCGGCTTGCAGCGCGATGCGGGATTTTATCCGCCCGCGTTCACCTGACTCAGGAGAGCTTGTTGCGGAAGTCGGCGTATCCGAAGCGGCGCACGACCCGATACTCCTTCGTCGCAGGATCATAGATCGCGATGTCGGGATGCGGCACGCCGTTAAACGTGGTTGTCTTGACCATCGTGTAATGCGCCATGTCAGCGAAGACAAGGCGCTGACCGATACGCAAGGGCTCGGGAAATGAGAAGCCGCTCAGCACATCGCCCGCAAGGCAGGACATGCCCCCCATCTTGTACTCGTACGGGTGCTCTCCGGGCAGGCCCGCCCCAAAAATATACGGGCGGTAGGGCATCTCCAGCGTGTCCGGCATATGAGCCGTGGCGGAGATATCGAGAATGGCAGTCGGAGTCGGTGCCTCAATGATGTCCTGCACTTCAGCGATCAGGTAGCCGGTGTTCAGGCCCGCGGCTTCGCCGGGTTCGATGTAAACATCCTTGCCCCACCGTTCGCGGAAGGTGCGCAGCACGCGGATGAGAAGGTCCACATCGTAGTCTTTGCGGGTGATGTGGTGACCGCCACCCATGTTCACCCACTGCACCTGCTCAAGAAGTCGTGGAAACCGGCGTTCCACCGCAGCCAACGTGCGCTCCAGCACATCGGAATCCTGTTCGCACAGCGCATGAAAGTGCAGTCCTTCGATGCCTGTCAGATCTTCGCCTTCGAGCAGGTCGGAGCGAATGCCAAGACGGCACCCGGGTGAGCAGGGATCGTAGAGCGAGACCTCGACTTCGGAGTGCTCCGGGTTCACGCGGATGCCCGGGCTGGGCGCATGGCCGGTGGCGGCTTTGGCGGCATCAAGCATGGGCTTGAACTTCCGGAACTGCGCAAGCGAGTTGAAGCTCAGGTGATGCGAGATGGGAATGATCTGCTGCATCTCCCGTTCTTTAAAGGCCGGCGCATACACATGCACCTCCTTGCCAAATTCCTGCGCCAGCAGCGCCTCGTTCAATCCGCTCGCGCAGCAGCCGCTGAGGTATTCGCGCATGATCGGGAACACGCTGAACATTGAAAAGCCCTTCAGCGCCAGCAGCACTCGCGCACCGGATTCGCTCTGCACACGGGCGAGCTTTTCCATGTTTTGCCGCAGCAGCGCCACATCCACCACATAGGCGGGGGTCTCGATGGCATTGACGTCAAACGAGGGGGCGGGCTGCTCGTAAACGTGCGGGGGCGTGAAGTCGGTGGATGCCATGGGGACACGCAGAATAGCGGCTCACATCCGCCCCGCAAGAGTCTCTCGTGCGTTGTTTACGGGGCAGGGGGACTAAACACGCACAAAAAAAATCTGCATCGCGGAAGACGCCGCGATGCAGATTCCAATTCATTCAAGCGGGACGCTTGAGCTGCGGCTTAGCGCACCACACGTGCACCGCCGCCGCCGATGGTCTTCTCGACTTCCTTGCGCGTGGCCATCGAGGTGTCACCAGGGGTGGTGGAAGCCAGCGCACCATGGGCTGCGCCGTATTCGACCGCCTTCTGCGCATCGTTGAACTCCATGAAGCCAAACTGCACGCCGGAGGCAAAGCTGTCGCCACCGCCGACACGGTCAAGGATTTCGAGGTCAGGATACTTGCGGCTTTCGTGGAATTTGCCGTCGTGCCAGAGAATGGCCGACCAGTCGTTGACGGTCGCCGTCTTCACGCCGCGCAGCGTGGTGGCAGCCACCTTGAAGTTGGGGAAGTCCTTCACCGCTGTCTCGATCATCGCCTTGAAGGCATCGAGTTCGATCTTGGAGATGTTGTGGTCCACGCCTTTGACTTCGAAGCCGAGCGACGCCGTGAAGTCTTCTTCATTGCCGATCATGACATCGACATACTTTGCGATCTCGCGGTTCACTTCCTGCGCCTTCTTGAGCCCGCCAATCGTTTTCCACAGCGAGGGGCGGTAGTTCAGATCGTAGCTGACGATGGTGCCGTATTTGTTGGCGGCCTTCACAGCCTCCACGGTGACTTCCGCAGTCGTCGCGGAAAGAGCCGCGTAAATGCCGCCCGTGTGGAACCAGCGCACACCGAGTTTGCCAAAGATATGATCCCAGTCGATGTCGCCCGGCTTGATCTGCGAGGCCGCCGTGTTGCCACGGTCAGGATTGCCTACGGCACCACGGATGCCGAAGCCTCGCTCGGTGAAGTTCAGGCCGTTGCGGACCGTGCGGCCGATGCCGTCATCTTCACGCCACTGGATGAAGTCGGTGGCCACGCCGCCCTGCATGATGAAATCCTCAATGAGATGCCCCACCTCGTTGTCCACGAAGGCGGTCACCACCGCGGTCTTGTAGCCAAAGCATTTTCTCAGGCCGCGTGACGTGTTGTACTCGCCGCCGCCTTCCCAGGCCTGGAATTGACGGGCGGTGCGGATGCGGCCCTCGCCGGGGTCAAGGCGGAGCATGACTTCGCCGAGTGAGATTTGATCGAAGGCGCAGGATTCGCGGGGTTTGATGGAGAGACTCATGATTGGAAAAGGGTCGGGATAATGATTGAATCTGGAAAACTGTAAACGGCGATCTCAGAACGTGTTGGCCTGGGCGTGCGGCTTCTTGCCTTCGAGGAAAAGCGTGAGGTTTTCCACGGCGCAGCAAGCCTGGCGCTGCACGCTCTCATGCGTGCGGGAGCCGATGTGCGGCGTCACGATGCAGTTCGGCAGTCTGAGCAACGGGTGGTCCGCCTTCGGGGGTTCCACATCCAGCACATCGGTGCCGTAGCCTGCCACCTGGCCGGACTGCAGCGCGGCCACCATGTCATCCGTGTGGACGATCTCACCGCGGGCGCAGTTGAGGATGATCACTCCCTTTTTCATCTTGGCGATGGAGGCGGTGCAGATCATGTCCTGCGTCTCTGGCGTGAGGTTCGTGTGCAGCGAGAGATAGTCCGAGCACGCGAAAATCTCATCCAGCGTGGCGGCGCGCTTCACGTTGTACTGCGAGGCAAATTTTTCGTCCCAGTAGAGGTCGTAGCCCACGACTTCCATGCCAAATGCGCGGGCGCGGATCGCCACTTCTTTGCCGATGCGGCCCAGGCCCACGATGCCAATCGTCTTGCCCATCACCTCATGGCCCGTCTTGCGCTTCCAGCCGCCGGAGCGCGTGGAGTCCGTGTGGAAGTAAAAGTTTTTCTCCAGTGCCAGAAGCAGCAGGAACGTATGCTCGGCCACGGTCGTGTGGTTCACACCCGGCGTGAACAGCACGGGGATCTTGAATTCGGTGGCGCTCTTCACGTCGATTTTGTCCAGCCCGATGCCATACTTGCTGATAACCTTGAGGCGCGGGAGGGATTTTTCAATCACCGCGCGGGTGATGGCGTCATCACCGCAGATGAAGGCGTCAAACTCGCCGGCAAGCTCAAGCATGCGCGATTCAGGCAGCGGCCCACGTTCGCTGACGACCTCGAAACCGGCGGCTGTCATCAGGTCGTGATGCCGGCCGGGGGTGTCTTGAAATGACGTGGTGGTGAGGAGGACGCGGGTTGAGCTCATGAAGAAGAATGGGTGGTCAGATTTTGGCAGGAGGGGACTTCATAGCGGGCGGCGCGCCCGCCGCATCCACGAAAATAAGAAAAAACGGGTTTCATCCGTCCGTCCGTTATTCTTCCCTTTTCAAGCACGCTTCTGAAGGACTGAGCTGAAAACTCCCCATTGGAATTAAAGCAGAAAAGGCTTAATGCATGGCATGATTCGTTTCCTCTCCTGCATGGCCTGCGCATTGGCGGTCTCCACATCGTGCTTTTCCAAGTCCCCCGTGCCACCGGTTGAGCTCAAGCCCTGGGACAAAGGCGCCATCGAATTTGAGACCGGCATGCTCTGGAAGGTCGGCGGAGACACCACCTTCAACTACCGCATCATCCCCTTCATCGTTTCCTGGTGCACGCCCGAGTGGTTTGGTTTTCATTTCCGCGACGGCTCTGCGCTCGTCGTGAGGCAAAAATTCTCCGCGATGGCCAATTACATCGAGACAGGTTCTGAAAACCGCTACCTCGGCCTTTCCGGCGGCGGCGTCATCGAATGGTGGAACCCGAGCGCCACGTGGAATGTCTTTGGCTCTGCGGGTGGCGGTGTGGGCTGGATCGATTCGCAGAGTGCGCCCGGCGGCCAGGGCCAGGATTTCACCCTGAACTGGTACAGCCAGCTCGGCATCTCACACACTCTGAATCAAGACTGGTCCGTCAATGCCAGCGCGATGTTTCAGCACATGTCCAATGGCGGCCAGACAAATCCGAATCCCGGCCTCAATGCCCTCGGCATTCTGATCGGCGTGCGCCGCCATTTTTGAGGCTGGGGAAAATGAAGCTCGCCAGAAGGGGCGGCGCATTTCATGGTGGCGCACCCATGAGCTTACGCATCCTGACCGCATTCGTTTTTGCCTCCCTCTCCCTGCACGCCGCAGACATCTACTTCCCGCCGCCGGACAGCGAAGGCGGCTGGCGCGAGGCCAAGACGGAGAAGGCATGCCGCGATCTCGCAGGCATGGACCTCAGCAAGATCGAGCCCGCCTACACTCTCTCTGAGCGCGCCACTGCCCATGGCGGCCTGCTCGTGGTGCACAAGGGCTACCTCGTCTTCGAGAAGTACTTCGGTCGCGCCAGCCGCAACTGCAATCCCGACATGGCCTCCACCGGAAAGGCCTTTTGCAGCATCGCCTGCGGCATCATGCTCAATGAGTTCAAAGACAAGATCCCCCAGGGCCTCGACACCAAGGTCTTCACCGAAAAGTATCTGCCTGAAGCCTTTCCGCTGAATGATCCGCGCAAGGCTGAGATCAATCTCGGCCAGCTCCTCTGCATGACCGCCGGCTATTGGGGCGAAGGCCAGACGCCCAGCGGCTTCGTCAAAGGCGATCCCAAAACCCGCCCGCTCAAGCCGGTCCCGGGGCAGAACATCAAGGACCTCGACAAGTCCTCTCTCAATGTGCCGCTCTGGATCGATCCCGGTGCCGGCTATTCCTACTCCTCTCCCTCCCCGCACATTGCCAGCATCGTGCTCCGCCACGTCACCGGCATGGAGCTGAAGGACTACATCGACACCCGACTCGCCAAACCCCAGGGCTGGGGCGCCTGGGACTACTGCCTGCATCGCGGCGACTACGTGATGCCCCACGCCAACGGCGCGGGCAGCACCGCCCTTCATGCCACCGATGTCCTCCGCATGGCCTACTGCCTCGCCCACGGCGGCAAGTGGAAGGACAAGCAGCTTGTGCCGGCGGATTACATCAAAAAATGCCAGACCTGGAGTCCCTACAATCCCCACACGCCCTTCTCCCTCCAGTTTGAGCACAACGAAGACGGCCACGTCGCCGGCGTGCCCAAGGACGCCTTCTGGAAATCCGGCGCAGGCGGCTTCTGCATGTACATCGTCCCATCCCTCGATCTCGTCATCTACAAGCTCGGCGGCAAAGACGGCCAGTACGATCCCAAGCTCACACTCATCCCCCAGCCCGAGCAAAACCACGACCGCGACACCTGGCAGCCCAAGCTCGGCAACGGCTTCGACGAACCCGGCGGCGTCGCCAACCTCAGCCGCGTCCTCACCGCAGTATGTGCGGCGGTCCGGATGGATTGAGGCGGATCAATCCTCCCCCACATTCCCATAGGCCAGTTGCGCCCGGAGCAGATCATGCAGTGTCACCACACCCAGCAGTGACTGCCTGTCATCACACAGCACCACCATCCCAGCGCGTGAATCAATGATGCGAGACTGAATGACCCGGATGCTCTCCTGCGGATCCGCCGTCACCGCAGGCTCAAACTCGGGCGGCGCATTCGCAAGCAGCGCGCGCTCCATGTTGTGCCGGGTCAGCACCCCCACCACCTTGCCATCCTCCAGCACCGGAAAATTAGCATAGGGGTGCCGGTTGAAGGCGGCACGCAGAGATTCGCTGCCGAGATCCGTGAGGGATTCCGGGTGGAAGTTGGCAATCGCCGAGGCTGGCAGCTGCTGCCACGCTCCCAGGTCGCGCGGGGGGATGATGCGGTTGAGGTGGTGCCCGTCCTGCTCCAGCACCTCCTCGTAAAAGTTCGAGCGCATCATGCGGCGGCTGATCGCCTGGCTCACCAAAACGCCCAGCATCAGCGGCAGCACCAGGGAAAACTGGTGGGTCATCTCAAACACGATCAAAATGCCCGTCACGGGCGCGCGCACCACCGCCCCCAGGCAGGCGCACATGCCCACCACCGCCAGCACCACCTGATCCCCATCATGCAGCGGCAGCACCAGCCGCCCCAGCCCTGCGGCCGCCAGCCCGGCCATGCCGCCAAAAAACAACGTCGGCGAAAAAATGCCGCCGCAGCCCCCCAGCCCGTAGCACAGCACAGTGGCCAGCAGCTTGGCCACCAGCAGCAGCGCCGCCAGCTCCCACGCCAGCCGCCCCGAAAGCGCATCGGAGAGGTCAGTGTAACCCAGGCCGAAAACCCCGAGACGCCCCGTCTGCTTCCAGACGAGGATGCCGATCCCCCACGTCAGCAAAGCGCCCACCGAAGGCAGCGCCCATGCGGGGAGGCGCGATTGCGCACGGGACCAGCCGCGCAGGTTCAGACTGCCTCGCTGAAAGAGCAGCCCCGCCAGCGTGGCGCAGGCAGCCACCCAGGGGGTGAGCACATAGACCTGCCAGCCCGGTTCATTCGTCACCTCCATGCGAAAGGCCGGCTCCGCGCCCAGCACGCCATGCACCACCAAGGCACCCACCAAAGACGCCATCAGCACGTTGCCGAGGAATCGGCTGTTCAGATCTCCGATGATCTCCTCAAGCACAAAGGTCACCGCCGCCAGCGGTGTGTTGAACGCTGCCGCCAGACCGGCCGCCGCACCTGCCGCCGCAGGCATGCGGTGCTTGGCCTTGGCCAGTCCCAGCCGCGTGGCAATCACAGAGCCCATGGTCCCCGCCATCTGCACGGAGGGGCCCTCGCGCCCCAGGCTCATGCCGCTGCCGATGCTCACCGCCCCGGCCACAAACTTCACCCACATGATCCTTGGCGATGACCAGCCAAACTCCTTCCAGTACGCCAGCTTGAGCTGCGGGATGCCGCTGCCCGCCGCAGACGGCCCGGCAAAATGAAGCAGCAGTCCCGAAGCCAGCGAGGCTGCCAGCATCAGCGCCAGCGTGCGCCACGCAAACGTCTCCGGGGACTGCACCGCCCACGTTTCAAACGTTCGGCCATAGAGCAGATGGATGCACTGATGAAACGCCACCGCGATGCCACCTCCGGCCACGCCATAAATCGCCGTCGCCACGTATAAACGGGGACGGGGCGGCAGTTTGCCGAGAAGGCTGCGGAGACTCATAAAGACATCAAGCATAGCTTCACCCCCTGTCCACTCGCGATGCCTGTAGCGGGCTATTTTGCGCACCTCTGGCTGGGAGAAAACACGCATCGTCGCGCAGACCGCTACATGCGCAGTATTGTTGGCGTGCGGAAAGCCCCAGCGCGGCGTGGTCCGCACTCTCCGAGTGCGGCTCCGGATACGCCCATGCCATGTGCAAACCACCCCGCGATCGGTGCCATCATGCGTGGATGGCCACAAACCTGGCCGGAGCACTCCATCATTGACAGATCCAGCCCGCCAAGCCTGTTCTCCTCCATCCATGAAGCCCCGCCCGCTCCTCGCGCTCCTGCTCACCCTCACCACCTGCGCACTTGCCGCCGACAAGCCCGCCAAGTCTCCCACCAAGCCCAAGGCACCCGAGGCCCCCGCCACGCCCTCCCCCTGGGTAGACTTCGTCGAAAAAGACTTCCCCTTCTTCAGCAGCGTGCTCGATGCGCGTGAAGTCGGCGAAGGCTTCCCCAAGGACAACCTGACGCCACGCGGCATCATCCTCAATCTCGGCCACAACGTCTGGGCCTGCTTTGACACCGACCTCCTCCGCATCGCCGCCATCTGGGAAGGCGAACCCGGCAAACCACCCGTCACCCCCGACGCCCTCGCCCCCGGCTCCTACCACGTGGCCGGACAGAAGACCAAGGACGGTCAGGATTACCTGCCAAAACCCATTGGCAAAGTGTGGCTCGCGAATGGCATCTACCCCGGCTGGCAGGTAGGCGAAAAGCCAGGGTTCACCGATCCGCGTGAGCCGACGCAGAGCCCTGAGGAGGTGGGCCGGGGACCGGTGATGAACACCCAGTTCAAATCCATCTCGTTCACCCAGGAAGGAGCTGCCCAACTGACGTATGAGGTCGATGGAGTTGAGATCCGTGAGATATTGTCGGCAGTCAGAAAAGCTGATCATATCGATGTCGAGCGCGGCATCACGATCGCGCCACATAAACATCCTCTGATTTTAACGGCTGGCATCGGAAAGGTTTTTGCCGAAACCTCCAAGGGCAAAATGACCGGGACCGATCATGGCCTCTGCCTGCAACTGAAGCCAAACGAAGCCGCTCAACACATCCTAGTCGGCATTGAGAATGCGAAGGTTAAAGAACAAGGCAATGTATCGCATGCTCGTGATCCATGGAGAGAAGCCCTCATCACCACCGCCACCCTCTCCACCAAGCCCGACGCCTACGTCATCGACGAAATCCCGCTCCCTCTCGACAACCCTTGGAAGCGCAACGTCCGCCTCGCCGACCTCGCCTTCCTCAATGATCAGGGCGATGCCGCAGGCGTCACCTTCGATGGCGATGTCTGGCTCATCTCCGGCCTGAAGGGAGACCTCGACAAAGTCACCTGGAAACGCTTCGCCAGCGGTCTGCATGAACCGATGAGCATCGTCGTAAGGAATGCCGCCACGAATACGGCGGGGAAGGGAACCCAATCTCCCATCTCCAATCTCCCATCTCCCGAAATCCTCGTCTTCGACCGCAACGGCATCTGGAAGCTGGTGGACACCAACAACGACAAAGAGTGCGACCGCTATGAGATGTTCTGCAATCTCTTCGCCCAAACCGCCGAAACACGTGAGTTCCCCAACTCCATGAAGCTCGGCCCCAAAGGCGAGCTCTACATCTCCAAAGGCGGCCAGGAAGGCACCACGTATGGGAAGCACAACGGCACCGTCATCAAGGTCGCCCCCGATGGCAAATCCATCGAGGTCATCGGCTACGGCCTGCGCCAGCCCTTCATCGGCGTGAATCCGAAAACCGGCCTCGTCACCGCCAGCGACCAGCAGGGCAACTACGTCCCCTCCACACCGCTGCACATCATCTCAGACCACCACTTCTACGGCCACCTGCCCACCATTGCGCCCAAGGAAAAATACCCCGAGACCATCACCGAGCCCCTTACGTGGCTGCCGCATCCGGTGAATCCCAGCGGCGTCACCCAGACCTGGCTCATCGGTGCCAAGATGGGCCCCGTGAATGACGAACTGATCCACATCGGCTACAACCGCCCCGAGCTTTTTCGCGTGCTGATGAACACGCACTTTAAAAAGCCGCAGGCCGCCGTGGTCAGCTTCAACCGCAACTTCGACTTCCCCACGCTCAATGCCGTCGTCAATCCCGCCGACGGCCAGCTCTACGTCACTGGCTTCCAGGTCTGGGGTACGGTGGTCAAAAAGATCAGCGGCCTCGCCCGCGTGCGTTACACGGACAAACCCCGCGTCCTGCTCAAGGAAGTCACTCCGACCGACAAAGGCCTCCTCCTGCGCTTCAATGAAAAGTTGGACCCTAAGCTCGCCACCGATCCTGATAGCTTCAACGGAGAACGCTGGAACTACAAACGCACCTTTGAATACGGCTCCCCCCATCTCAAACCCGACGGCAGCAGCGGCCAGGAGTGGATGACCGCCAGCAGCGCCTACCTCAGCAAGGACGGTATGAGCGTGTTCGTGGGCTTCCCCGACATGAAGGCGGGCGTCCATCAGATGCGCATCGGCTGGGGCCTGAAGAGCGCGGCCGGTGACAAGGCCGAAAACACCGCCTACTTCTCCCCTTGGGAACTGCTGACCTTCGATGCCAAAAAAGAAGGCTTCGATGAAAACCTCAAGGTCGATCTCACTCCGCGCAAGGCCGCCGCCGTCGCCGCCGTGAAAGCCACCGCCGAAGAAGGCGAGCGCCTCTACCAGATGTTTGGCTGCATGGCCTGCCACAGCACGGATGGCACCCTCGTCGGCAAAGTCGGCCCCAGCTGGAAAGGCCTCTATGGCAGCGAGCGCGAAATCGCCAAAGGCCAGAAAGGCAAGTTCAAGGCCGACGAAGGCTACCTCCGCGAATCCATTCTCACCCCCAGCGCCAAAGTTGTGAAAGGCTTTGAAAAATTCGACACCGGCATGCCCATCTACTCCGGCATCCTCAACGACTCACAGATCGAAAGCCTCATCTTGTACATCAAGAGCCTGAAGTAGAGCAAGCGTCCCGCTTGCAAAGTAGCCCTGTTCCTGCGGAACAGGGAAACGCTCCGCCAAGCCCAGATGGTTGGACTACCGTGCGTGAAAATCACTGCGGAGCCCCTTCTTCCTGCACATCAACAAGGCCATTTCAATTCATGCTCCTCAGCGCCTCACGAATAAATTTGTCCGCCGTGTCCATCCCCGGCTGTTTCGCCAGATCATTCACGACCTTGATCGCCTCGCTCTGCTTGTAACCCAGCGCGATAAGCCCCAGCACAGCATCACTCTGCGCCTCCTGCTTCGGATCATGCGCGCCCTTGGCAGTGCGGGACGCCTGCCAGGCCTCCACCACGCCCACCTTGTCTTTCAGCTCCAGCACGATGCGCTCCGCCGTCTTGCCGCCCACGCCCTTGATTCGCGAGAGCGATTTCACATCCCCGCTGATCACCGCATCTTTGAACGCCGCCACCGGCATGCCGCTGAGCACGCTCAGCGCCATCTTCGGCCCGATACCGGACACACGATCCATCAGCAGACGGAAGAGATCCCTCTCATCGGCCGTGATAAATCCGAAGAGCGTGTGGTCGCGGTCGGTCACATGGTAGTGAGTAAGAAGCTGCACCTCTTCACCCGGTTGCGGAAGCTTGTCGAAAGTAGTGAGCGGAATGAGGACAAGGTACCCCACGCCATTCACGTCAATAGTGGCACGATGGGGAAGGGCTTCGGCCAGCCGGCCGCGAAGAAATGCGATCATGCAGGCATGAAGGCGGATGCGCGCAAACCTGCAAGCACAGGTTTGCCGCAGCGGTGAATACGGCAGCCTGCCATGCAATCTCCGCCACCATGCCATTGCAGAGTGCTCGGTGATACCACGACCACCGTAGGTCGGCCGTGTTTGGCGCCGAAGGTCTTCTCATCGCCCACCGCCATCTCCGCCAAACCGCCCGACTGCGAGGACCCTCACCCGCCCCAGCATCTTCCGTGCGCTCAAAGCTGCCTCCCCACTCCTCGCAACCCGTACTTCAAAATACACAACGTCATCCTTCCCTCCGGGCCCGTAGATACCATGTGGGCGGAGCCACCGAAGCGGATCGGTGGAACGAAAGGAGTGTTGAAAAGCAACCCTTAACCCACCACCCACATGGCCAAGCAAACTACCAAGAGCAGCAAGACAAACAAGAG
>JAFLEI010000013.1 GCA_017301975.1 Verrucomicrobiota bacterium
AGCGTTGGGCTTGCGCCAGCACCCGGCGAGACAAACTCGCCGCACATTTCCTCTCCCTCATCGAGTTTGCTGCCGTCATCGACTGGCTTCAATACGGCCGATGAGGGTTTTCAAACACCGCCTAGCCCGCATTTCTCACACTCCTGGGAATGTGCGAACAGCGTGTTGCTCGCTTGGATGTAGCTCGGTATTCCGATACCGAGTCGGCACCTTCGCGGAATCGGAATTGCCTTCGGCTGTCTCCGCTACGCTCCGGCTCCGCGCTACATCGCCGCATGTCAACGTTGGGAGTGTGAGAAGTGCAGGCTAGATGCCTGCGGCCATGACTTTCATCCAGCGTATGAGGAAGGAGGAGTTCTCTTCCATGAGCTGGGCGGCGATGGTGGTGGAGAGCTGGGTGAGGCCGGTGAGGCGGGCGAAGGCGGCGGTGTTTTCCTGACGACGGTAGTAGTCGGTGGAGTCGGTGACCTGGGTGCCGAGGGATTGGGCGATCTCGACGAGGGTCTCGGGGGTGAGGCTTTCGAGGGGGAGGGTGAGGGTGCCGCGATCGAGGGTGACGCTGATCTGGGTGCCGGCGGGGTTGCAGGTGATGCGGCCGGTGAGCTGGCCGCCTTCGCGACGGGTGATGGTGCCGGTCCAGCCTTTGGTGGTGAGATCGGTGGTGAGCTGGCGGATGAAGTCGCGGGACTGGGTGTAGAGGTAGAGGCGGCCGTCGAGGGCGGTGCGGACGTCTGCGGTTTTGAGGCGGGTGCCGCTGAGGAGGTCGATGGCGCGGGTGTAGTCGTAGCCCTGGACGAGGGAGGGGACGAGGGCGGTGACTTCGGCGAGGAGCTCGAGATCGGCCTGGCGGTGCTTTTTGTCGGCCTCCATCTGGCGCTGCTGTTCTTCGAGGGTCATGCTGGAGATCTCACGCTGGTAGCTGGTTTCCAGGTCGGTGATGAAGCGGAGGAAGGCGCCGCTGGTCTTGAGGTTTTTGCGGACTTGCCGGACTTCGGCGAGGGCGGTGCGGAGCTCTGGGATGGTGCCGGAGCGCTTGGGCTGGAGGGTGGCACGGACGAGGGCGAAGTCGGGCTTGTAGCGGTCTACGAGGGGGCTGTAGAGGGTGAGCCATTCGAGGGTGGCGGCGGAGGCGGCTGTGGGGGGCTGCTGGGTCTCGGCGAGATGCTGCTGGAAGTGCTCGAGCTCCTGGGCGCCGAGGAGGGCGTCTCCGAAGTGCCATTCGGCGAGGCCGTGGACGAGGTAGCCGAGGATTTCTTCGTTGGTGGTTTTGTAGTCGAGGGAATGGAGGGGGGTGCCGAGGCCGAAGTCGTGGGACATGCGGTCCTGGATTTTGGCGAAGAAGGGGGCGAGGCCGTTGAGATCGGGGGTGGTGGCGAGCTTGGCGAACTGTTCTGCGGCGTCTTTTTTGCGATCAAGCATGATGCTGCAGAGGGCGGCATTGAAGCGGGCCCAGTTGGCGGTGGGCTGGAGGACGTCTTTGGATTTGGCGAGGTTGATGAACTTGTCTTCGGCGGTGGCGTACTGGCGGCCTTCGAGCATGGCCTGGCGGGCCTCGGTGAAGCGCTCGGAGACGGTTTTTTTGTTGGCTTTGTCTGCGGTGAGGGTGACGCCGGAGCCGTCGAGCTCGCGCTCATTGGCGGTGGCGAGCTGGATGGCGCGGACGTTGCGGCGCTCCCCGCCTTCACGGAGGAGCCAGCCCATGCCGTAGGCGATGATGATGGCGGCGGCGATGAGGCCGATGAGGCGGGTGCGGCGATTGACGAGGCGGCGGCGGACGCTGCCGCGATCGAGGAGGCCTTCGGCGAGGCGCATTTCATCGACGACTTCGGAGTAGTTGGCGAAGCGGTCTTCGGGATTGAAGGAGAGCATGCCATTGATGACGTGCTCTGTGCGGGGGGAGAAGCGGAGGCCGGATTCGCCAAGGGTGACGCGCTTGGACTTGATGCGGCGGAGGTCTTCGATGGCGCTGGTGTCCGCCTTGTGGGGCGGATTGCCGGTCATGGCATGGTAAAGGGTGGCGCCGAGGGAGAAGATGTCGCTGCGGTAGTCTTCTTTGTTTTCGATGACTTTTTCGGGGGCGACGTAGTAGGGGGTGGCCCACATTTCGCCGGACTGATCGCCGCCGCGATCGACGAAGAGGGCGAGGCCGAAGTCCACGACTTTGGCGGTGCCGGTCTCGGTGAAGAGGATGTTGGCGGGCTTCACATCCCGATGGATGAGGGTGAGCTGCTGGGCGGCGCGGAGGCCTTCGGCGACTTCGCGGCCGATGCGGAGGGCTTCGTCTTCTTTGAGGTGGCCTTCGCGGCGGATGCGCTGCTCGAGGGAGCCGCCGCCGACGAGCTCCATGGCGATGTAGAAGTAGCCCTGGTCATAGCCGACGGAGTAGAGCTTAATGACGTTGGGGTGCGTCACATTGGCGGTGATGTGGGCTTCGCGGCGGAACTGCTCGAGGCGGATGGAGTCGCGGGAGTACTGGCGGTTGAGGATTTTCAACGCGACGCGGCGGCCGAGGGTTTCGTCTTCGGCTTCGAAGACGCGGCTCATGCCGCCTTCGCCGATCTGGCGGATGATCATGAACTGATCGAAGCGGCGGCGGACGCGGACCATCTGGCCGCAGAAGGGGCACTTGAGCTTGGTGAAGGGCTCCAGGGAGGTGACATCAATCTGCCTCTGACACACCGGGCAGGTGCTCAAAAAAGACTGTTCTGGAGGGGCGAGGATCAAGGGGGACGGATGTTGTCAGTAGCAGGGACGCATTCGATATGCCAGAAATTACAGTTTGCCTTATTAATTCGAATCTTGAGTTTATGGGGTGGATTGGATCATCAGTGAAACAGTGGATATAGGAGATCGTTTCGACAAACACCTCGCGAGGCGTTTGCCGGATATGTCGCGTTCGCGATTGCAGGACCTGATCAAGGAGGGACATGCTACGCTGAACGGGAAGGCTGCCAAGGCGGGGGCCACACTCAAATGCGGGGATGCGGTGAGTCTCACGGTGCCGGATGTAGCGGAGGTGGAGATCAAGGCCCAGAACATTCCTTTGACGATTTTGTATGAGGACAGCGACATCGTAGTGCTGGACAAGGCTTCGGGGTTGGTCGTTCATCCGGCGGAGGGAAATCCGGATGGGACGCTGGTGAATGCGCTGCTGCACCACATCGGGGACCTGAGCGGGATCGGCGGGGAGATGAGGCCGGGGATTGTGCACCGTCTGGACAAGGACACGAGCGGCTGCATGGTGGTGGCGAAGCATGACATCGCGCACCGGCGGCTGACGGAGGCGTTTTCAGAGAGGCGGATCTCGAAGATCTACCTGGCGGTGGTGAACGGGGTGCCGAAGGAGGAGAGCGGGCGGATCGAGACGTCGATCGGGAGGCATCCGGTGGACCGTAAGCGGATGAGCAATCTGCTGGATGGGGCGGGGAAGAATGCGGTGACGGAGTGGAAGCGGCTGGCGGTGGACGAGGGCTGCGCGCTGATCCAGTGCCGACTGCTGACGGGGCGGACGCACCAGATCCGCGTGCATATGCGGGAGTCTTTGCAGTGCGCGATTCTGGGCGATCCGATCTATGCGAATCCGGCGAAGCAGCGGGTGCAGGTGCCGCGGCTGATGCTGCATGCGTGGAAGCTTTCGTTTAACCATCCGATCCACGACCAGCCGATGGCGTTTGAGGCGAAGGTGCCGGAGGAGTATGGGCCGTGGATGAGGCTGGTGGTGGAGTAGGCTGGATGCTGGATGCTGGGCGCGGTCAGGACATGGTTTTTGGCAGGGGAATGAAGAGCAAGGGAATGGGGATGAAGGGGAGTGTTTTTTCGTTTCCTTTGATGGAATCGGCGCTTGGTTGGGCGGCTCAACCTGGACCCTTTTCTCTTTTATTTTATGCTCAAAGTTTACGCTTATTCGGGATGCTCGACGTGCAAGAATGCGATCAAGTGGTTGAAGGTTCGCGGAGTGGTGTTTGAGGAAAAGGCGATCCGGGAGACGCCGCCGAGTGTGGCGGAGCTGAAGGGGATGCTGGCGGCCTACGCGGGGGATGTGCGGCGGCTTTTTAATGTGTCGGGGATGGACTACCGGAGCCTGGGGCTGAAGGACAAGCTGCCGGGGATGAGCACGGAGGAGGCGCTGGGGCTGCTGGCGGGGAATGGGAATCTGGTGAAGCGGCCGTTTGCGGTGGATGCGGGTAAGAAGGTGTGGCTGGTGGGATTTAAAGAGGGGGAATGGGAGAAGGCGCTGGGGTGAGACGTGGGGGGATCGAGAGGGCGGCGCCTGAGGTTTGCGTGGGACCATGGACGCTCGAAAGCGGTGCTGAAGCACCGCAGCCCGGGGACGCTGACGCGTGGGCTGGGAGCTGGAGTTTGCGGAGCGATGGGGAACGAGCCTGGAAGGTCGTTCTACGTGGAGCGGGTGCGAAGTGGCGCAGGCCTTACTTCGCGGCGGCTGATTGTTCTTTGAAGAACTTGGCGATGAGGGCGGGGGCTTCTTCGGGGAATTTGTGGGTGCCGCCTTCTTTGATGAATGCGATGAATGGGGCGCCGATTTTGGAGGGGAAGAGGGTGCAGTCTTTGGCCCAGGGGGTGCCTTCGGGTGAGCATTGATTGATCTCTTTGACTTTGGTCATGGCGAGCTGCTGCCATTCGTATTTGACGAGGGGATCTGCGGTGCCGGCGAGGTGCATGCAGGGCTTGGGTTTGAAGGGGGTGTCTTTGAGACGGATGGAGGCTGCTGCGGATGGGGCGACGGCGCAGAGGACATCCGGGCGTGTCTGCCAGAGGAGGTAGGTGAAGCCGCCGCCGTTGGAATGGCCGGTGGAGAAGATGCGCTTGGGGTCGACTTTGTAGTGTTCTTTGAGGTAGGCGAGTGTGGCATCGAAGAGTTTGAGATCGCGGTCGTCCTGAGCGCCTGCGCTGTGCTGCCAGCCGGGCTTTTTGCCTTCGGGGTCGGTGAGCTGACCGGGGGTGTTGAGGCCCTGGAGGTAGATGGAGATGGCCTCGGGCATGTGTTGGTACATGGCGAAGCTGCGGGCTGCATTTTGCGCGGTGCCGCCGTGGCCGTGCCAGACGAAGATGATGGGGGCGGGAGTTTCCTTGGCGGTGGAAGGAGTGTAGACGAAGCCGCTGCGTGCGATGCCATCGACGGTGAGCTCCAGCTTTTGGACGCCGTCTGGAAGTTGAACTTGAGCCTGGCAGGTGGCGACGACGGCCAGCAGGGAGAGCAGGAGACAGAGGTGGCGAAGCATGGGGGGAGAGGTGGGAGTGCTGGCTTCAAACCTCAAGGTTTGGGCAAAGTTGCTGCGGCTGCTTCTTGGAATGCCTGGCGCATGGGGGAGGCGTCGCCGTTCTTTAATCCGGCGCGTTGGATGAGGAGGATGTAGATGGATTTGGTGACGGGATCGATCCAGCCCTGGGTGCCGTGAGCGCCGCCGTGGCCGAAGGTGCCGGGGCTGAGCATGGCGGTGACGCCGGTGGGCTGGCGCACGATGTGAAAGCCCAGACCCATGCCCATGCCTTCGGTGAAGCTGGCCTTCAGATCGCCGGTTTGATTTGTGGTCATCTGCTGGAGCGATTTTTCGGAGATGTAGCGCTTGCCGCCGGCTTCGCCGCCGTTGAGCACCATGGTGTAGAATTTGAGGAGATCTGCGGCTGTGGAGAAGAGTCCGCCTGCGGCGAGAGGGGAACGTTTTTTGTTGGAGTAGGGTGCGGTGAGATAGCGGATGGCGGTGGGCTCCAGGCCTTTGCCGTCTGCCGATGGCTGGTAGCTGGTGGCCAGACGTGCGAGCTGCTTTGGGTTCGGCCAGAAGGTGGTGTCGTGCATGCCGAGGGGGTGGAAGAGACGGCTTTCCATGAACTTTGCGTAGTCCTGGCCGCTGACGACTTCGATGATGCGGCCGAGGGTGTTGATGCCGGGATTGCAGTAGGACCATTTGGAGCCGGGTTCGAACTGCAGTGGGGAGAGGGCATAGGTGATCACGGCTTCCTTCAAGGTGAGCACGTCCAGGGCATTGCCGTCGAGCGGTGAATTGCTGACGAGGCCGCTGGTGTGCGTGAGGAGGTCTTTGATGGTGATGGGGCGTGCTGGTTTGACGAGCACGGTTTGGTCCTTGGTTTTTTCCTTGAGGAGCATCTGGCCTTTGAACTCGGGCAGGTGCTTCATGACGGGGTCGTCGATGCTGAGTTTGCCTTCGTCCTGAAGCATCATGACTGCCAGCGCGGTCATGGGTTTGGTCATAGAGGCGATCCAGAAGAGGCTGTCCTTGGTCATGGGTGACTTTGAAGCGATGTCGCGCAAGCCGACGGCCTCTTCGTTGACGATCTTGCCGTCATGGGAAAATAGCGTCACGGCGCCGGAGAGGGAGCCGTCTTTGACGAATGACTCCATGCTGGTGCGGATCGATTTCGCCGCTGGTTTGACCTCCGCGTGGAGGGTGAGAGACAGCGAAAGCAGAAGGCAGGTGGTGAGGCGGAATATGCTCATGGTAAGGTGCAGTGTACGTCGGAATCGGTGTGGTATGTCAATGCCTTGCCTGCTGCGCCGGGTATGCTACGATCGCGGGCATGAGTTCAGCCAGCGTTGCCATTCCTGTGATCACTCCACCCGGACAGGGGCGGGGCATGTCTGTTTTTGGGGATGAAGTCGAGTTTGTGATCACCGGAGAGCAGACGGGAGGGCGTTTTACGCAGTGGATTGAAACGACCCATCCTGGGGGCGGGCCGCCACCGCATTATCACACGCGGGAGGATGAGAATTTTTATGTCATCGAGGGCAGCGTGGAGTTTTTCCAAGATGGGCAGTGGACGGCGGTGCCGCCGGGAACAGCGGTGTTCATGCCGAAGGGCGTGGTGCATGCGTTTCGCAATGCGGGCAGCACGCCGCTGAAAATGCTCATCACCACGGTGCCGTCGGGCTTTGAGACTTTCTTTGACCGCTGTGAGGAGGAATTTGCCAAAGCAGACGGACCTGATATGGCACGCATCGTTGAAATGGCTGGCGAGCACGGCATTCATTTCGTACACCCGTAATCTCTTTTCATTTCATGTTTAAAACCGGCCAGCAAGTTGTCTGCATTGATGATCAATTCGATCCCTGGGTCTTTGACCTGTACAAGTCATTGCCCAAGAAGGATGAGATTTACACGGTGCGTGCGCTGCGTGCGGGGCGCTCGAATCCGCAGTTTGTGGTGAATGACGATGCGGAGATCAAGCTGGCGGGGGCGGAGTTTGACCTGCTGCTGCTGTTGAAAGAGCTGAATAATCCGGATGATCCGCATTCGAGCGTGAAGCAGGAATTGGGGTTCCGGTCGGAGAGGTTTGCGCCGTTGCTGGAGCAGACGGAGGAAGAGGAGGAGGCGGAGCTGATTGGCGTGGGCCACGGCGAGAAGACGTGGGAGCCGGAGCCAGCTTGGTCGAAGTAGAGCGGCGCGTGAATGGCAAGGTGGGAGGGATTGCAAACTGGGAACTGAAAACTGAGAATTGTAAATTGGCCGGAGGCGGGAGCGGGGCTGATGGCTGACGCTGCTGGTGGGCTTTGGATGTGACGAATTGCTGGGTTTGCTTTCCAGATGGGATGCGCAGAGACCCAGGGCGGTGCCCTGGGCTGCGATAGGTCGCACCTTTGGTGCTGGTGAATTGTGCGATGGAGCTGTATTCCGCGGCTGCTGAGCGGTTGCTCGTACCAATCTTGTGTTCCTGCGTGGTGGATGAAAACTTGGCATCGTGGGCGCTGTTTGATACAACACACACTCCATGAGCGCTCCTTCCGACCTTCCGCCGCCTTCCGCCCCTCTCAGTGAACGTCAGATTGTCGAACTGCTCTCCACGGCGCGTCAGCGGCTGTTTGCGGAGGTGGGGAAGGTGATTGTGGGGCAGTTGCATGTGATTGATGAGATGCTGATCGCGCTGCTGAGCGGGGGGCATTGTTTGATCACGGGAGCACCGGGGCTGGCGAAGACGCTTCTCATTAAGACGGTGGCGGATGTGTGCCATTTGAGCTTTCAGCGGATTCAGTTCACGCCGGATTTGATGCCTTCTGACATCACGGGGACGGAGATTTTGGAGGACAGTCCGGAGGGGCGGAAGCTGGTGTTCAGTCGCGGGCCGGTGTTTGCGAACATGATTCTGGCGGATGAAATCAACCGCACGCCGCCGAAGACGCAGGCTTCTTTGCTGGAGGCGATGCAGGAGCATCAGGTGACGGTGAATGGGAAGACGATGCATCTGCCGGAGCCGTTCTTTGTGCTGGCCACGCAGAACCCGATTGAGCAGGAGGGGACGTATCCGCTGCCTGAGGCACAGCTTGACCGATTCATGCTGAACATCGTGATCGATTATCTGAGCGAGGATGATGAAGTAGCGGTGGTGACGAAGACGACGGCGGGGAAGGGCGAGCCGGTGCAGCGGCTTTTTACCGGAGAGGAGCTATTGGCGTTTCAGCAGGTGGTGAGGAAGGTGCCGATCGCGGAGGATGTGGCGCGGTATGCGGTGCGGCTTTCAGCGGCGTCGAGGCCGGGGCGTGATGGTGTGCCAGATTTTGTGAACCAATGGGTGAGCTGGGGCGCGGGCACGCGTGCGAGCCAGAATCTGGTGCTGGGGGCGAAGACTCGTGTGCTGCTGCACAACCGGACGCATGTGACGGTGGAGGATATTCGGGCGATGGCGCTGCCGGTTTTCCGACATCGTATTCTGGTAAATTACAAGGCGGAGGCAGAGGGCGTGACGGTGGAGAAGGTGATTGGGAGGTTGCTGGAGCACGTGAAGGCCTAAGGAGAAAGAATGACCAATGAGTAAATCCGAATGACGATCCCTCACGCAATCCCATGACTACTATGAAGAGCACTCAGTTCAGATGGACGGTCATCGGGGGACTGGGGGGGCTTGGAGTGGTGTGTCGACGCGGAGCGAATGCGTGGCAGAGCTTGTTGCAGACGCTGCTGGTGGCCGATGGATGCGGCGGAGTGCTGGGTTTGCTTCCCGGTCGTTTGTATCGATACCCAGGGTCGCCTCGCCTAGGCTCAGCTGACCCTGGGCTGAATTCCGCAACCCCGTTGGGGTTGGTGTGTGGCAGAGCGAAGAGTGCTGCGGCACAACCGGACGCATGTGAAGGCGGGGGATGTTCAGGCGATGGCGCTGCCTGTTTTTCGTTATCGCATCCTCGTGAACTGCAAAGTCGAGGCCGAGGGTGTGACAGTGGAGAAGTTGATTGGGAAGTTGCTGGAGTGCGTGAAGGCTTGAAGCGAAACCCATTAATGAATCTGCACAGAAAACTCCCTTACGTTCCCCAATTGCTGGCCGGGTTATGTCTGTTGGTAGCCATCATCAGCGGGCTGCAAGATCCGATCAGTTCGGTCAAGGTTCACCCTTGGTATCGCTGCCAGCATGATTTGTTTTCGGTGATCCTAAGCGCTGTGGCAGCGGGAGCCTATTCAAAGACAGTGCGCTTTATGGGTTTAATCAGTTTTGGTGTCTTTGCGTTTTTACTGCTCCAAGAATATTTGGTGCTCCTCCGCATGGGGAAACCTTGAACGACGATAGCCATCACATGTCCATGAACCTCCACTCCAGAGTCCCCAAGGTTCCCAATCTTGTTGCGAAGGCATGTTTGTGCGTGGTCTGCTACCTCTGGCTGGGAGAGCTGGTCCGTGAGGGCGTGTTGTATCCAGGAACTCGTTGTCTGCTTTATCTGGCTCAAGTGCTTTTGTGCGGAATCGCAGTTGCCGCTGATTCAAGGCGCATCGCGATACTTGCTGGGGTCGCTGGAAGTGTGTCCTTATTTTACTTTGTTCGCCAATATTTGGATGTTCTCTATTACTTGAGACTCCAGCGAGAACTCGATGTGTATTATCAAGCTGGACACTGAGTTGAAAAAACAATTCACTTCCAATTATCACTTCATCCTGTGAATCCTGTCCAAACATCATCACGCAATGCACAGGGATCCTTTCTAGATCCTGCCGCGCTGATGCGCATCAAGTCGCTTGAGCTGCGGGCGAAGGTGGTGGTGGAGGGGCTTTGGAAGGGGATGCACAGGAGTCCGTATCATGGGTTCTCGGTGGAGTTCTCGGAGTACCGGGCTTATGTGCAGGGGGATGATCCGCGGTATATTGACTGGAAGGTGCTGGCGCGGAGTGACCGGACGTACATCAAAAAGTTTGAGGATGAGACGAACCTGCGTTGTCAGCTGGTGATTGATCACAGCAAGTCGATGGGGTTTGGCTCGATGGGATATACGAAGGCGGATTATGCGGCGACGCTGGCTGCGACGCTGGCGTCGTTTTTGATGAAGCAAGGGGATGCGGCGGGGCTGACGACTTTTGCGGAAGGGATTGAGGAGCATCTGCCGCCGCGCAATCGGCCGGGGCATTTGCGGCGGATCATCACGGAGCTTGAGAGACCGGCGAAGGCTGCGGGGACGTCGCTGGCGCTGTCTGTGGGGCAGCTGGCAGATCTGCTGCGGAAGCGTGGGATGATTTGTTTGATCACGGATCTGCTGGCGCCGGTGGAGCATCTGGAGAAGCAACTGGCGCTGCTGAGTGCGATGGGGCATGACCTGGTGCTGTTTCACCTGATGGACCGGGCGGAGATTGATTTCACATTTGAAAAGTCGGCGCACTTTCGGGATGCGGAGACTGGGGCGGAGCGGTTCATTGATCCGCAGCTGGTGCGGGAGAATTACCTGAAGCGTTTGCAGGCGCATCGTGATACGATCCAGATGGCGGCGGACCGCCATAATGTTGAATACCATTTTTGTCCGACGGATCAGCCGTTGGAAGAGGTGCTCTTTCATTTTCTCAGCGCGCGGCAGAGGAAGAAGGCTTCCAAATCCTCAGCGGCACGCATAGCCACCTAGCTCGTCCTTCCCCATGTCCTGGCTCTTTCCACTCTACCTCGCTGGTGCCGCTGCGATCATCGCGCCGATCTTGCTGCACCTGCGACGCAGGCCGCCGCAGGACCGGGTGGAGTTCAGTACGCTGATGTTTCTGGATGCGAGCACGCCGGTGCCGGTGAGCAAGAGGCGGCTGGAGAACTGGCTGCTGCTTTTGCTGCGGTGTCTGGCGCTGATCCTTCTCGCGCTGATGTTTGCGCGGCCGTTTTTGCAGAGTGAAAGCGCGACTTCGTCATCGGCGGATCAGGCGACGCTTATCCTGCTGGATCGCAGTGCTTCGATGCGGCGGGATGATATGTGGAAGCGTGGTCTGGCTGAAGCGGAGCGGCTTTTTAAAGCGGCGAAGATTACGGACCGGATCGCGCTGGCGGTGTTTGACCGGGAACTCACGCACGTGTGGAGTTTTGAGGAAGATCGCAACACGCCGGCGAATCGCAGTGCGGCGCTGCAAAGCCGTCTGGCTGCATTGGCGCCGACATGGAGCGGCACGCAACTGGATCGCGCGCTGATCGCTGCGGTGCCGTCGTTTGATGCCAGCACGGCGAAGCTGAAGAAGCGGATTCATCTCATCACGGATTTGCAGGAAGGGACGCACCTGGATGCGTTGCGGACGATTGCGTGGCCTGCGGAACTCACGCTGCATGTGCATCGGCTTGATCCGGCTACGAATGACAATTTGGCCGTGGCTCTGGCTGCGCGTGATGAGGAGGGGAATGCGGATGCGCTCATTCGCGTGCGGTTGAGCAACACGCGTGATTCGGCTTTGCGCGACTTCACGCTCGCGTGGGAGAAAGGTCCGCAGACGGACAGCATCACGGCGCAGATTCCTGCGGGGGCCTCGCGTATTCTCACGGCTCCGCCGAATTCCACGAGCGCGACGACGCTGATTCTCACGGGTGACAAATACGATTTTGACAACCGGTTGTTCATCGCGCCTCCGCAGCCGCGTGCGGTGAGGATTCACTTTTTGGGTGATGATGCGACGAGGGATGAGGCTGCTGCGCCGCTGTATTATCTGGCACGAGCGCTGCAGCCCACGGCCACGCTGGCGCCGGTGCTCACGGCGGGGAAGTCGATGCCGGCGCAGAAGCCGGATGTGCTCGTCATCTCGGGCAACACGCCGGCTGCTGGGTCGCATGCCGCCTTGCGCGACTTTGTCAGTGCGGGCGGGTTTCTGGTGGAGGTCGTCTCTTCTTCTGCCGATGCAGCCCTGCTTCAAACGCTCACTGGGATTCCTGGGATCACCGTCAAGGACGGGGATGCCAATGACGACTACCGCATGCTGGCGGAGGTCAAGACGGAGCATCCGCTGCTCAAGCCCTTTGGTGATCCGAAGCTGCGGGACTTTACCAAGCTGCGGTTTTGGAAGCACCGGGAGATCGAGATCAAAGATGCGGGAGGCAAGCTGGAAACCCTGGCGAGTTTTGACAACGGTCAGCCTGCGATTTTCAGCGCCCGCATTGGGAAGGGGACGCTTATTGTCCTGGCTTCCGGCTGGCAGCCGAGTGACAGCCAACTGGCGCTCAGCACGAAATTTGTGCCGCTGCTGTATGGCTGGCTGGCGGCGGCTGGTTTCAGCCATGATCCTGCGGCGACACTGCTGGTGGGGGAAGACCTGCCGCTGGATGCCTCTTCTGCGCACACCATCACGGAGCCGGAAGGCAAGACGCACAGTCTCAAGGCGGGCGAGAGTTTTACCGCGACGGGGATCGGTCTCTACAAGGTGCAAAGCGCCAGCCATACCCAGATTCTGGCCGTCAATCTGCCGCCGGATGAAGGACGCGTGCTGCCGCTGGTTCCGCAGAAGCTGGCGGAATATGGCATCAAGCTCTCCAGCGGTGCTGACAGTGGTGCCGCCGGTGAAACCACGGACGAGCGGCTTACGGCGACTGACACGGAGCAGCGGCAGCAGTCGTGGTGGTACATTCTTCTCATGCTCCTGGCCGTCCTCCTGCTCGAAACGTGGTTTGCAGGCCGCGCCCGACAGACGGTCCTGCAAACCGCGTAATTCATCCCGCTTATGATCGCACGCACTATTCTCGAAGCCCGCATTGCTGAAGTTCGCGAGGCGCTGCGTCTCGCGCGGCTCATGCGTCACCTCGCTGTTGTGTTCGCGCTGGGTATTGTGGTGAGGGGCGGCTTGCTGCTGGCCACGCTGAATGGTTTGCCTATTTCGAAGCGGCTGGACCGGTGGTCGATGCTGGGACTCATCGTGCTGGGATTGATTGCGTGGGTCAAAGGGCGGCGCAACATTTGGAGCGATCATGACATTGCGCGTGTCATTGAACAGAAGCATCCTTCGCTGGACGCGCTGCTGCTGACGGCTATTGAGCATGAGCCGGAGGCTGATGTGCCGACCGGTTTCCTGCATGAGCGGCTCATTGACCGTGCGCTGGCACATGCGGCGACGCAGAACTGGCCGGTGACGGTGGCCAACAAGCCTTACACGCGTGCGGCGGTGGGGGCGGTGATTGCCATCATCGCTTTTCTGGCCACGGACATCGCGCTGCGCTTCCAGTCGGCACAGCACAAAACCGAGGTGGTGAAAAATCAGGTCGATGAAGAAATTCGGCCGACGGAATTTCAAGCGACGCTGACTCCGGGGGATGCGGAGCTGGAACGTGGCTCACGCCTGATCATTGAAGCGCGTTTCAACGGGCCGGTGCCTGCGGATGCGACGCTGGTGGTGAGCGAGGCGGATGGGAAAGAACGGGAGCGTCTGCCGATGCGCCTGACGGTGGATGAGCAGGTGTTTGGCGGCATGATCAACAAGGTGGAGCGTGATGCGAAATATCACGTGGAGTTTGCGGAGCAGAAGTCGCAGGTGCACACGCTGACCGTGTTTGATTTTCCTGCGCTGGTTGGAAGCGATGTGATTGTCACACCGCCGGAGTACACGAAACTGCCGACGAAAGAGACGAAGAATACGAAAAAGGTGACGGCGTTGGAGGGCTCGAAGATTGTGTGGAGGATCAAGGTGAACAAGCCGCTGATCGCGAGCGGTGATGCGGGCGGGGCAGTGAGCAATGGAGTGTCTCCGTTTGCGCCGCACCTGACGGCGGCGGAGCTTTTTGGAGAGGACAAGAGTGTGATCACACTGACGCCATCGGCGGAGGATGCCATGGTGCTGGAAGGTTCTTTGATGGCGGAGAAGACGCAGAAGTATCGGCTGCATCTGGTGGATGAGGCGGAGCGGGGGAACAAGAATCCGCCGTGGTTTACGGTGACGGTGCAGTCGAATCAGCTGGCGAAGATTGAGGTGGTGTTTCCGAAGCGGGACCTGCAGGTGTCCAGCATTCAGGAACTGCCGGTGGAGGCGCAGGTCTCGGATGATCTTGGGGTGACGAAATCTGGGGCGGTCTTCAGCATCAACGGCAACAGCAAGGAGATCATTTTCAAGCATCCGGTGACCGCGCCGCTGAAGAAGCAGGAGGTGCGGGCGGAGCTGGCGCTGGAGAAAGAGCACGCCGAGCCGCGACAGTTGGTGAGTTATTATCTATGGGCGGAGGACACAGGGCCGAAGGGGGAGGTGCGGCGTAACATGAGCGACATGTTCTTTGCCGACGTGCGGCACTTTGAAGACATCTTTCGTGAGATGGAGGCTCCGCCCAGCGAGCCGGGGCAGCCGAAGGCGCAGAGCGATGAGCTGGTGGATCTGGTGAAGCAGCTGGTGAACGCGACGTGGAAGATCATCCGTGACACGAACGCGGGGCGTGTGATTGAGGCGGCGGTGCCTGACATCGACGTGGTGCATCAGTCCACGGGGATCGCCTTGGAAAAGGTGAAGGAGGCGATGGAGAAGGCGGAGGATTCGCAGGTGAAGCAGTCGCTGACGGAGGCGTGGAAGAGCCTCAAGGATGCGCAGGGGCCACTGCAGCAGGCGTCGGCGGAGAAGAAGCGATCGCCGCTGAATCAGGCGCTGACGTTTGAACAGACGGCGCTGGAATGGCTGCACCGTGCGCAGAGCCGGGAGCATCAGGTGATGCGGCAGGACAAGCCTTCGCAGGGCCAGCAGCAGGCGAACAAGAACCAGATCATGGATTTGGAACTGAAGCAGAAGGAGCAGCGCTATGAAGAGGAGAAGGCCGCCACCGAGGAGCAGACGGCGGAGCAGCAGGAGAACCTGCAGGTGCTGAACCGGCTGAAGGAACTGGCGCGGCGGCAGGAGGCGCTGGCGGAAAAGATCAAGGAACTTCAAAATCAGATCGCCAAGGCGAAGACGGAGGAGGAGAAGCAGGAGCTGGACAACCAGCTCAAGCGTTTGCAGGCGGAGCAGGAGCAGCTCCTGAGTGACCTGGATGATCTCAAGGAGCGCATGGAGAAGCCGGAGAACGCGCAGAACATGGCCGAGGCCAAGGAGCAGCTGGAACAGACGCGTGAGAAGGTGAGCGAGGCGGCGGAGCAGCTGAAGGATGAAAAGCTGGCGGATGCGGCGAACTCAGCGACGCGTGCGCAGCGTGAGCTGGAAAAGATGCAGGAGGATTTCCGGCAGAAGACTTCGAAGAAATTTGCCGAGGAGATGAAGCAGATCCGCCAGCAGGCGCGTGATGCGGCGGAGAATGAGAAGAAGATCAGCGAGGCGCTGGAGAATCAGAAGGAGGCGGGGTCTGACATCGAGAAGAACATGCAGAATGCAGCGCAGAGCCGGCAGGTGGCGGAGCAGCAGGAGAAGGTGGAAAAGCTGCTCAACAGCATGAGGCAGCTCAGCGAGCAGGCGGAGGAGAGCGAACCGCTGCTGCACCGCAATCTTTACGACGCTGTGCGCAAGGCACAGACGAGCGGGCTGGAAGAGAATTTGAAGGAGACGCAGGATCAGCTGCGGTATGGATCACAGGCGGAAGCCAAGGATGCGGAGCGCAAAGCGGCCAATGCGGTGGAGGAGCTGAGGAAGGGCGTGGAGAAGGCGGCTGAGAGCGTGCTGGGCAGTGAGAGCGAGGCTTTGCGTGTGGCGAAGAATGAGCTGGATAAGCTGATCAAGGAAGCGCAGGAGCAGGAGACGGCTGAGAAAGGACAGAACGGACAAAAGACAGCGGATGCCGGAGAGCCGAATGCTGCTGAAAAGGGGGCCAAGGCGGGAGAGGGGCAGCCGGGGAAAGACGGGCAGCCCAAGGATGGCCAAACTGCTGAGAAAGGTGAGAAGCCGGACGCAGGCGAGCAGCCTGGAAAAGAAGGGCAAGGGCAGGAGCCGGGCAAGGATGGCCAAGGTCAGGGGAAGGAACCGAAGATGGCCGGGGAAGGTCAGCAACCGGGCAAAGAAGGCGAAGGCAAGAATGGCCAGGGTGCGCCGCAGGATCCGAAGATGGCGGGCGCAGGTCAGCAGCCGGGCGAAGGGGAGCCGAAGCCTGGACAAGGCAAGGAGGGCAAAGCGGGCCAGGGTGAGGCCAAAGGTGAGCAGACTGCTGAGAACGGGCAGAAGCCGGGGCAAGGCATGCAGCCTGGGGACAAGGGGCAGGGCGGACAGCAGCCGAATGCTGATGGAGAAGGCAAAGGTCAGGGGCAAGCATCAGCGCAGCAACCGAAGGGCAGTCAGCCCGGGCAGCAGCCGGGTAAAGATGGGCAAGGCAAAGAGATGGGCCAAGGGCAGGGCGAACCGCAGACGGCGGAGAATGGGCAGCAACCTGGTCAGGGACAGCAACCCGGAGAAGGGAAGAATCAGGGGCGTGGTCAAGGCAGGGGGCAGGCACAGGCGCAGACGGCGGATTCCAACATGGGGCTTGGCATCACGGGGGATCGTGATTCGGACAATGACCGCAGGCGTCCGCAGATCAATGGAGGGGCTGTGCCTGAGGCGCTGTTCTTTGACGACAGCAAGGAGCAGCCTGACAGCGGGGTCTTTACCGGCAGCGGCTACGAGCAGTGGAGCGACCGGCTGCGCAATGTGGAGGAGCTTCTCAACAATCCTGAGCTGCGCAATGAGGCGGCGAAGGTGCAGGATCGTGCGCGCAGCCTGCGCATTGAACTCAAACGCAGCAATGAGGCGCCGCAGGTCGCCAACTTGAACACGCGCATCACACAACCGTTGATAGAGCTGCGAGATCGTGTGGTGGAGGAGCTTTCCAAGAAGGATGCGGGGAAGAATCTGGCACCGGTGGATCGTGATCCGGTGCCTGCGGAGTTCCGTGATCTGGTGAAGCGTTACTATCAGGAACTGGGTGCAGGAAAGTAAGAATGCCCAGTTTATTTCCTGCAATGCCGGCTCGACGCTAAAGAGTTATTTAGCATACTGCGTCGATGGCACTGACGGTTTTGACATTGAGTAATCCAGATGGCGAGCACCGGATTCCCTGCCCGTTGCATGCATCGCTGACGCTTGGCTGCGGGCCGGATTGTGATGTGACGTTTGAAGGAGTGGGCATCCTGCCGAGGCACTGCGTGCTGTACCGGACAGGAGAGCGGACGTTTCAAATCATCGGGGTGTATGCGGCGGCGCAGTTCTCGGTGAATGGCGTGATTTCGAGCGAGCTGGAAGTGAATGTGCCGTTTAAGTTTGGAATTGGCGGGGATGTTTTTGATGTGGATCTCTGTGAGGAGGATAGGACGGTGCTGCCAGAGCCGGCGGGGGTAGAGCCTGGCGTGGTAGGTGATGGGGGGCAGCAAGGGGGACGCACGAGCCGGCGGGGGTATCTGCTGAGGCCGATCACCCTGAAGCCGCGTGGCGGATTGCGGGTGGGAGAGGTGATTTTGGCGACATCTCCTGCACCTGAAGCTGGGTCGCCTGGGCTACCACAACCTGCCAGCGAGATGCCCCGGGCTGCGGAGCCAATCGTGGAAACGAAGGCTGTGCCGGACGAGGAAGAGTCGTCTTCACTGCTGCTGGTGGGACTGCTGCTCTGCGGGGCGATGATTGCGGGGGTGGTTTACTGGCCGCACCATCTGGATCAGCTTTCGGCAGAGAAGGCGGAGGTGGTGGCTCGGCGTGTGACGGAGCCCATGCTGCCGCCGGAGGAGACGGTGAAGGCGTGTGAGGATCTGGCGCGGGCAGGGGCACCTCGGCTGGCAGCGCAGATTTTGATGCCGCTGGCCGAGGAGGGGAATCTGGCGGCGATGCATCAACTGGCGCTGGCGCTTCGAGCGGCGGACCAGTTTGGCGAGGAGGTGGTGTATCTGCTGCAAAAGGCGGTCGAGGGCGGGAGGCGGGAGGCTGTGCGTGACTTTGTGAGCGTGGTCGATGATCCGGAGAATCCGGCGCGCTATGCGACGGCTGCTTTCAAACAACTGCAGATGGCGGCGAAGCTGGGCGAGACCTCGGCGTGGATGCCGCTGGGGGAACGCTTCGAATACGGCAATGGCACGAAGGCTGACATCCAGCAGGCGATCGCAGCCTTTGAAAAAGCGCGGGTGTCCGGGGACAGGCGCGCTGCGGCGAAGCTGTCTGCGAGACAGGAGGCGATGGACTGCGTGGCGGCGTATGTGAGGTCATGGAACGAGGTGTCCGTGGCAACGCTGCTTGATCACGTGGCGGCCGGGCAGGGGAGATTTTTCACACTGGATCATCCGCCGGTGGAAGCGCTGCTGCGGCAGGAGGAGGAAATGCGCGCGCGCTGGCCGCTGCGGCGGATCAGCGTGGCGGCGGGAGCGGAGATGGAGGTGGAGACGTTTGACCTGATCAAGGTCACGCAGCCGTTTCAATTTGAGGTGCAGCGGGGTGTGCGGATCGCGCGTGGCAAGGGCGTGCTGGTCTGCGCGGTGCAGCGGGATGCGGCGGACCGATGGCGCATCACGGATGCGAGTGACCGCATCGAGGTGACGGAGCTGCTGCCGGACAAGGGGCAGTTTGTCAGCGCAGGGTCGTTGAGGGAGCTGAAGCCTGCCTTTACCCATGAGGAGCAGGTGGAGGAAGCGCGGCTGGAGATTTTGGAGCAGATGCGGGGGCTGGAGGCGACGGAGGATTTCAAGCCGGCGCTCACGGTGCTGATGAACGCGGTGTATGAATTTCCGCAGGACACTTTCTGGCAGCCGTTTGCGGACAAGCTGTGTGACCGCATGGCGCGGCAGTTGTTCATGAGTGGGAAGTGGCTGGATGCGGCGTGGGCGGAGCCGGTGCACCAGTTTGCCGAGCACGGCAGCGTGTCTGCGATGCTGCTGGAGGGGCATCTGCATGCGGCGGGCTATGGCTGCACGAGGAATGCGGCGCGCAGTGTGGCGCTCTACCAAAAGGCCTTTGAGGCCGGGAAGCGGCGGGATGCGCGCTTCTACTATGCCGAGGCACTGTTTCAGGGGCGTGGTGTGCCACAGGATATTGAGAAGGCGGAGGCGCTGGTGCTGGCGTTTATGAGCCGGTCCAAGCATCCGCTGGAGGCGTATCTGGCGGCGCATCTGCTGTGGCGGAAGGCGGAGCATGATCCCGCGCTATGGCAGGATGTGTATGACACGCTCTCACGCGTGGTGGAGACATTTCCGCCCGCCAAAAATCTGGCGGGCATGGTGCTGCTGAATCACGGGCAGACGACAAAGGAGCGCAGGACGGGTTTTGCAGCGATCAAGGCTGCGGCTGAGGAGGGCGTGGTGGAGGCGATGAAGAGCCTTTCGCAGTGCTATCTGGAAGGTGTGGGATGTGAGAAGGATCTGCACCTGGCCACGTTTTGGAAGCAGAAGGTGATGGTGACGGAGCCGCCGAGGAGGAGGCATTACACGGAGTTTGAGGAGTGAGGGGGGGAGGCATTTATGATTTACGATTTGTGATTTATGATTTCGGAAAGGGGGCGACGTGAAATCTGGAGGACGCGGAGAGATTCAGAAATTGAGACCACGAAATACACCGAACACACGGAACCGGGTGAAGATGGGTTATGGTATGTTGTGGTATTATATTACAAAAGATAATGGCGGGATGGGGCTGGTGCGTGAAAGGTTATCCTGACAATGACTGATCTTTTGACGGCGCAGCCTTGAGTCTTGTGCGTGAGGCTACTCTCCGGAGCGAAGGATGTCGCAGGTGATGAAGATGGCCTGGAGGATGTCCTGTTTTTCGAGCTCGGGATTGCCGGTGGGTTTGGAGAGGGAGAGGAGGCGGGTGGTGCCGTCGGGGATGGTGATGCCGGTGGTGAGTTTGGTGGTGAAGTAGTCAGTGAGGGGGAACTCAAGGCGGCGGCCCTGGGTGTCGGTGAGGTGCTCGCGGTGTTCGAGGGGAGGGGCGGTGTGGGATTCGAGAGTGATATTGGGTTCCACCAAGATGCCGTCTGAGCTCACCGTAGGTTCGATTACGAGGTGGAGGCCGACTTCACGCATTTCTTGAACGAACGCGGGAACGCCATCTGCATTCACTGTCACGTTGGTCACTGAGGTGTGCTCAATGGACTGCGTGGAGGTGGCGTGGGTGCCGGACTTGGTCTCGATGCGGGCTGTGTTGAGGTGCTGCACGGTGCCTGCTTTGACTGCGGCGAGGGCTTCTTCGAGTTCGCTGCGGTGATCGCTCTTGTTGACGGCTTGCGATGTGAGACGGCGGAGCAGCGGGCCGGGGCCTTGGAGGATGTGGGCGGTCAGGACGATGGTCTTGGGGGCGACTCTGCGAATGGATTCAACGTAGGCATCGACCAAGGCGAGATTCTCGTTGGTGTTTTTGACAAACATCACCGAGGTGGCGGGATTGTATGAGGCAGTAGCTCCTTCAGGAAAGGGGATGCCCGAGGCTTCGAGAATGTGTCTGGCGGTTATTCGTTGAGTTTGCTCTGTGGGACCTGATGAAGAAAGAAAGTCTGGGGGGACATGATAAATCCGGGTGTTCCAGGCTTTGGGGTCGAGTGGGGCCTGTTTTTTCTTTTCAGCGACTTTTTGGCGGGAGATTGGAACCTGCGTGACGAGATCGCATTTCAGAAAGGTGGCCCATAGGACGTCGGCATCGCCTCGGCCTGTGGGACGGTTGAGAGAGATGAGCTTGGTGGCGCCCTGGGTCACGCAGAGGCCGGTGGTGGTCTTGGCGGAGTGAAAATCGACGACGGGCAGGTCGAAAGGTTTGTTGGATGAGGGATCTTGAAAGTGTTCGCGGCGTGCTTCGGGAGGGGCGGAATGCAATTCGTGGGCCAGCGAGATCTCCACGGTGCTGCCATCGCTGCCGAAGGTGGGTTCGATTTCGAGGATGGAGCCGACAGGACGTGTCGCGAAGGCGAGGTGAGGCTGGCCTTTGGCATCGGTGCCAAAGGTGGAGAGATAGGTGTGTTCGCGCACGGATTCGTGTGTGGCGCGAGTGCCGGATTTGGTTTCGACGAAGAGGGTGTCGATGAAGGTGGCCTCACCCCGAGCGACGGCGGCTTCCACAGCGGCCAGCATGGCGGTATCATCCGCTGTGGTGGTGGTCTGGTGTGTGAGTTCACGGAGGAAAGAGGCGGGGGCCTGAAGGGTATGGAGGGTGAATGCGGCCGTCTTGGGGGATCTGCGGAGGCACTCGCCGGTGAGGCGTGAGATGCGTTCGATGTTATCGGAGGTGTTGATGATGGTCAGGACGCTGCCGTTGTGTTCGGCGGTGGCTCCTTTGACAGGAGTGATGCCGTTGGCCTCGAGCCATGTTTGCAGGGGCATGGGTTTCGTGACCAAGGATTGGGGAGGTTGGGATTCCTCGATGAAGGCTTCAAACAAGCCGTCGGGCACATTGAATGTGGCGGTGCTCATGCCTGCGGGTGTCTGAGCGACTTTTGACTGCGGGGCTGGACTGGAGGAGGGCAGGGACTCGACGTGGCGAACATTGGTGGTGACAAAGACGGCCCAGAGAATGTCGGCGCTTTGTTTGGAGGTGCCGACAGGTTTGGTGATGCCGAGGAACTTGGTGCTGCCGGGGGTGCTGGTGAAGCCGGTGGTGAAATGCGCCGTGGCGATGTCGGTGGAGGGAAATTCCGCGGTGCCGCCGCTGGCCGGCTCTGTGATGGAGACCTGGCGCGAAGCGGGCGGTGCGGGATGCAATTGAATCGAGATCGAGGACTCGATGGTCGTGCGATCCGCGCCGAGAGTCGGTTCCCATTCCAGCACCAGGCCGATCTGGCGCGTGTCATGAGTGATGGAGGCACGGCTTTTTGCGTCCATGGTGAGATCAGAGGCATAAGAATGATCGCACACGGCCTGGGTGGTGGCGCGAGTGCCGGACTTGGTTTCCAGGAAGGCGTCTCCGACGATGAGGACATTGGAGCCGGGATTTTTGACGAGGTTGAGGAGCCTGCTGAACTCCGGGGCTGCGCTCGTGGTACGCGAAGAGGCGGCACTGGCCTGGCGGATTAGATCGCCGGGACCTTCGATGACGGTGAGAGTGCAGGTGATGGTGGCGGGCGACTGCTGGGTGATTGATAAAATGTAGGCTGCGACGAGGTCGAGATTTGGCAGCGTGTTGGTGACCGAGAGAAGGCTGGTGACAGGACTGAAAGTCGCGCTGGCTCCCTCGGGAAAAGGGATGCCGACGGCTTCCAGGATTTGTCTGGCGGTTTTGAGAGGCGGAAGGGGTTCCGGTGCGGCAGGACGGGCGTCGGAGAAGGGATCTGCCGCAGCTGCGGGTGGTGCATCATCTGGAGGAATGTCGCAGGAGAGGAAGTCTGGCGGGATATGGAAGATGCGGGTTTGCATCTCAGGCTTCTCTGCGCCTGGAGCCATGGTGCAGGCGAGTAATAGAAGCAGGATGAGACTGCGGAATGGGAATGGCATGCCGGGGAGATTACCGGATGTGGGGGGGGAATGTCGAGAGGGATGAGTAGGAAAAAGCCGTTAGACGGGCTGCTGGGGCTGCGTGACGGCTTGGGGAGATGGGAGGGGTGAGTTGCGGATGCGGAACCGGAGTGGGCTTCCGTCTTCGCCGAGGCTACGAAGGACAAGAAAGCCGGTACCACAATGCGAAGAGACGAAAAGACTGAGAGACGGAGGGGGGGATGCGAAAGGTGGCTATTTGGTGACGGGCTGGTCAGCGGATCGAAGGATGTCGCAGGTGATGAAGATGGCCTGTAGGATGTCGTCTTTTTCGAACTCGGGATTGCCGGTGGGTTTGCAGAGGGAGAGGAGGTGGGCAGAGCCGTCGGTGATGGTGATGCTGGTGGTGCCTTGGGTGGTGAAGTAATCGGTGAGGGGGAATTCGAGGCGGTGGCCCTGGGTGTCGATGATGTGCTCGCGATGCTCGAAGGGCGGGGCGGTGTGGTATTCGGAGGCGAGGGAGAGCTCGATGGTGGCACCGTCTGCGTTGACGGTGGGTTCGAGTTCCAGATGGAGGCCTACTTCGCGCTTTTTCTGAGAGAAATAGGGTTCGCCTTTTTCGTTCACACTCACGTCGGTGATGGCAGTGTGTTTGGTGGCCTGGGTGGTGGTGGCGCGGGTGCCGGATTTGGTCTCGATGCGGGCTGTGTGGAGGTGCTGCACGGTGCCTGTTTTTACGGCGGAGAGAAGTTCATCGAGTTCGGTGCGGTGATCGCTTTTGCTGGCGGCCCGGGAGGTGAGACTGCGCAGGAGCGGGGCGGGGCCTTTGAGGATGTGGGTGGTGAAGGCGATGATTGACGGTGGGCAAACAACAATGGAGTCCACATAGGTTTGGATGAGGTCGAGGTTTTCGTTCGTGTTCCTGACAACCATCTGAGTTGTTTGAGGGCCGTAGGAGACGGCTGTTCCTTCAGGAAAGGGGATGCCGGCTGCTTCCAGGATGGTCCTTGCTGTCCTGCGTTCTATTTTGCCGTCTGCGGTGGGCATATCTCCTCCTGCCGAGAGAAAATCAGGTGGCACGCGAAAGCTGCGGGTGTGGATGGCTTTGGGGTCGGCGGATGGCTTGGGAGCAGGTGCGGGTTCTGCTATTGTATGGTGTGACTTTGCGACTTGAGGCACCACGTCGCATTTCAAAAAGGTGACCCAGAGCAGGTCTGTTTTGGTGAGGCCAGGGGGACGATTGACAGAGATGAGCTTGGTGCTGCCTTTGGCGACGCTGATGCCGGTGGTTGTGTGGAGGACGTTGAAATCGGTGAGGGGGATGTCGAAGGGCTGCTGTGATGCGGGATCGCGGAAATGGTCGCGGTGCAAGATGGGCGGCGTGGCATGGAGTTCGTGGCTAAAGATGAGGTCCACGGTGCTTGTGTCGGCACCGATGGTTGGCTCGGCTTCGAAGATGGAACCGACCTGCCGTGTTGCGAAACTGAGCGTGGTGCGACCTTGCGCATCGGTGCCGAAGCCGTCGAGGTAGCGATGCTCGCAGGCGGCGTGATGGTTGACTCGCGTGCCGGATTTGGTTTCGACGAAGGTGCTGTTGATGAATTTTGCCTCGCCACGTGCAACGGCGGATACCACGGCGTCGAACATCGTGGTATCATCGGCGGAGGCGAGCGTCTGGCGGGTGAGATCGCGCAGGAAGGGCGCGGGAGCTTCCAAGGTGTGGAGAGTCAGGGCGATGGTTTTGGGGAAGACGGAAAGCCTTTGGTCAATGATTGCCATGATGAAGGCGATGTTGTCCGGCGTGTTCACGCAGCGCAGGATGCCGTCGTGATGTTCGAGGATGGAGCCTGAGGGAAAGGTGACGCCTGCCTGGGCAAGCCATGCCTGGAGTGTGACGGGCTTTGTGCCATGCAGTACTTCATCAAACAAACCTTCGGGCGCTTGCAGGGCGGCGAAGATCATGCCGGATGGGATGGAGGAGGGTGGTGCGGCTTTCGGCTGTGATGGGGGCAATGCTTCAGTGCGGCGCAGCGAGGCGGTGAGAAACACGGCGGAGAGGATGTCTTCGCTCTCCTGCGGTGTGCCGACGGGTTTGGTGACGCCGATGAGCTTGGTGCTGCCAGCCTGCATGCTGAGGCCGGTGGTGATTTGCGTGCCTGGAATGTCGCTGAGAGGAAACTCTGCTGCGTGTCCGGTGAGAGGGTCGTTGACGGTGATCTGGCGCTGGGTCGGGGGGGCGGCGTTGAGCGCGAGACTGAGCGTGGTCTCGATGGTGGCTCCGTCGGCGCCGACGGTGGGCTCGATCTCCAGATGCAGGCCGATTTTGTTCGTCTCTTTGGCGACGGAGGCGCGGCTTTTGGCATCGAGCGTGAAGTTGGCGGGGTGGCTGTGCTCACACACGGATTCGAGGACAGCGCGGGTGCCGGATTTGGTTTCGAGAAAGGCATCGCCAACGACGCGGACATTCGAGCCGGGCTTTTTCGTGAGATCGATCAGCGAGGTGAGTGCAGACGCGGCATTGACGCTGTGTGATGCCAGCGCATTGGCTTCACGGATGAGATCGCCCGGGCCTTCGAGGATGGTGAGGGTGTAGGCGACGAGTGCGGGGGCAAGGTGGCCTGATTCTGTGTAAGCCTCGATGAGATCGAGACTGGGCAGGGTGTTTTTGACGGTGAGCTGGCTGGTGAGAGGATCGAAGATGACGCTGGAACCTGCGGGAAACGTGATGCCTGCTGATTCGAGGATTTGTCTGGGTGTTTTGAACTGGGGAGGTGGGGCATCCTGCGCAGCGGGGGGAGGGGGGGAGACGATGGCGAAGGGGTCTGCTGGCGCGGAGGTTGAAGTGTCGCCGACGGAGAGGAAATCTGGCGCGACGTGGTAGGTGCGGGTTTGCATCTCGTCTTCGAATGCATGGAGTCCCACGACGAACACTGCCTCCGACTTCACCGTGAATCTCATCAGCGAGAGTTCGGTGACATAGCGTAAAATCTCGGACAGCGGGACATTCTTCAAATCGAGAGTGATGTGGGGCGAATCTTGAAAATCTGTTTGGCGAAGAATGATGTTCACGCCTTTCTTGGCTGCAGGGGCAGATGACTTGTCCAGTTCACGGCTCTGCTTGCGGAGAAATTCCAGCGCCTGCTTGAGCGTGGCATTTTCGAAATGAACCGAGGGGATGATGATCTCATCCATTTTCTGTCTCAGGCGGGCTTTGGCTTCGAGATCTGCCTGCTCAGGTGTGGGAGAGGAGACCTGGGGTGGTTTCTTGTCCTTGGGCGGTTCTTGGGACTGCGAAGGAAGGGCTGATGCCAGAAGCAGGAGAAGGAGGATGAAACGGCGCATGCCGGGGAGATTACCGGAGGCGGGGGCGGGATGTCGAGAGGGATGGGTAGGAAAAAGCCGTCAGGCAGACCTCTGGGGCTGCGTGACGGCTTGGTGGATGGGAGAAGTGAGCAACGGATGAAGAGCGGGCTTCCTTCTTCGCCAAGGCTACGAAGGACGGTGAAGCCGGTGCTACAATACGAAGAGACGGAGCGGGGATGCGATAGAGGGCTAGTTGGTGCCGGGCGGATCATCGGGACGCAGAACATCGCAGGTGATGAAGATGGCCTGGAGGATGTCTTCGTTTTCGAACTCGGGTTTGCCGGTGGGCTTGTAGAGGGAGAGGAGGCGGGTGGTGCCGGAGGGGAGGGGGATGGCGGTGGTGGTTTTGGAGGTGAAGTAGTCGGTGAGGGGAAATTCGAGGCGGTGGCCTTGGGGGGTGGTGAGGTGCTCGCGATGTTCGAGGGGTGGGGCGGTGTGGTATTCGGCGGAGAGAATCAGATTCACGAAGGGGCTGTCTTTGCTGGTGGTGGGTTCGAGTTCGACGTTGAGGCCGACGGAGCGGGGTTCTTGTTTGAATGCGGGCTGGCCTTTGGCATCCAGGCTGAGTTCGCAGATGTATTGGTGCTCGGAGCCTTGATTTACGATGGCGCGGGTGCCGGGCTTGGTTTCAAGACGGGCGGTGTCGAGGTGCAGGACGGTGCCGGGTTTGGCTGCGACGAGGAGTTCGTCGAACTCTGCACGGTGGTCGCTTTTGCGGGATACCTGGGCCGCGAGGCGGCGCAGGAGAGGGCCGGGGCCTTGCAGAACGTGGGTGGTGATGGCGACGGTGCTGGGCCGGGATTGCATATGTTTTTCAATCGCAGCGTCGATCAAGGCGTGGTTTGCGGGAGTGTTGCGGACTGTGAGGGTGGAGGTGGCGGAGTCGAAATGTGAGAGGCTTCCCTTGGGGAAGGTGAGACCCAGTTTTTCCAAGACCTCATTGGTCGTGGGTTGTCTTTTTGGGAATACCTCCGGGTAGCTCCCAAAGGGATCTGTTCCCATTTTGGGGGATGTCTCCTGAGGGCTTCCAAAAGGGTCTGTTCCCATTGCGGCTGGCGCTACTGGCGGGGGGAATGTTGCAGAGCGCAATTCATAGATGATCTCATGAGGAGGGTGGTACGTTCTTGTCTCCTGTGAGTCGGGATTTACGGGTGCCGGAGCTGTGACTGTCAGTGCATGTTTTGGTTTGAGAAAGTGCGGCACGACGCAGCATTGGAGAAAGGTGGCCCAGATGTGGTCGGCATGGCTGCTGCCGAGGTCCTGATGCAGGGCGATGAGTCTGATTTCTCCCTCGTGCATGGTGGTGTAGCCATGGGTTTTCAGCGCCCGGAGGGGCTGTGGGCTTTGGCTCTGAATGGGACCATCAGGCGCAACTGCACCACCGACTCCAGCAGGGACATGTAACGCGTGGTTGTAATCCACCGCGAGGGTCCTGCCGTCAGCGCCTATGGTGGGCTCTATTTCCAGAAACGAGCCGAGGAGCTGGTCCTTGAGGGAAATGGCGGGAGGGCTTTTGTCTTTGGGGGCCGTTTGATCCAGAAGGTAGCATTCGCGTGTGGCCACGTGGGTGGAGCGAGTGCCCGACTTGGTTTCAAAGAAGCTGGATTCAAGGAACACGGCCTCGCCGCGTGCTGCGGCGGCTTCCACTTCTTTCCACTCGGCGGACTGGTCGCTGGAAGTCTGTGCAGCCTGGGAGAGTTTGGGCAAAAAGGCTGCGGGAAGTCGGACGGTGTGCAGAGTGACGGCGACAGTTTTGGGGGCTTTCTCCAAAGCTGCTCCAATCAACATGGAAATGCTGTCGATGTTTTCCTGTGTGTTTGTGACATGCAGGAGGTTGTTTTCCAGATCGATTTCAGCTCCGGACGGAAAGGTGACACCCTGCCCGATGAGCCAGTCTCGAAGCGGTTGAGGAACGGGCTCCATGATGGATTCAAAGAGCCCTGCCGGGATCGGGAAGGTGATGCTGGACAGACCGTTGGGGGGCGAAGAGGCTGAGGGAATGCCGCGAGCGAGATGGTGGGGCGGATTTTCCACATACCGAACGGATGATGTCATGAACGCGGCCCAGAGCGTGGCGTCGGTTTTCTGCTGCAGACCGGGTGGTTTGATGATGCCGACGAGCTTGGTGGCGCCGCTGCGGACCACGAGATCGGAGGTAATGTGGACAGACGGAAAATCTGTCGCGGAAGCTGGAGACGTTTCGTCTGTGCGCGGTGCGACGAGATTGGAGACTTGATGCTCCACGGAGAGAGGTGGGCTCAGTTCGATATCGAGACTAAGATCGATGGTCTGACCGTCCGCTTGTATGGTTGGTTCGAGCTTGAGGCGCATGCCGGTGGATGGCCTGTCAGATGGTTCAACGAGGCGGCTGCTGAGGTCTGGTGAGATGCTGTTTGAAAGCCAAGGTTCGGACAGGGCTTCTGTCGTGACGGCGCATCCTGATTTTGTTTCGATGAAGGCATGGCCAGCGAGATGAACGAAGGACTCGGGCTTTTGAGCCAGATTGAGCAGGGTGGCGAGTTGTTTGCCGGCATCGGCGGTCTGCGAGGCCTCGGCATTGATCTGGTGGATGAGATCGCCCGGGGCTTCGATGATGGTCAGATTGAAGGCGATGATTTTGGGAGGATTGTAGCAAATTGACTCACAATAGGCTTCGACCAGATCGAGATTGGGCTGGGTGTTGGTGACCCTGAGCAGACCGGTGAGGGGATTGAAACTGGCGCTGCTGTTTTCGGGGAAGGGGATGCCTGAGGCTTCGAGGATTTGCTGCACGGATTTCCGTGGGATCTTGCCAACCGGAGTGGGGGCGGGTGCCGTGGTTGCAAAGGGATCTGCGGAAGCGTCTTGAGTCTCTGAACCTCCGACTGAGAGGAAGTCCGGCGGGACTCTGAAGGTGCGGGTGCGCCTTTCTCTTTCGTAGGCGTGCCTGTCTGTGAGAATCACTCCTTCGGCATCGACGCGGTACACCATTTCTCCAAGCTCGGCGACGTAGCGGAGGGCTTCAGAAAAGGGGACGTCCTTCAAATCCAGAGTGATGCGGGACTCGTGTGGAAGCTTGGGCTCGCGAAGGATGATGTTCACGCCCTTGCCGCCTGCGGGGGCAGATGACTTGTCCAGCTCACGGCTTTTCTTGCGGAGGAATTCGAGCGCCTGCTCAAGCGTGGAATCTTCGAAATGAACCGAGATGATGATCTCATCCATTTTTTGCATCAGACGGGCTTTGGTGTCCAGGTCCACGCTGGTGGGCGGGGCTGGAGTGTCAGGAGCTGGGGCTTTGCTCTTTGCCGGCTCTTCGGCATGGGCCAAGGTGGCGAAGGCCCAAAGCAGGAGGAGGCTGCAGGTGCGGTGCATGCCGGGGAGACTACGGGATTCCGCGGCGGGATGTCGAGAGGGATGTTTGGAGGGTGGTGATGGTGGCTTTCGAGTGGTATGTGGTGGGCTTTGGTCTGGCGGGCTGGCGATGGATTACCGGCTGTCGCTTTCGAGGGTTTTCTGGTGCGCGTGAGTCACCGAAGCCGTCGAAAGCGGTAGCTGCGTTCGTGCCTCACTGCGCGACCGCAGTCCAAATGGGGGGCTGTGGCCGTGCGGAAGGATGGGCGGCGAATGTGGTGGTACAAAAAAACGCCGCGCTGATGGGCGCGGCGTTTGTGGGGAATCGGCACCAGTTGCGGCGCAACTGGGCAACTATAGGGTCTGGTGGATGCGGCCGAGGGCCATGAGGATGTAGGTGGTGGTGAGGACGGGGTCGGATTCCATCCAGCGGCCTTCGGTGTTGGACCAGGAGCCGTCGCCTTTCTGGAGGCTGAGGAGTTTTTCGGTGATGTCTTTGCGCCAGTCGATGAGCTTGCCGTCTTTGGTTTTGATGAAGTCGATCTTGGCGATGCTGAGGGCCTTGCTCATGGTCTGGTAGTAGTAATAGAGGCCGGCGGCGCCGAGGCCGGGGTTTTCATTGGGATTGTAGTGGTTTTGCAGCCATTCGATGACGGCTTTGACGCGGGGATCGTCTTTGTCCACGCCGGCGTAGATGAAGCTGAGGAGGCCGGCGTAGCTGATGCTGCCGTAACTGCGGAGGGAGATGCTGCCGTCTGGATTGGTGACTTTGGCGCCGCGGGTTTCGGTGGGGTTGTAGATGAAGCCGCCGGCGTCGTCGGGGTCTTTGCTGACCCAGGCGGACTTGTTGCTTTCGGGGCGGTTCTGGCAGCGCTGGATGAAGTCGATGGCGGCGGCGACGTTGAGCTGGGGCTCGTTTTTGGCGGCGTCGCCTTTGTCTGCGAGGAGCTGCTGGGAGTAGTAGAGGGCTTCGAGGGCGAAGGTGAGATTGGACATGTCTGCGTGCATGCCTTTTTCGTCGCCGTAGCCGATGCCGCCATCGAGGGGATTGTCCTGCTTGCCTTTTTCATCGAGGTCCACCTGGCAGTGGACGAGGTAGCGGCGGGCCTTGAGCATGACTTCCTCGTTTTCGGGCTTGTTGTTCATGAGCAGCGCGGTCAGCGCCATGGCGGTGTTGTAGTTGCCGCGGGCCTTGGTGAAGATGCCGCCATCGGGACGTGCCTGGCTGACGAGGAATTTGGTGGCCTTTTCGACTTCAGCGGGGACGGGGTCTGAGGGCTTGCGATTGGGATCGAGCATGAAGCTGATGATGCCGAGGGCGGTGATGGCAACGGGTTCCGCCTCGCCCCACTGGCCTGTGGTGGGATTTTGCTTGGTGCGGAGGAAGTCGAGGCCGCGCTCGACGCCGAGGCGGAGCTCCTGCTTGAGGGATTCGTTGCGCGAGGCCTGGGTGGCGGCCTGGGGGTAGGCGGCGGCGGTGCCGAGCGCCAGGGTGAGGATGAAGGCTGGGATTTTCATGGTACCAGAGCACTGGATGTGGAAAGAGAGCGGCGTCAATGGCCAAGGGTGTGCTCTTTGTGGGTGGACGATTCTTGTCCATGCCGAGGCGGTGGCGGGCGCTTTTTGACCGTGGGAGCTGGTGTGGTGACTCACAATACGTATTTCGAGTATGGCGAGCCTGAGGAGGTTCGGTTTGCCGCAGAGGAGCAAAGAGGCAGAGGTGGCAGAGATTGAACCGGTCCTCTGATGGGGCCACTGACGTTGCACTGCGGCAATTTGGAGGACGCAGAGGGCCGGAGATTTCCAACGTGAATGGAGGCGAATGCCCGCGAATTGTCGCGAATCAGGAATCAAAAGCTTTTATGCTATTTCGCTGGGGTGATGATGAGGCTGACCTTGGTTTCTTCGGCGGGGATGTTGGCGGGCATGCTGATCCAGAGGTCGTCGCGTTCGTTGCCTTTGGCGGCGGAATTGATGATGGCGGTGCGGTCGACGTAAGTGGAGATGATGGAGCCGGTCTGCTCGGCGACGAAGCCGGTTTCGTCGATGAGGGAGCCGTTGAAGATCCAGGTGTCGAGGTCGGGGGGAGTTTTGCGTGTCTCGATGTTCTGGATGAAGTCGGAGAGGGGGACGTTTTTCACTTTGTCTCCGTCTTTCCATTCGACGTGGATGGCGAGGCGGTTGGCACCGGGAGTTTTGGGCTCGGTGTCCTTGGCGTTGTAGGGGCGCTCGGCTTTGGGATCGAGTTTCTCGAGGATGCCGAGGGTGCCGGGCTGGTAATTGGCGAGGAGGAGGGCGAGCTGGATCTGGATGGGCTGGACCTTGGTTTCAAGGATGGTCTCATGAACCTTCTCGCCAGCTTCATGGCAGAGGGCGTATTCGATGGGGAGCTTTTGATGGAGGATGGAGCAGGGGATGCGGAGCTCGCGTGTGGCGGTGGTGATCTGGATGCCATTGAGATCGAAGACGCCAGGGGAGAGCTGCTTGACGAGTTTTTGGGCGGCTTCGAGCTGCGTTTTGGCATCCGGCTTTGGCGCAGCGGCCTCCTGTGAGGACAAGTTTGCGCAGGCAAGGAGGAGGAAGAGGGAGATGAGCGTGCGCGACATGGCAGAGGAGAGGTGGCGAGGATTTACAGATTGGGCAGCTTGTAGGTGCCGGTGCGGAGCATCTGATCCACGTTTCTGGGAAGGATCACGACGGGCTGAATTTCATAGGAGGGCAGGGGTTTGAAGGCTTTGTCGCTGCGCATCTTGGTGATGATCTGGAGTGCGAGATCGACGAGGGCAGGCTGAACGACGGAGGCATCGATCTCGCCAAGGCGGACGAGTTCGAGGCCGCGCTTCTGGCCGGAGAGTCCGTCGGTGCCGACGATGAAGATGTTTTCACGCTGGCCGGCGGTTTCGGCGGCTTTGGCCGCACCCACGGCCATGGCATCGCTCTGGGCGTAGATGGCGTCGAAATTTTTCTGGAGATTGAAAGCTTCGGTGGTGCACTGGGTGGCTTTTTCGGTGCTCCACTCTGCCGGGGCGTCATGGACGAGGATGACGCCGGACTGAGTGCGGAGTCCTTCGCTGAAGCCTTCGGCGATTTCGTTGGTGGCGTAGCTGTCGGCCTCGCCCCGAAGCTGGACGACACGACCAGTGACCTCGGTGCGCTTTTCTTCGGCGGCTTTGCGCTTCAGAGCTTCGATGACGGTGTCTGCGGCCATGCGGCCGACTTTACGCTGGTCGGTGAAGACGACGCTGGCGCAGCCTTCATTGACCATGCGTTTGTCGAGACCGATGACGATGATGCCATGGGTCTGAGCTTCGACGATGAGGGCCGCCACGGCGGGAGGATCGATGGGACTGATGATGATGGCGGCGGGCTTGGCGGCGATGGCCTCGCGGAATTGCTCGATCTGGCGGGTGCTGCTGCCGGCGGCATCGCTGGTGGTGAGATGGTAGCCGGTCTGCCTGCCGACGAGCATGGCGAGGCCGTTGCGCTGAAACTCCTGCATGGCGATGCGTGCGTCTGGGAGCAGGAGGATGATTTCTGCGCGCTCGTCCTTGGCGGCGAGACCCGTGGCGGCAAGAAGGCCGGGAGCAGGCGTGGCGGGAGCAGGAGGCGGGGCCTCGCTTTTCGGCTCCGCCACTTTTTGCAGTTTCTGCTTTTCGAGATCGCTGATTGCCTGCGCAACCTCCGGAGCGTCCGACTGATCGCAGGCAGACAGAAGGAAGATGCCCAAAAGAAGGGCGGCGGGGCGAAGGCAGGAGAGCATCATGGTGAGGGAATCATTTTAGGCTTCGAAATCAACCTTATACAAGCCTTAGATGTTCACGAAATCCCTGCCTGTCTTTTGCTTGCACTCTGACGGGAATGCCACAGACTCCGCCCTCCCGTCCCCAAACCCTCTTGTGATGAAATACGAAATGAAGCTCGCTGCCTGGAATTGCAGGTATGTTTTGAAGGCGGAATTTCCCGTGCAGTGACTTATTTTCACGACTTTCTGCGAATCCCTGCTTGATGCGCAGGGTGTTTTGCTGATAAAACTTTATAATATTGGAACAACCAGCCCCCATCATGAAATCCATCAGCTTGATTCTCGCATCCCTTCTTCTTGCCAATGTCGTTCAGGCACAAGCACCGGCGACGGGTGACAAACTGCCTGGGATCAAAATCAAGATCAAAGGGGTAGACGTGCAAGAACAGCAGACGCCGATGCTCAGCGTGAGCAACATCCAGATGAAGCGCTGGACGCCGAAGAACTGGATCGAGCTGGATGTGGAGTTTGACATCAAGCTTCCGGAGATCGCGGGCGGAAGAAAGGGGACCTATCCAGGGCTGCAGCTCACCTTTTATGTGGCGCTGAATCACATGACCAAGGACAACAAGCGTGAGGTGATCACCGGCACGCTGGATCTGGTGGACATTCCGGCTGACGAACCCTGCCACGCGCTGGCCTACATCTCCCCAGCCACGCTGAAATCGATTTTCCAAAAAGACTTTGTGACCGCCTCCGCCGACATTCAGGGCTGGGGTGTTGAGTTTGTGGCGGAAGGCAAAGTAATTGCGGCCAAGTCGAGCCTGGGCAACAAGCCCTGGTGGGAGAGCAAGGAGAATTTCGCCATGCTGCAGGGAATGCTGCTGAACAAGATGCAGACACCCTTTGCGAATGTTTTCGGCGACTATGATGTGCCGGTCAAGGCCAAGTAACCTCCGCAGTTTCGTCAGTTCCTCATTGTTCAGCGATTTTTACCTTATCCAGCATGGCAGACCCAAACAGCATTGCAGTCATCAGTCTTGGCTCCCAGCGTGTCAGCGGAGCATTCTTCGGCAAGACGTCGGGAGGGGACCTTGTCCTGAAGCGGTATGAAATCATTGAACTGGATGGAGATCCCTCTGTGGATGTCAGCCGCCTGCCCCAGCTGAAGCTGGCGCTGCAGGAACTGGCCGCCAAGGTGAAGATCAAGGGCCAGAAGACATGGTGCTCCGTCCCCGGGCATCCGGTGTTCAGCCGGTTTGTGAAGCTTCCTCCGGTGCAAGGGGACAAGCTGGCGCAGATCGTGGAGTTTGAAGCGAGGCAGAACGTGCCCTGGCAGCTGGATGAAGTGTCCTGGGACTACGAAGTGGTGAGCAAGTCCGACCTGGGCGAGATCGAAGTGGTGCTGGCCGCCATGAAATGCGAGCCGCTGAACGAGATGCATGAGGAAGTGGATTCCTGCGGCGTCAAAGTGGTCGGGATGGACGTGGGCCCGCTGGCCTTGTACAACGCTTTCCGCTACAGCTATCCTGATGTGGACGAACCCGCTTTGATTGTGGACATGGGCGCCCGTTCCACCAATCTGGTGTTTGTTGAGGGTGACCGCTTTTTCACGCGCAATCTGCTGGTCGGTGGCGCAGCTGTGACCAATGCGATCGCCAAGGAATTCAGCATTCCCTTTGCCGAGGCGGAGCGCCAGAAGCGTGCGCAGGGCTTTGTGGCTCTGGGCGGTGCGGTGGAGGATCATCCGGATGAGGGCGTGAACGCCATGTCCAAGGTGATGCGCAATTCGATGACGCGTCTGCATGCCGAGATCATGCGCACGATCACCTTTTACCGCAGCCAGCAGGGCGGGAGCGCGCCGAAGCGTGTCTTCCTTGCCGGCGGGGGATCAGGGGCGGGATACATTGCAGAATTTTTTGCGGAGAAACTGAAGCTGCCGGTGGAGATCTACAACGGCCTGCGTGGTGTGCAGACTGACCGTGGGGTGAGCGTGGAAGCCGCCCAAGCTGATGCTCCCGCGATGGGAGAGCTCGTCGGACTCGCCTTGCGCGGCATGGGCTCATGCCCCTGTGAAATCGAGCTGGTGCCAAAGGCGCTGGCTTCTTCGCGAGATGCAGCGCGGCGTGCGCCGGCGCTGGTTCTGGCCGGACTTTGCGTGCTGGGTGCTCTGGGGGCCGGGATTTTCTGGTTCAACAAAGCTGACGAGGTGATCAAAAACCGCGCGAAGGCTCTGACCGAGGAGAGCGCACAGCTGAGCAATCTGGCGAATCAAATCCGCCAACTGGACGCGAGGCAGGAGGAACTCCGCCAGCGCAGCGCGCAACTGGAGCAGGCGGTGACCGACCGCTCTTGGTGGGCGCACCTGCTCAATGACCTGAACCAGCAGTTCGACAACGATCTGATCTGGCTGCCTGTGATTGAAGTGCTGAAGGATGGCAAACCCATCACCGCGCCGCTCTGGGGTGGGGAGGCAAATGCAGTCAAGCCGGACACAACCACGAAACCCGGGGCGCAAGCCGCGCCGGTGTATTCACTGCGCATGCAGGGCCTGTATCGTAAAAACGACAAGGGAGAGCAGAAGGTGGTGTATGATTTTGCCGCCAAACTGGCCAAGCTGAACGCCTTCAACGCGCCGGATTTTGAAGCTCAACGAGATAAATATGTGAAGGTGGACAGTGGCGTGGACGAAGAGCGCTACGCCTATCACTTCGAAATTAAAATGCCCCTCCGCAATCCTCTGCAATTTCAATAAAGAATCATGGACTGGATACGTGAAAACAAACCATTGGCCGCCATTCTTGGCGTTATTGTCGTCGGCTCGCTGGCCCTTGGCTACCTGCTGTTTGATGCATGGAACGTCTATTCGGAAACCAAGGAGGGATACCTGGGCCTTGGCGGACAGGTGGCCGGCCTGAAGGGATCTCAACTGGCCCCTACGGAGGCCAACCTCAAGGCCAAACAGGACGCGGTAAAGGAGTATGAGAATCTGGTGACGACCCTTGGCAAGACGGTGCTATTCCTTCAGCCGAAGGTGGCACCAGTCAATGACATCGAGTTTCAAGAGAAGCTCAAAACCAAGATCTCTGACATCCGCAAGGCTGTGCAATCAAAAATGCAGCTGCCTGCAGAATTCGCCTTCGGCTTTGATGACTACACGCATACCCTGCCCACGTCGGCCGCGGCCGCCACGGAGCTTATGGACTATCTCGAAGCCATCGACGAGCTGATGAAGCTGTTCCTGAACAGTGGCGTCCTCTCAGTGGATCTGCTGGAGCGCTCCAAACTGCCCGTTGAAGCCTCAAAGGCTGCGACTCAAGGAAACAACAATGCCGGCATCCGGGGCCAGGTGGCCTCCAATATTCTGGAGAAACGCCAGATTTCAGTGGTTTTGACCCTGGATCAGGGGCCGCTGCAACTGCTGATCAGCCGCCTGACCAGCCCGAGCGACATGCCCTATTTCACCAGCCTGCGTCTGCTGCGCATTGAGAATCAACTTCAGGACGGGCCGCTGCATTCTGAAGTCAGGCTGCCAGAGCCTGCGGTGAAAGTCGAAGGAGGGGCAGCCCAGGCGGAGGAAGCTCCTTCGGATGAGATCAAGCCCCCCGATCCAGCCACTCCGGATGCCGTTTCCGTGTTTGGCAATGAACTCCTGAAGGTCCGGCTTGAAATTGATCTGGTCAAATTTCTAGACGCCGCCGCAGGCATCACGGCCCAGACACCAGCCGGACGTTGATCTCACTTTATAAAAATCCGCAGCCTTAAAGCACCACCATGCAGAACCGACAGGGCAACTACGAAAAAACCATTCTGATCATTTCCTCACTCCTCGCGATAGGGGTGGCAGTGTTTCTGATACTCGAATCCCAAGGGTTTGAGGAGAGTCTCATCCTGCCGCAGGGATTTTCCAAGAATGACCTTAACACACCCGCCAGCCAGAAGGTGGTGGACGCCACTGAAACCATGAAGAAAAAATACTCATGGCTTTCCCCGGTGAGGAATGGAAAAGCAGTGCCTCTGAACAAGTCAGTTCTGCTGGTGATGAAGGGTGGGAATTTGTACGATCTCCTGCTGCCGGAGCCGATGCTGCGTCCGCCCATGCCGAACATCTTCCTCACGGGGGATCAGACGAAAAACCCGCCTGAAGCGCAGCTTCCCAACATCTTTTCGCCCAATGTGGGCCAGTTGGACGCGGACAAGGACGGATTTTCCAACTTGGAAGAGTTCAATGCCAAGACGGACCCGCGGGATGCGGGATCCATGCCGCCATACACTGACAAGCTGTTCCTCATCAAGCGGATCAGCCATGACTACATTCTGCTGCTCAAAGGCGGCAGCGACGGCACCTTCCAGATCCAGCGGCTGGTTCCCACCCGGGCCAGCGTGTTCAAGCCGATGAACGAGGAGTTTGGGTTTGATAAAAACACGCTCCGTTTCAAAATTCTCTCCAACCGGAAAGAAACGGCTGAAACCAAATTCGGCCCCAAGGAGATTTACATTCTGAAGGTGCTGGACATGTCCACCCAGAAGGAATTCGAAATGGTGGAGGGCAAGGAGGTGAACCTGGCAGATTATGAGGCGGAATTCGAATTCCGCTGGAAAAAGCGCCAGGTCATTCCGGGCGTCAAAGAAGGCGGGACGTTCCAGCTTCCCGGCCTTGGCAAATCTTATTACATTCTCAAACTGGAAGAAAACAAAGCCATCATCGCGCCTCTTGGCGCCGATGGCAAACCAACGAAAGAAACTATCGAAATCAAGCAAGGCTGAGGCCTTGGCTATTTTCACCCGACCGAAAAATTAACTCGCCAAAGTTCGCCCCAATCTGTTAGTAATCTCTCTTTACCACAAAATATTGTCAGTCTGCCCTATGACCCATCACTCTCGTCTGGTGTTCAACCTTTCCCTTCTCGTTTTGACAACGGCCTCGCCATCGATCATGGCCCAAAGTCAAAGTACCGTCTCTGGAATGGCCAATCGCGAAATCGCCCGCCGCTATGCTCGTATTGAAGATGCGCGTACTGCCATGGATCGTGGTGACAAATTGTTCAGCGAAGGCGATTACGATGGTGCGCTTAATTCCTACAAAGCTGCCATCGACTCCCTGCCCAACGCTCCTCTGACCCGTGACTGGCTGGATCTTGCCCAGCTCAAGTATGCTGATTGCAGCGTGACGGTTGCGCGGGAACGCGCCAAGGCCGGCAATTACAAGGAAGCCCGGCAATTGCTGGAAGGTGCCATGGTTTATATCCCAGGCCACAAGGGTGCAGTTCTTTTCCTGAAGGAGCTTGAAGACCCGGACCGCTGGCCGCCGGCGCTGACTGCCGAACACGTGACCAACGTGGGCAAAGTGCAGGCAGGGCTGCTGCTGGGAAACAGCTCAGTGGAGCTCGGCAACTATGATGCTGCCATCTCGCAGTATCAGGATGTCCTGAGGACTGACCCCTACAACAGCACGGCCCGCCGCGGCATGGAGAATGCCGAGCGCAAGCGCCAGGCCTATTTCAAGGCAGCCTACGACCACCAGCGTGCCAAAATGCTGGCCCAGGTGACGGAGACTTGGGAAGACAAGGTTCCGGTGCAGGGTGCGACCATCAGCTTTGACTATGGCGTGGGGCGCAGCCCTGGCGCGTATCTGACCGAGAAAATGAACAGGATCATTTTCCCGACGGTGCAATTTGACGGTGCCACCATTGAAGAGGCCATTGAATACCTGCGTATCAAAAGCCGCGATTTGGACACCTTCACGGACAAGAGCGGAGTCAAGGGTGTCAATATCATTCTTCGCAACGGTGAAGCGCCTAACAACGCCTCCATCAGTCTCGATCTGAAAGACGTGCCGATGGCCGAGGCGCTTCGCTATGTGACCGAGCTTGCCCAAATGAAGTTTAAGGTGGAAGCACACGCCGTGCTGGTGGTGCCTATTTCTGAGAATGCGAGCGAGCAGTATACCCGCAGCTATCGCGTCCCGCCGGATTTCCTGAGCTCGGGCGGTGGCGACCCAGGCGGTGGTGCCGCCCCAGCGGCAGCAGCGGATCCTTTCGCGGCTGGTGCAGGTGCCCCTGCAGGCGGGAGCAGTTTGATCACCCGTAGAACAGCACGTCAGATTCTTGAAGCATCGGGGATCGTCTTCCCTGAAGGCGCTTCGGCGAGCTACAACCCGGCCAATTCCCAATTGGTGGTGAGAAATACCCAGCCTAACTTGGACTTGGTGGAAGCTTATGTGGAATCCATCACGAAGCTGGCCCCCAAGATGGTGGTCATCACCTCCAAGTTCGTTGAAGTGACTCAGAAAAACACCGAAGAGCTTGGTTTTGACTGGCTCCTCGGCGGAGTGGGTGTGGGTAATCTGGTTCTGGGTGGTGGCAGCACTGGCAACGGCAACGCATACAATGCCGCCAACTATCCCTTCCAAGCATCGAACTTGGTCATTCCGGGCTACTATGTGGGCACCGAGCAGGTGTTTCCTAACATTCCGGTGGCTGCAGCCTTTGCAGGATCTCTCCCGCTTGGCGCCGTTCCAGGAAACTCTGTCAGTGGTGCCAATCCGAACGGAACCTCTCCGTTCCCTTATGGTGGTGGCCCGGTCACTGCCGGGAATCGCAGCGGTGGTTATGCCATCAGCAACAGCAGCATCGACAACCTGCTGACCACGGGGTCCACGACCGCTACGACGAGCGTGGCGCCTGGCATCTTCTCCACGGCGGGCATTTTCTCCGATCCGGCCTTCCAGACAGTTCTTCGCGGCCTGAGCCAGAAAAAAGGCGTGGACTTGATGAGCGCTCCGAGTGTCACCACCAAGAGCGGCACCCGTGCCACCATGGAAGTCACGCGTGAATTCATTTATCCAACCGAATTTGATCCTCCTCGTCTTCCCCAAGGTGGTGGCGGTCTGAATGTTGGTGGCGGCGGCGGTGGTGGTCAGCAGATCGCTACTCCCACGACTCCGACGGCGTTCGAAATGCGCCAGACGGGTGTTCGCCTTGAGGCTGAACCTACGGTGGGTGCGGATGGCAACACGATTGAACTGACTCTGGCCCCCGAAGTGGTGGAGTTTGACGGATTCATCAACTACGGCTCTCCCATTCTGTCGCCTTCGAGCCAGTCGGTTCTGCCGATTCAGCTCTCCACTGGGACGATTGGCTACGTTCCTCTGCAACAGCCTGAGCGTCTGATAACTCCTAACATCATCAACCAGCCCGTGTTCTCGGTGCGCAAGGTGACCACGGGTGTGTCGATCTGGGATGGCCAGACGGTGGCTCTCGGCGGCCTGATCCGCGAAGACGTGCAGGACGTGCAGGACAAAGTGCCTATCCTTGGCGATCTTCCCTTCGTCGGCCGCCTGTTCAAGAGCGAGTCGGAGCAGCACTACAAGCGCAATTTGATGATCTTTGTGACGGCCCATCTGATCGACCCCTCGGGTCAGCGGATCAAGCCCGCCAACCCTGTGCAGGCAGCCGCTGGAGATGCTGTCGCAGGTCCTGGCGCATTGAATCCTTTGCTGCCGCCGGTGACTCCTTAACCGTCGTCATTACATCTTCAACTTAACCAGCCTCAGGCAGGATGCGTCAGCATCCTGCCTGAAGTGTTTTTAGAGACTGATCATTGCAGACGCGCTTAGCTGCGGTCATTTATTTCGATGAAATCTTGGCTCATCACCGGCGGCGCAGGCTGTGGCAAAAGTTCCCTGGCAACGCTCTTGATGGAGCAGCTTCCGGGGACGCATCGTTTCTATTCTGCCGATGCGATGGTGGCGGAGGTCATGAAACGTGAATCCACCCTCAAGGGACTGGTGGCCGCATTCGGGGCGCGGGTTCTGGCGACTCCCGGAGAGGTCAACCGTCAATGGCTGCGGGACGTTGTGCTGCCAGATGCGGCCATGCGCAGAAAGCTGGAAGGGCTGCTGCACCCACCCGTTCTGGAGGCCCTCGAAACAGCCCGTAGGGAGGCCGAAAAGGAGGGGGTGAATCTTTTCCTTGCGGAAGTCCCCCTCCACTATGAGATTGGAGGCACAGTTTCAGCAGACCTTGTCATCGTGGTGGCTTCCAGCCGGTCGGTGCAGGTCAGGCGGATGATGGAGACCCGGGGACTCGACGAACAGACCGTTCACAAGTTCCTGGAGGCCCAATGGCCCATCGAAGCCAAGGTTGAAAGAGCAGATGCCGTCATTTGGAATGATGGTTCTCTGGCCTCTCTTGAAGCCCAGGTGCTGACGCTGGCAAGTCCACTCTTGCAAGCATGAACGACCCATCTACCGAATCCCCCGCAACGGTTGCGGCACCCCCCGCCCCCCCAGTGACGGAACCTATCTCTGCTGACACTCCTCCCGTGGCGAACTCTGAGCCGCAGCCAGAAGGCGCACCGGCCGCCCAATCCCCCGCCGTTCCAGCTGAGCCGCCTGCGGAGCCGACCAAGACGGATGGCGCGCAGCCACCCTTTCCGGAGGAGATCTCGATCAACGAACTGCAGAACTCCTCGCTGGCGGAGCTGCTGGAACTCGCCGAGAAGGTGGGCTTCCGCCTGAATGCCAGCCGGACGAAGCATCAGCTCATCTACGACCTGTGTTCATGGATGGCGGAGCACAAGACCCGGCTTACCGTGGAGGGAGTGCTGGAAATCGGCACGGACAACTACGGGCTCATCCGTTATCCGAAATACAGCTTCATGCCGCTGCCGGAGGATGTGTTTGTTCCTTTGTTTTTGGTCAGGAAATTCAATCTGCGTCCCAGCCAGAGAATCGCAGGAATCGCCAAGGCGCCCAAGGATCGGGACAAGTATCTGGCGATTGACCGCATCACCGAAGTTGAAGGCATTGCCATCGACAAATGGGAGATGCCGACGGAATTTGACAAGCTGACGGCGACCTTTCCGAACAAGCGCATCATTCTTGAAACGGCGAAGCCCTGTGCGGTCAGCTCCCGCATTTTGGACATCGTGGCACCGCTGGGCAAAGGGCAGCGTGGTCTGATCTGCGCACCGCCGCGGTCAGGCAAGACGGTGATCCTGAAAGACATTGCCAAATCGATCTCGCAAAATCACAAGGAGATCACGCTCATCGTGCTGCTGCTGGACGAGCGCCCCGAGGAAGTGACCGATTTCGAAGAGACGGTGAGCGGCTGCGAGATTTACAGCTCCACCTTTGATGAGAGTCCGAAGCGGCACAGCCAGGTGGCGGAGATTGTGCGTGAGCGCGCCTGCCGTCTGGTGGAGATGAAGAAGGATGTGGTCATTCTGCTGGACAGCATCACGCGTCTGGCCCGCGGCTACAATTCATCGCAAGGCAGCAAGGGCGGAGCCTACATGGCCGGGGGCGTGGGCACGAAGTCGCTGCAAAAGCCCAAGAAGTTCTTCGGATCCGCGCGCAATGTGGAAGAGGGCGGCAGCCTGACGATTATTGCCACCGCGCTGATCGAAACCGAGAGCCGCATGGATGAGGTGATCTTTGAAGAGTTCAAGGGCACTGGAAACATGGAGGCGACGCTGGATCGAGAGATCTCCGAGCGCCGCATTTATCCGGCGCTGCATCTGTTGAAGTCCGGCACGCGACGTGACGACCTGCTTTATCATCCGGACGAATTCCGGCGCATCACGCAAGTGCGCAAACAGCTTGCCGCTGTTCCCGCCGTCGAGGCACTGGAGATGCTCATCCGCAACATCAACCGCACGAGCAATAATGCGGAAATCCTCCTCATGGGCCTGAAATGAACGAGGAAGGAACCACACCGAAGGACTACGAGTTCATCGACACTGCGGAGCACCTCAATGAATGGGTGGGCAAGATGCGAGCCTGGCTGGCTGAAAGTGCGGACAAGCGCTGCTGCCTGGACACGGAGGCTGACAGCCTTCACCACTACCATGAGAAGCTGTGCCTGCTGCAAGTGAACTGTGCAGGGCGCTATGCCTTGGTGGATCCGCTGGCGATTGCGGATGTTTCCCCGCTGCTGGCATTGCTGGATGAGCACGAACTTTGGTTTCACGGGGCGGACTATGATCTGACGATGCTGCGGCGGACCTATGACTGGAATCCGAAGGTGATCCGTGACACGCAGATCGCGGCGCGTCTTCTGGGAGCGCGTCAGTTTGGTCTCGCAGCACTGGTGAAAAACGCCTTTGATCTGGATCTGTGCAAGGCGTCCCAAAAGGCTGACTGGAGCCGCAGGCCGCTGCCGCCGAACATGCTTTCGTATGCGGTGGATGATGTGCGCTATCTGCTGCCCATTGCTGATAAATTCGTCGCTGATCTGAAAGCGAAGGGACGTGAAGACTGGTTTCATCAAAGCTGTCTTTCTTTGCAGGAGGATGTCGCTGCACGTGACAATGTGGCGCGTGAAGACCCCTGGCGTGTGCAGGGTTGTGGAAGGCTGCACCCGAGAGGGTTGGCCATTCTGAAAGGCATGTGGGAGTGGCGTGAAGGCATCGCAAAGGAGCGTGATACACCCTGCTTCAAAATCATGTCCAACAAGCAGATGGTGGCCTATGCCGAGCAGTTTGAAGCCGGGCAGCCGCTGAATCCGCCAAATGGCTGGCGTCCGCGCTGGAAGAAGGAGTTTTTCGACATCGTGGCCGCGATCATGGCATCGACTGCCGCCGACTGGCCGCAGCGCGCCAAGAAGACCAAAGGCCGCCTCAGTGACACTCAGCGTGACCAGATCGACAAACTCTGTGCGCACCGCGAAAAAGTGGCGCAGGAGCTTGAGATCGAGCCTTCGCTGCTGGGATCACGAGCCACCATCGAGGAGCTTGTGGTGGACGGCGACCCTGCGAGGCATCTGATGAGCTGGCAGCATGATCTGATGGCGGGCGGTCTGGAGCAGGTGCTGCAGGTGGCGGAGTGAGTGTTCATTAGCTCCGCCTTCCCAAACGGGGGATCAAGATGATCCCCCTCCGCTGTGGCAGTCATATCCAAGCGCCGCTCGGACGCTTGCAGGCGTTTCTTTGACGGACTGCTTGCGGTGCTACTTTTGTTTTAACCAGTCTGGCAGCACGATGTCCGCGCTTTTGACGGGAGCGGTGTCGCCCTTCCAGACGAAGCCGGCGGTTTCGAAGCTGCTGTGATTTTCGCGGAGGAAGGCCAGCAGGCGGCGCCCCATCTGCTGATTGGGGGAATCATGCCGCACGGCGAAGGGCTGTACGGCCTTGGACTTGTCCGCCGGGAGCGGAACGGCATCGAAGTGGGCTTTGTCATTGTTGATGTTGATGCCGTACACAATGGCAGCATCCAGGGAGCCGGTGCGCATTTGATTGACGAGGAAATCTGCCGTGGGCACCTGGGATGAGGCGTTTTTGCTCACGCTTTCCCAGAGATTCATGGATTTGAGGATGGAGCGTGTGAGGAAGCCGATGGTGGACTGCTCGGCATTGCACAGGCCGACGCGGAGACCGGGGCGGGCGAGGTCTGCGAGGGTGTGAATGTCCTTTGGATTGCCCTTTGGCACGGCAATAACGATTTCGGCCTCGGTGAGGAGGATGGCCTCGGGAAACTGCTCGGCCACGGGCGGAACGAAGCAGACATCGCAGGCATAATACACATCAGGGTACTTGGGATTCGTGCTGTCTCCCATCGTCTTCATGGTGGCGCAGAGAATGCCGCAGCCATTGAAGACAGTGGTCATGGAGATGCCTTCGCGATTGGCAAATTGATGCAGGAGTTTTTCGATGGCCGGACGGTTTACGCCGCCGCTGTAGATGATCAGATCCGGGCGGACGGCCCATTTGTCTCCGGGTACGTTTTTGAAGCCATGCTTTTGGAAAATGAGGCCGCCTTTTTCCGGGGCTGTGAGGTATCGGGCAAAGCGCAGGGCCTCTGCGGGCTGCTGGCTGGAGGACAGCACGGCTGCGGTGGCGTGCTCGGTGTGCTTCGCAAGTTCCGGCAGGACCACGAGTTCCAGTCCTTTGAACTGGGGCACGATGGAGTCCCAGACGATGGCGGCATCGACTGCGCCGAGGGAGAGATCCGCGGCGATTTCAGTGACGGTGGGTTTCATGACGGCGGCTTTTGCGACCAATGCGTCCCACTCTGGGCCAAGAAGCTTCTGCACCACGCGGCCGATGCTGGCGGCTCCGGGGTTTGCGAGGGCGAGTTTGATTTCTGGGTTCTTCAAGGCCGCGAGGCTGCCGATGTGCTTTGGGTTGCCTTTGGCGACTGCCAGCACGGGCGTTTGATTGACCAGGGGAAACTCCTCGCGGGTGACGCCGAGTTTTTTGGCATCTGCGAGAGCGCCATCGTCAGCGGCGATGAAGAGGTCGCCCTGCTGGGTGATCTTGAGCTGGCTGAGCAGGGTGCCGGTGCCGCCGTACTGGAGGCGGACTTCGGTGCCGGTTTCCTTTTGATAAGCGGTGGCGATTTCCTCAACCGGCTTCTTGATGCCGGCGGCGCAAAAGACGGTGAGTGGCGTGGAGCTGGTCTTGGCGGGTTTCAGCGCCACCCAGGCAGCACCGGCGGCGGCACCGAGGCAGAGGACTATGATGAGTTTCTTCAGCATGAAAGATGAACGTGCCAGAAAGGCGGCATCGCTCAAATACTACGCGATCAATTTTCCGATGACCTGGCCGCCGAACTGGCTGAGCTGCTTGAAGCGGCCTGCGTGGTAGTAGGTGAGCTTGTTGTCATCTAGGCCGAGCAGGCGCAATAGGGTGATGTGGAGATTGCGCACATGGTGGACTTCCTCCACGGCCTCCATGCCACGGTCGTCGGTGCTGCCGATGGTGTGGCCGGCTTTGCAGCCGCCACCGGCGAGCCAGATCGTCATGGCCTTGGGATTGTGGTCGCGGCCGTAGGCGGTGCCGCCGCGCACGCCATTGTCCGGGGTTCGGCCGAATTCGCCGCACCAGACGATGAGGGTGTCCTCCAGCAGGCCGCGTTGTTTGAGGTCCTTGATGAGGGCGGCGATGGGCTGGTCCACCTGATGGATGAGATTGCCGTGGGCGCGCTCGATGTAGTCATGGCTGTCCCAGGTGCCGGCGTAGAGCTGGACGAAGCGCACGCCTTTTTCGACGAGCTTGCGGGCGAGGAGGCACTTGCGGCCGAAGGCATCGGTGGCGTCGCTGCCGATGCCGTACATGGCTTTGGTCTTTTCGTCTTCTTTGCTGAGGTCGAGCGTCTCCGGGACCTGGGTCTGCATGCGGAAGGCGAGCTCGTAATTGTGCATGCGGGCCTGGAGCTCGTCGTGCCAGGGATGGGCCTCGGCGTGTTTGGTATTGAGCCGGGCGAGCAGGTCGAGGTTCGCGCGCTGGTGATCGGCGGAGATGCCCTGCGGCGGCTGGAGATCGAGAATGGGGGAGCCTTTGGGGCGCAGCGGGGTGCCCTGAAACTGAGCGGGGAGGTAGCCATTGCTCCAGTTGGCGCTCCCGCCCTGAGGGTAGCTGATTTCGGGAAGCACGACGAAGCCGGGGAGGTCTTGATTCACCGAGCCGAGGCCATAGGTGACCCATGAGCCGATGGCGGGATCTCCGCCGAAGCGGTTGCCGCAGTTCATCTGGTACATGGCGGTGGGGTGGTTCACGGAGTCCACCTGACAGCCGCGGAAGAAGCAGAGGTCATCGGCGACGGTGGGGAGATGTTTCCAGGGCTCGCTCATCCATGCGCCGCTCTGGCCGTGCTGGGCGAATTTGAAGGGGGACCTCACGTAGTAGCGCCTGCCGCTTTCCATGGCGGACTTCTGCTTTCCTTCGCGGGTGAACTCCTTGAGGTGGAGTCTGTCGAGGACGGGCTTGGGATCAAAGGTGTCGATGTGAGAAGGGCCGCCTTCCATCATGAGGAAGATGCAGTTTTTGGCTTTCGCGGGAATCTGCTGGGGCTTGGGGGCAAGGGGGCAGGTTTGCTCAGCGGCGAGGAGGGAAGTGAGGGCTACGCTGCCGAGGGAGGTGCCGAGGCCGTAGATGAACTCACGACGTGTGGGCGCATGCAGTGCACGGGCTCCGGCGCAGGGGAAGAAGGACGTGGTCATGGCTCAGTAGAGATAGATGAATTCGTTCGAGTTCAGCAGCACGAGGCAGACGTCTGCGAGGGCTCGCGTGCGGGCATCGACATCGGCGGGCTGGAGATCGGGGATGAAATCGGCGTAGCCGGGAAGCTTTTCCTGGAAGCTGAATTTCTCGCCGGTGTTTTCCTCCACGGCATCGCGCTTCACAGTGAGCGGCGGCTGCGGTTGTTTGAAGGCGATGGCCGACTGCCTGGATGTCATGGTATGCCAGTGCGTGGTGCAGGCGGATTTTTCGGCGGCGGAAGGCTGGCGGCCGTAGGTGAGCTGGAATACGCGGGTGATGACATCGGCTGGTTTTTCCTGCATGACTCGGTTTGCCAGGGCCAGGGCGCGATCGTAGGTGGCCTGGCCGTTGAAGAGGCTGAAGACCTGGGGCGTGACGGTGGAGACCTCGCGGGCCTCGCAGGAGAAATCGGGGGCGGGCTCGTTGAAGACCTCCATGAAGGGGTCGCGTACACCGCGAATTTTGAGCGCATAGAGGCTGCGGCGGTGGCGCTGTGCAGGGAGTGCATTGGGCACCCAGGCGGCGGCGAAGGTGCCCATGACCTGACGTGGCTGCATGGCGACCTCCATGTTGATCTCGGGGCGGTTTGGGATGCCGCCGAGCATGGGGTTTAGCTCGCCGGTGATGCTGAGCATGGCATCGCGTATTTCCTCGGCCATCAGGCGGCGGGGGGTGAAGACGGTGTAGGATTTCTCGGCGTCTTCGCGAGTGGTGGTGGTTTTGTCAGCCAAGCGGGTAGGGGGGGCCGCGCTCCCTTCGATTTCTGAGCTGCGCTGGTAGGCGGCGCTGGTCATGATGAGGCGATGCATCTCTTTGATGGACCCATTTTTCTCCATCAGCGTGGCGGCGAGCCAGTCGAGCAACTCGGGGTGAGTGGGCTTTTTGCCGGTGCTGCCGAAGTTGTTGGGATTGCCGGCGATGGCCTGGCCAAAGTGCCAGAGCCAGAGGCGATTGACGATGGCGCGGGTGGTGAGCGGGTTGTCCTTGCTAGCGATCCAGTTTGCCAATGCGGTGCGGCGGCCGGTGATGGCATCGGGGAACTCGACGCTGCCGAGGACGGAGAGAGCGCCGGGTTTAACGGGATGAGTGGGAGAGAATGGATCGCCGCCGCCGAGGATGGCGGTTTGCTCCAGCTCGCCGGTGGTCATGGGGGACTGCGGCATGCGGATGGGCTGATTGACGCTGGTGACTTGTGGAGTGAGGCCGTCATAGACGCTGAAGGCGAAGGGCTCGTAGCGCTCCAGCTCCCACTTGAGACGTTCGAGGCCTTTGCGGGCGACGCGTTCGTTGCCGTAGTCTTCTGGGGCGAAGCCGACGAGCTTCGGCGGGTATTGATCTTCGGGTATGTTTTGTTTTTGCAGGATGGCGCGGGCGGTTTCAAAGACGCCGGTGAAGCTACGGTTCTTCTTCATCTTTCCGCCGTTGGCGATGAAGGCGCGGGCGGAGGTCACGGCTTTGTCCCAGGCGCTGCGATCAAGATTCTTTTCGTCATACCACTTTGCAGCATTGGCGAGCATCTTGTCGTCAAGACGAGCGAGCATGGTCATGTGCTCGATGCGGCGTGGTTCGAGGTATTTCTTTTCTTCGAAGCCGGCGGTGTTTTCAGAGGGCAGGAACGGCGCGGGACGCTCGGCGAGCTGGGTGGTGCTGAAACAGGCCTGCATGGAGTAGTAATCATGCGTGGGCACGGGATCGAACTTGTGATCGTGGCAGCGGGCGCACTGGAGCGAGTGGGCGAGGAAGGTTTCGCCGACGCTGTTGGTGACGTCATCGAGGAAGCGCTGGCGGGCGACTTTGGCGACTTCCATGCTGGTGAGCTCCCAGGGCCCCATGCGGAGGAAGCCGGTGGCGATGAGGAGTTCGGGGTTTGGGGGGGCAGGAGTTGACGCTGGGACGGCAGAATTGCGGGCAGGAGTGCCCGCATCACTTTCCTGCATTTCATCGCCGGCGATTTGTTCCTTGATGAACAGGTCGTAGGGTTTGTCGGAGTTGAAGCTGCGGACGACGTAGTCGCGGTAGCGCCAGGCATTGCCGCGCTCGTAGTCGTTGGCAAAGCCGCTGCTGTCCGCGTAGCGGGTGACATCGAGCCAGTGGCGGGCCATGCGCTCGCCGTAGTGGGGGGAGTCGAGGAGGCGGTTGACTAGATGCTGGATGCTCGATGCTGGATCCTTGATGTAGCTTTGCTCGAAGGCGGCGACTTCCTCGGGAGTGGGTGGGAGGCCGGTGAGGTCAAAGGTGGCGCGGCGGATGAAGGTGCGTGGGTCGGCGGCGGGTGCGGGGTCTTTGACAGCAAGGAGGAAGTCGATGGGATGCTGGCCTGCGGGCACGGCGGGCTTTTTCACCGGCTGGTAGGCCCAGAGGCCTTCGGGCTTGTAGCGGCGGCTGGCCCATTCGGGGGAGAGGGCTCCGGTGGTTTTGATGATGACGCCGTCCTCGGAACTCCACTTTTCAGCGTTGGCTTTGGCGATGGCGCTGCGCTTGGCTTCGTCAGGCCAGGGGGCTCCGCCTGCGATCCAGGTTTTGATCCAACCGAGCTGCTCGGCGTAGAGCTTGTCGGCTTCTTTGGGGGGCATGGGTTCCCAGTCGTCGGTGTGCTGACGAGTGGAGGCGAGGTAGAGCGGGCTGTCCTCGGGCCTGCCGGGGATGATGGATTTCTTTTCGCTCTCGCCGCCCTGCATGGCGCTCTCTTGCGTGCGCATGTCGTAGCCGCCTTTGATCTTCTTTTCGTCATTGCCATGGCAGGAGAGGCACTTCTCCCGAAACAGCGGCCAGACGCGGCGGACGAAGAGCGCCTCTGCATCCTCGGCGTGGAGGGAAGATGCGGCCAGGAGCAGGTAGATGAAAAATGTTTGGCTGGTTGTCATTCGGGTTTGCCGTGGTCGTAGAGGTTACGGACTTCAGAAGCATTTAATGCGGCGCTGTAGATGGCGAATTCATCGATGGCGCCGTTGAGATTGCGGATGGGGAACTGGTGGCCCTGGGTTGGCAGGCCCCAGTTGCCGATCTCGCAGGGGCCGAAAACGATGTCGCGGGCGGGTTGGTGGAGCTTGGAGATTTCGCGGCCGACTTCCTGGCCATCGAAGTACTGGCTGACCGTGCCGCTGGTGTTGTCATACGTGACAGCGAGATGGTGCCAGCGGCCGAGGCTGTCGGCAGTGAAGACAGGACGGCTGTAGTACATCTGGTTGTGCCTGGCGCTCCTGGCGGCTTCCGCCGGACGATACATGATGGAGAACATGAGGCTGCCGTCTTCGTAGATCTGCCAGTGGGGTTCGCCATTGTCGTAGCCGTCGGTGAGGAGGAGGGAGTTGTATTTCTTGTCCACGGAATCGACTTTCACCCAGCAGGCGAAGGTGAGGGCGTGGTAGGTGCCGTCGAGGTTGAGACGCACACGGTCGCCGGGGCGCTTGAATTCGAGCGCCTCTTTTTTCTGCCAGCGGCCCTGGGTCCAGCTGGCACCGACGGCGCCACCGGCGCGGCTGGGGCGACGGGGTTCGGTGAAGTTCTTGATGAGGCGGTCCCAGCGGTCGTCCTCCCAGTGCTTGAAGGTGTAGTAGGCGATGAGGCGCGGGTCTTTGCGCGTTTCGAGCGACCACTGCTGCCACTGATCAAAACGCTGGGTGTCGCGCTTTTGGACGAGGCTGTGAAGCTCGCTGATGGAGAGGAAATCCTGTGGTGAGACAGCGGTGGTTTTGAGCGAGGACAAGGACATGCCTTGTTTCAGACTCGCGGATGTCTGGGCATCGGTGTGGGCGATGACCTCGCCCTCGAAGACGTGCACGGCGCTGGTGTTGTCCTTCACATTGAGGGCGAACTCGGTGCCGAGGTCTTCGAGCTTCATGCCTGGGGCATGGATGAGGAATCCTTTGGCGGCAGGTGGGACATGGACACGAACTCGACCGCTGAGACAGCGGGCCTCCCAGGCGGAGAGGATTTCGATCTCGGCAGCGCCTTCGATCAAGGCGGTGGCACCGCTGAAGAACTCGATCTGTGCGAGGCCTTGAGTGAGTCGGATGGTGCCGGGTTTGAGGGTGTCGCCACTGCGCGGTGCGGTGCCGGTGAACGTGGCATCCATGGTCTGGCTGAGCATGGCGACGCCGTTGGAGGTGGCTTCTGTTTCGATGGGGTGCTTTGGCCAAAAGATGAATGTGCAGGCGACGGCGGCAGCGGCCGCAGTGAGAGACGGCCACCAGCGGAGAGGCGGAGATTTTTTGGGTGCGGCACTTTGCAGGCGGCCGGTATTGACTGCGGGCTGTTGCAGCAGGCGGGCGTGTTGATCGACGAGTTCGAGGTAGCGCTGGCGTGCCTGCCAGTCGGAGCGCAGCTGGGCTTCGAGCTGGGCGTGCTGCTCGGGGGTGATTTCGCCATCGATCTCGGCGTGGATGAGGGAGTCGAGATTCATGCGAGGCCCTCCGATTGAAGATGGCGGGTGACGCATTCGTGGAGGCGCTGGCGCAGGAGTTCCAGATTGCGGAAGAGGGTGCGGCGGCTGAGGGCGTAGCGGGTCATCATTTCCTCCACGCTCTGGCGCAGGGCGTAGCGGCTGGTGACGAGTTCCTGATCCTGCGCGGTGAGTTTTTGCAGGCAGGCATCGAGCAGGCGCAGGCGTTCATCGAGGCGGGGTTCGATGTGGGTGCGCTCGCTGGCGAGGAGGTCCATGACGTCCTCGCTAAAAAGAAGCGGAGAGCGTGCGGATTTTTCGCGGTGCTTTTGCACCTGGAGGTAGGCGAAGCGGTAGGCCCAGGGGAGGAAGGGGCGGGCGGGGTCGTATTCGGCGAATTTGCGATAGAGGGCGAGACTTGTTTCCTGCAGGATGTCGCGTGCATCCGCCTCGCGTGGGACGAGGGAGAAGATGTAACGAAACAACGGCTCCTGATGCTGCGTGAGCAGGAGGACGAGGGTCTCGGTGGATGTTGGCGAGTCTGGCATTGGCACAGTGTATTCCCGGTGGGAAGGAGGAGAGTGCCAAAATTGTACCAGAATGCTCAATTACGGAATACACAGAACCAATCCGGGGCTTCTGATTGTCGTGTGTTCTGATGGTTCCGTGTTCTTTGATTGGATCAGTGAGCGGGCGTTGTTGCGGTGCTGGCGGTTTGTTGCCAGTGTGTCGGAGTTCGAAGGTACGCTTTGCATGAATCTCAAATCTCTCGCCCAGCATCTCGGCATTTCGGCCAGCACGGTCTCGCGTGTGATGGCGGGGCGGGGGGATGAGTTTCGAATCGCGAAGGAGACGCAAAAGCACATTCTGGATGAAGCCGCGGCGATGGGGGTGCGTCCGGATGAACTGGCGCGGAGCCTGAGACTGCAGAGCACACGCACGCTTGGGCTGGTGATCCCGGACATTTCGAATCCGTTCTTTGCCGCGCTGGCCCGAGCGGTGGAGCGCCGAGCACGCACACTGGGCTACACGGTGCTGCTGGCCGACTCGCAGGAGTCCGACGAGGTGGAGGCGGAGTGCATTCGCACGCTGATGGACCGTCGCATTGATGGGCTCATTCTCGCGCCGGTGGGTGGAGACTGCGCGCATCTGCAGCCGCTCATTGCCTCCAAGCTGCCGCTGACGCAGGTGGACCGTGTTTTTGCGGCGCTGAAAACGGCGGCTGTGGTAGCGGACAACTTTGCCGGAGCCTGTGAGGCGGTGAAGAGGCTGGTGAAGCTGGGGCATCGCCGCATCGCGTGTTTGCAGGGGCGGGAGGACAGCTCGGTCATCGTGGAGCGGGTGCGGGGGTATCGCGCGGGATTGAGCGAAGCGGGGCTGCGCTTTGAAAAGAGGTTTCTGGTGGGTGGTGAGCATTCGCAGGCCATCGCACGGGAGCATACGCTGAAGCTGCTGGACTTGAGGCCGTGTCCCACGGCGGTGCTGGCGCTGAGCAATCAGCTCGCGCTGGGCGCGCTGGAGGCGGTAAGGGAGCGCGGGCTGGTGATCCCGGATGATCTTTCACTCATTGCGTTTGATGAGCAGCCCTGGGCATCGCTGCTGTCACCGCCACTCACGACACTGGCGCAGCCGGTGGAAGAGATGGGGACGGTGGCGGTGGACAGGCTTTGCGCGCAGATCAAGCCGGGGGCCAAGGCTTCGCGGAAGGTGCTGACGACGCTGCCTGTGCGGCTGATTGAACGTGCATCCGTGGGACGAAGGAAGAAAGATTGACCGAAAGAGTTCCTGCTGCACAATCGTTTGCGCAAAAACGCCCTTTCCAGCCATGAAATGCCTTGTTCCACTTCTTTTCGCCAGCCTGGCACTTATTTCCTGCAAGCCGGCGGGCGGACCTGCCAGCGCAGTCGCCACGGGCAAACCCAAGGTGGCGCTGGTGATGAAGTCGCTGGCGAATGAGTTTTTTCAAACGATGGCCGAGGGTGCAAAGAAGCATCAGGCGGCGCATGCGGGTGACTACGAACTGGTGGTCAACGGCATCAAGAACGAGACGGATCTCGCGGAGCAGGTTGGGCTGGTGGATCAGATGGTGTCGCAGGGCGTGCAGGCCATCGTCATTGCTCCGGCGGACTCGAAGGCGCTGGTCACGGTGCTGAAGCGAGCGAAAGAGGCGGGTGTGCTCGTCATCAACATCGACAACAAGCTGGATGCGGACACGCTGAAGCAGGCGGGGCTGAGCATTCCGTTTGTTGGTCCTGACAACCGTGCGGGGGCGAAGGCGGTGGGTGAGGTGCTGGCGAAGAAGCTCAAGGCGGGTGATGAGGTGGCGATCATCGAAGGTGTGACGACGGCCTTCAATGGCCAGCAGCGCAAGGCGGGTTTTGAAGACGCGATGAATGCGGCGGGCATGAAGATCGTGGCGTCACAGAGCGGGCAGTGGGAGATGGAGAAGGCCAATGGAGTGGCTGCGGGCATCCTCGCGGCCAATCCGAATGTGAAGGCGCTGCTGTGTGCCAATGACAACATGGCGCTGGGCGCTGCGGCTGCGGTGCAAGCTGCGGGCAAGGCGGGGCAGGTGCAGATCATTGGGTTTGATAACATCGCCGCGCTCAAGCCGTTGCTGGCGGATGGGCGCGTGCTGGCCACGTGTGATCAGCATGGGGATCAGCTCGCGGTGTTTGGTATTGAGGCGGCGCTGAAGATTCTGAAGGACAAGACATCGCCTGCGGATCAGCAGACGCCGGTGGATGTGGTGGTGAAGTGACCTCATTTTTTCATCATGCGCCGCTGGACAGACTTCTTCATCCTCATCGCCGTGCTCGCGGCGATGATTGTGCTGTTTGGGCTGATGCGGGACAGCTTTTTCAGCATGGGCACGCTGGGGACGGTGGCGAACCGGATTCCGGCGCTGGCGCTGGTGGCGACGGGGATGACGCTGGTGATGGTGACGGGTGGGATTGATCTTTCGGTGGGATCGCTGCTGGGATTTTGCGGCGCGGTGACGGGGGTGCTGATGGCGGATCTGCACTGGGGGCTGGCGCTGGCGGTGCTCGCGAGTGTGGCTGTCGGAGCGGTGATCGGCAGCACGACGGGCGCGGTGAGTGTGAAGCTGCGGCTGCCTTCGTTCATCGTTTCGCTGGGCATGTTGGAGATTGCGCGAGGGCTGGCTTTCTTGACGACGAACTCGCAGACAAAGTACATCGGCGCGGATATTGAGGCGCTGGGTGCACCGTTTGGCGGGCTGGTGATTTCGCCTGCGTTTGTGATCAGTTTGCTGGTGGTGGCAGCGGGGCAGGTGATGCTGTCGCAGATGGCCATCGGGCGGCATCTGATCGCCATTGGTGCGAATCGTGAGGCGGCGCTGGTTTCGGGGCTTTCGGTGGATCGTCCGCGCATTTTTGCGCATGCTCTGCTGGGCGCGCTGACGGGGCTGGCGGCGGTGTTTAACTGCTCGCGGCTTGGGTCGGCGGATCCGAATGCGGGCACGGGTTTTGAGCTTGGGGCCATTGCTGCGGTGGTCGTGGGTGGCACGAGTTTGATGGGCGGGCGAGGCTCGGTGGTGAAGAGCTTCATGGGGGTGCTCATCATCGCCACGCTGGAGGCCGGGCTGATTCAGGTGGGTGCCACGGAGCCGGTGAAACGTGTGGTTACCGGGCTGGTTATTGTCGCCGCTGTGCTGGCGGATACATGGAGGAGAAAATAGTCTGCATGAAATCTTTCGTTCTTTTACTGCTTCTGTGTGCATCGGCTTTCGCTGAAAAGCCGCGCATCATTTTCGACACCGACATCACCGGAGATGTGGATGATGTGCTGGCGCTGACGATGTGCCACACGCTGGCGGATCGCGGTGCGTGTGATTTTCTCGGGGTGACGATCTCGAAGGACAATCCGCTCTCGGCGAGTTTTGTGGATGCGCAGAACACGTTTTATGGACGGCCTGATCTGCCGATTGGGGTGACGCGTGATGCGACGGCGCAGAAGCGGGCGAGCAGTTATTTGAAACTGGCGGATTCGCCGGGCTATCCGCATGATCTGAAGAGGAATGATGATGCGCGTGAAGCGGTGGACCTGCTGCGTGAGCTGCTGGCGAAGCAGCCGGATGGGAGTGTTTCGATCATCAGCGTGGGCATTGCCTCGAACATGGCGAACCTGCTTAAATCGAAGGCGGATGTGCATTCGCCGCTCGATGGTCCGGCATTGATCCGGCAGAAGGTGAAGATGCTGTCGATCATGGCGGGAGCCTTCGCGTTTTGTAACAACACGAACTACCACCTGGAGGCGAACGTCATCAATGGCATCGGCTTCATGCAGACGGTGGCGAATGAATGGCCGGAAGAGGTGCCAGTGTACTGGAGCGGTTATGAGATCGGCGAGGCACTGCCGTTTCCACGTGCGAGCATCGCGCAGGACTTTGGCTACATGCCGCACCACATCGTGAGGGAGGCCTATCTGTTGCACAGCGGACCGGCGCATGACCGGCCATGCTGGGATGAGAGCAGTGTGCTGCAGGCGATTTTTCCTGAGCGCGGATTTTTCGGCCTCTCTGCCAAAGGGCGCGTGCGCGTGGGCGATGATGGATTCACACGATTCATGCCACCGGGCAAAGATGGCAAAGGCGGCAGGCGCGACCGATTTCTCACCCTGACTTCAGTGCAGCAGGCACGCGTGCTGGAGGCTATCGTCCAAACCACTGTGCAACCACCCAAGAAATGAAAAAACTCATCACCCTATTCCTCTGTGCGCTCTGCGGCCTGTCTCCGGCGGCGCCGGTCAAACTCATCTTCGACACCGACATGGGCAATGATGTCGATGACATGATGGCGCTGGCGATGATTCACAATCTGCAAAAGCGCGGTGCGTGTGAACTGCTGGCGGTGACGATTACGAAGGATCATCCGCAGGCGGCGGCCTTTGTGGATGCGGTGAACACGTTGTATGGGTATCCCGATACGCCCATCGGCGTGGTGCGCGACGGGGCGGCGAAGGAGGTGGGGAAGTTCAATCTGCTGGCGGATGAGAAGAACGCGGACGGCAGCCTGCGCTATCCGCATGATTTGAAAAGCGGAGCGGATGCGCCGGAAGCGGTGGAGCTGATCAAAGACATCCTTTCGAAGCAGCCGGATGGCAGCGTGGTCATTGCGCAGGTGGGCTTTTTTACCAATCTGTCGCGTCTGCTGGACTCGCCGGGCGGGAAGGAATTGATCGCGAAGAAGGTGAAATTTTTGAGCATCATGGCGGGGGCGTTTCAAACGGTGCAGTGGGACACGCGACATCTGGAGTACAATGTGAAGCTGGATGTGCCGGCGGCGCAAAAGCTGGCCAAAGAGTGGCCTACGCCGGTGGTGTGGAGCGGCTATGAGATCGGTGTGGCGGCGGCGTTTCCGCATGTGGTGATCGAAGAGGATCTCAACTACATCCCGCATCATCCGCTGAAGGAGGCTTATTATTTGTACAACCCGCCGCCGCATGATCGTCCGACATGGGATCCGACTGCGGTGCTGTATGCGGTGCTGCCAGAGCGCGGTTACTTTGATCTTTCGCCGCCGGGAAATGTCACGGTGGAAAAAGATTCGGCCACGTTGTTCCGCCGCAGCAAGGACGGCAAAGGGAAACACCGCTTTCTGGTGATGAGCGCGGAGCAAACGACGCGTGTGCGCGAGGCCATTGTGCAGCTCAGTGTGGAACCTCCAGCCACCAGGAAGTGATGGCAGAGAAGCGATCCAGAATTGTCGTCGTTGGTTCGCTGAACGTGGATCACACGCTGCGTGTGCCGCACATTCCTGCGCCGGGAGAAACGCTCACGTCGAGCAGCATGCTGACGTGCTTTGGTGGGAAGGGGGCGAACCAGGCCGTGGCTGCGGCACGTGCGGGTGGTGCGGTGAGCATGATTGGCTGTGTCGGCGGAGATGATTTTGGGGCGCGATATATTGAGGCTTTGCAGAGTGAGGGCATTGATACGACGGGCGTTTTACGTTCGGCGATGCCCACGGGCTCGGCCTTCATCGCGGTGGATGATCACGGGGAGAATTCCATCATCGTGAATGCGGGGGCGAATCATGCGATCACACCGGAGGATGTGGAGAAGCATGCCGGGCTGATTCGTGGGGCGGATGCGCTGCTGCTGCAGCTTGAGTGTCCGCTTGATGTGGTGCAGCGGGCTGCGGAAATCGCGCGTGATGCGGGTGTGCGGGTGGTTTTGAATCCGTCGCCGTTGAGTGCGGCGTATCTCGCGGCGCGATTTGCGGTGGATGTGTTGATCGTGAATGAGGGGGAGGCTGCGCAAATTACGCCGCAGAGAAATTTGCGTGAGGCGATGTGCAGGCATTTGATCATCACGCGTGGTGCGGAGAGCACACTGAGCATCACGGAGGATGGCGTGGTGGACATCTCGCCGCCGAAGGTGACGCCGGTGGATACGGTGGGTGCGGGTGATACGTTTGCGGGGGCGTTTGCCGTGGCGAGCAGCGAGGACAGGAAGGATGCGATTCGTTTTGCGAATGCGGCGGGTGCGCTTGCGACGCTGAAGGCGGGCGCGCAGCCCGCGATTCCGACGCGGGGGGAGATTGAGGGGTTTGTGAGGGAGCCGAAATAGGTATGCGTGCGGCTAGGCCAATGAATCTGAAAACGCCTTAAACGCCTTCACCTCCTCATCTGTCGCCACGCCAGAGACGATATGACCCGCAAGGCTGCGGATGATGAAAGCCTGGTCGGCCGGCAGATTCATCTTCTTTACCACCAAGGCTATGATGGCGGCAAAGGTGTTGCCATTGTAAAAGCAAAATGGGGCCATGCGGTGACAACGACGGCACAAGTCCACGGCATCATCCAGAGTCATCACATTCAGATGATTTGAATCCCACAATGTTTTTGTGTCCGCGTGTCCGTCAGAAGTGGGCTTGTGCAGCGCTTTTTTGGCTTCGCAAAGACCACGATTGAGAGTGGTGACGATTTCCCAGGTGAAGGATTCGAGCCATGGTCGCAGGCTGCTCATGCTTCAATTCTTTTTTGCCGCCAAGTCTGCTTTGATCTTTTTCAACTCACCCACACCTGCGCTCTTGAGGAAGCCTTTGCCGGTCTTGGCGTAGATGGGTTCTGCCGAGAAGCGATCCTGCATTTCGAGGCCAATCTCAAGCAGCTCGCTTATGAGCGAGGCATCGCTTGGCTTGGATTCTGACTTTGCCTTCATAGGTATATCATAGCCTAGCTACCGCTTTTCGGCAATGCTCGTTTCTCGGAGAGCTGGTTACGCCAGCATCTGCTTGATGACGTGGCCTTCCACATTCGTGAGGCGGCGCTGGACGCCGTTGTGCTCGAAGGTGAGGCGTTCGTGATCGAGGCCGAGGAGGTGGAGGATGGTGGCGTTGAAGTCGTAGAGAGGATGAATGTCCTTCACGGCTTTCTGGCCGAGGTCGTCCGTTTCGCCACAGCTTACGCCGGGTTTCACCCCGGCGCCGGTCATCCAGCAGGTGAAGCCGTCGGGGTTGTGGTCGCGGCCTTTGGCTCCTTTTTGGAAGAAGGGCATGCGGCCGAATTCGGTGCACCAGACGACGAGGGTGTCCTCCAGCAGGCCGCGTGCTTTGAGGTCGCGGATGAGAGCGGCGGCGGGCTGATCGAGGATGGGGGCGTGGACGTCGTACTGCTCTTTGAGGGCGTTGTGGCCGTCCCAGTTGAGCTTGCCACCGCTGGCGTAGGCTCCGTTGAAGAGCTGCACGAAGCGCACGCCTTTTTCGATGAGGCGGCGGGCGAGGATGCAGTTTTTGGCGAAGGCGGCTTTGTCGGCGTTTTGCGTATCGTCCGCACCGTAGAGTTTGAGGATGTGCGCGGGCTCGGTGCTGAGATCGCTGATCTCAGGGACGCTGAGCTGCATGCGCGCGGCGAGCTCGTAGCTGGCGATGCGCGCGGCGAGCTTTCCATCTCCGGGGTGGGCTTCGAGATGGCGGGCGTTCATGCGCTGGAGGAGGGTGCGCGCGGCTTGATCGGTGGAGGGAGAGACACCCGGCGCGGCGAGATGTCGCACGGGGGCTTTGGAGCTCATGGTGGTGCCTTGGAATGCGGCTGGCAGGAATCCTGGGCCCCAGTTGTTGGCACCGTTTTGAGGGACGCCGCGTGGATCGGGAATGGCGACGTAGGAGGGCAGATCCTGATTCTCGCTGCCGAGCGCGTAGGTGGTCCAGGCACCGAGGGAGGGGAAGCCGTCGAGATTGAAACCGGTGGATAGGAAGTTCTCTGCGGGACCGTGGGTGTTGGACTTGCTGGTGAGCGAGTGGACGAAGGCGATGTCGTCGGTGAGTTCCGCGAGATGCGGGATCATGTCGCTCACCCATTTGCCGGTCTGGCCGCGCTGGCGGAAGGTGTATTGCGGGCGGGCGAGATTGCCTGCGGGCCCTTGGAAGGTGACAGCGGGGCCGCCGGGCAGGGGCTTGTCGTCCCACTTGATGAGTTCGGGTTTGTAGTCCCAGGTTTCGAGCTGGCTGACGGCACCTGCGCAGAAGATGACGACGACGTTTTTCGCCTTCGCGGGGAAGTGCGGCTGGCGTGGGGCGTAGGGGCGGGCTGGGTCGATGATGGGACCATTCGATTGCGCTGCGAGCAGGCCATCAAGGCCGAGGAGATTCGTCAGTGCGATGGAGCCGAGAGCCGTGGCGCTGCTGCCGAGAAAGCGGCGGCGATCAAGCAGTGCGTGGCCTGCGGGGGAGAGGTGTTCGGAGGGGAGGGGCATAATTTGGGCGGTTACATCAATAATCTCCGCTAGAACTACTGCTTTAACGCTTTTTCTGCGTTCGTAAGAACTTCACCCGTTCTGCTCCTGCTTTAACGTTTTCGCTTAACAACTGCCTTTTGTGCGCCTGGTCCTGTTCGTTCAAGTCCTAGGCCGTAAAGATAGACATCTGGGATGTGAAGTCGTTGTTCACCCTTCTTGGTTGCAGTTTTATAGGGAAAGAAAACTCCAATATCTTGTAGGCGCTGAATAGCAGCGCCTACATGCAATGTGCTGGATGCAGTTTCGAGAGCTTCACGAACTTCTTTTTCTGCACGAGGAAAGCGTTTGAGGTCCTTCAACTTTTCAAGGAAAGGAACCAGTTCTGGATACTCTTCTCGCAAATCACTGGCACTCGTCGTTGAAACTTCAGCACCTGCTTGGTCGAGATGGCTTGATTTGATTGGCAAAGTCGCATCTGCTTCACGTTGAAGGGCCGCAACTTTTGAAAATAGAGTGAGGATTGCTCGAGGTGCAAGACGTCCATTCGCATCACTTAGATGAATCTTTACCCAGTTTATTGGTTTGGCTTGGTTGTTTGCTCCCATTCGTGGACCGAACAGCTGGTTCAGTACTTGAGCACTCTGTTCTTCAGTGAGTACTGGAATTGGTCCAAATTGACTCACAAACCTGCAATCTAACGATTCTTTGAAATCAGGGAAGAATGCCTTTTGGACATTTTCACTTCGTGCAATCCAGCGTTTCCAAACAAGATTCAGGAGCTGCTCATAAGTCCATTCAAGATTAACCGCAAAATTCTTCAGCTTAGCCTTGTCGGTGATCCCATCACCAACCTCTCTGTCGAAAATGTCCTGGCGGAGAAAGATTTTTGCTCTGAGCGATGTGAAACGCTCGGTCAATCCGTGCCAAAGGGAAAGCAAAGCGCCAACCACCCTGCCACGGAGTCCGCCGTCACTCGGCACCTCTGAGTCAAGATAATCGTAAACCATGAAAACCTGCTCTTTGGTTTTTGTGAGGATTAGATCCTGTCCATGCAACCATTCCATCCCGATGGCTCCAATTTGCGAGTCGTTGGCAATAGTAGGGAGTTGAGAAAATGGTGCATCAAGAATCGGGTGCAGTTTTTCGTGCAAAGAGCCATTTAAGTCGGGCCTTGAATCCACTAGGCGCCTTATCAATAAGAGTAACCAATAGGTCTCGATTGATGCTGGGGTCGCATCATTTAATGCCCGAAAAGCTTGCTTGTCAGGAAAGCCGGTTCCTGCTGCCATGCCTTGGTAAAAGTGCCATCCCCCTTCTTGTTGGTCAGTGCCGCCACAATATTCGCGCAGCCCTTTATAAAAATCTCCTGACGCAGTGAGTGCCGCGGAAAGTGCCGATTTGCCGGATCCCTTGCCACCGAGGACTAGGAAGGTGCGCGGTGTGAAGATGAATTTGTAATCTTTGAGCGGGAAAAAGTTCTGCTTTAGCTTCTCAGGGCTGCTGAATTCGCCTACGCTGTCTCCGACAACTTTTCCGCCAACTATGTCAGATAATGCATTCAATGCTTCGTTAGCATTTAGGTCTTTCGTTAATGGGATATTTGCCTGAGAAGACTGTTGTTTTAATGTTAGGATCGAGAGTCGATCAGCTAGCGCCGAATAACTGGAACGCACACTGTTTAGGAGCGCTTCGAGACGCAATGGAGTGAGCAAGATGGCGTCCTCTGTCCATGAAATTTCAATAGGATAATGTGGGGCTGTGGCATCGTTCAAGTCTGGAATGTTGCCCCCCAAATATGGATATACATGTTTTGAAAACGCCTCCCAACTGCGGTCTAAAAATACATCTCGTGCCTCTTTTGCTAATTCAGCCAGTGACGGTACTGGCGAGTGTACCATCGTGAGGGAAACGTCCTGTGCACGAAAGTGAGGCAGGGTTGCTTCAAGTCCGAACATGTTTTGAGGGCTCCCGAGAAAAAACATCACGGCGTGCTGGGAATAGCGGCCAAGTAAAAGTCCTGCGATGTCGTTGAATCCCGTTCGTGAATCGATGAGAATAATGTCGGGCTTAAGTTCATGCTCGATGGTTTCAAGAAGCAGATCCATACGGGCAGTCCGTTTTGTGTTTACTGCGAGATAAACGCGGGACAATAAATCGAGATAGTCTGCTTCAGCTCCTTCCATTTTTGCTGCCGGAAAAACGAAGACTTCCCCGCCTTGTGTTCCTGTAAGTGACGACTTCTGAATCCTGAAGTAGTAATCATGGATGTCCAGAGGCGGCAGGTTTTGCAGGCGAGGTTGAATGAAATCAAGAACGCCAGAAGTTTCCTCGCTATCTTCAGAAAAAAGGGTGGCTAACCCTGGGGCTTCAAAATCGAAATCGAGAACGGCGACACGCTGTCCAATGCGAGCGAGTGATAGCGCGGTGAGTGCGGCAGTTGTTGTGCGACCAACCCCTCCTTTGAAGGAATAAAAACAGACAATCGGTGTCTTGTTTGGGAGTTCATATTTTTGACCACGAAAGAACCAATTCAACTTGTCCAGGTGTGCGATCCCAAAGCGAACATCTGAATCGTCGGAGTCGTCCAGGAGACGTTTCACCTCCTTGCCTAGCAGCGAATCAGTTTCAAGGCCTTCAACTCGCTCAATCCAAGGTGAGACAAGTTCTGCAGATCGAAGGCTGTTTGAAGCTTCGTTGACTGCCGTTTCGTCGGCACCTGGCAGATAGACTGCTAAACCGCCATTGACCGTATGTATCATCCATAGCGGACGCTGTGTTGAGGCTGTGGCTGCTGCCTGCTTCAGCTTGTCACGGAAAGTGGTATAAGTATCAGGCATAAAATTGTTTATCAGATGATTCCAGATGCGCGTAGCTGTGCCAGCTTGGTCATAATGCTGGTGGCTTCTCCAATAAAATTGGTACTGCATGCGCCATCCCACCCGCAACTATTTGAATAGCGATTATTAGGGTTCCACTTTGCAAGGATCTGGGCGGCGTCAGAATGAAAGTCTGGTAAATGTGATAAGGGTATTGAATGTCCAGCAGGATCCAGTGCAATAAGCTGGATCCAGTCAGACAAAGCAGTCAAGCCATGGCTAAATGCTTTTTTTATGTCTTTTGGAGATGCTGAAAAAACCACCATGATGATCTGCTTCGCGGCGCATTCGGCTACGTAACCAGATAAGTAACAAGCGAGATGTTTGTGATCTGTGGGGCTAATGTTTAGGGCCACTGCTGCATTGAGGCAACGTTCTGCTGTTATGTAAAAGTTGTCCGGCATAAATATTCTGACTTCAATACTAGCCACCGCGTGACAAGCAATGACACATTGAGGATCATTGGCAAGAGCTTCAAAGCTCCAACTTGCCATTGAATCTAGGGCTCATGGCACAAAGAGGAATTCGTTGCTGTTAAAGAGGGCGCGGCAGAGGGCCGTGAGACCATGTTCGCGAACATGGGGTGTGGTGTCGGTGAGTTCTGCGGTGGTGGGGGGGCGGCTGAGGGAGAGCTGGTAGGCGAGGGTGATTTGTTTGGCGGGGTCGGCGCCGGCCTCGTGCTGGATGCGAGTGGCGAAGGCGGCGGATTGTTCGAGGGTGAAGACGCTGTTGAAGAGATTGAGGGCCTGGATGGGGGTGGTGCTTTCGATGCGGCGGGCGGTGCTCTGTCCAGCATCGGGGCAGTCGAAGGCGCCGAAGACGGTTTCGGGTTCGCGGCGCACTTTGTGGGCGTAGATCATGCGGCGCTGGTTGTCGGCGTTGAAGGTCTCGATGGGATCGAAGCCGCTGAGGCCGCCGCGTTGATCGAAGAGATTGAAGCCGCGGCCATACATCTGCAGATTCAAACGACCGCTGACGGCGAGCATGGAGTCGCGGATGGATTCGGCTTCGAGGCGGCGGGAGGGGTAGCGCCAGAGGAGGCGGACGTCGGAGTCGAGAAGGGGGCCTTCATTTATGATTTTTGATTTATGATTTATGATTTCGCTGCCAGTCGTGCGGGATGCTGAGGGTGGTGGCAGCTCATGAGTCTGGCTTGATTGGCCGTAGGTCTCTGAGAGCAGGATGAGGCGGTGCATGTGCTTTACGCTCCAGCCGCTGCGGATGAACTCGGTGGCGAGATAATCGAGGAGTTCGGGGTGGGTGGGCTTCATGCCCATGCGGCCAAAGTCGCTCGGGGTCTGCACGAAGCCGGTGCCGAAGTGGCCTTGCCAGATGCGGTTGACCATGACGCGGGCGGTGAGCGGGTTTTGGGCGTTGGCGATCCAGTCGGCGAGGGCGCGGCGGCGGTCTTGTTCGGCGGATTCCTTTGGAAGTGTGATATTGCCGAGGGCGCTGAGCACGGCGGGGGTGACGGCTTCCTTGGGTTGCTCGGGATCGCCGCGATTGAGCAGGTGGATGTCGTCCGGGGTGCGGAATGTTCCGGCGAAGACTTTCTGCAAGTTGACGGCCTGGGCGATTTGTTTCTCGGTGCGGGACTTTTCCTCGAAGAGGGGGCGTGCGCGTTTGTTTTCGGCGGGGGTGAGGCCCTTGAGCGTGGGCTTCGCGAGCTTCTTGTTTTTGGGGTCAAACTTCTGGCGGTCGCTGGCATCGGCCACGGTGTGCCATTGGCCTGCGGCATCGCTGATTTCGATTTGATAATCGGTGGCGAGGCGGTCGGTGAATTTGCCGTCGCGGTCGCGGCTCCAGACGACGCGCTCGACGGTTTGTTCCTGCGGGAATTCGAGCTCCACCCAGCCTTTGCCAAGTGTGTTGGAAAGCCAGCTGCGGGAGTTGCCGTAGCGGCCATCGTTGAGGAAGCGGAGCTCGTGGCGCTCGGCCACGCCGATGTCGCCGGAGGATTTGCGCTTGGTGCCGGTGGTGGCGAGGGCGACGTTTTCGCCGCGGGTGTTGAAGACTTCGAGTTCATCGATGCAGGGCTCGAGGTTGGTGGTGGCCTTGATGGTGAAGCGCAGGCGCTGTGTCTTCACCGGAGGAAAGCGGTCCGAGTTTTCGCGGGCGTTGATCATGGGGCGCTCGGCACCGGATTTCGCCATGGGCACGAAGTGGGCGAGCTCTTTGTCGATCTCTGCGAGGCGTGCTTTGAGCTGTTTCTCCTCCGCGCGCGCGGCTTCGGCTGCGGGTGTGTGCAGATCGCGGTCGGCATATTCGACACCGGCGACGAAGGCCTGCATGGCGTAGTAGTCCTTGGAGGTGATGGGATCGAACTTGTGATCATGGCAGCGGGCGCAGCCGACGCTGAGGCCGAGGAAGGTCTGGCCGATGTTCATGACCATCTCATCAATGGAGTCCTGCCGTGCAAGGCGTTTGGAGGCATCGTCCTTGCCGATCTGGCCGGGCAGCAGCACGGAGGCGGTGACGAGGAATCCGGTGGCGGCGTCCTGGCCCATGGCATCGCCGACGATCTGCTCTTTGATGAAGCGATCGTAGGGCGTGTCGTTGTTGAAGGAGCGGATGACATAGTCGCGGTAGGGCCAGGAATTGGGGCGCTCGGTGTTGACCTCAAAGCCGTGGGTGTCGGCGTAGCGCACGACATCGAGCCAGTGCTGCGCCCAGCGTTCGCCGTAGCGTTCGCTCTTGAGCAGACGATCGACGACGGCGGCGTGATCTTGGTCGTTTAAAAAGGCGGAGACTTCGGCTGGCGTCGGCGGCAGGCCGGTGAGGTCGAAGGTGACGCGGCGCAGCCAGGAGACGGGATCAGCGGGTGGAGAGCGGTGGAGGTTTTTTTCGGCGAGCTTGGCGTCGATGAATTGATCGATGCTTTGAGGAGAACTTGGAACTTGAAGCGGCTTGAAGGACCAGTGATCACGCCGGTCTTCGAGTTTGGCGAGATCGACGCCGTCGGGCCATGGGGCGCCTTCGTTGATCCAGGTGGTGAGGGTGGCGATGTCGCTGACGGGGAGTTTGCCTTTGGGGGGCATGAGCTCGTCGTCGTCATCGGTGGTGATGAAGTGGATGAGCGGGCTGTCTTTCGCTTTGCCGGAGATGATGTCGGGGGCGTGTTTGTCTCCGCCTTTGAAGGCAGCAGCTTTGATGTCGAGGCGGAGGCCGGACTTTTGTTTTTTCTCGCCGTGGCAGCTGTAGCAGTGCTTTTCCAGGATGGGGCGAACCTCGCGAACGAAGTCAACGGCAGCGGCGAGGCTGGAGGAGGCGAGGAGAATGAGGGCGGCCAGCTTCATGAAGTGTGATCAGCGGTAGGGATTGCCTGCGGCGTGGAGGGCGCGGAGTTCATCGTCTGACATGGCGCGGCCGAGCAGGAGGAGTTCATCGACACGACCGCTGAGCTTGCGGTCCTGCTGGTTCCAGTTGCCGATCTGCGCAGGGCCGAGGCGTGCGGGGTGCGCGGTCTGCAGGTGAGTTTCACTGTCGAACTGACCATTGAGATAAAAGCGCACAGTGCCGCGTGTGGAATCATAGACGGTGGCCAGATGCACCCAGCGGCCCTGCTCTGGCAGCACGGGGGTGCGGGAGTCGGGGTGGCCCTGGCGCTCGGTGGCACCCGGGGCGAGGGTGTTTCCGATGAGGGCGAGGCGCATGGTGGTGTCGCGATTGATGATCCAGTGCACCTGGCCGGGGTTGTTGCCGCTCCAGCCATCCGTATGCAGCAGGGACTGGTAGGGAGCGCCTAGGCGGTCAATGCGCACCCAGGCGGCGAGCGTGAGCTGCGGCCAGTCGCGGCCACCGCCGACATCGAGTTTCAAGTGATCGCCCACATTCACAAACTCTGGTGCGTGCGAGCCGGGCCAGCGACCCTGCACGCGGCGGTACACACCGGGGAGTTCCTCGGCGGATTCGAAATCGAGCAGCGCAATAAGCGCTGGGTCCTGCTTCAAAGCGGCGACGGCTGCGGTGGAGCGCGCGCGCTGACCAGCAGCGAGTCCGGCGGTGAGGCCGGGGAGTTCATCGGGCTGAATGAAGGCGGAGGAGCGCAGCTCGCGTGCGGTGCTGGCACCTTGAGCAAACGAGACGGCATCGCCACCGCGCAGGCTTTGATTGGCCTGCGCACCGGAGGCCTTGGTGATGACCTCGCCTTGGAAGACGTGGACTTCTGCGGAGCCGCTGGAGGGCACATCCACGCCGAAGCGTGTACCGAGATCCACGGCATCTCCGGTGGGGGTGATGACGGTGAAGCCTTTGGCTGAAGGTGGGACATCGGCAGCAAGACGGCCGCGCTTCATGTGCAGACGCTGCGCGGATTCAAAGCGGAACTCAGCCGGAGCCTCGATCACGATGCGTGCGCCGCGTGCGGTGGTGAGGGAGATGCTGCCCGCGCTGATGGCATACGATTCGCCGCGCAGGTTTGCGCCATCCGCGAGCTCCACCACACCGGCGGCTTTGCCCACGGTGGCAAAGGCGCGATGGGTGTCCTGCCAAAACCAGGCACCGAGCAGCAAGGAGATGCAGGCGGCTGCGGCGAGCCAGCGCGGTGAGGCGGTCAGCCAACGGGTTTGCTTGAGCGGCTTTGCGGCGACTTGAGGTGGTGTCCAATCTGCGGCCAGCGCTGCGAGGGCGGAGTCCACATTGAGCAGTTCGGCGAATTCACGGCGTGCTTCGGCATCGGCCAGCAGCAGGGCATTGAGCTGCTGCAGCTGTGGCGGCGTGATGGTGCCGTCGAGATAGACGGTGGTGAGAACTTCCAGCTCCGCTTTCATGAGGCCACCTCCTGAGTCATGGCGCGGCGAATGCAGTCGAGCAGAAGCTTGCGCATGCGGTGCAGCCACTGGTAAAAGCCCGGGACGGTGCGGCCGCTGCCCTGTGCGACGGTTTGGATGCTGGAGTCAGGCTGGTAGGCCTGCATGAGGAGGCCGCGCTGCTCTTCGGGCACCTTTTGCATGCAGTGCTCCAAGGCCTCGCGCTGGCGCTCCAGTTGCGGCTCTAGGACGGTGGTTTCCTCGGCGATCTTGGTGATGACTTCTTCATCTAGGACGAGGCGATCACGGCCGCGGTCCCGCAGCCAGGCGAGGACCTCGTAGCGTGCTACACCGAAGGCCCAGGCTTTGAAATCTCCGCCCTCGCGCAATGAGTCGAATTTCTCCCAGAGAACCACGCTGATCTCCTGCATCACGTCATCGGCATCCGCCCGTGCGGGCACCAGTCGCCGCACGTGGGCGCGGATGGCGGGCTCATGCGCGGTGAAGCTGCGCAGGAAGCGGTGGTGGCGTTCGTTTTCGGAGGGGGACATGTGGGGACACCCTGTTATCTCCAGCTGGAGGCGGCTTTTTACGCGGAATGCACATTTTTGTGAATGAGCGCGGAATGGCTGCCACTTAGAATGAGGCATCCATCCGCCTCATTCTCAACAAAGGAGGCGGCAGAAATGAGTGCCGAGAACGCGATGGCTGGCTTTTTTGCAAATAGCTGACGCTGTCCAGCTCTGATTAGTCATGAAGTGTATAAATTTTAAAATAATTAATAATTTTGACTGATTTGATAGCTTGATGTTAATAATTTTTTACTTCCCGAAAGATCAGGAGAGGCTTATTATCAAATAAGTAAACCCGCCGACCTAACCGGCCATCTCCTGCGCATGCCGCCCACTGTCCTCCAAGAAAGTCCTACCGTTCGAAAGAATGACTTTGCGCCATTGATCCAGTGCGATGACCTCCTGCGCGAGTTCATAGCTCAAGGTGGGCCGATGCCAAATGACTATGGGCACATGAACCGGGCACTGCGGCATCTTGGGGATGCTGTGCGGGCCGGAGTGATCGCCCGGGATGACGTGCTGGCTTACGCTCAAGACGTTACCAACCGCCACCTGGAAGGAACGATGCAGGCGCGGGCGCTGGGGAAGAAATACGGCTACAGCGGTGATTTTGAGATCATTGAGGCCATCTATACGATGCAGATAGCTCAGGAGCCGCATCTGAGGCGGTGGGATCTTTATTTTCATTCGCAGGCGGCACCCAATGCGGTGCGCAACCGCAAGGCCTACTTTCACCAGTTGCTGCACTCCCACTCCGCCGGGCGCACCAAGGCCCCGCTGAATGTGCTGAACGTGGCCAGCGGTCCGGCGCGTGATGTGCGCGAGTGGGTGCTGGACAATCCTGACTGCGAGGTGTTTTTCGACTGCGTGGACGCCGAGATCCATGCCATTGAGCGGGCGAAGAAGCTGTGCGCGCCGTTTGCCAACCGGGTGGAATTTTACCACCGCAATGTGCTGCGCTTTCTGCCGGCGAAAGGGTACGATCTGGTGTGGTCGGCGGGCCTGTTTGACTACCTCACGGACCGGACGTTTGTCTTTCTGCTCAAGGCGTTGATGGCGGTGGCCAAGCGGGGCGGGGAAGTGGTGGTGGGGAATTTCTCCGACCAAAACCCGAGCCGTGACTACATGGAACTGCTGGGTGACTGGGTGCTGCAACACCGCACGCGGGCTCACCTGCGCGAACTGGCGCTGGAGGCCGGAGCGCCGGCGGATTCGATCGAGGTGATGTGGGAGCCTGAGGGTGTGAATTTGTTTTTGCACATCCGGCGGTAGGACGGGAGAAAATCCATCCGGCATCAGACAAGCCAGAAGAACACGATGGCGATGCTGGTCGGCAGCAAGGCCCCGAGGAAGAGGCGCAGGGGGCTGATGCCTTCGTTGTTGAAGGCTTTGGAGCTTTGCAGGATGCCGATGCCGGCGGGATTGGGCGCATTGGCGATGACCGTGAGGCCGCCACCGGTGACCGCTCCGGCGACGAGGGCGTATTGCAGCTTTGGCGAAATGCCTTCGACGAGGGAGCCGAGATAGGTCAGCGCGGCATTGTCGGTCAGGGCGGTCAGGCCGGTGGCTCCAAAGTACATGCTGGCGCCATCGAGCCCGGCGATGAGGGGCTGCAGCCACCAGGACTGCAGCGAGCCGAGCGTGACGAGTCCGGCGAGGAAGTAGCCGACGAGCAGGCCCTCGCGCAGGCGCAGATCGTCCTGATACTCCTTCGTGGCGCTGACCATGCCGAGAAAGAGCATGAAAACGCCAAAGAACACATCCGGGTGATGGGCAAACAGGACGACGAGCGCCAGGAAGACGACATGCAGCGCGGTGAGCCATGCGGGCAGGGGCTGCGCGGGCTGCTCCACCACCTCCACCCGGTGCAGTTCGGCGCGGTAGAGGAAGGTGATGAGCGCGGTGGCCACGATGCAGCTGGCCATGGCACGCCAGCCAAAGTGGGTGAGCATGAACCACGTGTCCCACTGCCACTTGGAGGCGACCATGAGCACAGGGGGCGCGGCAAAATGCGTGAGCGTGCCGCCAATGGAGATGTTCACAAACAGCAGGCCGAGCGTGGCATAGGCGAGGCCTGTGCCGATGCCGCAGTCAAAGTAACGGCGCTTGAGGAGAATGGCGATCAGGGTCATCGCCGCAGGCTCGGTGATGAGGGAGCCCAGCAGGGTGCCGAAGGAAAGAGCGGCAAAGTAGTAGGCCACGCTGGTCTGAAAAGGCAGCACGCGTGCGAGGCCTGAGATGCAGGCCTCCGCCAGCTGCACCACAGGGCGGGTGGCCGCCACGACCATGACGACAAAGACAAACTTGGGCTCCGTGAAATTCAGTCCGTCGATATAAACCACGGCATCATGGAGCGAGTGCTTCATCGCGATGATTCCCGCAAACAGCGCCGCTCCCCAGAGGCCAAAGACCACCTCGGTTTCGGCGAGGTAATGCAGGATGTTCTCCATGATGGAGCCTTCCGGATACCGCGCAGCCCAGTGGGCGAAACGCTTGACCGCAAAGGTGTGCAGCACGGCGATGGCAAAGAGGGAAGTGGCGAGGATTTCGATGGGAGATGCAGTCATGCGTGGGAAGGGTCAGGCTTCAGCGGATGCCGGTTTGGATGCAGTAACAGCCAGAAGCGGGTTTGTCGTACGCTTCTGCAGGCATGAACGGCCGTGTGAATCTTGCTGCGCGCATCAAGGTTGATCATTTGTGGACGGAGGCTGTTTCCGATAACCTGCCGCAGCTTGCACTCGTATCCGCGCATGAGTCTGATGTGCGGTCGAAGCCAGATCTTTCTGCCTCACCACGGCTGCATTTTATGCCGGCTCTCCTCATGATCAGTTTTCACCCTATCCATGGGTCCGGCAGCGCGGTTCCCCTCTGGCACGATTCTTGTGTGCATGAATTTTGATCTTTGGGTGACCCTCATCACGCTCCTCGGGGCCGTGATTCTCTTTGCCACGGAAAAGCTCCCGGTGGACATCGTCGCACTGCTGGCCGCAGCCGTGCTTCTCATCACAGGCGTGGTGACGATGGAGGAGGGCATCGCGGGTTTCTCCAATCCGGCCGTCATTACCGTGGGCTGCATGTTTGTGCTCAGTTCCACGCTGCAGAGGACTGGCGCGCTCGACTCCCTGGGCAGGCTGCTGTCCAAAAGCGGCGGTCACAGTCCGCGCCTGTTCTGCCTGCTGGTCATGCTTTGCGTGGCGCCGGTGTCCGCCTTTGTGAACAATACAGCCGCCGTCGCCGTCTTCCTGCCGCTGGTCATTGCTGCCGCAACGGCGAAAAAGGTGCCTGCGTCACGGGTGCTCATACCGCTGAGCTTTGCCTCCCAGTTTGGCGGAGTCTGCACGCTCATCGGCACCTCCACGAATCTGCTCGTCAACTCGATCTATGAGAAGTCGGGGCTGGGCGGATTCAGCCTGTTCGAATTTGCCCCGCTGGGACTTTTGCTGACGCTCATCGGGGGAGGCTATCTTGTGTTTCTTGGCGGATGGCTGCTGCCGCACCGCCGTGCTGAGCAGCTGACGGATGTGTACCAGCTGGACCAATACGTGACCGAGCTGCGTGTCATGGAGGGCTCTCCTCTGATCGGTCAGCGCATCGGCCAGACTTCGCTGTCGAGGGATCATGATGTCACCGTGCTGGAGATTCGTCGTGGCACCCGCGCCCTGCTGGCGGCCGTGGGCGAGAGCATCCATGCCGAGGACCTCCTGCTCGTCCGCGCGAGGCCGGACAAACTTCTCGCCGTGACCAAGGATCTGAATCTGGAGATCGAGCCCGAATTCAAGCTGAGAGACGAAACGATCCGCTCCAGCGATGTGAAGCTGTGCGAGACGATTGTCCCGCCCGGGTCGCCCTTCATCGGGCGCACGCTTGTCGATCTTCGCTTTGGTCAGAAGACCGGCGTCATCGCCCTCGCTTTGCAGCGCACCGGCCACGTGCTGCGTGAAAAACTTTCCACCGTCCGGCTGCGCATTGGAGATGCCCTCCTGCTGCTGGGGGAGCAGGCGGACATCGACCGGGTGCGTGCGGAGGACGGCCTGCTCGTGCTCAACGAGTTGGAGGCGCCCGTGCGCGAGCGCGGCAAGGCCTTCCTCGCGCTGGCCGTGTTTGCCGTCGTCGTCCTGCTGGCGGCATTGGGAATTTTGCCCATTCTTGTGGGCGCCCTTGGAGGGGTGCTGGTGCTCATCATTCTGCAATGCCTGCGCCCTGAGCAGGCCTACGGTGCGGTGGACTGGCGTGTGCTCATCATGCTGGCGGGCATATTACCCTTGGGCATCGCCATGCAGAAAACGGGCGCTGCGCAGGCCATCACGGACGTGGTTCTCCACCTCGCGGGCCGGGAGAATCCCACCGCGCTGCTGGCCGCGATTTATCTCGTCACCGCCATCCTCACTGAGTGCATGAGCAACAACGGCGCCGCCGTTCTCATCGCCCCCATCGCCATCGCAACCGCGCAGAGCATCGGTCTGGACCCCAAGCCCTTTCTCGTGGCCGTGACCTTCGCGGCCTCCACCAGCTTTGCCACCCCGGTGGGCTACCAGACGAATACGATGGTGTACAATGCCGGGGGCTACCGATTCAGCGACTTCCTCCGCGTGGGGGTACCTTTGAACCTCATTTTCTGGGGCGCGTCTGTTTATTTGATCCCGCTGATCTGGCCGTTTGTGGCACGTTAGTGTGGCTGCGGGGCTGCTGAGAGCGGCAGCCACTCCCCCGCGCTCCAGTTGAGATACTCGGTGCCGCGAAACTGCTTTTTGTAATCATAAACGCTGGGCTCGCGGGTGGCGTAGCCCGTGTAGAGCCAGCGCAGGCCGGCGGCGCGGCAGAAGTCAATCTCTTGAAGCAGGGTGAAGGTGCCGAGGCTGCGCTTGGAGTGGTCGGGCTCAAAAATGCCGTAAACACTTGAGGCGGATTGCTGGCCGAGATCGAAGAAGCTGGCCGCGATGAGACTGGGGCCGTCAAACACGCGCAGCATGCGGCATTCGCCAGGGCCGCAGGAGGGATCGGGGCCGAGAAAGGTTTCGAGGGTGTCGGGGATGTTGTCGGTGAAGCGCTGTTTGTGACGCTGGAAAAGGGCGCGCAGTTCGTCGTCGATGGCGGCGGGGGCGATCTCGCTGCGCAGGCCGGTGTTCTTGTTGAGCACGCGGCGCTGGCTTTTGGTGAAGGTGCAGGCGGCGAGGTCGATGCGCAAAGGCGTGATGGTTTGGAGGCTGCCGTCCGGGCTCCGCTGGGTGCTGTAGCGGAAGAAATAACTGCCAAAATGCCGCCAGCCTGCGGCCCAGGCCTGATCCATGACTTCCGCAGGCGCGGAATCGCAAATGAATGCATTGTCGAGGACTGGCGTCATAGGAGGTCTCAATAATCCATTCGCGCAGATTGACAATCCTGCGCCCGCCCGCACACTTCGAATTCGGCAGCCCCACACGCCCATGAACCTCCTGCAACGCATCGAACGCGTCTTTTTCTGGCTCTCCGCAGCCTCCTCCGACAACCTCGATGCCTGCCCCGCGTGGGAGCGGCGCAAGTACGTGGCCTTTGGCGCGACGGTGCTGGTGCCCTCCACGTTTGCCATCATCGCCTGCGCGTATGCGCTGAGCACGCTGACAGACAACTGGTACATCATCGCGCCGGTGTCGCTGGTGTGGTCGTTCATCATCCTCACAGTGGACCGTGCGCTGCTGGCGACGTACCGGGCCTACCAGTCCTTTTTCCGCAAGGTGTCGCAGTTTTCGCTGCGCATGGTGGTGGCGGCGCTGATGGGCATCACGATTTCACATCCGCTCACGCTTCTGCTGTTCAAGGACACCATTTCCTCGGTCATTGAAAAGCACCGTCAGGGCGAGATTGAGGCGGCGCGTGAAGTTTCCAAGCAGCAGAAAATCGCCGTGGAGGCGCGGCTGGTGCCGCTGGAGGAGGAGATCGCGAAACAGCGCGAAAATTGGAACGCGACCTTCCAGGCGAAGTTCCTCGATGACCAGGGCAAGCCCATTGAGAAGCCGCTGACGGAGGACGAAAAGGCGGCGAAGGTCGAACGCGAAAGCAAGATCGCCGAGGCGGTGGCGCCGGGCAAGGAGCGCCTGACGAAGCTGGACACGGAGATGGCCACGCTGAGCAAAGACTACCAGAAAATCGCCGAGGAGCTGAACCACTGGCAGACGGAGTTTGAGCGGGAAGTGAACGGCCAGCGCAGCGGCATCCTCGGCCTGGGGCCGCGTGCCAAGAGCATTCAGGAAGACCAGCTCACCTGGCGGCGTGCGGAGAGCGCCCGCCTCAGCGGGGTGCTGGACACGATGACGAAGAACCGCGTGGCGCTGGTGGCGGAAATCAAGGCCGCCGAAGACGGAGTGAACGCCGCGCTGGATGCCAAGGCTGCCGAAGAAGCGGCGCTGAACAAGGCGGAGCGGGACCGCATCGCCGCGCTGAAACAGAAGGTGCAGACGGAGCAGGCGGACCAGTTTGTGGGCCAGCAGAACGCCATCCGCGAGACGCTCAAAACGCAGATCGACGCGTTGCTGCTCCAGCAGAAAAACATGAACGAGGAGATCGCCCGGCTCGGCACGGACGAGGAACTGCGGGTCGCCAAAATCCGCGATGAACCGCGCCGGGACATCCTGAAGCAGACGCTGGCGCTGCATGAGCTGTTTGAGCAGGGGGCGCAGGGCGGGACGTTTGCACTGGTCGCCTACCTGGTGCTGACGCTGCTCTTCATGCTGGTGGACACGATCCCGCTGATCATGAAATTCTTTTCCAAGCCCGGCCCGTATGACACGCTGCTGGACCGCGAGGAAATGGGTTTTGAAGGCGAGCGGAAGGCCTTCATGGAAGGCTTCAGTCTGCAGATGAAGGAGCTGGCCGGAAGCAAGATGCTGAACCTGACAAGGAACAAGACCATGGAGCGTTCCTTGATCACCAGCGTGGATGGTGCGCGGTCGGCCAAGGAATTCCTGGTCTACCTCATGGACCTGGAGCGCGAGTTTGAAGAGCGCAGCCGCCTGGCGCGGGAGCTGGCGGCGAAGAGCGGCGTGAGCCACACGGCTGATGCGATCGAGGAGATGTCCCGCAATTTTTATGCCGACCTGCGCGAGCGCATGGAGAAGTTCTTCCATGACGACCAGCGCCGCACGCCTGCGACCGGGCGGGCCTGAGGAGCAATTGATTCAGAGGGCTGGTCAAAACCCTCACCCATTCGTTTCCGGGCCATCTTTCGGGGAGCGTTTTCCAGCAGCCAGGTGTTGGCTGGGCGGCTGTGTGTCGAAGAAGAGCCCTGCTGTTCATCGCGCTTGCTTGCCTGATGGTCCAATCAGGGCGCTTCCTGATGCAACGCAGAGAGCACCTTCTGGCGGTGCGTCCCTTCAATTCAATGATGGGACTTCTTGGGCTTGCCAGAGTCACGGATCAAAAGCTCAGAGTTTTTGACCGTGCCCAATTCGTGGCCCTGGCCGGCTTTGACTTCGGAGAACGCCTCTTCCGGACTTTTGGCGGCAACTTCGATGAGGGTTTGTTTTGTCTCAACGCGTTCGACGGTTATGAGGGGTGGCATGGCTTTAAATGGATTCGCTTTGAAATCGCGTGCACCTGCGGATTTGCGTGCATATTTCGAAGGGAAAAACTGACGCGCTCGTGTGGATCCTGAAACGTAGAATTTGATCATACGACCCTAGTTCATGAGAACCTTTTTCCGCCAAGCCAGGACCTGCTTAGGATCAATTGTGGAGGCTTATGCGCCTCGGGGCTGTCATTTGACACTTCAGATGCTGGCAACAGAAACGAAGGGTGCTGCCAAATGACCGCGCATCGACCACGCGAACCTTCAGATCCCGGGGTGTTGGGGCAATGTCTGGAAGACAACAAGGCCCGGATTCTTTCCGAATGCGCAGCGGCGTTTGCCGAGGGAAGAAGCGAGAGGGCGAATCAAGCCATGCTGGAAACGATTCAAAGGAATCTGCCGCTGTTGCTGGATGAGTTGAGTTCGGTTCTGCCTCAGGTCATGGCAGCCCGGGCGGAAGTGCCGTCCATGCCGGCGGGAGGGATTGAGTGCCAGGCAGGGCACAGGCTTGATGCGGTCATCAAAGCCCTGAGCGGCATCAGCGAGGTGGTTGTGCTGGAATTTTTGCGATTGAAGGGATGTGTGGATGTCGGGTTTCTAAACGAGGCATGTCGTGAGGCCCGGCTCTTTTTTGACTTGAAGGCCGCGAACTACTGCCTGCAATTTGTGAAAGCGCAGGAGGGGGAGATCGCCCTGCGCACCCGCCAGCTCAGGGAAGCGAAAGAAGAACTGGTGAGGGCCTCTGAACTCTCCATGCCGGCTGCTCACTCAAGACTGCACCTGATGCAGGGGGTGACTCATGAACTGCGCAACTCCCTGCAGTCTGTCCTCCTTTACGCGGCATCTCTGATCGAAAGCCCCAGAGATCAGGGAGCGGCGGAGGTCGTGGAAAGGCTCGCGTTGAGCGGCATGCTCCTGCAAAAGCTTCTGGACCGCATCCAACAGTATTCCCCGTTTCTCGCAGGCGAATGGCGTCCCCGGCTTGAGCCCGTGGACGTGGCCACATTTCTCAATGAACTTGCGCTGAGACATCGCGTCCTGGCAGGGGCGGCGCGCACCCAGTTGGCGTGCAAACAAACCCACGAGCCGGCAGTCATCATCACCGATCCAAGAACGCTCAACTTCATAGCCGACAATCTCGTCAGCAACGCGATTCGCTCCGCCAAAAGAGGGCTCGTCCAAGTCGACGTGTCCGAAGACGGGCCGGAGCGGCTTCTGCTGACGGTCACGGATAACGGGGATGGAATCAGCCTCGTGGAAGCACGACAAATCTTCCGCGTGATGCACCATGTCTCGGGTTCTCATTCGTCAGGCCTAAAGCTCGGGCTGCTGGCTTCACGGTACCTGACCCATCTTCTAGGCGGGGAAATCACCTTTGAATCCGAAGCAGGAAAGGGGACCATGTTCAAGGTGGCTCTTCCTCACTTCGCTGCCAGTCGTTAGGCTGGTGGGAGGACCTCACCTCCAAATCCGGCTCAAACCGGTCCGGGAAAGACAAAGAGCAAGAGCCTGCGTTTCCGGTCCGTATGTTGCTGTGTGAGAAACATGCCTTCCATGCCGCCGTTCAGCCGCCGTGAGATGCTGCGCAGCTCCTGCGCAGGATTTGGGTACCTGGCTTTGCAGGGCGTGCTGGGGTTGGAATCTGCCAAGGCGGCGGTGATTGATCCCCTGGCGCCGAAGCATCCTCATTTCCCCGCCAAGGCGAAGCGGGTGATTTTTCTGCTGATGAAGGGCGGCCCTTCGCAGGTGGACACGTTTGATCCGAAGCCGATGCTGGATCGCGACCACGGCAAGCCACCGCCCTTTGCGCTGCCCCGCGTAAAATTCGCCGAGACAGGGAACCTGCTGAAGTCGCCATGGAAATTCCGCCAGTACGGCCAGAGCGGCCTGCCGGTGAGCGATCTCTTTCCGCATGTGGCCAAGCATGTGGATGACCTGTGCGTCATCCGCTCCATGCACGGCACGAATCCCGCACACGGCGGGGCTTTGCTCAAGCTGCACACGGGCAGCGACACGTTTGTGCGGCCGAGTCTCGGCTCATGGGTCAGCTACGGACTGGGTACAGAGAATTCGGACCTGCCGGCCTTTGTCACCATCTGCCCGACTCTGGCGCATGGCGGCGTGAGCAACTGGAGCTCCGCCTTCCTGCCGGCTTACTGCCAGGGCACGCCGCTGGGCAATGCCAGCGTGCCTGCGGAGCAGGCAGTGGTGAAGCACATCCACAACAAGATGCTCACACCGGAGCAGCAGCGTGCGCAGCTGGATCTGGTGTCGCAGATGAATCACTCGTATCTGGAGGTGGCCGGGGCGAATGCGGCCCTGGAGGCACGCATCAATTCCTTTGAGCTGGCTTACCGTATGCAATCGACGCTGCCGGACCTGCAGGACATCTCCGGTGAGACGGAGGCCACGCGCAAGATGTATGGCCTCGATGATCCGGTGACGGCAAATTTTGGCCGCCAGTGCCTCATGGCGCGGCGCTTTGCTGAAAGCGGCGTGCGGTTCGTACAGGTCACTCATAGCGACAGCTTTGTGCAGTGGGACCAGCACAGCGATCTGCTCAAAGGCCACACGAAAAACGCGGCGGAAGTCGATAAACCCATCGCGGGTCTGCTGGCGGATCTCAAATCACGCGGGCTTTTGGAAGACACGCTGGTGGTCTGGGGCGGCGAATTTGGCCGTACGCCGGTGGCGCAGGGCAGTGACGGGCGCGACCACAATCCGCACGGCTTCACCATGTGGCTGGCCGGTGGCGGCAGCAAACCCGGCACGGCCTATGGCGCAACGGACGACTATGGCTACTACGCGGCGGTGGATAAAGTCCATATCCATGATCTGCATGCCACCATCCTGCACCTGCTGGGACTGGATCATTTGAAACTCACCTACCGTTACGCGGGCCGCGATTTCCGGCTCACGGATATTGCGGGGGAAGTGGTGAAGGGCGTTCTGGCGTAGGGAAGATTAATGGAGCGCCTGCGTCCCGCAGGCTGTCTTCAGCGTCCCGCTGAAGACCGTTCCTGGGCGTGCGACTCCTGCTGGGTGATCAAGAGCCTTGGCGGGTTTCAAGGTGCATGAGAACGTAGCACCCTGCGTTCACGTGGAGTCTGTATCCGGCGAGGACGCCGGATACTGCACGCGGGACGCGTGCGCTCCATCACTCCATCACTGAATGAAGAAGAACTGACGGGTGTTCAACACGGTCCACAGGACGTCGCCGCGGTCGGTGCCGTCGGCGTTGTCCGCGATGGGCTGGAGCAGGGCTTTTTCCTCAGGGGTGGCCTTGCGGCTGAGCAGGCTGAGATAGACGGTGTCGATGACCGCGTCCGGGCCGTCCTTTTTGGCCCGGTCCATCGCCCGGGCGATGACGGTGTAGCGGTTCATGAGATTGTTGAAGACCTTGCCATTGAGCAGGGTTAGCGCCTGGCTCACGCTGGCCTCATTGTTGGAATTTTGGACGAGTTCGCGGTCGCTCTGGCCGAACTCGCGCAGGAAGTGGCCGTTGGGGGCCGGGCTGCGCAGATCAGCGGCGCGGAGCATGTAGGTGTCGCGATAGTTTTCCCAGGCCTTGAGGGAGGCTTTTTCATTCTTGTCATCGGCGTCAAAACGTCCGGCATCGGCGGCAAAGCGGGCTTTGGCCAGTTCATTGAGCTTGGCCCGCCGTTGCTTGGCCAGAATGGCCAGCGCCTCGTCCATGCTCAGGTCTTCGCCGTCTTTTTTAAGTTTGAGGACGGCGTTCACTTCGCGGACAAAGTCGGCATCCTGATAGAAGTCTCCCAGCTTGCCTTCCCGGGCCAGTTCGGCGAAACGCTTGAACCCGGCGTCATAGACCACGGCGTCCACCGCTTCGTCGATGCGCTTGCGCTGGCTCTGAATGGCCTTGCGGGCGGCGCGGATGGCGGCTTCGTCCTTGGCTTTGGAGGCGGCGTCCATCGTTTCCTGGGCGGTGCGGACTTCGGCGGCAAGTTCCTTCTGCTTTTGAGCGACTGCGATGGTGCAGGCCTGAAGCTGCTGGGGGGAGAGGCTGTTGAGCGCGCGGTCCAGCCACTCGATGCGGCGCAGGGCGATCTCGGCCTCCACCTTGGTGGAGATGCTCGGATTGTCCGCGCCGGGTTTGTAAAGGGCGACCATGCTGTCCCAGATCTGCTCGGCGCTCATGCGGCGGAGGAGGGGGCCGGGGAAGTTGTAGATTTCTCCGAGTTCCACATCCTTGGTGTACGCCTCGCGCTGGTAGGCCTGGGAGTTCAGGATGGCACGGAGGACGGCCTTCATGTCGTAATTGGAGGCCTTCATAGTGTCTTCGAGGAAGGCCATGAGCTGAGGATTGCTCGGCACGGTGCTGTCGGTGATCTCATCGACGGGTTCAATGATTCCCTGGCCCATGAGCTTCTTCCACAGGCGGTTGGCGATGACGGTGGTGAAGCGCGGGTTGTCCTTGCTGGTCATCCAGGCGGCGTAGGCGGTGATTGGCTTGGCGCCTTCCTTCACGATGTTGCCATCCTTGCTGAAGGAAGCTGGAATGAGGGGGGCGACTTTCTGCTTCGGCTTGGCGTCAGCATACTGGTAGTCATGCGGCAACAGGAGCGCCTTTTTACCCGTCTGATCCAGAACTGTGTTGTAGCGCAGGGGGCGGAGGATTTCCGTCATGGCGCGGCCCACGTCTTTTCGTTCGATGCCTTCGGGCAGGGGAAACTTGGACACCGCACCGCCATAGCGGTTGGCCTTGTTCTTGGCGGGTCCGCCGCCATAGATGGCCTGAGCGAGGAGTGGATTGGTCACGCCATTGCTGCCGGTCATGCCGTAGGTGTGCGCGGCCATCTGGTAGTAGTCCATCTGCGTCCATTTATCGAACGGATGGTTGTGGCACTGGGCGCAGACCATGCTGGTGCCCAGAAAGATCTGGGTGGTGACCGCCATGTTATCGAGCGGCATGTTGTAATCGCGGATGTAGAAACCGATGGCGCCGTTTTCGTAGCTCTTGCCGTCGGCGGTGACGACTTCACGGACCATCTGATCATAGGGCTTGTTGTCGCGCAGGCTGTCCTTCAGCCACTTGGAGTAGCCGTAAAAGGCGGGCAGGCTCTGGCCGCCGCCGACCATCTGACTCTTCATGCGCAGGATGTCGGCCCAGTAGTTGTAGAAATTCTGGACGTAGCCGTCGCTGGCGAGGAGCTTGTCGATCAATTTTTCACGCTTGTCGGCGTCGCTGCTTTTGAGGAATTCGGTGGTTTCCTGCAGAGTGGGGATGCGGCCGACGATGTCGAGGAACACGCGGCGGACGAAAACTTCGTCACTGGCGGGCTTGTTGGGCTGGATTTTCTCCTTGGCGAGCTTGGCGTTGACGAGTTCGTCAATCTTGGCGGCCGTGGCCTTGAGATCGGGGGCGGCGTGGGCCAGCAGGGCCGAAGAGGCGAGCGAGGCAATGACGGCGCAGAGAGGATTCAGCTTCATGGGAATAGACAGTGGGGGATGGCGCGATAACGACCTGCCGACAGGGGTCTTTCAGTTTCTATATCATTCTGACGCGCATTTAGCGGAGATTGACGGATTTTAGCTTTGACAATTCATGCTCCTTTCCGACAGAATCAGATATTCTATGAAATTGCTCCTGCCCCTAGTTCTGCTCTCCACTCTCGCCTCCTGCACTAGCACACAGAACGTCGTGAACAACCCGCGTCCTTCTTCGGTTCTGCCTTGCCGTGATGCTGGGTATGTGAACAAAGGCCTTGGTTACGTCAGCCAGGGCGTCGGGCAGGCAGAAACCAGCGTGCTGGACATCGTCGATGACGGCTCCAATGCCGGCGGCAAGGTGGTTGATCGCCAGGCCCGCGATTACACGAACATCGGCATGGATGCGGTGTATCGCACCGACGACATCGCTTTCCGCGAGACCAACCGCTACGCCGACTACGCCATGGACACGGTGGATGACACCGCCGGATTCGGCGTTCGCGTGATCCGCCGCTGGCCCGGAGTGGCCACGGGCGTCATGCAGCGTGGCATGGTGGCGACGAAGCGGGTTTACCAGAGCGCTCTTTACACCTATGGCGAAACCGTCAGCCGCGGCCTCTTTGGTGCTGTGGACATCATCACTCCTCCTGAGCCCAAGCCATACATGGTGGGCAGCCTGAACGATCTCAACGGTGGCTACCTCCTCCCGGGCTCCAGCTGGCATTGCCGCCTGCCTCAGCTTCCAGTCGAGCCTGAGCAGGAAGTGACCTACGGCAAGAATCCGGTGACGGCCTCCAAGTAAAACGATCTGATTTTCCCACGGGAGCGACTGCAAGGTCGCTCCCGTTTTTGTTTTAACAGCCCATGCCGCTGCGAACCCTGTTTTTTGATGCGGCCGGCACCCTGATCCGGCCGGCAGAGCCCGTGGGGAAGACGTATGCGCAGCATGCCCTGCAGCAGGGGATCGTGGCCGCGCCAGAGGCCATCATGCAGGCTTTCCGCATGGCTTGGAAAGAAACGCCACCGCCGTTGCATCCCACAGGGCAAGCCTCTGCGGATGATGACCGTGGCTGGTGGTTGGCTCTGGTGGGGGACGTGTTTGGCCGGGTGCTGGGAGCTCCGCTGGCGGAGGCCACGCTGGAGACGCTGTTCAGCGGGCTCTACCTGCACTATGCGCAGCCGCAGGCCTGGAGCGTTTTTGACGACGTGGTGCCCACACTGGAGGACCTGGCGCGTGATCACCGGCTGCTGGTGGTGTCAAATTTCGACCGTCGGCTGCGCAGCATCCTGGCGGGGCATGATCTGCTGCGTTTCTTTGGGCAGGTCATCATCTCCAGCGAGGTAGGCGCGGCCAAGCCCCACCCACGCATGTTTGAGGCGGCGCTGGTTGCCGGTGACTGCCTGCCGCAGGAGGCGCTGCACATCGGCGATGACCTGAAATGTGATCTGAAAGGGGCGCAGAGCTGCGGAATCCACGCCTTTCACGTCGTGCGGCCAGAAAACGGCCTCGAGGTTTTAGTGCAGAAAGTCCGCTCCGGAGCATATTCCGGCTTGCACTGAACGCTCTTGTGAATACATACCCGCCCCCCTTCGGGAAATGCGCAGGTAGCTCAGCGGTAGAGCAGTTGGCTTTTAACCAATTGGTCGAGGGTTCGATCCCCTCCCTGCGTACCATTTCACTCCGATAAGGCGAACCGATGATGCCGGGTGAAACTTCCGGAATGGTGAGGCCGTTAACGGCTGCTCATGAAAAGCACCCTTGCAGCCGCGCATGTCTTGTTGTTTGCCTCCACCGCCTGGGCGGGTGACTGGAATCAATGGCGTGGCCCGGACCGCAACGGGGTTTCGCAGGACACGAGCCCGATCGCGGATGCTTTTCCAACCGAGGGGCTGAAAAAGGTTTGGGAGAGCGAGTTCATCCCGAGCAACGACTACGGCGGCCACGGCAGTCCGGTGGTGAGCGGAGAAAAGGTGTTCATCAGCGTGGTGTGGCATGAGCGCGTTCCTTCTGAGACCCGCGAGATCGACACCGAGGTGATGCAGTCGCTGAATTATCGGGGCACCACGCCGGAACTCGCGAAGAAGCTGGAGGAAACCCGCCTCAACCTGCCCAAACTGCGGGGCGAGAAGTTTGACGAATGGGTCGCTCAGTGGCGCAAGGACAACCTGAACGAGAAAGAGGAGATCAACATCGGCTCATGGGTGGCCAGCCGCTTCAAGGCGGGCAAGAATGCCATCGCTCTGGAGTGGCTGGACAAGATGAACAGCCGCCAGGGCAAGCCGTTTGCCAGCGCGGCGGCGTTCAGCCAATGGCTGGATGACGAAGGCTTTCCGGCGGACGTGAAGGAGAAGATGATCGCCCTGGTGCCGAACACCGTGAAAACCGCGCAGGACGTGATCCTTTGCCTGGACCTGGCCACCGGGAAGCAGGTCTGGAAATACGCGCAGCCGGGCAAGCCCAGTGGCCGGCAGTCCTCCAGCACCTGTGCGGTGGTGGATGGCAAAGTGTATGCCGCTTGCAGCTCCGAGCTGCTGTGTGTGAACGAAGCCGATGGCAAGCTTGTGTGGTCAGCGCCGCTCTCGGCGAAGGGGCCTGCCGCGTCTCCGCTCATCATGGGGGACCGGGTGTTCATGGCCGCCGGTGTGGCCTGCGCCTTTGCCAAGGCGGATGGGAAACTGCAGTGGGAGCAGAAGGAAGCCAAAGGGGTGATCGCCAGTCCCACCTGGTGGGCACCGGGCAGCGGCAAGCCTGTCCTGGTGATCAATGGCAACAACGCGCTTTACGGGCTCGATCCAGAAACAGGCGGCGTGAAATGGAAGGCCGAAGGCGGCAGCCAGAGCACGCCGGTCACCAGCGGTGACTGGCTGGTGCTTTACAGCGGCACCGAAGGCGTGGGTCTGCGGGCGTACAAGATGCAGGCGGACGGCACGCCGAAAACGGCGTGGTCGCATTTCTGGGTGACCCGCCGCTACACGGGCAGCCCGATCATTTACGAAGGCAACGTCTATCACTGCTGCGGGGAAAAGCACCAGTGCATCGACCTTGAAACCGGTGCGGTGAAGTGGGTGGTGAACGAGGTGAACAGCACCATCACCTCCCCGCTGCTCGCGGACGGCAAGCTGCTCGTCTATGAAAACAATGGCACGCACGTGCGCATGGTGAAGGCCACCAATGCCGCCTACGAACAACTGGGCCGCGCCAAGACCGACGCCATGGGCTGCTCCTCACCCGCCATCGCCAATGGCCGGCTGATCGTGAGGCAGAAGGACAAGCTCGTGTGCTTTGATCTGCGGCCCGTGAAATGAGTCGGATGGTGAAATCCGAACACCTCCAATCAAAGCGGAGCAGGCGAGGCACCCTTGGGACTGAAGGTGATGATGAAGTGCTCAGGATACACATCAAAGCCGTAGTCGAGGCCTGCTTCGAGGATCAGCGTCTTGATGACGCGGAAGGCCTCGAATGAATCGGGATAGACATTCAGGCTGACATAGCTGCCCCAGCGCTTGTAGCTGGCCAGGAGGCGGCGCAACGCCGCAGTGTCGGTGATGGGGATGCCCCGGGATTTTTGGGGGATGGCGTCAAAGTCCTCCTCACCCTTCATGATTCGCGTGACTCCGGGAAATTGATCGCCCGAGGCATCTTGCAGGGGATAGACGGCGCCGTATTTGAGCAGGATGTTCTGCGGTGATTTGGTGATTTCCCGTTCCTTAGGAAAGCGCACATGTTCGGTGCGCTTTTCATCCTCAGTGGTGATCTTGCTGCGAAGGCTTTGGATCTGGCCCGCGAGGTCGCGCGCCTTTTTGTCCGCCGCATCTTTTCTGGCCTTGGCGTCAGCGATGCGCTGGTCGAGCGCCCTGATCTCGGAGCGGAGCTTGGCGAGGTCGCCTGTCGAATCCTTCGCGGTGCCTGCATCAGCATTCATCTGCGCGGAGTTCTCCTGGCGCAGCTTGTTCAGGGCGGCCTGCAGCTCGTTGCGCTCCTTGATGAGGGCCTGAAGCTTGTCATGGCCGGTGTCCTTCATTGTTTCGCTGAGCTTTTGCAGTCCCGCGAGTTCGCTTTTGGCGGCTTCGATTCGCTCCGCAAGCAGCCGGCCCTGCGATCCGGATTTTTCTGTCGAATCGCCAGGGGCGGCGGATTGATGATTGGTCAGGAGCGCGAGCAGGCAGGAGATGAGGATGATGCCCCCAAACATGTTGCACAGGGTGTCCAGCAGCAGGTCGAGGCTTTGGTCCGGGTTGGGGCGCAGTTTTCTCATGGCCTGTTACTGGGTGGGACCGACGGCCTCCAGTTGAATGTGTTCCGGAATGAGATCGTAACCAATTTCATAACCCGCCTCCCGTGTCCTGCGGGTGATGTCGTCAAAGTGCAGCGCACCCGAGGGTTTGAAATAAAGCACGATGTAGTGCTGGGCGGAGGGAAAGGCGGTCAGTGTCTGCAGCAGGTCCTTCAGGGAGGCGGCAGTCTTTGATTTGGAGCCATCAAAAAGCTGGATGCGAAAGCCGTCCTTGTCGACCACCACGAGCACGGGATCTTTGTTGGTGGTGCTCTTCTCCGGAATCAGGCGCAGGACGTTCTGCTGGTCATAGCTCTGCTGGAGCTGGCTTTGTATTTTTTTGACCTCGCTCTCCAGCGCCGCCAGTTTGGACTCGGCGGAGGCTGCTTCCTTGGTGGTCTCTGGCAGCAGCTTTTTAAGCTCATCAAGCGCGGCCAGCAGCTTCTGCTTTTCGATGCGGATCTCCCGTTCCAGCGGGGATTCGCCGGCGGCCATCTTGGCTGGATCCGGGTGCGTGGAAGGATCGAGCCGGTCAATCGAGCGCTTCAATTCTTCAATCATGCGCGTGACGGTCTCTTCCGTTTCGTTGGGACTCAGCACGGCCATCGTGGCCCGTTGCTTGAGCTTCACGATTTCCGCGAGCGTGTCCTTCAGGGTGACGGCCAGCGCCGCATCGGGGTCCGCATCACTGCTGACGCCGATGACCTCGTCGAGATTGAGCGTGAGGAAAATGGTGACGATGATGAGAAAGCCCGTGGTGCCCGTGATCACGTCCTGAAACGCGAAGAAGCTCACGGCGCTGCCGCCTGATTTGTTGAAACGGCTTCTCATGCAGGTGGGAGTCAGGTTTCCTGCAAACGGAGTTTTCCAGCGACCTGTCTGCTGCAGACGTCATTGCAGTTGTCCAGAAACTGGGACTCAAGAGACTGCATGAAGCTGACGATGAGCTGCAGGATGAAGGCGCAGACCAGGGCCACGAGGGTGGTTTCGAAAGCGGTGGCGAGTCCGCCCGTCACGGTCTTCAGGGAGGTGCGGATGGCCGCCAGGTCACCGCCCGCCTGCAGGGTGTCGGTGAAGGCGCCGATGGCCTCGCTGAGACCGAGCACGGTGCCGATGAAGCCGAGAACGGGGATGCCCCACATGAACCCCTGGATGATCCCGTAGCTGGAGGCGATCTGCGCTTCGTCGTTTTCCGCCTGCACCTTCAGGATGGCGGCCACGTCCGAGGTGTGGCCGATGTTGTGGAGATTGGCCAGGGCGAGGTCGATGCGGTTGAAGAGGACAAAGTTATGAGGGTTGTCCACCAGCATGCACATGCGATCGCGCACCTCCTTGGCCGTGGCGGAGGTGAGCACAAATTCAGGCTCCTGCGGCATGATGGAGAGGCCAAAGACGCGCTGCTGGAAGACCAGCTTGCGCCATTTCACCAGCAGCATGGACAGCGCCCAGAAGAAGAGGAGCATGGTGGGGTAGGGGCAGGGGCCGCGCTCGAGAAACATGGCGGCAAACCACCGCGTCTGAGGCCACTTTTGCTGCACCAGGATGATGGCGGTGTAAAAAGCGGCGGTCAGCAGCAGGGCGATGATCAACGACAGAGTATTGCCCGGACTGGTGAAGCGCCCGCCGCGAAAGCCGAGCCTGCGTTCAATGTCTGAGCGTGACCAGTCGAGTGATTTATGGGAATCCTGAAAGGGACTGCCCGAGATCATAGCCGATGGGGAGTTCGCAGTGGATTTAAGTGGTGGATGGTTCTCCATAAATGAGTGGGGCGCTGCGTTGCTCGGTGTGGTTAAAAATTCTCCCAGAACAGATCTGAGAGCACATAATCCATGGGAATGGCCCGGTTGACGTTTTGGATGACTTTGCCCGGAGCTGAACCGGAGCCTAGCGTTATTATCCCGATCAGCGCCCCATCTTTGGTGCGAAACAACCCGCCTCCGCTGTTTCCTGAACTAATCGGTGCAGAGGTTCGGACATACTTTCCAGCCTCCCATTCATCAAAAGCAGAGATCACACCTGTAGTGACGCTGATGCCTTGTCCCAGCGCATTTCCAATCGCGACGCATTCCTGGCCTGTCTTCAAATCGTCCACCTTCACACTGTTTAAAGGTGGCTGTGCTTTTGCGTCCGAGTATTCGATGCGCAACATGGCCAGGTCGAGATCGTAGCGTCCAATTTTGACCACTTCAAAAGGATGGTCGGCCCCCATGAAATTGAGTGAGTATTTAACTTCCTCTATGTTGTCGGGAACCGCGACGACATGTCTGTTCGTGACGAAATAGGCATGGCCATTTTCATGTTTGATGAGCACACCACTGCCATTGCCCCCAACCACAATCTGTTTTCCCTCCTTGTCTACATCCAACCATCTAGTGCTGATCTTGACCACATAGGGAGATTTGAGATTGGCAATTTCTTCGTTGTTAAGGGCATGTTGGGGCGCACTTGGCGGAATTGATTTGTCGCGGGCCGCATCACTATTTGATGATGTCTTTACGCTGGTGGTGGGACTGGAATTGTCAGTGGTTGAATCGCCGACGCGCGGAGTGGCCGAACGTGATGTGACTGACATGTAAACCAGCACCACGCCGATCAGAATGCAGACGGTGGAAGAGAGGATGATGGTCGGCCAGAACCAGACGGGCTTCGCCGCCTTGTGACCTGCGGACAGGCTTGGAGAACTGGGCACGGCCTTGCCCATGGGCGGCGGGGGTGGGACCGCTGACTGCAACTCCGGCCTTGGCAGCGAACCGGCGCTGGGCGGTGGCTCAGCAGAGGGATGGGCAAAATTCGGCGAAGGGAGGTTCCTTGCAGGTGGGGGCGGTGCAAGCAGGGGGCGCTGCTGTTCCACGAAGTCCCGCAGCACAAGCCATCTGCCGTTCACCTGAATTTTATACAAGGTATGCAGGTCACCCCCGACAAGTCCGGCCTCGATGTCGTCATACGAGAGCCCGGACTTCCTGGCTCCTCGCCACTCAAGGCAATAGGTTGTTTCGTTCATATCAGGGTTGGATGAGGAACAGGGATTCACCGGGCAGCGGATTGAGCTCAACGCCATTGGAGGAAAGGGCTTCTTTATACTGCTGCAGCAGCGCGCGCCGGTCTGCGGGCACGAAAAACACAGGGCTCAAAGGCATGGACGCAGTGGCGATGACCGCCTTGGGCGACTCAGCAGCAGCTTTGCCTGCGGTGGGATTGGGCACGAGGATCGGCTTGCCGTCCTCTCTGCCGATCACCCACAGCTCACGTGCTGAGCGTCCTTGGGGATTCAGAATCAGTGAGAGGTCGGTCTCCACATAGCCGCCCAATTTCAGCCCGGCCTTGATGGCCGCACGCAAATAGTTCCGCTGGGCGAGCGCCTCCCGCATGTAGGCGCGCTCTTGCAGGGGCTTGAAAAAAGCCGTGAGAGGAGTCAGCCATTTCTCCCGCATGGCCGGCACGAGCCAGTCCTCACTGCGCAGCGAGGTGGAGCCCAGAATCGTGTGCAGAGCCCGCAGATCCTGCTGCAAGGACGGGGAGTAGTGCAGGCCCCATTCGCGTGACCGCAGGCGAAGCAAGTCTTCGAACTTGAGCAGGACGTACGCTTTCGCGATGGGGCTGCCATGGGTGTCCTGCACCAGCTTGTCACAGACTTCCAGAATGGACCTGAGTACCCGCTCTCCTTTTTCATCGCTGATCCGGCCGACATCGATCGAGTTCATAAACTCGCTGGTCGGGCTGAGGCGGCTGGAGGTCACGGCATCTCCCTGGTAGTAGCCGGCCTCCCCGGCCCGGGAGAAGATTTTCTGGATGAAGAGGACGGACGTCTGGGTCGGATCAGCCTCGTAGAACTTGCCGGTCCAGCGGTAGGCGCCGCCGATCACCGTTTCTTCAGGCTTGCCCTTGGACCATAAGTTGGAGCTGCTCTTCTTGCTGGAGTAATGCACCACCGTGTTTTCGAAAACGTTGTTTAAATTCTCGTCGTGCAGGAGGGAGAGGATCACCTTGAGCTCCGCTTCGAGCGGGATGTCGGGAGCCATGTAGCGCCCCCCCTTGTCATCCATCACGGCCTGCAGCACCTCCTGATCTCCACTGGTGAAGAGCGCGGCTTGAAAGGCCTTTTCACTGGGCAGAGTGTCCAGCATTTTGAGGGAGGGCGCAGCTTCGGCAAACTTGACCGTCTGCCATTTGGTGATCGCCTTGCGGTAGTCGTCCAGCGAAGCGGCGCGGGCTGTGTCCGTGCGGATGGTGGCAAAGGTGCGAAGATCCTCCTTGAAGGTGTTGATCTTCTGGCGCAGGGCGCGGATCCGTGTCTCCAGGTCTGCCGGGAGAGCGAGAGCAGGCACCTCGGGTTTAAGGAGCGCTTCCAGCGGCTGAAGTTCCTTGTCCAGAGCGGTTTCGCTGAGGGCGACATTGGCCGCCAGCTTCTCATAGGAAAGTTCTGCGGTGCCTCGCTGTTCGAGCTTGGCCAAGGTGGCGGACGTACTGGAGACGAGCTCCTTCAAGACCGTCGCGAAGTGAAGGTCGATCTTGGTCTTCAATGCGGCGAGCCGGTTCTTGGGCTCCGCCGCCACATCACCACCCAGTTGTTTAACCAGAGCCTCGGCATCGGCGAGCTGCCTGACCAGCTTTGTGGCGGCCAGCTTGGTCTGATCCCCTTGAAATGAGTCTTCCAATGCCAGCAGCGCATCACCCGCCTGCCTGCCGGTGACGCGGCTCTTGGCAGCCCATGCGCTGACTTCTTCGATCCTGGCCTGCAGGTAGGGCCAGCGCAGCAGCAGTTCCTCCTCGCTGCGCAATTTCTTGATCAGGCCCTCGGCGGCGCTGTAGTTCTCCTTGGCCTGATAAGAGGCGAGTTCCTGCGTCAGGGTCCAGGCCTTCCAGGCATGCAGACCGATGGCTGAAATACAGCAGAGGAGCACCAGTGCCGCAGCGGCCAGCGACATGTTGCGGAGACGCCTGCCGCGTTGCATTCGCTCCAGCTTGGCACGCAGTTCCACGCCTGCTGCGCGGAGGCGCTGCAGGGAATCAGCCGCCACCGGCAGCTGGTAGCCTTCCAGTTCCTTCCAGCGTTTGACGAAGCTCTCGTCCTTTTCGGCGATCTCCTCATACGTGACGCCCGCCCCTGTGAGCAGGCGGGTTTCCACTTCCTCGGCAAAGCTGAGATAGCTTTTGAGCGTGCGGTCAAAACTGCGCTGCTTCTCATCAGCAGTCTTTTCCTTTTGAACGAAGCGCGTCAGATCCTCCACCGCAGCCTTCATGGCAGGGTCGGCGGGCGAAAAGCCGTGCTCTTTGAACAAGGCGTTCAGGGAGTCAAGCATCTGCCCCACTTGCCGCCATCGGCCCTCGGACTTGAGTCTCTGCGCGGTGGCGAGCATATCTGGCACGCGGGCCTCGGCCTGCCTGCGGCGTAGCGCCTGGCGGATGCTCTCGCCCTGCTGGAAGACATCCTGCCGTTCAAGCTTGGAGGGAGGGGCGATGGCCTTGATCTCCTCGGTGAGCGTGGCAATGCGCTCCTCATCATCCGTTTTCAGCGCGTCACGCAGCAGGTCCATTTTTTCCTGCAGCGCCTTGTTCTCCAGGCGCTGGAGTTCTTTGCGGGCGTTGTCATCCTGCGGGTTCAGCTTGAGAATGGTTTTGACGATCCGCAGCGACTTCACATCATCACGTGAGAGCACTGCGGCACGAAAGTCTTTGTAGAGCGGATGATTGGCGGAAATGCCCCGGCCGTAGAGAGTCTCCAGATCCTGGATGATCCGGGTGTCCACCCGTGGTGCGACTTTTAACCCGTGGGCGTCGCAGTAGAGCTGCCAGTTTCTCTCTTCGCCAAAGCTCACGGACGCCGCGAGATCCAGCAGGGGCGGATCTTCCTCGGCCACCTGCAGGGCCTGGTAGTCGCTGCCTTTCTGCAGCATGGTGGCGACGAGGTCGAGCCGCCGCTCCACATCCGAGCAGAGCTGCGCGTAGATGATGGCGGCCTCTTCCACTGAGGATGGGGGCACCTCCTCTTTGAGGGCGGCGCGGATGGCCTCGATGGCTTGAGCTAGAGGTTTCACGGGTTGGTAGGCTGGGATGGGGGCTGACCAGAGGGCAGAACCACCTTGAGCCGGCAAAGCTCGGGTTTGTTGGGCAGGTCCAGCAGCAGGATGTAATTCCCTGGCAGGAGATCAAAAGGCGGGGGAGCCTTCCCGCCGAGGTTTTGCAGTTGGGTCTTCAATTCCTGCAGGCGGAGTTCCTTTTCATCTTTGCCCCTCTCGTAGTTCTTCCTGTTTTCATCTTTGATCCGGGCTGGAAGGTTCTTGGTTTCATTTTCAGTCAGATGGCGAAAATCTTGCGCGATTCCGGCTTCGAGTTCTTTGATCTCTTTCTCGATGCCGATCCGATTGAGTCCGGAGCCGCCCTGGACTTTGGGGGGGATGACTTGGAAGGCAGAATCACCCGCAGGAATCAGTTTGAAAAACTTCTGCTGGTTCGCTGGACCGTCATGACTCAGGAGATAGAGCAGTTCCTGCTGCCCGACGATGTGCAGTCGGCTGAGAAAACCTGCGGGCAGGTTCAGCGTAACGGTGGTCGCATTGACCACCGTGGTTTCAATGGCCTGGGTCAGAATGGGGCTGGATGAGGCTCTGCTGGCCGGGATCAGCCTCAGATCAAACAGAACCTTGGTTCCCTCCTTGCTGCGCGCCACGATCCTGGCACCCTCGGGTGATTTGCGCAGATCCTCGGGAATGGAGGTCAGCATGCCGTCCTTGGAGAACACAATCATCTGGGTCAGTTTGGCGAACAAGGTGGGGCCGAATTTGAGATCCTCCATGCCCTCCAGGCTGACCGATGACCATTTGTTCAGTTCGCCACTTTTGGCCTCCGACTTTCCATCCGGAGGCGGCTGCAGATCCCCGGCGTTGCCGACGAACAACTGCATGTCGGCCGAAACCTGCGGTATTTTGATGATGCCAGTTGGATCTTCGCTGGGCTGGAGCAGGTAAAGATAGATGGGATGGGTGGCGGAGCTTGAATCTGCATCCTCGTTCACGATCACCGGTTTGGGCGCTGTTTTTGGATGCTCGTCGTCAGTCTTGACCGCCATCTTCGGGGTGTTTTTCTCGCCCTGTGGCTGCTTCACTGCGGCCGCTTTGGCACGCAGCCATTCGGGCAGTGAGCCGTCGGTCGCGGCTGCTTGTGCTTTGGCGGAGGTCTTGGTGCTGGCATCATTCAGCTCGTTCCATAACTGCAGCCATTGCTGCACTGCAGCGGTCGTGCTGTTGTTCGGGGCCCCTGGAAGTTGAAACACTTCTTTCCAGGTCGCATAGCTGTCGCGTGCAGGCTCGGAACGGCGCAGCACATCCTCGGCTGCGTCTTTGAGTGATTGCACCAGCTCTGCGCCAGGCGGCGAGATGTCCTTCAGACTCAGATATTGGGACATCTGCTGCCAGGTGGCATTGCGCGCGTCCTGCCATTTGCGGTAGGCCTCAAGGATCTCCGCAGCGGTCACTGAGCCCGTGTCAGGCTGCAGCTTTGCCCAGGGGCGCAGGTGCAGCCTGCCCCATGCATCCACCAGCTTTTTGAGGTCTTTGAGATCATCCTCGGAATGCGCGGGCAAGGTGAGTTCCACCGCAGTGCCCGGACGCTCCAAAATTTGCTGCATGCTGCGGAAGAATTCTTCATGGGACTTCAGCAGCGCCGCTCCTTCCTCAAGGTCCGGTTGTTCTTCCAGCAGCTTGCGCGTGTCTTTGAGGACGAGCTGGTGTCTTTCCCAAGTTTTGGAAATCTTTTCTTCATAGTCAGAGCGCGCCTGCACCTTCAGGTTGTTTTGGCGCAGCAGTCCCCCCACCACGACGACGATCATCACGGCGGCAATGATGAGAGAAATGCCAATGAAGCTCTTGTTTGATTTCGCGGCTTTGCGGCGTGGCTCAGGCGACCAGCCGCCCATGGAGGTGACAGATACAGGTGCGGCACCTGCCGGACGCTCGGGGGCATGGGCTGGCTGGGCCACTGCTGCCGTGGCGCTGGCACGCTCATGTGCTGCTGGAGCGGCGGCCTCAAAACGAGGCTGAGGCACCTCGGGTGCAGGCGGTGCCGGCAGTGTGTCAGGACGGGTGAGATCAAGAACGAGCCGGTTGGAGGTCTCCACATGCGTTCGCATTGGGGAGGACGAGGAGAGCGCCACCCAGCGGAAATCCGCCACGTCGTCATTGGGTTCCAGGCAGGTGGTAAAACGGGTCTGCCAGGCCTGGGCGGGCTCCACCAGCAAAGACTCGCGGAAGAGCTCCAGGCCGCCGATACCAGAAGGCAGGATGAGATAGCAGCCCTTCTGTGCTTCACGGGACCACAGAATGCCGGCAGAGGCGGGATCGCCGGTGACGGAGGCCCATGCGTGAGAGGCCGTTGCGGCGAAGGAAGAAAGGTTGATTTCTTCAGAAGGATCCAGGTAACGCGGGCCTTCGCTCCATGACGTGCGCCAGGCCATGGAGAGCAGCACATCCGCAGGAGTCACGCCTGCGGCCGCCAACGCACGAATTTCCCGAGGCTCGGCGATGAGGTGATGGGCGATGTGATTGGTCCGGCCGGTATAGTCCGACCCGGCGTCCTGCAGACAGCTCAGAACATGATACGTGCCCGAGCCCACGGTGAGGATGCGGTGGGCATGGACGACGCGCCGGGGATCGTGACCCGGCAGACGGGCAAACTGGCTGAAGCGTTCCACGGCTGCGGCGAGGAGGCCGCTGACGGCGCGATGCCTGGCCACAGTGCCGAATCCGGTGCGGCCTGCTTCGATCAAGCGGGGGGCGCTGGTGTAAATGAGCTGCCAGGCCATGAGGTCAGTTCGCGGAGGTGGAGGGGATCATTTCAGGCGTCGCCTGCGACAGCACCCACAGCGTGGGCGCCTCCACATGCCGGGGATTGAGCTGCTTCGGATCAGGACCGATGCGTGGCGTGCCTTCCCGGTCGAGAAACTCCACCGGTGAACAGCCGAGAGGACTGACGGCGAAGTAGCACACATTGGAGGAGATGGCTTCTGCGTTGGCCACGATGGAGGGGCAGATGCGCACCATGAGATTGCGCACGCGGGTGGAGTTTGCCTTGATGTGGTCCAGCCTGACCACGCCATCCTCAATGACTGGAAGCAGAGGCTCTTCTCCCAGCAGGGAGGCCCAGGTGTCGTATTTGCCCACCATCACCGCGAATGGTGTGGAAACGCGCTGGCGGGAGTCCAGCCCAAGCAGGCTCTTAATGCGGACTTCCGTTTCCGCGAGGATGACATCCTGCTGGTCGATGCGATGGGTCTTGATCTGCGGATCGGTGACCCCCTTCATCATGGCTCGGAACTCAGTGTTGTGCAGAGGATCAAAGAGAAAGAAAATGCCGGAGGCCACCGCGATGTGCTGTGCTCCCGGCGAGTCGGCGCTGTTGCGGGTCGGTTCAAAGTGCTCGCCTGCATTGTCGTAAAAGACCATGGAGAAGCCGTTGTCCGGTGTCGCAGGGTGGGACAGTTTGAAGATGAAGGGCTTGGGCAGGCGAACCTTGCGCCCCTGGCGGGGCAGGGTCTCATAGAGAGCCCCTTCAAGGTCGGTCTTGGCCAGGAAGGCATCCTCCGGTGACGAGGAGGAAAACAACTGCGTCTTCATCTGCGTGAGGATGACGTTCTCCGAGGGATCGGCGTCCCGGAAGGTGATGCCAAAATTCTGGAACAGGGTGCTCTGCAGGATTTTGATCAGGACGCTGAGGTAGTACGACTTGCCCGAGGATGGAGCGCCGACGATGGAAAAGATATGATGGGGCAGGTCGAGAAACCCCGGGGGCAGCTTGCGGCGGCAGTGCGGGCAGGCGAGGTCGGAGGTGGAGAGGCCCATGGCATCGAGCGCCTGGCCGCGGTCATTGAAGCGCGTGGCGTGGAAGCGCTGCATGGCCTCATCGCCCAGCATGGGGTCGCCACGCAGACTGTTGTGCACGGCAATGTTCATCGCATCACCCCGGTCAAATTTGAACCAGCAGATCGGGCAGGTGAATTCGCCGTATTCGCTGTTCACTTCCGCAGCTTCGACTGCAGGCTCAGGAGAACGGGAGTAAGTGGACGCAGTTGCGGTGACTTCCTCAGGGGCCGCACTGTAGCGATCATACCAGGCTGTTTTTTCTGCCGGCGGAGACATGGGGGGCGGGATCTTGAGAATCTCGGAGGAGTCGTGCACATAAAACCCCATCTGTTCCATCCCGTTGGGAATTAAAACCAGCCGCTTGCGGGCGTTGGCGGAAAACTGGCCCAGCCATGTCTTCAGAAATTCCGGGCCAAAGGGGCCGTTCCAGTCATGCTGCTCACTGTTGTAAACGAACCATGAGTTGTCATTTCCCAGGGCCATCCAGGTGCCCGGCTGGGGGCTGTATTTAAAGGCCAGCAGCTGCCCGGCGCCTTTCATGGTGTGCTCTTCTCCGGGCACGGCCCTGAAAAAAGTCGTTTCAGAGCCGTTTACCAAGACGGGGCAGCTGAACTGAAAGTCCATGGTGTCGCCGGTTTTCGTCACCTTGCAAAGCACCTGGGGGCATTGCGGTGAGTTCACTTTCAGGTTGGAGTGCGGCCCGGCGCCAATCACAAACGTGCCGCCGTCAAATTTGGAACGTTCTCCTGTGATGCAGTTTAAGATGCAGAGTGAGCTGTGGTTGCCGTTCATTCGAGCCAGTTGCGTAATGGGTAGGGAATAATTAAAAAATGAACCTGCGAAGGTCGATCAAAATTTGGCTTTTTGCTTAAAAAAGCGCGAGCTTCCATGGTGGATCAGAGCATTGCAAAATCAAAGAACAAGCAGTTAATGGGCCGCCGCAGGCTTGAGATGCCGGTCGAAAAAGCCCAGCATGAGCTTTTCAGTTTTTTCAGGGGGAACGCCTTTCAGGCCGTGGCCCGCGCCTTCAAAACCAACGAGTTCGGCCTCCACGGTGGCCGCCTTGAGCTTGTCCACGAGCCATGTGGCCTGCTCATACGCCACGTACTCGTCGGCGGTGCCATGCAGGCAGAGCGTGGGGGCGGCGTTTGGAGTGACCCAGTACAAGGGACTGCCGATGATGTGCTCCCTGCGCTTGGTGCTGAGATCGCCACCGAAAAAGAGCGGCAGTACGTCTTTGGCATCCACGCTCTTGTCATAGCTCTTGGTGAAGTCGCTGGGGCCGAAGAAATTGACCACGCAGCTCACGGCGCTGCTTTGGTCCCGGTTTCCTTCGCCTTCAAACTGAGCGACGCCCGCAGTGACGCCGAGGAACTGCGCCAAATGGCCGCCGGCAGAGCCGCCCATGGCGCCGATGCGTGCGGGGTCCACGTGATACTTCGCGGCGTTCGCCCGCAGCCAGCGCACAGCGGCTTTGCAGTCATGCACCGCGGCGGGGAACTTGTAGGCTGGTGCCAGCCGGTACGTGACGGTGATGGCCACGTAGCCATGCTGGGCGAGAGTGAGCAGCAGCTTGTCATAGCCCTCGCGTTTGCCAGCGCGGAAGCCACCGCCATGGATGCAGACCACGGCGGGGAAGGGGCCCTTGCCTTCTTTCGGCTGGGCGAGGTTCACCTCCAGATGCTGGTTGTCGGGATTGGAGAACTCAATGCCGCGCGTGAAGGTGACGTTGTCTGGAACGACGAGTTCGGCGGCATGGATGGAGGAGGCGAGCAGCAGGGTGGCAATGAGATAGCGCATGAGGAGGGATGGGCGGGGAAAATGTGAGATGGCTGACGGCTCTCGCGGAATGTGAGGGGCTGCCGTGGCGGCCGGGCGCGACTTTGGAGAAACCTTTTTAGGACCAGGGTGTTACACGCTTTCAACCGCTTCAATCTCCCATGAAGATTCTGACTTTCTCCATCCTACTGCACGCACCCATGGCGCTGCCCGCCGCTGGTGTCGCCGAAACGGCGCATGCCGGCATCGCACCGGATCAACTGCAGTTCTTTGAGAAGTACATCCGGCCGGTGCTGGTCGAGTCATGTTACAAATGCCACTCCGCTGAATCTTCCAAGGTCAAAGGCGGACTCACGCTGGACACCAAGCAGGCGACTCTGCTGGGTGGCGAGTCGGGGCATCCGGGGGTGACTCCGGGCAGCATCGCACAGAGCAGCGTGTATGAGGCGATGACCTGGAAAAATGAGGACATGCAGATGCCGCCGAAGCAGAAGCTGCCGGATGATGTGATCGCGAACTTCAAAAAATGGATCGAGATGGGCGCACCGGACCCGCGTGAAAACAAGGTGGTGAATGCGGGCGGTGGCAAGCGGGTGATCGACATGGACGAAGGCCGCAAGCACTGGGCGTTTCAAAAGCCGGTGAAAAGTTCGCCTCCGCCGGTCAAAACGGCGGGCTGGGCAAAGACGGAGATCGACCAGTTTGTACTGGCAGGCATCGAAGCCAACGGCCTGCACCCCATGCGCGATGCGGACCGGCCCACGCTGATCCGCCGTATTGCGTTTGACCTCACGGGACTGCCGCCGACCCCCGATGAGGTGAAGGCCTTTGTCGCCGATCAATCGCCTGAAGCGGTGAAACGCGTCATCGACATGTATCTCGACTCCGGGCGCTATGGCGAACGCTGGGCGCGGCACTGGCTGGACGTGGCCCGTTATGCGGAAAGCAGCGGCAAAGAGGTGAATGTCCTCTATCCGCATGCGTGGCGCTACCGCGACTACGTCATTGAGTCGTTTACGAAGGACAAGCCCTATGACCAGTTCCTCAAGGAACAGATCGCGGGAGACCTGCTGAAGTTTGAGGGCAAACGCGATCAGGCAAACAAGATCGTCGCCACGGGATTTCTGGCGATTGGGTCCAAAGGACACAACAACCGCGACCGCCGTCAGTTCTCAATGGATGTGGTCGATGAGCAGATCGACGCCGTTTCGCAATCGATGCTGGGACTCACGCTGGCCTGCGCACGCTGCCATGATCACAAGTTTGATCCGGTAACGCAGCGTGACTACTACGCTCTGGCGGGTATCTTCCTCAGCAGTGAGACGCTGTTTGGAACCTATGAGCAGTTGCAGAACAACAATACGGCAGGATTGATCGAACTGGATCGTACCGGCGGCCAGACGGCCTCACTGGCGAAGATTTCTCCTTCCGAAGTGGCCGAGCTCAAGGGCAACTATGAGCGGGCCAAAACCGCCGCCGCAGAGGCGCAGAAGGAGATTTTCGCCATGCGCCAGCAGGATCGCGAGAAGGCCGGTGCTGCGAGTTTCCTGCGCATCCGTGGCGCGCGTGATCGTGCGGAGGAGGTAAAAGCCGATTTGGATTTATTCTATGAAGATGGTACGCCGCGAACTCTCGCCATGGGCGTGCTGGATCGTGCCACGCCGTTCAACAGTCCCATCCTCATCCGTGGAGACATCAAGCAGCCCGGCGATGTGGTGCCACGGGGCCTCGTGGAAGTGCTGTGCGCCAAGGGCGAGCCGCTGAGCATCAGCCCGCAAAGCGGCAGCGGCAGGCTGGATCTGGCCTACTGGATCGCCTCGAAGGACAATCCCCTGACGGCACGTGTGATGGCGAACCGCGTGTGGTTGAAACTCATGGGCAGCGGCATCGTCCCGACTCCGGACAATTTTGGCACGATGGGGCAGAAGCCCTCCCACCCCGAACTGCTGGACTATCTGGCGGTCTCCTTCATGGAGAATGGCTGGTCGGTGAAGAAACTGATCCGTGAGATCATGATGAGTCGTGCCTATCAGATGGGCTCAGGCTACGATGCGGCGAACTTTGCCGTCGATCCTGACAACAAGTGGCACTGGCGCATGAACCAGCGCCGCCTGGAGGCGGAGGCCATCCGTGATGCGATGCTCGCGGTGGGCGGCACTCTGAATTTGTACCCGGTGGATGGATCTCCCGTGGCTCGTGCGGGTGAAGGCCGTCAGGGATTGATCTCGATCTTCCGTGGTGATCTCACCAGCAAGGCCTACACCTATCGTTCCATCTACATCCCGATCATCCGGGATCAGATTCCTGAAATGCTCTCGGTCTTTGATTATCCGGATGCGAGTCTGGTGAATGGTGATCGCGATACGACGAACGTGCCCTCGCAGAGCCTGTACCTGATGAACAATCCGCAGGCGCAGAATGCAGCGGATGCATTTGCGGCGCGCATAGCCAAACACCCCGGCAGTTCCGCCGAACGACTGAGCTACGCCTACGAGCTGGCGTTTGGCCGTGAACCCACCGCGCAGGAGAAGGCCGCCATCAGCAACTTCTGGATGCGTTTCCCACAGCAGATCGCGAAGGACAAAGGCAGCGGCAAAGAAGCGAAGGCGCAGGCGGAATTTGCCGCGCTGTCCGCCTTCTGCCAGAGCCTCATCGCGAGCGCCGAGTTTCGTTACCTCAATTAAGAAGCTCCTCACTCATTTCCACGTCATGAACACAAATCCATTCTCCCGGCGCGAGTTTTTGAAGACCAGCTCCAACGGCTTCGGCTACCTGGCCTTTGCCGCGCTGGCGCAGCAGCAGGCTCTGCGAGCCAATCCGCAGGCGGCCACGGGGCCTCTGGCTCCGAAGGCCCCGCATTTCGCTCCTCGGGCGAAGCATGTGATCTTCCTCTGCATGCAGGGAGCGCCGTCGCATGTGGACACCTTTGACTACAAGCCGAAGCTGATCGCCGACAACGGCAAAGGAGCACCCTCGGCCGCAGGACGCTATGGCACTGCAAAGCTGATGGCCTCACCCTGGAAATTCAACCGGCAGGGCAAGAGCGGCTTGTACATCTCTGAGCTGTTTCCCAATCTGGGCAAGCATGCGGACGACATGTGCATCCTCAATTCGATGGCCACCGACCTTCCTGCGCATCCGCAGGCGTTTTCTCAGCTCCACACCGGCACGACACAGTTTGTGCGGCCCTCGCTGGGATCATGGGCCTTGTATGGTTTGGGCACCATGAATGAAAATCTGCCAGGCTTCATCACGGTCAATCCACCCGGCAATGCGACACGCACCTACGGCAGCGCGTTCCTGCCTGCCATATATCAGGGCACCAAGATCGGCGGCAACAGTTTCCCCGGCGGCGGTGGCGGCCGGCGCTTCGCCGGCGCGGAGCAGGCCACGGTGGCAAACATCAAAAACAGCCGCTATTCGACCGATGAGCAGCGCACGCAACTGGATCTCGTGCAGGCGCTTAACAAAGCTCGCATGCAGCAGGACGGCGGTGTTAGCGCCGAGGTGGAAGGAGTGATCGAATCGTATGAACTGGCGTTTCGCATGCAGGCGGAGGTGCCGAAGGTGATGGATCTGAGCAAGGAAACGGCGGCCACGAAGGCGCTGTATGGCATTGATGAGCAGGAGACGGATGCGTTTGGCAGGCAGTGCCTGATGGCGCGCAAGTTTGTCGAGGCCGGCGTGCGCTTCATTGAGCTCACCAATGGCAACTGGGACCAGCATTTCAATCTGAAGGCCTCGCTGGAGCGCAACACCGGGGCGATCGACAAACCCATTGCCGGATTGCTGACCGACCTGAAACAGCGCGGACTGCTCAAAGACACGCTGATCATCTGGGGTGGGGAGTTTGGCCGCACCCCGCACAGCCAGGGGGAGGATGGGCGCGATCACAACAACAAAGGCTTCTCCATGTGGATGGCCGGCGGCGGGGTGAAGGGCGGCATGAATTATGGCATGACCGACGACTACGGCTACGAGGCTGTGCTGAACAAGATGCACATCCATGACTGGCACGCCACGGTGCTGGCACTGCTGGGTCTTGACCACGAACGGCTTACCTTCCGGTATGCGGGCCGCGATTTCCGTCTTACGGATGTTTACGGCACCGTGGCGAAGGAGATCATTGCATGACCGAATTGGCCTCCCGTGTGACGCATGCGTTGCATCTGCCGTGATCCGTCTTATCAATGGCGCTGAAAATGGGAAACAGCGCCTCAGCATCCGCCTTGAAGATGTCCTCCAGCCAGGCGCTGGACGCTCCCCCCAGCAGTTCGATCGATGCGGAGACCCTGACTCGCATCGAGGAGATCATAGCGACGGAACTGCCCGAAGAGCTGCGCGCCAGCGCCAAAGGTCTGCTGCGCGCCATGGCTGCCAAGGTCGCCGTGCCGGGTCACTTTGATGCGTTCTGCTGTCAGGCATTTTCCAAGCCGGAGTGGGCGGCGGCGGGCAGCCTGCTGATCGCTGAAATGTTTGAGCAGGACGAGGACCAGCTCGCGGAACTCGCCCGTATTCCGGACCTGGTGATTGAAATGGGCAGCGGTGAAGTGAACGTGACCTGCATGGTGGCGTCGCGCTGGGCTGCACGGGGGGAAACTCACCGCCTCTCCAGACTCGCAGATGCGATCGTGGCCTCCCATGCCTCCCGAAACGCCTGTGCCGTGGATGTCATGCTCGCCCTGGCCGCCACCCTGGCGGTGACGCGGTTTTCGCGTGCGGAGCAGCTTTACAATGCCGCCCTGCCACTGGCGGGGGAGGATCACAACGAGGCGCTGGCAGATGCCCGGCGCTGGCTCGCGGCGGGGCGCGTCGTGTGCAGCGCGGTGCAGGATGAACGTGATTTTTGGGATCTCCGCCTGCGCAAACCCAAGACCGCCTGGACTTGGCGGAGCAAGGCCGAGCGCGAGGCTTTGGATCATCTGTCTGAGTGCATGACGACGGACATGGAAGGGGCCGATTTGTTCAAGGCAGTGCTGCCTGAATACTGGTGGGATCTGGCGCTGAAATTTGCGCATCAGCAGGAGAAGCTGACGCAGCTGACCCAAAAGCTGACGGCTGCCAAAACGGAAAGCGCCGCACCTCCCAAGCCTTCGCCGGAACTCGTTCCCGCCGCTGGAAGGGGCACCCGGGAAATTCCTCCCCATCCGCACGCAGGACCCTTGGCGCGGTTTATACTGCCTTGGTTCTGCGGCTGCCTGGCGATGCTGCTCACCGTGATCGTGCCTGTGCTGGTGCTGCCACGGGACTTTGTCCTTGGGATTTTGGACACCTTGAAGCCGGTGGCTGTTCTCTCGACTCCTGCTGAGATGGAGGCATGGAGAAAAAAGGAACTGGAGAAAAAGGCAGCCGAGATGGCTCCGTTCAAAGCCCAATACACTTTGGCAAAGTCCGGTAGCTGGATGGAAAACGAAAAGGTGCTCTCTGGCAGCAGTCCGGAGCTGCCCTTTGACAGCCCGCAGTATTTGAACCTGCTGGTCTGGCTTCATCTGGACCCGCCCAAGGATGATGAGGTTCGTCTGCGTGTTTGCAAACTGCTCCTGGATCGCGTGAAGGGGAATGCCATCACCCTTTGGGAGATGCTCGCCTATCCGGGGTCGGCGAATGCCACTGAGATTAAAACGGCAGCGACCAATGCTCTCAAGGACCCGGCTCACCAGTGGAATGCCGATGAGAAAAGGCGCCTGGCCGCGATTGCTGGATTCGACCCTTCCAGTAAATCCTTACCTACGGTCGGGAATAAACGCTGAACCTTGGATCTCGCCCGCCGCAATTGTGAGTTTCGGAAATGCAAAACTTGCATTTTTGTGAACTCACTTGGTATCCTTTCCGCTTATTAAAAATGCCCTCGGAAAGTTATGTTTTCTATGGTTAAATCTCACAATGTTAGTTATTTGATCGTGTAAAATGACCATATTTTTCAGAATAATCTTTGCAATTTTGAGCCACAACCCTTATAAATTAGAGTGTAATTACGAGATGATTGCTCCCAAATCTTTGGTCGGCATGAATTCATAGTAGGGTTGATTAACTTGTTATGATTGAAGAGCTTCAGCAATTTGGCAGCCTTTCAGTGGCGCATCGAACCGGTGGTGCGCCGGTGGAGCTGGTGCGTTCTAAGGACGAGGTGGTTTTTCTGGCCTTCGACAACCGGATTCACCGCCTGGTGGAGCTGCATGTGCTGCGCGGCGGCAGCACGCTGGATGCCGCGATGAAGAGATCCGCGTTTGACCGTGCCCGGCAGGCTTCGGAAATCCGCGGGCATGCTTTCATGCGCATTTTGGAAGTGGGGGAGGATCAGGGGCTGGTTTATTATACCAGCAATCTCAATGACGGTGAGTTTGCGGAGCATTACACTCGAAGGCGCGGTGCACTGGCGCCCGCGACAGCGCTGGCGCTGGTTTATCAGCTCCTGGATGACCTGCTTCAGCTCCAGGGATTTCAACGTCTCGTTTCGCGCATGCACCTGGACCGGGTGCTGGTCACGACGCTCGAAGACACCTTCCTCCAGCTTCGCGTGTTTGATTACGGCCTTTCGCAATTGGATGCAGGATCCGAGACGCAAAGCGGTGCACGGCTGGTGGTGGAGGCCTGCCGGTTGATTTTCCTGCTGCTGACCGGGCAGCCTTATGCCGGCGAAAATCCGGACCGTTTTCCCGCCCTGACACAGCTGCCGATGGGATTGCGCACAGCCGTCCGGGCCGCGCTCACGGATCCTGACAACTCGCCATCATCGATCGAAAAACTCCGTGACGATGTGCGGGAGGCGTTCAGCGCGCTTTCGAGCAACATCAAGGCGCGCAATTTCCGCAAGCACCTGGTGGTGAACTCCTCTCTTCTTCCCCAGTCTCAGCTTCAGGAACTGCTGCTCGAAGATGTACCGGTCGAAACCATCCTTGGCACGCGGTTTCGCGTGGAGGATGCCGACCACGCCCGGCGCTACCCCTTTTCCATTCCTGCGACCAATACGAAGCTGGAGCAGTCCGTCACGGTGCACCTGCTGCCGCCTTCACGCATTGTGGACAAATCCCGTTACGAGGCGGTGCCGTTGCAGATGTGGCGGTTCAACCCTGAGCGGCACCCGAACATCCTGCGCTCCTTGAGTCTGTGGGAAAGTCCTGACTGGACCTTCCTGACGGAAGAGCGGGAGCCCGGCTTTGCGCTCAGCCGATTGATGGCGGAACGCATCACGCTGAATCCTGCGGAAGTGACGGTGCTGATGCGGCAGATCCGGGCTGGACTTGATCAGGCGGTGGAGTGCGGCGTGCAGCGTGTGGACTTGCACCCTTCCAACATCCTTCTGCGGGTGGGGAAAAATGGCCCCCTGCTCTCGCGTGAACTGGAACGGCTGATGCAAAAGCGTCTGGATGCCTGGCCTTCCTTCGTGGTGAAGCTGCGGCCGCACATGACCATGCGCAGCCTTTATGAGCCGCTGCTGGTGGACATGGACCTCACGGAAGGTCAGCAGCAGGAGGAGCATTTGCAGAATCGTGATTTCCGGCATCGCTCCTTTGTGGCGCTTGCTGGCTATCTGCTGACAGGGGAGAGGCAGAGCGGTGGCGTGCCGCAGTTTCCAGAATCCATTCCTGAGGCGGCGGCCGCTTATGTGCGCGAGTGCCTTGACCTGATCCGCCGTGCGGGCAAGACCCCGAGCCCGGGCGACTTCATCGACAAATTTGAAGCCCTGCTTTCCGCGCCCACGGTTGATCTCGCCACACGCCTGCGTGGCAGCAACGTGGTGGCGCTGGAGGAGATGGAAAGCGTGGGCTCCGTGTCTGATTTTGACGAAGACTGGAGTGCGAATGATGCCGCAGACGGAGGCCTTGACGAAGAACCCGTCTCTCCCATCAAGCGGGGGATCAAGACGCATGACTTCAATCCATTGATGCAGCAGAAACGCAGTCTGCCATGGGGTGCCATGGCGGCGGCGGCCGTGGTGCTGCTGGGCATCGGTGCATGGGTTTTCATGGGGGGCGCAAAAGAGCCCGGAGTGGTGGCGCAGCCGGCGGTTTCCTCGGCTGAAGCCGAAGGGCCGGATGTCAGTCAAAAGGACGCGCCACCTCCCGTCGTGGCAGTGGCCCCGAGCAAGCAGGTTGCGGCAGAAGCGGCCAGGCCACAGCCTGCGCCTTCCGTTGCTCCACCTGCCAAGCCGGTTGCAGTGATGAAGCTGGCGGTGCCAAATCCGTCGGTCAAACCAACGCCTGTCATCGTGGAGGCGGCTCCACCCGCGAAACCAACACCCGTCATCGTGAAGGCCCTGCCGGAGACTCCTGCAAAACCAGCACCTGCAGTCGCAGCAGTGGCGGACGTGCCTGCCCCGACATCCACCTTGTCCGTTGCGGTGAGCGAGGTGAAGCCGGAGACAAAGCCAAAGGCTTCGCCGCCGGCGGAGTCGCCGCTGAAAACTGCGGCGGTGACGCCAGCGCCTGTAAGCCCGCAGCCCCTTGCGACCCCGGTCGCACCTGCTCCCCCCCCTGTTGACAAGCGGGCCGTGAAGACCCCCATCACCATTCGCCGCGCCATTCTTCCTTCCAAGGAGGAAATCGACCGCATGAAACAAGGGCAGGTGGAAAGCAGGACGGGCCAGATGCCCGCCATCTCCACTGCCGCGCCCTTGCCGCCGAAAAGCAAAGCAACGCCGTGATCCCGCCCGTCGCCCGCACTTCCATATCGCAGCCAATTTGGCGCGGGATTCCTCACGAAAGCACGGAATTTGCGTGGACTCCCGCCGCACTCACAGGTAAAACTACCTTTAGTGGATATGAGCGCCGCAAACAATGCCGCTTTGATTGCGAAGTCCGGAGCATGCCGGATGAGAATCACCGGCACGGTGTGGCAGGTGGCGTCTCCCCCCCATTCAACGGCAGGCACTACACATCACATTAGAAACCGCGAAAATTAGGAGAGACTGATGAAGGTCAACAACACTATCGTTATTTCAATCGGTCAGGCAGGCAATCAAATTGCCGCGTCTTTCTGGAAAACCATCTGTCAGGAGCACGGCATTGATCCGATGACGGGCCAGACCGCCCAAGGGCAGGCTCCACGCGGAAACTGGAGCGCGTTTTTCAGCAAGCTCGGGGAGTCCTCTTCGGGCAGCTATGTACCGCGCGCGGTGATGGTGGACTTGGAGCCTTCCGTGATCGACAACGTCAAGGCGACCTCCGGCTCGCTCTTCAATCCTGGCAACCTCATCAGCCGCACAGAAGGCGCCGGTGGCAATTTTGCCGTGGGCTATCTGGGTGCAGGTCGCGAGGTCCTGCCAGAAGTCATGGGTCGCCTCGATGCCGAGATCGACAAGTGCGACAACGTCGGCGGCATCCTTGTGTTGCATGCCACAGGCGGTGGTTCGGGTTCCGGCTTTGGGGCTCTGCTCATCGAATCCGTCAAAGAAAAGTATCCCGAATTTCCGGTGCTGAGCTGCGCGGTGCTGCCCTCCCCGCAGGTTTCCTCCGTGGTCACCGAGCCCTACAACACGGTCTTCACGCTCAACACGCTGCGTCGTTCGGCGGACGCCTGCCTGATCTTTGACAACGAGGCGCTGTTCGAACTCGCGCATCGCAAATGGAACATCGAGAGCCCGACGGTGGATGACCTCAACCTGCTCATCACCGAGGCGCTGGCCGGACTTACAGCCTCCATGCGTTTCAGCGGTTTCCTGACCGTGGAAATCAGCCTGCGCGAACTCCTCACCAATCTGGTGCCCCAGCCTTCGCTGCATTTCCTCATGTGCGCTTTTGCTCCCCTGACCCCGCCTGACCGCAGCAAGTTTGAAGAAATGGGCGTCGAAGACATGATTCGCAGCCTCTTTGACAACGGCTCCGTTTTTGCCGCCTGCTCCCCCATGGAAGGCCGCTTCCTCAGCACTGCGGTGCTCTACCGAGGCATCATGGATGACAAGCCGCTGGCGGACGCCGCCCTCGCCGCGATGCGCGAGCAGCTGCCACTCACGTATTGGATTCCCACCGCCTTCAAGATCGGCTACGTGGAACAGCCTGGCATCTCGCACCGCAAGAGCATGGTGCTGCTGGCGAACAACACCGAAATCGCGCGTGTGCTTGATCGGATCTGCCACAACTTCGACAAGCTCTGGCAGCGCAAGGCCTTCGCCAACTGGTACCTCAACGAGGGCATGTCCGAAGAGCAGATCAACGCTCTCCGCGCCTCCGCCCAAGAGCTCATTCAGAGCTATCAGGTGGCCGAGGAAAGCGGTGCCAAGGCCAAGGTGCAGGACAGCGCTTCCGACATCCCGCGCAGCAGCGCCGGCATGGAGGACAGCCGCGGCGGTGGCATGAGTCTGCGCGACCTCGTTGACCGTCGTCGTTAAAAACAGCAAATCAGGCAATAGATTAACAACAGTTTGGAGGACTAACAGTGAGAGAGATTCTGAGCATTCATGTCGGACAATGTGGCAATCAAATCGCCGACCGGTACTGGCGGCTCCTGCTGCGTGAACATGGCCTGACCGAGGCTGGTACGTTGAAGGATGGCAACACGACTGCCGCCGCCAACACGAACATGGAGGTGTTCTTTCACAAAGTCCGTGACGGGAAGTACATCCCGCGTGCCATTCTGGTGGACCTTGAACCCGGCGTCATCGCCCGTATCGAAGGCGGGGACATGGCGCAGCTCTTTGACGAGAGCTGCATCATTCGCAAGATTCCCGGCGCTGCCAACAACTGGGCGCGTGGTTACAATGTCGAAGGTGAGCGCATCATCGACCAGATCATGAATGTGATCGATGCGGCCGTGGAAAAGACCAAGTCTTTGCAGGGCTTCATGATGACCCACTCCATTGGCGGTGGCTCCGGCTCCGGGCTGGGCTCCCTCATTCTGGAGCGTCTGCGCCAGGCCTACCCCAAGAAGCGCATCTTCACCTTCTCGGTGGTTCCATCCCCGCTGATTTCCGACTCGGCGGTCGAGCCCTACAACGCGATCCTCACTCTGCAGCGCATTCTCGACAATGCGGATGCCGCCGTGCTGCTGGACAACGAGGCGCTCTTCCGCATCGCCAAGTCGAAGCTGCACCGCAGCCCGAACTACATGGATCTCAACCACATCATCGCCCTCATCATGAGTTCGGTGACAGCATCCCTGCGGTTCCCCGGCAAACTGAACACTGATCTGAGCGAATACGTGACCAATCTGGTGCCGTTCCCCGGAAACCATTTCCTCACGGCCTCCTTCGCCCCCATGCGTGCTCCCGGTCAGGAAGGCCAGGTCCGAATCAACTTCCCCGATATTGCGCGGGAAACCTTCTCCCAGGACAATTTCACGGCGGCCATCGACTGGACCAATGGCGTCTATCTTTCGGCCTGTGCGCTGTTCCGCGGGGATGTGAAGGCCAAGGAAGTGGAGGAAAACATGGCGGCCATCCGCAAGAGCCTGAACTTCGCCAGCTACGTGCCCACCGGGGTCAAGCTGGGGGTGGCTGAAACCGCTCCGGAAGGCTTCGCTTCCAGTGGTCTGGCCCTGGTCAATCACACCGGCATCGCCGCCGTGTTTGAGCGCCTCATCACCAATTTCGACATCATGTTCGACAACCACGCCTACACGCACTGGTATGAGAACAACGGCGTCTCGCGCGAAATGATGGCGCATGCACGCAACACCATCGTCAACCTCGCTCAATCCTACCGCGACGCCAGCTAGCCGTCTGCAGGCCTTCGTGACCCCTTCTTCAACCCAACGTGGACATCGCATTGGAGCGCCAAATTGCCTCCGCCTCCCGCAGCGTCGAGGAGGCGCGGCGGCAGGCGTACCACGATCAGACGCGCGTCGGTGCGCTGGTGGAGCAGATCAGCGTGCTGGCGGATCTGCGGCAGAAGGAGGGAGATTTCCGCAAGGCGGAGTCGCTTTACCGTGAGGCCCTCTTCCGCGCCCAGGAACTCCGCAAGCAGGACCCGGACCTCCTGACCGGCATCTACTCCCTTCTTGCTCATCTCTATGACCGCTGGGGGCGCATGGACAAGGCGGCTGAGTTTTATGAAAAGGCGCTGACCATCAGTGCAAACAATGGTCTGGAAGACAGCGACAAGGTGGCCACCATCAAAAACAACCTCGCCATGATTTTCAAACAGCTCCGGCAGTTTGAAAAAGCCGAAGGCTATTACTGCGAAGCGCTGGAAACCTTTCAGCGCATCGATGGCGAGCAGAGTTCGCGTGTGGCATCCGTGTACAACAATCTCGGCGTCCTCTACTACAGCAGCATGGACGTGGATCGCGCACAGGCCATGCATGAGCGGGCGCTCGCCATCCGGCAGAACCTGAACGAGGGCCAGATGGATCCCGCCGACCTCTCCCAGACTTTCATCAATCTGGGCGCGGTGTACAAGGCCTCAGGCGATTTCCAAAAAGCCGAGGCCTGTGTGGATCGTGCCAAACGCATCCGCGCCGCCATGAACGGCTACCACCCGAACCCTCGCCGCTCCGCCTCGCTCCTCATCGACAAGAGCTTGTAATCGTCAGCATCGGTTGGTGGCACCGCGTCGTCGTTTGCCTCTGACCAGCAGGAAAAGCCCGGGATTCAGCGAACCCCAGGCTTGATGCAAAGTCCTGATTTCAGTACAGCTCCACGGGAGAACGCTTCCCGTCTTCGACACTGAGGTTTTTAGCCGCCTCTTCACCGAGCGTATCCACCCGCAGCTGCCAGATGTCACGGTTGATCGCGGCGAAGCGGTCGAGATTGAACGCGTCCGGCTTCACCAGACGCTTCTTGGTTTTTTCGATCCGCATCAAAGCATCATGCAGCGCCGGGGCCTCCACGCCTTCGAGGTGCTGTCGGGCCAGTTCGACCATCTCCACGCGGTGGCAGATCATCACGAGGTCATTGCCGGCGCGGACCGCTTCCTGGATGGCCTGCTCAAAGGTGACTTCGTTCAGGATGGCTCCCATGTCGAGGTCATCGGTCATGGCCAGGCCGTCGAAAGCGTACTGATGGCGCAGCAGCTTGGTCACGATGTTATGGCTCAGGCTTGCGGGCCAGCGGCCGCGGTCGGGATCGTACGCGGTGTAGTTGCTGTGGCAGGTCATCACGCTGTCCAGTTCCGGCAGCAGCGCGGAGTAGGGCAGCAGTTCGCTGCGTTCCATTTCTTCTCGGCTTTTGGTGATGACCGGCAGAAACTCATGCGGATCACACTCCGCCGGGCCGTACCCTGGGAAGTGTTTGCCGCAGCTCAGGATGCCTTCGGCGCGCATGGCACGGTTGAAGACGCCCGCGTTGTCGATCACCTGCTGGGGATCGCGTCCATAGGTCCGGCCTTTGAGTGAATTGTCCGCCGCATCATCATAGGAGATGTCCAGCACCGGGCAGAGATCCAGATTGAAACCGAACAGGCGCAAGATCTGCCCCGTCAGCTTGCCGTGACGTTTGATCAGCGTGGGATCACCCTTGTCACGCAGCGCTTGAGCGTTCGGTGGTTCTTCGCCGATGAGGCGGAGACGCGAGACGCGACCGCCTTCCTGATCAATCGTGATGAAAGGCTCGACGTTGGAAATGTCGCGCAGATCATCGATGAGCTTTCGGACCTGCTCAGGAGTCTGGATGTTGCGACCGAATAAAATGAAGCCACCCGGCTGGAGTTTTTTCAGCCGTGCGGCCGTTTCTGGGGTGAGTTCGGCACCGGGCACCCCCATGAGGAGGAGCTGACCAAGGTCTTGGGAGGAGGGCATGAGAGCGTGTGTTCGGTTGAGTAGTGGTTGGTCGAAAGTGACGGATCAGGTGTCAAGACACGTTTTACTAAAATTTTGAGAACAATTGGGCGTTTTAGGATCGCAGATTTGAGACTCAGCGGTTTCTTTTTGCAAAAGAAGGGTGGGCAGGTTGACGGGAGGGGCAAAACTTTTTAACATGTGCTCGTCCGTGGGGTAACTCGCGGGCCACGTTTGCAAGCTTCCTCAGCTAACGCATTTCGTGCCAATCGGTCCTCTATCGTTGTTGGTTGCTGGATCGCCAATGGAACCCTCCGGCTTCGCATGCCGGAGGGTTCTCTGTTTCTGAGTGACGCGTTCGCGCATTGTGAGCAACTCTGTGATTAGCTTGTGAGCAACTCCATCCGCTCACGGCGCACTCAACTGCCGCGCCCATTGAATCGCACGCAGCATGCCCGTGGCCTTGTTGATCGTTTCCTGATACTCGGCAGCAGGAACAGAGTCGGCCACCACACCAGCACCCGCCTGCACATAGGCTTTGCCATCCTTCACCACGCAGGTGCGCAGCGCGATGCATGAATCAAGGTTGCCATCAAAGCCGAAGTAACCCACTGCGCCTGCATACGCACAGCGCTTGCTCTTCTCGCACTCGTTGATGATCTCCATGGCACGCACCTTGGGCGAGCCGCTGACGGTGCCGGCAGGGAAGGTGGCGCGCATGACGTCGTAGGCGGACTTGTCGTCGCGCAGATGTCCGTCAACGTTGGAGACGATGTGCATGACGTGCGAGTAGCGCTCGATGATCATCAGATCACTGACGCGCACACTGCCATAGTCGGCCACACGTCCGACATCATTGCGCGCCAGATCGACGAGCATGATGTGCTCCGCGCGTTCCTTGGGATCTTCCAGCAGCTCCTGCGCCAGGGCGTCGTCTTCGGCGGGAGTCTTGCCCCTCCAGCGTGTGCCGGCAATGGGTCGGATGTCGATGCGGCCGTTCATGCACTTCACATGCACCTCCGGCGAACTGCCGACCAGCGCGAAGCCCTGGGGAAAGTCGAGGCAGAACATATACGGGCTCGGATTCACGTGCCGCAGTGCGCGGAAGAGATCCAGCGTCGTGCCATGATACTCCGTCTCAAAACGCTGCGAGGGCACGCCTTGGAAGATGTCACCCGCACCGATGTACTCCTTCATCTTGAGCACCATCGCCTCATATTCTTCCTGCGTGGTGTTGCTCACCGGCGGGGGCAGCTCACCCACGGGCGCAAAGGTTTGCAGCGGCTTGGCCGCGAGGGGTTGCTCCAGTTTCGCAATGACAGCGGCGATCTGTTCACGCGCCCACTCGTAAGCCGCCTCCAAGGTGGCATGCTCATCCGTGTGGACGTTGGCCACGATGGACAGCCGGCGGGTCCGGTGATCAAACACCAGAACGGTGTCAGTGACCATGAAGACCATGTCCGGCAGGCCCAGCTCATCCTTCGGCGGTGGCGAAAGAGTCGGCTCAAAGAACCGCACCATGTCATAGGCCAGGTATCCCACAGCCCCGCCGTGGAAGACCGGCAGCGGCTGCACTTCCAGCGGGGTAAATGGCTTCATCAGCTCCTGCAATTCCGTCAGCGGATCGCCCGTGGTGGTGTAGCTGCGCTTCTTGCCGCGCTCTTCGATTTCGATTTCACGCCCGCGGGCGGTGAAAATGATGCGCGGTGAACTGCCCAGCAACGAGTAGCGCCCGGAGTGCTGCGTGAGTTCCGCCGATTCCAGCAGGAAGGCGCAGCGGCCATCGTGAATCTTTTGGAATGCGGAGAGCGGGGTTTCGTAATCGGCGGCGAGTTCCGCCATCACCGGTACGAGATTGCCCTGCTGCGCGAGCGTTTGAAAGGTGGCGAAGTCGGGCTGAAGATGGAGCTGAGGCATGAGCGGGCGGATTGTGGATGCGAAAAGGCAGGCTGGCAAATCAAGCAAGTCTCTGAAGCCAGACTGCGGGACGCAGCGAGGTGGTCGTGGGCGGGCAGCGTCGCAAGATCTCCTCATCATTTGTAATGAGCTGGCAGCGTAGTTCCCTGGCCAGTGCGACGTAATGGGAGTCGGCTCCGTGCAATCCATGCCGGGCGGCCAGCCTTGCGGCAGCATTGGCAAAGGGCAGGTCTATATGCCGGAATGCAAGCCGCGGAAGATGAGACACCCGCAGAGCCCCCACCTCTCCCAAGGATGGCTGCTGGGTGAGGCGTGCTACTGCAGCAGCCACCTCGGCCAGCACGAACACTGGTGCGAAGAGCTGCACCTTGCGCTCCACACAAGCTTTAAGCAAAGCCTGGGCGGCCTGATGTTCAGCTTGTTCACGGATTTGCTCCGCGACGAAGATGCAAGCGTCGATCACCAGTTTCATCAACGGCACTCCCGGACAATCACGCTGGCAGGGCGGTGGTCCACAGCCTTCCCGTCCATAAGCTGGCGGAATTTCCTGGTCTCTTCCAGCCAAGCTTCATACGCCATCTCTGGATTGGGAATGGTGAACTTGGAACTTGTGCGAGCCTTGCGTTTGGCGGCGGCAACCGTCTTCATGGCGTTAAAATGGCTTCGCCCGTCCAAACAGGCAACCCGAATCTCACAATGCGGCGCGCATCGCCGTCAGCAGTTCGCCGTAATCATCGAAGGGCTTAAACTGCGGAAACTGGGACTGAATGCTGGCGGGGGCGTGGAAGAAGAATCCGACGTCGGCCTCGCCGAGCATCGTGGTATCATTGAAGGAATCACCTGCGGCAATGACGCGGTAATTCAGCGCCTTGAACGCGGCCACCGACTTCTGTTTCTGGTTTGGCTGGCGCAGCTTGTAGTCCACGATGCGGCCGTCTGGGGCGACTTCGAGCTGGTGGCAGAAGATCGTTGGCCATGCGAGCTGGCGCATCAGCGGCTGGGCAAATTCCGCAAACGTATCGCTCAGGATGATCACCTGGGTGATGGAGCGCAGTTCATCAAGGAACGCCTTGGCGCCTTCCATCGGTGAAAGGGTGCTGATGACCTCCTGGATGTCCGGAAGCTTCAGGCCATGATCGTCGAGGATTTTCAGGCGGCCTTTCATGAGTACATCGTAGTCCGGTTCATCTCGCGTGGTGCGGCGCAGTTCGGGGATGCCGGTCTTCTCGGCAAAGGCGATCCAGATTTCGGGGACGAGAACGCCTTCGAGGTCGAGTGTGACGATGGTCTGCTGCTTCATGTGGAGTGGCATGTCATGCACGGGCCGATGGTTCAGTAAAGCGGTGATCTGCAAAAAAGGCGCGCAGACAGGCAAGCGATGGGGAGACGCTGCGGGCCATCTGGCGTTTGTTAGATCATGAAAATCGAAAACGAAGTCTCACGAGATGCCGCCCAGTTGGTGGCAAAATGCCGCAATGCGGTGCTGGCCACTTCCGATGCCGAAGGCCATCCCCATTCGGCCTGGATGACCACGCAGGTCACCACGGATCTCGAGGAGATCATCTCGATCACCGCTCCAAACTCGCAGAAGGCCGCCATTCTTCGCGCCAATCCGCAGGCGGAGTGGATGTTTGCCTCGCCCTCGATGGAAACCATCGTCTATCTCTCCGGCCACACACGGCTGATTGAGGGGGACGCGGCGAAGCGCTACTGGGACCAGATGCCCGGGAAATCCAAGGCCTATTACCGCAAGTACTGCGAGACGGAGGACTACCACAAATTCGCCGTCATTCGCACGGATGTCAGCAGGGTCGTGCTGTGCAAACCCTACGCCTACACCAAGGCCGTGCTGTGGGACAAATCGCTGCCTGCGGCTGCGTAAGACGGTGAGCACGGGCCAGTCCATGGCTGGTCGGTGATTTAGCGCGGCGCGGCGTGAAAGCGAAACAAAGGTCGGCGTGTGCTCTTCGGCTCGGACGCAACGCCGACATCTGATTTGCCTGACTGTGCATGTTCTCCTTGGGTGAGGTTGTCTTCAGGATATTTTTTGGTGGTAGGCCAGATCAGCCGCCATGGCTGGTGCTTCAGCGTGTTGCTGCCTTCCTTGAGGTTTTCAGCCGTTGCCGTCAGCTTGGAGGAGATGCTTTTGAACTGGCGGTCGAGGTTCTCTGTGGCGGTGCGCAGGTTGTGCAGGGTGGCATCGATGTCCTTGTTTTCAGCGAGCTTGCCGGTGAATCTCTCCATGTGGGCCATTAACTTGGCCAGATCGCTTTCTGGGGCGGTCAGTTGGCTGATGTGATTGAGCGATTCGGCCAGCTTGCCGTCCTCGCCGGTGAGGTGCTTGATGTTGTCCAACGAACCCCGCAGAGAGCCGTCGGGAGCTGTCAGTTCATTGAGATGGGCGGTGAACTTTTTAAATTCTGCCAGCGCCTTGGGCAGGTCCGAGTTCTCCTTGGTCAGCTCGCTGAGATTGGCGGCCGTCTTCTGCAGGCTGTCAAAAGTCTCAGTGGCCTTCTTCAGGGCGGGGTCGAGCTTTTCCAGCAGGGTGGGAACCGCATCCGACAGGCCTGGCTCGCGCTCTCCCACAAAAGCCGTGTTTTCAGGCGCGAGACCGCTGGACTCTTCGCCTGTGGTGAAATCGATGACCGGTTTGCCCAGAAGACTCGGAAGAGTCATGCGTGCTTTGACCTTGTTGAAAATCTTCGCGGAACTGTCCACCTGGATGTCCACCAGCGTTTCCAGTCCCGGAGCTGGCCGCTCTTTTTCTGGCACGGGGGAGTGCAGCTCCATCACCTGGCCGATCCTGCGGCCTGCCAGCAGCACCGGGGCCCCGGGGGCCAGGCTGGAGGCGTTGTCCAAGTAGATGCGGAACTTCTTCTGGGCGACAAACACTCCCGGTGCTCCGAGGTAGAGAAGCAGGCACACAAGGGTGGCGAGCGTCACGACGACGAGCAGGCCGGTGCGGATTTCGTTGCGGAAAATAGTCATGACGGAGTGGCGTTGAGGATGGGGCCCTGCGTATCGCCCGCGATGAACTGGGCGACGACGGGGTCTGTGGATGCTTTGAAAGCCTCAGGGGAATCACTCGCGATGATCTTCCCCTTGTAGAGCATCGCCATGTGGGTGGCGACTTTGAAGGCGCTGCCCATTTCATGCGTGACGATGATGGAAGTGGCGCCGATCTTTTCACTGAGGCTGATGATGAGCTCGTCAATGACCGCGCTGATGACGGGATCAAGGCCTGCAGTGGGTTCGTCATACAGGATCAGCTCAGGGTCCATGATGATGCCGCGGGCGAGACCGATGCGTTTGCGCATGCCGCCGCTGAGTTCAGCGGGCATTTTGTCACGTGCGTCCGCCATGCCGACGAGCTTCAGCTTTTCATCCACCAGGTGGTCGATTTCTTCTCGTGACTTCGTCGTGAGTTCCTCCAGCGGCAGCGCCAGGTTGTCCCGCACGCTGAGAGAGCTGATCAGTGCGCTGTACTGGTAGACCATCCCAATCTTTCGCCGCATGCGGTTGAGACGCAGGCGGCCCATTCGGGTGACCTTCAGTCCGTTGAAGGTGATCTCTCCGCGAGTGGGTTTGAGCAGCCCCAGAATCAGGCGCAGAAGGGTGCTCTTGCCACTGCCAGACTGACCCAGGACCACCAGGCGCGAGAGGGTGGGCACGGTCAGGCTCACCCCCGTGAGCACCTCCTTCTCATCAAAGGCCAGGCACACGTCACGCATTTCCACGCTGGTTTTAGGGGACTCGTTCATGTGTCAAACAGGGCGACGAGCACGATGTTGCTCAGGGTATCGAAGGCGATGACGATGGTGATGGCCGTGACCACGCTGGAAGTCGTGGCGGCTCCCACTCCTGCGGCGCCGCCGCGTACGGACAGGCCTTTGTAGCACGCGACCAGCCCGATGATGAGCCCAAACAAGAAGCTCTTCACTGTGCCAGCCACAATGTCGCGGATCAGCATGCTTTCCAAGGCCGCGTCCAGAAAGCGCCGCAGCGGAATGTCAAAGGCCCAGCGCGAGATCAGAGCGGCGCCGCCCATGGCGGTGAAATTGGAGACCACCACCAGGCAGGGCAGCAGCAGGAACACCGCGAGAATCCGGGGCCCCACCAGAAAGCGCAGGGGCCCGAGTCCCATCGCCTCAATGGCCTCCACCTCTTCCGAAACCACCATCGTCCCCAGCTCAGCCGTGTAGGCAGCGCCGATGCGGGCCGCCACCATGATGCCCGTCATCAGCGGGCCGAGTTCACGGGTGAAGGAAATGGCCACCAGGCCCGGAACCATCTGCTCCTGGCCAAAGGTTTGGAGCTGGTAACCCGTGAGCAGCGCCATCGTCAGCCCGATGAAAAAGGAGACGAGTGACACCAGCCCGACAGAGTCCACACCGGTGCGGTCGGTCTGCTCGAAAAAAATGGACAGCCGGAAAGGCAGACGACCCCGCACCACGCGATCGACCATTTCCCGCATCGTATCCACAAGAAGCCAGACGACGCTGCTCAGATGCTGTAGCGACGTTCGGACGGAGGACCAAGGACCAAACATACGCCAAAGCATCGTCTTGAGACGGCTTTTTGGATGCTCCTAATGCCTCCGGCCGGAGCGGCGGAACTCGCGTTTCAGCACCCCGGGGGACGGGGAGCCTCCACCGCCTCGCACTTCTCGCGCCAGCCGGGGAAGTTCCAGACATTGGGAAAGCCCTCGCACTGCACCGGCTTCACCGGCTGGATGCGGCACACGTTCACACCTTCGAGGAAGAGGCACTCCCCATTCGGCTTGTCGATGATGCTCAAGCCGGTGCGGTTCGCATTCAGCCGCGTGCACTGCTCGACGAACTCGATGCGCGGCATGTCCAGATACGCGGCGATGCGTGTGATCTCTTCGTCCGTGACGCGTACATCTCCCGGCCAGCGGCAGCAGTTGCCGCAGCGCTGGCAGGCATACCAAGGTGTGGAGGTGTCAAGTGGGGAGGCTTCGCTCATGAAAAGTATTCTGTTCGCGCATTGCGGCGCTGGAGGCATAGTTCGTGCGATGAACGGTTTCATGCAACGAAGGTTTGAAGATCGCCGCCCAAGACTGCGGCGCGAGTTGATGTCGCGATGAAACTGCATCTGCTCCCCACCATCACCCTGCTGCCCGCGCCGCATGACACGGCGGCTGACGAGCAGATCATCGAAGACTGGTCCCGCGGTTTGGACTGGGTGAAGTGGCTGCTGGGCAGCGTGCGCGCACGCGTGGAGGTGCTGCTGGTGGAAGATGTATGCGCGTGGAATGCTGCCGCTGAAAGCGTGCTGCGGGAGGCCGCCGGTCCGGCGCTCAAGTCCGCATGGCTGAGTGCCCGTGCCAATGATCTGGCCGGTCTCGTCGCGACCTCTTCCAGACTCTCCTCCCAGCTTTCTCCTGCCGCCTGCCAGCGCAGTCTGCAGGCGGGTGCGGTGCTGCTGAAGTCCACGAAGCATGCCCGCTATCAGGGCGTCCTGGGTCGGCTGCGCGAAGCCGTCGAGCAGGGAAACTGCGACAGCCATATCGCCATTGTCTGGGCCGCCGTCGGACATTTCTTCCAGCTCAGCCTCACCAATGTGATTGCTGAATACCTGCGCTTGGAATGGGACATGGTGGCCCGAGACACGCACCTGCAGGTGCCCTACGCCGGAAAGTTCAGCATCGCCGGAATCACCAGCCGCATCATGAGCGATGCCTCAGGCGAGTCCGCGTTGCGAGTGGTGGATGCGTAAAATCTGGCCTCCGTGCCGATCAACGCGTGCGTCTAAAACTTCACCGTCACTCCGAGGTTCGCACCAATACCCGGCTCATTGGAGCCGGAGCCGTGGTAGCGATAGGTTTTGTTCAGCAGGTTGTCGAGGGAGGCTGTTAGGATGAGGTTCTCGGTGACGGAGTATCCACCGCGCAGCGTGAGCAGCCAGAAAGATGGCGTGCCATTGGGCGGCACTCGCTGGGTGTCGAGCTGGTCAGAGGTGTTCATGCGTCCGGCCTCGCCATAGGTGAGGCAGACAAACTCAGTCCAGAAACGCTGATCCGCAGTCTGCCAGCGCACGCCACCGTAGCCCACGAGAGGGGAAATTTTCCCCAGCGGCTCCCTGCGTTTTTGCGTGGTCGTGCCGATGAACTGATCCACCTCACCTTCCACCCAGGCCACATGGCCGAAGAGGCTCCAGTGCTTGTCGATCCGCCAGCGCGCGGCGAATTCGAAGCCCTGCATGTAGCCGTTCCCGCCATTCGCCTTGGTGTCCTGCAGTGGCACGGAGGTTGAGCGGCGGATGATCAAATTGTCCAGCTTGGTGTAGAAGTAGGCCAGGCTGGCGGTGAGGCTTTCGGTGTTTGCCTTGAGGCCGATCTCATAGGTCAGGTATTTTTCCGGGGACAGGTCCGTGGCCGGCGTCTCTTTGCGCCCGGACAGCGCCACATCAAAACGGGAAAGGTCGGAAAGATTGGGCGCGCGGAAGGCCTGCGACACCCCGCCATACAGCGAATAGCGGTCACGCTCATCCAGGTCGATCACGAAGCGCACACTGCCAGAAAAGTTGTCCCAGCTGTTGGCAAACGACTGCTGCGCAAGGGTTGTGAGGTTCTGGAAGCTGCCAAGCCTGGCTGTGGCATGCGTGTAACGCTCTCCGATGAAAAGATGCACGCGTTCGCCGAGGTCGATGGCGTCCTGAATGTGAACCCCCAGCAGGCTGTAGGTCGAGTTGTCCGCGACGGCTCCTTGGAATGGGTTGTCCGAGGCGTGTGATTGCACAAAGTCCTCATAAAAATCGACGCCATAGACCCAGGTGCCGATGGGGGAGTCGCTGGTGAACTGGAGATCAGAACCCAGCGTTGTGACGTTCACATTGTTGTAGGAGCGCACACCGGCGCCAGTGACACGGAACTGGTTCTCCCCGGCGGTTTGCAGAGAGACCGTGAGGCTGGCGTTGTCGATGAAGCTGTTCAGATCCTTCGCGGAGAGGCGGGCATACGTCAGGCTGCGCTCCTGATCGAAGAGGCGCACGCGGTCGGTGCCCACAACGGTGCCTTCAAAGGAAACTCCGGAGTTGGTGGAGTGTGTGCGCCACACGTCGTTCTGGCGCACCTGCTGATGGGCTGCGGTAAAAGTCCACTGGTCGTCCAGCGCTATGTCCAGCCGCACATCGAAGGCCCACTGGTCATACCCGGTGTGTCGCTGCCTCCTTCCGCTGCCGTCGGTCACATCACCAAACTGGCTCAGGGTGACGCCCGCGTGAAGCCCCCACTTTTGACCTTCACCGATGCTCGTTTCCAGGTGCTCCAAATTGCTGTGCTCTGCGGTGGAGTAGCGGTAATCAGCCCTGCCATGCGAGAAGAAGCCCCCTTCGACTTCGCTGAGGAAGCCTGCCCCCTTCGTGAAGGCGTTCACTGTGCCGCCGATGGCATCGCTGCCGTACAGCACGGAACCTTGGGAAGGCAGCACTTCCACATGGTCCAGGCCATATTGGTCCAGAGTGTTCCAGTACTGGTTCGGGCCGTCCCGGAAGGTGGAGTTGTTGAAGCGGATGCCGTCCACCATCATGAGGTTGCGGAAGCCTGTGAACCCGCGGATGAAGGGGGAACCCTGGCCGTTGGAGGTCTTTTGTATCGCCACGCCAGGCGTTTCCCGCAGGGCCTCGGGGAAGGTGCGGGTGAGCCGTTCTTCCATCTGCTTCTTGTCCAGTGTCCTGACTGCCGCAGGCACCTGGGATAGCGGAGTCGCGCTGCGTGTGGCCGTGATCACCACCTCGGGCAGGTCGGCGGCATTTTTGACCTTTTTCTTTTTATCTTCCGCCACCTCGGCGGCAAAGCTGGCGGTCGAAAAGGCAAGTAAAAGCGGGAGAGAGAATCGGCGCATAGGCTGAAATAGGCGGAAAGCCATTCAAACATCAGTCGATTCTTTGTCATGCGCGGGCCCCCAATGATGTGAAGAATGGACAAATAGTGTCCATTTTGACGTCGAAACACTGGCTGAATTCGTCCAAGCATCCGTAATGGGGGCACGAAGGCCCTTCTTCGGAAAAAATGTCCATCCTTGAGGTGGAGCATGTTTCACCTGCTGCCCTGGAACTTAATGGCACCTATTTCCCAAACAGACCTTTGAGCCCACCTGTCTTGATCTTCTCCGTGCCTCCTTGAAGCATGTTCTTGAGAGCACCACTGGCGCTGGCTTTGACGGCTTCGGTATTGAGCTGCCGGAGGACCAGCGCCGTCAGTTCGGCGGGAGTGATGCCGGCGGTGCCGGTGCCGAGATTGGTCAGACGGATTTCGGGCAGCGTCGTCCGGGCGTCTGCGCCTGGAACCACGCCCGCTGCACTGGCGCTGAGTTTGGCACCGGTGATGAGCAGCTCATTCACCTGGAGTTTGATGGCCTTCTTCGGTTGGCCAGCTGCTGGCGGAGCGGCCGCAGCCGGGGCGGCATTGCCGGCAGTCGCGGTTTGCTGGGAGACAAAACTCATCGCGTTGTCGGCAATGTGCTTGAGATTGGTGCCGCTGAGACCGCCTTCAAGATTGATCTCTGGATCCGTGATTCGGATGTATTGAATGACGACTTTGTCCGTGCTGACGCTGTTGGTGTCCACGGCCACCTCCGTGCGGCCAATGCGCACGGCATACGGGCCGGTAAAGCCTTGGGGATTGCCAATCTGAAAACCTTCGATGACACCTCCTCCCGAGAAGGGTGAGAGCTTTACTCTTTCCACGGACACGCTGGTCTTCACCACCGGCGGTGTGCCTTGCTCGATGCCATACTTCACCAGCTTGTCGAGCTGCGTCCATCCAAACCAAAGGCCGGCACCAATGAGAAGCACGAGAACGATGAGAATGCGGATGATCCATTTCATAGAACCACCAGCTTTCGCAGCGGCCGGCGTTCTGTAAAGTCTCGAAAGGGCTCTCTCGCTCAAAGCGGGTGAGCCCTGAGGGCGGACATCACCCTTCCGTGAACTGACCCAGCGCGCGGAACTTTTGGTAGCGTCCTTCCAGCAACTGCGCCGTCGGCAGTTCTTTAAGTTCCTTCAGCGTGGAGAGCAGGGCGTCTTTAAGTGAGTTCGCGGCGGCGAAGTGGTCGTTGTGTGCTCCACCCAGAGGCTCGGGGATGATGCCGTCAATGATGCCGAGCTTGGAGAGATCCTGGGCGCTGAGCTTGAGCGCGGAAGCTGCCTCAGGTGCATGCTCCCGGTGCTTCCACAGAATGGCTGCGCAGCCTTCGGGGCTGATCACGGAGTAGTAGGCGTTTTCCATCATGAGCACCTTGTCCGCGATGCCGATGCCGAGCGCGCCGCCGCTGCCACCTTCACCAATGACGATGGCGATGACCGGCGTACGCAGGGTCATCATCTCGCGCAGATTGAAGGCGATGGCCTCGGCGATGTTGCGCTCTTCCGCTCCGATGCCGGGGAAGGCTCCGGGGGTGTCGATCAGCGTGACGATCGGCAGATTGAACTTTTCGGCCATGCGCATGAGGCGCAGCGCTTTGCGGTAGCCTTCTGGATGGGCGCTGCCGAAGTTGCGCAGGAGGTTTTCCTTGGTGTCGCGGCCTTTCTGGTGGCCGAGGATCGCCACACGCTGACCACCGATGGTGGCAAAGCCGGCGGGCATGGCGTTGTCATCGCCAATGTGGCGGTCACCATGCAGCTCCACGAACTCATCACAGATGTGCTTCACGTAGTCGAGCATGAAGGGCCGGCCGATGTGGCGGGAGATCTGCACACGCTGCCAGGGGGAGAGATTGGCATGAATGTCGCGCTGCAGGTTTTCAGCCTTGGTCTCGAGATCGGCGATCTGCTGGGCCAGCTTGTCGCTGGGCTTGGCGGCGAGCTTCTTTTTGGCCTCCTCGATTTCTTCGCGGATTTTGACGATGGGCTTTTCGAATTCCAAAACTTGTTTCATGGCGGTCGGTGGGAAAAGGGTGGGCGGGGTTATCTCACAAGACTCAACTTTGACCCATTGCGCACGAGCGCAAAGAGTTCTTCGATGTCTTCTCGGGCAAGGAAAATGCCGTTTTCGGCGCTGGCCGCAGGTGCCGGGGCTGGTGCCACAGCAGGGGGTGAGGTCGATTTTTTAGATGCCTGCTTCGGCCCTTTGGGCTCCTCCACCGGCAGCGCACGGGCGACCGGCGGTGTGCGGATGCTGATGATGGTCGTTGAATTCGTCTTCTTGCACGAAAACCACTTCTCTGCATCGACGTAGTTGGGGTCCGTGGAAAGCACGGACTTGCCGTCAAAAAGGGAGTTTTTCCCAGAGATCGCCATTTCCACCGGCAGGCGCATGCCCGGCGGGAGGCGGATGTCCTTCGCATTATAGACTTTGAAGAGGTATTCCTTGTCACCGACTTTACGCAGCAGCATGACCTGCTTCTTGGCAAAGCTGACGCCGAGATGAAAATCCATCGGGATGATGGTGAGGTGGTCTCCGGGATGAAGATTGAAGCTCATCAGGCCGCTGGAGCGAATGATGGAGTCCACCGTGGTGTCAAACTTGTTGGCGATGGAATTCAGCGAATTCCCCGGCTGCACGATGTAGTCCTTCTTCCCGGCGGTTGAGTTCGCGGAGTAGAGCTGGTCCATGTTGATCTCACCAATGATCCGCATCGCCTCGGGGCAGGTTTTCGAATCGGGAAACTGCTGGCACAGTTTATAAAGCGCATCCCGGCCCTCGTCGATTTTTCCTTCCCGGATGAGGTCCACGGCGGCTTCAAAACGGCGGATACCGGGGTCGATGCGCGGACGGTCCTTCGCCTTCATGGAGGCGATGTCATGCTCCACCTGGCTCTCCTTGAGCAGGATGTTCATGTAAACCCAGTATCCCATCGCCAGAGTGCCTGCCACCAGGCCCACGGTGATGAGGAATATCAGCAGTTTGATCTGGGTCTTGGCCATTGCGTGAACCTCCAAACACCGCTCAGCCCAGCAGGCCGCGGCGTTTGAAATCGAAGAGGTTGATGTTCTGGGACTTCTCGATCATCTCGACAGTGAACTTCAGCAGGCAGATTTCCCAGGTGTCGTCCACGCCTTGAATCACGGCGCGCATCGGATTGCCGGAGGTGCGGATGTCACTGAGAAGCTTGCCGGTGACTTCTTCCATGGATTCATGGATGATCTGTTCGCTGATCTCGCCTTTGCGAAATTTGAAGCCGTATTTAAGGATCGCCAGCTTGTGCAGGTTGTCCCGCAGGAATTCGCCAAATCCAGCCACTTCCGGGCCGAAGCCCTCGAAGTCAAACTGGCCGGGCATCTCCGGGCGCAGGATGAGAGGCTTTTCAGCCTCGATACGGCCTTCGCGCACGCGCACGGCACCGACGGTATCCATGAGTTCGGTCACGATCTGGAACTCGAAATGGGTGCTGCCAAAGGTGTCAATGCGGCGGTCCGGCTCATGGAGCACCTGGGTGTTTTCCAGGGCGTATTGAATATCGAACTCGGTGGGCATGTCTTGGGGGTCGCTGAGACTAAGCTGCTTCCACGCTGGGGCCAGTGATTTCTTGGTTTCTCAAAGATGAGGGGATGGACCGGAGCCAGCCGGGGAGAACCTGCGGGTCGGTTGAGAAGGGGGGCTGTTTGTTGAAGATAATACGAAGCTTGCTTAACAGGAAGAGTGAGGTGCTTGTCATGCCGGGGGCCAAATGACGAAATCCGAGCTTTTTCGCCGCAAAGGCGTGCAGGTTGACAGTCCAATCCGCAGCTCTATTGAACTCAAACCAACCCTATGATTCGCGACTCAGCGCCCCCCCTCAGCGCTCGGCAGCGTGATCTCCGCACCTATTTGCTCTGCCTGCTGGCCGCGTGGCTGGCATGCCCTCTAAATGCGACGGATTTCACCTGGACGGGTACCACCAGTTCGGACTTTGCTGTCGGTTCAAACTGGACGGGAGGTGTCGCTCCTTCACCCACCGGCGGAGATGTGGCGTCTCCGGTCCCTTGGAGGATCTCTGTGGGGGGCACGAACACTCTGGTTTACTCTGCGGCCCAAGGGCACACCGTGCTGAGCGGCGGCGGCAGCAACCGCGCACTCTTCATCGCGAATGGCACCAACGGTTCGATGTCGATCACCGGCGGCATTTTTGAAAGCACCAGCTCTGCCGCTGATGGGATGGTCAACGGGCCCAATGCGGTGGGTCTGCTCAGCATCGACGGCGGCACCTACCGAAAGACCACCGGCACTGGCGCGCAGTCCACCTTTGCCTTGTTCTACGGCGGCACGGGCAATGCTCAGGCGACGCTCGACATCAACAGCGGCTCCTTTGAAGTGACGACTCTGGATCTGCAAAACAATGTCGGGAGTTCCACCCAGGCTGCCGGAGTCTATGAATCGGTGGTCAATCTCGATGGCGGCACCCTGTCCGTGGGCACCATCCTACGCAGTGTGACCTCGGCTGGCATCGATGCAGTCCTGAACTTCAATGGCGGCACCCTCCAGGCCCGGCAGGACAGCACCACATTCCTGGCAAACCTCGGCCAGTTCACCGCGAACGTGCAGGCCGGTGGTGCGGTGGTCGATACTCAGACCTTCAGCGTGACCATCGCTGCGCCGCTGGTGCATGACACCGCGCTGGGTGGCACCTTGGATGGTGGACTGACGAAAGTGGGTGCTGGTACGTTGACCGTCTCAGCAGCCAGTACCTACACCGGTGGTACCTTCATCAAAAACGGCACGCTTGCCCTGGGTGGCGGCAACGACCGCCTGCCCACCGGAACCATCGTGACTTTGGGGGACGGCATCACCAATGACAGCGCTGTGCTGAAGCTCAATTCGAGCAGCCAGACACTCGCCGGACTGCTCACGGCGGGAACGGGCACCGGCAACAGTGTCGTCAATGGCAGCGCCACCGCCGCCACGCTCACCCTCAGCGTCGGCGGATCGAACATCTTTGGCGGAGTTCTGGGTGGAGCGGGTATCAATGAAAATAACTTCGGTCTGACGAAAACAGGCGCTGGCGTGCTCACGCTTTCCGCCACCAATACCTACACCGGGGCGACGACCATTCTGGCCGGCACGCTCCAGGCTGGCGCGGCGGGTGGGGGCTCAGTATTCGGCTTGAATTCAGCCATCACTCTGGCGGATGCAGCGGGCGTCGTGCTTGACTTGAACGGCTTCAATCAAACCGTGGGCTCGCTAGCGGGTGGAGGCAGCACGGGCGGGCAGGTGACCTTGGGCAGTGCCACGCTGACCCTGGGCGGGAACAATGCCAGCACCACGTTTGCGGGCATCATCAGCGGCGCTGGCGGTGCTTTGATCAAGACCGGCACAGGCACCCTCACTCTTTCAGGCGCAAACACCTACACAGGGCTCACCACGGTGAGTGCGGGTTTCCTTTTGGTGGGCGGCAATACCGCGCTGGGTGGCACCACCGGCGGTACGAGCGTGGCCACAGGCGCTTCACTGGTGCTGGCCAATGGCGTCAAGGTGACAGGAGAGACCGTGGGCATCTCCGGCAGCGGTGGCAACAGCATGGGGGCTTTGCAAGCCGCCGCCGGCGGGGCGGCGGAATGGGCCGGCGTGGTGACCATCGAGGGTGGCGGCACGCGGCTGGGCGCGCAGGCCGGCGGCGTCTTGACCGTGAGTGGGGGCATTCAAAATGGTGCCGCAAATAATCTGGCCATCTCCGGTGAGGCTGGCACGGGCACGGTGCTCATCAGCGGCTCGGGCAACACCTACACGGGCATCACGCAGATCATTCGTGGCATTTTGAAACTGGGCTCCTCCAATGCCCTGCCGACGGCCACCGTCCTGGATGTGGACTCCCTTGGATCCGCCGGAGTGAACGATGACGCGACTTTTGACTTGAACGGATTCAATCAAACAATCGCCGTGCTGCAGCGCACTGGTGCGGGTTTTGGCACCGGCAGCAGCTACATCACCAACAGCAGCACCACGGGTGCAACGCTTACCGTTTCATCCACCAGCATCACCACCTACAGTGGCGTCATTCAGGATGGCCTGGGGGCGGTGAATCTGGCGCTGAACGGTGGCGGCAGTCTGACACTCGCGGGTGCCAACACCTACTCCGGCCTCACGACTCTGTCGGGATCGAACACCTCTCTCGTTGTCGCAGGCAACACCGCTCTGGGTGGGACGGCAGGTGGCACGACGGTCGGCATCGGTTCGCGTGTGGTGCTCGCAAATGGTGTCACCGTGACGGGTGAGACCATCACCATCACAGACAATGGTGGAAACAACAACGGTGCGCTGCAAACCGCCGCCGGTGCCACGGCAGAGTGGGCCGGAAACATCATCGTCACTGGGGGCGGTGCCCGTCTTGGCGGCGGCGTCGGCGGCACGCTGATTGTTTCCGGCGTCATCAGCGGGAGTTCAACGATTCTCTTCAGCCGTGCGGACAACTCCACCACGATTTTAAATGCCGTAAACACCTACACCGGGGACACGCAGTTGTTCAGCAACGGCTCGGCCACCGGTTCCTCGCTCATCATCGGCGTGGATAATGCAATCAATGCCGCCAGCCGTTTGTCCGTCATCGGCACCGCTGCCACGAAGCCCATCACCCTCGATCTCAATGGCCATGTACTTACGCTGCGTGGCCTCGATACCTCCGTCAATCATGACACCGGCGCCGTGTTGTCCCTGGCCAACAATGCGGCCGCCACGGCCTCCACGCTCACGATTTCCGATCCAGCAGCGAACACGACCTATTTCACCGGCTCCTTGAAGGATGGCACCAGCGGCACTGGCGGGCTGTCGCTGGTGAAGGGCGGAATCAGCACTCAGGTGCTCATCGGGGTGAACACCTACACCGGCTCCACCACGGTGAACTCCGGCACCCTTCAGGTCGGTGGCGCAATAGCCACCTACGGTGCCAGCGGTTCATTGGCCTCCACCAGCTTCATCTTGAACGGTGGCTTCCTCACCATCGACAACACCGGCGCCGCCAACAACAGCAGCAACCGGCTGGCCGATGCGGCCGATTTCGCCTTCAAAGGCGGCTCTTTCATCTACAAAGGCTCTGATCAAGCCGCGACAAACTCCACCGAGACCATTCACAATCTCACCCTGAATTCAGGGCTGAAAACGCTCAGCGTGATCTTCGGCGGCACCAATACAGCGACGCTGAATGCCAACCAGATCACGCGTCCGGCGCAGGGCGGCCTGCTTCTGGTCAATGGCGTGAATCTCGGCATGGACTCGCTCAGCACCGCCAGCGTGGCGCGCGTCTTTTTCACGGTCGTTCCGGACTTGGTGGGTGGCACGGATGCGCTTTCCACAGGCATCAATGCCGCGGCGAAGAACACCCGGATCGTGCCCTACCTGCTCGGTGCGGCCACCGTGACGTCTGGCGGAGTGGGCACAGCCAGCACCACTCCCAACACTTTCATGACTTACAATGCCACGACCGGGCTCCGTCCGCTGAACCCCACGGATGAGTTCACGCAAAACGCCATCATGGCCGGGAACAACACCCGCCTCACCACAGACACCACCGTCAGCACCACAACGGCGATCAACTCGCTCATTCTCGACGGTGCCAGTGCCACGATTTCGAGCGGACAAAAACTGACGGTGAGCAGCGGCGCCATCTTGTTCGTATCGGGCAATGGTGTGGGAATCAATGGCGGCACTCTCGACTTTGGCACGCGGGAAGGCTTGATCACGATCAATTCCATAGGTAACACCTTCATCAGTTCCGTGGTCACAGGCAGCGCGGGCGTCAGTTATTATGGAACCGGCACCTTGGTGCTGGCAACCCAGCAGAACACCTACACGGGTGACACGATGCTCCAGGTCGCGCTGGTGATTCCACAGTCCAGTTCCTCCGGTCCGGCCGGCGCGCCCACGGGCGGTCCGTTCGGGCAGGGGACCGTGATCTTCAATGGCTCCGCCATCCGCGCCACAACGTCCTCTGCCATCACCATCGGCAACAACATTCAGCTCAGTGCAGACACCACGGTGGTCAGCAGCGGCACGGCCAGCCTTGACAAGGTGCTGACATTCACCGGCAACGTGACACTGGCGGGAGGCACACGCACGCTCACTCAAAATTCGGGTGCCAATACGGTCTTTTCCGGTGCCATCGGCGACGGCGGCAACAATCTCGGCCTGACTATCGCCGGCAGCGGCCCCAGTGCCGTGGTGCTTTCAGGCACCAGCACCTACACTGGCGCCACCCAGGTGAATGGCAGCACTTTGCAGGTGGGCAGCAACGGCACCGGCACCTCCGGCACTGGTGCCGTGACCGTCGCCAGCGGTGCCACGCTCGCTGGCTCTGGTGTGGTACAGGGGGCGACAATGATGAACGCAGGATCGGTGCTTCAGCCAGGTGATGTGACAACAGGTGGCACCACAAGCACAACGGTGACCAGCAACAACACCCTCACCTTCACGGCGGCAAATACAGCCCTCACCGTGAATGACGGGGCGCAGATTCAACTCGGCATCTCCAGTCCAACGCTCACATCCAACGTGGTCTCTTTCTCGAACGGACTCTTCCACTACAACGGCCATGACTACAGCAGTGCGCTCTCCCTGTTCAGCAGTGAGTCGGGCGCTCTCACCACCTGGAACACCGCGCCCGGCAGCGCCGGCAATCACGACTTCATCAAACTCACCGACGCCACGGGAACCCTGAGCATCGGCGATCGTGCCGGTGCGGCATGGGGGCTGGGCTCGGTGGTGGTAAATTCCAGTCTTGGCGGTTCCGTGGCCCTCGGACAGGTGTTCAATTTGATCGACTGGAATGGCGCTGCGATCACCGGACACTTTGACGTGGGCGGAATGACCTTTGTGGACGCCAGCGGCAATGCCATTGCCGGAGATCTCGATCTGGCCGCCCTCGGTGCCGGTTTCGGCTGGGATGTCAGCGCCTTTCAGACCTACGGCATCATCGTCGTGGTCCCCGAGCCCGGCCGCGCCTGCCTGCTCCTCCTCGGCCTTCTGGGGTTGGCCTTGCGTCGGCGGCGCTGATCTGATTCGTGCGCCGCCGAAGGTTGTCAGCTTGCAACGTGACGGCGGGCGGACTATCGACGCAGGATGAAGCTCCCGCCCCACCTGCTCGACGAAATCATCCTCTCACTCGGAGAGGTGTTTGTGGGCAAACGGTATGCAGACAAAGTCATCGAGTTCACCTTCAAGCGTCACCGCAAGTGGGGCAGCCGGGACCGGCGCATCTTCGCGGAGTCCATCTATGAATGCGTGCGCTGGTGGCGCTGGTTCTGGTATCTGGCCGGACTTCCGGACGAAGAGCACACGCAGCCGGAAAACATCACCCCGGAGCGCCTGTGGCGAGTATGGGCCGCCTACTGGATCGTCAACGGACGGGATCTGCCCAAGGACGAAGCCGCACCGCAGGTGAACCCCGCAGACATTTTAAAGCGTGCCAAAGAGGGCGCATCGCCCGCCATCCGCTCGGCCATCCCCGACTGGCTGGAAGCCCGCGGCACCCGCGAGCTCGGTGCCGCATGGCCCTCCCTGCGCGAGTCCCTGAATCAACCTGCCGATGTGTTCATGCGCGTGAACACGCTCAAAAACGACCGCCGCTCCCTGCGCGAACGCCTGGGCCAGGAAGGTTATGAAACCGAGGCCGTGGATCAGGTGCCCAGCGCTCTGCGCCTGAAACAGCGAGCCAACCTGTTTGGCACCGACTCCTACAAAGCCGGCCTGTTCGAGGTGCAGGATGCCGCCTCCCAGCTCATCGCGCCCTTTTTGCAGCCAGAACCCGGCATGCGGGTCATCGATGCCTGCGCCGGTGGCGGCGGCAAAGCGCTGCACCTCGCGGCCCTCATGCGCAACAAGGGCCGTCTGCTGGCGCTGGACGTGCATGCCTGGAAGCTGGCCGAGCTGCGCAAGCGCGCCTCGCGCGCCGGCGTGGACATCATCGAAGCGCGCGAGATCGAAGGCTCGAAGACCGTGAAACGCCTCGCGCAAAAAGCAGACCGCGTTCTGCTCGACGTTCCATGCTCCGGCATGGGCGTGCTGCGCCGCAATCCGGACGCGAAATGGAAACTCAGCGATGCCGAGATCGACCGTCTCATCGCCCTCCAGGCCGAGATTCTCGAAAGCTACAGCCGCATGGTCGCCCCCGGCGGCAAGCTCGTCTATGCCACCTGCAGCATCCTGCCCAGCGAAAACGAACTCCAGGTGCAGGCCTTCCTCGCCAAACACGGCGCCGACTGGACCCTCGAAGAAGAACTCCACCGCACCCCCGAAACCGGCGCCTTCGACGGCTTCTATGCAGCGAGGCTGATGAGAAAAGCTGCAGCTCCACCAACTGACGAAGCCAGCCCGGTGACTGACGAAGTCAAAACGCCGGCTGACGAAGCCGAAACGACCGCTGCATCGGGATCAAACTGAAACAGCATGGCCAGCCCTGCGCGAAGTGGTCCGCACGTTCCATGTGCGGTTTGGGCGCCGCCCTACCCGGAGTGTGAGGCACCCTGCGAATGCCGAAAAAAGCGCGAATGTCGAAACTCTTCCGAGCTTAGATACTCATTCCGGTTTCGTCATTTTCTAATGACACCCACACCCAGTCCCGCAGGAGCCACCGCCGCCTGAAGCCTGCGCTCCGCCGCTGCCCCCACCCATCATTCCCGTGCCACCAATCGGCACGCGACGGACCGGCTGCCCGCTGTCCGGATGCTGAGTGAGCGCGGCGTCCTTCATGCTCTGACGAATCTCAAAGCGCTTGGCGGGTTCGCCTTCAAACTGGGGGATGGTTTCGTAAACGTAGGTGGGCATGATCAGAAATGACGAATGTTCGCAGCACGAATGCCGAATGCCCGGCGCAGTGCAAGGCAGGAAATAAAAACGGCGTCCCGGTAAGGGGACGCCGCGTGGGAGTGTAAAAGAGCTGGATCAGGCTTTCCCAGCCATCTCTTCCTCAATGGTCAGAGGCTTGTAGCCGCCGATGGACTTGAAGTAAGCCAGAAGGAGAAGGTAGATCACGGCCATTGTGCCGGGGATGTAGGAGTCAAACTTCAGAGTCTTGCGGTCGCCCTGCTGGTCGGCCAGCACCACTTCCTTCTGCTCAGGAGTCTTTTCCTTGGCTTCCTTGGCTTCGGAGAGCTTCTTGCCATCGAGACCGATGGCAGCGGTCGCTTCCAGATTGAGGAACTTGCTCGGAGCTTCAGCCTTGTAGGTTTCGTACAAGGCGGGGTTGGAGGCCTTCAGGGACTCACCAGCGAAGCGGTCCTTCGTGTAGCCGAGGCCGGGGCCGCCGATGATCCCTGCGGAGAGCATGCCGATGCCGCCCATGATGGAGATGGCCACAGCCCCCGTGCTCGGGAAGCGGTCAGAGGCGACGGCCAGCATCGTGGGCCAGAAGAAGGTCTTGCCGAAGGCATAGACGCCCAGGGCGACGAGCGCCGTGGTGAAGGTGTTCATGCCGGAGGCCAGCGTGAGGCCGCCACAGGCGAGGGCTGCGCAGACGCAAAGCAGGCCGACGGGGGAAAGCTTGAGTGTCTTTTCGATCCAGTGGGCGCAGAAACGCAGGCCGAACATGATGGCGGAGGTCCAGAGGAAGAGAGCCTTGCCTTGCTCAGGGGTGAACAGGTTGCCGGTGATGTTCTGGATCCAGCCGTCCGTGCCGAGTTCGACCGCCCCGACGAGGGCGTGAGTCACGAAGAGAACGAAAAGCACAAGCGATCCAAGCGAGAACTTGGTAAGCACACCCACGGCGATCAGCACAATGCCGCCCGTGGCGTAGCCGAGGTTCTTGGCCAGAGCAGGCTCAACGCTGAGCACGTCCTTGAAGAAGCCTTCCGCAAAGAAGGAAAGGAGGAAGCAGGCCACGGCACCGCCGAGGATGCCGACGTCCTTGAGCATGTTGCCAAAGCTGACGCCCTTGGCCGCAGCGGCGGACTGCGGGAACTTCTGGCCCATGAACATGAGACCATAGATCACGGTCGGGATGAGATAGAGCGCGAGCTGGATGCGCCAGTTGATCTCCAATTTGTCGTCAAGGAACCAGCCGATGATCACACCGATCACCATCCCGGCAGGCCAGGAGGCGTGCAGGATGTTGAGGTAATGCGTGCGGTTTTCCGGGAACAGTGTGGCGACCAGCGGATTGGCCACGGCTTCCAGAGTGCCATTCGCGAACGCGAAGATGAACATGCCGAGGGAGAGAACCATGAAGGCGCTGCTGCCGCTGGCGGTGAAGGTGACGAGCGCTGAGACGATGTGCAGAAGGAAGGCCACCACGACGAGCTTGCCGTATCCGATCTTGTCCACCACGACACCGCCGAGGATGATGCCGAAGCAGAATCCATTGAAGCCCATGCCCCCGATGGCACCGAGCTGAGCCCCGGTGAACCCGAACTCCTTCGCCCAGTTGTCAAAGATGCCGCCACGGATGGCGAAGCCGACGCCGGCCGCGAGAATGGCCATGAAGCCGGCCCAGAGAAGTCTCATTCGATTGTTTTCGCTCATAGAGGAGGGAGTGGAGTGTGTGTTGGTTGGAGTGATGGTTGCGGGAACGGGCGTGTTTTAGGTGCCACGCCTCTGAGCGACAAGGAAAAAGTGTTCTCAAGGTTGAGAACTTGCCAGAACGCTCAGCGGGGAATGACCGCAAGTCGCGTCCAGAAAAAGACCTTTGCTCTGAGCGCTTTCGGGCGGGCGAGCCTGTTATCGCTGCGAAGCTTCTTGATCTTGCAGCGAATGTAGGGGGCTCTGTTTCCGACGCTTGGGATCAATGGCTCGGGCCGTCATCTCCTTCAGAAATGACGACCGGTTGGTAGCCACCACGGGACTTGAACCAGAAGAACATCCCAAGGTAACAGGCCAGCATGAAGCTGGGAAGAATGGCGATGGTGGTGAAGACGCTGCGCTTGCTGGCGGCCTGCACGGTCTCGAGTTCCTGATGCTGTGGGGCAGGGAGGGCTTTGATTTTCTCCTGGTTCAGCGTCGGCGCATTGCCGAAGATGCCAGCCTTAGGCTCGCCTTTGATCTGAGAATACAAAGCGCTGTGCTCTGTCGCGGAAAGGCGTTCGGCCATGTCGAGGTCCTGCTTGTGGCCGATGTAGGGGCTGCCGAGCACCCCCAGAAAAAGCACGCCAACAGCAGAAACCCCATTCAGTGTGAGGGCTCCACCTTTCGGGAACTGCTCGGCCGTGAGCCCCAGCGTGGTGCTCCACAGGAAAGTCTTGCCCAAGGCATACACACTCGCGGCCGCGAGGATGACCCAGCCGGTGGCATGCGAAAGGAAAATCAGCCCCGTGATGGCAATGGCCCCGCTGATCACCAGCAGGCCGATGGGCGAGAATCGGTGCACAATGGGCCCCGCGTAAAAGCGCAGCACCGTCATGATGACGGACACATACACAAAGATCCACGTGGCGAAGTTCGGGAAATCAGGGCCGCTGAGCTTGAGCAGCTCCGGCATCCACCCATCGGTGCCGAGTTCCGTCGTGGCCAGCGGTCCAATGGTGATGAGTACCACAATGAAGAGCCAGTTGCCCAGGGAATGGGTATAGAAGCCTGTGGCCGCACCCAGCACCAGCCCGGCGATAAGCGAGTCCCGCAGAGAGGCCTCATAGCCGATCATCTGCACGACCGCGCAGTAAACCAGAGATCCGATGATGAAGGAGCCCACCGCTCCCACTTCCTTAAGCATGTCGCGGTAGCTCACCCCGGCGGCCACGCGCTCATTCACCGGGAAGCTGCGCGGCAGGATGAGCAGCGTGTAGAGCACCACAGGGATGAAACACAGCGCGAATCGGAACTGCCACACCGCATTGAAGAACAGCTTGGTGTCTGGGAGCAGCGCACAAAACAGCGCGCCCAGCGCCAGACCTGCCGGCCAGCCCGCGTGCAGGATGTTCAGCCACTTCGATTTGTTCTTGCTGAAGACCGTGGCGACGACCGGATTGATGAACGATTCCACCGTGCCATTCGCCACCGCGATGAGCAGCGAGCTCCAGTAAAAGTCTTCATAGCCTGAGGCGCGCAGGGTGAGCACCAGTGAAACGACATGGCAGCCGGCGGCAAACAGCGCGACCGTCTTGTAGCCGATGCGGTCAATGATCAGGCTGAAAAAGATGATGCTCAGCGCAAAAGGCCACATGCCTGCTCCATTGATCGCCCCCTTCTGGGACTCCGACAGATTGAAGCTGTTCTGCAGTTCCCCAATCGTGTTGGCTCTCACCCCAAACACAAACGAAGTGGCAACCAGGGCGATGAAGCACGCCCAGAAGAGTTTCATGTCGGCTTTGCCGGAGGTGGTCTGAGTCATGGCGTGAGAAGGGATCGGTCGAGGAGGGGCGATTCCAGCAAAAGCAGCCTCACAGCGCAATGTCTTTTTCCGAGTTCGAGAAATAAGATCACCGGGGTTGTTCGGAGCGGATGTCATGGCTGAACGGCTTGTTGTTCAAGGCATCATTCAGGCTTTGGCTGAGGATGGAGATTTGCTGCCGTTCTGGGTGGAACTTCCATTCATCGACTTTGGTGAATTTGAAGGCTTGTTGGATTCCCTTGTAGTGGTTGATGGCGGCTAATTCATCAATTGAAACGATGACGTGCCCAAAATCACGGAGCAGGAAGTGGCGTTCGTATTGTCGCTCAAAATCTTTGTAGCACCAGACGGAGAAGCAAAGCCCGAATACAGATGCGCACGTCAAGAGTGTCATCTTGCGGGATCGCGGTCGCAACTGCGCGAAGATCAGCAGCCCGCTACAGACCAGCACGACAAACAGCAGGCAGAGAATGAGTGTTACCATCGGTTGGCTTGGTTGTATGGCTGCTCTGAAAACTATTTCCAAAGCAAGTTTGTGAACTCAAGGTAAACCGCGTTCTGGCGAAGGCACCTACAGCCTCCGCAGCCCATCCTCCGTCATCGCGCACGGGATCGCCTCATCAATCTCATTAATGCGGGCCAGTGTTTCATCACTCAGGACCAGATCAGCCGCAGCAAGGCTCTCATTCAACTGCGCCACCGTCGTCGCACCCACGATCGTGGAGGCCACAAAGTCATGCTGCTTGCTCCAGGCCAGCGCCAGCGCCGTCACACTCACCCCCAGATCAGCCGCAATCACCTGCAGACGCGCGGTGGTCTCAAGGCTCCGCTCATTGACAAAGCGCGCCGCCATCTTCTTCTGACGCGGGCCGCCGTTCAAAATGTAGTCAGTGAATCGCGCACCCTTCGGCAATGAGCCCCCATTGTACTTGCCGCACAACACCCCGCCACCCAGCGGCGAGTACGGCAGCAGGCTCACCCCTTCCTTGCGGCACACCTGCGCCAGTTCGCTCTCGCAGCGGCGGTTGATCAGGGAAAAATTATTCTGCACCGTCGCCATGCGGGCGAGGCCGTGCTTCTCCGCCTCCCACAGATTTTTCATCACGCCCCAGCTGGTTTCATTGCTGCTGCCCCAGGCGCGGATCTTGCCCTGATCGATGAGATCGGTCAGCGCCCCCAGCGTCTCCTCCTGCTGCATGCCGTGGTCCGGCCAATGCGTCTGATAAAGGTCAATGTAATCTGTCTGCAGCCGTCGCAGGCTGTCCTCGCAGGCCTGAAAGATCTGGCGGCGGTCCAGCGCGGTGGAGCCACCACGCACCGGCGGGCGGAACCAGCCATGCCCAGGCCCCGTCACCTTCGAAGCAATGATGATCTCGCCACGCTTCTGCCCCTTCAGCCACTTGCCCACGATCTGCTCCGTCACCCCAAACAACTCCGCACTCGGCGGCACCGGATACAGCTCGGCCGTGTCAAAAAAGTCGATCCCCGCCTCGAGGGCCCGGTCCATGATTTCAAATGACATTTCCTCATCAGCCTGCAGGCCAAAAGTCATGGTTCCCATGCAGATGTCCGTGACGACAATTCCGGTGCGCCCAAGGCGGTTGCGTTTCATAAGGCGCGGATGCTAGCAGCTATGGCCGGAGAGCCAAGGGCAAAGCACTGCCGAACAACACCAAGCTAATCGACCGCAGGGCTTGAGGGAGTTCGTTCGGTGAACATATCAGGCTCTCCGTGCCACTGGTGGCTGAGGTCGCGCATGATGAGAGCGTGGTCAAAGGTGACACTGCCTGCGGGAAATACTGATTCGTCTGCGAAGAACGAGGACTCGACGTGCTCGACTGCGAGTGGACGCACCTGCCAGCTGTCGGTCTGAAGCCGAATGCCATCGAGTCGGCAGCAATCGCGGGTGACGGAGTAGCCAACGCTGCCGCCCTCGAAGTAGGCGGAAGACTCGGCCAGTGACTCGAAGCACGAAGTCTCTGGAAACGAGTCGCTTTCGTGCGCACGAAGTTGAACCGCCATGCGCCTGTCACGCGCTCGAACGGACATGGAAATGTGGGATCCGTCGTCGGTGACGGCGAAATTGGCGAAGTGATGCTCTCCGGGAAAGATGCGCCCGCCCGCGACATGGTTGAGCCAGGAGCCGGTGTCGCGGCGCGGGATGAATACACCCTCGCGCGGTTCACCAGAAGGATCGTCCCACCGCACGGCGATGCGGTGAGCGGCGTTTTCGCTGGAGATGCCGCAGCAGCGCGGGAGCCATCCGGGGCGAATCTGCTCAAGCCGGATCAGACAGATGCCAGCGATCGCGCAGCCACGGTGCAGCTTGGGGAGGAAAGGTGGAGGCAGAAAGCGGCCCATCACCTCAGCATCCACCCGGAAATTGATGAGCAATCTGCGACGAATCAAACCGTGGATGACTGGAAGGCGCATGGTGGAAAGGGAAATGGCCCCATGTTCAGCGATCCGGCACCGCAATCAATGCTGCGTTAGGCATATAACCCTCACGGTTTGCTCTTGAGCAGGATCGGATAAGGCGGGTCGTATTTGTTGCAACGGAGGCGCAGTTTCTCGCCTTTTTTGACCCTCTTGAAGAAGATCGTCTGGGCGCGGTTGTCATTTTTCACCAGGTCGCCGCCGAGGTCGTTCTTGCTCACTCGATCCCAGCCTTTGGATTTGAAATTCTTTTCCGTCCAGCGCTCTTTCTCCCAGTTTCCGGACTGGTTGCCTTGGTAGTCCCAGTTGCAGGCGAGGAAAAGATAGCCATCCGCCTGGACCTCAATATCAGCGACACCATTGGTGCTTTCGGTAGGCGTAAAAATGGTTGCCCCATGATTCGTAAAAAAGGCTGGAATACGTGCCCAGCCTTTTTTGTCGGCACTGGTCACGAGCGGTACGGGCTGCATGTTCAGAACCGAAATCGTGGCCGACGATCCGACCAAGGCGCGTAAGTTCTCGGCGTGTACGAGGTTAGGGAGCAGGATCAGGAAGGCGAGTAAAGTTTTCATGGTGACAGGGGCGATGCTCTATGAACGGTTGAGCAGGAGGATCTTTCCAAGCAGAATTGAAATCTTTTCCCAAAACGCACAAAGGAGGGGGCGGCTGTGAGCTCCACTGCGGAAAACGGCCTCGTGTATCTCCTTGAGGAGCCGGGAGGGCAGACAACGGCGGTGTCCTACCGCCGGTTCTTCTGATTAAAATTCGCCACCGTCCTCGCCGCTTCGCGATTCTCCGCCTTCTCCTTCAAATCCTGCCTCTGGTCCCCGTGGGTCTTGCCCTTGCCGACGCCGACTTCGACCTTGATGTGGGGACCTTTCCAGTACATGCGCAGCACGGGAAGCGCCAGACCCTTCTGCTGCGTCTGCGCCAGCAGCTTCATGATTTCGTTCTTATGAAGCAGGAGTCGGCGGGTGCGGCGCGGCTCGTGCGTGGTGTGGCTGGCCTTGTCGTAAAGCTGGATGTCGCACCCGTAGAGCCAGACCTGACCGCGATCCACCCGGGCGAAAGCATCCGAGATATTAAGCTTCCCGAGGCGGATGGATTTGACCTCGGTGCCGCGGAGCTCGATCCCAGCCTCGTACCTTTCGAGGATGTGGTAGTCGCGCGGGGCTTTGCGATTCGTGGCGATCTCGGACATGGGTCGCGCGGTGAACCGCTGATGTTGACGATGAACTGGCGGTTCTGCCGGGTCGGGCAGGGGGGGGGCCTAGAGTTGGTCGGCGGTCGCGATGGTGATCTTGCCCTGAATGATTTCAAGGAGAGCCAGATCGGCCTCACGAAGGCCGGGACGACGCTCGACGAGCACGGCATGGCCCGCCGCGATCTGACGGACTCGCTTGGAGACCATGTTGATCAGGATGGGGTGGTCTTTGACGATTAGCGCGGCTTGTTCGACGAGGTCAGCTCTCATAAATTGAAATCGGGGCTGGGATTGGGGGCGCAGAGAATAAGGGGAGACTCGTGGGGTGCAACTGTTATGTTCCTGCATTTCCCCTTGCGGAACGGGGGGCGGTATTGTCTCATCGGCGCTCGATTTGACTCATGAAGAAAGCTCTTATTACCGGCATCACAGGACAGGACGGCTCGTATCTCACGGAACTGCTGCTCGAAAAGGGCTATGAAGTGCACGGCATCATTCGCCGGGCTTCAAGTTTCAACACGGGGCGTCTTCAGCACCTGTTTGAGCCGGAATCCCACCTGCCTTCCAAGAATCTGCACCTGCATTATGGAGACTTGATGGACTCGGTGGCGTTGGTGAAGCTTCTCTATGAGCTGAAGCCGGACGAAGTATACAATCTGGGCGCGCAAAGCCATGTACGAGTGTCCTTTGACGTGCCCGAAAGCACCGGGGACATCGTCGGCCTGGGGACCCAGCGCATTCTGGAGGCCATCCGCGAGACAGGTCTGGTGGGCAAGGTGCGCTTCTATCAGGCCTCCTCCTCGGAAATGTTTGGCAAGGTGCAGGAGGTTCCACAGGTGGAGACCACCCCCTTCTGGCCGCGCTCCCCCTACGCCTGCGCCAAGGTTTACGGCCACTGGCTCACGGTCAACTACCGCGAGAGCTATGGCCTGCACGCCAGCAGCGGCATCCTTTTCAACCACGAGTCCCCACGCCGTGGCGAGACCTTTGTGACGCGCAAAATCACCCGTGCCGCCACCCGCATCAAAATGGGCCTGCAGGACAAGCTCTTCCTGGGGAACATGGACGCGAAGCGCGACTGGGGCTACGCGAAGGACTACGTGGAAATGATGTGGATGATGCTCCAGCAGGACGAGCCGGATGATTACGTCATCGCGACGAACGAGACCCACAGCGTCAAGGAATTCGTCCAGGAGACCTTCGGCGCACTCGATCTCGACTGGGAGCAGTATGTCAAATACGATGCCCGTTATGAGCGCCCCGCGGAGGTGGAGCTCCTCATCGGGGATCCCGCCAAAGCGCGCAAAAAGCTCGGCTGGGAGCCGAAAGTCAAGTTCAAGGAACTCGTGCAGATCATGGTGGAAGCCGACCTGAAGATGGCAAAGCACGAACTGGCGGTGAAAAACGCGACAGCTGCTTGATCGGCTGGGCCAATTCGACCTGGAACCGGCGAGCGCCATCGCTCGCTGGTGATCGTTGATGGACGCGACGGTGCACCGGAACTGGTCGCGAATGGGTGGGACTAGGCCCGAGTTCGCCCCCACCTGCGCGAAAAAGCCTACCGCGGACTGCTGTCTCCGGCCGTGATGATCTGCGGGTAGTCAGCCAGCTGGATTAGCGGAATGCCATACCGCCCGGCGATGGCATCTGCCTCGGACTCAGGGTAGTCATCGCGGAAATAGACTTCTTTGACCCCATACGCGCAAAGCATCTGCATGCAGCTGGTGCAGGGCTTGGTGGTGCAGGCGACCAGCCGCACATTGCCTCGGGTGAAAAGGCTGCACAGGTTCACCTCGGCATGCAGCATGTATTTACGGCGTGCATCCCGATCCGCCCAAAAGTCAGGGTCAGCATCATAACCCGGGGCCAGGCCATTGTAGGCGGTCCCGATCACCCGGTTGTCAAAGTCGATGGCCACCGCCCCCACTTTCCTGAACGGATCCTCCGAACGGAGGCTCGCCACATGGGCAAGGGCCATGGCGTATTCGGGAATGGTCAACCGCGCTGCCGGGGCAGGATGGACTTCAAGAGGCATGACCGCACATGAACTTTGAATGCTGCTGCGTCAATGGGGAGCGGTGCCCACGTATGTTTTTCAAATGTTCAAAATCATTTGAACATGTTAAAATGAACAGTATCTAGGATTCGGAAAGTTATCTTAATTATCACAGCCAAACCCATGAACTCTTCCAACTCCAAGCGCCTTCCAATCGGTAAATTGTTCGGCAAATTACGCAGCTTAATCGCCTTGGCTCCGCAGGCCAATTCCCCTCATCGTTCTTGGGACAGGGCTTCATCGCGGGAAATTCAGCTCGAGTTTGATTTCGAGCACAGGAAGCGTGCCCGCGAGGCGAGAAGTGCCGTAGCTGTGGTTGCTTTTAAGAACTGAGGCGGAGCAGACTGGATGGGGTGTAGCGGCTAGCGCCAGATGCTTGGATATCAAGGTCAAAAATGTGGCAAAATCGGGAAAAATTTGGTATGGACAAAAGGTGGTAAAATTGCTTGTATCAGTGTTTAAATCCCGACCCAATCACTCCCGTCATGCTGATTAATCACTCTCGACACATCCCCATCAATGCCCTTCTGATGGTGATCACCCTCTCGGCTGGCTGCTTGTTGCCGCTTCGTTCAAGCGCTCAATTTGGCGTCTCGCCGTCCCAAACCAGCAACTTTTTTAATGACCTTCGCTCCCGCACCGGTCAGATGAAAAAGACGACCCAGACATCTGCCCGCAGTGGAGATGTGGTGTATGACTATGAGAAAGGTGCCTACGTCAGCCAGGAGGATCAGGAGGGGTACCAGAGTCTCCAGCAATTGCTGCGTTCTGACCGTCAGATCTCGCAGCCTTCCGTGCGCAGCGGCAGTTCTGCCTTCGCCGCCCGTGCCGTGGGTGATTATACCACCTATTCGGGTCAGTATTCACAAGCCCTGAGCTACTTTGCCCCGACCTACACCTCGGATCCTTTCCTCACCGGAAAGCGCAATCTCAAGGTTGGCCCTGTGAACATCGGTTTGGGTCTCTACCAAGGTTTCGAGTACAACAGCAACATCCGCCGCACCGCCGTGCCGGTGTCTGACGTGATCAGCAGCACGCTTCTCAATGTCAGCGCCAACTACCGCATTTCGCAGAACAACGTGCTGAGTTTCACCGGCGGCCTCGGTGTGGACCATTACTTCAATCATCCGGAGCTGGCTGCATACGGTAACGGGAATTATCTCATCAACGTTCTGCCAGGAACGACTCTCGCCTTTGATATCAAGGCTGGCCCGGTGAACTTCACCATTTATGACCGCATGTCCATGCGCCCTGCGCTGAACAATGCGTTCGTTGGTGCCGGAAACAATTCGAGTTTCGGTGTCTTCCAGAACGATTTTGGTGTGGCCGCCAACTGGCAGATCAATTCGGCCTGGGCGCTTGCGGTGAACTACACAAACACCATTTCCGAGGCTCTCGGCAGCCAGAACAAGCAGTTCAGCCGTACGATGAACACGCTGCATGCCTCTCTGACCTACAGCCCTACCGCAACCTGGATTTTGGGAACGGAAGGCGGGGTTTCATTCCTGAACTACGTGAATCCTACTTTGAACGACGGTGTTCTCTTCAACTGGGGCGCTTTTGTCAGTGTTCCGCTGGGCAAGTCCACCATTGTCAAGCTGGCCGGCGGTCTGCAGTCCTTCAACTTTGATGCGCCCACGATTTTTGCCCCGGCAGGTCCTGGCGACAGTTCGGACCTCAACAGCTACTACTACAACTTCAGCATCACGAACCAGCTCAATGCTCGCTTCAGCCACACCCTGACCATCGGGCATGAGTCCTCGATCAATTTGGCCTCGAACTTCATCACTGCCGACTTCGTCAACTACGGCGTCTCAATGGTTGCTTGGAAAGGCGGCCGCTTCTCGGTCTCCGGCTACTACGAAAACGCCAGGCCTTCACTTACCGACCCAACTTTCCCAGGCACCGGCTACAAGCTGACTCAGTTCGGTGTTGACTTTTATTACACCCATCAGCTCACCTCCAAGCTGCGCGCTGGAACCGGCTATCACTTTGGCCGTGCAGATTACTACGGCGTGGTTGGAAGAGATGCAGACCAGAGTGGTTTCTCCTTTGATTTGAACTACAGCCTGACCGCCAAGGCCGGTCTTAACCTCGGTTATCGCTATTTCGTGACCAATTATAAGCAGTCCAATGGGGATTCCACCCAGACGCGTGTGATTTTGGGCTTGAATTACAATTTCTAACGAAACTGATCGTAACAGGTCTATGACTTTTGATCCCCGCCGGGCCACGGTCGGCTCAGGTGCTTGAGGACATCAAAAATCATTCACTATCATCATGAAAAAGTTATCACTGTCGTTGCTTCTGGTTGCCGTTTCTTTGCCGGCTTTGAAAGCCCAGGATCCTGGCTTCCGGATCCCTGAATCCTCCAGGTCCACGCGGCAGGCCTCTGCAACTTCCACCGGCTCTGTCAATGCAGGGGCTGCGGTGCTGTCTTCCATGGACGTGCTGGACAACAATCAGACGATTGCAGCGGGCGATACCATCAGCATCCGAATCCTCGAGGACCGACGTGATGCTCTGCAGCAGGTGGTGGCGGTGACGGGCGAAGTGCAGGCTCCCTACGTGGGTCTCGTCAGCGCCAAAGGCAAAACTTGCCGGGATCTGGCCTTCACGATCAAGCGGGAACTGGAGAAGAATTTCTTTCAGCACGCCACCGTGGTGATCGCGATCGACAAGATCAATGTTGAAGACGCCATGAGAATGCGTGAGGTGGATCTCGAGTTCTACGTCATGTTTGGCATCGTGGCCAAACAGGGGAAATATGACCTTCCTGCCAATGAAGACATCTCCATCAGCCAGGCCATCCTGCGTGCCGGTGGATTTGCCCAGTTCGCCAACAAGGAAAAAGTGAAGATCATCCGCAAAACCCCGCAGGGAAACAAAACCATCCTGGTCAATGTGGACGGCATCATGCGTCAGGGCGACCTCGAACGTGACGTTTTCATTCGCAAGGATGACGTCATCATTGTCGAGGAAAAGACCGTCAATTTCTAAAATACCGGAGGTTTCTCACAGGTATTTCGAAACCCAAGGGGTGAAAATTTAATTTAAAATCGAACACCCCTCCGGTCGAACAAATCCAATGGCTTAAGTTGTTTTTTTGAGCGACTCTGCCAGCCCAAAATGACGGGGAAATAGCAGGTGCCTCTGGCAGCTCGACAGAACAAATTTGGATTTTTGAAATCATGGAACAAAACCTCACCCTCCCAGGCCCGGCGCAATCCAGCACGCTGAGTCGCATTCACGAGGCATCTGCCAAATTCCAGCGTTACAAGATCCTCCTGCGTCGCCGCTGGTGGTTCCTGCTGCTGACGGCCAGCATCGGCGTTTGCGTCCAGGCCCTGCGCATCACCGGGCGTCCGCAGGAGTTCCGTTCGTTGGCAAAGCTCGTGGCCGGTGGTCAGCTGGCTTTCAACGACAATGTCACCTGGCGTGAACAGCAGCAGGATTTCTACGGCACCATCATCGAAACCATCGAGAGTGCCGAAATGAAACGACGCGCGCTGGATCGTGTTCGGGCCTTGAATCCAGACGTGAAGGATTCGGATGTGGAAATCCGGGTCGCGCAAACCAAGGGGTCGGCCATTTTCAACGTCCTTGCCACGGGCTCCGAACCTAAATACACCAAGATCTTTCTGGATGCCCTGCTGGACGAGTTCATCGCATTCCGACAGAACATCCGTGAACAGGCACAGGGCAAGGTGATCCAGCAGTTCCTCCAGGAGGTGGTGTCCAAACAAAAAGCCATGGAGGACAGTCTTGAGCGTCTCACCAGATTCAAGGCGGCCAACAACATCCTCACCATCACCAACGGCAACAACCTCGCCGCTCAGTTCCTCGTCAATTTGGAAAATCAGCGGGATATGCAGCGCACCACACTGGAAGAGTTGCGCCTCGCCATCGCCAATGTGAATGCCGCGATGGAGGCCCGTGAGCGTATGCTGAGCTCCGCAGGCGGGGCCGGGGCCGCGCCTCAGGCGGCTGGGGCCACCCAGGGAGCCGATAATTCCCAGCCTACTGGTATTAAGTCAGACACCACTTCGGGGCGGGGTGGCATGACAATGGCGGAGCAGGATTACCTGCGCACGAAGTCCAAAATCACCGAACTCAAGACCAAGCTGGACTCCTTGCTGATCCAGTTCAAGCAGCAGCACCCCATGGTGCAGGATGTCTCGGAAGAACTTGCGGCGCAAAAGGCCCTCCTGACCTCCTATGCCGAGCAGATCCAGCAGGAAATGCATACGCAGATGGCGGACATTCAGCGTCGCATCCAGGTCCTTGACGCACAGATTCTTGAGAAGCAAAAAGAGGCTCTTGATCTTGGCAGTAAAATCGCAGAGCACGACAAGCTCCTGAAGGCCGCGGAATCAGCCAAGATGACCTATGACAAGCTGTTTGAAAAGGTGGAGAGCATTCAAAGCAATTTCGCCTCCCAGGCCGACTTTGTCGCCATTCAGGAGCGTGCCATCCCGGCCTACGAAAATGTGGAGGACTGGGTGATGCCCATCGTCATTGGCCTCATTGGCGGCATGGGCGTCGGCATTGTGATCCTCCTGCTGTTTGACCGTTTGGACGACCGTATGAACTCCTACAGCGAGTTCCAGACCCTGTTCCCAGGGGAGGCCGTTCTGGGTCAGGTGCCCGAGCAGAGAAACCGTGGTGATGTGGCGCTGCTGCGTCCGAATGATGACCGTCATCTCTACGCCGAGGCTTTCCGCAACGTCCGCTCTTCCATTCTCTTCAAAAACTGGCAGGGCAAGCCGCCGAAGACGATTCTCATCACCAGCGCAGTTCCCAACGAAGGCAAGACCACGGTCACCTCGAATCTGGCGGTCACCATGGCGCTTGCCGGCGCCCGTGTGCTTCTTGCAGACTGCGACTTGCGCCGTGGTGGTGTGAGCGAACTCTTCAAGCTGCCCTCCACCCCGGGCCTGAGCGAAGCCCTGCGCGGCAAAGTGCACTGGCGTGATGCCGTCCAGGAAACCAGCACGCGGAATCTGGACCTGCTGGCCCGTGGTGACGTCTTTGATCAGACCTCGGAAATGCTGCTTTCGAAAACGGCGGAAGAGATGCTGCGTGAGATGGGTGAAGAATACGATTACGTCATCTTCGACAGCGCTCCCGTCCTCGTCGCGGATGACACCGCCAGCTTCGCACCGAAACTCGACTGCGTGCTCTTCGTGGTCCGCATGTCGTCCACCATGGCTCGTCTCTCCGGCAAGGCGCTGGACCTGCTCTATGAGCGTCAGGTAAACATCGGCGGCGTCATTCTCAACCGCTCCAGCTCCAACCTGAAGGAGTACACTTACTACAACTACGCCAGCTACTACTACGCGCCCACCAAGACCAACGCCGGCCAGCCCGAAACTGCCGCTGCCAAGTCCTGATTCAAATCCTCCGCGTCTTCCTTCACCACTGGGTGGTGTGTGTGCTCATTTGCCGCCACCTCCAGTTGGATCTTCGTCGGGCGGAGGTATCGCCAAAAAGGGGCTAATTTTACATGGTTAGATTTGATCGTCAGGCAGGCTGCTTTCGGCCGACGTCTCAGCGCAGCAAGTAGCCTTGTTCCTGTGGAACAAGGAATGCTCCGCCTCGCCCTAGGCGCTTAACAATGGAGAACTAATGGCTCTCCTCTTGTGATCCCACCCCGCTGGCCAGTTGTAAAAGCGCTGCCGCAGCAGGGGAGGGAACACTGCCCTTTTGCCAGACGGCGGCAATCTGGCGCTGCATTTTGGGTTCGCGGATGGGCACCATGAGGATGTCCTCAGGCAGGCTCCCGGCGGCGAGCCGGGGGATGACCGCCAGGCCGAGACCTGCGGCTACGAGAGCACGCACGGTTCCCAGTTCACCGCTCTCGCAGACGATGCGGGGTTCAAAGCCGGACTTGCGGCAGGCTTCCAGCGCAGTGTCACGGGCACGGCCTTTGTAGAAAATGAAGGATTCGGCGGACAACTGCCGCAGCAGCACGGATTTCTGCCGGGCAAGCGGGTGGGTCTTGCTGATGAGGAGGACGAAGGGCTCGGTGATGAGCGTCAGCGACTTGAACGCCGACTTGCTGGCAGGGAGCTGGAGGAAACCAAGATCTGCCTGCCCGGATTCCACGCAGTCGGCCACATGTTCGGAACTGCCCTCGATCAGCTGCAGGGCCACTTGGCCGTGCTGTGTGCTGAAACGCCGAATCACTTCCGCCAGCAGACCCGCGCTCACGCTGGGAATGGCGGCGAGCGTGAGTTTGCCGCCGCGCAATTGCGCCACATCGGAAACGACCGCCTTGGCTGCTTCAGCCTGCGCCAAAAGTCCGTCCGCGCGCGGCAGAAAGGCTTTCCCTGCCGCCGTGAGCTGTACTTCTTTTCGACCCCGAATGAACAGGGGCGTCCCCAGTTCCGCCTCAAGATTTTTCATCTGCTGGCTCAGCGCCGGCTGCGCCATGTGCAGACGTCCGGCGGCGCGGGTGAAACTGCGCTGGCGGGCGATTTCGATGAAGTAGCCAAGTTGGTAAAGTTCCATGATGCAGCGTTTCCAAAGAGCATCCCCGGCCAATCCAGTGAAAAGCACAGGTGTCCCATCATGATTTCCAATCGTGGTGATTGAAAAGAAATCTTTTCCTTATTTTCGCTCACCGCGCAGTATCGGGGCATGCGCCGACTTTGTGTCCACACCATCACCACCAAACCGCTGAGCCTGGAAGAATGTCTCGTGGAGTTTCCCAGGAGGGGCATCAGCGGCATCACCATCTGGCGGCAGGCGCTGGAGGGGCGCGACCTCGAAGCCGTGGCGCGCCAGACCCGCGAGGCAGGAATGGACGTCGTCAGCCTCTGCCGCGGTGGTTTTTTCCCTTCGGCCTCCACAGCGGGCAGGCAGGCTGCCATTGATGACAATCTGAAAGCCATTGAGCAGGCGCACGCCGTCGGTGCTCCGCTCATCGTGCTGGTCTGTGGTGCCGTGCCCGGGCAGCCGCTGGCGGAGTCACGCAAACAGATCACCGAGGGCATCGCCGCCCTCCTGCCGGCGGCGGAGCAGGCGGGCGTGAAGCTCGCCATCGAGCCCCTCCACCCCATGTACGCGGATGACCGCAGCGCCGTGAACACGATGCGGCAGGCTCATGAAATTTGCGATGCGCTCGGCTCGCCCAAAAGCATCGGCATCGCTGTGGATGTGTATCACGTGTGGTGGGACCCCGAACTGAAGGCGCAAATTGATCACGCCGGTCAAACGGGTCGTCTGCACGCCTTCCACATCTGCGACTGGAAGACGCCCACCACCGATCTCCTCAATGACCGCGGCCTCATGGGCGAAGGCTGCATCAACATCCGTGAAATCAGCGACTGGGTCGATGCCACCGGCTTCACCGGCCATCGCGAAGTCGAAATCTTTTCGAATCGTTGGTGGAGCGTCGATCAAAGCCAGTTCCTTGATCAAATCGCCGCCTCCTACTCCCAGCTTTACTCTTAACCAACCACCTCCATGGAAACCAAACGAATCGGCATCATCATGAACGGCGTCACCGGACGCATGGGTACGAACCAGCACCTGATCCGCTCGATCAAGGCCATCCGCGATCAAGGCGGCCTCAAAGTCAGCGATGATCTCACCCTCATGCCAGAACCCATCCTCACGGGGCGGAATCATGACAAGCTCAAGGCGCTCGCCGCCCGCACGGGCGTGACACGGTTCACCACGGACATCGACGCCGCGCTGGCCAACAAAGAAGACGAAATCTTCTTTGACGCCTCCGGCACCTTGCAGCGCGCCGGCTTTGTTGAAAAAGCGGTGGCGGCAGGCAAAGCCATCTACTGTGAAAAACCCACCGCCGTGGAAACCAGCGAGGCGCTGCGTCTGGCAAAACTCTGCGAAGACGCAGGCGTAAAAAACGGCGTGGTGCAGGACAAGCTCTGGCTCAGCGGCATCCGCAAGTTCCGCACATTACGGGACCAGGGTTACTTTGGCCGTATCCTCAGCGTGCGCGGCGAGTTTGGTTACTGGGTCTTCACCGGCGAGGAAGGGGACCAGCCCGCGCAGCGACCCTCCTGGAATTACCGCAAGGAAGACGGCGGCGGCATCATCGTGGACATGCTCTGCCACTGGCGCTACGTGGTGGACAATCTCTTTGGCAAGGTGAAGGCCGTGAGCTGCCTCGGCGCCACGCATCTGCCGAAGCGCATCGACGAGCGCGGCAAGGCCTACGCCTGCACCAGCGATGACGCATGCTACGCCACCTTTGAGTGCGAAGGCGGAGTCATCTGCCAGTTCAACAGCTCCTGGACCGTGCGCGTGCGTCGCGATGACCTGCTCACCATGCAGGTGGATGGCACCCATGGCAGCGCCATCGTGGGCTTGCGCAAATGCTGGGTGCAGAGCATCGGCACCACCCCGCGGCCCACCTGGAATCCGGACATCGATCAGCCGATCGACTTCTTCGGCGGCTGGCAGGAGGTGCCGGACACCACCACCTATGACAATGCCTTCAAGATCCAGTGGGAGGAATTTCTCAAGCACGTGGCGGTCGGCACACCTTTCCCCTGGACCCTGCGCGAAGGCGCCAAAGGCGTGCAGCTAGCCGAGCTCGGCCTGCAAAGCTGGGAGCAGCGCAAATGGCTGCCGGTTGGCGAGCTTTGAGGCCGGTACAAGAATATTGAGGCGGAAGGCGCTACGGCGTTGCGCAACTCCGGTGCGTGGGTGAAGGTCCGCGCACCGAATGTTGCGCGCCATAGGTCGTTACTCACTCTCCATTGTTCATGAATTGGGCGACTTTGCTCTCTTTACTGGGCAGGCGTTTCGTTCCGCTGTGGGAGCGCGGCGGCTTGGCAGGCGCATTGTGCGTGCCGGCTTTGAGCAGGGCGTGCGCTGCCTTCCCGTCATTCTGATCGTGGGCATGTTCACCGGGCTGGTGCTCGGCCTTCAGGGCTACTATGTGCTCAACCGATTTGGCTCCGAAAGTCTGCTCGGCACCCTCGTCTCGCTCAGCCTGATTCGTGAACTGGGCCCCGCACTTGCCGCGCTCATGCTGGTGGGCCAGGCCGGGTCCGCCCTCGCCGCCGAGCTCGGGATTCAGCGCAATACCGAGCAGATCGCCGCGCTGGAGACCATGGGTGTCAGCAGCCATGCCTATCTTGTCACCCCGCGTTTGCTCGCGGCCCTGGTCGTCTATCCCATGCAGACCGCCCTGTTTGTCACCGTCGGTTTGTGGGGCGGCAGCCTGTCAGGTTCGGTGCTGCTGGGCCTGGAGCCCGGCGTTTACTGGTCTTCCGTGGAGCACGCGGTCAAAGCCCAGGACGTCCGCGAGTGCATCATCAAGGCCGTCACCTTCGGCCTGCTGACGATCTCCCTGTGCGCCTACCATGGGTTCAATGCCCACCGCTGCAGTTCGGCCACCGGCGCGCGTGCCGTCAGCGCCTCCACCACCCGTGCCGTGGTGCAGTCCAGCATCATCGTGCTCGCCGCGGATTACATCATCACCTCCTTCCTCGTCTGATCATGGGTGCTGATTCCAATCAAATGCTGCTGCGCATCGACGGTCTCTTCAAACAGTTCGACAGGAACGTCGTTCTGGATGGTGCCAGCCTCAATGTGCCGCGAGGCAGTCTCGTGACCGTCCTCGGTCGCAGTGGCGCTGGCAAATCAGTGCTCTTGAAATGCCTGGCGGATGTCATTCGTCCGGATTCAGGCAGCATTCACTTTGACGGCAGGCTCCTCAGCATCGGCGATGCGTCCGCTCGCGCGGATTTCCGCCGCCGCTGCAGCTTCCTGTTTCAAAGCAATGCCTTGTTCGATTCCCTGACCGCCTTGGAAAATGTGGCGCTGCCGCTGGAGCAGACCACCGATCTTTCCGACAAGGAAATCCGCGAACGCAGCCTGGAGGCGTTGCGGCAGATCGAGCTCGAAGCCCATCAAGACCGCTACCCCGGCCAGCTTTCCGGCGGCATGCAGAAGCGCCTGGCCCTGGCGCGCGCCATCGTCACGCGGCCGGAACTGGTGCTGTTTGACGAACCCACGGCAGGTCTTGACCCTCTTCGGCGCAATGCCGTGTTTGCCATGATCGCCAAGTATCAGCGCCAGTTCGGCTTCACCGCCCTTGTGGTGACGCATGACCTGACCGAGGCGCTCATCGCGAGCGACCGCGTCGCCCTGCTTGACAAAGGGCGCATGTGCTTTGAAGGCACCCCCGCTGAATTCTCCGCCTCCACCGCCGCCATGGTGGGGGATTTTCGCGACAGCGCGGAAGCACTTGGCCGCACACTTGCTGCTATACGTCGTGGCGAAGCCCTGCAATCTGAAGACTCATGAAACAATCCAAGCTGGAACTTTACGTTGGTCTCTTCGTCCTTCTGGGGATCGCCGCCGTGGTTTACCTCACAGTGAAACTCGGCACCAAATCGATGCTGGGCGGAGACACGTACGTGATGGAGGCGCGCTTCACCAATGCCGGCGGACTCAATACCGGCAGCAGCGTGCTGTTGGCAGGCGTGCCGGTCGGCCGGGTGGAAGGCATCCGCGTGGATGACACGGACTACAGCGCCCTGGTGACGCTTCGCGTGAATGCCGGGCTCAAGCTTCCCACTGACACCATGGCTTCGATCAAAACCACCGGCCTCATCGGAGATAAATACGTGGCGCTTGCGCCTGGCGCGGATGATACCTACCTTTCCTCGGGTTCGCGGATCACGATGACCGAATCCTCCGTCGATCTTGAGTCGTTAATTGGCAAGATGGCTTTCGGCAGTGTTGAAAAAGGAAAAGACGCCCCACCCCTCGCCCCATGACCCTACGTTATTTGCTCCCTCTCCTTCTGGCCGCCGCACCGCTGGCCGTTTCCGCCCAGGTTGCCGAGGCTCAGACCCGGCTGAAAACCGCTGTGACGGAAGTGCTGGCCGTGGCGGATCGCACCGCCAATCGGGGTGCCCTGCCGGAGAAACTGCGCCCCGTCCTGCAAAAGTACGTCAACTTTGACACGATGACCAAGCGCGCCGTAGGCCCGGGTTGGAAGCAGTTCACTTCAGCGCAGCAGCAGGAGGCCTCCAAGCTCTTTTCGACGCTCATCATCCGCAGTTACAGCGGCAAGTTCACGCCCGGTGAACACCCCGACATCACCTACAAACCGGCGGTGTCACTCGGGGCTGACCGGGTGGACGTTCCCACCAGCATGGTTTACAAAGGCAGTCATTACACCGTGGTCTACCGCATGGAGCAGATGCACATCACCGACGTCGTGATCGAGGGGGTCAGCCTTGTCGCCAATTATCGCAGCCAGTTGGATGCTCAATATAAAAAAGGTGGCGCAACTGCCGTCATAAGCTCTCTTACGCAGTCTGTCTCCCGCCCTCAATGAAATACCACGCATTCGCTCTCCGTCTTCTGTTGCTGGCAGCCGCTCCGCTGCTGGTTGATTGCAGCTCCCCAGCAAACACCTCCGCAGTCAAGGCTGGCTCCTCGGACGTCGCCAAAGGCAAGGCCGCAGAGAAAGTCGGCCCCGCCAAGGACGAAGATGCTGATGAATACGCCACCGCACCGGATATTTCCGATCCGCTGGAAAAGCTCAATCGCGGCACCTTCTGGGTGAACGACCAGCTTTACACCTTCATCCTCCGCCCGATCTCGAAAGGCTACGAGTTCATCCTTCCAAGGCCCGTGCGCAAGGGCATCGACAATGCCTTCGAAAACGTGAAGTACCCGGTGCGGGTCGTGAACTGCACGCTTCAGGGCAAGTTCAAGCGGGCCGGGCAGGAGACTGGCAAATTCGTCGTGAACACCGTGGGAGGCGTTGCGGGTATTTTCCGTCCCGCAGAGAACATTCCTGCTCTGGCCAATCTGCCCGAGGAAGACACCGCTCAAACCTTTGCCAAGTGGGGCATTCCGAACGGCCCCTATCTCGTCCTCCCGGTTCTCGGCCCAAGCAGCCTGCGCGATGGCGTGGGCCTCGCTGGAGACTACGCCCTCAATCCGGTCAACTGGCCCTATCTGTGGTGGTACGCCAAAAGATCGAAGCATGACTGGGTCATCGTCCCCCCCTTGGCCAACACGCTGCGCTCGACACCCGCCCAGATGGAGAAGTATGACTCCATCACGAAAGATGCGGTCGATCCCTATCTCTCCGCACGCAGCGCCTACAGTCAGAACCGCGCAGAAGCGATCAAGAAGTAAAAGCTTGATCTAACCGCACCGAAGGAGAGGGATCATCCTGATCCCTTCGGGGTCTCCGAATACAAAACCTTTTCGGTATCCACCGGATTAGGGTATAGCGTCCCGCAATGCCCTTCCCGCCGTGCCGCTCCCAAGCAGGTAAGGACGCGTTGCGCGCGTCTCTCTTTTCGGGTCTGTCACACCCGCAGGCATTCCAATAAGGTCCGCCGTCCCTGCAGCCTCCTACACCCCGCTGCTCGACCTCGCCCCCCCCTCTAATCCGCCCCCTGAACCCATGCGGACCCCATAGGAATGATCGCTGCGACGATCTTGCTCCCCGCGCCCCGCCTTATCTCACCGTGCGGGAAGCGCCCGTGGGATGTTTTCCAGCCCCGGAGAGCCAAACTGCATCGCCTCTTCATACACCTTGCTGCGGCCGCTTTCGATGTTGTTGGGCGTGTCGAGCGGATCGCCTGAGCGCACAATGCGGGGCTGGATGAAGATCAGCAGCTCTTCACGAGTCGTTTGATTCTGAGTGGTGCCAAAGAGATTGCCCAAGATGGGAATGCGCCTGAGTCCGATGACCCCGTTTTTACCTTTGGTGACTCTCTCCGTGATCAGCCCGCCGAGAACGACCGTGGCCCCGTTTTTCACCGCCACTTCCGTGAGCAGCTTCTGCGTGCCGATGGTGGGCACGGTGTTGCCGCCGATGGACTGCGAACCGACGATGTTGTCATTCACCTGGGCGATTTTCAGGGTCACTTCGTCATCCGAGTTGATCAGGGGAATCACCTCCAGCTTGAGCAGGACATCCCGGTAGGTCACGCTCACGCTGTTGCTCGCCACACCGCCGGTGAAGGCGCCGTTAGTCAGGATGTTGGCCGGCACAGCGATGCTCTGACCCGAGGAGATGACAGACTTCGCGGCGTTCTTCGCATAGATGCTCGGCGTGGCCAGCACCTTGAAGTTGTTGTTGCTGTCGATGACCTTGATGTAGTTGCTCAGCGCACCGATCTGGCCATAGAAATTCAACTGCCCGAACTTCGCAGGAAATTGGATGATGTTGGACGCCGCCGTGCTGGAAGTCCCAGAAGTGGAGCTGACCGCACCGTTGCGGTTCACGCTGAAATCGGACAGCAGTTGGAGGAAATCGACCCCGTAATTGAAGTTCTTGCCCAGGCTCAACTGGCCGATGATGGCAGAGATATAAATCTGCTGCGGCCGGATATCCATCTCCTCCAGCAACTGATCAATGCGCGCGATGTGCTCGGGGGAGCCCGAAACAATGAGACTGTTGGACTGAGGATCGCCAATGAGCAGCGTCTTGCCGACCACCATGGACTCAGGCGCGCCCACGTCTTCCGGATTGTCCAGCAGGCTGCGGTTCGCGTTCGAGTTTCCTTGCGATCCGGAGGAATTTCCAAAGCTGCCACCTAGGCCGGTATTGGCGCCATAGGCCGTGCTGTTGCTGTTGTCGAAGCCGTTGGAATTGCTGTTGCGGTCATCGGAGGAGCCTGAGGTCGCGCCAGCTTTGCGACGTGTGCCGCCGCCTCCACCAGGTGCTCCTCCAATGGCGCCGTCGTTGTTGCCCTGAATGTCAGTGTCCTTGGCCAGCGCATTGTAGGCCACCGAGAGGAAGTCCAGCACATCCAGGTACTTCAGGCGGCGCTTCAGGAAGTTGGATCCGTCACTCTGCTTGTCGAGTTTCTCGACGAGACCCTTGATGTAGGTGATGTCCACCGGACGACCAATGACAAGGAGCTCATTCGTGCGTCGGTACGGGAAGACTTTGACGCGTGCCGCTGCGGGGTTGGTCGCGGCGGTGCTCCCATTTCCTGCGGGATTGATGGGCACGGCAGGCATGCCGGGTCTGGCGGCGGCGTTCGGGGTTGCGGCGGCGGGAGTGCTCGTGGCGCTCTTCGCCTTTTCCTCCTGCTCGAAGATTTCATTGATGATCTCGGCCACCAGCTCCACATCGGAGCGCTCCAGCTTGATCATTTCATTGGAGGTCTCCGTGGGTGGAACATCGATGATCTGGGCGATCTCGCAGATGCTGCGGATGGTCGTGCTGTTTTCCGTGATGATCAGGGCGGTGTCATTCGAGACGCCCGTCATCGCACCGTAGCCATGCAGCTTGATCACCTGCTGAAAAGCCTTGGAGGCCTCATCCGCCGAGACGAACTGCAGCGGCAGCACGTAGTGGCAGATTTCTTCGTTCAGAGGCAGGTCGCGCAGCGAGTTGTACACTTTCAATCCGTCGGCGGTGGGGCTTTTGCCTCCGGCTTGGTTGATCAGCTTCGCCGTGGTCGCATCGACATTGATGATGGCATACCCATTCAGCAGCAGGGTGGCCTCAATGAAGGCGATGGCGTCCTTCTTCGTGAGCATCTGCGGCGAGATGATGCGCAGCACCTCCCCCTGCAGGGCGGAATCAAGAATGAGCTTCTTGCCCGTGAGCTGCGTGTAAAAAGGAATGATGGCCTGAATGGGGGCACCGGGGAAATTCACCTTGATGGAGGCGCCTTCTCCCACAGGCACGTAAGTTCCGGCCGGTGGTAGTGGCGCAGCAGGAGCCTGGGCCTGCGCCTTCGAAGCCTGCCGCATGCCTAGAATCAAAAGCACCAGCACCACGGCAGTGCGCAGTCGTGTGGGCAGACGGGAAGGGAACTTCGACATATTATTGAAATTACACTCAGTATATTGAATTTAACCTTAGCGGCAAGGGTTTTAGTTAATACTTATTAAAATTCATGCTTTCCGCCGCCTTCGGAATGCACTCTTGCATGCGTTCTTCCGGCCATGGATGATCGGACTCATGATCTCCATTCAGGGCCTCACCAAGCGCTTCGGCGCTCAAACTGCCGTCGATCATCTGACTTGGGAGGTGCCTCCGGGCAAGATTGTGGGGCTCCTGGGCCCGAACGGGGCAGGGAAGACCACCACGCTCAAAATGGTCACTGGCATGCTCCAGCCCGATGAAGGCACCGCGCTGATCTGCGGCGTGAATGTCACCACGCACCCCATGGAGGCCAAGCGCCTGCTCGGCTTTGTGCCGGATTCCGGCGCTGTGTATGAATCCCTCACCGGCCTGGAGTTCCTCCTCATGATCGGCGCGCTCTACGGCATCCATGAGGACGAGGCGCGTCCGCGCATCCGCCAGTTCCTGGACTTCTTTGAGTTGGATGAGCAGACGCTCACCACCAAGCTGCTCGGTGCCTACTCCAAAGGCATGCGGCGCAAGGTCGTCATCACCGCTGCGCTCCTGCACAATCCCAGGGTGGTCCTGTTGGATGAACCTCTGGACGGCCTGGACGCCAATGCCGCCGTGGGATTCAAGGCGCTGCTGGAAACCCTCGCCCGTGAAGGCAAAACCATCGTTTACAGCTCTCATGTGCTCGATGTGGTCGAGCGGGTCTGCAATCGCGTCGCCATCATGGCGCAGGGAAAGCTCCTCGTGGAGGGCTCTCCCCAAGACCTGCAGCACCAGCACGGCGCGGACACGCTGGAGCAGCTCTTCACCCAGCTCACGGGCCTCAGTGGCCTGGAGGCACGCGCCGAGACCTTTGCCAAAAGCATGCTGTCATGAGCACCGACGCCCCCCTGCCAGAGTCCACCGGCCGCCCGCCCCCCTCGCCCGCAAAGGTGCTGCGCAGCCTGTTTTGGAAGCTGCTGTTTCGCGGACGCGCGGCGCAGCAGGCCGGAGCGCAGAAAACACGGCGCCAGTTGGGCCTCGGCCTGACCCTCTTCATTTATTCGATGGTCGGCCTCATGCCCGCCCTGTTTTCCCAGTACACGGACCTCTTTGTCTTTGCCTGCACACTTCATGGTTTTACCCTGATGTTCGCCTCGCTCACCCTGGCCTCCAGTGCTGGCACCATGCTCTTCATGAAAGAGGAGGCGGAGATCCTGCTGCACCGGCCCGTGACTCCGCAGCAGATGCTGCGTGCCAAGTGCGCCGTGCTGGCTGGCTTTGCCTTCGTGCTCGCCCTTGCGTTGAATCTCGCCGGACTCGTCGCCGGTCCTTGGAGCAAAGGCGGTACGTGGCGCTTCATCCCTGCGCATCTGTTTTCCACCGCGCTGCTCATGCTCTTCTCCGCCGCCAGCATCGTACTGGTCTACAACGCCTGCCTCAAATGGTTCGGGCGCGAGCGTCTGGACAATTTGCTGACCACTCTGCAGTCACTGCTCACCGTCGTCATGATCTTGGGCGGGCAGATCATGCCGCGCCTGCTCCACCTGGACTCGTTCAAGAACTTTGACCATCTGGATGCCTGGATGCTCGCTCTGCCGCCCGTCTGGTTTGGCGCACTGGATGCCCTGATCACCGGCACCACGCTCCATCTTTCCATGCTCTGGCTGCCGGCGGCGCTCGCCCTCATCGTCACCGCGCTGACGAGCTGGCTGGCGCTGGAAAAACTCGGCGGCGCGTATGGCCAGGGCCTCATGAATTTGAACGAGTCGGCTGGCACGACCAAGGAGCGCACCAAACCACGCGGCGTGTGGCTGGCCGCCATCGTCAAGCTGCCGCCGCTGCGCTGGTGGCTGCGGGATCCCGTGGAGCGCGAGTCATTCAAGCTCACCACCGCCTACCTCTTTCGTGACCGCGAAATCAAGCTGCGGCTCTACCCCGGTATCGCACCCATGCTCATCATGCCGCTGGTGATGCTCTTTTCCGGCGGCAAGGGGGATGCACAGGGCGCGATGATGATGCAGGGCTTTGCCACCTGCTTTCTCGGCATGGTCTCCCTGCAGGCCCTCATGTTTCTCGGCTGCTCCGAGCACTGGCGTGCCGCCGCCTTTTTCCATGTGGCACCACTGCGGCACTGGACACCGCTGTTTCACGGCGCGCGCAAGGCGGTGATCTGCTGGCTCAGCTTCCCCGTGCTCATCCTGCAAACCGCCCTCATCTGCGGTCTGCAGCACTCGTGGACGCCCCTCGCACTCAGCCTGCCTGCCGTCCTGTTTCTGCCCACCTTCTCTCTCGTGACCGGCCTCATGGGCCAGTGGCTGCCATTTTCAAAACCGCCCGAGGACGTCAAGAACACCAGCGCCGGATGCCTGATGATGATGCTCTCCATGATCGCTGCAGGCACCATCGGCGGCCTCTCAAGTTGGATGTGGCACCTCGGCCACTTCGCCATCTTCCTCGCCCTGGAGGCACTGCTCATGCTGGGCGCCACCGTCCTCATGAAATACCTCATGCGCGACACCCCCTGGGTCGCGCAGCCCGAGTGAATGCGCTGACGCAGATGTCTGCAAGGTGGCGTTAGACGCCAGTGAAGTGGTCCGCACTCTCCGAGTGCGACTTCTGGGCAGTCATGCAAGCTGACATCGCTCTGAGGACTAAGCGGGCCCACTATCTACGCCAGCCCGAAGCTGATAATCTTGCAAATGCCGTCACAAAAACGGCATGAAATCATTCCAAATGCTCTCATGGTTTCGCATGAGCGCAGAAATCACTTTCACCGTGGCACCCTGCCACGAAACCGGCGGCTACGTTGCCCGCTGGGATGACCCACTCGGTCGTGGTGGTATCAGTACTCAGGGTGACTCGCTCAACGAGCTTCAGGAAATGGTGGCTGATGCGGTCCAGGTTTTTTTTGAGCCCGATGGAAAGCCACCCCAGGTACGGGGCATCTCGCTCGAAGAATTCACGCAGTCTCTCTGAACGATTTTTCGTTTCCCTCCGCTCCTTTGCGGCTATTCAAGGCGGATCACCATGACCCACGCCGAAGCCGCCAGCCGCGCCGCCTTTCTCAGCGCCGAACTTCACCGCCACAACCGCCTCTACTACGTCGAGGCACGCCCTGAAATCAGCGATCAGCAGTTCGACTCCCTCCTGCGCGAACTTCAGGACATCGAGGCAAAGTTCCCCGATCTGCGCACGCCCGATTCCCCCACCCAGCGCGTTGGCGGCGCACCCCTCGAAGGCTTCACGCAGATCACGCACACCGTGCGCATGATGAGCCTCGACAACACCTATTCCGAAGAGGAGCTCACCGCCTTCTTCGCCCGCGTGCAAAAAGGTCTGGGCCGCGAGAAAATCGACTGCGTCATCGAGCCCAAGGTCGATGGCGTCGCCATCACCATCCGCTACGAAAACGGCATCCTCAAATACGGTGCCACCCGCGGTGATGGACAAACCGGTGATGACGTGACCAACAACCTCAAAACCATCGGCCGCCTGCCTCTGCGTCTTCCCAAAGACGGTCCCCAGAGTTTCGAAGTGCGTGGCGAGGTCTTCATGCCCAAGGCCGCCTTCGCCAAACTCAATCAGGAACGCGAAGAAGCCGGCGAGGCCATGTTTGCCAATCCACGCAACTCCACCGCCGGCACCTTGAAGCTGCTCGATCCCAAGATCGTCGCCAAGCGCCCGCTCGACATCGTCTTTTATGGCCTCGTCGAAGCAAACAACGTTCAATCGCAGACCGACGTCTATGCCCTGCTCGATGCCGCCGGTCTGCGCAAAGCCGATCTCATCTGGCACGCCGACAGCGCCGAAGGTTTGTTGCAGGCGATCCGTGAACTCGATGAAAAACGCAAAGCACTGCCCTATGAAACCGACGGTGCGGTGATCAAAGTGAACAGCTTCGCCGATCAGCGCGAACTCGGCGTCACCAGCAAGGCACCCCGCTGGGCCATCGCCTACAAATACCAGCCCGAGCAGGCCGAAACCAAGATCACCGCCATCGACATCCAGGTGGGCCGCACCGGCGCTCTCACCCCCGTCGCACGCCTGGAGCCTGTTCTCGTCAGCGGCAGCACCGTCAGCAACGCCACCCTGCACAACTACGAAGAAATCGAGCGCAAGGACATCCGCGTCGGCGATACCGTCATCATCGAAAAAGCCGGCGAAATCATCCCCGCCGTCGTCTCCGTGAAAAAGGAGCTGCGCAGTGGAACTGAAACAGCCGTGCCGGTTCCCACCCACTGCCCCGTCTGCGGCACCGCCGTGCATCGCGATGAAGAGCAGGTCGTCATCCGCTGCCCCAATCCCCACTGCCCCGAAGTCGTCAAACGTCGCATCGAGCACTTCGTCAGCCGTGGTGCCATGGACATCAGCGGACTCGGAGAAGCCGTCATCGCGCAACTGGTGGATTTTAAGAAGGCCGATGGTTCACGGCTGGTGGCCGATGTGGCCGATCTCTACGATCTTGATGAGCTGTCTCTGGCACGGCTTGACCGCGTCGGCACCAAGAGCATCGACAACTACCTCAAGGCCATTACCGCAAGCAAGCAGCAGGACCCCTGGCGTCTCGTCTTCGGCCTCGGCATCCTCCACGTCGGCGCAGGCGGTGCGCGCAAGCTCATCGAGCACTTCAGCAGCATCGACGCCGTCGCCAATGCCAGCGTGGAGGACCTCACCCAATGCCCCGACATCGGCGCCATCGTCGCGCCAAGCATCCACGCCTGGTTCCGCGAGGACCACAACGTGGCGCTGCTCAATCGCCTGCGCGCAGCAGGCCTCAACTTCACGCAAAAGACAGTCACCGCCGCCTCCGAAAAACTCAACGGCACCACCTGGGTCATCACCGGCACCCTGAGCGAAGACCGCGAAACCATCGCCGACACCATCCGTGCCAACGGCGGCAAAGTCAGTGGCAGTGTCAGCGGAAAAACAACCTACCTCCTCGCCGGTGAGGACGCCGGCAGCAAACTCGACAAGGCAAAGAAGCTCGGCGTAAAAACCCTCACCGAACCCGAGTTTCGCGCCATGCTCTGAACAGGAGAGGGATCATCTTGATCCCTCGGCCCGCCCCGCGACAACACGAACTCTCGTCGCGATACCAATCGCCACGGCGATCAACCCCGCAGCAACCGCGAAGGTAAATCGCATGCCCTCAGCGACCGCTTCCGGCCGCGCTGTCGTGATGTCCTTCGTCCCCGTCTCAAAAGCAAACACGGCGCCCATGACCGCTGCACCGGTGATAAGCCCGAGATTGCGCGACAGATTGAGCATGCCAGAAACGAGTCCCCGGTTTTCCGCGGAGATCGTGCTCATGACGGCGGTGTTGTTGGCCGTTTGAAACAAGGCGTATCCTGCGGTGGTGATGCTGATGGACGCAACGTATCCGCCGATTCCAGCCGCCATCGGAAGCATGCATAGAGTGAAACAGCCTGCCGTCATGCCGAGGAGTCCAAGGAGGGTCATGCTGGGTGTGCCAAACCTGTCCACACTGCGACCAGCGGGCACGCCCGTCAGTGCTGCAACCAGCGGCCCGACAGACATCACCATCCCCACCACGGCCGCACCCAGGCCGAGTGCCCGCGAGAGATAAAACGGCCCGACAACCAGCGTCGTCATGACCACGGTGGAGACCAGTCCGCTCATGAGGAGGTTGGCACTCAGCCGTGCATCACGGAACAGGGACAGCTGGATCAAAGGCAAAGCTGCTTTCGTTTCAGCATGCACAAATACAGCAGCACCCACGGCAGCAGACAGCAGCAGTGCCATGTTGAGCGGTCCAAATGCACCACGCCCAAGCGTCATGGCCAGCGCGTAAGCTGTGAGAGTCAGCGCCATCAATGCCATGCCTGGGTGATCCATGCGGACATGCCCATGTCCTCCATGTTTGCGATCCCTAGGCAGGTAATGAAGCACCATCAGAAAGGCCGCCAGCCCGAGAGGAACGTTGATCAGAAAAAGCGCGCGCCAGCTCCATTCCGCAATCAAAACGCCCCCGAGCGATGGTCCAAGGGCCGTGCCGATCGCGGACATGGTGCCCAGCAGGCCCATCGCGCTGCCAGTTCTTTCCTTGGGCACAATCTCACCGACAAACGCCATCGTCAGCGCCATCATGATCGCTGCTCCCAGGCCCTGCACGGCCCGTGCTGCGATCAACATCCACAGTGTGGTGGCGAACCCGCATGCGATGGATGCAATAGTGAAAAGAATGACACCTGCCTGCAGCAACCGTCGCCGACCAGTGAGGTCTCCGAGTCTTCCCACGCTGACAATCAGCGTGGTGATGGCAAGCAGGTAGGCTAGGCGGTGTTTGAAAACCCTCATCGGCCGTATTGAAGCCAGTCGATGACGGCAGCAAACTCGATGAGGGAGAGGAAATGTGCGGCGAGTTTGTCTCGCCGGGTGCTGGCGCAAGCCCAACGC
>JAFLEI010000014.1 GCA_017301975.1 Verrucomicrobiota bacterium
CGGCATGCGCCCCCCTCCCGGTTTCGGCCCGCCGCCGTTTTGATCTCGTCACACGGTTGCATGCATGATCGCCTCAGGCGATGTGCAGGGACATGACCGACCATCCCCTGCTGCGCCGACTGCCGAAATCCACCGACTGCTCCAATGACGAGCTGCTGGCGGCATTTCTCGACTATGTGGCTGAGAAAAAGCTGGAGCTCTACCCGGCGCAGGAGGAGGCGATTCTGGAGCTGTTTGATGATCGCAACGTCATCCTCAACACCCCCACCGGCTCAGGCAAATCTCTGGTGGCGCTGGCCATGCACTTCCGCTCCCTGGCCAAGGGGCGGCGCTCGGTGTACACCTGCCCGATCAAGGCGTTGGTGAATGAAAAGTTTCTCTCCCTCTGCCGCGACTTTGGCCCCGACAACGTGGGCATGGCGACTGGAGACGCGACGGTGAACCGCTCCGCCCCCATCCTCTGCTGCACCGCAGAAATTCTGGCCAACTACGCCCTGCGGGATGGAGCCAGCGCTCCCTTCCGCGAGGTGATCATGGACGAGTTTCACTACTACTCGGACCGCGAGCGCGGCGTGGCCTGGCAGGTGCCGCTGCTGACCATGAGCGATTCGCGCTTTCTGCTGATGTCCGCGACCATGGGAGGCTCCGACTTTTTCAAAGAGAAGCTCACCACCCTGACCAAGGCGGACACCACCGTGGTGGCCGCCTATGAGCGCCCCGTGCCGCTGGAGTTCAGCTATGTGCAGACCTCGGTCGATGTGACCTTGCAGGAGCTTATCGCCGCCAGCAAAGCCCCGGTCTATCTCGTCCACTTCACCCAGAATGACGCCGCACAGGCAGCGCAGGATCTGATGAGCCTGAACTTCTGCACCTCGGCGGAAAAGGCCTCGATCAAAGAAGAGTTGGTCGGCGCCAAGTTCACCAGCCCCTATGGCAAGGAAGTGAAAAAATACCTCAGCCACGGCATCGGCATTCATCATGCCGGCCTGCTGCCGAAATACCGGGTGCTGGTCGAAAAGCTGGCGCAGCGCGGCCTGCTGAAGGTCATCTGCGGCACGGACACCCTCGGAGTCGGCGTGAATGTGCCCATCCGCACCGTGCTGCTCACGCGACTGAGCAAATACGGTGGCGAAAAGGTGGCGACGCTGAGCGCGCGCGATTTCCACCAGATCACCGGACGCGCAGGACGGCGAGGCTATGACGATGTGGGCTATGTCGTCTGTCAGGCACCGGAGCATGTCGTGGAAAATGCCAAGATGGAGGCCAAGGCCGCGGGCGACGTGAAGAAGATGCGCAAGATGGTGAAGAAGAAAGCACCCGAAGGCTTCGTGGGCTGGAATGAAGACACCTTCAAGAAACTGCAAACCGCCACGCCCGAGCCGCTGGCCTCTCGCTTTCAGGTTTCGCATGGCATGCTGCTCCAGGTGCTCAGCCGCCCGGGCGATGCCTGCGCTGCGATGCGCCAGCTCATTGCCGATTCGCATGAAACAACCAATGCAAAGAAGCAGCACGAGAAGCGTGCGTGGGAGCTTTTCAGAGCACTGGTGCAAAGAAAGATCATCGAAATCATCCCCACGGCACAGCGCCCTGCGGACGGCACCAAGCTGCGGCTCAATGTGGAGCTGCAGGAGGATTTCTCACTGAACTACACACTCTCGCTCTACCTCATCGACACGCTCGCGCTCATTGATCCCGCCTCCCCCACCTATGCGGCGGATGTCATGACCCTGTGCGAATCCATTCTCGAAAACCCGGACATCATCCTGCGCCGTCAGCTCGATCAGGTGAAGGACGAGGCGATGGTCGCCATGAAAAACGAAGGCATCCCCTTTGAGGAACGCATCGCCAAGCTCGAAGAACTCGAATACCCGAAACCCTGCCGCGACTTCATCTACAGCACCTTCAACGCCTTCAGCGAGGCGCATCCATGGATCGGCCAGGAGAACATCCGCCCCAAGAGCATCGCCCGCGAGATGTTCGAGAACTTCCGCACCTTCAGCGACTACATCAACGACTACGAACTGCACCGCGCCGAAGGCGTGCTCCTGCGCCATCTTTCCGGGGTGCACAAAGTGCTGGCGCAGACCGTGCCGGACAACTTCAAGACGGAACCCGTGCAGGAAATGGAAGCCTGGCTGGCGGGCGTCTTGCGCGGCACCGACTCCAGCCTGCTGGACGAATGGGAGCGCATGCGCGATCCCAACTTCAAGCCGGACGAACAGGAGGAAAAGCCCGCCGAAGCTCCCGACATCACCCGCAACAAACGCGAGTTCACCGCGCTCATCCGCACCGAGATCTTCCGCTTCCTGCGCCCTCTCTCCGTGGAGAACTACGCCGCCGCCATCAGCACCGTCAGCGGAGCATGGACCGCCGATTCATTGGCCGCGCTCATGGAACCCTATTACACCGAGCACGAACGCATCCGCCTCGACAACGAAGCCCGCAACGGCCGCCACACCTACGTGGAGCCCAGCGAAGACAACCAATCATGGCGCATCTGTCAGGTCCTCATTGATCCCGAAGATCTCAACGACTGGCAGGCGGAGTTTAATGTCGATCTGGCGCAAGCCCGTGAGGATGGCAAACCGGCGCTCGTACTAAAGAGCATAGGCAAGATCGGTTAGTACGATGGGCACTCCTGCCTGTCGGTCAGCGCTCACGCAGGCTGCAACAGCATCAGCACGCCGAGCATGGTACGTAGGACGGATGTGGCGCAAGCCCGTCCGTCTGCGAGCGCACGGCAATCACGGTGGCGTACGAGCGCCCTCGCAGTCGGGCGGTTTGGCGGACAGAGCGTCGAGTAAGGAAGGATGTCCATCCCGCCTGGCTACTTCTCCACCCGCACCGCCGAATGCTTGTAGCTCGGCTGGCGGCTATGCGGATCAAACGAAGCATGCGTGAGCTGGTTCACGCGGCTGTCATGCATGGGCAGGAAGACCTCGCCGGGAGAGACGCAGGTCGTCAGCCGCGCTTTGGCGGTGAGTTCGGCACGCTTCGAAATGACGCGCACGCGCATGCCATCACTGACACCGAGACGCCTCGCATCCTGGGGGTTGAGATCCAGCATCAATTCCTCCGGCATCATTTTCGCCAGCACCGCCGACTTCCCGGTGCGTGTCTCCGTATGCCACTGCGCGCTGGTGCCGCGTCCGGTGATCAAGACCAGCGGGAACTCCTCGCTGCGCTGCTCCGGCGCGGCCTCGGGCGCATCAAAGACAAACTTCGCCCGCTTGTCGGGTGTGTAAAACTGACCATCCTCAAACAGGCGGCGCTCCTTGAAACTTGAAACCTTAAACTTTAAACTTTCATCCTTGCTAAGCGGCCACTGCACACCGCCCGATTTGCGAAGCATCTCGTGCCCGGTGATGCCTGTGATGTCGCAGGGCTGGTTTTCCGTGCAGCGCTGCAACACACGAAAGACGGCCTCCGGACTGCTCCACCCACGAAACAAATCTTCGCAGCCCCAGTAATGGGCGATGAGGCGGAAGATGTGGAAATCCGCCAGCGCCTGACCGGGCGCGCGGCGCACTTTGGGGCTGTAGCCGATGCGGCGCTCACTGTTGATGAAGCAGCCTTCTTTCTCACCCCAGCCCGCCGCTGGCAGCACGAGATGCGCGCGCTTCGCGGTCTCGGTGCTGCAGTACATGTCCTGCACCACGATGAAGTCGAGCTTGTCGAGCACGCGGTTGATCTCGTTTTGATCAATCCACGAGTGGCTGGGATTGGTGGCCACAAACCAGATGGCCTTCACCTTGCCTTCGTCAGCCGCTTTGAGGATCTGATCGTAAGCCAGGCTTGGCTGGTCAGGAATGCGCTCCAAGGGAATGCCGGTAGCAGCGGCGACTTTCTCGCGATGCCGTGGATTGCGAAAATCATGCCCGCCCAGAAGATTCGTGGTGTTGGAAAACAAACGCGAGCCCATCGCATTGCACTGGCCTGTGATGGAATTGGCCCCGGTCCCCGGCTTGCCAATGTTTCCTGTCATCAAGGCCAGATTGATGATGGCCTGCGCGGTGCGGGTGGCCTGATGACTCTGGTTCACTCCCATCGTCCACCAGAAGGAGACACGCGGCGTGCCGGAAATGAGGGTCTGAGCGAAATGCACGAGGCGATGCACGCTAATGCCTGTCTCCTGTGAGACGCGCGCCGGATGGTAGTCCACGAGGAAACGCTGAAAGTCATCAAAGCCGCTGGTGTGCTCCTCCACAAAGGAGGCGTCCACACCACCATCCCGGATGATGAGATGCGCGAGTCCGTAGAGGAGCGTGAGATCGCTTTTGGGCTTGATGGCATAATGTTGCGTGGCCGCCATCGCCGTCTCAGTGACGCGGGGATCGACCACGATGATCTCGGGCTTGCGCTTGTTCCGCAGCACGCGCTGCCACATGATCGGGTGGGCGATGCAGGGATTGGCACCGATGAAAACGAGGACATCGCTTTCTTCAAAATCCGCATACGTGAACGGGGGCGCATCAAAACCAAAGCTCTCCTTGTAGGCCGTCACGGCGGTGGCCATGCACTGGCGCGTGTTGCCATCTCCATGGATCATGCCCATGCCAAACTTGGCGAGAGCGCCAAGGAAAGCCATCTCCTCAAACATGATCTGTCCGGTGCTGAGAAACGCCGCCGCTTCAGGACCATGCTTGTCGAGAATCTCACGCATCTTGTCGCAGAAGTAACGCAGCGCGGTGTCCCAATCGACCTCCTTGCCATGCAGCAGCGGCATTTTGGCGCGGTCTGGCGCGTCCAGTACGCTCAGCGCCTCCCAGCCCTTGGGGCAGGCGGTGCCAAGATTGACAGGATAATCAGGGTCCGGCGTGAGATTCACCGCCGCTCCCTCCTTCAGATGAATTTTAAGCCCGCAGCCCGTGGAGCAAAAGCCGCAGATCACTGTTGTCGTCGCATCCGGCATCAGATGAGATGGCACCTGCCCCAGACCAAATCTGGCGGGCTCACGCACCAGATCGGCCGTCAGCGGGCCGTCCCATTCGCGCAAGGTCATGGCAGGTAATTTCATCATGATCAGTTCCCCGGCATTTTTGAGCCTGCGGCGGCGGTGAAGAAATACAACCGTTCGATCAACTGGCTGCCAAACATCAGCAGCAGCGCCAGACCTGTCATCCAGGGCATCGATGCCCCCGCAGCGATCACCACGGGAATCACCAGTCCCACAAAAATGAGCAGCAGACCGCGCACCTCCATTTGCCCCGGGAGATGCTTCCGCAATACAAGGGCCGATTTGTGCCACGCACAGGTCTCATCCTGCAAGGCCCGCCGGTAGCTGGAAATCTCCCACAGCGACAAACTCCAACGGCACACCAGCGCGCAACCCAGCGCCCACCCCGCGATATCCATGCCAGCAAGACTCCAAACGACGGCGCACAATCCGGCCCCCAGCATCAGCATCGTGCCAAGGAATTTGGCGCTCACCGTGGTCATGAACCAATACGGCCTGCGGGTGTCCACATAGACCATCACCGAGCACCAAACGGCGACCACGGCAGCGCCTGCAGTGCCTGTGACAGCAAGCCGCAGCCACTCATCGTTTCCCAGCCACCAGGTGACAAAGATCGCCAGACCACCCGCAGGCAAGGCACCGAAGGCCATGATCTCGCGGGACAGCCATGATTTGCGCCAGCCGAGAAAGGCGCGCCACGCCTTCAAGGGCTGGCCCAGATGCAGCGTGCTCAAAGCCACCCCTACCAGACCAAACGCGAGGGCTGCCGCGCTGGTGATGGCAGCCTGCGTCAGCGTCATCCAATTCATCCACATGGCGATGGCGCAGCCGATGAAGCCGCCGGCGCTCATCTGCGTGAGCACCAGCATCCATGCCAGCGGAGGATGCCCATGATCAAGGTCAAGCCGTCCCGCATCCGCAGGCTTGGCGGCAGCCGGCGGCGGCTGCGATGAAAAATAGCTCGTCGTGGGCCGCGTATAGCTCGAATCAAACGCACCTTCGACCATGCTGCCACGATCCGGCACGGCATCGAGCTTCACCACTTTGATTTTGATCGCCTCATTCGGGCAGGACTGCACGCAGGCCGGTGCCTCCCCTTCAGCGAGGCGGCCCTGGCACATATCACACTTGCGTACAATGCCACGTTTCAGATTGAACTTCGGCACATCATACGGGCACTTCAAAATGCAGTAGCTGCAGCCGATGCATTGATCATCCAAATGCCGTACGATCCCGGTGACGGCATCCTTGTCATAGGCCAGCACCGGGCAGCCTTCGGCACAGGCAGGGTCCGCGCAGTGATGGCAGGCCGTTGTGACGGTTTGCAGATAGGGCTGCTTCCGTGTCCCCACGAGCAGCCCCATGTCACGCCAGCTCTCATCATCATCCAGTCCGTTCAGGGAATGACAGGCCGCCACGCAGGCCTTGCAGCCGGTGCAGGCATCCAGATTGACCTCAAAGGCATACTGCTCCCCGGGCTGCGGCTTGCTCAGCGGGATGAGATGTGTGAAGCGCTCACGCACCGATCTGGCATCGTATTCGTCTGAAAAAAGAGCGACTGGAGTGCGCAGGGTCTGCTGCTCACGGAGCGCCGCGTCGATAAGGCTGAGTCCGGAACCACCGGCTGAGATCGAACGCTCCATGTCGCGGATCATGTTCAGAAGCTGAAGACCTCCTGAAGCTGGCCGACGGTGTGCCGGTTGCAGAAGGCGTGGAAGGTTTCGTCAGGGGAGCGATGGCTCAGGTAGCCTTTGAGCATGGCCTCCAGGGTGCTGCCCAGTGACTCAAAGTCCACACCACTGAAGACCTGGCGGCCAATCTTGCGGTTTTCACCAAAGCCACCTCCTACTGTGATGTGGTAGCCTTCCCCGCTCTCAGATTTCACCTTGGTGCCGAGCAGGCCGATGTCCCCCATGAAGTGCTGGGCGCAGGAGTGCGCGCAGCCCGTGAAGTGGATGTTCACCGGTTTGTCGAGCTGCACGCGCTTGTCGAGGTACTCCATCATGGCAATGGCATGCCCTTTGGTGTCACTGGCCGCGTACTTGCAGTACTTGTTGCCTGTGCAGGCCACAAAGCCGCTTTTGAGATTCGACTGCTCACTGGGAAAGCCGAGCTTCTTCAACGACTTTGCCACCGTGGCGGCGTAGGCCGTCTTGATGTTCGGAATGATGAAATTCTGCCACACGGTGAGCCGGATTTCCCCTGAACCGTAGCTGTCGGCAAGGTCGGCAATGCGATCAAGCTGCTTCGCGGTGAGCTGCCCCACAGGAACGCTGGCTCCGATGTAAACCAGCCCCTCCTGTTTCTGCGGAAAGGTCCCCACATGCGAGTGACCCTGCTGGGAGAACTCCCGTTTCGCCTGACATGGCGCATCAGGTGCCAGCCGTGTGAGCTTGAATTTCAAATACTTCTCTGCCTCCACCAGCACCCCCTCCAGCCCCTTGTCCTCGACCACGTATTTGAAGCGCGCCTTCTTCCGGTTCGTGCGGTCGCCAAACTGGATGAACACCCGCAGCAGGGCGATCATCACATCATTGAGCTGCTCGGGTTTCACCAGCACTCCCCAGTCACTCGCGAAGGTCTGATGTCCCGTGACACCGCCGAGTGCGATGCGGAAATATACACCCGGCTCGATGCCCTCGCTGTTTTCGCTGATTTTGACAGCGCTGGCGCCAATGTCGTTGGTGTCTTCCACCGCAGAGATAAGTCCACCGCCATCGTAGGCGATGTTAAACTTGCGTGGCAGATCGTAGAACTCTTTGGAAGCGATGATCAGCGTGGCAAGTTCATTGACCAGCGGACGCACATCGATGAGCTCATACGGGTCATGGCCCGCGCATGGGTTCATGGTGATGTTGCGGATGTTGTCCGCACCGGCGCCTTTGGAATGAAGGCCGCAGCCCTGGATTCGGCGCAGGACTTCCGGGCAGTTCTTCGGCTCGATGAGGCGAATCTGGAAGTTGTTCCGCGTCGTGATCTGAATGTAGCCCGTGGTGAGCTCCCGGGCGATCGCCGCGAGTTCACGAAGCTGATAGCTTTTCACGATCCCCCCCGGAATCCGCAGGCGGCACATGTAGCCGTCCTTGACCGGATTGAGCCAGAAAAGGCCGTTCCACTTGTAGCGAAACACCGACTCCGGCTCGGGCTTGGCGTTCCAGCGCGCATCCATGACAAGCTGCTCGATGGCATCAAAGGGATGCAGTTCACGCTTGATGCGCTCTTCTTTGGTCAGGTCGTCCAGCGCCGGACCCGCAGGTGCTGCTGCCGCAGGGGAGGGAGCAAGGTCTCCAAAGGAAACGCCGCCAGCGGCGATGCCGGCAAAAAATCCTTCGAGGTAGCGCTTCTGCTCGCCGGAGAAATCGGCGCTCATCGGCGGTGCGGCCGGGGGTGGTTCAATAGACATCGCGGGCATAGCGTTTCTCCTTCTTCATTTGATTGATGTAGGCGGCGGCCTCCTCGGTCGTCTTGCCACCAGCGGTTTGGATGATGCTGTGCAGCGCATCATCGACATCTTTGGCCATGCGTTTGGCATCACCACACACATAGAAGTGCGCCCCCTCCTCCAGCCATTGCCAGATTTCCGTGGCGGCCTGCAGCATGCGTGTCTGCACGTAGATCTTTTCTTCCTGATCGCGGCTAAATGCGGTGTCCAGCCGTGTGAGGTGCCCCTTTTGCACCCACTCAATGATCTGATCGTGGTAGAGGAAGTCGCTGGCGCGCTTTTGATCGCCAAAGAACAGCCAGTTTTTCCCAGAAGCCTGCGTCGCCTCGCGCTCTTCGAGGAAGGCACGGAAGGGCGCAATGCCCGTCCCGGGTCCGACCATGATCACGGGCCTTGTCAGATCCGCCGGCAGACGAAAATGATTGGCCGCATGAAAGTAGATGCCCGTTGTTTCTTCGAGCGGCAGACGATCCGCGAGGAACGTGGATGCCACCCCCTTGTGCGCCACGCCGTCACTGCTGTAGCGAACCGCAGCGACGCAGAGATGGACCTCATTTTCATGCTTCTTGATGCTGGATGCGATGGAGTAAAGGCGAGGCTGCAGCTTGCGCAGGTTTTCCATGAAGGCCGCGAGTGTCAGACTGGCTTCGGGGCTCCTTCCATACAGGCTTCTCACTTCGTAATGCTTGATGAGCGCCTCCCTCAGCGGAGCACTGCCTCCATCGGGCAGAGACACCACCGCCTGCGGATCAAAGGCGTGCGCAGCGATGACCGCATCCACCACTTCCGGGCAGTTTTGCACGAACACCCCCAGCGCATCTCCCGCTTCGTAGGTCAGCCCGCTGCCGACGAGCGAAAAACCAATGTGCCGGGTGTCTTTGCTGCTGCCCCGGCTATTCAGAGGGACGTTGGCGATGAGCTTGGCAGGAAACGGCTTCTTTTTGCTGTAGCCCGCCTCCTCTTCCTCTACAGGGGCAACAACCGCTGCAGAGGCTGTTGCGGAATCTCCGCTCAAGATCGTGAAAGCATGGGTGCTCCACTTCTTCGCCAGTTCGTCGAACTCCACATCGCAATCGACTCGGTCCACGATGCGCTTGGCCCCCAGTTCAGCGAGGCGGACATCAAGTTTCCTGCCGGCGAGACAAAAGGTGTCGCCATAGTTTTTGTCCCCCAAGGCCAGAATACTGTACTGCACTCCGTCCAGCTTCGGGCTGCTGCCATTTTGATTGAGGCTGTCCCAAAAGGAGACCGCGTTGTCGGGCATGTCCCCTTCCCCCCAGGTGCTGGTGATGAGCAGGACGTTTTGTTCTTTGATGAGATCGGCGGGTTGCAGCGAGTCGAGGCCCGCAGCGCGCGCTGCGAAGCCCCGACCCGATGCTTCCCTGGCCAGCCGCTTGGCCAAACTTTCCGCATTGCCGCTCTGGCTGCCAAAGGCGACCAGCAGAGGGCGTTTCGGTTCCGCTGACGCCGCCCCATTGGGCGCTGCGCCGCGATTGAGCACTCCGGCCAGAAAGCCGTTGAGCCACGCTCGTTGTTCCGCGCTGAAGGGCGCGCTTTCAGGAATGAGGGGATTGAATGTCATTGCGGCGGCGAGGTTAAAATCACGGTTCATCACTTCTGGCGCGGCAGTTCAAAGGCAGCTCGGGCCAGTGTCGGGAGGTGCTGAGATCGGCAGATTTCATGGTCGAATGATGTGTTGGAACACACTTCTCATAAGCTTTTGGCATGCCATGTTCGCTGGAGCTTTCGAACAACTCCTTGAATAGTTTTGATATAATTGATGAATCTTTTTCATGGATAAGCGTCCACACGCCTCCCCGCTTCACTAGGAGACCGCAGCCTCAGGAATTGAAAGGATCAGCGGCCGTTCGCTGGCTGCCCGCAGCCAGGCGAGGCTTGCCGCCCGTGCCGTCACCGGCTTTAGAAGCAAGACACAAACGATGGATCACCATGCCATTTCCAATGAGCACCACATGCCGTCCAGTTGCCGCCACGGTGGCAGCCTGGGGCGGGTGTTGCGGTGCCATGCCGGTGCTCATCGGATAAGTGGCGAGTAGTTGACGGATGGTGAGGGAGGAAAGGAATCAGAAGTCAATCTGCACCTGCACGTAGCCAAACTGGGCATCGCTGCCCGCGCCGGTCTGCTTCAGATAATCCCCGGCGATGAAGTAGCTGTACCCGGTGAGAATCCCGACGTGCGGGTTGAGCTTGTAGCTCACGGTGAGGTCAAGTTCCTGCCCGCGGAAGCTGCTCGCATTCATGGCGGCGGTATTGACGGGCCTCACCTTGGTGGCGCCATTCGCACGGTACCAGGCATCGGCGTTGTTGGCGTTCCAGTAGAGGTGGTAGTCCAGCATCACCTTCATCTTGGGCGTCGGCATGAAGCTGAAATTCACCTGGGGGTTGTGCACATTCATCCACGCCGTGGTGTCCATGTATCCGTAGAAGAGATGGTTTGTGGGGTAGAGGTTTTGAAAGGTGCCCACCTTGTTGTCATTGGGGTCACCATCGCCGCTGGCATAGTTATACTGCAGGCCAAAGCGTGGCTTCCAGGAATGCTTGAGCCAGTTGTAGCCAGCGCCCCAGTGTCCTGCATAGGCGGTGAGCGAACGCCCGCCCACTTTGCCGGTCTGGAAGTCCATCTCGGTGTCATAGTCAAAGCCGCCCAGCTTTTTAGGATCACCCTTCCACAGGGTTCCCAGAGTGACAAAGCTCGTTGAGCCAATCGGAGCCCCGAAGTTGGCCGTGCCATCGTCCCGGTTGTGAAACACGTAGAAATCCGTGGTGGTGTTAAAGGGAACCAGGAGCGTGCTCAGATAGGCCCCGCTCATGAACGCATTGCGGTGGTCGCCCTGGTCAATGAAGTCCGACTTGTTCCACTTGTTGTTGGCAAAATTCACCGGACTGGCCGTGAAGACGTCCAAGGACCATTGGCTGGCGGTGTAGCGGAACTTGAACGCATCAAAGGTGCGCGCCTGGTTGGCCCACTCCAGGGGCCCCAGCAGGCGCTGGTCTCCATAAGAGAGGAACTGGCGCCCCAGAACGGAGCTGAAACCCTTTTTCAGGTTTCCAATCTGCACATAGGCTTTGAGGACATCAAAAATGTCATCCCCTTCGGCTCCATTGACACCGATGGTGTGCCCGCGGTCTCCGCCTATTTCCCGCACGTCCTGCCCCTGCACATAGAGCTTGATCCATGGGTTGATGTCATAACCAAGGCCAAGACGGAAACGCTGCAGCAGCCAGGCGGCGTCCTGCGGACTGTTGACCGCGCTGTTGAAATCAAAATTATTGTCCCGGATTTCGTAGCGCATCTTTTCCTGCACATCGACGGTAAGCTTCCCCATTTTCATGGGGGCGTACGCAGGGGGAGGCGGAGCGAGTGTGAAGCCTGGCACCGGAGCAGGTGCCGTGGTTTTCGGAGCGGGGGTTTGGGCGAGTGCGAGCGACGTGGTCGCAAGCAAAAGCGGGAGCAGCCTTTTCATGTGGGTGTAGTGGGTGTGTTGTTGATTCGGCTAAGCGGCGGCTTGCAGGGAAAGGGAGGCTTGGCGGCGGAGCAGCGTTCCTTCGGCACGACTGTGGTGCGAGGTCACGCCGCGCACGTGGGCGCGTTCTTCGAGGAAGGAGAGCAGATGCTCGCGGTAGTGATGCCACTCGGGGCTTTCGATCAGCACCTTACGGTTACGTGGGCGCGGGAAGGAAATGTGCAGAATCTCAGCAGCGGTGGCGGCGGGCCCGTCACTCATCATCACCACCTGGTCGGAAAGGTAAATGGCTTCATCGACATCATGCGTGACCATGATGGCCGTGGTGCCGGTACGCTCGCGCAGATTGAGCAGCACATCCTGGAGTTCGAGCTTCGTGAGCTTGTCCAGCATGCCAAACGGCTCGTCCAGCAGCAGCACTTTCGGCTGCAGGGCAAACGCCCGTGCCAGGCCCACACGCTGACGCATGCCCTGGGACAAGGCGCCGGGCTTCTTGTCAAAGCTGCCGCCGAGACCGAGTGTCTCAAGATAATGCGCGGCGATGTCATGCTGCTCCTTTTTATTGAGGTGGTAAAACACCTGCCGCACTCCGAGCATGACATTCTCCAGGGCGCTCATCCATGGCAGCAGATTCGGGCTTTGAAAGACCATGCCGCGATCCGGGCCTGCGCCGTCAATTTCACGACCGTCAATGATCACGCCGCCATCCGTGATGCTGGAGAGCCCGGCCACCATGCTCAGCACGGTGCTCTTGCCGCAGCCGCTATGACCAATGATGGAAACGAGCTCCCCCCGTTTGATGTGCAGATCAAAGTCACGCACAATCACAGCCGCCCCACGCGGAGTCTGGTAAGTTTTTCCCAGTTTTGAAATGGTGACAAACCCTTCCGCCGGTTTGTGACTTTCCTTGTGCTTTGGCACCGCAGGAATCCCTGTCTTCGCTTCAGCACGATCACGAATCCAGCGCATCGCGAAAGTAGGACGCGCCATGCTGATGTCGATGGGGTCAGCGTCTGGAAGCGGATTGATGGAGACGTTCTCCGCCGTGTCCGCCCGCTGCGCGATGAGGAAGTCCAGCAGGCGCTTTCTGGCGGCGAGCACTTCCGGCTCCGCTAGCAACGTCGCACGGTCACGCGGCCGGCGCAGGCGGATCTCCTCGCTCGGGCCAAAGGTGGCGGCAGGACCCATGGTCAATGGAATGACACGATCAGCCATGTACAAGGCTTCATCAACGTCGTTGGTGATCAGCAGGATGGTCTGACCAGTACGCTGCTTCAATTCCAGGATTTGATCCTGCAATTCCGAGCGGGTCAGGGCATCGAGCGCGCTCAAAGGCTCATCAAGCAGCAGCACACGCGGCGCGAATGACAGGGCACGCGCCACCGAAACACGCTGGCGCATGCCTCCGGAGAGCTCGCTGGGAAGTTTGCGCAGCGCAGGCGTCAGCTTGACCTGGTCCACCGCCTCGTGGATGCGCGTGTTGCGCGCCTCCAGCGGCTCATCTTTGCAGACCTGATCCACGGCCAGCGCCACATTCCCCCGCACGCTGAGCCAGGGCAGCAAGGCGTAGGTTTGAAACACCAGTCCGCGCTCGGGCCCGGGCCCTGTGATGGGCCTGCCATCAAACAACGCCTCCCCCTTGTCGGGATGCACCAGCCCGGCGATGAGGTTGACCAGGGTCGATTTGCCGCTACCGGAATAGCCCACGATGGCCACCAGTTCGCCCTCATTCAGCGTGAGGTTGATGTCACGCAGCACCTCGGTGCGCGTGCTGGCGGCACCAAAACCCACGGATACGTTGTTGAGTTCAATCAAGGACATGACGCAGGTGAGGTTAGAGGGTCTGCCCGCCAAAGGTGACAAGGCGCTGCAGGGCCAGCATGATGCGATCGAGCACGAAACCAATGAAACCGATGGCAAACACCGCGACGATGATTTGCGCCATGCTTTCGGTGGAGCCGTTCTGGAAGGTGTCCCAGACGAATTTCCCGAGGCCCGGGTTCTGCGCCAGCATGTCAGCGGCGATCAGCACCATCCAGCCCACGCCGATGGAAAGGCGCATGCCGGTGAAAATCAGCGGCAGCGCGGCGGGAAGAATGATTTTCCAGATGCGCTGAAAGGCGTTCAGCTTCAGAACCTTTGCCACATTCAGATAGTCTTTGTCCACACCGGCCACGCCCACGGCCGTGTTGATCAATGTGGGCCAGAGCGAGCACAGCGTCACCGTGCCTGCGGAAATGAGCAGCGCCCGCGAGATGCCGGCGTCCCCGGCAGGATGATACAGAGCGGTCACAAACACGAACACGATGGGCAGCCAGGCCAGCGGAGACACAGGCTTGAAGATCTGAATGATCGGGTTCATGGCCAGATTGAATCGCGGGCTCAATCCGCAGAGAAAGCCAAGCGGCACCGCGATCAAGGTCGCGGCACCGATGCCGATCGCCACGGTGATGAGGCTGGTCATGATCTGTGTCCCGAAGGTCGGCGGCCCCGCATAGTACTTGCTGCGATAGCTGGCGGCCTTCTCGCCAAACTTGGCGGCCGCAGCCGCATTGCCTGCGGCCTTGGACTCCGCCGCCTTCGCATCCCACTTGGCCGCAATCGTGGCCATGCTGGCAAGAAATTCCTGTTTCTTGACGGCTTCATTCTGGGCGAATTCACGCATCCCCTGCCATGCCTTCCAGGTTTCCGCCGGGGTCGGAATGCGCTGGCTGTCCGTGTGCACCGTGTGTGAGCACAGCGTCCAAAAACCCATGAAGAGGATGATCACAACTCCGGGCAATACCGTGTTCGTCACCACCTGCTGCCATTGCGACTTCACATCGTAACGGGCAATCATGCGGACAAACGGACTGAAATAACCGAGACCGAGTTTTTCCAGCAGTGCTGCCAGGGCTAGCAGGCGGAGGGGTTCACGCTTGGGTGCAGGGGCGGCAGCCATTGCGGGGTTTGAATTGAGGGTGGTGGCGTTCATGATGGCGGCGGCTGTCAGGGACGTGATTTGAGATTTATTTCAGGCCGATCTCGAAGGCCTTGAGGTAGTCATTGGGCTTGCGACCGTCATAGGTCTTGCCGTCGATGAACTCGGCGGACGGCTCGCGGTAGCCATCGCTGCCCAAAGGAAAATCCTTCTCGGTGAAGAAGCCTTCTTTGATCAGCAGACCGGCCGCCTTTTCATAGATGTCCGCGCGATAGACTGACTTGGCCGTCTCTGCATACCAGGCGTCCGGCTTCTGCTCCTTCACCTGCCCCCAGCGCACCATCTGCGTGAGATACCAGATGCAATCGCTGGCCCAGGGATAGGAGGCGTTGTGCTTGAAAAAAACGTTGAAGTCAGGGGCGGCGCGCTTGTCCCCGGGCTCATACTCAAAGGTGCCTGTCATGCTGTTGGCGATGACCGCCTCATCGGCACCCACGTAGTTGGGCCTGCTGAGGATTTTCACCGCTTCTTTGCGGTTTTCCGGACTCGCATCCAGCCAGGCGCAGGCGCGAATGATGGCTTTGGTCAGCGCCAGCGTGGTGTTGGGATTTTTCTCGGCAAAGGCCTTGGTGATGCCAAAGACCTTTTCAGGATTGTAGGCCCAGATTTCATGGTCGGTGATCACCGGAACGCCGATCTTCTTGAAGACCGCCTGCTGGTTCCAAGGCTCTCCCACGCAGTAGCCCACAATGGTGCCAGCCTCAAGAGTGGAGGGCATCTGCGGCGGAGGCGTGACAGAGATGACGAGATCGCCATTGAGCACTCCGGGGATGTTTTCTTCACCGCTCTTCGGGTCGAAATAGAACCCCGGATTGATGCCCCCGGCGGCGAGCCAGTAGCGCAGTTCGTAGTTGTGGGTGGAGACGGGGAACACCATGCCAAACTGCAGCGGCTTGCCGGTGGCCTTGGCATCCATGACGATGGGTTTGAAACTGTCAGCCTTGATCGGATGGACAGGCTTGCCATCGGCATCTTTGGGGATGGCAGGTTTCATTTTCTCCCAAACAGCGTTGGAGACCGTGATGGCATTCCCATTGTAGTCGAGACTGATCGGGGCAATGACCTCCGCCTTGATCCCGAAACCGACCGTGGCTCCGATGGGCTGACCGGCGAGCATGTGCGCACCATCAAGCTCCCCGGAAATGACGCGGTCGAGGAGCACCTTCCAGTTGGCCTGGGCTTCCACCTCCACGATCAGCCCCTCGTCTTCAAAGAAGCCTTTTTCCTTGGCGATGACAAGAGGGGCGCAGTCCGTCAGCTTGATGAAGCCAATCCTGAGCTGGTCTTTTTCGACATCCAGCAGTTCCGTGGTCCCGGCAAATGCCGGGCTGGCAATTAAAAGCGCAAATCGCGCGAGGGTGGAGAGAGTGTGTTTCATACGTTGGCTTTGGAGGTGCGTGGGGTGGATTTCGTGGTTTTAGGGGCTTTGCGGGCGGCAGCTTTGGCTTTGGGAAAGGGGAGTTCGGCCGTCCATGCGTCATGCAGCGCGGCGGCGGCCTCGGTGTATTGCGTGCTTGAAAGCAGGCCGTGGGCGATGAACTGGTCGAGCAGCCAGCGCCCGCGCTCACTCAGGGGCGCATTGGCTTCACGACGGTGAAAGATGTGGAAATCCGTGACGGCGACGGATTTTTCAGTGCCAAGTTCCAGAGGTCCGATCAGCGAGCGTTTCAGGATTTTTTCACAACCCGCGAAGTAGCCGCTGTCGGCCAGGACCCGGACGACCTCGGGACGGTTTTCACTGGCATCACAGTACTCGCAGGCCTCTTTCAAGGCATTGATGATCGCCTGCGATTCTCCTGCGTGGGCGGTGACAAAACGCTCGGTGGTGAGCAGAACTTTTTCAGGGTGCCCGGGGGCAAGCTGTTCGCTGGTGGCAGCGATCCAGCCAATGCCGCGCTCCACGGCGTAGGAGTTCCACGGTTCGCCCACGCAGTAGCCATCGATGAGGCCTTCAGCGAGGCTGGAGGCCATCTGCGTAGGCGGCAGCGCGACGATGCGGACATCCTTTTCAATGTCGATGCCGCCTGACTGGAGCCACTGGCGCAGGAGAAAAAAGTGGGAGGAATAACGCGACACCATCCCAAAGGTGAAGCGGCGGCTGAATGCGCTGCGGATGAGCTTTTTCAAACTGGCGGCGTCACGCACTCCGCGGTTCCACAGATCCCGGCTGAGAGTGATGGCGTTGCCATGCAGGTTGAAAACGAATGGAGCCACCACCCGGCAGGGCGGAGTGCTGAGCCCGAGGCGCATCGCCAGCACCAGCCCGGCAATGGCATGAGCGGCATCCAGCTGCCCGTAGAGTAGCTTCTCCCGAATAGTGGCCCATCCGACCTCACAACTTAACTCGACATGCACGCCGTGTTTGCTGAACAGATCCATGTGCCTGGCCACCAGCAGCGGAGCGCAGTCAACCAGCGGAATGAACCCGATGCGGACTGGCTGGACGACACCAGCGAGAGTGTTTTTTGGAACTGTGGAGCTTTGCGGCATGCCCTCCCTATCAGCAGCCGTGGGGCCATCCGCGAGAATTTCGCCATAAACCACGCGCAAAGTTTTTCAATTGATGTATGAATTTGATTCATGGATCAAGCCATCGACACCCGACAGCTCCGCGCCTTCGTCCGCCTCGCCCGCAGCGGCAGTTTCACCCAGACCGGACGCGAACTGCACCTGACGCAGAGCGCCGTCAGCCACGCCATCAAATCCCTGGAGACCGATCTGGGCAGCCTGCTGTTTCACCGCCAGGGCAAGCACGTCCACCTCACCCATGCGGGACGGGAGCTGCTGCCGCATGCGGAGACCATTCTGCAATCCATGAGCCATGCGCGTGCCGTGCTTGGCACGCTGGACCAGACACCGCGCGGCCGGTTGAAGATCGGCTGCACCACGGCGGCGGCACAGTTCATCCTCCCCACCGTGCTGCGCGAATTCAAGGAGTCCTTCCCTCTCTACGAGATCAAGGTCATCTGCGGCGAGACGCCGGACACCATCGAACGGCTGGTCAGCAACGAGATTGATCTGTCCGTGACGCTCCGCCCCCTGGATGTCTCGCGCATGAACTGCCATGCCATCTTTGATGACGAGCTGGAGTTCCTCGTCTCGCCGCTGCACCGCTGGGCACAGTCGCGGCCCAAGCTGAAAGATGCGGCGAACGAAACCTTCATCGTGGCCAGCCGCAACAGCCTGAACTTCGCCATGATTCAGGAATACTTCCTCAAGAACGGCGTGCGCCTGCATAATTTCATCGAGCTGGGCAGCTCGGAAGCCACGGTGGAACTGGCCAAGCTGGGCATCGGCGTGGCGATCGCCGCGCGCTGGATAGCACGCAGCGAGATCGAAGCCGGGCAGTTGATCGCACTGCCGCTGCCGAAGGCCAAGCTCAAACGCCGCTGGATTGTCTCAACCCTCAAGAAGCGCCCGCTGAACCTTCCCGAGCGCACCTTCATCGGACTCTGCGAGGAAGTGGGCCGGCGGATGAGCAACGACAATCTCTGAAAGCGACGCGCAAAGATCGAGCAGCCTCCTTCTCAATTCCGCAGCCTTCGCCGCCAGTTCGCGCTGCTCACGCTCATAGCGCACGCGCCCTTCCACCGTTTCGATTTTCACCGGCTCATACCCGAGAGAACTCAGGTCATACGGACTCGCACGCATGTCCAGATCACGCCCCATGAGGGCCAGTTCAAAACACGCGCCGATCAGATCAGAGCCCGTCCAGGGCCAGAGCTTGGAAGACCATTTGTAGAGGTCCATGTTGGCATGCAGGCACGCGGCCTGCTCAAGATCAGGACGTGAATCAAGCGTGGGCTGCAGCACGTTCAAAGGCCGCGCATCCGGAGTGAAAAAGCGAAAAGCATCGTAGTGCGAGCAGCACACAGGGAGCGACTCGACGAAGGCGGCGAGCTCCTCAGGCGGCAGCCGAAGCTCATACCCCTGATGCCTCACCTGCTGTGCGGTCTGGCGGTACACCATGGCCCATTCGTGCAGTCCATAGCAGGTGAAACGCCCCGCCCTGCCGAGAATGCGCGTGCAGAGCATCGCCACCCACGCGGCAAATTCGCGCTCGCGCTGCATGAAGCGGCTCTCGTCCACCCGCAGCAGCCCGCCATCTTCAATGAACCGTCCATTCTGCCACCATGGGAACGCGGCGAGATCGGCGGGCGTGATTTCCAGACTCACGCCATGGGGCGGCACCCACTGCTTGAGCTTCGCCGGCGCAAAGCTGTAATAGGTGAAGAGGAAATCATGCACCGGATGCTTCGCATCACGACTGCGACGTTCCACAAACGCATCCGCGTGGGCCGCGACGCGCCCTGCGTGCTCCTGCATGCGCCGCCGCCACTCGTCCCTGCTCCACACGATCATGGCACCAGCAAAGTCGCGAGTCCGAGGAAGGTGCCCATGCTGATCACATCCGTGGCCGTGGTGAGAAAGATGCTCGAAGCGGTCGCCGGATCAGCGCCGAATTTCCTCAGCAAAAGCGGGATCAAAGCACCGCTCAAGCCGCTGACCACGCAGCTGAAAGTCATCGCCACCCAGACCACAAACGCCAGCATGAGAGCATTGGGATTGTGGTTCATCCGTGCATAGATCCCCATGCCGACACCCGCAGAAATGCCCACGAGCATGCCGTTGTACAAACCGAGCAGCCCTTCCTTGATCACCAGCCGGCGCTCATCTCCAGCCTTCAGATCTCCCAAGGTCATACCACGCAATGTCACCGCCAGCGCCTGGCAGCCGGTGTTGCCGGACTGACCGGCCAGCACCGGCAAAAATGCCGCCAGCAGCACCAGGCGGCCAAGCGTATGCTCAAACACCCCCACCACCGTGGCAGCAATGAAGCAGGTGACGAGATTGACCTGCAGCCAGGGATGCCTGAAACGCAGGCTGCGCAGCAGCGGCGTGGACAGCCGCTCCTCCTTTTCCACCCCCACCATCGATCCCACCTGGGCGCTGATCTCAATGGCGCGCGCCTCAAACAAAGTCTGCCCGCGCACCAGGCCCAGCAGGACGCCGTCCTTGCTGCATACGGGATAGACGGGGTAGTGCTTGTTCACCACCATCTTCATCGCCTCAGTCAGCTCCATGTCTGGGTCCAGCTTGAAGGGATTCCTCACCATCACATCCTCAAGTTTCGCATCCGGCTCGGCGAGCATGAGGTCTCGCATCACCAGCAATCCCAGCAGGATGCCCTTTTCGTCCGTGATATAACCGTAGGTGATGAAGGCCTTTTTCGCGAGCTTCCGCACCTCTTCAATGGTGTCGCGCGCCCTCGCATCAGGGCGAAACACCGCCACAGGCTCCTCCATCAGCCGGCCCACACTGTCTTCCGGATGCTCGCGGTTGCTGGCCCACTGCCTGGCTTTTCGCAGGGGGACAAAAGTCATGGCGGCGGTCCGCTGCTCGTCCTGCATCTCCTCCAGTACATTCTGGGCCACCATGGGGTTGAGCTGCTGCAGCACCTTGGCCGCGTCCTCCCCCGAGGCCTGCTCCAGCAGGTCGGCGGCGTCATGCGCCCCGCTTTGAGAAACGGCGTCGAGCAGGGATTCAGAGGACGATTTCATACTGCGAGGACAAGCCTAGCCGCAGCGGCGGCGCTTGTCATCGCCAACGCGAAAAAAACCTCGCACTGCACGCCCGGACGGGCACATTCCCCCCATGTCTCTGTATGACCGCGATTACATGCGTGAAGGTCCCCCGCGTTCCGTTGCCGGAATGGTTCGGGGAATCACGGCATTCCATGTGATCTTCGGGATCAATGTCGCGGTGTTCATCATGCAGTTCGTGTTTGAGACCGGCTGGGTCCGCCATCCTCTCACCGGAGAGACGTACATGCCGATGGGCGGAGTGAGCGTGCATGAGCTGATGCGTGGCCATGTCTGGACGCTGTTCACCTACATGTTTGTGCACGGCAGCCTGGCCCATTTCGCTCTGAACATGATGCTGCTGTGGTTCGCCGGGCGCGGAGTGCAGCACCTGTTCGGCAGCCGCCATTTCACCCTGCTCTACCTTTTCTCCGGAGTTCTGGGAGCGGTCACGGAAATGGCGGTCAATGGATTCGTGGAGGGAGACATGACCACGCCTCTCGTCGGTGCCTCGGCTTCCGTTTTTGGTCTGCTCATGGCTCTCGCCGTGGTGCTGCCTGAAGAAAAAATCACCGCATTCATCTACTTTATCATTCCCGTGCAGCTGCGCCTTTGGACTCTGGCCAAAGGGCTCTTCATCATCCAGCTCGTCTTCGGCCTGGCCGGCGTGCTGTTTCACATCCTGCCCGAGGGGATGAATATCGCCTACTTCGCCCATCTCGGCGGCGCGGCATTGGGCTGGTTTTATGCACGCAGCCTCGGTTACGGCGGCAGGCCGCTGACCTACGCCGGCCAGTGGCAGCCGGCACAGTATCAGCAGCAGCGCAAACCAGCAATGGCGCGCACCCGGGTTCGTCCTTCGTCCGAGGCCGAAATCGATACCGTGCCCCTGTCCGCCCAGCGATCGTCGGACCCAGTGGCAGCCTTGATGGAAGACGTGGTCAATCCGCTCCTGGATAAAATCAGCATGCATGGCAAGGACAGCCTCACCGAGGATGAGCGGCGCGCCTTGGAACAGGCCAGCCGTGAACTGGAACGCCACCGGCAGGCCAAAGGTGGCTGAAGCCACGTCGTATTGCATGCTTTCCACACGCTCCGCCCGCCTGGCCGCCATGCTCCTGCTGGCTCTGTTGTCTGGCTGGACCGTGCGTTCCTGCCGCAAAGGAGCCACAACCACCCTCCCGCCATCCGCCCCTGCTGCAGCCCGCTCTTCCCCCACCGCACCGCCAAACACTTTCCCCGACGAGTAACCCACCCGTTGCCCCGTCATTTGTCATTCGTCATTCTGATTTCATCATCCCCATCCCATGTCCATCGCCACCCGCAAAGGAGATCAAGGCCAGACCGACCTGCTGTTTGGCTGTCGTCTTGCCAAATCCCACCCCCGTGTCCACGCCCTTGGTGCGGTGGACGAGCTCAACGCCGCCCTGGGCCCGCTGCGCATTGCCGCACTTCGTGAGGAGACGCAGCTCATCGTTCCCAAAGTGCAGCGCTGGCTCATCGAGCTCATGGGGGAACTGGCCACGCCGCCCGGTGAGGAAAGCCGCTACGCCGCCACGCACCCCGATCGCATTTCCACCCCCAACGTCCTCTGGCTCGATGAATGGGTGGCCAAATTGGAAGCCGGCGGAGCCTTGAAGTTCAAAGGCTGGGCCCTCCCCGGCGAAGCAGGCGTCATGAGCGGCGCCTATGCCGATCTCGCCCGCGTCGCCTGCCGCCGCGCTGAACGCAACGTCATCGATCTCCAGGGCACACCCGACGAAGTGCCCAATGAAGAACTCATCCGCTTTCTGAACCGCCTGTCAGATGTGCTTTGGCTGCTGGCGCGCTGGGAGGAGCAAACGAGTTCCTCATCTTGACGCCGAGGCGTGTTCAACGGCATCTTGGTACAGCCCCCTTTGCAGAGCCGGCACCGTAAAAAAAAACGGAGTGATGCATGACATCACTCCGTTTCGGAAAAGTCGCCGTTTCAGCTCACTTCGGAAGATCAGCCGCAGGCTTCGCGGCATCTGCTGGCTTGTCTGCTGCAGGCTTCGCAGCGTCTGCCGGCTTGTCTGCTGCAGGCTTCACAGGTTTCTCGCCCGTGATGGGGTTGGCATCCGCAGCCGGTGCCGGCTTCATCTCGGGTTTCGGAGCCGCCGGCATGGGCACGGCAGGCGTGGTCACGCTGAGAGGAGGTGTAGCATTAGCCGCCGGGACAGCAGGGGCCTCAGCGCCGCCGGGCGGCGTGGCCATGTTCAGGCCGGGAATCATCTTTTTGATGTCCGGCAGCCCGGAAGGACTGGTGCTGCCACCTGCGGCAGGTGGCGGTTGCTGGCTGGCAGGAGCAGGTGCGGCGAGAATTTCTGACTTCTTTTTCAAAAGGCTGCTCACGGTGTATTCCGTGACCTCGTACACCCAGCCTTCGAACCTCTTCTCGTTGGCCAGCTTCTCTTCCAGCCGTTTCTTTTCTTCGGCAAAAGCCTCGTCGTTTTTCTTTTTGTCCTCGGGCTTCTCATCCTTCACGGCAGGGCGCGCCTTGGGGATGTCCGCACTGACCGTGAATGTGACGTAGTACTTGTCGCCTTCCCCCTGCCCTGCCTGCTTTGCAGCCTGAATGTTGTACGTGAAGCCATCGAAGGTGGTGAGCTTTGCCTTCACCGCGTCTTTCATGAGCGCGGCTGCCTTGTCTTTGCCGAGCACGTCGTTGAAGGTCGGGCTGGAGAGCAGTGTCGCCAGCGAGACCTTGCCTGCGTCGAGGCTTTCGCCCGGTCCGGCTCCATCGAGGGCGAAATCTCCCGTTTCGTTGGCGCGGGAGGCCTTCCACGAGTCAGCCGGTTTTGCGGCGGTGATTTCCACCGACTTCAGCTTCTGCACATCGATGAAGCTTTTGGAGAGCCAGGCATCCGGCTTGGCCACCAGATCCGGAAGCTGGTCATTGATCTCCCAGATGGTTTCCTCCCCTTGCACACGCACAAAGCGTGGGCCCTTGGGTCCGCCAAACATCTGCATCTGGTCGTTGTTGGACCCGCCCGAGCTGTTCACCTGCCCGCCCAGCACAAAGGAGTATTTCAGCACATCCTTGTCGTCAAACAGCTCCACCAGAGTACCGGCTCCACTCGCGGTGGCATTGCCTGGAGCATCCACTCCCACCTTGCCCCACGAGTCCTTTCCGATGCGCCGTCCATCCTTCACCTTTTCATACTTGAGGCTCAGCAGCGCGGTCTGAAGCTTCTCTTTCTCCACCGGATATCCCGCACGTTCAAGGACGACCCAGGTGTCATTCTGGACGGCGAGAGTCGTCTCAGCCTTGTCCTCCTTGACCCGGATTTTCTTGATGCCGTTGATGTCAAAATCAGGAAACAACAGCTCCCGTGATTTTACGGTCGTGACGGAGCGGTTCAGACGCGAGTTGCGCTTTTTGGACTGAACATAGGCGGTGCCGGCGATGGCAGCGAGTAAAACCAAAAGGATGACGATCTTCTTCATGGCGTTGAGGAAAAGAGCAGGTGGTTAAAACGGGTTTTGAATGAATCAGGCCGCAGCCGTGCGGGTGCGGCGTTGCATGGCAAACACAAGCCCCACAACTCCCACCAGGAAAGGAACGACGAGGACGTTCAGGGTCTTGATCAGGGTCTTGCGGAACTCCACCTCCTTGTTGACCTCCTTGCGGATGTTCCTCACCTCTTTGTCGATGGTCTTCGAGTTTTTCTCCATCTCCTTGATGTTGTTCATGGTGCTCTGGTCCACGATCAGCGCACCCTTCTTCAGGTCGAGCTGAGGCTTGGCCTTGCTGAGCTTTTCCGCCAGATCCTGCCGTTCCTTTTCCAGCTCGACCAACTGCGGACGGTATTTTTCTTCGACGGTCTCACGCATCTCCTTCAGCTTGACGAAAGGACGGACCGGAGACTTGCGGTTGCGGACCTGGATGAGGTCACCACCACCGACGAGCACCTCCACGGCATTGAGCAGCATCGGCAGGTTCCCGCCCGTGGTCACGAGGCCCACTCCAAGGTCTCCCTGACGCAGGCAGAAGGCATCGTAAAGCATGTCGGCGTCTGAAAAGAGGATGACATTGCGCTCGCTGTCTTTGGATTCTTTGAGTGAATTATCTGCCTTCTTTTCAGGTGCCTTGGCCGCTGCTGCTGCAGCCCCCGGTGCGCTGGCGTCCTGTTCAGGTCCGCCCGTTTCTTTGGGGCCGGCAGGAGCCGCAGGCTTGCCATCCGGGAAGGCTGTCTTGAATTTCCCGGCGATACGCACACCCAGCACCTGCTTTTTGCCGCTGGCGGTGAAGTTCACCATGGGCTCGCGGCGCAGCTTGTCAGCCGCAGCCGTGTCGATGAGTTGCGAAGCCTCCGAACTGGTGGCGAGAGTGATCACATCAATCCCCTCCTTGCGTTCAATGTCCAGGGCTCCGGCATTGATGAGGGTGAAGGACTGCAGACCGGCAGTCACACGGTCGTCCTGATTGATGGCCTGGCCCGGAAGCTGCAGAGCCGTCGGCATGAGGCGCCCTTGGAGGTTGCCACGGTAGTTCATGTCCGCCAGCACCATGTCTTTTTGGAAGCTGATGCCCCAGGCCTTGAAGAGACTCGGCAGGTCGGAGGACGGGGTGATCATGTTGCCCGGCTGGCCGGTCATTGGATTTGGCTGGCTGCTCATCGCCTGGGCCAGCAGGCTCTGCGGATCCACAAAGGCGATGACATTGCCACCTCCGAGGAGGTACTGGTCGATGGCAAACTCAGCCGTCTTGGTGATGTCTGCCGGATGCACCACCAGAAGGACGGTGATGTCGCTGTCAATTTTGTCGGACGTCATGGGCACTTCACGCACCTCGTAATCAGAGCGAAGCTGCTGAATGATCGCCCAGGCTTCCGGACCGCGCTGCTGCTGGAAGGGCATGGAGGGCACCCCGCCGATGGGCATGGCGCTCATGAGGCCGATGACCGTCTTGCTGGGCTTGATGACCTTGGCAATGGCACGGGACACATCGTACTCGAACGCCGTCGCATCTTCCGGATTGAGGAAAGGCAGGACTTCCTTGCGGTCGAGGCACTGGACGGTGAGTCCCAGATAAATATGGTCCCCTTCCTGGTTGACCTGCATGCCGCGGATTTCGTCATCCTTCGCCTTGTCTTCATCATCCGTGTCTGGATTCGGATGAATGACTTCAAGCGAAACGCCGCCGTTGCTCTGCTTCTCATACTCCAGCAGCAGGTCCTCAATGGAACGAGCATGCGGCTTGAGAATGTTCGGCATCACCCGGTCATCGTTGGTGGCATAAAACTTGATCGACACCGGCTCGTCGGAATTGATCCGGCTGAGGATGTTCTTCGTGCCCTGCGAGAGGGTGAACAATCCATCCTCGGTGAGGTCGAGGCGGACATTGCCGAATCCCACCCCGCCAACGAGGAAGTTGAGGGCGAAAATGACGGCAATGATCAACAGGGCGGTGACGCCGGCAGCGGCGGTCTTGTTGGAAGCACTCATATTGAAAAAGAAGAGTTGGTTGAAAAGATTAAGCTCGATGGGGCAATCAGGCGCGCTTGGAGCGGAGACCCAGATCGGTCACCAGCAGCGCCACAACGATGACCGAAACGAAGTAGAGCACGTCACGCAGGACGAAGATGCCCTTGGTCATTTCAAAGAAGTGATCCATGAAGCTGAAATAGCTGATGAACCGCACCACGAATTCCATTCCGTTGGGCACCGCATTGACCACCGTCTGCGTCAGACCGGGATCGCCGATGAGGGCGATGACCAGGCAAAAGGCCACGCTGATGATGAAGCACACCACCTGGCTGCGCGTGAAGGCGCTGATGGCGGAGGTCACTGCCAGGCAGGCCATGGCATACAGATAGCTGGCCACATAGCCGCTGATGATGGGGCCGCTGTCCGGATCTCCCAGATAGACCACCGTCGCGACGATGGGGAACGTCAGCGCCAGCCCAATCAGCCAGATCACGGCAGCCGCCAGAAACTTGCCCAAGATGGCCTGCCACGGTGAGACCGGCATGGTCATGAGCAGCTCAATCGTACCCAGGCGATGCTCCTCTGACCAGAGCCGCATGCCCACGGCAGGGGCCAGCACCGTGTAGATCCACGGATGCCAGACAAAGAAACGCGTGGCCAGTGAAACGTCGTCACTGTCCAGCAGGCGGGAGAAAAAGAACGTGAAGCCATTCGTCGCCAGCAGGAAAATAACGACGATGACGTAAAACACGGGAGAGTTGAAATAGGCCATAAACTCCCGCTTAAAGACGGCCAGTGTGTTTTGGATGTCTCGATTGCTCATGCGTTGGTTGGATTGGGGGTGGGAAAAGGGAAAGGGCTCAGGCTGCTTTTTTGGCGCCGGTGTCTGAATTCGTGATGCTGCGGAACACTTCGTCGAGCGAGTTCGCTCCTGGGACGAGCTTCTTGAGGCTTTCAGGCGTTCCGTCCGCCACCACCTTGCCACGGTCGATGATGATCGCACGGGAGCAGGCGGCCTCGACTTCCTCCAGAATGTGGGTGGAAAAGATGATCGCCTTGTTCTGGCCCATGCGCTTGATCATGCCGCGCACCTCGTGCTTCTGATTCGGATCGAGGCCGTCCGTGGGCTCGTCGAGGATCAGCACATCCGGGTCATGAATGATGCTTTGCGCAAAGCAGGTGCGGTGGCGGTAGCCTTTCGAGAGCGTGTCCACGCTCTGATTGCGCACGCTGTCCAGAAAGCACAGGTCCAGCACGCGATCGATGGCCCGGGTGCGGTCAGCGCCATGCAGGCCGCGCAGCTCGGCGCAGAAGCCCAGAAAGCTCGCCACGGTCATGTCGGAATAAAGGGGGGCGTTTTCGGGCAGGTAGCCGAGGCGCTGCTTGGCCAGTTCGGGCTCTTCCAGCATGTCGACTCCGCAAAGGCTCACGCTGCCGCTGGTGGGCCGGAAATAGCCGGTGACCATGCGCATGGTGGTGGATTTGCCGGCACCATTCGGCCCGAGAAAACCCAGCACTTCTCCTTTTTCCACGGAGAAGGAGACATCATCGACAGCCACTTTGGTGCCGAACACCTTGATGAGGTTCTTAACTTGGATCATAACGTCGTTGGATCGGTTGGTTGGGAAAACGGAACGCCACAGGGAGGCGGTTCTGGTTGTTCGCCCCCTCCGGACGTTCAATCGCGGAATGCTGCTTTAGGAGGCACACAGGGCTTTTCAACTGAATTCTCTCAGGTGGCGGCATGCCTTCAACGGCAAATTCGCCAATCAGGTTGCAGAAAAAATTTCAACGTGACGGCGCATCCGGCACACCTACATTCAACGCCCCTCTCGCGCCCCCCTCATGCTTTGGAACCAAAACATTGATCCCACCAAAGATCCCACGAAAAAGCCCTTCCTTTTGTGGCGGCCTTTCATTGCTGCCTGGGAATGGCTGGTGCCGCCAACTGTGGCGCATAGGGACAGGCAGTCCCCGCTGGCGCGCTGGATCGCGGGCTTTGTGATCGTCGGCATCTGCACCACCCTGCTCGTCCTCGGCATTGTCTATGCACGGCCGCTGAAAGACTCATTCAAGAACATGCGTGCGGAGAGCATGGTGAAGGAGGCGCGCCAGATGGCGGAAAACGGCCAGGTGGTGAATGCGGTGATGAAGGCCCAGGAGGCTTATTCCAAGGCGCCGGAAAGTGAGGAAGCCATCCGGCTGCTCTTTGAATACTTCACGCTGATGAAGCGGGACACCGCCCTCTACTTCTACGACAAGCTGAAGGACCGCGACCTCCTCACTCCGGGCGATGAGCAGCTTCATGTGCGCTGCCTCCTCAATCTGGGAAAACCCAAGGAGGCCTCCCAGGCGCTGGAACAACTGATGCGGGTGGAGCACCCCAGCGAGGCGCTGATCCAACTGGCTGAGGATGTCTGGGGGCAGCGTGAGCAGAGCAAGCAACTGCTCAATGTGCTGCACAATTACGCGCAGTCACACCCGGACGACAAGGAAAGCGCGCTGCGCCTCGCCAAGTTACAGCTGGCCTCTGGCAATGCGGCTGAAGTCGGCCTGGGCATGGATACGCTCTGGAAACTGGCTTCCGGAGATGATGCGATTGGCCTTCAAACCCTGGAGTTCATTGACGGCCTGCCTTCTTTGACACCTGCAGACACCACCCGGTTGATCGAACGCCTCAAAAAACATCCCAAGGCCGATGACAGGCACTACGTGAGTGCTCTGAAGCGTGAAGTTCAGCAGTCGCCCGGTCACAAAAAAGAAATCGTGATGGCCGCCACGACCAGGTATCGGGACAAAAAACGTGACCAACTCCTGCCGTTCGTTCGCTGGCTGGTCGAAGAGGGGGAGTTTCGCCAGGTGCTGTCCGTGCTGCCCGAGGATGAAGCCAAAAGACATCCCCGCCTGCTGGAAAACTACCTCAATGCCCTCACCATGCTGCAGAAGTTCGATGATCTGGAGCGGCTGGTCAACGATCCCAAGGTCGCAGAGGTGCTCGACCCCACCACGGTGGCGATGTTTCGTGCGCACCTGGCCTACATTCTGAAAAAGCCTGCCGAAGAACTCCGCTCCAAGCTGATCGCCGCCAAGGACGCCGCCCAGTTCAACGGCCGATATGACGCCCTGCTGCAAATTGCCAGGTATGGCGAGCAACGCGGTCATTTTGACATCGCTGAAGATGCCTACCGTCAGGCCATCAAGGCGGCGCAGCGCGCTTCTGCCTCGCCCCGCATCGAACGTGATGCATTCTCCGGTCTGATCAAAGCATGCCTGGCCAATCGCAGCACGGAATCTCTGATCCAGGCCACACAGGACGCCGTCACACGGTGGCCGGATGACACCAACTTCGTCGAAAGCTACCTCTATGTCTGCCTGCTGACGGGTAAAAACATCGAGCTCTCACTTCGGAACGCCGTCAACTTGCTCAAAATCCAGCCGGCTGACAATCTGCGCAAACTCACCGTCGCCCTGGCTCGCTGGCGTCTGCACGACACTCAGCAGGCGATACAAAACCTGCAGTACATTGATCTCAATCCCCTCACGGAAGGACAGCGCGCCGTCTTTGCAGCGATTGCGAACAGCGGTGGATTTCACGATAAAGCGCTCGAAGTGATCAAAGGCATCAATCCTCGGGCTGGCATGCTGCCCGAAGAGCAGCGCTGCTTTGAAAGTGTTTTAGCGGAGAAGTAAGGAAGGCCATCCCCCTCCAAAATCGGAGCCTGCTCTGGCCAGGCGTGGGCCGATCAATACAACGGCGGACCGTGGCAAAAAAGAAGGCCGCCTGCAAAAATGCAAGGCGGCCTGAATAACCCAACTGGCGGAGCGGACGGGGCTCGAACCCGCGACCTCCAACGTGACAGGCTGGCGTTCTAACCAACTGAACTACCGCTCCTTTGCCGTTTGGGGTCGCGATAGTAAACGCTCATCTCCCTCTGGCAAATGGAAACTTGAATCCTTTTAAAAAATCATCACGGCACCTCTTCACCTGAACCGGTGTAATACCATCCGACGACCTTGCCATTGAGCACCAGGGCCTGTGCTTCCGTGGGTTGCATCCCAAAAACCGTCTTCACATTGCAGCCCACTTTCACCGCCCAGCCTGGCTTGCCCTGAATGACTGTGGGCTGCGGGTCCTGCCAGCTGATGACATTCTCCGGTTTGATTTCAGTGATCTGCCCGCGCTTCATGCTCGCAACCAGCAGTGGGTAGCCGCTGGTGGAATCCCGCACAGGCTTGCCCCCTTCATCGATCTCGCTGCTGGATGGCCCGCCCTCAGTCGCCGGTGCCTCTGACTGAGCCTTCTGTTTGTTTGCAGCAATGGCCTTGAGTTCTTCCGCCCGGGTGATCTTCCACTTCTCATAGGAGGCGTTGAGCTGAGCCTTCAGGTCCGTGCCATCAATGGGCAGTTGCGCACGGGCCGGCGAAGCGGCGGTCGGCGCGAGGGTGAGCACCCCGTTGTCCGCAGACAGGGCATAGGCTTTGCCGCCGGCCGCAATCTTGCTGGATCCGACACTCATCTTGAACACCGCGTCCGCCTCCAGTTTCACTTCACGCGGGAAAGCGGATGCCGGAATCTTCAACCATTTGCCTGTAAGTGCCTCAATCGGCTCAAATTTCGGCCCCGCAGCAACCGCCGGAGCCGTCGCCATCGGCTTCGCCTCATCTTCCTTTTCCATCACCTTCTCCACCACAACTGCCTTCACCACCTCCGCAGGCGCTTCCTTAACAACTGGCTTTTCCTCTTCACTCGGCTTGACGACCACAACCTTGGGCTTCACTGGAGGATTGAGGCTTTTGAAGACCAGTTTCTTGCCCGGAGGCGCTCCGAAATAGTCATACGCGAGAAAAGCGCCGCCAATGATGAGGATTGTGTAGAATAAAGATTTCATAGGTTTTTTAATAGGTAATTACTCATGCGCCATCGCAGAATACAGCGATTGAGTACTTCAATTTCTTGGGTTTGCAGTTACATTTTTCTGTAAAGTTTTCGTCAAAAGACTGATGGACCCGAAGCTTGCGGGTGGCAAGCCCTGCGCTACATAGCGCTCATGCCCCAAACCAACCTGCTCCTTGGAGTCAATATTGACCATGTCGTGACCTTGCGTCAGGCACGGTATCGCGCCATGCCGGACTCTCCGCATGCGGAGCCTTCGCCCTTGGCCGCTGCTTTGGCAGCCGAGGCGGCGGGCGCTGATTCGATCACCGTCCATTTACGAGCTGACCGCCGCCACATTCAGGATGATGATGTTTTCCTGCTGCGTAAAAGCATCGGAACCAAGCTGAACTTGGAAATGGGCAACACCCAGGAAATCTTGGATATTGCGCTCGATGTGCGCCCCGACTTCGTGTGCATGGTGCCGGAGAATCGCGAAGAAGTCACGACGGAAGGCGGCCTCGATGTCGCGGGTCAGCGGAAGGCGCTGCGCCGCACGGTCAAGGCGCTCAGCGATAACGGCACGCGAGTCAGCATGTTTATCGATCCCGATCTCGACCAGGTTCGGGCCAGCGCCGAAATTGGCGCGGCCATGATTGAACTGCACACCGGCACGTTTGCCAACCACGACGGAGATGCGCGTGCAGCCGAAGTCGAGCGCCTCTGCGCTGCTGCGGATCTCGGCCATGCTCTCGGTCTCCAGATCAATGCCGGACACGGTCTTACCACAAAGAATCTCCCTGCCCTCTGGCCTGTGCCGCACCTTGCGGAACTGAACATCGGCCATCACCTCGTTTCACGCGCCGTATTCATCGGTCTGCACGGGGCTGTACGCGAAATGCTCGCCGTCATGGCGACCTATCGCCATTGATCTTCGCATGAAAGCCACCGGAATTGGCATCGATCTCGTGGAAGTGTCCCGCATCCGCGACATGCTGGAGCGCCACGGCCAGCGTTTCAAGGAGCGCACCTTCACCGCTGGCGAGATCGCTTACTGTGACGCCTGTGCCGAGCCCGCAATGAACTACGCCGCGCGTTTCGCCGCCAAAGAAGCCGTGGCCAAAGCCCTCGGCACAGGAATCTGGGCGGAAGGCGTCAACTGGACCGACATTGAGGTCGTGCGGGCCGCCAATGGCAAACCTTCCATCGTCCTGCACGGCGCGGCCAGACAGCACGCTGGGGAAGCCACCTGCCTTGTCAGCCTCACCCACACGCGTGAGCTTGCCATGGCCCAGGTGCTGCTCGCGTGAGCTTTTACTTTTCACGCGCCACCCCAGCCTCTACAATCTGGCCATACCCTCATGCGACGCGCGATTTACCCGGGCAGTTTTGACCCCATCACCAACGGCCACCTCGACGTCTTGCAGCGTGCAGCGGGCATCTTTGACAATCTCATCATCGCCGTCGCCCGGGACAACGCCAAACAGAGCCTTTTTACCGTCGAAGAACGTGTCGAGCTAATCCGCAACGCCGCCGCTGAAATTCCCGGCATTGAGGTCATGCCCTTCGACGGCCTGCTGGTCAATTTCGCCCGCAAGCACCAGGCCTGCGCCCTTGTGCGAGGTCTGCGTGCGGTGTCGGACTTTGAATTCGAGTTCCAGCTTGCCCTCATGAATCGTAAGTTAGAGCCGAACCTCGAAACACTGTTTCTCATGCCCCGCGAAGAATACACCTACATCAGCAGCCGGCTGGTCAAGGAAATCTGCCGTCTCGGCGGCCACGTGGATCAGTTCGTGCCGCCCAACGTCGTCACCGCCCTCAAAAGCAAGCTTAACCAAGCCTGACATCCCCCTTACCCCTATGCATCGCCCCTTCTTCATCGACCTTCGCTCCCTGCCGGATGGCGGCAAGGACCTCTCAGGGCAGGAAGTTCCAGCCTTTTTTGCCCTCGATCCCAAAGACTCCATTCAGGCGGTCTCCCCATTGAAATACGACCTCCATGTGGAGCGTGACGGCAGCGATCTCCTCATCAGCGGCAAACTGGATGCCACCTTCAGCCTGGAATGCGGTGCCTGCATGGAGCGCTTCGACTACCGGGTCGCTCTGGACGATTACAATTCCGAAGTCGAGATTGCAAAGGATGACACGATCAACTTGACGGATACCGTACGGGAAGATACTCTGCTTGCCCTTCCGAGCTACCCACGCTGCGATGCTGGCAATGTCCATCCTCGTCAGTGTCCCGCCGAAGGCAGGTTTGAACCGGTGCTGGAAACAGCCCCCGACGAGCCTCAAAGTGCGGGTCCGGGTGTATGGGAAGCTTTGAACAAGTTAAATTAGAAGAACAGACCCCACCTCGATACTCTCATGGCCAATCCGAAGCGCAGACAATCCAAGAGCCGCCAACGCATGCGTCAAGGCGCAAACCGCTGGAAGGCGCCCACCCTCAAGAGCTGCCCTGAATGCGGCACCTCAGTTCCTGGCCACGTCGCCTGCCCCTCCTGCGGCTACTACCGCGGTCGCCAGGTGATCAGCAAGGTCGCTGGCGAAGGCTGATCCCTTCTCTCTCTGACATTTTTTCAACCCCGCCGGGTTTCACCTCGGCGGGGTTTTTTCGTTTGTTCACCACTGGCAGTCTCCAGCCAGACAACCTGCGAATCAAACATCACACACCATCGCGGCGTGGCGCAGCGCCAGAACCGGATCGTCCCAGGTGGGGATGAATTCGTGAGCAACGAAGTCGTGATAGCCGATTTCGAGCAGGGCCTGCATGACGGATGGATAGTTGATCTCCTGATGCTCGTCGAGCTCGCAGCGGCCGGGATTGCCAGCCGTGTGGATGTGGCCGATGTAATCCTTGTGAATGCGGAGGCGGCGAATGATGTCGCCGTTCATGATGCTGACGTGGTAGATGTCGAAGAGCAGCTTGAAGTTGGGACTGCCCATCTGTTTGATGAGATCGACGCAAAAATCCACATCGTCCCCGAAGTAGCCGGGGTGCCCCTTCATTGGGTGCGAGCTGTCACGTGAGTTCAGGTGCTCCAATACCAAGGTCACGCCCTTCTTTTCGGCAAGCGGCAGAACCTCTTTCCATGTGTTCAGGCAGCTTTTGACCGCCTGCTCACGGTCCATTCCTTCAAACTTCATGCCGGTGAAGGTGATGACCTTTTTGCAGCCCACATCCGCGGCGAGATTGATGGAATCGGTGAGCTTGGTGACGACTTCATCGTGGAATTGAGGATTGCAGGGGCCCTTGGCAAAGCCATGGCTGCCGACGAGGGAGATATCGAGACCCAGCGCCTTTACTTCCGGGTAGTATTTGCTGTCGATGCCCTCCATCCCGACAAGGCCGATGTCTTTGCAGTGCCTGGCCAGGACCATCGTGTCCATGGGTTTGAAACACCAGCCCATGACGGTGTGCTTGATGCCATGGTTTTTGATGACGTAGGCTGGGTCAGCGGCGGTTTTGGCGATGGATTGAGCACTGAGACGTGATGCAGCAGTGGCAGCAAGCGCTGTGGTGAAAAAATGACGGCGGTTCATGGTTGTTTGAAGTCAAACGATGCCAGAATCACTTTCCTATGCAGAAGGTGGAGAAGATCACATCCAGAATGCGTTCGACGTCGACCTGGCCGATCACATCCCCGAGAGCTTGAAGCGCCTCACGAATCTCGAGCGCGATGAATTCGGGAGCCTCCTGTCGTTCGAGAGCCCCCTTGGCGGCCAGAAGACATGCGGCGCTCCGCTCAAAAGCAGCCTTGTGCCGCGCATTGATCGCCACGGGATGATCTGCGGCCAACGGCCCCGCAGTGGCGATGACATCACGGATGGCATCACGCAGCTCTTGGATGCCCTCTCCATTAAGACAAGAGAGAGGAATGCCCCCCGGGATGCCGATCCAATCGCCATGGATGCCCAGATCACTTTTGTTGAGGACAATAATGCGCCTGCGGACAAGCTCGGGTGGAAGATGGAGGCGCTGGCTGGAGCCCGGCGGCAGGCTGCCATCCACCACTTCGATGACAAGGTCGGCTCGCTCAAGTTCACGCTCCGTGCGCTGGATCCCAACCCGTTCGATGTCGTCCCCAGCCTCACGCAGACCCGCGGTGTCCACGAGCCGCAACGGAATGCCGTGGACTTGGATGATCTCCTCGATGGTGTCGCGTGTCGTGCCCGCGGTAGGGCTGACGATCGCACGCTCAAACCCCAGCAGGACATTCAGCAGACTGCTTTTTCCCACATTCGGAGCCCCTGAAATGACCGTGCGCGCACCATGCCGCAGGATTCGCCCCTGTTCGGAAGTGGCGATAAGCTTGTTTGCATGTGCGAGAACACCCTCGATGCGGCGCAGCAAGTCGGCGCCGGTTTCCGGCGAAATATCCTCCTCAGGAAAATCGATGCAGGCCTCGATATGGGCAAGAACGGGAATGATCTCCTGCTGCATGGCGGCTGCTTCACGGCCGATGGCACCGCCGAGCTGCTCATTGGCAGCCCGGAGCGCGAGCGTGCTTTGGGCATGAATCAAATCCATCACCGCCTCTGCCTGAGTAAGGTCCATTTTGCCGCCCAAAAAGGCACGCTGGGTAAATTCACCCGGATCTGCGGCACGCGCCCCGCAGGCAAGCCAACGATCCAGCACCCGCTGGGTGACGAGAACTCCCCCATGCCCGTGAAATTCGATGACGTCTTCTCCCGTGTAACTGGCAGGCCCCTTGAAGTAAAGCATCAGCCCCTGATCCAGCGCACCTCCGTCTGCGTCCAAAACAGAAACAAGATGGGCCTTGCGGGGCACCACGTGCGTGGGGAACCGCGTGACTCTGGCCGCGATTTGCAGAGCCTGCGGACCCGAAACACGCACCACGCTGATCGCAGCCTCTCCCAAGGAGGTGGAAATGGCGGCGATGGTATCGTTGAGCATTGGCGAGGGTGTGGGGGGTGCGATCACAGTTCAAGAAGCGTTCCGACAACTTGCAACAAAAGACTTCTTCATCGCTGAAGTCTTGATCCTTGATTCTCCAACGCGTATGCTTGCCATCTTTCCAACCTGATTTCCCCAGTCAAGCATGTTTGAACCAGCCACCCTAGATACCACCATGGGCCCATGGGCTCCCCGGCATGTCTCGTGGCTTGAAATGGCCTGTTATTTTGGCGGTGCCCTGCTTGTGGCGGCGCTGGGAACTTGGAGGATACTGCAACACGACGGCCGGATCGGACTGGATGAACCGGATACACGGCGCAAACTTCATGAAAAGCCGATCTCACGCCTCGGCGGGGCTCCTATTTTCCTGGCCGTCGGCCTGGCTTCCTTGGTTGCTGGGTACATCGGCGGACTTGGCTGGACGCGCTGGCTGCCGGTGGCCGTATGCAATGCCTTGATTTTCAGCGTAGGATTCGTGGATGATCTCAAGCCTCTGGGCGCCAGGGTGAAACTCGTCGGCCAGATCGGCACGGCTTTGATCTTGTACTCACTGGGCGTTTCGATCGACGTTCTCAGCAACCCTTTTGGGGAAGGATCAGTATCCTTGGGCTGGTGGAGTCTGCCGTTGACCCTTCTTTGGCTGGTAAGCATTCCCAACATCGTCAACCTGATCGACGGCATGGATGGACTGGCGGGCGGCTTCGGCCTGTTTTTAAGCCTCACCCTGGCCTTTCTAGGTTATTACAGCCGTCAGCCTGACGTCTTGGTCGTCTCCCTGTCCATGGCGGGTGCACTCGCGGGCTTCCTAATCTTCAATCTCCCACCCGCCAAGATTTTTCTGGGCGACGGCGGAGCCTATTTGATCGGCTTTTTTATCGCCTCAGTCTCCCTGTTCACCTCAAATAAAGGCTCCGTCATTGGAGCCCTGCTGGTCATCATCATTGCACTGGGAGTCCCTATTCTGGACACGCTGTTTGCGATCATTCGGAGAGCCATGCGGGGTGTTTCCATTTTCAACGCAGATGCCGAACACATTCACCATCGGCTGATTCTGCTGGGATATAGCAAAGGGGGTGCGCTTGCGGCCATGTATGCTGTCTGTCTGGCTCTAAGCTTGGTGGGGTTGAGCATCTTGATGATCAAGGGGAGTGCACTGCCCATGGTCGGAGCCATCTTGTTTTTGCTGGCCCTGGCTACCGCTCGTTATCTGGGATACATTCGAAGCTGGTCCAATTTCCGCTCCCAGTTCAACGAAACCATGGAGCGGCGCAGGCAGAGGGAGTTCTTCCGGGCCTATGGCCGCGTATTGGATTTCGAAGTGGAACGCTGCACAGACCTCAGAAGCTTTGCCACGTTATTTCAGCACGGGCTGGAGCGCATGGGCTTGAGCATGCACCCTCAGCCAGGCAGTCATCCTGAAATTTTATCTCTGGGCGGGGGCTGGCATTTTACCATCCATCGTCCTGAGGATTCTGTCGATATCACTGAATGGCATCTGCGGCTTGATGTGCTGCTGCCTGCTCTCGAACGCTGCGTGGAGAAATGGAAGACTCTGCCGTCCAACATGGAAGTCAAATCAACCTCTCTTCCCCATCCTCCGTCTTCAGTTACGGCATGAAAAACGAGTCAGACCAGTCCGAAGAGGCCGCGAAACAACTTCCGCTGCTTGTCGGGGAAGAAATGGATGAGGTGGATTCACCGCATCGAACGGATGACTTGCAGGAAGACGACTTTGAAGACGATGGCACCAGAATCCAGGATCGCAGCTATGATCTCCCCGGCCCTGCATGGCAAGGGTACGTGTTTGCCGCGCTGCCTGTAGTCGCTATCATGTTTGGGGCGGGACGTGAAACCTGGTCCAAAGGAGCCATCACCATTCTGCTGGCCTTGGTGCTGATCTTCTTCGTGCCCAAGCGCAAACTGCCGCCCGTGGCATTGTGCGGCCTGCTTGGCGCATTGCTCGCTCCACTGCTTGCATTTCTGCCAGCCGGCTGGTTGTTTCCGCCTCCAAGCTGGGAGGCCTCTTTGCGTCAGGACTGGGGCATCCACCTGTCAAAATGCCTGACACCCCAGGCTGGCGTCACGATGGAGGCTTGGCTCTTTTTTGCCACCTGCTGCCTTTGGTTGGCGTGGTGCCTCACGCGAGGTTTTTCCGATCAGCAACGGCGGGCAATGATCCAGATTCTCACCTTTGGTGGAATCCTGCTGTGCCTGCTTTCCATCTTTGAGAGCAACAGATCGATCAACATCCCTTGGTGGCCGCGCAACCCCAAGGAATGGGGCGAAGCATTTGGCCCTTTTGCCAATCGCAATCACATCAGCAGCATCGCGGCCATGACCTGCGTGCTTTGTGCAGCGACCGGCTTTGATGCGCACCGGCGCAAATCACGCTTATGGATCCCCTGTTTGCTGGGATTTATTCCGCCGATCATCTGCATTTTCATGAACAGTTCACGCGCAGGCCTAATTTTGCTCTTTTTTGGCATGACGGCCTGGGTTGGCACCATCGCCATGCGTCGTGGGTTCTTCCAAAAACTGGCCGTCTCCACCTCTCTGGTCTTCATCATCTCCACCCTGCTCATCATGTCAGGCGGGAACATTTCCAAGCGGTTTTCGGAAGGCGGCTTAGCTCGTTTTGCTTCAGACAACGGGCGAAGTTCCCTGTTTGTAGAAACCCTCCAGATGACTCTTGATTCACCTTGGACGGGCATAGGACTTGGAAATTTCGAGGCTGTTTTCCCCCAAGTTTCAGGCGTCTCCGAGCATATACGCCGATTCCTCCATCCTGAAAGTGATCTGCTCTGGCTTCTGGCTGAAGGAGGTTTGCTGACAGTTCTGCCCGCCATGCTGCTGCTGTTTTGGATTTTCCGGTCCACCGGCCCATGGCACGGCAAGAAAAAGAAAAGCAAATCAGGCATGCAGGATCGTCGGTTGCGCAATGCGGCCGCCATCGTCTTTGGCATAGGGGCCATCCATGGATTGGGTGATGTCCCCAATCATGGCCTCGGTTATGCACTTTTTATGGCCCTGCTTGGAGGGATCGCAATCCGGCCTCGAAGGCTGCCAAACGCAGCTGGCATGTCGCAGCGCATGGTGTTTCGCCTGGCTGGAGTTGCATTGCTGGCCCTTGGCGCAGCTTGGACGGCCATAGGGCTGGGACATCCGGTTTTGCCGGGCACCAGCTCCGCAGAGGCCCTGCGAAGCCGTGCTGGCAAGCTGGCTGACTCCGGCTCCCCTGGGGGCGCCCTGCCACTCATGGATCAAGCCATTGAAAAGGTCCCGATGGATTTCCGCTACTACTACGAGAGAGCCTGCCTGCGCCTCCGTCTCGGGCAGCCCAAAGAAGAGGCCTTGATCGATTTTTCTCGTTCACGAGCTCTCGACCCGATTTACGCTTTGACCTGTTACACCGAAGGGGTTTACTGGCTCGATTACGACCCTCAGTATGCGGTTGTCGGCTGGCGCGAATTCCTGCGACGCTATCCGGAAGCGGCGCCCGGAGAATATGGCTATTACCGCCAGATGCTCGGCTATTCCTACCAGCACCCCGAACTGCGTGAACCGCTCTGGACGCTGGCCACGACCTCGGACTTAAAATTCGAATTTCTCAGGACGGTGCAGACGCGGGATGAATTTGACCGCTGTTTGAAAAGCCTGCTTGTGCAGCAGCCCGATCTCAGAGGCTTGGAATCCACGCAAAGGGAGAACCTTTTCAGCATGTGGTATCAGTACGGCAATCAGGAAGCTCTCATCACGGCGCTGGAAACCAACCGCAAGTGGAAGGATGACGGCTGGCGTATCCTCGCGGAACACTATGCTCGCAATTCCGACTTCCAGCGAGCCTGCCAGACAGCCCTCCCCTATCTCCCCTCGGTCATTCGCACCGCGCCTGGAACCAGCACGGACATACCTACTCTGGAGCGAGCCCTGCTTTACAATCCCACGGATGCCAGACGCGCCATCGATTTATTCCAGGCTCAGAAGACCCAGGGTGACATCGACGGAGCTCTGCGCACACTCGAAAAAGTGGCCGCAGTCCCCAACGCCCCTGCGTATGTCCGCCAGGAAATCGCCACCTTGCACATGATGAAACAGGACTTTCGTCGTGCCTGGGAGAATTTGCGGGAGGCGATGCAGAAGCGCTAGGAAAAGGCAGGCATGGCGGAGAATCACTTCGCTGTCATCCGGGGCGGCCCACGCAACCGGTCGAAGTCGGTGCATCGAACGCATTGCCTTTGTCCATGAGCCCGCTATTCTGGCAACTATGCCCGCCAACGACGTTGAGCCCCATATCGAACCGGCAACCATCGAAGACCTGCCTCAGTTGGTGGAGCTCCTTCTTGCCCTGTTCAGTGAAGAAGAGGATTTCAAGCCGGACCGCTCCAAGCAGGAGCACGGCCTGCGCCTCATTCTGGAACAGCCCAACCGCGGCCGCATCTTCGTGCTCCGCACAGAGCACAAGGTCATCGGCATGATCAACCTGCTCTTCACCATCAGCACGGCGGAGGGCGGCCTTGTGCTCATCATGGAGGACGTCATTGTTCACCCGCAGCACCGTCGTCAAGGATATGGCGGACGGCTGCTGGACCACGCCATCGAATTCGCACGGGAAAAACACTTTCGCCGCATCACGCTGCTCACTGACCGCATCAGCGCCGACTCACAGTCCTTCTTTCAACAACACGGCTTCCAGTTTTCCAAGATGATCCCGATGCGCCTAGTGTTTAACGAACCTTAAGCAGCACAGCCTCATGCACACGCCTCTCGCCTTCATCTCTCGCCCCGAAGGGGAGACGATCAAGGTGTCCCGTGAATGGGCGGAGGCCTCGGACTGGGCCATGCTTTTCACGCTCGCCACCCTCCTATTTCTGCTGGGCGCATTTGCCATGTGGGCCTGGCTCATCTGGCGGCGAACGACGAAGCCGGAGCCGCATGTCAAACTGCTCATGGAGCTGGAAGGAGAAGCAGACGAAGCCCGCATGACGGCGCCAGAATCAGAGCCTGAAACAAGCGCGCCTTGGGAGCAGCCCTCTGACTGGTGGAAGAAAGAGGACTCTTGAATACAGCATGACCGAGGAGCGTTCTCTTTTTCACGGCTGGCGTGCGCGCACCCATTACCTCACACGCAATCGCCGTTTCCTGCTGCGCACCGCCGCCAGCATCATTGCCACAGGGGTTATCATCGCCTGCGTGATTGTGATCGGCAATGCGGGCCCGGGTGAGACAGGGCAGACTCAAGCCGTCCCCTCCGCCTTGAGCCGTTTGCATGAAGAGTTCAACAGGCTGCGGCATGAAAACACTCCGCAGCCACGCCAGATGGCCCTTTGGCTGCGCATGCTCCTCGCGCAGCTCCCTGGGCTGACAAAAAGAACCGACACGGAGGAGTTTAAAGAATTTTCTCAGACGGGGAACCTTGGCGGTTATGAGGTGGCACAGCTCCTCGTGCGGCATGCCACCACGGACGCCCCCGTCGGCTTGTTCCGAGTTTTTCTCGCCGCAGCACTCACTGGAGAGCAGGCTTCACTCCAGCAGTTGGAGCACAATGCCCGCGCCATCCCTCCTGAAATGCTCGCGGCAGAACTGCTGGGCAGTGTGCAAAAACGCCGAGACAACCTCCCGGCGGCCATGGAGGCGTTTTACACTGAGGGCCTGCACTTCGCAGATGCCAGCACCTCGCGTGAAGAAGCACTTCGCCTGGCAGTGGCACAGCGTGACGTCAGGCTCCTCCGCGCCATCGCCGCCCAGCCTGGATGGATCGAAGATTGCCCGCCGCTGCTCCAGCTTCATGCAGGCCCGCTCCTTGGCGACGTCTGGATGCAGTGGCGAGGCCTTGTTCGTCATCGTCTGGATGAAATCCCGTATGGCATGCTGTGCCTTGCATCCTTCGCTGCCGCCCTGTGGTATTTCATTCTCGTGCAGCACAGTGACCATGAGCGGTGGCGCTGGGCGCGCCCCCTCGTCCCTCTCATGGCCGGCGTGGCCAGCGTGTGGCCGACGCTCACCCTCCTGGCCTATCAGGAATTGTATCAGGGCATGACCTCTGCAGCTCCCTTTCCTCACGATTTGGTCTATTACATCGTCGGGGTTGGATTGCGCGAGGAAGGCTGCAAGCTCCTGCTTTTTGCACTCTTTCTGCCATGGTTGATCTGGCGCCGCACGCCCGGTCTCGCCCTGCTCACAGGGGCTTTTGTCGGACTGGGGTTCTCACTGGAAGAAAACATCGGCTACTACCAAAATATCGGCGGCAGCATCGCTTGGACACGCTTCCTCTCCGCCAACTTCCTCCACATCTCTTTGACCGGCATTTGCGCACACGGCCTTTACCGCATGCTGATTACTCGCTTCGCTCGGGCGGACGAATTTCTCGCCACGTTCCTGCTGGCTGTCGCTGCGCATGGAGCGTACGACTACCTCGCTCCCGGCAGGCTTGATGACAACGGCTGGCTCTCCATCATCGTGCTTGTCCTGTGTGCCGCGCGCTTCATCGATCTTCTGGGCGAAGAAACCCGCCCGCTACGGCTGACCATTTCGCCCCGGGCGGTTTTCACCTTTGGCTCTGCCTGCTTGATCGCCATCTCCCTCGTCCTTGGTGCTTGGAACACGCACACCATGGCAGGCGTCGCCAATGCCGGGAAGGAATGCCTCAGCATGTTCCCAATCGCCCTGCTGTACTGGCGGAAGTTTGAGAATGCATGATCTGCCCTGCGTCGGGGTTGTTCTTTGCACTTCTTCATGATTCGCGCATGCTGCGCCATGTCTTGGTTCGAACACAATTTCTGGACGATCGTGCTGGCAATTGCATCGATCATCGGCTCGGTCATCGCGCTGATTCATCTTCTTCTGCGTCACCGGGACTACCGTTCCGCGGCTTTTTGGACGGCGCTCGTGGTGTTCACTCCGCTGATCGGACCGCTGCTCTATCTTTTTCTGGGCATCAATATTCTACGCCGCAGCGGGCGGCGCTACCGCAGCGGCATCAATGAGCCCTGGCGAGATCCTGTCCCAGAATTCCCCCTTCCCATCACGGCCACCGACAGCTCTGCCATGCAGGAGCATCAGCAGCTGGCACGCACCCTTGATCGCATCTCACGCTTCAGCTACACACTGGGGAATCACCTTGATGTCCTCCACAATGGAGACCAGGCCATGCCACGCATGCTGGAGTCGATCCGTGGTGCGCAGAAGAGCATTTCACTGGCCAGCTACATCTTCGAGGCCACCGGCATCGGCGCGGACTTCGTGACCGAGCTCTCCCTTGCGGCAAAGCGCGGCGTGCAGGTGCGGGTGATGGTGGATGACGCCGGCACTCGCTACTCCTGGCCACCGGTGGTCGAGGCGCTGACCAAGGCCGGGGTGACGGCACGCCGCTTCATGCCCAATCATCTGATTCTTCGCCTCATCACGATGAACCTGCGCAATCACCGCAAAATCCTGGTGGTGGACGGTCAAACAGCCTTCACCGGCGGTATGAACATCCGCGAAGGAAACATGATTGCCCGCTCCCCTGCACACCCGGTGCATGATCTGCACTTTGCGGTCACGGGGCCCTGCGTGTCTCAGATCCAGCGAGTGTTTGCCGAAGACTGGGCCTTCTGCACCGGTGAAAATCTGGAAGGGCCGCTCTGGTTCCCCGAGCTGGCCACTACGGGTACCGCAAGCGCCATCGGCATTGTCGATGGTCCGGACGAGGACATGGAAGTGATGCCCGCAGCATTTTTTGCCGCACTCAATGCCGCCCGTGAAGAGGTGAAAATCGTCACTCCCTACTTTCTGCCCAATGGGGTGCTGATGGCCGCCCTGCGATTGTGCGCAGTACGCGGTGTGAAGGTGACTATCCTGACACCGGCGGAGAACAACATCCCGTTTGTAGGCTGGGCAGCCCGGACTTTGTATCCGGACCTGCTCTCCATGGGCTGCCGCATTTTTGAATCCGCCCCGCCGTTTGATCACTCCAAGCTGTTCCTCATCGACGGTGTCTGGTCCTTCCTTGGCTCCACCAACTGGGATCCACGCAGCCTGCGCTTGAACTTTGAATTCAACCTCGCCTGCCACGACGCGGATCTATGCGACCGGCTCGCTGCGGAGATGGATGCCAAGCTGGCCCACAGTCGCGAGATCACGGTTGAAATGCTGGAGAGCGCGCCAGTTCTGCATCGCCTGCGGAATGGGTTTGCACGTCTGTTCATTCCAGCTCTTTGAGAAGTTTTGCATCTTTTGGCAAGACCAGCCGTATTTAGCTGCGTTGTACGTTCCCAGCCATGATGCCTCCAAGGTTAACACCCCTTCTTCCCTGCGCCTGCCGGTGCCGGGGCAGGGGCAGGGCATCCGCTGTTTTTTGGAATAAACCGGGCTGCTGTGATATCTCATTTGAACAGCTGAATTTATCCTGACCCAAACATTTGCCCCGGCAGACGGGGCCGCTGCCGCGCACAGTCCAACGCGCACCTCCTAACTCAAACCATCCAGATCCAATCATGAAGAAACTCATCGCACTCGTCTTCGCACTCGTCGCCACCGCCGGTTTTGCAGCCGAGTTCCCGGACATCAGCATTGCCGATCTCAAGCAGGCCATCGCTGACAAAAAGGTCACCGTCATCGACGTGAACGGCGCCGCATCCTACAAGGCCGGCCATGTTCCGACCGCCATCGACTTCGCAACCCAGGGCTCAAGCCTCGCCAGCGCCCTGCCTGCTGACAAGGGTGCCCTCGTCGTCGCCTATTGCGGTGGCCCAGCCTGCAGCGCTTACAAGGCCGCCGCCAACGCTGCCAGTCAGCTTGGCTACACCAACGTGAAGCACCTCTCTGCTGGCATCTCCGGCTGGAAAGCCGCCAAAGAACCTCTGGAGAAGTAATTCTTTCACAGACTCCACCGACCGGGTGTGCGGGACTACGTCCTGCCACCCGGTTTTTTGTGCCCGCACCTGTCAGATCAAGCCGGCGCCCAAGCTTCCATCGCCTGGCTCGCCGCACCGAGAGCTCCTGCGTTGTCTCCCAGCGTGGAGGGAACGACCTGCAATCCCACCCCTCTCAGCACAGGCATCAAAGAGCACGCAGCTTCCGTGACCGAATGGCAGAAGCGCTCGCCCAACATTGTAAGAGGTCCGTGAAGGATGAAGACTCCGGTGTCGATGATCATGTGAAGCAAGCCGATTACGCGTGCATAATCAGCACACACGGCGTCCCATTCCGGACCGGACGAATCCGCCAAAGCGGCCAGGGCTCCGCGCAGATCTTCAGGCAAAGCGCCTTTTCCTCCCTCGCCCGCCAGCCGACGCCATGTCGCGGGAGCACTCAGTGCATGGTGTAATTCCTGACCGCCATCGGCTCCACCCGTCAGGGGCCAAGGCCAGCGCCCAATTTCCCCGGCGACGTGATGTGCGCCTTCAATCACCCGGCCATTCTGCACCATGGCGACGCCAAAACCGCTCCGAGGCCCCAGGATCACGTAATCATTCAAGCCATGCCCTATTCCGAACCAACGCTCAGCCAGCGCGATCGCCCGAAGGTTGTTTTGCAGGATGACCGGAACATTCAGCTTGGAGCCAAGGATCTCGACGACCGGCACCTGCTTCCAATCCGCAATGAATGCATAGTACAGTCCCACTCCGGCATGCGCGTCCACCAGCCCGGGAACCCCAAGGCCCACCGAGAGCAGCGGACCCTGCATGGTTTCCGCCAGTTTGGCCACGCAGCAGAGAATCGATTTCATCACCTGCTCAGCCAGCACATCCGCAGGCAGCAGAGTCTCTACCGTGGACTTCAGGGTGCCGGAAAAATCGACGCCAACGGCCTGAATGCGCTGGGCATTGAACTCCACACCTGCAAACCAACCCGCATCAGCTTGAGTCGTCAGAAGCCGGCGGGGGCGGCCCATCGGCCCTTGGTTCAACCCCGACTCATTCAGATATCTCTCGGCGATCAGGTGATCGACATAGAGCCCCGTGGTCGAGGGCGAAATTCCTAGGGCCTTGGCTAGAGTGGTGCGCGAAGTCGCCCGCCCGCTGCGGATTTGCAGCACGGCAGCTCCGAGCGTTTCACGTTGAACAATGGGGTTTTTTCGCATTCGAATAAAAAGCCTGTTGATCTATCACTGTCCAGCAGGATCAGTGCGTTCCTTTCAACATTCTTTACATGAGTGAATTACCCATTCGCAGCCCTGATCGCAAGTGTGAAGTCGCTTGGTTTTCTGCTCTCTGCTCCGACGATTACGAATTCCTCGGCATTCCGGACGGCTCGATCCGCTCGAATTTCGAACATTGCGGCGACATCGTCAAAAAGGCCGAAGCCCTCGGCTACCAGAACATTCTGCTGCCTTCCGGCTGGGTCCCAGGACAGGACGCCTTGGCCTTTGCCTCCGCCATGGCCACTCAGACCACGCAGATCAACCAGCTCGTCGCCCTGCGCATGGGCGAAGTCTGGCCCCCCATGCTCGCGCGGGCGCTCGCCACCGTTGATCACATCGCCAAAGGCAGGCTGTGCATCAACATCATCTCCTCCGACATGCCCGGCATGAAGGAGAGCAATGAAGTCCGCTACGCCCGCGCCAGCGAGATCATCCAGATCCTGCAGGGCCTGTGGCGCACCGACGGCCCCTTTGAATGGAAGGGCGACTTTTACAACATCAGCCTGCCCAGTACCGAACCCGCCAAGCCCTACCAGCAAAACGGCGGTCCCCTGCTCTACTTTGGCGGCATCTCGCCTGCCGCGCAGGAGTTGTGCGCCAAGCACTGCGACGTCTTCCTCATGTGGCCGGAGACGGAGGAGCGCATCGCTGAAACCATGCGGGTCATGTCCGAAAAAGCCGCCTCCTACGGTCGCAAGATCGACTTCGGCTTCCGTGCACATGTCATCGTGCGCGAAACCGAAGCCGAAGCCCGGGCCGCCGCAGACAAGCTGATTTCCAAACTCACGGCTGAAAAAGGCGCCGAGATCAAAGCCCGCTCCCAAGACAGCCAGAGCGCCGGGGTGAAGCGCCAGGACGAACTCCGTGCGCAGAGCGGCGACCTCTACCTCGAACCGCATCTCTGGAGCGGCATCGGCCTCGCCCGCAGTGGTTGTGCCAGCGCCATCGTGGGCGATCCCGCGCAGGTGCTCGCCAAGCTCAACCGCTACATGGACATGGGGATGCGTGCCTTCATCCTCAGCGGCTACCCGCATCTCGAAGAATGCGATCTCTTTGCCAAGCACGTTCTGCCTCATCTGCCCTCATGCCGCCTGAATGAAGTGCAAGGCCGCCGCGTTCCTGATCCCGTCACCCCGCTTACCACCGCCCCTCGTCATTGATATGTCGTCTCCTGTCCGCTTCGCTCTCGCCGGTTTCGGTGCCTGGGGCAAATTTCACGCCCAATCCATCGCGGGCAATCCTGGCGCTCGGCTCGTCGCCATCACCGCGCCCTCGGAGGCTTCCCGCGAAGAAGCCCGCAAGCTCTACCCCGAGGCGCAGATTTTCGCTGACAGCCTCGCCATGATCGCACAGGCGGAGTTCGACATCATCGACATCGCCACGCCCAGCCACACGCATCGCGAGATCGCCCTCGCCGCCATGGCAAAAGGCAAACACGTGCTGCTGGAAAAGCCCATGGCCATCACGCTCGATGATTGCAAAGCCATCGTCGCCGGAGCGCAGCAATACGGCGTGCATCTCGCCGTCGGCCACGAGTTGCGTCTCTCCAGCCAGTGGGGCCGCATCAAAGAAATCATCGACGCAGGCACCATCGGCGATCCGCAGTACGTCCTCGTCGAGCTGTCGCGCAAACCCTACCGACAAGGTGCGAGCGGCTGGCGTTATGACCAAAATCGCGTCGGCAGTTGGGTGCTCGAAGAGCCCATCCACTTCTTCGACCTCGCACGCTGGTATCTCACCGGCAGCGGCGATCCCGTGGAACTCCACGCCTACGCCAACTCGCGCGATCCCCAGCGCCCCACGCTGTTCGACAACTTCAGCGCCATGTTCAAATACGCCAACGGCAGCTACGCCGTGGTATCACAGACACTCGCCGCCTTCGAACACCATCAGACCGTCAAAGTCAGCGGCACCAAGGGAGCGCTCTGGGCCGCGTGGAGTGGTGCCCTCGATCGCACGCTGGAGCCCGAGTATTTTCTCAAAGTCTTCGACGGCGAAAATCTCGAAACCGTGAAGCTCGACAAGCACAGCGGCGAAGTCTTTGAACTCCGCGAAGAAATCGCCCAATGCATCGACATGGTCCGCACCGGCAAGCCCCCCATCGCCACCGGCCTAGATGGTCTGTGGAGCGCAGGCTTGTGTCTGATAGCAGAAGAATCCATCCGCCAAGGCAAACCACTGCCGGTGGGTGAGATGCTGAAATTTTAGAGAGCCGATGGAGGGTAGATTTTTCACTCCCCGTCGTTCTACCAGCCGCTGCCCTCATGAAACTCTCAACCCTCCTCCTTTCACTCTGCCTCATAGTTGCCAGCGCGGACGCGGAAGAACTGCTGCCGCCGATCACCCAAGGCCAGCGTGTGGCCACCTGTGGACATAGCTTTCACGTCTTCACCTACAAGCAGGTCGCTGAAATCGCCAAGTCTGCCGGACTGGATCACCAGCTGGTCGGGCTGTCGAGCATCGGAGGCTCCACGGTGCAAAAGCATTGGGAGGTGTCCGAAGACAAAAGTGCGGTGAAGCAGGTGCTGAAAACCGGCAAGGTGGACGTTCTGACGCTTTCACCCATCTGGCTTCCAGATGATGCGATTGAGCAGTTCGTCAAACTCGGTATCGAGCACAATCCGGCGCTGCGCATCACCGTGCAGGAATACTGGATGCCGAATGACGAATACAACCCGGTGTATCCGCTCGACACGAAAAAGAAATTCGATCACAACGCCACCGACATCGCCCAGCTCCGTGAGGCCACGATGCGCTATGCGAAGGACATCGAAGACTATGTGCAGGGCATCAATCAGCGGCTGGGGAAGCAGTCCGTCTTCGTCGTCCCCGTTGGCATGGCCGCCGTCACCCTCCGCGAAAAAATTCTCAACGGCGAAGCACCCGGTCTGAAAACCCAGGCCGAACTCTTCCGCGACAACTGGGGCCATGCGCAGGCTCCCTTGCAAATCCTCTCCAGCTACTGCCACTTTGTCGTCATCTACCGCCGCAATCCAGTCGGCCTGCCGGTGCCAACTGCCTTCAAAGCCTTCAAAGACATGAGCGATGAAGACAAAGCAAAGCTCAACCAACTGCTTCAAGAAATCGCCTGGGACACCGTAACTCATCACCCCCTTACAGGCCTGATGAAACTCGTCGCCGCCAAATAGTGCGGAGCGCGTCAGCTTTTGACAGCACACCGCTTTTCGCCGCGTTATGGAACGTCTGAATGAACATCCATGCCCTGCTGTTTGCATCCGCACTCCTCGCCCCTTCCCTCATCGCCGCCGACTGGCCGGCCTGGCGCGGCCCCACGATGGATGGTCATGCAGCCCCCGGACAAAAGCTTCCGTTAAAATGGACTGAAGGCGAAAACGTCCTCTGGAAAGCCGAGGTGCGAGGTCGTGGCCATGGCTCGCCAACCATCGTGGCGGACCAGGTCTATCTCGCGACGGCAGACATGGAGACCGAAGAGCAACTCGTGCTCTGCTATGACCGCGCCACGGGAAAGAAGAAGTGGGAGGCCGTGGTGCATCGCGGTAATCTAAATACTAAAGGGCATAAAATTTCCTCGCAGGCCTCCTCCGATGTCGTGAGCGATGGCGAGCGTCTGTTCGTCAACTTCCTCAACAACGGCGCCATCTTCACCACCGCGCTCGATTTCTCCGGCAAGCAGCTCTGGCAGCGCCGCGTGTGTGACTTCCAGGTGCATCAAGGCTTTGGCTCCTCACCGGTGCTTTATCAATCGATTGTGCTCGTGTCCGCAGACCATCGCGGCGGCGGCAAGATGTCCGGCCTCAACAAACTCAATGGTGAGATCGTGTGGCAGCAGGACCGCCCGCCCGTGGCGAACTACGCCTCCCCCGCCGTCGTCAACGCCGCAGGCAAAACACAGGCCGTGCTCGCCGGCTGCAACAAGGTGGAAAGCTTTGACCCGCTCACCGGCAAAAAACTGTGGAGCATCGACGGCAGCACGGAGGAAACCGTGGTCACCGCCGTGACGGATGGCAGCCGCGTGTTCCTCGGTGGTGGTTATCCCAAAAGCCACACGATGGCCCTGGAGGCAGATGGCTCCGGCAAGATCGCCTGGGAAAACGTCACGCGCACCTACGTGCCATCCATGATCGTGAAGAACGGCCACGTCTTCGCGGTGGGAGATGGCGGACGCGCCGCCTGCTGGAAATCCGCCACCGGCGAGGAGCTGTGGTCAGAGAAAGTGGACCGCGAATTTTACGGCTCTCCCGTCATGGCCGATTCACGTATTTATGTGACGAGCAAAGGCGGCGTCACTTCCGTCTTCGAAGCCACACCCGAGAAGTTCACCCTGCTTTCTCAAAACCAGCTCGGAGACGAATCCTTCAGCACGCCCGCGATCTGCGACGACCGCATTTACCTCCGCTCCGCGAAGACCAGCCCCACGCGCCAGGAGTATCTGTGGTGCGTCGGCGAGTCAGGAAAGTGATCATCCCATCTACCTCGCAGGCTGAGACCGGCGTATTTAAAGGTAGAAAAATGAGGGGTAGAAAAATTCTCTGAACCAGATTTCTGATTTCAGAGTCAGATGGGGCGGGGAAATTTTTCCACCCCTCATTTTTCTACCTCATCCTCTGGCGTGTCACTCCATTCATGGCTCTGCCTGATGGATACCAGCCAAAGAAAACAATTTGCCCATCACCCGCCTTTCGTTACATACCGACCGGTTTGTATGCCCAAGAAATCTCCCACCAAACGTGAGCGCGACCCAGCCGCCACCCGGCAGCGGCTGATCGACGCCACCGTCCGCCTCATGCTGCAGCAGGGCTTCTCCGGAACTTCCGTGGATCAGATCTGCAAAGAGGCAGGCATGACGAAGGGCGGCTTCTTCCACCACTTCGAAAACAAAGAAGCACTCGGCACCGCCGCCGTCGAGTGGTGGGGGCGGATGGGCACCGCACTCTATGCCGAGGCCTGGCAGGACACCTCGGTCGATCCCCTGGAACAGTTGCACCGCATGTTTGACATCATGGCTGGCTTCACACGTCGCGATGACAATCCCGTCGTCTGCATGGTCGGAATGATGTCTCAGGAAATGTCAGCCACCAATCCAGCCTTCCAGGCCGCCTGCGAGAAGGAACTGAATCTCTGGACCGAAAACGTCGCCAAGCTCCTCACCGCCGCAAAGAAACGGCACAAGCCAAAGACCAAATTTGACCCGGTGCAAACCGCCTGGTTCCTCAACAGTCTCTGGCAGGGCTCCATGCTCATCGGCAAAGCCTGCCGCTCCCGGCACCTGATTCGTGACAATCTCAAGCTTGCCCGCAGCTATGTGGACGGCCTGTTTCAGGCGAATTAATCCCACCGTGGCCAACTTGCATAAACGAATCCGCGATGTCTGAGTCCCCCTCCAGCACGACTGCCAGCACTCAGTTTGCCACGGAGCATTTCTTTCGGCATGAGTCCGCGCGCCTCGTCGCCACACTCGCAGGCCAGTTCGGCGCGCAGCGGCTGCAGTGGGTCGAAGACGTGGTGCAGGAGGCTCTCGTGCGTGCGCTTCAAACGTGGCCGTATCGCGGCGTGCCGGACAATCCGGCCGCCTGGCTGACGCAGACCGCGCGCCACATCGCTCTGGATCAACTGCGCCGCGAGCAACGCTGGAACGAACGCGAGGAAGGCATCTCCGCAGAGCAGGCGCGCTGGATGGCCGTTCCTGCTGAATCAGCGGCGGACAATGAGGTGCACCTGCCCGATGACACCCTGCGGCTGATGTTTGTGTGCTGCCACCCGCAGTTGTCCGCCGAAGCGCAGATCGCTCTCGCACTGCGGACGCTCTGCGGTCTGAGTCCGGCGGAAATCGCCGCGGCGTTCGTCACCAGCGAAGCCGCCATCTCCAAGCGGCTCGTCCGCGCACGGCAACGCATCCGAGAGCTGGCGCTGCCTTTTGAACTGCCGGAGGCCAATGAACTGCCTCAGCGCCTCGATGCTGTGCTGGCATCCCTGTATCTGCTCTTCAACGAAGGTTACAAGGCCAGCAGTGGAGAGCACCTGGTGCGCTCCGACCTCTGCCATGAGGCGATCCGGCTCACCGCACTGCTGGCCACCCATCAGCACACCGGCCTGCAGCAGTGCCATGCCCTGCTGGCTCTCATGCTGCTGACCGCCGCACGCCTGCCTGCACGCACCGACGAGGCAGGCGACATCCTCCGCCTGCATGAGCAGGACCGCAGGCTCTGGGATCAGGCCCTCATCCATCGCGGCCTCCAGCATCTGCAGCTCTCCGCGAACGGAGACGCCCTGACGGAGTATCATCTGGAGGCAGGCATCGCGGCATGCCACAGCACGGCCGCTGATTCCGGAAGCACGGACTGGCAGCGCATTCTCGCGCTGTATGATCAGCTCGTGCTGCTGACCTCCTCGTCCGTGGTGGCTTTGAATCGGGCCATCGCTGTGGGTCGCGTGCATGGCGCGCAGAGCGGACTGGACGCGCTGGAAGCCGTTCACGGCCTGGATGGGTACCTCTCCCTTCACGCAGCTCGTGGCACCTTCGCCGCCGAACTCGGCCAGATGCAGGACGCCGCCACCCATTACCGCAGAGCCCATGTCCTCGCGGCCCTGCCATCGGAGCGCAGCTTTTTTGAGCGTTTGCTTGCTGAATGTGAAACCACCCGGCCAATAAAATAGCACCCGCTCAAAAAAATCTTTGTTTCGATGTCCTTTTCCGTCCGGCTCGTTCGTCGTCCTTTTGAAACCAAGACTCTGACACACTCAACGACCCACGCCAAGCCTTCGCCATGAACACCGCCCCTCCCCTTCATGACTACCTCGTCCTTTCGCGCGGTCACTGGGACAAGGACAAGTCCAAGGAGCAGATCGACACCGCCATCAGCGACTTTTACGCCTGGCTGAACCGCCACATCGAGGCAGGAAGCATGCGCCCGGGCAGCCGTCTCCGCACGGACCGCGCCACCGTCTCCAAAGCGGGCGTCCTCACGGATGGCCCCTTCGGCGAGGCGAAGGAAGTCGTGGGCGGCTACTGGTTCGTCACCGCAGCAAGCCTCAAAGAAGCCGCTGATCTCCTCTCCCACAGTCCCACCCTGCCCTGCGGCCTGCACTATGAAGTCCGGCCGCTTGACCCCGAACTTTGCACCGCCTCAGACCTCACCAACGAAACCCCGCCTGCATGAATCCGCAAAACCCTACTGATGAATACCTGCTGCTCATTCGAGGCACCCACTGGAACCACGGCATGTCCCCCTCCGAACTCCAGCATGTCATGACTGACTTTTACGCCTGGGTCGATGGCCTCAGCAAAGCGGGCATCCATCGCGGTGCACAGCCCTTGATGGAAGAGGGCAGGCTGGTCTGCGGACCCAAGGGCGCCACCGTGACCGACGGCGTTTTTGCCGAGTCCAAGGAAGCCATCGCCGGGTATTTCCGCATCGCCGTGGGCAGCATGGACGAGGCGGTACGCATCGCCCAGGAATGCCCCATTCTCCAATACGGAGCCACCATTGAGATCCGTCCCATCGCCGATCTTTGCCGCCCCATGGCCGAAGTCAAATCTGCCTCCCAGCATTGAAACCCCTCGCTGCATTCCTTCACCCACCCAACAACCATGAGCACACTCGCCTACCCCTCGTTCAGTCCTTACATCACCGTCCATGATGCCGCCAAGGCCATCGCCTTTTATCACGCGGCCTTTGGTGCCACTGAGCGCTTCCGTCTCGCCGATGCCTCATCTGGCAAGATCGGCCATGCGGAGCTCGATCTCAATGGCAGCCTTCTCATGCTCTCGGATGAAAACCCCGCATGGAACAAGTCTCCCCAGACACTCGGTGGCACTCCGGTAAAATTCTGCCTCATGGTTGAAAATGCAGATGCCGCCATTGAAAAAGCCATCGCCGCCGGAGCCACGGCACTCATGCCGGCAGGCGACCAGTTCTACGGATTCCGCAGCGGCTCGGTGCGCGATCCCTTTGGCCATGAATGGATGCTCCAGCACGAGATTGAAAAAGTCTCTCCTGAAGAAATGCAAAAGCGCTGGGACGCCATGCTCGGGAAATGCCCGTCATCCAAGGAAGCCGCCAAGTAATCAGCACTTCGATTCAACATCAACGCCCACACCATGATCAAAAAAATTCTCCTCGGCCTTGTTCTCATCATCGCCATCATCTGCGTCATCGCCTCCTTTCAGTCCGATGACCTGAACGTCACACGTTCTGCCACCACCAGCGCCAGCCCTGAGGCCGTCTTCAAAGTCGTGAACGACTTCCGCCAGTGGGACGCATGGTCGCCCTGGTCAAAGCTCGATCCGAACATGAAGAAATCCCTCGAAGGTCCGCCCGAAGGTGTCGGCGCCGTGTATCGCTGGAGCGGCAACAACGAGGTCGGTGAAGGCAGCACCACACTCGTCGAGAGCAAGCCCAACGAAAAGGTCGGCATGAAACTGGAATTCGTGCGCCCCTTTGCCGGCACCAGCGATGTGCAGTTCATCCTCACCCCGGAAGGGACGGGCACCAAGATCACCTGGGCCATGCAGAGCAAGAAGCCCTTCATCGGCAAGATCATGGGCATGTTCATGGACTGCGAGAAGATGTGCGGAGACCAGTTTCTCGAAGGCCTGGCCAATTTGAAGAAGGTCGCTGAAGCATCTCCGAAGGCCTGATCATTCAGCCTCATCCCGACACACGCCATGCTCGACGAACCCTCCGCCCCAATCACCACCACCGCGCAAAACGCCGCCGTGATCCACATCACCGTGCCGCGTGATCAGATCCAGGAAGTGATGGGGCCAGCCATTCAAGAAGTCATCGCCGCCGTCACCTCGCAAGGCATCGGCCCCATCGGTCCAGTATTCGCGCATCACTTCGGCATGACACCCGGCATCTTCAATTTCGAAGTCGGCTTGCCCGTCTCAGATGCCGTGCAGGCGACGGGCCGTGTGAAGGCGGGAGTGATCCCCGGCACCACCATCGTGCGCAGTGTTTACACGGGCCCGTATGACGGACTCGGCCAGGCGTGGGGAGATTTGCAAGACATCATCGAAGGTCAAGGCCACACGCTCGGCCCCAATCTCTGGGAGCGCTATCTCTCCGGCCCTGAGTCCAGCAACGATTCAGCCACCTTCCGCACCGAGCTCAATCAAACCATCATCGCACCATGACAACAAACCCTGTCGTCTCCAGAGAACAATGGGTCGAGGCGCGCCGTGCGCTGCTGGCCAAGGAAAAAGCCCACATGGAAGCTAATGACGAACTGGCTCGCCAGCGCCGTGCTCTGCCCTGGGTGGAAATTACCAAGCCCTATGTCTTTGACACTCCCACTGGCAGGGCCTCGTTGGCCGACCTCTTCGATGGTCGCAGCCAGTTGTTTCTCTATCACTTCATGTTTGGCCCCGACTGGGATGAAGGCTGCACCGGCTGCTCCTTCCTGTGCGACCACGTGGACGGCGCACGCCAGCACTTTGAGCATCACGACCTCTCGTTCGTCGCCGTCTCACGTGGCCCCCTCGAAAAGCTCGAAGCCTACCGCAAACGCATGGGCTGGAAATTCCGCTGGGCCTCCGCCGCGCACACGGAGTTCAACCAGGACTTCCATGTCTCCTTTCCGCCTGAGAGTGTGAAGGACGGCAGGATCACCTACAACTTCACCGAGCAGGACTACAGCGCCGACTGCGAAGAACTCCCAGGCTTCAGCATCTTCTTCAAAGACGAAGACGGCCAGATCTACCACACCTACTCCTCTTTCAGCCGCGGCGGCGAGGCCCTGCTGGGAGCGTATCAATTCATCGATCAGACACCCAAAGGCCGCATGGAAAATGTGAACGGCAATCTCATGGACTGGGTGAAACGCCATGATCGCTACGACAGCGACGGCCGCACAACCGACAAGGCATGCTGCGGCTGCAGCTCCGCAACCACGGCCGGTTAAGCCCCCTGCCACGATCCACCTCCGAAACATCCAGCATCCAGTCACCATGCCCCACCCTTCCCCCATTGAATCCCCCCTGTCCGAGCGCGAACTCGTTCTCGTTCGTGAAACTGACATCCCCGCTGCCAAACTCTACGCCGGCTGGACGCAGCCCGATCTCCTCGTCCAATGGTTTACCCCCAAGCCCTGGACCACCACAGCCTGCGAGATTGACCTCCGGCCCGGCGGCACCTGCAAGACCACCATGCGCAGCCCTGAAGGCCAGGAGTTTCCCAACGTGGGCGTTTACCTTGAAGTCGTCCCCAATGAAAAGATTGTGTTCACCGACGCCTACCTGCCCGGCTGGGAGCCCAATCCCAATCACTTTTTCACCGCTGTTCTCACTTGGGAATCTCTGCCAGATGGCAAAACCCGCTACACCGCCCGCGCCCGCCACTGGACCAAGGAGGCCTGCGAAAAGCACGCAGCCATGGGCTTCGCCGAAGGCTGGGGCAAAGCTTTCGACCAGCTCGTCGAACTCATGCGCAAGTAACACTTCCACACGCTTCACAACCATGGCCCGCGTCAGCACCTACCTCAACTGCATGCAAGCGCGACAATAACCCATCCCCCGCACCTTATGTCTCAATCCTACATCCAACCCTACCTCTTTTTCGGCGGCCGCTGTGAAGAAGCCCTCGAATTTTACAAATCCGCCATCGGTGCGGAAGTGCAGATGTTCATGCGCTACAGCGACAGTCCGGACCCCATGCCTCCGGACACGCTGCCCGCCGGTTATGAGAGCAAAGTCATGCATGCCAGCTTCAAAGCAGGCGGCAGCGTCATCCTGGCCTCCGATGGCTGTGGCGGTGAGGAGAGCAAAGGTTTTCGTGGCTTCTCACTCTCACTCGCGCTGCCAACCGAAGCCGAGACAGAGCGCGTCTTCAATGCCTTGGCCGAAGGCGGTGCCGTCAACATGCCCTTGGGCAAGACCTTCTGGTCATCCCGCTTCGGCATGCTGCAGGACAAGTTTGGCATGGGCTGGATGATCACCGTGGCTCCCGCATCGGATGGCAGGCCCGCATAATCCCCCCCTTTCTGCCATGCAAAAAATCAGCCCCTTCCTGTGGTTCACTGAAAATGCCGAGGAGGCCGTGGACTTCTATCTCACCGTCTTCAAAGATGGTAAAATCCTGCGCAAAACCCGCTACGCGGAAGTCCCGCAGGAAGAAAGGCCGCCATGCCCACCTGCAGGCACGGTGATGACCGTGGAGTTTGAGCTCTTCGGCCAGCGCTACACCGCCTTGAATGGCGGCCCCATGTTCACCTTCAATGAATCCATCTCCTTCGTGGTGTCATGCGAGACCCAGGAGGAGGTGGACGGTTATTGGGAGGCGCTTCTCGCCGATGGCGGAACGCCCGTGCAATGCGGCTGGCTGAAGGACCGCTTCGGCGTCTCCTGGCAGGTCGTTCCCACAGTGCTGACAGATCTCATCTCCTCGCCCGATCCCGCCGTCTGCTCTCGTGTCACCCAGGCCATGCTGAAAATGATCAAGCTCGACATCGCCGCCCTCCAGCAGGCGGCTGACTCCGGGCAAACCCATCCCCCCTCCACGATCCATTCTCAAGATCCGGCCTCCGAGATCATCAGCACGCGTGTTTTCGATGCGAGCCGCGACCAGCTCTTCGCGGCCTTCAGCGATCCCCAGCAGCTCGCTCAATGGTGGGGTCCCAAGGGCTTCACCAACACCTTCGATGAATTCGACTTCCGTCCCGGAGGCGACTGGAAATTCACCATGCACGGGCCCGATGGCAAGGACTACGCCAATCACACCCGCTTCATTGAGATCGTGCCTGCAGAGCGCATCGTCTATGAACATGTCGCACCTCACTTCCGCATGACCATCACACTTGCCGATGCCGGAGCGGGCACCCACATGATCTGGTGCATGGGATTTGAAAGCCCCGAAATCTGCGAACGCTTCAAACCCATCTGCGTCCCCTCCAACGAGGAAAACTTTGACCGCCTCGCTGCCCATCTCGGGTAAGCCAATGCTCACTTCATGGATGACCTCAGGAAATTAAACACAGCCTCAGACATTCCCAGTTCGCACCGTTCGCCAGCCCCTCTCCACTTATGAAATACGCCCCCCTCGCCGCCTCCATCGTACTCGGTCTTCTGTTCATCATGACCGCCGTCATGGTCCTGTTCAACCTCGCTCCGATGCCAGAACTCCCAAAAGACACTCCCATCTATCATTTCATGGCGGCCTTTCTCCCCACGGGTTACATGAAGTTTGTGAAGGTTTTCGAACTTATCGGCGGCCTCTTCCTTCTCATTCCCAAGACAAGGAACCTCGGCCTTCTGTGCCTCGGCCCCATCATCGTCAACATTCTCGCATTCCATCACTTCGTCGCAGGTGACGGCATCTTCCAGCCGATGCTCATTGGCATCTCGCTTCTCGCACTTTTCCTGCTCTGGTCAGAACGCAAAGCCTGGTCAGGGCTGCTGCGCTGAGTGGCGGACAGATGAAAGGTTGGGGTGTTGAGGACGGTTTCACAGAAGCGTCCTCCCGCCACCATGACCACCCGCCGCACCTTTCTTGCCACCACCGCCTTGACCGCTGCCACGCATGCGTTTGCGGCACCGAAAGACAACGACATCAAGATCGCCCTGATCGGCTGCGGCGGTCGCGGCACCGGGGCGTGCAATCAGGCGCTCTCTGCAGGTTCCACTATCAAGCTGGTGGCGGTCGTCGATCCGCTGGAAGGCAAGTCACAGACGGCGCTGGACATCCTCAAGGCAAAGCATGAAGGCCAGGTGGATGTGCCGCCGGATCAGGTGTTCACGAACTTCGAAGATTACACGAAGGCCTTCGCGCTCGCGGACGTGGTTCTGATCACCACGCCACCCGGTCCCCGCCCCTTTCTCTTTGAGCAGGCCATCAAAGCCGGGAAACATGTGTTCATGGAAAAGCCGGTCGCGGTGGATGCCGCAGGTGTACGCCGCGTGCTGGCCGCCTCTGAGGAGGCGAAGAAGAAAAACCTCAATGTCTGCGTGGGCTTTCAGCGCCGCTATCAGCCGTCATACATCGACATGATCGACCGCATTCATGCCGGTGAGATCGGGGACTTGGTGTATGGCCGCGTGTATTGGAACGGCACCTCGCGCCCCGGATTTGTGCGGGAACCGGGAGAAAGCGAGCTGCACTACCAGATTCGCAACTGGTACTTCTTCACCTGGATGAGCGGAGACCACATCCTGGAGCAGCACTGCCACAACCTCGACGTGGCGAACTGGGTGATGAAAGGCGAGATGCCGATCAAGGCCGTGGGCCAGGGCGGACGCCAGGTGCGCCGTGCCAAGGAAAACGGCACCATCTTTGACCACCACACCGTGGAATTTGAATACGAGAGCGGCATGCGCATCCTGAGCCAGTGCTGCCAGATCGGTGGCAAGTGCGCGCGCGATGTCAGCGAACACTTCCACGGCACCAAGGGCGCGGCAGATCTCGCCAATGGCGGCAAGTTCCTCATCAACGGTCAGCCGCCCGGCGGCAAGCGCACCCGCAACAAGGAGGACCCCTACCAGCTTGAGCACGACGCCCTGTTTGAAAACATCCGCACCGGCAAAGTCCGCAACGACGCCGGCTATGCGGCACACAGCACGATGATGGGCGTCATGGGCCGCATGGCCACCTACACCGGCCAGGTCATCACCTGGGAGCAGGCCATGAATTCCCAGGAGTCCCTCGTCCCGGACAACATCACCTGGGACACCGAGCCTCCGGTGAAGCCCGATGCTGATGGCTGGTATCCTGTGGCCATTCCTGGGACGACTTTGCCGGTTTAGCAATCCCACATGCCCGATCACTCCGGGGCTCGGATATTTTCGGCCTACAGGCTTGGAGATTCATTCGTCATTTCTCATTCTGATTTCCCCATTTTTACAACCATGTCCACCGCTCCCAAATGGTATTCCACCGTCACCCGCTACCAGTGGCTGGTCCTTCTCGTCGCCTCACTCGGCTGGGTCTTCGATGCGTTCGAAGGCCAGATCTACAATCTGACCCGTGCAGACATGCTGCCGGACTTGCTTCATGTGAAGGCTGATGATCCGCTGGTCAAAATATGGGGAGAACGTTTTCTCGGGATCTTCCTGCTCGGCGGCACCTTTGGCGGGCTGCTGTTCAGCTCGCTCGCAGACAAGTGGGGGCGCAATCCGGTGATGGCATTGACGATCCTGTTCTATTCGGTTTTCTCTGGCATCACGGCCTTCGCGGGGGAGATCTGGGAGGTCGGCGTGCTTCGCTTCCTTGTCGCGATGGGCGTGGGCGGCGAGTGGGCCGTGGGCGCGGCTCTGGTGGCCGAAGTCTTTCCCAAGGAGGCACGCGAACGCGCCGGCGGCATCTTCCACGCGACGAGTGTGGCAGGCCTTTGGCTCGCCGCTGCCTCAGGTCTCTGGGTCGGCAGCCAATGGCGCACAGCGTACATGCTCGGCGTTATTCCCGCACTTCTGGTGCTTTGGGTGCGACTAAGCATCAAGGAGCCCGAGGCATGGAAAGAGGCGCGCCAGTCCAAGCCCAAACGCATGGGCAGTTTCAGTGAACTGCTCGGCACACCACGCTGGCGCTCGCGCGCGATCTTCGGCGCGCTGCTCGCCATGGTCGGACTCGCCACATTCTGGGGCGTCGTGGTCGCAGGTCAGGACATCGCCGCTGACTTCTTGAAGCGTGCGGGAGATCCAGACTGGTCCAGCAAATCGAAGATCGCTTTTGGCTTCGTTCAAACGGCAGGCGCTGGCGCAGGCATGCTGGCCTTTGGCCCGCTGAGCGCCCGCTGGGGCTGCAAGAAGACCTTTGTCATCATGCACCTTGCCGCACTGGCCATGACTCCCATCATCTGCTGGCTGCCTTCCTATGTCGGGAACTACACGCTTCTTCTTGTGCTGCTGCCGGTGTTTGGCTTTTTTGCGCAGGGCATCCATGCAGGCTACGCAGCCTTTTTCCCCGCACTGTTTCCCACGCACCTGCGCGCCACCGGTTCCGGCTTCTGCTTCAACACAGGCCGCCTTCTCGCCGCCCCCGTGCTCATCTGGCTCAGCGCGTGGATGAAATCCACCTTGGATCTGCGCACTGCGATCACCTGCCTTGGCGGTTTTTTCCTGCTTGGTCTCCTCTTCCTTTCCTGCCTGCCGGAGACGCAGGGAGAAGATCTGCCGGAGTAAGCCTGCCACTTCTGGATATGTCGTTATCCTCCTTCGCTTTTTTCGTAATTTGCGTCAACCTACTGGCCGCAGTGCTAGGTTTCAGCATGCCATGGATCATCGAGTTTGAAGCTCAGGCAAAATTTCATGACTTTCACCAGCCAGAATTGACCGAAGCCTACCGGTTTACTGCGTGCGGTTTGGGTGAAACCTGATCAGAATTCACGACATGCTTTCATGCATCACCCGGCTTTGATGCGGCGCAACAGCTCCCCGCTGATGATGTCCAGACGAGAGCGGTTCTTGAGAAAGACAACCGGCGAACGACTGGCCACGGCGAGCGCCGCCAGTTCTGGCTCTGTGAGTTTTTCAACCGGCTTGCCGTGAAGGCGCATGGACAGATGATGAATGCCCGTCTGGCCCGCTCCATCACTCAGACATGCGCAGTAGAGCAGGTCCCGCTCAGCCTCGGACAAATGCCACCACAGCGACCAGCTCCAAAACAGCGTCCGGGTATGCCAGCGCAAAGCATCGGTTTCACATAGGCCATATCTCACAAGAAAACACCGGGCAGTGAAGTGATCCGGCGAGCTGCCATCTTCATGCAAGCACTGTGTCAGAAACGGCGGCAGCATTGGCGTCGCCTCTTTTTGCACCTCAATCATCTGTCTTATTTTCGGCAGCCGAGGCCGAAATGACGCCACATCTGAGCGCAGAAACATGATGCTTATCCCTACCACGAGAAGAACGAAAACCAGCAATGGGATCAACAAGATCAGCCGCAGAACGCGCCGACCGTTGATGGCAGATTGGACTGGCTCTGTCTGCTGGCTGCTCATGATCGTCTGGGCCAAGGCATGAAGATTCTCGGCGGCCCCAGTCTGCTTTAAATGGCAACCCTTCCAAGACTATTCGTGTGAATTCGATGTGAAACCGGCATGCCAACCAGCAATCTCTCCCTTTCATTCTTTACCCACCTGAGCCTTAACCTGCTCCCACTCAATCGTTCCCAACGCCTGAATTGCCTGTAGGAACTCAGGGTCTTTCGCATCTTTGGCAATGATGCTGATGGTGCCGAGAACATTCGGAACGGGAGCCACGAAGGCCGTTGAGATGACTTTGGCTTTACCCGCTTCAGCCTGCCCATCGGCGAGCGAGGTGTCCGTGTTTTCAGCGTGACATCCGACGCCCTGCTTGAGCTTGATTTCCTGCATCACCCCCTCCCCTTCCACAGTGCTGGCGGCGGCAAATCGCTGGGCCGTTTGCTGGATGTTTTCCTGGGTCTTATAGCTCACCTCGCTGTTAAAAAAGGTCATCTTCCAGCTCTTATTGGGGTCAGTGATGGAAAAAAGGGACAGTGTGTATTGCTCTCCGGTGCCGATGCCTTGGGTTACACACAAATTCCCGGCCCTCCACGCCGGAGGCACATCCATCTTCAGCCGACCCATGCTGCCCATCAAAAACTGCTGGCCGGGACCCTTGACTCTGGAAAAGGTGCAGTAAAAGAGAGAATCGCCCAGCTTCTTCAGCATCCGCGTGTCATCCTCTGTCGGTGAGATCACGGAGGCGTGCACATCGACCCATTTGCCCAGGAGTTCGAAATAGCAGTCGATGTTTGCCTGGGTCAGTTTCTCTCCCTGGCTCTCATCCACGGTCACATACTCCACGCATTCACAGGGGGGCGTGCTCCATTGCTTGACGCTGGCCTTCTGAATCATCGGGTTCTGGATGGCCTTCTGCCAGAAGTGATCTCGGCAGGCTTTGCTGTCTCCGCCGTTTCCAGCCGGAGCCCCCACAAAAGCAGACACATTGAACAGTCCTGCGTTGCCCCGGTAGGTCAGACCATCGGCACTGACCTGCTGGCTTTCCACGGCGAGCACAGGCCCCTCAAACTTGATCTGCCAGCCCTCGCCTGGCACGGGGATGGTCAAGATTTCGGCATGCAGCACTGCGCTGCCAAACACACAGACGAGCAGCGCTGTGATGACATGCCTCATGCGTTCGAAAGCTTTGGGGGATTGTTCACACCATCGCAGGCGCGAAGCCATCTTTCTGCTTCTTCTTTAATTTGCCCATGCGGACAAGTTCCACATCCGCCGCCACCACCTTGTACTCGGGACACAGGGTGTCGCCATCGCAGCCCTGGCCGGTGACATTGTTCACCATCGCCTCGGGGAAATGAAAGGTGGTGTAAAGAATGCCGGGCTTCACCTCATCGGTGACCCGGGCTTCCAGTTCCACCTCACCACGCGCACTGGAAAGCCGCGTGATGTCTCCGTCGCGGATGCCTTTGCGCTTGGCGTCCTCGGGATTGATAGAGAGCAGGTCCTGCGTCACGATCTCGCTGTTGCCCGTGCGGCGCGTCATGGTGCCGCAGTTGTAATGCTCCAAAATACGCCCCGTCGTGAGGATGAAGGGAAACTCCTGACCATTCGTCTTCAGTTCGTTGGACTCCGCCCAAGGGAAGAAATGGAAGTGGCCTTTGCCACGAGTGAACTGCTCCTGATGCATGATCTGCGTGTCCACGCCGCCTTCTTTAACCGGCCACTGCTTGCCATTGATGCCCAGATTTTCCCACGTGGCGCCTTTGAAGAAGGGCACAATCTGCGCGATCTCCGCCAGCACACCGTCCGGCGTGTAGTCCGCCTGCGGGAAGCCGAAGCGCTGCAGGATTTCGCACATGATCTGACCATCCGGCTTCGTGCCCGGGAGCGGCTTTACGGCAGCATTCACACGCTGCATGCGACGCTCGGCATTGGTAAAGGTGCCGCTCTTTTCCAAGAAGGAAGAGGCGGGCAGAATCACATCGGCATACTTCGCCGTCTCAGTCATGAAAATTTCCTGCACCACGAGGAATTCGAGGCTCTCCATCGCGTGCCGTACATGGTGCGCATCAGGATCGGTCTGCACTACATCCTCGCCCATCAGCCACAGGGCCTTCAGCTTGCCTTCGACGGCCGCGTCAAACATCTGCGGGATTTTCCAGCCGGGCTCCGTGGGCGTCGGCACACCGTAGAAATCCGCGTAGCGCTTCTGCACTTCCACATCATCCATCTCATAGTATCCGGCCCCCTGATGCGGCTGGCAGCCCATGTCGGCCGCGCCCTGCACATTGTTCTGGCCGCGCAGCGGATTCACACCCACGCCCGGACGACCGATGTTGCCGGTCATCATGGCGAGGTTCGAGATCAGCATCACCGTCTTCGCGCCCTGCTCATGTTCGGTGACACCCAGACCATGGAAGCTCATCGCAGCTTCAGCCGAGGCGTATTCGATTGCGGCGGCTCGCACGAGATCAAGGCTGACGCCGGTGATCTTTTCCAGGGCCGGCAGATCAAGCGCACGCAGTCCGCTTTCAAACTCATCCCAGTTCTCGCAGCGCTTCTTCACAAATTCGGTCTTCACCAGACCTGCATCGAGAATGCAGCGGGCAAACATGTTCAGCAGCGCCACATTCGTACCGGGACGCAGTTGCAGGTGGTGCTTCGCATATGGCACCAGCTCAATTTTGCGCGGATCGATCACGATCAGCGGCGTGCCCTTCATGATGTGCTGCTTCAGGCGCGCACCCGTGACCGGATGGCCTTCTGTTGGGTTGGCACCGATGACCATCACGCAGCGCGTATGCTCAATGTCTTCATACGAGTTCGTGGCCGCGCCCGTGCCAAAGCTCTTCTGCATGCCCCAGGCGGTCGGCGAATGGCAGACGCGGGCGCAGCAGTCGATGTTGTTCGTGCCCATCACGCCACGGATGAACTTCTGCATCAGATAGTTCTCCTCATTGGTGCAGCGTGCGGAGGAAATACCCGCCACAGCCTGTCCGCCGTGCTCGCTTTTGATGCGGGTCAGATTGGCGAAGATGTGATCATACGCCTCCTCCCAGGTCGATTCCTTGAACTGACCGTCCGGCTGCTTGATCAGCGGCGTGCGCAGGCGGTCCTTGTGATTGTAAAATTTGAAGGCAAAGCGTCCTTTCAGGCAGGTGTGCGCATGGTTCACCTCGGCATCCACCGGAGCCTGAATGCTCAACACCTGGTCGCCCTTCGTGGCCACATTGAGATTGCAGCCCACGCCGCAGTAGGTGCAGATCGTGCGCGTCTTCTTCGTTGCCTCGATGGACTTGGAGAAAAACACATCGCTGATGGCCGAAGTCGGGCAGGCCTGGGAGCAGGCACCGCAGGACACGCACTCGGAGTCCGCAAACGACTCGTCCAACCCTTTGATGATCTTCGCATTGAAGCCACGTCCGTGCATTGAGAGCACATGCTGCCCCTGGATTTCATCACATGCACGCACGCAGCGCGAGCAGTTGATGCACTTCGCCAACTCGGACGTCATGTAAGCGTGGGAATGATCCTTCTTGCGGTCCAAATGGTTCGCCCCTGCAGGATAACGCACCCCGCGGATGCCCACCTTCGCGGCGACCGTTTGCAGTTCGCAGTTACCGCTCACCTCACAGGTCAGGCAGTCCAGCGGATGGTCCGTCAGCACCAGTTCCACGATGTTCTTGCGCAGCTTCCGCACCTTCGGCGATTCGGTAAAGACATGCATGCCCGCCGTCAAAGGCGTGTGGCAGGAGGCCACCACCCGGCGCGGCCCATCGGCCTGCAATGCCACCTCGACCGAGCACACGCGGCAGGCGCCATACGGCTCAAGCTGCGGCGCATCACACAATGTCGGCACATGCCCGCGCCCGCGATGACGGTCGATGAAGTTTAACAGCGTGTCGCCTTCGTTGAACTGATGTGCATCGCCATCAATGAAAGCAGTGAGAGTGGAGAGATCCTTGACCATGACTTGGGTGGTTTGGGATGGAGGCTAGGCTTTGAAATAGGGGCTAAGTTCTTCACCAAAATGCTCCAGTGCATTCTTGATGGGCAGCGGCACACCGCCACCGAGAGCGCATAAGGAGGTCTGCTCCATCGTATCGAGCAGATCAGTGATGAGTTCGCGGTCAATCTTGTAGCTGCTGTCGCCGCGTGCTTTCGCGATGAGTTCCTTGCCACGCGTGCTGCCGAGGCGGCAGGGGAAGCACTTGCCGCAGCTTTCGTCAGCAGTGAATTGGAAGAGGTGCTGGATGTATTCAATCATCGGCATCGACTCAGGAATGCTGACCACGCCGGCATGACCTTTCATGAATCCTTCATACTTGAACGACTCGAAATCGATCGTGAGTTTGCCGACGTGGCTGATCGGAACGATGCCGCCGAGCGGGCCGCCAATCTGGAGGGCCTTGACCTTCGTTTTAAAACCGCCCGCGAGGTCGATCACCGTTTGCAAGGGCGTGCCCATGGCGACCTCGTAGATCCCGGGTTTTACGAAGTGTGCATCCAGCGAGAGCAGTTTCGGTCCTGTGGACTTCGGCGTCCCGATCTGTGCATACCCTTTGCCTCCCAGCGTGAGGATTGCATGGATGTTCGCCAGGGTCTCCACGTTGTTGACGATGGTCGGCTTGCGGAACAGCCCTTCGATGGTGGGAAACGGCGGACGCGTGCGCACTTCCGGCCTCTGGCCTTCCAGACTGGCGAGGAGCGCAGTTTCCTCACCGCAGATATAGGCCCCAGCGCCTTTGATCGACTTCAGCATGAAGTTGAAGCCGCTGCCAAGAATGTTCTGCCCCAGCAAACCCGCCGCGCGCAGATCTTCGATGGCCTCGTTGATGATCGTGACTGAATCCGGATACTCCGCGCGGATGTACAGGATGCCGTTCTCCGCACCTGCAAACCAGCCGGCCACCATCATGCCCAGCAGCACGCTGTGGGGCTGCTTCTCCATGAGGTATTTGTCGATGTAGGCCCCCGGATCGCCCTCGTCCGCGTTGCAAACAATGTACTTCACCGCGCCTGCCGCCGCACGGCAACTCGACCACTTGAAATGCAATGGAAAGCCCGCACCGCCACGACCACGCAGGCCGCTGTCCTTCAATTCCACCCCCAGAGCGTCACGATCACCACCCGCAATGAGTTTTTTAAACGGTTCATAGTAGGCATCAATCCCGGGAAACTCGGCCGTGAGCTGCGGCGGCTGAAGATGCGAGACGACGGCATAGCGATCTTCCGCATCTCCCTTCCCTGTCTTCACCAAATCGGCCAAGGCCGCATCGGGCTGGTTGGAATAATTCTTCCCCTGATATTGAAACGCACCGCCCTCATGGCAGCGACCAAGACAGCAGATGTGGCCGATCTCCTCTTGTTTAAAGTGCGTCTCCAGGCTGTGGTGCAGCTTGTCCTGCGTCCCCGCGCACAAGCAGGCGCTGCCGTTGCAGATAAAGACCTTCTTCCCCTCGTTCTCCTTTTTCAGGAAGTCATAGAACGACACCGCGCCGAGGGTGATGGCATCCCCAAACAGGTGGTCCTGCCCCATTTGATGGACAATCTCATTCTTCTCCGCCGTTCCCGCCTTGTCGGCGGCATCGACCATGCGTTCAAAGACGTTTTTTTCGACACCTTTGCGGAAAGAGAGAGCGCTGAGATTTTTGGACATGCGGTTGTTGAGGAAGATTAACGACCAAAACCTGCGAATGCATGCTCAAAAATTGAGATTAAACCGCTTCCACGATGATCTTTTCGCCCCGGATCTCCCTCACCCGCACCGGGGTGCCGCTTTGCACGTATCCTCCTTCCACCATAGCCTCGATAAGACGTCCGCCGAGGTCGATGGTGCCGTAGGGGCGCAGAGCGCTGCGGGCGCTGCCGCTGTCGCCCACCTGGGCGCGGATGGCATCCCGCATGGATGGAGCATCCTGCAGGGTGCCACCTGCGGAGGTTTGCAGGATGAGCGCGCGAAACGGACGCAGATCCGGCAGCCAAAGGCACAGCAGCGTGATGAGCACCGCCGCCCCGGTCACGCCTAGCGCAAAATTACGAAACCCGGCGGAATACGCCGCAAGATTGAAAGTCCCCGCTGCGGCGCCGCTCGGCGTCAGCACCTCCCAGCCGGACATCGCATAGACCAGGGCCACCATCACACAAATGAAGCCCATAACGCCCGGCACGATGGTTCCCGGGGCCGCCAGCAGTTCCACGGCGATCAAGACAATGCCGATCACAAACACCGCAGCGACGACCATCGTCTCCTGCCCTGCCAGACTCCCGGCCACATAATGCCCGAAGAAGAACAGAGCAAAAGCCGCGACTGAAACGAAGCCCGGCAGACCAAAGCCGGGCGTCTGCATTTCAAGATAGCCCCCTGCGAGGCCAATCAGGATCAAAATGGCCGCATAACGCGTGACCCAGATGGCGATCATTTCAAAGCCGGTGGGCTCGGCGGTAATCACCTCGCCCTTCAAAGATTCCAGCGCTTTGATCTCCTCGATCGATTTCACGATTCCCTTGGCCAGCAGCGGCTTGCCATCGATCTGCATCGTCGCCTGTGCAGAATCCAGCGTCACGATCTCCCCCTTGGGAATGATCACCTGCCCGTTGATGCTCAGTCCACGGTCCATGTCGATCATGCCTTCAATGATGCGGACATCATGCCCCTTCTCGCGCACCACCGTGCGCACCATGCCCATGAAGGCCGAATTGTTTTTCGCCCGCTCCGCCTGGGCCAGCGGCGTGCCATCGCCTGAGACCGGCGTGGAGGCGCCGATGGCACTGGCCGGGGCCATGTAAATGGTGTTTGTCGCCATCGCGATCATCGCCCCGGCGGAGATCGCCCGCGTGTTCACAAAGGCAAAGCTGCGCGCCTTGAGATTTTGCAGGTCCTGCATCATCAGGCTGATCGTGTCCCAGGCCAGACCTCCCGGCGTGTCGAGTTCAAAGATCACCGCCTCCGCACCGTCGTTGTTGCAGCGGGTGAGCGTGCGCTTCATGAACTCAAACCGTGCAGGGATGATCAAATCATCGTGACCCACGGGAATGACGACCACTTTGCCCGCATAACTCTCGCTGTTGGAAAAGGCGGGGGATTCTCGCTTCTCCGGTTTGGATTCCTCCGCAGGGGCAGGCTTCGATGCCACTGTCTTTTTCAGAGCTTGGTCATACCAGACGCCGTTCAAGACGACCAGCTTTCCCGCTGGAGTCGCGGCCTTCGCCATGGCCTCCACATCAGATACGATCCCGCGCGCCAGCAGAGGCTTGCCATCCACGGTCTCCACGGCGGTGTCGGCGTCCAGGAGCAGCAATTCACCCTTTTCCGCCAGCGTCTTCGTGCCGAGCACCAGCCCTTTGTCACGATCCACAAAGGCATCGGCGATCTCCGGGCGGTGCCCCTTCAGCTTGCACAGGCTGCGTGCCCCCGCCTTGAGCACGGCCAAGGACTCCGCCAGCAGCGTGTCCTGCGCCTTCTGGGAGAGCGCTTCATCCGCCACCACCTTCGGCGGAGCCGCACCGATGCGCGACCCCGGAGCCATCCAGATCTCATCACAGGCCAGCGCCAACAATGCCCCGCCACCGATGGCCGAAGTGTTCACATAGGCCTTCGTTTTGATTTTCAGGCGGGCAACTTCTTCCGCCAGAGACAGCGCAGCCTGCGCGTTGCTCTGCGTCACATTGATGTCGAGGATCACCCCCTCCACACCCTGTTTCACAGCCTCATCCATCCACTGCCTCAGTTCGCGCCAGCGCCGTATGTCCTCAATGTCAGAATCAGTGACTCCGACCCGGGCCATCTGACCGCTCAGGGGTGCTGCGAAGCCTGTGGCAGAGAGCACGGTCAGGCTGGCCAGCAGTAGAAGACGTAAGATTTGCATGCTCAAGACTACGAGGATGTCGTCCGCACCGCAACTAGCACTGCGTCAGCCTTTTTTCCCAAACAGCAGCCGCCAGACAAACATCAGAATCAGCGCTCCGCCCACCGCTGTGGCGATGCCTTTGATGCTGAATTCGCCAACGACACCCCAGTGAAAAAGACTGCCGACCTTGCCGCCGATGATGCTGCCAATGATTCCCAGCAGCACCGTGGTGATGGGGTTCATGCCCTGCCTGCCGGGCATGATGAGTTTCGCCAGGATGCCAGCGACCAGTCCGAGCGCCGACCAGATAAGAAGTCCTTGGAGTGACATAAGGCTGCCATGCTACGGACTCCCACCCCGCAGCGTCAATTCCATTCCTACTGCTTCTTTGCAACCTGCTGCCAGGCATTCCAGCCGCCTTTCAGCACAAAGGCATTCTCAATGGGCAATGTCTGCTTGAGTCGTTCGAGAATCTTGCGGCTGGCGTCACACTTCGCCGCATTGCAGTAGACAATGATGGGCTTCGTGTTGGTCTGCAGCGTGTCCAGCAAACCAAAGAGCTGCTCTTCAAAATGCTGTTCATTGAGCAGCACCGCACCCGGAATGTGTCCGGCATCATACTGCTCCTGAATGCGGGCGTCGATCCACAGCACCTTGCCCTGCCAGCGTTCTTGAATGACCTGCATGGACACCTCGTCATTCCGCAGCGGCTCCTCCACCAGATACAGCGCCGGTGCACGCGGATGCCACTCACGGGTGGCCCAGGCCGCCGTGGCGGCGAGCAGGATGAGAAACGTGGCCTGACGGAGCATGGAAAACATACCGCAGCAGTTCAGGGCTTGGTCGCAGCCGTCGCGGCGGCAGGTTGCGGCTCCGGCTTCCGGGTGATCGTGAAAAAGGCAAGCTGGTAGCGGTACTTGGCGATGGAGCTGTTCGTCTCGATCTTCAGCGCCCCCATCGTAACCTCCTCGGTGGATTTGGGCTTCACCGTAATCAGATACTCCCGCCCCTCCTTGATCTCCTTCCAGTCGAACTCGACATTTTCACGGGTCGACGTGATCTTGAGTATCTTCATCGGCTCAGTGCCCACGAATTTGACCTGGCAGACCTTGGCCGCCGGCGCATCCCCGATCGACCACTGGAGATTCTTGGGCTTGATGTCCACAACGGCCGGCACATCGAGGATGAAGTTGATTGGCCAGTCAGGCTGCCGCGGATCGTCGGTATTGACCGTCACGAATTTTTCATGCCTTCCCACAAACGTGGAAACCTTGAACGAAGCGTGGCCGGTCCCCACCTCTCCCGGCTTGTACTCAGCCTTGTCGAGTTCAGCGCTCAAGCAGCTGCAGGCGCTTTCAAGACCGAGAATTTTGACCGTCTTATCCCCCTTGTTCCGGAACTTGAAGGTGGTCTCCACTTCCTCATCCTCCGGCTTCGGCTTCAGTTCGATCGCAGGCACGTCGAGAGACAGCTCGGCATGCACCGAAGCGGCGAACGCGAACACAAGAAAGGCAAGGCGGCTGGCTGACATGGGGAAATATAGCACATCCCGCCCCCCCGAATGCAAGGCATCTTGACGCGCCCGGGCAGCCGCGCACCCTGCACCCCTATGCGATTCGCGATTTGCAACGAGACCTACCAGAACTGGACCTTTGAAAAAATGTGTGAAGACGCCGCAGCAGCGGGTTATCACGCCATCGAACTCGCCCCCTTCACCCTGAAGGAAGATCCCCGCGAACTGACCGTGGAGGAGGCCCTCACCCTCTGCGCCAAAGCCAAATCCTTCGGCCTGGAAATCCTCGGCCTCCACTGGCTGCTGACCAAGCCCACCTGGTTTCACATCACCACGCCCGATGCTCTCCAGCGCAAGGAAACCGCCAAGTTTGGCCGCCACCTCGCCCAGTTCTGCGGCGCCACGGGCGGCCGCATCATGGTCTGGGGCAGCCCCAAGGCCCGCAACATCCTGCCGGAGTGGAACTATGAAGACGCCTTCAAACGCGCCGCCGACTGCGTGCGTGAGGTGGCCGAAGAATGCGGCAAATACGGCGTCGTGATCGCCATGGAACCGCTCGGCCGCAAGGAAACCAACTTCCTCAACACTGCCGAAGAGACCATCCGCCTCTGCAAGCTCGTGGACCATCCCTCCTGCAAACTCCACCTCGACGTGAAGGCCATGAGCGATGAATCCAAGCCCATCCCGGACATCATCCGCGACAGCAAGGAATGGACCGTCCACTTCCACACCAACGATCCTAACCTCCGCGGCCCTGGTCAGGGCGAGGTGAAATACGAACCCATCATCGCCGCCCTGCGCGAGACCAACTACGACGGCTACCTCTCCGTCGAAGTCTTCGATTACACCCCCGACGCCCCCACCATCGCCCGCCAGAGCATCCAATACCTCAAGCAGGTGATGGGACTTTAATCAAAGCAAGTCGGGCGCTCATGCCCCTCGGCCAGCGCGCTCTTTGCAACCAGCGCCAGCATCAAAAAAAGCGGGATGGCTTTTCGGCCATCCCGCTCTGTGATTGGTTGAAATCAGACGCCGCGACTACGCGGGATCCTTCGGTTTGTCAGGAGCCGGAGCGGGAGCCTCAGGTGCCTTCGGCGCATCGCCTTCAACGGGTGGACGACGGAAGCCGCCTTCGCCGGGAGGAGGTCCGCCAGCCCCACCAGGGCCACCGCCTTCACCAGGACGATTCATGCCGGGACCACCCTGGCCACCACGGAACATCTCGCGCATTTTTTCCATGGCCTTGAGGTACTCCTCTTCGGAGACGCTGCCGTTGCCATCGGTATCCATGCGCTTGAAGTTTTCCTTCGGGTCACCAAACATGCCGCGGCCACGGCCGCCTTCACCACCCGGGCGCATGCCCTGGCCTTGCGGCGGTCCGCCGGGAGATCCTCCGGGGGGGCCACCCTCGCCGCCAGGCGGACGACGGAAACCGCCGCCCTCACCGCCGGGAGGACCACCGCCTTCAGGACGGCGCATGCCCTGGCCACCCTGTCCTTGGCCACCACGCCCTCCGGACTGCGCCATCTTGGCGACTTCTTCTTTATCCACAAAACCATCGCTGTTGGCATCCATGTGGCCAAAGCGGTCTTCACTCCCCTTCTTGCTCATGTTAATGAACTCATCCTTGCTGATCTTGCCATCGTTGTCGGTATCGGCACTCTTGATGAACGCGGCAATGCGTTCAGAAGGATCGCCACCACCGGGACCACCTTGAGGTCCGCCTGGAGGGCGACCACCCTGGGGTCCGCCAGGAGGCGGAGCACCGTCTGGCGGAGGTCCTTTGGGTGCGTCTTGAGCGGTGGAGAGGCAGGTCAGGCTCAAGATGCTGAACCCGTAGAGAAGTGTTTTTTTGAGTTTCATATCGTGCGTGTGTTTGGTTAGTGAAGCACGACGGCTCAAACAGACCCCCGCTGGATTGGTTGCAAAGTTTGCGGAAAAAACTTCACGCCAGTTCCGCCAGCAGCGCCTGGTTCAGTCGCACACCCGCCACGAAATTATCGATGGGAAAGTTCTCATTCGGCGCATGGGCCTGACAATCCGGCAGCGCCAGTCCCAGCAGCAGTGTGTCCGCATTCAGCACGTCTTTAAACGCCTGCACAATGGGAATGCTTCCGCCTTCACGAATGAGCGCGGTCTTGTCGCCAAACACCTTTTTCAAAGCGCGTTGCGCAGCGGTGCCGAGCGCCGAATGCGGGTCCATCAGATACGGCATGCCAGTGTGGCCGGGGATGATCTCCAGCCGCACGCCCTTGGGCAGATGCGCCCGCAAATGCTCAGCCGCCCGCTGCAGCACCAGGTCCGGATGCTGGTCCGGCACCAGACGGAACGACAGTTTCACAAACGCTTCACGCCCGATCACCGTCTTCGATCCTTCCCCCTGATAACCACCGCCGATGCCGTTCACCTCCGCCGTGGGTCGTGCCCAGCGGCGCTCACGTTCAGTGTAGCCCGGCTCGCCAAACAACGCCGGAGATCCGGTCAGCTCCAGCATCTCCGCATCACCATCCCCCAGCTCCGCCCAGGCCTTCCGTTCCCACTCGGCGATGGGACGCACGCCGTCATAGAACCCATCAATCATCACCCGCCCGTCCGCATCGTGCAGCGTCGCCGTCAGGCGTGCAACAGCGGTCACGGGATTGGCAATCGCCCCGCCAAAAATACCGCTGTGCAGATCAATCGATGGTCCATAAATCTTGGCCTCCATGCACGCGATCCCGCGCAGCCCATACGTGAAAGTCCCCACGCCCGGAGCCACCATGCCCGTGTCCGAAATCGCCACCACATCACACTTCAGCATCTCCCGATGCTGCTCCAAAAACGGCTTCAAATTCGGACTCCCGATCTCCTCCTCACCTTCAAACAGCACCGTCAGATTCACCGGCAGATCCGCATGCTTCTCCAGCGTTTCTGCCAGTCCCTGCATGTGCGCCATGAGCTGCCCTTTGTTGTCTGTGGCTCCCCGGCAGAAAATGCGGCCGTCCCGGATCGTCGGCTCAAACGCCGGTGACTTCCACTCCCCCAGCGGCTCCGCCGGCTGCACATCGTAATGCCCATACAGCAGCACCGTGCGGCGTCCGGCGATGTGCTTGTTCTTCGCCACCAGCACCGGATGCCCCGGCGTCTCGTGCAGATCGCCCGTCAGCCCCATCTCGCGCACTTTGCTCAGCAGCCATTCCGCGCAGGCACGTGTGTCGGCACGCCGGGTGGAGTCCGTGGAGACAGAAGGAAAACGCAGGCAGGTGAGAAGATTGTCGAGGCCGGGTGGGTTCATGGATGAATGACGAACGCAGCACTCAAAAGGTCAAGCGCTACCACGAAAGCAAATTCGCCCCCTCACTTCAACTTCTTCACCTCGATCTCATCCACACTCCCCTTGCCGCCATAAAGGTTCAGCAGCAGCCCCGCTTTTTCTCCTTGGGTCAGCTCCGTCTTAAGCTCCAGAACCGACTGGTCATTCACCAGCACGGTGATCTTGTCGCCCTTCGACTCAAACGCCACGCGCAGCCATTCGGTGGATTCGATGCGAGTGTTCGCAGACTTCAGGACTTTCTGATTTTCCACGTCACGCACCACCACAGCCCCCTTCGGGGTGACGGCCACATTGATCTTCCGCTGCGCCCCAGGTCGATCCCCCGGAGCATAAAAACCAAAGGCAATCCAACTGCAGGCCCAGGGCTTCACCAGCAACTGCACTGAGACATCCGTCACCGGCGCCTCAAACGCCCTCCAGATCACCGCCCCTTTGCCCGCCGCCTGATCCATGAGCAGCGTGCCATCAGCGATCTCAAATTTCGCCGCTTCATCGCCTTTGGCATGCACCCACTTTTCGTCCAGCTTCTCCGCCTTGAAGTCATCCGCGAAGACGACCTCCCCCTTCAAGCGCATCGCCTTCGGCTTCTTGTCCGCCCCATGCACCATGGCAGCCAGGGCGAAACAAAGAAGAGCAATGCGTTTCATAAGGACTTCAATAAAGGATCAATGTTTGACCTCGCCCTCAGGCCCATGCGTCGGCGGCTTGAAGAACAGCGCCAGCAGCACGATGCCCACCAGCGCCATCCCGGTCGGCACCAGGAAAAGCTTGTGGTAGTCCACCACGCCGTCCGTGGTGTAGCTGGCCACCAGTTGCGGGAAGATCTTGCTCGCTACCACCATGCCGATGCCGAGGATCAGCAGGTTAAACAAGCCCTGCGCACTGGAGCGGATGTCCTTCGGAAACACTGCGTCCACAAAGATGTACACCGTCACAAAGAAGAACGCGTAGCAGATGCCGTGCAGCACCTGCACCGCGATGATCAGCCACTGATTTTCCGGCGTGCCGAAGAAAGCAAAGATGCTGAAGCGCGCCGCGTGACCGATGATCCCGATGATCAGCGTCGTCTTCCACCCCAGTTTCTTGAGCACCGTCCCCAGAATCAGCATCGTCACGATCTCCGCCACCTGCCCGATGCTGCTGACCACCATGCTCATGTTCGCCGAGATTCCCACCTTTTGCAGGAATCCGTCGATCACCACGAAGTAGCCGTTGTGGATCGTCGAATCGATGAAGGTGACAATGAACAGCACCAGGACGAAAGGATTGCCCAGCAGCTTCAGCGCCTTGAGCCAAGCCACCTTGTCCATGCCCTCCACGTCCTTGCGCGGCGGCGTGTGCGGCAGCGTCAGGCTGAATGCCGCCAGTACCAAGGAAATGATGCCCGCCACGATGAACACCCACTTCGTCTCAGACGCGCCCGCCTTTTCACTGAGCAGGAAGATGAACGGCCAGCTCACCACGATCCATCCAATGGTTCCCCCCATGCGCACAAAGCCAAAATCCTTCGCCGGGTCTTTGAGATTGGCGAAAGCCAGCGAGTTCGTCACCGAAATGGTCGGTACATAGAGCAGGCAATACACGATGAAGCAGGCAAAGAACGGCCAGAAGGACGTCTGAAACGCCGTCGCGATCAACGCCAGCCCACCCACCACATGGCTGAAGGCCAGGAAGCGCTCGGCCGAAAAGTTGCGGTCCGCGAACTGGTTGCTGAAAAAGATCCCGACGATCGACGCGATGCCAAACGCGCTGCCCACCAGCCACTGCTGGTCGGGATTAAACCCCAGCATCGTCATATAAGAGAAGATTTTGATCTGCCACGCCCCCCAGATGGCGATCTCGAGGATCATCATGAGGAACAATTTGATCTTGATGGACGATTGCGCTGCGGTTTCAGTCATAGGGAGGCCGCGAGGCTAGGGAGACGCCTTCATCTTGGCAAGGACAAAACCACTCCCGGCTTGAGCCCGTCAAAACCCGGTGATATTGAAGAGCATGGTCCGCAAAATCGTCCGCTATCCTGAACCCGTGCTCCGTGCCAAATGCCGTCCCGTGACTGAAGTCACGCCCGAAATCCGTGCCCTGGCCGCCGACATGCTGGAAACGATGCGCGAAGCCAACGGCGTCGGCCTCGCCGCCCCCCAGGTCGCCGTGGATGTGCAGCTCGCCGTCATCGACGTCTCCCACAATCCCGACTGCATCACCTTCATGAAGATCAACGGCGAGAAAGTGGAAATGCCCCAGCACATGCCCATCGTGCTCATGAATCCCCAGCTCGACCTCGGCAGCGCCAAGGAGATCGGCGAAGAGGGCTGCCTCAGCTTCCCCCGCCTCCGCGGCGACATCCGCCGCTCCAGCCAGATCAAAGTCTCCTACACCGACCTCGACGGCAAAACCGTCACCGTGGAAACCGACGGCCTCCTCGCCCGCGCCTTCCAGCACGAGATCGACCACCTCAACGGCATCCTCTTCATCGACCGCCTGAACGCCGTCGCCAAAGTCAGCATCAAGCGCAAACTCGCCCGCCTCATGCAGGAGTGGGAAGAGGACGACGAATAAACGGAAACCCGCCTCCGCATCTCCCTGGCCGGGTCGCCCCTGCCCGGCTATTCATAAAACCAAACACGCCGGTCCAAGGGCTGGACACGCAAACGACCGCGTGTGAAAAAAGCCGCCTCCACCACCGAGCCGGAACCGAGGAAATGACCACCGCCTCACGCAAACAACGGCGTGAATAATACCACAGGCAGTTAAAATGGGTCTTGTCTCGCACCTGACACCAAGAGCTGGGGCGGACGCAGAACGGTGATTGGTCGCGCAGCTTTGAGGGATCGGGACGACCCATTTTCCTCCAAAGGATCGTGCGCACTTAGAAGCACTGAACTCGCCAATCAATGCTTTGACGCGCCACATATTGTAACGTTTTTAAAGTAACAAAAACACCCACTCGCCACGGGCACGAGCAAAAATCGATACCGCTTCCTAGCAGCTTTGACAGCGCTACACCCTCGCGGCTCAGATGAAATAATGAAACGAGTCGGACAAACTTTATTAACGTTAATATCGTTAGATGATAAAGGATCACCTCTGAGCCTTCGATAACAAGTTGTTCACACTTTTGCAGCAATTGCCAGCCCAAGAGGAAACACCTCTCTCCCATCTCGGCGATGATCAAAGGCTCTTCCCGCAACCGCTTCTTCGTGCCTCCTTCACGTAGCGTCTATTCAGTCCCCAAGCACAAACAGACGCAGCCTCGATGCCTGTTAACCGACACCTACATTGTAACGATTTAATCGTAATTTAGAGGCTTATAATTTAATTAATACTGCACGTGTTTAATAATGCTATGTTTCTGTTATACAACATAAATCTATCAATATATTACTTATATAAAGTAAAATTAATCCGTCACTCTATCTTGTCGAAATTTGCATCACGCATGGGGAGTCAGCGGCTTCATGTTTGGCTACACATCAAAGAACCTTCAGCCAATTTTATCACGATTACGTATCGCCTTTATCGTTACTTAAAATCCACAACAACCATCCCTCTCAAACCTTTCGCACGGTCATGCATCGCCCATCGACAACTTTTTACCGTTACATAAAAAGACTTCCATCTAGGATTTTAGCAGCTTCGCTTGCCCTTCACTCAGGCCCTCGTCGGCTTCTAATTACGTCCTTGATTCCCACGTCCCTGACAGCATGGGAAACGGCACGGCCGTTTCCTAGTTAAGGTCATCATCGCCACTGCGAGGGACGACAGCCGCATCGGTGATGCCAGGGATGGCCAGCATAGCCCCAAGAAATCTGGAGCAGTTTTTCACATTCACTTCCGACGCCGCAATAAGTAACGATTTATTCGTTCCCCCCCTTTACTCGGCCCTGCTTTCAGTCTGCGGCGTGGGATCGACAACAGGCTGAAGGCTTGGGTGCTTCTGTCGATGAGCGTGTAATGCCGCGAAAGCCACCAGTCATGCCCCCGCAATGTACTGCGATTTTCATGCCGCAATGCCTCCACTACAGCACGCTTTATGTAACTATTAATAAGTAACATTAATCCACACCATGCGCCTGCAACGCATGACCGCCAGACTCATGCACCTCGACAAAACACAGTCCCCAGCTGCACTCCGAGAGGCCTCTCCTAGACGCTCTTGAGCAGAAGAGATCCGCAGGGAAAAGCTCCTGCTCCGCCTCATTGCGATCCGCCAGCCTATCATCTACACACATATTTGTAACGAAATTATCGTAATATATTGAAACGCTCTTCCACTTTGGCTCACCCGCCATATCCCCTGATCGGCCATGCTCGCAGGCGGGCCTGATGGAAGTATTGGTCCGCCTCACGTTTGAAAACCCGCCGCCTGTTCCACCGAGGCGAACGAGGCACCCGCATCGAAATGAGGAATCGCGGCACATACCTTCCAGCCAGCCGCAGCAGTGCGATCAGTCCTGCCCTTGGACGCCAGGCTCCCCGCGCCTGAATGAAGCACCGACTCCGGCTGCAATGATCTTCCTCCCTGTCACCAGCAAGATGCCCAAAGCCCAGGCTGTATAACACCCCGCCATGAATTCCAACCCAACGCCGTCCTCTCCTGATTTGAATCCACCGGTCTGCCCAGAGTGTGCCGGGCACGACATCCCTTCCCCGCACCGTGGACGTCGTGACTTCATCCGCGTGCTGTCCGGCAGCGCCCTCGGAGTCATGGGAGCCTCCTCATTGAACTCCGGCTTCGCCGCCCCAGCGGAAACTCCCCGCACTGCCAAGCCCGCCGAAGAACTCATCCGCGAACTCTTTGCCACCCTGACCGCCGAGCAGAAAACAGCCGTGGTGCGTCCCTGGGACCATGGCGCAGAGGCAGGCGGCATCCCCACACGCCTCAAGACCCACAACGCCGCGCCCTTGGGCAAAAAACTCAGCGAGCAGTTCACCGCACCGCAGCAGGATCTCATCAAGCAGACCTTCAAATCCATCCTCTCCGGCGATGAGGCCTACGACCGCATCAGCCGCCATGGCAAATGGGACAGCAGCGGCTCCTTTGAAGGCAACGGCATCGCCATCTTCGGCGATCCCTCCGGCAAGGATCCCTTCTCCTGGGTCTTCGCCGGCCACCACCTCACCCTCCGCTGCGATGGCAATTCCCAGCCCCACACCGCCTTCGGTGGCCCCATGTACTACGGCCACTCCGCCAATGGCCACAGCGACATGAACGTTTACAACGACCAGACCCGGGAAGTCATGAGCGTCTTCGACATGCTCAGCGAGCCCCAGCGCAAGCAGGCCGTCATCGTCGGCTCCCCCGGAGACGGCGTCGGCGCGCTCAAGCCCAAACTCGTGGAAAAACCCGCCACCGGCGTCGGCTACGGCGATCTTGAGGAATCCCAGCGCAAACTGGTGGCCGAGGTGATGCGCAAGCTCCTCAACCCCTTCCGCCAGGAAGACGGCGACGAAGTGATGCAGCTCATCAAGACCAACGGCGGCATGGAAAAACTGCGCCTCGCCTTCTACAAGGACAACGCAGAAAAAGGCAACGACCGCTGGGACGCCTGGCGCATCGAAGGCCCCGGCTTCGTCTGGAACTACCGCGTCCTCCCGCACGTCCACTGCTTCGTGAACGTCGTCGGTCAGGCCTGAGATCCACTGCGGTGATGCGCGCCCTCCTTCCCCTTCTCTTCAGCGGGCTGCTGCTCGGCAGCCTTGCTGAAGTGACCGCCTGCGCGGAAGACAAACCGCAAACCACGCCCGATTTCCAAAAAGACGTCCTCCCCGTCTTCGATGAAAAATGCATCCGCTGCCACGGCGCCAAACGCCGCGGCGGCAAACTGGACATGCGCACTCTGGGATCAATGCTCGAAGGCGGCGACACGGGCCCTGCCATCAAACCCGGCAACGCCAAAAAAAGCCTCCTCATCGAGCTCATCCACTACAATGAGATGCCTCCCAAAAAGAAGGGCCCCTTCATCACCCCCGCCGAGCTCGAAATGCTGCGCCGCTGGATCAACACCATGCCGGACAGGCCTTGATTCATTTCCGGCCTGGATCGAGCCCCTAATCAAACCCCGTTCGAGCCCGCCTGCCCAGAGCCTCGGGCGCCCCACCGTGATGACCTAAAGCAGAAACAATCCGGCATGCTTCCGTAGGTTTGAGCCATGAAACGAAGGCTCATACTCTCCACCATGGCCAGTCTGTATGGCGCGCAGGTGCTCCTGCGTCATGACGCCCAGGCGGCAGAGCCGAAGCGCGAAGGCGATCTGCATGACCCCTATGCGGATGTGGACTGGGACAAGTGCGATTATCTGCACTCAATGTCCCATCAGCATACGGGGCAGACGGCGGCATCGTGTGAGGAGTTTTATGCGATGGGCTACCGCCACCTTGCCTTCAGCAATTATTATCCTTTTGCGCCCACCTATCTACTCCCTCAGGCCTTCCTGGCCAAGCATTCCGATGTCGTGGCTGCGCCGAACGCGGAGCAGCACTCCATGCCAAACGCGGGACTTCCTTTCAATTCGCTCGGGAGTTTGCTCGCCACCGGGTATGGCAGCAGTCTCAGTGCTGCGCGGCTCCGCTGGTTCACCGGTTTGATGGCCTGCAGGTCTTCAACGAAGACCGCCCATGGCGCGAGGTTTTCGCCGCAGCGCTGGACGGAGAAACAACCGCCGGGGTCCGCTCTGGCGGACTGCTGCATGCGGATGGGGGCGGCATCACGCTCAATCACCCCACGCAGGATCGTAAACTCTACGAGATGTTTCTGGATTTCGATCCCCGCGTTCTGGGCATTGAAGTATGGAATCAGCTCACGTCGGGTTCCGGACCCAGCAAAGGATTTTACGATGACAGCGCAGGGCCGCATTTGCACTTCTACAAGCTGTGGGACGAGCTGCTGAGGACTGGCAGGCGGTGCTGGGGGTTCTTTGTCAAAGATCACAACACTCATGGTCGCGGTCGCAATGTGCTGCTGGTCCCGACCGCCGCAGGGCATGCAGCCGACGCAGAAGCAGAAGCTCTGCGGGCCTACCGAAAAGGTGCCTTTTTTGGATCGGTCGCCGCCTTGGCGGTCAACGAAACGGGGGAGGTAGTAAGCCTCTACGACTACAGCACCTTTCGCTTCACGCGCATCACGGTGCGACGAAACCAGGCTGGCCAGGCGACCGCCATCGAAGTGGCCGTCACCGGCAACGACAGGCTGAAGCAGCCCAATGTGCAGATCCGTTTTGTCACCGACCAGGGCCTGTCTCTGATCGTCGATGCCCCGCAGGCCGAGTTTCCTTTGCAGCGTGATGCCAGCGGCCAATTAGTGGCGGCGTTTGTACGCATCGAGGCCCTGGCCTATCCCGACACGCATCTGGGCGGAGAGCCTCTGACCGCTGACGCCATTCGCGGGATGAATGTCCATGACATCTCCCTTCTGCATGACCGCCGCTCGGCTGGCCGTGGGGCTCATTTTTCCAGTTCAGGCGGCGCGGAGCTTCGCTCCCGCATCCCCATCGTGGACCTAATCTTTTCCCAACCTTTGCAAAGACTGTAACTCTCCGCGCCGCAAATGCGGGTCTGCAGCAGACTCCTCGCAGAGCAAGATGCGGAATCCAGCGTAAAGTCAGCCGTAAACTTTATCGGCAGCGCTCTCGCATTGAAAACTACTTCTGTCGTCTGATGCACTGGGCTTGCGCCAGCACTCCGCGCGACAAGCTCGCCTCACCTCACTATGTAAAAAGAGCTGCAATCGGATTCCCCTGATCCGTGATCGGCACAGGACGATCGCCGTCATACAGATTTTTGCGGTAATCAACGCCCACTGCGGCGCATACGGTGGCAAAGAAATCGGGCACGCTGACGGGATGGGTGACGATGTTTTTCGAGAGGTCATCGGTTTGCCCCCACGCGCCGCAATGTTTCAGACCGCCTCCGGCGAGCACGCAGGTGAAGGCGCTGCCCTGATGCCCGCGCCCGCCGCCACTGTCGAATTCCGGAGGTCTGCCAAACTCGGTGGTGACGATGATGAGTGTTTTATCGAGCAGCTTTTTCGCGGACAGATCCCGGATCAATGCGGCCATGGCGATGTCGAGTTCCTGGATCAACACATGCTGCTGAAGAATGCCTTCTTTGTGCGCATCCCAGCCGGTGCCATTGATGAAGTTCAGATTGTGGGAGACTTCGATGAATCGCACGCCGCGTTCGACCAGCCGGCGGCTGAGCAAGCAGCGCTGCCCGAATTCACCGCCGTATTGATTCCGCAGGTCGGCCGGTTCGGAGTCGAGTTGAAACGCGCGATTGAACTCTGGCCCGCTGAGCTTCAGGCTTTGCGCAATGGCGGCATCGTAACTTTTCAACTGCCGGTCTGCTGTCGCTCCGGCACTCGCCTGGAGGGCGGTGAGAAAGCGTTCGCGACGCGCCTGCCGCCCGCTCGAAATCCCCGGAGGGAGGGACAATCCTGCCGGACCACGACTGGTATCGGTCAGGTAGAGGTAGCTGGATTGGGCGCCCAGAAATCCGGGTCCACGGGTGACATTCGGATAGCCGATCAGGACATAGGGCGGGGCATCCTCGGCCACGGCTCCGCGTTCGTGGGCAATGATCGAGCCGATGGATGGATAGCTGATCGTGCCGCTGATGGGACGGCCGGTATGCATGCGATTGGTGGCAGCCGCGTGTTCGTCGATGACGTTGTGGTTCACCGTTCGCACCGCTGTGACGCGATCCATGAGCGGTGCCATGTGGGACAAATGTTCGCACACACGAACACCGGGGACGGCGGTGTCGATGGACGGGTAGTAAGAGCCTGCCTTTTTTACTTTTGGGTCGCCCACTCGTTTGGGGTCGAAGGTGTCGGTCTGCGCCATGCCACCTCCCAGCCAGATCGAAATGACATGCTCCGCTTTTCCCCGAATGGGCGGCGAAAGAGCCTCCGCCAAAAGCGAGTGCGGCAAGGCAAGGCTGCCGGACAGCGTGGCTCCGGTTTTGAGAAAGTGTCTGCGCTTCATGAGGGTGGGGTGGCGATGGTGAAGGATTTCCAGGCAGTAGAATGGGAGCAGTAGAATTTTTGATCTGAATTTCTGGTTCTGAATTCTACTGCCCCCATTCTACTGCCGGCTCTTCCGTCTTGCTAAGTGTCGTGAGTTCGACTCTGGCATGATTGAGATTGATCCATTGCATGACTTGAGGCGGGATGCGGTCGAAGACATGCTGAAGTTGACGTTGATACGATGTCTGGCCTTGGCTGAGAGTGGTCACGTGAAATGTCGCGTTGGGTGCGTGCATCTGAACAAGATGGGAGCCTAAAACGGAAGTGGCGGAACGGACATCGACGCGCTTCAAACATTGCGGCTCACCTCCGAAGTGATGAATGAGTGCTTCGTTGTAGAGCGTCCCGCTGAGATGAGTGCCCCAGTCGTTGAGCAGAATGCGAAGATGCTCAACAAGGCGCTCGCAGCCGGGAGTCTGCGGTTTCCAACCACCTTTTTGCAGCACGGGGTGATGCCGCTCGGAATCAACCAGGAGATTTTTGATAAGATCCCCCTGAATTCTGTCTACGCCGAAGTTGAGCAGCTTCACCAACCGCACGCCTTGTAGCATGGCGTAGTGCAACGCCTGGGCCTTGTGCGAGTGATGTAGAGTTTCGACAACTTTCAGCTCATAGACCATGCCGTTCACGATCAGGTCGAGGTAATAGGTCTTGGAGAAGCTGCCATGAACCACTTGAACCGGAATCTGGGAGAAAACCTCAAAGCCATCAGCTCGCAGCCGGCCGGCGAGCTCGTTTTCATAGATGCGCTCGTCGAAAAGTCGGCCCATGCGATTCTGGATGTCATAAGCATGGCCCATCACCGCTTTGTCGATGCGGGCAAACTCGGCATCCGTGATGGCTGGCAGGTTGAGTGTGCGGTGGATAGGCATGATGGGAGGTTTTTTTCAGGCAGTAGAATGGGGGCGGTAGAATGAAGGCAGTAGAATGGAGGTAGTAGAATTTTTTGATCTGAAATTCTGATTTTGAATTCTACTGCCCCCATTCTACTGCCTACTCTTCGTGTCACGGCACCCACACAAAATCCCGATCGTTGATCAGGCTCCAGATGAGGTCTTCGTAAACTTCCCGCCATTCCGGTTGCAAACGCGGATCGGGGCTGGGTCCACGCTGGGCGCGGTTTTCGTTCTCCTGCTGAATGGTGTTGGCGTCTGGTGTCACATGGTTGAGCCAGGTCACCAGTCGCAGTGGTTCCGGCTGCGTCGGTGTCACGATTTGAGCGGCGGGTGTGAGTCGTTTTTCAAAGCCGGACTGCAACACCGGGAGAAACGAATCCCGTTCGGATGGCAACGGCTTGCGGCTGAGAAAACGGAGGAATAAGTTTTCCAGCAGGGCTTCCGGTGAAGTCGCTTCCACCGCGAGATTGGCCAGCTCAGATTTCCATGACGCTCTGGACAACGACTGGGTCAGCGTGCCGTTTTCAAGGATTCCGGGCTGGAGCATGTTCGGATCTGTATCACGCTCAAAGATCGGTTTTTGGCGGGAGCCGTCCCATCCAAACGCCTCCAACACATTCACTGCGGCTTGTGCACGGGGCAGGGCCAGACTCGGGCGATCCCGTTCGTTGTTGAGGCTGGCGAACATCCAGCCACGGCGGGGAAAGCCGAGATCCTGCCGCGACTGCAGCGTTTTGGATCCGTCGTGAATGAAGGTCATGGCTTCGGAATCGATGGCGACTCCGGCAGCCGTGTGCAGCGAGTCGAGGATCTGTTCAGCGGTGAGGCGACGACGCGCTGGCGCATTGAAAAAGCGTTCAGCGGCACTCGCAGAGACCAGATTTTCCAAACCTGCCTCACGTTGATAAGCCTGCGACGTGACGATGAGCCGGACGATGTGCCGGACATCGTAGTCGGCGGAAATCAGCTCAGTGGCGAGCCAGTCGAGCAGCTCCGGGTGACTGGCGTCATGGCCTTCCCAATCCTGCACTGGCTCCACAAAACCCGCACCCATGAGGCGTTTCCAAACCCGGTTCACAATCACGCGTGGGAAACGCCGGTTCTCCGGCGAAGTGATGAGGGCCGCGAGGCGTTCCCGCGTGTCTTTGGGGTCTTCGATGAGGGATTCGAGGCCGGCATTTTCCGCCACACCGGTCACGCCAGCGAAGGGCCAGACGGGCGTCACCGGCTCGTCAGGTTTCAGCGTCACGCGGATCAACGACTCGCGGGCTTTCTGTTCAAAAAATGCCGCCGGGACACGGCTGGTCTTCGGGACTATCACGGTCTTGCGCTCCAGCATGGCGGCCAGTGAATAGAGATCACGCTGCAGGGTGGAGTGATAGGGCGAATCATGACAGCGGGCGCACTGCAAATCGATGCCGAGAAACGCGGCGGCAACGATGTGGCCTTTGGCGGCGAACGGGGCATCGTTTTCCGCCGCCTGAGCAAAGCCGGCACTGCCGCCGTGTGCGGCATCTCCGCGCATCAGGAGCAACTCCGTGACCATGCGGTCGAGCGACTTGTTATCACGCAGGGCATCGTACAGAAACCAGCGAAACGGCCCGGTGCTGTTGAGCGAAGCATTGAGCAAGGTGGGGTTCTCCGCGAGAACATCCATCCAGCCGCTCATGTCGTGATCCGCACAGCGTTCATCGGCGAGCAGCCGGTCGATCAGCTTGGTGCGCTTGTCAGGATCGGTGTCGGCGAGAAACGCCTTCGCTTCGTTCGGGGCAGGCGGCAGACCGATCGTGTCCAGATAGATGCGCCGGAGAAAAGCGGTGTCGGAGGTGATGGGTGTTTTGGCGAGTTTTTCAGGATCGACCGGAGGGGCGGGCCAGTCGGCCCCGCTGCGAATCCACGACTCCAGCAGCGTGATCTGTTCCTCCTTGAGGCGGTCGCCGGTGGGCGGCATGATCTGATCCTCGTCGTTGCTGCGGAGGCGCTTGATCAATTCACTGGCCGCCGGATTGCCGGGAATAATCGACGGGACTTCCGAATCACCTCCACGCAGGGCGGCCTCACGCGTGTTCAGCTTCAGACCGCCCTTGTCTTTCTCGCCGTGGCAGCGGAAACACTGTTCCCGCAGGACCGGTAGAATCTCACCGTGGAAAACCTTCGCTGCGCCTGTGGTGGCAGAACCCACCGCGAGGGCCTTGCCGATTTTTGCGTCGATAAAGGCATCCACGGGGTGGCCTTCGAGAGGTGGTTTTGGTGCCGGATTTTTCTTCACCCATTCCTTGGCGATGCCATGGCGCTTCTGCCAAAACGCATCACGGGACTTGGATGCTTTGCGTCGATTGGTGTCGTCAAATCGGGCCAGTGAAGTTTCGATTTCGCTAAGGGCTGGCTCGACCTGGGCATCCGTCAAAGAAAGTTCCGGTTTGCCGCCAGCCTGGAGAATGGTGAATGAATCGCCACCCGCAGACTCAAGGGCGACGGTGACCTCTCCGGTATCGGTGCGCTGGTTTTTGCCGCCGACAATCAACTCCAGCACGACGCGGGATGTCGTCTTCTTGGGCGGTGTCTTTAGCGTTCCGAAAACTTCCTGCTGGTGGTAGCCTTTGACTCGCACTCCGGGATGCGGCGGCTTCGCCAGCGGCGTTACCGGATCGAAACCATTTTCGCCATTGGCGACTGCTGGTTTTGTTTCAGCGATCAACTCGCCATCGATCCAGAGACGTGACAGTCCGCGAGTTCGCAGCAGCAAACGCCGTGAGCCTTCCGGGAGTGCCACGTCTGCGGCCATGCGGAGCAACAGCGGCGCTTGCCAACTCGACCGGATGCCCCAGTCGTCAAACTGCACCGGCACACGGGGCAGCAGGAACGCAGCGCCCCACCAGCGGGCGGATTCCTTCGGTGCCTCAATCGAATTGGGCCAACGATCCGAGGCGGAGAGACCTTCACTGAATTGAACGAGCACTTTTCCTGCCTGGATCTCTCCCAACTCCGGCATTTTAGGGGCAGCAGGCATCACCACTTGGGGGCCATCTTTTCGCCGGCTGTGTTTCGCGATTTCTGCCTCGGTCAGGACGCGTCGATGGATCGCCACGGCATCCAGGAAACCCACCAGACTGTTGCCCGCGCTGCCGCCCAGAGAAGAGCCGATCCAAACGTCGTCATTATCGACCACGGGTGCCTTGGTCGTCGCTCCATCCGCACCCCATGCACCCTTGGTTGCCACGCCGTCAATCCATCCGCGCAGCGTGTCGGGTTTGCCAAAGACGTATGAAAGGGCGATGTGATGCCAGCCCGTGGCGATCTTGAAAGACGCCTCTGAATTCCAGATATGCCAGGTGTTCTGGCCGCCGGGTTCTGGAGCACTGGCAAAGAGAAAGCTGAGATGCGCCAGGCCAGCACTCCCGCCGATGGCGCGCAGAGACCAGTTCTGATTATTGCGGGCAAAGTGCGGCGAATTGGTGCGACCTTTTCCCACGATATACACTGGCTGGCCGGGACTTAGTTGATCCACCTTGACCCAGGATTCCATCGTGATGGCATCGCCATTGGTGAAATCGAATGGACTCTGCGGCCCTGGATCTTTGATTTCAAAACGGGAACCTTTTCCCTTCAACTGAATGGCGGTGTTGTTTGATTCAAAATCTGGAAACTCCGGCGGACGCGGCCCGGCCTGATCACGCACCACATTGCCAACAGGAATCAACGGAGCCGATTCTTCCTGGCCGAAATCCAGTTGCAGCACAGGCTTTGAATCGTCTGCGTGAAGTCCACCGACACCGAAGATGCCAAGCAGCGAGATGGTTGTTCTCAAGGTCATATTGAGACTCGAAGAGGTTGGACGACGTTGCGGTAGCTCTCGCGCAAAAGCGTGACGTCAGTCTCGATGGCAAGATGGGTGAAACCGAGCGTCTGAAGCTCGGCAAAATCGTCGGTCTGACGACAGAGCAGGCCGCAAGATTTGCCCGAAGCCTTGGCCGCAGCGGCGACTTCGAGCAGGCAGGCCGCGTAGTCCATGCTGGTGCGTTCGGGGCGGGACTGAAGGTTGAGCTTCAAATCCATCGGACCAATGAAGAGGACATCCACACCATCGACAGTGGCGATTGCGCGTGCGTTTTCAACTCCCTCAATTGTCTCGATCTGGGCATAGAAAACAGGCGTGCGCATTTCGCGATGGAGTCCGAAATTAAAGGCGCGCACCATTCCGGCGAGACCTCTGTCTCCACGCGGCGGGTAGCGCATGGCGCGCACACAGGCTTCGGCTTTTTCCGCCGTGGAAACCATCGGTACCATGATTCCCGCAGCACCCCAGTCCAGCGAACGAGCGATGAGATCGGGATGCGGCGCGCCGACTCGCACGATGGCATCGGCATGGCGGATGACCTGGATCTGCGGCAGCACCATGGCCTCGGTGCCGCAGCCATGCTCGAGATCGATGAGCAGCCAGTCGAAGCCGCTCATATCGGCAAGTTCGGCGATGACGGCGGAACCGGTTTGCAGCCAGGAGCCGAGTTGGAGATTTGATTTGGTAACAGGAGTCATGGGAGAAGAAGTCGTTTTGTGAAATTGGGCGGGATTAATAGGCAGTAGAATGGGGGCAGTAGAATGGGGGCAGTAGAATGGTGAGTTCTGAATTCTACTGCCCTCATTCTACTGCCTAACTCTGGGTGAATCCCGCTCCCAGCAGCTTGGTAAAAGGGTGCCCTTCGTTTTGGTCGATGCGTTCTGGCCGACCCATGTGAGGATAGATGAGCCGCGTGTGATCGATGCCCAGCAGATGCAGAATCGTGGAGTGAATGTCGTGTACGTGCAGGCGGTCTTCCACGGCATAGAGACCCAGATCGTCCGTGCTGCCGTAGGTCTGGCCCCCGTGTACTCCACCGCCGGCCATCCACATGGTGAAGCCCGTGGGGTTGTGATCGCGGCCGTCGCCTTTTTCACTCATGGGCGTGCGGCCAAATTCGCCGCCCCAGATGACAAGAGTTTCCTCCAGCAGGCCGCGAGACTTGAGATCGGTGAGCAGCCCGGCAATAGGTTTGTCCACGGAGTGGCAGAGCTGCGAATGCTTGGCCTCGATGCCGTTGTGGCTGTCCCACTTGCTGCCAGCACCGCTGTAAAGCTGCACGAAGCGCACCCCGCTTTCGACGAGGCGGCGGGCGAGGAGGCAGTTCCGCCCAAAGGTGGCGGTGGCCGCGTGGTCCATGCCATAGAGCTTTTTGGTGAGCTCGGTTTCTCCACTCAAATCGACCGCGCCGGGCGCTTCAGCCTGCATCTGGTAGGCGAGTTCGAAGCCCTGGATGCGGGCGTCCAGTTCGGTGTTGCTGGCGCGGTTCGCATTGAAATCGCGGTCAAGCGCACCGAGGAGGTCGAGCTTGTCGCGCTGTTCACGGCGGTCCACGCCTTTGGGGTTGTCCAGGTATTTGATCGGCGTGCCGTCGGAGTGAAATTCGACGCCCTGATACACTGCTGGCATGAAGCCATTGCCCCAGTTGCGCACACCGTTCACGACGGATGCCTCGCTGTCCTTGATGACGACAAAGGCGGGCAGGTTCCGGTTCTCTGTGCCGAGCCCGTAAGACGCCCATGCGCCGAGAGACGGACGACCGCCAAACAGTGAGCCCGTGTTCATCGAGCACACACCGCCCGCGTGATTGATCCCGCTGGAGGCACAGGAGCGAATCACCGCGAGATCGTCCGCATGACCGGCGACCTGGGGGAACCAGTCGGAGATCCACAAGCCGCCCTGGCCGTGTTGCTTCCAGGTGCGTTTGCATTCGAGCAGGGGCGACTTCGCCTCGCCTGCCGCCGTGAGCGGCGTCTTGAAACTCGCGGGCAGGGATTGACCGGCCAGCTTGTTCAGCAGCGGCTTGTAGTCGAAGGTGTCGAGGTGGCTGGGACCACCTTCCATGAAGAGGAAAATGACGCTCTTTGTCCTGGCCATACGTTGGGGCAGACGAACCGGCGCTGCCTGGGCCTGCTCGCCCATGAGCGCCGCCAGCGCGACGGCACCGAAGCCGCCACCGGCAGTTTGCAGGAAGTCGCGGCGCGAGGCAGGAAGGTCGTAGCGATGGCAGGACATGGCGGTGGAATTAATGAAGGTAGAAGAACTGATTTGAGCTCAGCAGCACCTGGCAGAGGCCGGTCATGGCTTTGAGCAACGGGTCATTTTCCTGGGGGGCTCCGGTGTCGGCACCACTCCAGGTGAATTGTGAGTTCGGCGGATCAGCGGCACGCCAGATGAAAAGACCGGCATTCCATTTTTCGGCATCGGTGTTGAGCGCGCTGTCATCAGCGTGACCCGCCACGATGCGCAGCGCCTCAATCTGGCCGTCCCATTGCCGCGTCGGCGTGCGCTTGTTCAGGCCACCGAGGATGACCGGTGAAGCACCCCGGCTGAGATTGGAGAGGCCATCCAGCGGCACGACTGCGGACTGCACGGCGGCCCCGGGAGTATCGAGATCACGCACGGTGAAAGTGACGCTATGACGAGTGCTGGAAACACGCACCACCAGGTGGTAGCGGCGGCCCACCTCGATGTGAATGTCAGATGCCACCACCTGATAACCGATGTTCGCGTTCTCGTCTTCGCCAACCAACTGCATGAGGATGTTGCGCGGCTTGTAACGCGACTTTTGACCGGTGACGTCGATGCTCCAGCCGAAGGATTCCAGGCTGGCTTTGCCGCCGTCCCAATGCGAGACCAGGGTGCGCAGTTCGGCATTCACATCGACGCTGTCGAGTTTCACGTTGGCCTCGACGGTGAATTCATCGCCCTCTTTTTCATTGGAACGCACGAGCAAACGCTCATGCGGGCTGTTGAAATGAAAGCCCGTGGCGGGGGCAGCATTTTCTGCGGTGGCGGGAAGCGCAGCTTCGGCCATGCCAATGCGTTTCTTGAGAAAGGCCTCCGCCGTCGCCCGCTCTTGATCTGTGGGGCGCCGGCCCAGAACAGCAAGCCAGACATCGTCGAGGCCCTTCACCTGCGAAGCCAGCTTGCGGGCACGCGCGAGCAACCAGTCGCCATTGAGCAACTGCAAGGCCTGGGTCGGCGTCGTCGTGCTCTGCCGCTCGGCGATGCTGGTAAAACCCGCTGGCATGTCGAGCGCCAGCAGCAGATCGTTTGGGCTGTTGCGCTTCTTCCGCGTGTAAACGGAGCGGCGTGTGCCATTGCCATCGCCGGATGGCCCTCCAGCCGTGAGGTCAAGTTCGCCGCTCACCGCCAGCATGGCGTCGCGGACCTGCTCCGCATCCAGCCGGCGGGGATTGAAGCGCCAGAGATAGACATTCGATGGATCGACCTTTGCCGCCGTCGCATCCGGCTCGCGGCGCGCCGTTTGGCGATAGGTGGCGGAAAGCATGATCTCGCGATGCAGTGCTTTTAAATGCCAGCCTCCGGCCACAAACTTTGCCGTGAGGAAATCGAGCAGTTCAGGGTGCGACGGCTTCTCGCCCAGCGTGCCAAATTCACTGGCTGACGCGACCATGCCGCGCCCGAAATGATACTGCCACACACGGTTCACGATGACCCGGGTGGAGAGCTGGTTGTCCGGTCGTGTGATCCAGTCGGCGAGTGCTGTGCGACGTCCGGTGGAGGTTGTTGTTGGCGTGATCTTGGGCGGGTTCGGGTCCACGATGGCAAGGAAGCCCGGCGCGATTTCCTGATCGCCCTTGCGGGTGCTCAGCAGGTTGGCGGGTGCTGCGGGGCCCGCATCCGTGGCAACGAAGGCTTCGGGGAGTGGCTTCGGCTTCAAGTGCTGGAATTGGTTGAGTTCCTCCTTGAGCGCCTTGTATTCCGCCTTGGCTTGGTCGGTCTTGAGATTCTTCGTCGGGTCAAAGGACGCACGCGCGAATTCCAACTGGCGCTCACAAAGTCCGCCGAGTTGTTTCTCCAGCGCATCACGCTGGTCCGCTGGCTTGAAGGTCATCGCCTGCAAGTCTTCGCTGAAACTGACACGCCACGTTTCCACCACCCGGTCGATGCCCGGCTTCGTGAGTGCGTCCATTTTGGTGCGGATCGCAGCCGTGGCGGCTTCCCACTTCGCCTGCTGCTCATCAAAGGCCTGCTTCTCCGCCGGAGTGACGAGCTTCAAATCGTCGCGCCAATGCACCGGCGTGAAAAAGGCGCGCAGGCGATAGTAGTCTTTTTGTAGAATGGGATCAAACTTGTGATTGTGGCAGCGCGCACAGCCCATGCTCAGTCCGAGAAAAAGCTCACCGGCGGTGTCCGTCAGGTCCGTGAGAATCAGGTCCCACTGGCCGCGCACATCGCGCAGGTTGTATTCATAAACCGGATGGCGCAGGAAGGCGGTGGCGATCATCACCTTCGGGTCATCCGGCGCGATCTCGTCGCCCGCGAGCTGCTCGCGCACGAAATGGTCGTAGGGCTTGTCGTCGTTGAACGATTGGATAACGTAATCACGATAAGGCCAGACAAACGAGCGATAAGCGTCCTGGTTGTAGCCATCACTTTCCGCGTAGCGAACGAGGTCGAGCCAGTGCTGCGCCCAGCGTTCGCCATAGCGCGGGCTCGCCAGCAGTTCGTCCACGAGCTTTTCATAGACCAGCGGCTCCTTGGCGTTCACAAAGGTGTCGATCTGATTCTGCGTCGGCGGCAGTCCGTGAAGGTCAAAATAAACACGGCGCACCAGTTCATGGCGATCCGCCTCAGCGGCGGGTGTGAGCTTCAGCGCAGCACGCTTCTGCTCGATGAAGCGGTCGATGTCATTGCGCACCCATCTACCGCCCACTTGCGGCGGAGACACCTTCGCCACCGGCTGAAAAAACCAGTAATTTCGCTGCTCTTCCGTGAATCCGCCCTCAGTCACCACGACCTGCTTCGAGGCATCTTCGGGCCACGGCGCACCCATCTTGATCCACTGCTCCAGAATCGCGATCTCGGCGTCCGGCAGTTTCTGCTTGGGTGGCATCTGGAAGTCTGCGTTCGCATAGTGCACTGCCTCGATGAGCGCGGACTCTTCCGGCTTCCCCGGCACCAATGCCGGGCCGGTGTCACCCCCCGTTTTCAAGTAGCCGATGTGGTCCACCCGCAGGCCGCCCTTCTGCTTCGTGTTGCTATGACATTCATGGCATCGCTTCACCAGGACAGGCCGCACTTCATTCTCAAAGAAGGCCGCCGCCGCACGCTGTACGTCATCAACCGCCAGCGCCGGAGTGGCGGTCGCGGCAATCCAGAGCAGCAGGGGAGTCAAACGAGGCGGGTTCACTTGGTGGGAGTTGAGCGTTTGCCTGCGTGGGTGGCTTTCGCGGCAGGCTGTGGTTCCGGGGTTTCGGGGGTGTACCACTCAATGGAGTCTTTGATATGCTGAGACATCACCTTGGCGGCGGCTTCCGGCTGGCGACCGGCCAGCGGCTTCAGTACATTTCGATGCCCCATCACGCTGAAACTGCGGAGATCAGGGGCCATCTTTTGCTGGAGGCTGTGGATGTAGGTCAGCGCCATCTCGAACTGCCAGCGGACATATTGCCATAGCGTGACCAGCCGTTCATTGCCGCTGCATTGCATGATGTATTCATGCATGGCGATGTCCAGTTCACTGAACTTCACCCCGGTTGTCGCCTTCTCCTGCGCCGCGATGCTTGCCTCTATCCAGCGGGTGTTTGCCGCAGTCCAACGGATGGCCGCCAGCCGCGCACCCATCGATTCCAAGGCGATCCGCGCTTCGACAATTTCGGTGATATCCTTTTCCTCCAGCGTCCGCACGCGCGTCCTTCCGGTCGGCTCAAACTGCACCAGGCCTGCACGCTCCAACTCGATCATCGCTTCACGCACCGGCGCACGGCTGACCCCGAAACGTCCGGCCAGCACCGGCTCCGCGAGGGCTTCACCCGGCTTGCAAGTGCCGGAAATGATGTCGTGACGCAATTGAGAAGCGATTTCATGGGGCAAATTGCGACGGGGCTGGGCGTGGTTCTTGGTCATGAGGCAGCAGGGTGACAGAAGCACAACGAAACTGTCGACAGTTTTCTTTCGTGGAAGTCAGGCGCAGCCCCAAGTGACCGACAGCCGCCAGAGCGGACGCGATGAGGTGACCGGCTCTCCCAACACCTACAGCCTCTACACGCAGTCACAGTTCCAAGTTGCGTGGCCTTTTGAGGAACCAAGTGACCTCAAGCGGTATATTGAAAAATATTTCACACCGCCTAATAGGAGTAGCGCGCGTGCTGAAAGAAGACTCCCTCCTGGTGCGCCGTTGCGATTGCGCATGCCCAGAAAGACTGGTCGCGTCCCATGCTCGTCATTGACCAATAATAGGGGTCAGCGACAAACGCCCGATGTTGGCAGCGAGCATGTGTTCTGTTGTCGCTATGGGACTTGGAGATCGAGCCATCCCAGGATGAGTGTCAATCTTGAGGGCACGGCGCCGGTTTCCGAAGAGACGCTAAGTGGGCCAGTGTCAGAAGAGGATACCTCACGGACGGTAGCCGCCTGAGGCAGCAACTTGGACATTCTTCTTGCTTCCAAGGTGAAGATTTGGTGCGGGTCGGTCGGTTCAGATATGACTAACGAGGCTGCCAGACCTGCTTTTCACCGTCTCCACCCCTTCGGGTGTATCCGTTTCCAGCCACGAAATCCCGCCAATCTTCGTCAGTCCCCGCAATCTGCTTCAGCTCGCAAAAGCCCCGCTTTCCCTACGTAAAGTGAGTTTCACGATGGAGCCAGCAGTCGGGGTCGAACCGACGACCTGCGGTTTACAAAACCGCTGCTCTACCACTGAGCTATGCAGGCCTATTCGTGAGGGGCCGTGACAATAAACGCGCACGTTCATTCGGCAAATGGATTTACAACAGGATTAGACGAAGGATAATCAGCCCGCCCTTCCTCCGCATGCTCATCACCAGCTCCTCCAACGAACGCATCAAACACGCCCGCAGAGTCCGCGAGGGCCGTGAGCGCGACCTGATCTTCGTCGAGGGTGAGCGCCTCGTGGCCGAGTGCGTCTCCTCGGATCTCAATCTTCAGGCCTGCTTCACCTCCGCCACGCCCTCTACTGCGCAGCAGGCCTTGCTGGAGCGCCTTTCCTGCCCCGTCTTCCAGCTTTCCGAGTCCGTCCTCGAATCCTTGAGCGACACCACCTCCACCCAGGGCATCATCGTCATCGCGGAACGGCCGTGGCCTGCGCTCGATTCTCTCTTTGCCCCCCCTGCCCCGCTCATCCTCGGCCTCGACCGCATCCAGGACCCCGGCAATCTCGGCACCCTCGTTCGCACTGCAGAATCCGCCGGTACCAGCGGCATCTTCTCCTTCGCCGGCTCCGCAGACGCCTTTTCTCCCAAGACCCTCCGCAGTTCCATGGGTTCCGCCTTCCGCCTGCCCATTCTGCCCGATGTCTCCGGCCTCGGGACCATTGAGACCTGCCGCGCTCGTGGTCTCAAAACCGTCGTCGCCACCGGCGAAGCCGATCTGCTCCACTACGACTACGACTGGCGCCAGCCCACCCTCCTCATCCTCGGCAATGAAGGCCGCGGTGCGAGTCCCGAGATCATGGCCGCCTGCGACGCCCGTGTTCGCATCCCCCTGCATGTGCCTGTGGAATCCCTCAATGTGGCTGCTGCGGGCGCTGCCATCTTATTTGAGGCCGTGCGGCAGCGGAGATAGCAGTTCAGAGTTCCTGGTTCGGCCTCAGTCGGTTCTGAGGCAAACCACGTCAAGGCAGAGCAACAAAATACCCATGCTCCATGGGGCATCTTCGTTTTGTCCCCACGAAACTGTCGCGTTAACGAGCGTATTCGCCGCCTCATCATTCGTAAACGTACCAAGTCCCCAGCTTGCACATCACCTCCCCCCCTTCACCTCTCCCCCATGTCAGAACACTCATTCGACTTCATCGTCATCGGCGGCGGCAGCGGCGGCTATGCAGCAGCACGCACCGCCCACAGCGCCGGCCTCCGTGTCGCAGTCATCGATGGCGCACCCGAACTCGGCGGCCTCTGCATCCTGCGCGGTTGCATGCCCAGCAAGACACTCATCGAATCCGCCAACCGCCAGCTCCATATCCGCCACGCGGAGGAGTTCGGCCTCAAGGCCACGTCCCACGGCGTGGATGTCCGTACCATCCGTGATCGCAAGCGCACCCTCATCGCCGACTTCGCCGGGTATCGGCAGGGCCAGCTCGAAGATGGGCGATTCACGCTCTATCGCGGTCACGCTCGCTTCATTGACGCCCACACCGTGGAGGTGCTCCCGCGCGATGGCTCCGCCTCCTTCCAGACCACCGCCCGCAGCTTCAGCATCGCCACCGGCTCTGAAGTCATGGTGCCAAACGTCCCCGGCCTTGCCGAAACCGGCTTCTGGACCAGCGATGACGTGCTCGATGCCGACACCCTTCCCAAAACCATCGCCGTTCTCGGCGGCGGTGCCATCGCCCTCGAAATGGCCCACTACCTCGAAGCCATGGGCTGCAACGTCACGCTCATCCAGCGCAACACCCAGCTCCTCACCGGTCTCGATCGCGAATGCAGCGATGTCATCGCCAAAGCATATTCTGAGCGCGGCATGAAGGTCCACCTCGGCACGCACCTCAGCGCCGTCTCCACTCACGAGGGCCGCAAGCGCATCTCGTTCACCGAGTCTGGCCACACCCACGCCATCCTCGTCGATGAAATCCTCCTCGCCTTGGGTCGCGTGCCCGCGACGAAGAGCCTCGCGCTGGATGCCGCCAAAGTCGCCCTTCACAAATCCAAGGTCGTCATCAACGACCGCATGCAGACCTCCCAGCCGCACATCTTTGCGGCAGGTGATGTGTGCAGCCCGCTCGATGTCGTTCACATCGCCATCCAGCAGGGAGAAATCGCAGCGCGCAATGCCGCGAAACTCATTCAGGGCAAAGCAGCCGATGAAGCCATAGACTACCGGCTCACGCTCTTCGGGGTGTTTTCACATCCGCAGGTCGCCGTCGTCGGTGCTACCACCGAGAAGCTCAAGGAGCAAAGCATCCCCTTCCTTGAAGCCAGCTATCCCTTCAACGACCACGGCAAATCCATGGTCATGGGCGAAACCGCCGGCTTCGTGAAGATGCTCGCCCATGCCGAAACCGGCGAGATCCTCGGCGCCTGCGTCGTCGGCCCCGAAGCCACCGAGTTGATCCATGAAGTCGTCATCGCCATGAACTTCAAATCCACCGTCCAGCAGTTCATGGCCATCCCGCACTACCACCCGACGCTGAGCGAAATTTGGACCTACCCCGCTGAAGAGATTGCGGACCAGATGGCGGGCTGAGCAGAATTGGGCATAACAAACCCACTAAAAGGCATGGCCCCACAGACGTTAGCATCAACACTATCGTCCAACCCATGCGCTGCACACTTCTCTTCCTCCTGGCCCTCCCTGCACTGCACGCGGCGGAGTCTGCCAAACTGAAATACAACCGCGATGTGCGGCCCATCCTCAATGAAAAGTGCTTTCATTGCCACGGCACGGATGCCAGCCATCGCAAAGGCGACCTCCGCCTTGATCTGCGCGACTCCGCCATCAAGCCCGCAAAGTCTGGCGACATCGCCCTCGTCCCCGGCAAGCCCGAGCTGAGCCAGCTCATCGCCCGCGTCGAGCTGCCGCATGACGATGACGACGTGATGCCGCCCGACAAAGACGGCAAGCCTCTGACCGCCGAGGAGAAAGCCATCCTGCGCCAATGGATCACCGAAGGCGCGGAGTATCAGGGCCACTGGGCCTTCCTCAAACCCGAGCGCTCGCCTGAACCGAAGATCACCGATCCCACGTTCACCATTCGCAATCCCATCGACTCCTTCATCGCTGCTCGACTGCAGGAAGAAAAGCTCCACACTTCACCCGAGGCAGATCCCGCCACACTGCTGCGCCGCGTCACGCTTGATCTCACCGGCCTGCCCCCCACCCCCGAAGAGATCGCCGCGTTTGAAAAAGACACATCTCCGCAGGCCTATGAAAAGGTGGTGGATCGCCTGCTCAAATCCGAGCACTACGGCGAGCGCATGGCCATGCAGTGGCTCGACTTCGCACGCTTTGCGGACAGCCACGGCTTCCAGACGGACAGCAGCCGCTCCATGTGGCCCTGGCGCGATTGGGTCATCAAGGCCTTCAACGACAACAAGCCTTTCGATCAGTTCACTCTCGAACAAATTGGCGGCGATCTGCTGCCCAATGCCACGCGTGATCAAATCGTCGCCACAGGCTTCAACCGCAATCATCGCCTCAATGGTGAAGGCGGCATCATCGCCGAGGAATGGCGCATCGAAAACATCATCGACCGTGTGGAAACCACCAGCTTCACCTGGCTCGGCCTCACGCTGAACTGCTGCCGTTGTCACGATCACAAGTATGATCCCTTCTCGCAAAAGGACTTCTATTCCTTCTTCGCCTTCTTCAACAACATCACCGAGAGCGGCACCATCCAGGGCAGCTCCAATCGCAGCGGGGGCAATTCCGATCCTGTCATCTCCGTGCCGGACGCCGAGGAGGAAAAGCAGCTCGCCCTGCTTCGCAAAAAGATCGACGCCGCCCAGTCCAAAGTCACCGAGACCCAGCTCCAGCTTCCCAACCTCGTGGCCAGCTGGGAGGCTGACATGGAAAACCCCGACACCGCGAAGAAGCCCATGTGGGAAGTTCTGCCCATCACAGAAGCCAAATCCCAAGGAGGCGCTTCCTTGCGCAAGCTGGAGGATGCCTCATGGATCGCGGGAGGGCGTAATCCCAACTCCGACACCTACACCATCACCGCGCCGCTGGCGGAGGGCAGCTTCACCGGCCTGCTGCTGGAGGCGCTGCCAGACCCTGCGCTGCCCAATCAAAGCCTGGGCCGTGCCTCCAACGGCAACTTCGTGCTCACCGGCATCGCAGGCGAAATCAGCGCGCCCAGTTTGAAGCAGCCGGTGAAAATCACCTTTGCCCGCGCTGAAGCGGACTACTCGCAAAAAGGCTACGATGTGAAGCTGCTGCTCGACAATAATCCCAAGAATGGCTGGGCCATCGACGGCAACGACCCCAAAAAACGCGTGGAGCGCAACGCCATGTTCATCGTGGACAAAGCCGTGCATGTTCCCGCCGGTGCAACGCTGACCGTCCGCATGCTACATCAGTCCACTTTTGCCGGACACAATGTGGGGCGCTTCCGCCTTTCCACCACCGATGCAGAGCCCGCACTCGCCAGCCTCGACGGCACCGGCGGCCCGCCCGCATCCGTGCTGGCCATCCTGAAAGCCCCCACCGAAAACCGCACGCCTCAGCAGCGCAGCGAGCTGGAAAAATACTTCCGCGCCAGTGTGGACAGCCCCCTGCGTGATGCCGACTACGCACTCGCCGCAGCCAAGGCTGAGCTGGAGAAGTACGAGCGCACCGTCCCCTCCGTGATGGTGATGAAAGAAGGCCCCGTGCGCGATGCCTTTGTGCTGAAACGCGGCGAGTATGACAAGCCCGGCGACAAGGTCAGCATGGTCACCCCCGCCGTGCTTCCACCTATGCCGAAGAACGCGCCAGCCAATCGCTTAGGCCTCGCGCAGTGGATCGTCTCGCCTGAAAATCCCCTCACCGCCCGCGTGTGGGTAAATCGCGCTTGGGAAAAATTCTTCGGCTACGGCTTGTCCAAATCCACCGAAAACCTCGGCACGCAGTCGGAGTATCCTGTGCATCCGGAGCTGCTCGACTGGCTGGCCACCGAGTTCATCCGCTGTGGCTGGGACATGAAGGCCATGCAAAAGCTCATCGTCATGAGCGCCACGTACCGGCAGTCATCCAAGCTCACGCCCGCGCTGCTGGAGAAAGATCCTGAGAACCGCCTCCTCGCACGCGGCCCGCGCTTCCGTCTTCCCGGCGAGGTGGTGCGCGATCAAGCACTCGCCTTGGCCGGACTGCTCGTGCCGAAAGTCGGCGGCCCCAGCGTGAAGCCCTACATGCCCGAAGGCGTCTGGGACGAGACCAGCAAGTACGGCGACCTCCGCGGCTACAAGGCAGACACCGGCGAAGGCCTGTACCGCCGCAGCTTCTACACCATCTGGAAACGCACCGCCGCACCGCCCACCATGCTGCTCTTTGATGCGCCCACGCGCGAGATCTGCACCGTCAAACGCAGCCGCACCAACACCCCGCTGCAGGCCCTCTCGCTGCTCAATGAAGTCACCTTTGTCGAAGCTGCACGCTCTCTCGCACAGCAGATGATGCAGCACGGCGGCGCCACGCCAGAGCAGCGCATCGCCTACGGCTACCAGCGCGCCACCTCCCGCAGCATCGATCCCGCCGCGCTCAAGCAGCTCGTGGCCGGTGTGCAGAAACGCATCACGGAATTCCAGGCGAAGCCCGCCGAAGCCACCGCCCTCATCGCCCAGGGCGCCACCAAGGCCGACGCCTCTCTCAATCCCGCCGAACTCGCCGCCTACACCACTACGGCTTCCGTGCTTCTCAACCTCGACCGCGTCATCACCCGCGACTGATATGAATCCTTCTCTTCAACTTCAGGACCGGCTCAACCGCCGCATCTTTCTCAAGAACTCCTCCGCCGCCATCGGTGCTGCCGCTCTCGGTTCACTCCTTCAGGACGAAGCTGCCGCTGCACAGCCCGCGCGTTACTTCCCCAACTTCGCGCCCAAGGCCAAACGCATCATCTACCTCTTCCAGTCCGGCGCGCCCTCGCAGATGGATCTCTTCGATCCCAAGCCACAGATGGAAAAACACCGCGCAGAGGATCTGCCCGCCAGCATCCGGCAAGGGCAGCGCCTCACCACCATGACCTCCGGCCAGAAGGCCTTCCCGGTTGCTCCCTCCATCTTCAAATTCGCGCAGCATGGGCAGGGCGGCATATGGCTCAGCGAGCTATTGCCGCATCTCTCCACCGTGGCCGATGAGATGTGCGTGATTCGCTCCATGTTTACCGAGGCGATCAATCACGATCCCGCCATCACCTTCTGCCAGACGGGTTCCCAGCTCGCCGGACGCCCCAGCATCGGCTCATGGCTCAGCTACGGTCTCGGCAGCGCCAACCGCGATCTTCCTGCGTATGTTGTGATGACATCCTTCGGCACGGGCCGTCGTGATGACCAGCCGCTCTACGACCGCCTCTGGGGCAGCGGCTTCCTGCCCACGCAGCATCAGGGCGTGCGCTTCCGCAATGCCGGCGACCCCGTTCTCTACCTCTCCAATCCCGCTGGCGTGGACCGCCCCATGCGCCGCCAGATGCTCGATGAACTCGCCGCGCTCAATCAGCGCGACTTCGAATCCTTCGGTGATCCCGAAACCGCCACACGCATCTCCCAGTATGAAATGGCATTTCGTATGCAGATGAGCGTGCCCGATCTGGTGGACACCTCCAAAGAGCCGCAGCACATCATCGACAGCTACGGCCCCGACGTCAAAAAGCCCGGCACCTTCGCCGCGAACTGCCTGCTCGCACGCCGTCTCGCCGAGCGCGATGTGCGCTGCATCCAGCTCTTCCACATGGGCTGGGACCACCACGGCGGCCTGCCCAATGCCATTCGCGGACAATGCCGCGACACCGACCAGCCCACCACCGCCCTCATCAAAGACCTGAAACAGCGCGGCCTGCTTGATGACACCCTCATCGTCTGGGGCGGCGAATTTGGCCGCACCATCTACTCCCAGGGCACCCTCACCGCCACGAACTACGGGCGCGACCACCACCCGCGCTGCTACTCCCTCTTCATGGCCGGAGGCGGCGTGAAGAAAGGCAGCGCCTACGGCGAAACCGACGACTACAGCTACAACATCGTCCGCGACCCCGTGCACGTTCACGATCTCAACGCCACCCTCATGCACCTCCTCGGCATCAACCACGAGCGCCTCAACTACAAGTTCCAGGGCCTCGACATGCGCCTGACGGGCATTGCTGGGAATGTCGTGAAGGGTGTGCTGGCATAAAGGCGAAAATGACGAATGCCAAGCCGCCACCCTTCAATGCTGGAACATCGCGACTGACTCAAGAAGCTTACTGATTCCACCACCATTCGTCATTCGTCATTCGTCATTCCTCATTCGTCATTCCTCCCGACTTCCTCCCCCTCTGTCGCGCCCTAAACTCCCCCGGTCCACAACCCACCTGCCGCGCAAACATCCGGCTGAAGTAATGCCGGTTCGGAAACCCAAACTCCACGGCGATCTGGTCAATCGTCTTGTCCGTCAGCGCCAGCGCCTCCCCCGCCAGACGCACCCGCGTCCGCAGCACATGCACCGCAGGCGTCTGCCCGGTGTGCTCGCGAAAAGCCCGGATGAAGCGCTCCACGCTCATCCCCGCACGCTCCGCCAGAAACGGGTTCGTCAGCTTCCAATGCGGCGCACGTGCGATGAGCGCCAGCACCTCCACCAGCCGCTCCGGCATCACGGGCGGTGCTTCCGTTTCCAGGGCAGCGAAGACCGTATGCAGCAAAGCGGCGCTGAGATGGTGCAGCCGATGATCCCGCAGCTCTCCAGCAGCCTCCCGATGCGTCTCAATCAAATGCCCCAGCATCGCATGCAGCATGTCATCCACCGCGATCACCATCGGCCTGGCCGGCATGGACACACCCGGCCGCGCCGTCGTAAAATGCAGCCAGAAATGGCTCGCCTTCACCGGTCCGCAGCAGTCAAAGACCGTGTCCGCCGGGATCAGCACCGCGCACTTCGGTCCCAGGGGGATCTTGCTCCCTTCAAACATCAGATGGCAGCCCGGTTTCGAATTGTAATAGAAACGCCAGAACGGCGAATCGACCCCAGTGTGATTCCAATTCTCCAGCGCCGGCTGATACCCGCTTTCATGAATCAAAAACGGCGTCCAGCCCGACTGCGCCACACGCGCAAGATCCACGCCCCACGGCGTGGTGTAGTTCAGGTATTTGCGACGACTCGACATACTCTATCTGAAATCAGATACGCCGATCCATGTCACATTTACCAGCTATTCACACCGCCCTCGCAGAATAAGACACAATTCATCCATAAAGAGGCACAGACCCGCCGCGTTTGTTATTCCACCCTACCACGCCCCTGCCCGCCCTCTGGAATTGAATGTTCAATGTTGAACGTTCAAAGTTTTCCCATCTCCCTCATGCACCGCCTCCTCCTCATCCTTCTCACCTTCCCCGCCCTGCTCCCGGCAGCCCCCGCCAAGGTGAAGTTCAATCGCGATGTGCGCCCCATCCTCTCGGACAAGTGCTTCTTCTGCCACGGCCCCGACCCTAAGAAGCGCGAAGGCGATCTGCGTCTCGATGTGCGCGATGCCGCCGTCGAAGCCAAAGCCTTCCAGCCCGGCAAAGCAGAAGTGAGCGAGATGATCCAGCGCATCCTCACCACCGATGCCGATGACCACATGCCGCCGGCCAAGTCCAAGCTCGCCGATCTGACGCCGGATGAGGTCGCCATCTTGAAGCAATGGATCAATGAAGGCGCCGAGTATGAAGCCCACTGGTCCTTCATTCCTCTCAAACCCGAGGCCACCCAAAACCAAAGCATCGACAAAATCGTCAGCGCCGAACTCGCAGAGCGCAGTCTGAAACTCCAGCCCGAGGCCGCTCCCGAAACCCTCATCCGCCGCCTCAGCTTCGATCTCACCGGCCTGCCGCCATCCCCTGAGGAAATCAGCGCCTTTGTCACCGCGCATCAGTTTGATCCCGCATCGAGCATCCAGCATCTCGTCACCCGCCTCCTCGCCTCGCCTCACTACGGCGAACGCATGGCCGTCGACTGGCTGGATCAGGCGCGCTATGCCGACAGCTACGGCTTTCAGGTGGACCGCGAACGCGAAGTGTGGCCCTGGCGAGACTGGGTGGTGAAGGCCTACAACGAAAACCTCCCCTTCAATCAATTCATCACCTGGCAGCTTGCGGGCGATCTGCTGCCCAATCCCACCGACGAACAAATCCTCGCCACCGCATTCAACCGCCTGCATCAGCAGGAAAGCGAAGGCGGCAGTGTGGAAGAGGAGTACCGCGTGGAATATGTGGTGGACCGTGTGCAGACCGTGGCCACCGCCTTCCTCGGCCTCACCTTTGAATGCTCACGCTGCCACGATCATAAGTATGACCCCGTGACGCAGAAGGATTATTACGGCCTCTTCTCCATGCTGCAAAACATCGACGAAGCGGGCCTCTACTCCTACTTCACTCCCTCGCCACCCACTCCGGCCATGATGATGATGGATGCACCGGCGAAGGAGAAGCTGGCTGCGCTGAATGCGAAGGTCACAGCCCTCGAAAAGCAGTTAAGTGATGTGGGCACTCCTGCCCGCAATAGTCTGGAACTGCAGGCAGGAGTGCCCGCATCACTGGAAGGCCAGATCGCCCACTTCACCTTTGACGAACTCAAAGGCAACAAACTCGCCGACACTCTCCACCCAGCGCCTCCTCCAGCTCCTCCACAGCCGAAGCCCGTAGCCGAGGCCAAAGCCAAAACGCCAGCCGAGAAAAAGAAAGAAGCCAAAGCCCCGCCTCCGGGCCCCGAGGCCGTCCTCAAAGGCGAAAACAAACTCGTCCCCGGCAAGCTCGGCAACGCCATCCAGTTCACCGGTGACGACTCCGTGGACACACCGCTCGGAAACTTCAATCGTCACGATCCCTTCAGCATCTCCCTCTGGCTGCATACACCCGATGACAAAGATCGCGCCGTGGTCCTGCATCGCTCTCAAGCATGGACAGACGCCGCGAGCCGTGGCTACGAACTCCTCATCGAAAACGGCCGCATCAAGTGGTCGCTCATTCACTTCTGGCCCGGCAACGCCATCTCCATCCGCACCCAGGCCAAAGTGCCGCTCAATGAGTGGACACAGGTCATCGTGACGAATGACGGCAGCAGCCGCGCCTCCGGCTTGAAGATTTACATCAATGGCAAACTGGCCGCCGTGGACATCATCAAAGACCACCTCACCAAGAACATCACCGGCGGCGGCCATGACAACATCAGCCTCGGCGAGCGCATGCGGGATCGCGGCTTTAAAAGCGGCTTGGTGGATGACCTGCGCATTTTCAATCGCGATCTCTCCCTGCCTTTCGATGCGAAGCTGGAGCCCCTGCTGGCTGAACTCAAAGCCGCTCGCGCAGAAGTCACCGCCTTTGCCGATGCGCAGAAGGAGATCATGGTCATGCAGGAGCTGCCGCAGCCCAAGAAGGCCTACATCCTGACCCGGGGCGAGTATGACAAACGCGGTGACGAAGTCGGCCCTGCCACGCCCGCCTTCCTGCCCCCTTTCCCCAAAAACGCTCCCAAGAACCGCCTCGGCTACGCGCAGTGGCTCACCGCGCCTGATCACCCCCTCACCGCGCGCGTCACCGTCAATCGCATCTGGCAGAGCCTGTTCGGACGCGGCTTGGTGAAGACCGCCGAAGACTTCGGCAGCCAGGGCGAACGCCCCTTGTACCCCGAGCTTCTCGACTACCTCGCCATGAAGTTCATCCAAAGCGGCTGGAACGTGAAGACGCTAGTTCAGGAGATCGTCACGAGCCAGGTGTACCTCCAGCAAAGCATCGCCGATGCCAAGACCATGGCCGACGATCCCGAGAATCAATGGCTCGCCCGCGGTCCTCACTTCCGCCTGCCTGCCGAAATGATCCGCGACAACGCCCTCGCCGCCGCCGGCCTGCTCAAGCTCACGATGGGGGGCGCACCCGTGTATCCCTATGAGATGACAGAAGCCTTCAAGCCCATGGGCCCCAGCGCAGGCGATGCCGTGTATCGCCGCAGCCTTTACACCAACTGGCGCCGCACCAGCCCTCCGCCCGCCATGGTCGCCTTTGACGCCCCACGCCGTGCCGTGTGCATCTCCAAGCGCGAACGCACCGACTCCCCTCTCCAGGCCCTCATCCTCCTCAATGGTGTGCAATACGTCGAAGCCGCCCGCGTCCTCGGCGAAAAGCTCCATCTCGAAACGAAAGGCGACCTCCCCAAGATGATCGAACTCGCCTTCCTCCGCTGCCTCAGCCGCAAACCCGATGCCAAAGAAATCAGCATCTGCACCCAGCTTTATCAGGAACAGCTCACCCACTTCAAAGCCTCACCAAAGGAAGCCGAAGAACTCCTCAAAACCGGGAATGCCAAGCGTGATGCCTCCATCGCGCTACCCGAAGCCGCCGCAGCAGCCGTTCTGGCGCAGGCTTTGTTAAATCACGATGCTTGTGTGGTGAAACGTTAACTATTTTGCTCCAATGAACACGCCCCTAGACATGCTCAACCGCCGCACCCTCCTCAATCGCTTTGGCATGGGCCTCGGCGGCATCGCGCTCAATGAGCTGCTCGCCCGAGGCTCCGAACCTGCGGACCATGGCGTCCTCGGCGGCACGCACTTCTCGCCAAAAGCCAAGCGGATCATTTACCTCTTCATGTCGGGCGGGCCTTCGCATCTGGACCTCTTTGATTACAAGCCTCTCCTCAACAAACGCAACGGCGAGCAGCTTCCCGACTCCGTGCGCGGCGGACAGCGCCTTACGGGCATGTCCGGCAATCAGTCGTCCATTCCCATGGTGGGATCACCCTTCAAATTCTCGCAGCATGGTCAGGCGGGCGGCTGGTTCAGCGAGCTTCTGCCACACACGGCGAGCATCGCTAATGATCTCTGCGTGGTGCGCTCGATGTACACCGAGTCGATCAATCACGGCCCCGGCGTGACGTTTTTCCAAACCGGCTCCCAGATCGCAGGTCGCCCCAGCTTCGGCTCATGGCTCAGCTACGGTCTGGGTGCAGAGAATGCGAACCTGCCCTCCTTCACCGTTCTCATCACCAAGGGCAAAGGCGGCCAGCCGCTCGGCTCTCACCTCTGGGGCAGCGGCTTCCTGCCCACGAAACACCAGGGCGTACTCTTCCGCGCCGCGAAAGACCCCGTGCTCTATCTCGGCAATCCCGCAGGCGTCAGCGCCGACAGCCGTCGCCTCATGCTGGACCGCCTCAAAGAACTGCACGAGCACCAGTTCGCCGGCACACCCGACACCGAAATTCAGAACCGCATCGACCACTACGAGATGGCCTTCCGCATGCAGACCAGCATCCCGGAAGTCACTGACCTCAGCGATGAACCGCAACACATCCTCGACAGCTACGGCCCCGATGTGAAGACCCCCGGCACCTTTGCCGCAAACTGCCTCCAGGCTCGTCGTCTCGCCGAGAAGGGCGTGCGCTTCATCCAGCTCTACCATCAGGACTGGGACCACCACGGCGGCCTGCCCGGTGCTTTGCCAAAACTCTGCAAAGAAACCGACCAGCCCGCCGCTGCATTGGTCAAAGACCTCAAGCAGCGCGGCCTGCTGGACGACACCCTCGTCGTCTGGGGCGGCGAATTCGGCCGCACCGCCTACTGCCAGGGCAAGATCAGCACCAACTTCGGTCGCGACCACCACCCTCGCTGTTTCAGTGCATGGTTCGCCGGTGGCGGCATCAAGGCTGGCTCCGTCTATGGCGAGACCGACGACTTTGGCTACAACACCGTCAAAGACGGCCTCCACATCCACGACTTCCACGCCACCCTCATGCATCTCCTCGGCATCGATCACGAACGCCTCACCTACAAGTTTCAGGGGCGGCGATACCGGCTCACGGATGTGCATGGGAAGCTGGTGAAGGGCCTGCTCGCCTGACGCCTGTGATGAGGCAACCGAGACGGTTGCACTACAGGGAAACGCGTGTTCATTGCCCATCCCCTTTCATGAGCCAAGCCCGCACCGCCAAACAGCACCGCAAAACCGCCGAGACGGACATTGAGATCGAACTCAATGTCGATGGCTCCGGCAAATCGCAGATCGACACCGGAGTGCCGTTCTTTGATCACATGCTGACGCTGTTCACCAAGCACGGCCTCTTTGACCTCAAGGTCAAAGTCGTGGGCGATATCGAGGTGGACTACCACCACACCGTCGAGGACACCGGCATCGTCCTGGGCAACTGCTTCCGCGAAGCCCTGGGCAGCAAGGCCGGCATCACGCGCTACGGCTTCTTCCTCCTGCCCATGGATGAAACCTTGGCCGAAGTGGCGATGGACCTCAGCGGCCGCGCCTTCCTGAGCTACCATGCGCCTGAGCGTGTCGAAGCCATCGGCGGCGTGAACCGTTTCAGCTATCAGCTCGTGGAGGAGTTCCTCCGCGCCTTTTCCTCCAGCCTGCGGGCCACGCTCCACGTAGAGATTCGCCGTGGCCGCGATGCCCACCACATGGCCGAAGCCATTTTCAAAGGTCTCGCCCGCGCACTGGATGCTGCAACGAAGCATGATCCCCGCGTCACCGGCATCCCTAGCACGAAAGACGTCCTGTGATGAAACTCGGAGTGCTGGATTACGGCGGCGGAAACCTTCGCAGCGTGCTGAATGCTTTTGAGGCGATCGATGCTCATGCAGACCTCGTCACCAAACCGGAAGACTTCGAGTCCATCGACGTCCTCGTGTTTCCCGGCCAGGGTGCTTTCGGCGACTCGATCCGCATCCTCAAGGAAACCGGCCTGTGGGAGCCCCTGCAGGCATGGCTGAAGGCGGAGAAGCCCTACCTCGGCATCTGCCTGGGTTACCAGCTCCTGTTTGAAAGCAGCGAGGAATCCCCCGGCGTGGAAGGCCTCTGCGTGGCCAAAGGCCAGGTGCGCAAGTTCGACCCAACCAGCGGCCTCAAAATTCCCCACATGGGCTGGAACGTCGCCCAGTGGGCTCCTGAGCAGGCTGCGGTCTGGCAGGGACTGCCCAACCCCACGTATGTGTACTTTGTGCACTCCTACTACCCGGACGTGCAGGATGAATCGCTCGCCCTCTGCCGCACCGACTACGGCGTGAGCTTCATCAGTGGCATCGCCAAGAAGAAGCTCGTCGCCGTTCAGTTCCACCCTGAGAAAAGCCAGGAAGCCGGACTCACGCTGCTGCGCAATGCGCTGAAGGTGCTGGAGGCATAAAAAGTACTCGTGAGCTTTAGCTCGCTCTGGAACACCCGGACGTCCCCCAGAGCGAGCTAAAGCTCGCAAGTACTTTGCTGGCCTGCCCGTGCTACGGCGTGGCAAGGCTCTGGATGAACTGCTGATCCTCCGCAGACAGTCGTGCAAAGGGCACCTCAAAGGTCTGGCCGTCAGCGCGCTTGAAGCGGCCAACATCCTTCGCGGGCGTGGTGAAGCTCTCCAGAGAGGCCTGCATCACGCGTCCGGTGGCATCCTTCCAGTCGCGCACGACGGTGGGCAGCGGAGAGGGTGCGGGCTTGGCGGGAGTGCCGCCAGGAGCTGTGGCCTCGGCAGTAGCTGCAGGACTCTGGGCTGGCGGCTGCGTTTGTTTTTCAGGGCTGGCGCCTGCCGTGTGTTCACCGGTGGCTGAAAGCCTGACCGGGGTCTTCACGGCGATCATCTCATCACTCGAAGCACTGAAAAAAGGCAGCAGCTCCTCCGGATCAGCCGATCCTTCGATCATCACCCCGATCTTCCATGCCTCTGGGGGAGCGCTGCTGCTCTGGGATTCACGAGCACCGATCAGCGAGGCAATCCTCTGCCCATCCATGAACAGGATCAGGCCAAGACGTTTGGGCTTGGGAATCATTTGCTCCGCCACCATCGCAGCTATTTTCCAGGCCACAGGCTGGGTGCGCATGAACCCGCCGGGAGGCATCTCGCCCTCTCCTGGCAGGCCCAGCATGAAGGCGGCGGTGTCTTTGCCCAGGTGCACATGGGCGGAGAACTGCGGCATTTGATCGCGGGTGGCAGCAGGAAAAGGAAAGCCATCCCACACGGTCTTGGCATACGCGGCCGCGAGTTCCTTGGCTGCCGGCACGTTCCCCTCGGCCTGTCCGGGCTGCATGTTTTCAAACTGCGTGATCAGGCGGTCAAATTCCTCCCTGGCCTGAGCCATGGCGGCAGCATCATTGTCTTCTTTGGCTGGTTTCCCTGTGATCTCACTCCCGTCTCCCAGCGTCGGCAGCACCGCGCCGGGAGGATGCGGCTCAAAGTAGGTCTCCAGGTGCTTTGTCGCATCACTGCCGGAGAAGCGCTGCTCGATGCCCGCCTCCCAGCCGTCGTCCTCATCGTTCGCAGCCATGATCTTGTCATCCGGCAGAGGGCCTTCCACCACTTCGTCGTAGAGGAAGGCTCCGCGCACGCCCACCGCCACACGTTTGGGCCGTGGGTTCAGCTCAGCCGCATGCAGGCTGGCCGCCGTCCACGCCATTCCGACCATGTACCGCTTCGCGTCCTCGCTGAATTTACGCAGTTCAGGCACATGCACCATGAAGGCGCAGGAGTCCGGGTTGATCCGGCAGTAGCTCAAAAACTTGCCATGGGAGAGGCTGATCCTCGGCTTCTTCCGCGCCTTCTGCACCCCTATCTCGCGCCCCACCATCATCATCTGGGAAAAAACCTCAGCGATCTTTTCCGCATCCGGCGTGTTGCCATACGCGGTCTTTCCCTTGTCCATGTCGATGAGATCGTTCGCCGCCTCAAAGGCCCTGCTCGCGGGGGTACTGACCTTTGGCTTGAGTTCGCTCAGGAGTTCATCTCTCGGTGTCTGGAAAGACTTCACCGTGGCAAAGCAGGCCATCAGGCCCGTCAGCACGGCCCAGGGCATGGGCCCGATGAAGAACAGCGTGTGTGACTTCTTGAGGACCACTTCCTGGTGCGTGGCGGGGTCCAGGTAAGTCTTGATCACCGTCTTGCCGATCGTCCTGCCATACAGCCAGATTCCCAGGGCCATCCCCCAGACATTGGCTGGCTTCACCAAGGGCAGCACCCATTCCCAATGGGTGGCCGCATAACCGGCAGCAAACGCCATGCCCGTCACCAGCGCGCCAAAGATGGCGAATACCGGGATTAAAATTCCGTGTCCTCTCCAAATGATCATGCCCACGGTTTAACACCACGGCGACTGAACTAAAAGGATTTTTATGAAACCAAATCGTTAAAATACTAATCCAAAGTTTAGACTGACGCAGTCTTTAGTTTAGTTCAGCAGGCTTGGATCGCCCCGCGCAGCACGGCCTCCTGCCGCTGCGCCATCTCCCGTGCCTCTTCCGGCTCATGGTCATCCCAGCCCGCGAGGTGCATCAGTCCATGAACGAGGTAGAGGGCGACTTCGTGGTCGAGGGGCTGACCATGCTCGGCGCCCTGGCGCAGGGCGGTGTCGGCGCTGATGAGGATCTCGCCATGGTGAAAGGTGATGACGTCCGTGGGCGTGGGATCATCGAGGAAATCGGCGTGCACGCGGGCGATGTCGGCATCATCGACGATGGTGATCTCGATTTCTTCCAGCGAAGCCAGCGGGGCATCGGGAGATTTCAGCTCTTTGAGGCACCCGGGCAGCGCGGCCTTGCCGATGCGCCGCAGCCAGGGCAGCGGGATGGCGTGAGCTTTCTGCCGGTTGTAAATGCAAAGCTTCGGCAGCGGCATCAGGCGGCGGAGGCAGGGGGCGATTTACGGCTGCGGGGCTTCTTGGCGGTCCCCTCGGCGATGGGATCCGTGAAGGAGGCCTCGACGATCTTTGTCGATGCCTCCGGCTCATCATCACCGACGAGGACAGGTTTGCTTTCCTCACGTGCAGGGGCCTGGGCCTGCTGCGCAGGCTTCGCCTCCACTGCCTTTTGATACTTGATGCGGCCGTGCATCATGCTGAGCAGGGTCTTGGCAAAGCTGGCCTTGATCTTGGCGAGCTCGGCGATGGTGAGGTCACATTCATCCAGCTGGCCGTCCATCATGCGCGCCTGCACGATGTCGTCGATCATGGTCTCAATGCGTGAGGCATTGGGCTTGTCAAGCGTGCGGGAGGCGCTCTCCACGGCGTCTGCCAGGGAGATGATGGCGGACTCCTTGAACTGGGGGCGGGGCCCCGGATAGCGGAAGGTTTCCTCGCTGACCTGCGGAATGTCATCCTCCTTGGCCTTGCCGGCTTTCACCAGACGCTCCACCTCGGCTTTTTGATCAATCGCCTGCCGGTAGAAAAACCATGCGAGGGAGTTGCCATGATGCTGCTCGATGACGTCAATGATGCGCGAATTGAGGTTGTGCTTGATGGCGAGATCCACGCCGTCTTTGACATGCGCAATGATGACCAGCGCACTCATGCGGGGCGTGAGGTCGTCATGCGGATTGGCCGCAGGGTCCATGTTCTCGATGAAATACTCCGGCTTGCTGAGCTTGCCGATGTCATGGAAGTAGGCGCAGACACGGCACATGCTGGCGCTGGCACCGATCTTCTCCGCAGCGGCCTCGGAGAGATTTGCCACGACGAGGCTGTGATGGTAGGTGCCGGGCGCCTCAATGCTGAGACGGCGCATGAGCGGATGGTTCAAATCTCCCAGCTCCAGCCAGGACACATCCGTGGTGACACCGAAGACGCTTTCCAGCACCGGCAGCAGTCCACCCACAGCGATGCCGGTCAAAATCCCACTGACCAGCGGATACAACACCATGCGGCCGGCTTTTTCCTCCATGATGACTCCCGCAGCTTCATGAAGCAGGAGAGAATAGGCCATGGCCACCAGCCCGACGTAGAGTCCAGCCATGATGAGGCGGTTGCGCCGGCGGACATGCTTCGTCAGCAGCACGCCGGTGAAACCCAGCAGGGCCGATGTCGCCAGGTAGGTGGGCGCGGAAATGGAAATGCAGACCAGCACGCCGAAGAGGGTGGCGTAAACGGCCCCGAACAAGCCGATGCGCCGCCCCAGGATCACCGACAGCACCAACGGCCCGAAGGCATGCGGCAGCACGATCGCCTTGAGGGTCTTGCCCCAGCTTTGACTGAAGGAAGAATCCAGCATGAGCACCACCAGCGCCAAGTGGGTGAAGATCGTCCCAAGCACCAGCAGGAGCACGCCGTTGTCACAGATTTCCTGCCGCAGCACCACGCGTTCATGCACCACCATGGCAAAGCCGATGGCCGCCGCATAGAGCAGGTGCAGCCATGTCACGGCGGGCAGTCCGGCCTCCACCAAGGTTCCCAGACGCATCAGGACGCCGATACCGATGAAAAACAGGACATAAGCACCCACGGTCCCTGCCGGATGCGTGCGCATCTCATCAAGCAGATCCCCCTCCTGGTGCTTTCGGCGGGTTTTACCGCAGGAAAGCCCTTCGCGTTGCAAGCGGGCACGACGAATGGACTCGAACATGGTTTAAAAAATAGGGAAGGTGGCTGATCAACCTATCATACATCGGGGCGTGGACAAGAATCTTTCCCCTAAGCCTCATCCTTCTTGAGCCATTGTGTCTCATTCTGACGAGTGCGGCCCAATTGGTAGGCTTCAATAATACGCTGCACCACCGGCAAACGAACAATGTCTTTTGGGGCAAAGGGCACGAATCGCACCCCTTCCACGTCCTGCAGCAGCTCCACCGCCTCCTTCAAACCGGACTTCACGTGGCGACGCAGGTCGATCTGGGAGGGGTCCCCGGTGACCACACAGCGTGCGCCTTCTCCCAGACGGGTCAGGAACATCAGCATCTGCTCGGTGGTCGTGTTCTGGGCTTCATCGAGGATGATGAACGCGTTTTTCAGCGTCCGCCCGCGCATGTAGGCCAGCGGCGCGATCTCGATGCTGCCGCGCTCGATGAGGCGCTCCGCCTCCTCGGGCTCCAGCATGTCATACAGGGCGTCATACAGCGGACGCAGGTAGGGGAAGATCTTCTCCTTCAAATCTCCCGGCAGAAATCCCAGAGCCTCGCCGGCCTCCACTGCAGGGCGGGTGAGCACCAGCCGCTGAACGAGTTTTTCTTTGAGGCAGTGCAGGCCTTGGGCCATCGCGAGATAGGTCTTGCCCGTGCCCGCAGGACCTACGCCAAAGACGACCTCGCATTCCCGCATGGCCTGCACGTAGGCGATCTGCCCGCGTGTCTTGGCCAGCACCGGAGGGCGCTTGCCGGAGCCCAGCAGCTTCAACTGCATGATCGCATCCGCCGGGGCGTCCCCAGCATCACGCTGCACGCTGTCGATCACCAAACGCACCATGCCGGCTGAGACATCGCCGCCGTTGCGCCGTACTTTTTCGAGCTGGGTGAAAACTTCGCGCACGGCCGCGATCTTGTCCGGCTCCCCTTCCAGACGCACCCAGCCTTCACGGCTGGTCACGTTCACGTCAAACGACTCACCGATCAGCCGCAGACTGCCAAGGTCATTGCCGATCAGCTTTTGGAGGAACTGCGGCGTCTCGTAAGTGAGCGTTTCGACGGGCATCAGCGGTAGCCATAGGCCAGCGCCCAGAGCACGCCGGCATCCGTCTTCGATTTCAGTTCGAAGACAATCTTGTAAGTGCCGGTCTTCGGCGGGTTCACACGCACGCTCATGAAATACTTGTCCGTCTTGGAGTCGATCTGCACGGGCTGGTTTTTCTCGTCATAGACCTTCATGTCGAGGCTGACCCCTTCCTGGCTGGTGCCGAGCCAGAAGGCGTATTCGTTGCCTTTGAAAAGCTGGTGGGTGATCTGCAGCTTCTGGCCGCTTTTCACTTCGCCGTTCCAGTAGTCTTCCCGGACGATGAAGCCCTTCTCCACGAACGGAGTGGCGGCCTCCATGGCAAAATCGTGCGCCTCATCCACAGTCGCGTAAACGAATGTCGCACCCAGCATCATCACGCAGGCGGCGGCGAGAGCTTGAAAGCGGGACCAAGGGCGGTTCATTGTGGGGTATCTTTCCATGGAGGAGGTCATGCGGGTGGTGAAGAACACCGATTACTTTTTCGCGAGAATTTCCGTCAGCAGACTGTCGCAGGTCTTGCCGATGTCAGAGACGGCGTCCTTGGTGAAACCATCCACGGCGCCTTCCATCTGCTCCAGCACGGACGCGAGGCCCTTCTGAATGGATTTCACCACATCATGCTCACGGGTGCTGCCGGGCATCTTGGCGATGCTGCTGACGAAGTGCTCCACCAGCATGGGCTGGTTCAGCAGCTCGGCACGATCAGCGGAGAAACTCTTCTTCACCACGGAGGTCACGGAGGCGGTGCCGCGCAGCCAGCCGCCAAGACTGACGCACTGCGAAAGGTCCATGTCCTTCATCTGCTCCATGGTGTCGCGCACGGTCTTCTGGGTCTGGTCAAACTCCTTGCGGATGGCGCTCCAGTTTCCCTTGTCCGCAGCGTCGAGAATGGCCTGGGCGTGGGGCAGCACGGATTTGCTGAGGCCGAGGCTCTTGGAAAGGGAGATGACGTCATGGCCGATGTCCTTCACCGCTTCCTTGTCCTGGGCCTGCACGGCCACAAAGCCTTCAGCCACGGTGTAGCCAAAGAGAAGGGAGAGCTTGGTGCGGTCGCTGGTGCTGGGGATGTCCTGCTTGCGCAGTTCCGCGTTCCAGTTGGGCTCGCCGAGTTTGTCGAGCACGGAGAACACCTCGCTCGGAACCGGCACGATCACGTCATCGACGACCTTGCCCGGAAAAGCGAGAGGATCGAATTCCTCGACCCCCTTGGTGCCCTGAGGTGCGGCGATGAGAGGCAGGCTGCCAGCCAGCAGCAGGGCGGCAGACAAAGCGGGACGAAGGAACAGGGAGCGTTTCATGACAAAAATAACCAGGGTGTGAGAGCGCGAGATGAGTCGGGTCAACACAAAGCCCATTACCCTTAAATCGCAACTGGTTTGACCACCAACCGTATCAGTATGCAGTGGAAAGCATTCTGCTCATGACCGCTTTTGTCCGCGACGCCACGTCGCTTTCAAGATCCTGAAATTTCTTGAGGCCTGTATTTTCAGAGCTGCCTTCTCTCTTCTGACGGTTTCCATGCGGTTCAAAGGCGCCATCGCGTACCGGCATCAGGCATTCCCCGAGGGGGGCCTCAGGTTGTGACAGAGGTTCTGCCCCTTATCTGACCTCCGATTTCCCTCATTTCTCAAGGCGCCGCCACCACCCCTCCAATCCTCCGCAACCGTCTTTTGGTCAGCCCCCATGATGACACCCCATTTTGAAGCCCTGAAAACCGGCACGCGCTCCTCCACCCAATCCGGCCGGCTGCTGCCCGTTGCCAGCCTGCTCGCCGCCCTGGCCTTTTTCATTGGTTCCGCCGCAGTTTCATTTCTGAACATTCAGAGTCTCCGATCGCTGACGGGAAAAGTCTCCCACACGCATGAAGTCATCACGGGCCTGGAGGACATCCTTTCCACCATCAAGGACGCCGAGACCGGCCAGCGCGGCTTTCTCCTGACGGGGGATGAGCGCTATCTGCTCCCCTACAAATCCGCCTTGGGCCGCATCGAGGAGCGCATCGCCACCCTCAATGGGCTCACCGCCGAAAATTCACTGCATCAGGAAGTGCTGCCTCTCATCAAAAATCAGATTGATCTCAAGCTGAAGGAGCTGGCCGAGTCCATCGAAATCAGGCGGAAGGAGGGCTTTGATGCCGCACTGAAGATTGTCATCACTGACCGCGGCAAGACGACGATGGATTCCCTGCGGAGCAACATCTCCCGAATGCAGCAGGAGGAAAAAAATCTGCGGCGGCAGAGGTTCGTGGAAATCGAGGCGGCATTTCAATCGGCGGTGAAAAGCACCATTGCCGCCGGGGCGCTCGGCATGGTCATGTCCATTCTGGTGGCCTGGATGCTCCGCCGCAATGAGCAGGCGCGGCAGCAGCAGCAGTGGCTGCAGAAAGGGCAGGCGCAGCTCTCCCAAAGACTGATCGACGAGCACAAGCTGGACCGGCTGGGAGACAACGCGCTGCGCTTCCTTTGCGAATATCTGGGCGCCCAGGTGGGAGCGATCTACATCGAAGACGCCGGCAGCTTCCGGCGTTGCGCGACATATGCCGTGCCTGCGGGCAGCAGCCTGCCTGCGGTTCTGAACATGGGCGAGGGGCTGCTGGGGCAGTCCGTCAAAGAGCGCCGCCCTTTCCTGGTGGCCAATGTGCCGGAAGATTACTTTGCCATCGGCTCCGCGCTCGGCTCGGCGCGCCCCCGGCACCTCATCATCGTTCCAACCGTGAATGACACAACGGTGACGGCGGCACTGGAGCTGGGATTTTTCAAGCCTGTGTCGGATGATGCCATCGAGCTGCTCAGACGGGTTTCAGGCTCCCTCGGCACCGCGGTGCAGGCCGCCAAATCCCGCGCGCTGATCGAGGAACTGCTGGCGGAAACACAGCGCCAGGGTGAGGAGATGCAGGTGCAGACCGAAGAGCTGCGCGTCTCCAATGAGGAGCTGGAAGAGCAGAGCCGTGTGCTGAAGCTCACGCAAACACAGCTGGAGCATCAGCAGGCGGAACTGGAGCAGAACAACCTGCAGCTGGAGGCGCAGACCCGGCTGCTGGAAGTGCAGAAGAACAACCTCCTCCAGGCCAAGCAGGGGCTGGAGGCCCAGGCGCGCATCGTGGAGCAGGCCAGCCACTACAAGTCCGCCTTCCTGGCCAACATGTCCCATGAGCTGCGCACGCCGCTCAATTCCGTGCTCATCCTGGCCCAGCTTCTGGCGGAGAACCGGGATGGCAACATGAGCGAGGAGCAGATCAAATACGCCCGCACCATCCAGGGCTCCGGCAACGATCTGCTGGGTCTGATCAATGACGTGCTGGACCTGGCCAAGATCGAGGCCGGCCGCATGGACATCAAGCCGCAGCACGTCGGCATCCGCGGCCTGCTGGAAGGGCTGCGCAGACAGTTTGAACCCGTGGCGGACAAACGCGGACTGAAGCTGGAGCTCAAGACCCTGCCCGATGCGCCGGACGGTCTGGAGACGGATCAGCAGCGGCTGGATCAGATTCTGCGCAACCTGCTTTCCAATGCATTGAAGTTCACGGAAAAAGGATCCGTCACCGTGGAAGTGGGCGGCATCGAGGACGGCAGAGTGGCCTTCCATGTGCGGGACACCGGCATCGGCATCTCGCCAGCGCAGCAGGAGATGATCTTTGAACCTTTCTCCCAGGGGGATGACACCACCAGCCGCAAGTATGGCGGCACCGGCCTGGGCCTTTCCATCTCACGGGAGCTGGCGCGTCTGCTCGGCGGTGAGATCCGGCTGAGCAGCGAGCCCGGCCAGGGCAGCACTTTCACCCTGGTGCTGCCCCCGGTGGTGGATGTGTCTCAAACGCAGATGCTGCCCCTCGAAGCGCCAGCCATGCCGGCCCCATCCCCGAAACAAGCAGCCAAGCCTGCCGCGCCTGTGATTCCAGATGACCGTGAACATCTCACTCCGGGGCTGAAAAAAGCCATCCTCGTGGTGGAGGATGACCAGAACTTTGCCCAGGTGCTGGCCGACATCGCCCGCGAGCAGAATTTCCAGTGCCTGATCACCACCAGCGCTGAGTCGGCGGTGGATCTGGCGCGCCAGCATCTGCCTGCCGCCGTCGTGCTGGACATCGGCCTGCCGGACGGCTCCGGCCTGCTGGTGCTGGAGCAGCTCAAGAGCGATGCGCGCACGCGCCACATTCCCGTGCATGTGGTGTCTGGCAGCGACTACGCGGAGAAGGCGCTGGCCATGGGGGCGGTGAGCTACCGCATCAAACCGATCACGCGGGATGAGTTGATGGAGGCTTTTCAGGATCTTGAAAAGCACCTCACCCACCGCCTGCGCCGCGTCCTGGTGGTGGAGGATGACCCCGTGCAGCTCAAGTCCCTGAGCGATCTGCTCTCCTCCCGGGAAGTGGAGGTGGCGGGCGCGGTGAACGCCTCCTCCTGCCTGGAGCAGCTTCGTTCAGGCACCTTTGACTGCATGGTGCTGGATCTCAGTCTGCCCGGCACCAGCGGCTTTGCCCTGCTGGAGGAGATCAGCACGGATGATTCCTACCCCTTCCCGCCCGTCATCGTTTACACAGGGAGAGAGCTCACGGCGGATGAGGAGCAGCAGCTCCGCCGTTACTCCAAGGCCATCATTGTCAAAGGCGTGAAGTCCCCCGAGCGCCTGCTGGACGAAGTGGCGCTCTTCCTGCACCAGGTGGTGCGCGAGCTGCCGGCGGAGCAGCAGCGCATGATCGAAAAAGCCCGCAGCCGTGAGGCCGCCCTGGAAGGCCGGCGCGTGCTGCTGGCGGAGGATGACGTGCGCAACATCTTTGCCCTCACCAGCATGCTGGAGCCCCTGGGCATCCAGATCGCCGTGGCCAGAAACGGACGTGAGGCCCTGGATCAACTGGAGGCCCGGCAGAATTCGGAGGAGCCCGTCGACCTCGTATTGATGGACATCATGATGCCGGAAATGGACGGGCTGGAGGCCATGCGCGCCATCCGTAAACGGACCGAATGGCAGAATCTGCCCATCATCGCGCTGACCGCCAAGGCCATGCCCTCGGACCAGCAGCAGTGCTTGGCCGCCGGCGCCAGCGACTACCTGGCCAAGCCGCTCAATGTGGAAAAACTGCTCTCTCTCATCCGCGTGTGGATGCCCCGATGAAGCACCGCGACACCGACACCGAAGGCATCGAACTGGACCTGCTGGTCGAGGCCATCTTCCGCAAGTATCACTATGACTTTCGGGACTACTCAGCGGCCTCTCTGAAGCGCCGCCTGCTCCAGGCGCGTGAGTACTTCGGCTGTCACACCTTCTCCGCCCTGCAGGAGCGGGTGATGCATGACGCCACGCTGCTGCCCCAGCTCCTGGGCTACCTGACGGTCCAGGTCAGCGAGATGTTCCGTGACCCCTCCTTCTTCCGTGCGCTGCGCGAGCAGGTGGTGCCACACCTCCGCACCTACCCCTCCCTGAAGGTCTGGGTGGCGGGCTGCAGTTCCGGGGAGGAGCTTTACTCGCTGGCCATCCTGTTTCGTGAAGAAGGGCTGGAGGAACGCACGATGTTTTACGCCACGGACATCAACACCGACGCCCTGCGCAAGGCCGAGGCGGGCGTGTATGATCTGGAGCGCATCTCCCTTTTCACCGCGAATCACCAGCGCTCCGGCGGCAAGTCCTCCCTCTCCGACTACTACACCGCCGCGTACGGGGCGGCTGTATTTGACAAGACCCTGCGGAAGCGCACGGTCTTCTCCGACCACACGCTGGCCTCTGACGCCGTCTTTGCGGAGATGCAGCTCGTCTGCTGCCGGAACGTGCTCATTTACTTCAATCGGGAGCTGCAGGACCGCGCCGTCGGCCTTTTCAAAGACTCGCTCGTGCGCCGGGGGTTTCTCGGCCTCGGGTCCAAAGAGAGCCTGCATTTCTCCTCTCACGCGGCTGAATTTTCCGAGTTCAACCGCGAAGAACGTTTGTACCAAAAACGCCAATGAATCCAGCCCAGTCCAGCACGAACCTTCAGGCCCTTGTGATCGGCGGCTCCGCCGGCGCCGTGGGGGCGCTGATGCGGCTGCTGCCCGGGCTGCCGGGAAGCTTCCCGCTGCCGGTATTCATCGTCCTGCACCTGCCACCGGATGACAAAGGCTCGCTGGCAGCGCTGCTCCACAGCCAGTGCCAGGTGACCGTGAAGGAGGCGGAGGACAAGGAGCCCGCCACCCCCGGGGTGGTCTGCGTGGCCCCGGCGAACTACCACCTGCTGGTAGAACCTGACTTCACGCTTTCCCTCTCGCAGGATGAACCCGTGTTTTTCTCCCGTCCGTCCATCGACGTTCTCTTTGAGTCTGCGGCAGACGCCTATGGCAGCTCCCTGTGGGCGGTGATCCTCACGGGAGCCAGCCCTGACGGAGCGGCAGGGCTGAAAGCCGTGCATGCCGCCGGCGGAAAGACCTGGGTGCAGGACCCCGCCACCGCCGAGGCGCCCACCATGCCACGGGCCGCTCTGGCCGCGTGCCCGGAGGCCCGTGTGCTGAGCCTCAGCGAACTCGCCCAGGAGCTGCTTGCCATGGCAGATCTCCCCACCGTAAAGGAGGCTTCCCACTCATGAGCCAGCCCACCATCAAATTTTTGCTCGTGGACGATCTGGAGGCCAATCTGGACGCCCTGGAAGGACTGCTGAAGCGGGACGGCCTGGAACTGCTGAAGGCACGCTCCGGCCCGGAGGCGCTGGAGCTGCTGCTGGTGCATGACGTGGCCCTGGCGCTGCTGGACGTGAACATGGCCGGCATGGACGGCTTTGAACTGGCGGAGCTCATGCGCGGGACCGAGCGCACGCGCCGCGTACCCATCATCTTTGTGACCGCTGGGGCCATCGACCAGCAGCGGCGCTTTCGCGGCTACGACGCCGGCGCGGTGGACTTCATCTTCAAGCCCATCGAACCGCATATCCTGCAGAGCAAGGCCGGCATCTTTTATGAGCTGGCCATCCAGCGCGAGTCACTGCGCCAGACCGCCGAGGAAGCCCAGGCCGCCAACCGCGCCAAGGACCACTTCATGGCCGCGCTGAGCCATGAGCTGCGCACGCCCCTGACGCCCGTGCTCATGGCCGTGGCCGCGCTGCAGAACGACCCCGACCAGCCCGCCGAAACGCACGACCTTCTGGACATGATGCGCCGGAACATTGAGCTGGAAGCCCGGCTCATCGATGACCTCCTGGACGCCACCCGCATCCACAACGGCAAGCTGACCATCAAGCCTGTGGCGGTGGACGTGCACGAACTCCTCCGGCACAGCCTCGTCTCCATCGGCTGGGAGGTGCAGGACCGGCACTTCCGCTTTGTGTCGGACTTCAGCGCCACCCGCCACCATGTGCTTGCCGACCCCGTGCGGCTGCAGCAGGTCTTCTGGAATCTGCTCAAAAACGCCGTCAAATTCACCCCCGGCACCGGCACCATCACCGTCCGCACCTTGAACCCGGATGAAGCCCGGCTGTCCATCCAGGTGGCGGACACCGGCATCGGCATCAGCCCCCAGGCCAGGCCCCGCATCTTCGAAGCCTTCGAACAGGGAGACGCCACCGGCCAGCCCCGGTTCGGCGGCCTCGGGCTCGGCCTGTCCATATCCAAAGCCATCGTGGATGTGCATGGCGGCAGCATTGAGGCCGACAGTCCCGGCCCCAACCTGGGCTCCACCTTCACAGTCACCTTCCCGGTCATGGAAGCCGCAGCCCTGCCCCCGGCCAGCGAGACCGGCTCTGAACCCGCCGTGGCCAAGCGCTCGCTGCGGCTCCTCGTGGTGGAAGACCATGCCCCCACCCGCGCCATCCTCGGGCGGCTGCTGACGCGCAACGGCCATCAGGTCGTCCTCGCCGGCAGCGTGAGCGAGGCCCTCGCCGCCTTCGATCCTGCATCCTGCGATGCCGTGCTCACCGATCTGGGACTGCCCGATGGCAGCGGCCTGGATCTCATGCGCCAACTGCGGCAGCAAGCCCCGGTGGTCGGCATCGCCCTCAGCGGCTACAGCATGGAGGCCGATTTGCAGCAGACCCGTGAAGCCGGATTCAGCGCCCACCTCACGAAGCCCATTCAGATGGAAGAACTCCTCCACATCCTGGCCCGCGTGGAGTCGTGAGGCGGGGATGCCTCCCGTTCCCCCTCCCGCGAAGTGAACAGAGTGGCATGATAGATGCCATCTCCCATAGTGCCTTCCGCCCTCGTCATTTCCTAACCATTACAAAGACCGTGGCCGCACGCACCTCGGAGGCCAGCGTCTCCATGTCGGCACCGGCAGGGATCTGAGCCGGAGCGGCGGTTGAAAAGGCCGGAATGCCTTTGAGAAGGCTGATGGCCACCCGGGATTTGATGGCGTAGGTCACATTTTCCCTGTCTCTGAGGATTGCGGCCACGATGCCGGTCACGGCCCCTGTTTTCACATCGACCAGCGGGCCGCCTGAATTGCCCGGCTGCGCGGGAACGGTGATTTGATAGTGGTCAGGATCATCCCGCAGGCCGCTCAGGCTGCTGATGCGGCCGTCCGTGAATTTAGGCTCCACGCCTTGCAGGTCTGCATTGGGGAACCCGATGGTGAAAACAGCCGCGCCCATGGTCCCCTCCTGCCCCGCCACCGGCAGCCAGTGGGCTGCGGGCTCCGTGGTTTTGAGAACGGCCACGTCTCCATCGACGTCCGTTTTCACCACCTGCGCATGGAGGATGACCCCGTCCGCACCACGAATATCAACGTCGGTGGCCTCATGCACGACGTGCTCGTTGGTCAGCAGCCACCCACCGCTGGAAATAAAAAAGCCGGTGCCTGTGGCGGAGTAATTGCCTGCCATGAGAAAGTCCGCCACTTTGCCGCGCTCGGGCTTCACCACCTGCTCCTGACCAAACAACATCGCACAAAACTTTTTGGGCGGCACCCTGCCTCCCAGCCAGTTGAAAATGATGGGGTTGGCTCTCAGGCGTGGCTCCATGTGTTCCGCGAGGAAGACCCGCATGTCCTGCGGATCATTATCCGAGCTGGCATCGGCATAGAGCTTGTCTGCTTCGGCCACGATCGCCTCCACCTCGCGCATGATTTCTGCCGCCACCTTTTCATTCCCCTCGCAGAGATGATCTGACAGCAACTTCCGAAAGGTCGCCAGCATGGCGTTTTTTTCCGCCGCCTCCTCCTGCTTCACCTTGGCCGCAGCGGCACGCTTGGCCTCAAGCTGGCTGTTGATTTCACTGCCCAGCCCTTTTTCGGCCAGCTCGCGCTTTTTCAACATCCCGCTCGCAAGATAGAACCCACCAATCACCACGCCGACTCCCACCAGGATGATCAATCCGACAATCATGGCCATGGCCATGCCATCCCCCTGTGCCGGGGCCTTCGTCACGGGTTTTGCAGGCGGCCGAGATCCGGGAGGCTGAGGCCGGACAGGCGCTTGCGGAGCCGCCGGTCGTGGCGCAGTCGGCGTGACCTGCCGGGCCTGGACCACAGGCACCACCGGCGGAGGAGCGACCGCGAAGATTTGCTGGCAAAGAGGGCACTGCATCTGCCCTCCCACAAAACGCTGTTCAATTGACAGGCCATTTTGGCAATTGGGGCAGTTGATTTGCAGATTCATTGCTATTCCGCAAATCTAAGCAAATTCCTCCTAAACCCGCAATACCATTTATTTATGCTATAAGTCGCGGCAGCACTTCGACCACATCCGCCAGCACGCGGCCACAGCCGTGTCTAAGCTCATTGCAGCGGCCGAAAAGAATTTGACCGCTGGTCGCGCCGAGGAGATCGGCGAGGCGCTGATCCACCGAAATGCGGAAGTAGCCTCGGGGGTGGCTGGAGTGGGGGACCTGATAACGCTCCAAGATGGCCCCGAAGGGCACGAGACCTTCCAGCACCAGTTTCTGCGCCTCCTCGGGCAGGAGATCAAGGTGGATGCCGATGGCCCCAAACTCCACCGGCATACCATCATTGCGGCGGTGCAGCACGGAAGCGCGCACGAGGTAGTTGCCGATGCGGGCGCGGGCGGCCACGTCCAGGTCGATCTCGCTGGCGTGAAATTCCCGCAGGTGGGGCGTCATGTCCTTCTCATGCACGAGGAGAAAGCGCTCCTGCTCCGCCAGCTCCTGAGGCTGCACAAACGTCACGCGCGGGCGCACGCTGCCGATGCCGTAAAAAAAGATCAACGGCGCGAGGATGTCCTCGTCCTGCCGTGGGACCTGGTTCACCGCCGTGGCAGAGGTGTGTGCGGCTTCAAGTGTACCGGGCATACTGACGATGCTGGGGAAGGAAGAAATCATGCAGCAACCGGTCCACCTGGAGCAGGCCGTCGCGGGAAAGCGTGACGCCTTTCTCATCCAAGGTGGCGAAGCCTTCTTTCGCGAGGTAGTCGAGCTGCGGCCCGAAGTGCTGGCGCGGATCTTCACCGAACTTTTGGACGTAGTAGTCGAACTCGCTGCGGCCCAGCTTGAGCTTGAGGATGAACTCGCGCACGAAGCGGTCTTCCGCCGTGGTCTGGTAGGCGCGGAAGATGGGGAGCTTGCCCGCATCCACGGCCTGCATGTAGGGGCCCACATCGGCCTGGTTTTGATAATGCACGCCGCCGAGATGCCCGAAGGAGGCCACGCCGCAGCTCAGCAGGTCCGCCCCTTCCCAGAGGGAATCGCGATAGACGAACTTGATGCGCTTGGGGTCCTTCACCACGGTGTAGGCGCTGGTCACGGTGTAGCCGTCTTTTTGGAATTCATCGAAGGCATAGCTGACCCAGTCGCGCTTGGTCTGCCAGTCGGCCACGGGCGCGGTGACTTTGCCTTCGGCCTTCATCTGCTGATACATGGTGGTGTTGTAGGGCACCTCCATCTGGTAGATCGTCACGGCGTCCGGCTGCAGGGCGATGGCCTTGCGCACAGTGTCCTTCCAGTTCTCCCAAGTCTCGTTCATCATCCCCGCGATGAGGTCGATGTTGATGTGCTCAAAGCCGAGCGTGCGGGCAAAGCGGTAGGCTTTTTCGATCTCGCCGCTGCGATGCGCGCGGCCGTTCGTTTCAAGAATGTGATCGTCAAAATTTTCCACACCGAGGCTCAGACGTGTGACGCCGATGTCACGGATACCGGTGAGCTTGACCTCATTGAGGGTGCCGGGTTCGGCTTCGAAGGCCACTTCTTCCGCCTCATCCCAAGGGATCATGTCCTTCATGCGGTTGGTCAGATCCTTGAGCTGTGGCACGGAAAGGTAGCTCGGCGTGCCTCCGCCAAAATACACGAAGTGCGCCTTGCGTCCCTTCAAATAGGGCTGGCTGGCGAAGCGCTCCATCTCGCGCATGCCGGCGTCGATGTAGGCCTTCACCTCGGAGGCGTTCTTGTCCGTATAGACCTTGAAATAGCAGAAGTGGCAACGTTTGCGGCAGAACGGAATGTGAAAATAAACGCCCAGCGGAATGTTGGCGGGGGCGGGGCGTTGAAGCACATCCTCCACAATCGAAACCTGATCAGGCTTCCAGAAAGAGAACGGCGGATAATTGGAGACAAAGTAGTTTCCAGCCTCGGTCTGTTCGACCTTTTTCTCCGGGGCGGGAGTTTCGAGAGCGGTTTGCATGATGGGGGTATTTAAGTAACGAGTGCCGGGGCTGATTCTACGAGCAAAATTGCCATGAAATGCCGCATACGGGAATTATTTCCCCCTCGCCAGCACCACGCGGAAGCCGATGGTATTCCGCCGTGTCTCGGGCGGCACAGGCATGCGGGCGGAGGCCAGGAGTTCATCTTGGGAGGCGCTGCGCCAGTTGCCGCCGCGGGTGGTGCCGAGGACGGTTTTCGCCGGCTCGCCAGGCTTGGAAGGAGGTGCGGGCGTGTAGTCCGTGTCCACCCATTCGGACACATTGCCCGCCAGACCTGTGATGCCGCGATCATTCGGCGGCAGAGCCGTCACTGGCGCGAGGAAGGGAAACTTGTCGTTGTAGCCGGGAATCGCGCTTTCCAGGCTGGCTTTGCGCGCGCCGCTGAGGTCGGCCAGATTGTCCACGTCCTCGGGTGGGGGCCAGTCAAAGCCCCAGGGGTAAATGCCACGGATGCGGCCATTGCGCTCTTCGGGGCTGGCACCGCGCTCCAGCGGCAGCCCGACCGCACGGCTCCACTCTTCATCCGTGGGCAGGCGGTAGGTATCCTTCGCGCCAATGAGGCCGGCATTGCGCTCGCGCTCGGTCAGCCAGGCGCAGAAGGCGCGGGCCTCCTCGCGGTCCACCCCCACCACGGGCAGGGTTCCGCCGCCTTTGTTGATGCCATCCACCCGGCCCGGGCGACGCGCCTGGGTGGCCTTGCAGTATTCCATGTAGTCGCGGTGGCGGGTTTCCCAGGCTGAAAACATCACATCCCCCAGCGGCACCAGATTCATGCCGAGGCTGTTGGCCTTCCACTGGCGGCCAAAGGTGACGGCTTTGCGCGTCTGCATGTCGGCAAAGAGCTCCGCCTGCTCCCCTTCCCGCACCTCGCCTTCCAGCACCACATCGGCAAAGCCTTCCTCGCGCAATTCAAATTCCACCGGCCCGGTGCGCACGCGGGGCAACTCCAGGGGGGTCTCGCCCAGAAACTGGTCGTGCTGAAACACCCGCACTTTTTCCGGCTGGCTGTTGACCACCACACTGCCGTAGGTCTGGCGCTCCACACGGAGATGAAACGCACGCCAGTTCTTCTCCTCGGTCTGTTCCCCCCGGTCCGTCTCGCGCCCCTCCGGCATGTCATCGCTGGCGACCTGCCCGCTTTCCACAAAGTAAAACGGCTCCACCTCGTAGCGGTGTTCCTGGCTTAGAAAGGCCTCGCTGCGGTCACGGTCCGTCAGCCAGTAGCGGAAGGCTTCGGCATCGCCGTCAGGAACGACGACCAGGTAGGCCGACTCCTGGTCCTTGCCGCGCTGGAAGCGCACCACCTTGCCCTCAAACGACCGGCCGGTGGCCTCCAGAAAGCGCCGGAAGAACTTCATCTCGACCGGCTCTGCGCTGATGTGGCCGCCCGGTCCGGGCTTGAAGACCATGCCGAGGCTGTTCACCCAGCGCTCGCCCTTTTGCGGCAGCTTGGAGGGCTCCAGTTTGAGGTCAAAGACGGCCGGTTTGTCATCCAGGGCGATGTGATCGATCTCGACCTGCTTGTACCCCGGCAGCCGCAGTTGGTAGATCACCGGCACCCCTTCCGCAGGGTTCAGCTCCAAAGGTGTCACACCCAGCTGCTCCTCCCCGCCAAACACCACCGCCCCCGGCGGCGTCGTCTCGATCTTCAGTCGCGGCACGGAGTGGTTCACCGCCATCAGGGTTCGGCCCCGATGGTTCTGCGCCAGCCACATGCCAAAGCCCACCGCCAGCAGGAGCGCCACCGATCCGGCGGCGATCCACGTCCACATCAAACGGCGGGAGGAAGGCAGAGGCTCGCCACGCAGCGCCAGCGCCATCTCGCGCGCGCTGACAAAACGCCCCTTCGCCTTGGGCGCGCAGGCGGTGCACACCACATCCTGCAGCCTGCGCCAGATCTCAAGGCTGGAGCCCGTCTCCGCACAGGATGGCAGGTCGGGGAAATCCAGCCGGTCCTTGCCCGTGCTTGCCTCATACAGGACCATACCGAGGGAGAAAATATCCGAGGCCGCCGTGCCCGGCCCTTCGGGAGCCACAAAGCCCTCCGTGCCCACAAAACTGCGCTGCCCCAGCAAGGCCACCAGCCCGATGTCCGCCAGCCGGCAGATGCCATCGATGAAGATGAGGTTGGACGGCTTGACGTCGCGATGAATGAGCTGATTGCGGTGCAGGTAGTCCAGCCCTTCGGCGATGGTCGCGCCCAGCTTGATGCACAGTTCGGCAGACACGCATTTGTCCCGCTTCATCTGCAGGCCCAGCGTGTGCGGCTTGTAGGTGTCCGCATGGATTTCGCGACCGGTTTCCAGATCGTCCGCCAGCTCCATCACATAGTAGTAGAAGCCCTCGTTGTCATTGCGCCCCACCTGGAGGATGGGCACCAGTGCCTCATGCCGCCGGGAGATGGGCTCAAACTTTTTGATCGCTTCAAACTCTCGTTCGAAGGATTCGGGCCGGTCGTAGTCTTCCCGCCACACCACCTTCACCGCGCGCAGCACGCCGGTGACGCTGCGCGCCAGCCAGACCTCGCCAAACGCCCCCTGGCCGATGATACGAAGGGTCTCGTGATCGCGGATATCGGGCGCTGTGCGTGACTTGGACTGCATGCAGGAGGTCGGAATAACGGAATTACACCGCAACCACGCCTGCTTGTCGAGTTGTGAAGTGGAGAAATGCGGGGCTGTGGCACTGGCAGCCACAGCCCATGGGGCCAGCGCCTACACACTTCCAGCTCCTCCTGCCCCCCGTCAAATCCCACCCTTGATCCGCACCAGAATCCGCGAGCCCTGAGTGTGCAGTTTCTCAATGCGGCCGGAGAGCGGGGAGGTGGGAATCTCCAGATGAGCCAGATCGTGGGAGAGCAGGATGCAGAGCACGCTGTGCTGCTTGCTGGCCAGTTCGTTCAGACCGTCGGTGCCGCGCACCATTTTGAGCGGAGGATGCGGGGTGAAGTAGGGCTGCACATGCTCCAGACTTGACGGGAAGAAGATGACGCCTTCAGGCATCTTGCCGGTGTAGTAGGTCACGGCACGGGCAATGAAGCTCGAAGTGACGAGCGGCTCGCCGGGCTGGCGCACTTTCACCGCCTCGGCGGCGATGTCCCGTGTGGAGGTGTAGATCGGGATCTTGTCATCCACACCGTACTGCATCACAATCACGATGACCGCCGTCACCACGACGGTGAAGCCCGCCCAGGCGACCGTGCGACGCATCAGCAGGAGCACCATTGGGACGCTGATGAAAGCAGCCAGCGTGTAGATGACCGGCACGAGGTCTTTGATGAAGACATTGCTCTCCTTCGGCGGCAGGATCAAGGACACCACGGCAGCCGCGCCCAGCACCAGCACCGTCTGCAGCACCGCCAGGGAGGAGGCCAGAACGCGCTCCCCTTTGCTGCGGAAACCGTTGCTGATCCATTGATCCAGCGTGTGGCCCATCAGCAGCGCGATGGTGACAAAAAAGAAAAACGTGTAGGTGGGCAGCTTGCTGTTGCAGATGGTGAAGAAGATCAGGTTCGGCACAAACCAGCAGGCCATGAACAGCATGCGGTTGTCTGTTTTGAGCCCTTTCACCGTGCGCACCACAGCAGCGATGACCAGGGGAATCCAAGGCAGCGAACCCGCGACGAGGATCATGAGGTAGTAGTACCAGTGGTTGCTGTGCTTGTGCTCCGCGCTGGTGAGGCGCTCCCAGTTTTCATGCACAAAGAAGCGGTGCCAGTACTCCATGCCGTATTTCTGAAACATGACGCCATACCACGGCCCGGCGATCGCCAGCCAGGCCAGAATGCCGATCCACAGACCTTTGCCGCGCCAGGGGGAGCGCTTGCCTGTGAGCCAGATGTAGCCGATGGAGGTGAGTGCAGGAACCAGCAGGCCGACAGGCCCCTTGGTCAGCATGGCAAACGCCGAGGCGACAAAGTGCAGGATCATCCAGCGGTCACGCTTGTCCTCCTCCTCCGTGGCCAGCCAGAAGCAGAACACGGAGGCGCTGATGCACAAAGCCAGACAGATGTCCGTGAGCATCAGCCGCGACATGAGCACATACTCCACCCCGGTGGCCAGCACCACGGCGGCGCAGAAACCGGCGCGCGGCGAGAACATGCGCCGCCCAAACCACCAGGTGAGAAAGACCAGCAGCGTGGCTGCAGCGGCGGAAGGTGCACGGCAGGCAAAGGGATTGTCGCCAAAGATCTTCATGGCGATCATGGACTGCCAGTAGAAGAAGATCGGCTTCTCAAACTGGCGCTCGCCAAAGATCGTGGGGGTCAGCCATTCGTTCCCCTGCACCATTTCCCGGGTGGTCTCCGCATAGAACGGCTCATCCGGGTCGATCAGGGGCAGATGCCCGAGACGCCACCAGAACATGACCGAACAAATGGCAAGGAGTGTGAAGAATTGGGAGCGGATGGACATCAGGCTGGGTTGGATGGAATGAAGACTTCTAGATCGCGTGCATACGCGCAAAAGCGGGAGCTGCTAAGGAAAAGTTGGGTTTCGTGGCACTCGATGGCCGCGAGTTTCCGTGCTTTCTGCTTGAGAGTGAGATTCAGGGTGATCCCCGCCGCCTCAGGGCAGAACCAGCGGCGGTGGATGAGGTAGGCCCACTGTGGCAGGACCATTCCGGCGCGGTGCATGGACTCCTGAATGAGGTCGTAGGATCCTACGTGGTCAGGGTGGTTGTCATCCTGGGAGGGCACCACTAGAAGCGTGGGGCGGAAGGTCTGCAATTCAGAGACGTGCAGTTCCAGGGTGCGTGCGTCTTTCTCCTGCGAAAGCCCGGTCAGCCCCTGATCGGGCAGGCCAAAAAAGACCGCTGCGTCCGGTTGCAGACCAAGGGTTTGCAAGGAACGCCCGGCTTCGAGCCGCCGCCGTGCACCCCAGCGCTGGCGGCAGGAGGCGTCGATGGTCCAGCGCTGCTCGACGTAACGCTGGGGCCAGGGATTGTTGTCCCCGTCCGTCTGAAAAATGACCTTCACCTGCGCCCCGAGGGCCGCCGCCTGCTGAATCAGTCCGCCACAGCCCAGCGCCTCGTCATCCGGGTGAGGGGCAAAAACCAGCACGCGATCGTGAGGTGAAAGCGTGAAAGCGTGGGGCATCTGGATGGGTCGGGAAATGAGAGGGCGAGAGTAAACCTTTCCCATACCCGGCTTCTTTAAGCGTGCCAGATGAATTCTTTGCCCCCCGATTTTCTGGTTGGACAGCATCAGGGAAACCGTGGAAGATTGCCAACCCCTCATCTCATGCAGGCCGCCAGCCAGACCCCACCCACCACGTGCAAGATCGCCGCGCTTATCCCGGCTTACCGTGAAGCCGTGGCGATTGCCGATGTGGTTCAGCGGACGCTTCCCGAGGTGGATCTCGTCCTCGTGGTGGACGACGGCTCACCGGATGACACGGCCAGACTCGCGAAGGAGGCCGGGGCTGAAGTCATCGTCCACACCGTCAACCAGGGCAAAGGCGCGGCCATGAAGACCGGCATGAAGACGCTGGCGGATCGCGGTTACGACTTCATCATGCTCCTGGACGGAGACGGCCAGCATGCACCGGAGGAGATCGCCCGCTTCACTGCGCTGGCACGGGCAGGCACCGCGTACGTCGTGCTGGGGAACCGCTTTGAAAACGTGAAGGGCATGCCGATGGTGCGCCGCTTCGTCAACAGCCTGATGTCCCGCATCATCAGCAACGCCTGCGGCGTCCGCATCCCGGACACCCAGTGCGGCTTCCGCCTCATCCGCTCCTCCCTCGTGACTTACATCATGGGCAGCAGCGACCATTTTGACTTTGAAACGGAGATGCTCCTTCTGGCCAGCCGGGCTGGTTTCACCATCCAGAGCGTTCCTGTCAGCACGATCTACGGCGCTGAAAAAACCAAGATCCGCCCCGTGCAGGACACCATCAAGTTCATCAAACTGATGCGCAGGTGGCAGCGGCAGGCCGGCACCATGCCCGCCCAACCGCCAACGGCCCTGAGCCAGGCCAGCGAGTAACCGCCAGCGCCCAAGAGGCGCAAGCTGCCGCATCTGCATACTGCCGGCTGCAAGATGGAGTGACCGTGCCGCGTTGATTCCATCCCCCCATTGCAGCCCGTCCGCCTCCCTTGCGAAAGGTATGAAAATCGCATTGAAGCGCGGCGCGTGCTCACGATGTTTCGTTTCCATCTCCCCTTCCCCAACCCATGCACCACCGTCCCCGCCCCTCCTTCGGCTGTTTGTTTGCCGCCACCCTGGCTCTGACAGGAATCTCCCAAGCGAACGACTGGACCAACTGGCGAGGCCCGCTGCAGAACGGCGTGAGCCTGGAGCATTACACGGACGCGGGCAAGCTGCCTGACAAACCCGCCTGGACCTACGACGCACGCAGCCGCGGCACGCCGGTGGTGTTTGAGGGCAAGGTGATCCTGTGGGGCTACAAAGGTGAAACCACCGATCTCGTCGAACTCATCACCTGCCTGGATGCGAAGACGGGCAAGAAACTCTGGGAGCACGAAATCCAGGACTACCTGAGCGATTCGATCTACAACCGCTACTCCATCGGTGCGCCGACGGTCGATCCTGAAACGAAGCGCATCTACCTCGTGAGCAATGCCGGCCTCTTCTACTGCTGGGAGCTGGACGGCACGAAGGTGTTTGAGATTCCCCTGATGGAGGATTTCGGCCGCATGACCTTCCCCAATGCCCGTGTGGGCAGCCCGGTGATCGAGGGGGATCTGGTGATGACGCATTTCATCTTTTCCAACTGGGGCGCCGACGGCCCCGCCGCTGACCGCATGTATGCCTTTGACAAAAAGACCGGCGAACTGGTCTGGTGGTCCCGCCCCGGCGTGGTGCCTCCGGTGGACAGCTCCTTCTCCACCCCCGTGCTCGAAACGCGTGACGGTCGCCGGGTGATGTATTACACCACCGGCTGCGGCCACATCGTCTGCGTCAACGCCCGCAATGGCAACGCGCACTGGAAAATGCCCATCAGCAAAAACGGTGTGAATGCCTCCGCAGTGATCCACAACGGCACGCTGATCACGATTCATGGCGATGAGAACCTCGACAACTCCGAGAAGGGCCGCATGGTCTGCATCAAGCTGCCGGAGACGCTGAGCGACCCCACCGGTCCTGAGAGCCAGACACTTGAGCCGGGCGTCGAAGTCTGGCGCTTGCCGCTGTCCGCCACCAGCAGCTCCCCCGTCTTGGTGGGAGATACGGTGTATCAGCTTGATGACGGCGCCACGCTGTATGCCATCAACGCCACGACCGGCAAGGAGCTGTGGAAGAAGAAGCTCAGCAACGCCAACCTGCACTCCTCCCCCCTGTATGTGGACGGCCTGCTCTACTGCCCGATGATGGAAGGCAAGCTGGTGATCGTGAAGCCCGGTGAAACGGACGGCGAGATCGTTCAGGAGCTCAAACTGGAAGGCAGCTGCCTGGGCGCTCCGAGCGTCTGCGATGGCGTGCTGTATGTGACCACGACCCAGCATCTCTATGCCTTCCCGATTCCAAACAAGGGCATCAAGACGGATGCCGCACCGAAGGTGGAAATCCCCCAGGCCGGCAAGGCCGTGGCCCTGCAGATCATCCCTGCTGAAACCGTGCTGATGACCGGCGACAAGCAGGCCTTCCGTGTCCGCAGCGTCGATGCCCACGGATTCGTGGTGAGTGACAAAGTCTCCGACGTGAAGTGGGAAAGCTTCATCCCGCCCACAGCCAAGGTGAAGGCCACGATGGACGCCAAATTCAACGCCAAGGGCGAGCTCAGCGCCGCAGCGGACGCGAAGTCCAGCGCCGGCGCCTTCAAGGCCACCTCTTCAGACGGCCTGTCCGGCACGATCCGAGGCCGCACGCTGCGGAACCTGCCGATCAAGGATGATTTTGAGAAGTACGAACTGGCCGTGGAGCAGCCTGACGAGAAGATCAAATTCTCCTACCCACCGCTGCCATGGATCGGCGCACGCTTCAAATTCGATGTCCGTGACCTCAATGGCAACAAGGTGCTGGCCAAGACCTTTGACCGTCTGCTGTTCCAACGCGCCACGGTCTTCGTCGGCGCCTCACATCTCTCCAACTACACCATGCAGGCGGATGTGATGACAGAAGGCAGCGCCCGCTCGAAGTCTGACATCGGCATGGTCAACCAGCGCTACCTCGTCTGCCTGCGTGGCAATGCCGGCAAGCTGGAGATCAGTTCCAACCCCGAGCGCCTGAAGCAGGAGGCCCCCTTCAAGATGACGGCCAACACGTGGTACACGCTCAAGAGCCGCGTGGATGTGGCCAAGGACGGCAGCGGTGTGATCCGCGCCAAGGCCTGGGACAAATCACAGCCGGAGCCCGAGGCCTGGACCCTGGAGGTCAAGGTGCCAAGAGCGCAGACCAACGGCTCCCCTGGCATCTTTGGGTTTACCGCTCTGAATCAGAAGCGTGTGTTCCTCGACAACCTCAGCGTCACCTCCAACAAGTAAGCCAGAGTCATCCACCCCATCTGCATCCCTTTTGATCAAATGACCACGAAACTCACCCCCATCCTCGCTGCGGCCCTGGTTGCCTCAGCCTCGCTCCACGCCGCCGACTACCCGCAGTGGGGTGGTGGCAACACCCGCAACATGGTGTCTGACGAAAAAGGCCTGCCCATGGACTTTGATCCCGGCAAGAAGTACGGCCCCAAAGCCGCGCCGAAAGCCGCAGGCCGCCTCCGCCCAAACGCGCAGGATGCCAACAAGGCCCCCGGTGCCGAAGACATCGACATGAGCACCACCAAGAACTGCCTCTGGGTGGCCAAGCTGGGCTCCCAGACCTACGGCACGCCCATGATCGCCAGCGGCCAGGTCTATGTGGGCACGAACAATGAATCCCCGCGCAATGACAAGCACATCGGCGACCGCGGCATCATGATGGTGTTTGATGAATACACCGGCCAGTTCAAGTGGCAGGTCGTCTCCCCGAAGATGGGCAGCGGCAAGGTCAATGACTGGGAATACCTCGGCATCTGCGCCAGCCCCACCATCGTCGGCGACAAGGCGTATGTGCCGAGCAACCGCTGCCAGATCATTTGCATCGATGTGAACGGCATGGCCAACGGCAACCAAGGCATGCAGGACGAAGGCTCCTTCATGGCCCCGCTGGACAAGGACGGCAAGCCCACCGCCGCCATCCTTCCCGGTAACACGGATGCGGACATCCTCTGGGTGTATGACATGTACAAAGAACTCGGCGTGTTCCAGCACAACGCCACCGCCGGCTACCCGCTGGTGATTGATGGCAAGGTCTTCGTCCCCACCTGCAACGGCGTGGACTGGACGCACACCAACATCCCTGCTCCGAACTCCCCCAGCTTCATCATGCTTGATGCCGAAAACGGCACGCTCCTCGGTGAAATGGATCACGTCGCCTCCGAGCGCGTGCTGCACTGCTCCTGGTCCTCCCCGAACTCGGTGGAAGTGAACGGCAAGAAGCAGATCATCTTCGCTGCTGGCGACGGCTGGGTGTACTCGATGGCCCCTGAGACCCACAAGGACGCTGAAGGCCTCGACATCCTCAACGAATACTGGCGCTATGACGCCAACCCGCCCGAGTATCGCAAGAACTCCGCCGGTGAGCCGATCAAGTACGTCGAATACGACGGCCCGAGCGAGATCATCGCCACGCCGTCCATCGCCGACGGCCTGATCTATGTGAACATCGGCCAGGACCCCGAGCACGGCGAAGGCGTCGGCTGCCTGAGCTGCATTGATCCCAAGGCCAGCAAGGGCGACATCACCGGCAAGGCCCTGTGGACCTTCAAAGGCATCGAGCGCACCATCTCCACCCCCGCCATCAAGGACGGCCTCGTCTATGCCGCTGACTACACCGGCCGCGTGTTCTGCCTCGATGCCAAGACCGGCAAGGAATACTGGAAGTTCGACACCAAGGGCCACATCTGGGCCAGCCCGCTCGTCGCAGACGGCAAGGTCTGGATCGGCAACGAAGAAGGCGAGCTCTTCATCCTCGCCGAAGGCAAGGAGCTGAAGGAGCTCAAAACCATCGAGTTCCCCTCCCCGCTGCTCAGCAGCGTGGTCGCCGCCAACGGTGCGCTCTATGTGACCACCCACACTCACCTCTACTGCTTCAAGGAAGGTGCCAAGACGCCGGAAGCGGAAGCAGCGGCGAAGTAAGCGTCATTCAGCCAGACAATTCAAAGGCGGGCCAGCAATGGTCCGCCTTTTTTGCATTTCAAAGCAGCCCTCGCCACCTCATTCCTGGCAGTAAAGAGTGAACGCAAGCCCCACTTCGAGCGTTGCCAGCCTCGAAAGTGTCGCTGCCGACAGCTCCAGTTTCATCGGCTCCTGATCACTATCCGTTTCGTACCCCAGATCGATCACGCGTCGTTTTGCATCCTTCACAAGCATGTGGACCGCAGGCGTGAAAGCGGACCACAAATCGCATAAACGATGAATTAGCAGTTCGGGATCTCGATCTGTTTCTCCCGCAGGGATTTCAAAGGTGGCCAGATACAAATCGGCCTCAAACGTTCCGCAGTATAGATTGCAGGCGCGATCAGCCACGCAATGCACCAGCGCATCTAGGGATTGATGGCTCGTGATTTCCAAATCGGCATTGAGAAATCGTGCACTCATTGCAGGGAAAGCGAGAACTCTCCAAACCTTGCAATGCCTGCGTCCCACGTCTTGCCGTCACACACTCGAAGATTCGACCAAAAATGCCATGCAACAGTTCCATTCATTGCTTTGAGATGCACATGTGGAGGTATCGGGCGACGCTTATGACAACAAATCAGAATGGGCATAACCCGCAGGGCCACAAAGCGGAAGAATTGTCTGAGTTTCATATGGGTAGGATTGCTGTTAACCCGGGTGCCAAAGTTAAAAGAATCATCGTTTGGCGCTGAGTGAGGCGGTTGCCTGGAGTTGCGACACAACAAGCGCCCGACGATCATGCACCAAACGATGCAGGGGACATTGCACCCCGTATTCAGCTCCCGCCACCTACTTCTTGCCTCCACTGCCAAGCCGGTGACCCCCTTTGAGGGACTGGACAGCCTCATCGAGTTTGTTAAGCCGCTAAAGCTCGGCGAAGTGTTCGCGGCTCATGCCCTTTGCTTACAGCAGCCCCAACGCCATCGTGCCGCAGCAAACCCTGTAAGCCTTAATCACCTCCATCATCACGGGAGCCGGGCGGTTAGCCTACACCGACTGGATGTACGCGGTGGAGCGGACGATTTTAAGATTGGTGCTGCAAACCTCGTAGTTCTTGAATGTTGCCCAGCCTTCATCGTTTGTTGGATGCCCCGAGCCTACGCCATGTGATCTTCGGTCTGCTCGTGTTTTCCCCGGCACATGGAGAGATCCCCAAGCCAGACGACGCGCCGCAGCCGCTGTCTCCGGCGGAAAGCGCGAAGCTTTTCCAGGTGCCGGCAGGTTATCAGATCCGCCTGCTGGCCGGCGAACCGCTGATCCATGAGCCTTCAGGCATCTGCTGGGATGACAAAGGGCGCTGCTTTGTGTGCGAGCTGCATGGCTACAATGTGGAAGGGCAGTACGACATCGATGAACTCAACAAGTCGGGACAGCTCGATCTCGAAGTGCGCCGCATTCAGGCAAGCGAGGCGGCGAAGAAAAAGGCCGAGGCTGAAATCTACGGCACCGTGAAACTGCTGCGCGACACCGATGGCGATGGCGTGATGGACCAGGCCACCGTGTGGGCGGACCGCCTGCCACCATGCTATGGTATCGCCGCCGCGAATGGCGGACTCATCGTCGCCTGCGCACCGCACATTGTCTTTCTGAAGGACAGCGATGGCGATGACAAGGCCGACGTGAATGAGAAGCTCTTCAGCGGCTTTGGCACGGGCAATCTGGAGCGCGGCATCAATGCGCCCACGCTCGGGCCGGACGGCTGGTACTATTTTGGCCGCGGCTGGGCCGGTGGCGAGATCACGGGGCCGCATCTGGCGCAGCCCGTGAAGCTTCCCGCCACGGACTTCCGCATCCGTGCGGATGGCAGCGCCATCGAGCCTGTGAGCGGCAGCACGAAGACGCTGGGCATGGCCTTCACGCCGGGCGGCGAGCGCTTTGTTTGCACCACGACGCATCCAGGTCTGTACGTCACGCCCATCCCTTGGCGCTACCTCATGCGCAATCCGGACGCCGCCGCGCCGCTGCTGGATGCACCGGCCAGCGATGACACGCGCGTCTATCCCATTTCCAAACCGCACCCCTGGCGCACCAAGCGCGAGCAGCATGCGGAGTACTTTGCCTTCTACCGCAAGATCAGCCTCAGCGATGCCGCTGCCTCCGGCTACTTCACCTCCGCCTGCGGCCCGCTGGTGTGGCGCGGCCAATACTTCGTTTGCGAGCCCGCGCAGAATCTCATCCACCGTGCAGACATCGTGCGGGATGGGACGCGCCTGCGGCTGGAGCGTGTGAAGGGGGAGGAGCAGAGCGAGTTTCTCGCCTCACGGGATTCCTGGTTTCACCCCATGAGCCTCGCGCACACGCCGCAGGGCGGCATGGCCATCTGCGACTTTTACCGCGAAATCATCGAAGACTACTCCGCCATCCCGCGCCACCTGCAGCAGCAGTACGGCGTGATGAACGGGCATGATCGCGGCCGCATCTGGATCTTGGAAGCGAAGGCACCGTACACGGAACCGAAGCTCAGTGCCGGCGAGGCGCTGGTGCTTCAACTGCGCCAGAAGGACGACAAGCCGCTGGATGCTGACACGCGCACACTCTGTCTCAAACCAGAGCTGGAGCCGAACCTCGCGCTGCAACTGGCCCTCAGCGCCGGTGCTGACAAGGAGGCGCTTCTCGCGCTGGCGCGGAACCATGGTCAGCTCAAATGGATGGATGCGGCGATCGCGAGCTCCGCCCATCACTTGGAAAAGGATCTGCTGCTGGCGCTTGCTGCTGAACCTGGAAAGAGCGAGCCGGTGATGAACAACCTCGTCGGCATCGTCGCGAGCCGTGGCGATTCGAAGGAGATCTCCGCCTGCCTCGCCGCTGTGGCCACAGGAAAAGCGGGAGACATCTTGCGTCTGGGGCTGGAAGAAACCAAGCCGCTGCCGCAGCAGGCCGAGGTGCCTGCGCCCGCCGCGCCCAGCGCCGAACAGAATGCCGCATGGGAAAAGCGTGTGCCCGCCGTGCTGGCCGCGCTGAAACAAAAGCCGGATCTCGAAGCGGGCCGTGGGCTGTTTCAAAGCATCTGCGGCGCCTGCCACAAGTCGCACGGCATCGGCGTCAGCGTGGGGCCGGATCTGGATGCGGAGTTCCAGCGCGCGCCGGAGGTCATCCTGCGGGATGTGCTCTTTCCCAGCGAGGCCGCGCGTCCGGGCTACGAGACGCTGCGCGTGAAAACGCAGCGCGGAGAAACACTCCTCGGCGTCGCCGCGTCTGACTCCCCCACCAGCGTGACCTTGAAACTCCCCGGCGGCACGGAGCGAACCGTGCTGCGCAAGCGCGCCGAGATACGCACCCTGCGCAATGTTTCACTCATGCCCGCCGGACTCGGCGATGCGCTGAAGCCGGAGCAGGTGGCCAGCATCATCGCCTTTCTGCGCTCGGCTCCGTGAAAGTAGTCCAGTTGCGCCGCAACTGGACTACTTTGCTGCGCCACTGCGCAACGAATGCTCCCCCATCCGCGTTCTTCTCACATGCTCCGCTTTCTCCTGCCTGCCGTCTTCGCGCTCAGCGTTTCCGCCTTTTCCGCCGCCCCCCCGAAGCCGCGCAACGGGTCGCTGATCCTGGTTACCAATGACGACGGCTTCAGCTCCTTTCACAGCGGGCGCTACAAGGGCGCGGAGGACCTGCGCAAGTCGATGCTGGAGTACAAGGACACGCAGATCGCGGTGATGGAGTGGTGCGTCATCGCGGGCAGTTGCTCCAACTATCCTTCCAAGGTCACGGAGCTGTATGGCACGGGCATGACGGAATTCCCACGGCGTGGCGACAAGCTGGCGCATGAAACCGTGAAGCGCATGGCGGACGCGGGTGAGAACACCCTGGGCATCGTGGCGGCGGCCTGCCATGAGGCGGGGCTTTCCTGCTATGCCTCGCTGCGCATGAACGGGGACTACCCCGAGAGCATGTGGGGCGGCACTTTTCCACGATTTGCCAACGGCAGCTTCTGGTGGAAGCACCCCGAGTTCCGCGTGCTGGATGCCAAGAGCAAGCCCGGCTCCCACCAATCCTTCGCCTTCCCTGAGGTTCGCGAGTTCAAGCTCAACATCCTGCGCGAGGTGGCGGAGCAGGACATCGACGGCATCAATCTCGACTTCCAGCGCCATCCCACCTTCTTCGGTTTTGAGAAGCCGATGAGCGATGCCTTCAAGGCGAAGTACGGCATCGAGGCAAGCACGGTGGCGCAGGATGACCCGCGCTGGTTTCCGCTGCGCTTCGAAATGATGAACCGATTTGTACGCGAAGTGCGCCAGCTTTTGGACGAAGCAGGCAAGCGCAAGGGCCGCCACCTCGGCCTCTCAGCGCGCATTGACTGGAAGAAGTACGCCACCTGGGGCTGCGACATCGACACATGGCTGAAGGATGGCCTGCTCGACTACCTCGTCGTGGGCCAGCATGGACTCGGCGGTTATGACTTCGACATCGCGCCGTTTGTGAAGCGGGCGCAGGGCAGCGGCTGCGCGGTGCTCTTCGGGGAGGAAGCCATCGTCAAAGGCCACGACCGCACGGCGGAAGAGGACCGCCTCATCGCCGCCGGCAAGATGAAGCCCGCCGCCAGCACCCTGCTCACCCGCGAGCAGTACGATCAGCGCGCCGCCAAAGTCCGCGCCGCCGGTGCGCAGGGCGTGCACCTCTTCAACGAAGGGCGGAAGGAGATGATGAAGGGATGGTAGCAGACGAGTCGAGCGGCTTCTCCCCTTCCGGCCTCGGATGCAGCACCCCGTTGATCGTGCGCAGAAGCGTGGTTGAATTGTATGGCTTGAGCAGCACTGCATCCACGCCCAGCGCCTTCATGGTCGCGAGCTGGGCCTGGTCACACAGCCCCGTGGACGCTATCACCGGGAGGCCAGGGTTGATCTTCCGCAGCGTGCGGAGAAGCAGCTCCCCATTCATGACGGGCATCATGAGGTCCGTCAAAACGAGGGCCACCTCCCGTGCGTTTTCGGTGAACATGACGAGGGCCTGCGCTGCATCGTTGGCCACCAGGACTCGATACCCGTTTGCCTCCAGCACCGTACGCGCCGCACTGGCGATCTCAAGCTCGTCGTCCACCACGAGCACGCACTCTCCGTGGCCGGTCAGATCCGGGGCGGAAGCAGTGGCGTCTTCCATGGCCTGCTGCTCCGGGGCGGCAGGCATGTAAATCTGGAAGGTCGTCCCTTTGCCAGGTTCCGTCACCACCTTGAGAAATCCGCCATGGCTTTTGATGATTCCATGCACCGTCGAGAGGCCGAGGCCGGTGCCTTTGCCGAGTTCCTTGGTGGTGAAGAATGGATCAAAGATGCGCTCCAGAATTTCCGGCGGAATGCCGCTGCCAGTGTCGGCGACTTCCAGCAGCACATGCGGACCCGGGGTGATCTCGGGCACCATGCTCGCGTAGCTGGCATCGATGTCCAGGTTTTCGGCGCTCAGCCGCAGCCTTCCACCACCCGGCATGGCGTCACGCGCATTCACGCAAAGATTGAGCAGGACCTGATGCAGTTGCGTCGCATCTCCCAGCACCAGCCACAGGTGCGGCGCCTTCACGCACTCGACGGTGATGTCTTTGGGGAAGGTGCTCCGGATCATCTGCTCCATCTCGTCGATCAGCAGCTCGACCTGCAAGGGGTGCCTCTCTCCCTCCAGGCCACGGCCAAAGGCGAGCACCTGCTTGACGATCTGCGCTCCACGCGCCGCGCTCATCTCGATGGTGTCGCAAAGGCTGTCGCGTTTTTCCGCTGACATCCCCAGGCGCAGCACGGCCACGGACATCATGATGGGGGTGAGGATGTTGTTCAGATCGTGCGCCACACCGCTGGCCAGCGTGCCGATGCTTTCCATGCGCTGCGCCCGGAGGAACTGCGATTCAAGCTTCTTGCGCTCGGTGATGTCATGGAAGGTCCACACACGACCATAATGCGTGCCGTCACTGCCGCGCACGGGAGCGGAGTGGCGCTCCACGATGGTGCCATCCACCTGTTCAATGACGTCCGTGCTGGATTCGTCGGGATGCGCGTTGAGATGGCTGATCTTTCGGAGAAAGGCTTCCGGCTCCTTGACCTGTGCGAGCAGAAATTGGAGCTGCCGGGAATCATCAGGATCGTCGGCGATGGACGGCGGGATTTTCCACAGCTCGTTCATCCGGCGGTTCTGGAGCAGCTTTTTGCCCGCGCTGTCCAATACAAGGATGCCATCGATCGCGGAATGCACCTGCGCTTCAAAGAAGGCCGTACGCCAGCGCAGCTCCTGCTCCGCCTGTCTGCGTCTGGCCTCGCTCTCGCCCACCTCCAGCGCGAAGCCGATGTCCATGGCAAGCTCATCGAGCAGCAGTGTTTCCTCCTCGTTGAAGAAGCCGACCTCGCCCGAGTAGAGATTGATGTTGCCGATGACTTTGCCTCCGACCTTGATCGGGAAACTGGCGCTCGAACGGCAGCCTCGCTTCAGCAACGCCTCACGCCAGGGGGCCACCAGCGGGTCGTGCTCCACATCGCTGCAGGTGACGTGCTCCCCGGAAAGGAAGCATGTGCCCGAGGTCCCGCTTCGCCGCGTCTTGTCAGTCAGATCAATGTTCACCAGGTCCAGATACCCGTCCACCACGCCGGCGGAGGCCACCGGCAGCACCTTGTGTGTCGCAGCGTCGTGCATGCCCACCCAGGCCATGCAAAAGCCCCCCTTCCCCACCGCAATCTGGCAGGCTTTCATGAGGATCTCCTGCCGGTCTTTTTCCAGCACGATGGTTTTGTTGATGCCACTGAGCACCGCATAGATGCGGTTGAGCTGCCGGATGCGCAGCTCTGACTGCTTCTGCTCCGTGATGTCCTGGTTGGTGCCGAGAATCTTGCCGGTCCGGCCGCTGCCATCCATGAGGATTCTGGAGCGCACAAGCATCACGCGCTCGACGCCATCCCTGCGCGTGACACGGTGCTCAAACTGCCGGGCGAAATGAGGATCGTGGGCCGCGATTCCGAGAGCCACTTCGGTGGCGATGATCCCGGCATCCTCCGGGTGGACAAAGCGCCGGACATACTCCTCCGGAGACATGGAGAGGCCGCCCTCCTGCTCCGAGGTTGTACCCAGCAGCCGGAAGATGTGCTCGTCTGCGCTGACGGTGTTTTTAACCACGTCAAACTCCCAGTGGGCGAGCTTCGCGATGTCCATGGCGAGAATCAGCTGGTCCTGCTTGTCCCGCAGAGCCTCGTCCGCCCGTTTCTGCGCCGTGATGTCGAGCTCGATTCCATCCCATACCACATGCCCGTTGGCCGTGCGGCGCGGTGCCGAGGTAAACAGGCTCCAGCGGACGGCACCGGAGGGAAGCTGCATGCGCAGTTCAGCCATGAAGGGCTTCATGGCGGCCAGCGCCTCGGCCTCACGGGCGGCCACCCGGGGCCGGTCCTCCGCCACCACCTGCCCGTAGAGCACCGCCGCGTCCTGCATGACCGCCTCGGCGGTGACTTCATGCAGCCTCTCCACGCCGGCGCTCACGTAGGTGAAGCGCCTCTCCTTCCCGTCCGGCCCCATGTCGAGCTGGTACATCATCCCGGTGGGAAGGTTGTCTCCCAGAATGCGAATGCGCTCCTCGCTTTCCCGCAGGGCGGCAAACGCCTGTTTTTGCGCGGTGATGTCACGCGCGATTTTGGAGGCGCCGATCACCCTTCCCTGGCTGTCCTTGAGCGGGGAGATGGTGGCGGAAATGAAGATCCACCGCCCGTCTTTGCGAACGCGCACCGTCTCGAAATGCTGCACCGTCTCGCCGCGTGCGATCTTGGCCAGCATTTCGACCTCTTCATCCATCCGATCCGGCGGGAACAAGATCGTCAACGGCTGGCCGATGACCTCCACCGCCGTGTAGCCAAAGATTTTTTCCGCGCCAAAGTTCCAGCTGGTGATGATGCCCTGCATCGACTTGCCGATGATCGCATCCTCCGAGAACTCCACGATGGAGGCGAGCTGCGCCTGCTTGCGCTGCAATTCTTTGCGCTCCGTGATGTCCACCACCGAGGAAATGACGCATCTGCGGCCGCCCAGGTCGATGGGGTCGGCATTGACGCTGACCTCCCTGCGGCTGCCGTCCCGAGTGATCGCGTTCATCTCCATGTCACGCAGGGAGGCGCCGGTTGTCAGAGGCCGGAACCTCCGGCTGCGCTCCTCCGCACTCCCCCAAATGCCCAGTTCCAGCGAGGTATGCCCGACCACTTCCTCAGGAGAAAAGCCAATGAGCCGGCAGTAGCTGTCGTTGACTTCGATGAAACGGCCCGTTTCGATTTCAGTGATGGCGAGGCCACCGGGGTTGGATTTGAAAGCCTTGGAGAATTTCTCCTCATTTTCCTCCAGCTCCGCCAGCTCCCGGCGGCGGGTGGTCAGATTGAAAACCAGCACCAACGCGCAGGCAAGGGCCAGAACCATCACCACCGCCACCGCCCAGTACAGCTGGCTGACCTTGCGGTGGATCGCCCCTGAAAGGCTGATGCTGTTGCCGTGATTGTATTTGAGCAGCTCCTCGGCGGATTGGAGCACAGAAAGGTAGGCCGGAGCCAGTTCCTGTTCGAGGAAGACGGAGGCGGCTTCACGATCCCCGGCAAGAATGAGGGACTCAAAAGCCAGGCGCTTGGTGTTATAAGCCGCGTAGCCCTTTTTCACCTGCTCCAGCAGTGACTGGTCGTCTCGTGGATTTTTGCGGATGCTGCCTTCGTAGGATTTGAGGGCTGCGGCAAAGGCCTCGTCGGCCTCATGCACGGCTTTGAGGCTCCTATCCCGGAACCCGGCCGTCTTGGCGGAAGCCGCCGCCAGCGCGAGCGTGAGGCTGCGGGCCATGGCCATCCGCATGTAGTGCGCGTTGATGGTGCCGGGCACCGCATCCTGAGTGATCAAATCACTGTCGATCTGCACATTCCGCCCGCTTGAGTAAGCCACCGCCGCCAAAGCTATGAGCAGCATCAAGATCGCGATGCACGTGAGCCGTATCTGGAAGGAAGTGTTGCGCTTAGGGTTTATCACGGGCTCTGCATTTCGACAGTTTTTTGGGATGGGGGTGGTTGATTTTTATCCTCGTCGTTTAGAACAACGGGTCCGCCATGCTTGCCAAACCTTCGGAATTGAGGCGCATTTCATCCACCCGATCAAATAAATACAGGCTTACATTTTTTCAGAGAAAAAAAAGGCGGAGAATACCTTTGACCGTTGGTCAATTCGAAGAGGGCTTCCATCCGCTGCTCCAGTGGCACGGACAAAATAAGGCCAGGCATGGCTGGCTGTCCTCCTCGTCCTTCCACCCGGTTGTCAGTTCATTCCAGAATCACGGGCTCATACTGAGCCGTCTTGATGCCGAGCTGGATCATGGTCTGCCGAAATTTCTGGGAAACAATGACGGAACGAAAACAACGATCTGGATGTGCCCCCAAACGTTCCGTTGTGATGGCCACATCGAACAAGCCGAGCTGTTCGATCCTGCTTCTCTCATACTTGAGGCCCAGGCCTGAATTGCCATTGTCATATCCGCAGCCTTTGCTGAGTTCACCCGTGAAAGGCTGGTGATGATCCGTGAAAAGCGGGTGTAGAAAGCGTGGCAGCACAGTGTCACTCGAAATCTTCCACAGCGGTTTCAAGATTTTGTCACTCCCTGCCCCTTGAATCGCGGGCCCGGCGCCTGGAGCGGATCGCTGTCGTTCATCAAGCAGGCGCTGCTCAGCCAGCAGAATGGGTTCGAAGCGAACACCTTGCAGGCCAGCCTGTTCGAGCTGGGATTTAAGAGGATTGGCAAATGCAAAGGCGTCTGCGGGGAACAGGACACCGAACTGATGCTTGTTCTTTTGGCGACTGTCCAAGGCCACGACATATTGCTCGTCGTCACTCTGGTGATCAAAATAACCCAGCTCCTTTCCCCACAGCGGTTTCAACCGGAGATATTCGGCCGCAGCGAGCTCCTTCTTGCTGTATTCAGCATAGACATAAGGCGCGTAGTGCATGCTCATCTCGTCATCCCCCACAAACACAGACTTTTTTTCGGTAAGATGGAGATCCTGAGCAATGATTTCTTTGAGCTGCCCCCACTCATCTGAATCCATCGGATAAACCGCCTGCAGCTTTCCTGCGGGAAGCCCTTTGAATTCGTTCTCACGAAACCAAAGTTCTTTGAGCCCAAGACGCTTGAACCGCTCATAACTTTGGATGTTGGGAACAAGGATCGTTGCTCGATGCCTCCAAACGCGTTGGGGGTTTGGATTCAGCTCAAACGATAATTCTGCTGTGATTTTCGGCATGCTTTTCAGACTGCGATCTTACTGAACTACTGATAGCCACTGCCACAGCCAATTCACAAAATCGTGCATTCGTTCAGAGTGTGCGCGTTTCGGACGTGGTCTCTGTGGCGGTGCCTGTCTTCAGGTCACGGCAAGACTTCGACTTCTCCCGCCAGAACATTGTTCTTTTCATCGGTCTCGGCAAGGTTGTTCGACTCGTCCACCACCAGTCGATAGCGATACTTCCCGGGTTTGGCTGGCTGCCAGTGAAAAGAGCCTGCGACCATGCCATACTCGATCTTCTGGCCTGCCCCCAGCTCATGGGTGCCGTGATCGAAGCTCACCACTTTGCCATCGACGTAGAGATCGACTTCGAAGGTCTTTCCAGGGACGGTGTCCCGGCCCATGTTTTGGACGGCATGGTCGAGGATGACCTTGTCGCCGACATGGACGACAGCGGGATGAACGGTGACGGAAGCCGCCACCAGATCGTAGTCACCGGGTGGCGCTTTGCGTTGACACGACGGAACCGCGAGCAGCATCACGACAACGCCAGCGCTGCCTGACAGGCACAAGAGGAACAAAATCTTTTTCATTAAGCGGTACATGCTCCTGTTTCATTCTCAACCCGGCCGCCGAGGAATTTCACATTGAAATATTTGCCGGTCATTCAGGTCTGACATCTTTTCCCATAGCAATTGGGTTAGTGTTTTGCAGGCTTTGGCGGCGTTTCGCCGTCTAAGTTGGCAGCCTGATCATCAAACGGAGAAGGAGGGATGGGTTGTGAAACTGCCCAGTTCAGTGTGTCTGCAATACTCTTGATCTTGCCAATCGGCACCAGTGGCTTCTTGGCCCGGGCAAAAGATTCTGTTAGATTCAAAACAGGCTTTTGGAGCACCTGCTTGTCTCTTGCCCCGTTGTAGAGAATGTAGACGCCGTAGAGAGTGATTGCATTGCGTGGACCGCTGTCGGTGAAGCCTGCTTTGCCGATGCGTTCGATTATTTCGATTTCACGTCCCGTTGTCGACGCAGACAAACATGCATAGAGGTAGCCCGCACGATTTGAGTCGAGCAGTTCAACCACCTTTTGAGGCAAGCCATCGAGCTGCCGCTCTCTAAGCGCATCGCGAAAAGCCGTTACATCCTCGTTGATGCGCTTGCCTGCCTGCTGCCCGTTAATCGTGAATGGCAGCTGAGTAAATCCCCCGGTTTTCTGTGAAGCACTTACACTCTCAATGGCATCCTCAGCAGCCAGGCATGCAAAGAGACCGTCATCAGCCGCGATGATGTCACTTGAGCCGGCCAACAAGACGGCAGATAAGAAAGCCCATGTGCGATTGATGTTCATTTGGAAAAAAGCTGCCGTCCATTCAGTTGCCTTATTCGCCCCTTTCATTCTGACTTTCTGGAACCTGGCACCTTTTTCGCGCTGACGCGATTGGGCACGTGAGTCCCCCTGCCCTACACCGCCAGCGTCTTGTACAGCGCCAGCGTCTTCCGCGCGATGCTCTTCCAGCTAAAATGGTCTTCGGCGCGCTGGCGACCGGCCTGGGCCATGCGGTTGCGCAGGGTGGGATCTGCCATGAGCTTGTTGATGCCGGCGGCGAGGTCGCGGGCGAATTTCTCGGGGTGCATGGCTTCGAAGGGGCTTTCGGTCTGCTGCTCCAAGGGGACGAGGATGCCGGTCTCACCATCGACGACGACTTCCTTGATGCCTCCGACGGCACTGGCGACGACGGCGGTTTCGCAGGCCATGGCTTCCAGATTGATGATGCCGAAGGGCTCATAAATCGAAGGGCAGCAGAAGACATCGGCATGGGAGTACATGACGATTTTTTCCTGCAAAGGCAGCATGGCCTGGACCCAGACAACGCCGGGACGCACCTTGCTGGCCTCAGCGACGGCGGCTTCCATCTCCTCCTTGATTTCGATGGTGTCAGGCGCGCCGGCGCAGAGGACGACCTGGAAACCAGGATCCAGATGCTGGATGGCGCGGACGAGGTGGACGATGCCCTTTTGCCGGGCGATGCGCCCCACAAAGAGCACGTACGGTTTGTCGGGATCGACGCCGTGCTTGCGCAGCACGTCGGGGGCTTCGGTGCGGCGGTATTCGGCAAGGTCGATGCCGTTATAGATGACGTGGATCTTGTGCGGATCGACGTCGAAATGCTGGAGGATGTCGGCCTTGGTGCCTTCAGAGACGGCGATGATGGCATCGGCCATTTTCAGCGCGGTGCTTTCCAGCCAGACGGTGAAGTCATAGCCGTGGCCGAGCTGTTCGCGCTTCCAGGGGCGCAGAGGCTCCAGGGAGTGAACGGTGAGCACCATGGGAACGCCGTAGTTGAGCTTGGCGAGGATGCCGCCGAAATGGGCATACCAAGTGTGCAGGTGCACGAGGCTGGCGTCGATGCCGCTGGTGTTGAAGTCCAGGCAGCGCTGGAGGGCGCCGAAGACGGACTTGAGATTGAGGGGGCTGTCCCAGCCGGTGGTGTCCAGGCCGAAGCCCTGCACGTGGAGATTGCCCTCATCGCTGGACTGGTCTCCAAAACAGCGGACGTCGATCTCCATGAGCTTGGCAAGCTCCCGGGTGAGGTATTCGACGTGGACGCCGGCTCCGCCATAAATGTGGGGAGGATATTCGTTGGTGAGAAAAAGGGCTTTCATGAGGGAGGGCGGGGTGACGCCAGATGGCTGGCGGGTGGGGGCAACAAGACGAGACGTACGCGGGGTCACTTCCCCTGCGACTTGAACCATTCCTCGATAGCGGGAATGTCGAAGATGCGGAAGCGTTTTTTGATGCGCTGTTCGAGCGCGAGCTGGGCGTGCTTGGCGACATCCAGGGAGGGATCTGCCTTGATGGCCTTGATGAGTTCCTCATTGGTCGCGGGCAGCGGACTGCCGAGGAGCAGAAAGCACACACGCACACGCACCTCCCAGGGCTGCTTGTAGTCGGCCAGGAGCTTGAGGAGGGCCTCCGGGGGAACATCTGCCTCATCGCGAATGCTGCTGTCTTTGAAGAGTTCGGCGACGGGGAGCCGGTAGCCGGGGTCTTCGCGCTGGAGGAGCTGAATGGCGCGAATGGCGCGGAGGTACTCGGCCTGCGCAGCGTCGTGCAGGTGTTCAAGCTGCGGATCGCGCATATACTCGACGAGCAGCTCGATGGGGCGGCGCATGCCGGTGGCGATGGCTTCGTCTGCATACTGGGTGAGGCGGTTGCGTTCTTTGAGCTTCAGGAACTCCTCCTGAGTCGGGGTGACCTGGGGCTTCATATCGGCCATGCGCGGGACGCCAGGCTGACCGGCCACGGGGCCGTTAGGAGAGGGCGCAAGCTCCGGAATCTTCAGAGTGGCGGAGATGTTTTCGAGGGATTCGCGGGTTTTCTGCTGCATGAGCAGTTGCTCGCGGCGCATGACGTCCACCTGTTTCTCCAAGGCGGCGATCTGCTCGGCGGATTTGGCAAGTTCGGCCCTGAGTGTCTCCTCAGACCCGGCAGGGGCGGCAGCGGTCGGGGTGCTGGCGGCAGCGGCGGCGGAAAGCCGGGGCCCGATCTTTGCCAGATAAAACCACGTACCAATTCCGAGCAGCAGCAGGGCGATCAAGAACGAGGCACCCAGCGAGATCACCAGGTGCCGAGAGCTGAGGAGATTGGCCGAATGGGCCTCCTTCCCAGCGACGGCAGCGGATTTTGCTTTGGTGGCGGCGTCTGCTGGAGCCTGGTTGCAGCGGGCAAAGAGCAAAGCGGCCTCTGCTTCGGTGTCGTCGGCGTCGGAATCGAGGGATGAGGTGGGGGAAAGCGGGTCAGACATGAAGGGAGATGCGTCAGGGACGTTACGCGATGAAGGTTGCCAGAATCAACAAACAAGGCCAGCCTTTGTCCGTCAACCCGTGTCATGGCAACAGAATCCACCCGGACGCCCAGTGTGTCCACCCTCACTCCATCCCCCAGGCCCTTCTTCGCGCAGCCTGAAATGCTGCGGAGGCTGGCTCTGTGGGGTCTGCCTGCGGTGCTGGTGCTGCTGTTTCTGGCATGGCCCTACCAGCAGTGGGACTATGACCGGCGTGAGAGCGTCCTGATCGGCTGGGTCCGCTGGGTGAGCAAACGTGCGGACTGGCAGTTCTGCCTGCTGGTGCCGCTGCTGGTGGGCTGGCTGGTGTGGCTGCGGCGTGAGGAGCTGTGCCGCCTGCCTTTGCAAGGCACCTGGAAGGGCCTGATCTCCCTGGTGCTGGGGCTGTTCGTGTACTGGGTGGGCTACAAGGCGAACACCGGTTACCCGGGCTTTTTGGCGGTGCAGTTTGTCCTTTCCGGCTTCATTCTGCTCGTAGCGGGGACGGCGTGGATGCGCACGCTTTCCTTTGCCTGGCTGTTTTTGTTTTTCACCTGGCCGATGCAACCGCTGGAGGATTCGGTGGCCTCGCCACTGCGCCCGCGCACGGCGGCGATGGCGGCGGCGGCGCTGAACGCCGTGGGCGTGCCGGCGGTGAACGAGGGCTCGGCGTTGCAATCCGCCCCCGATGCCGAAAAGGGGCTGCAGATCGGTGATACTTTCAGCCTGGATGTGGATGCCAAGTGCAGCGGGATCAATTCACTCTTTGCTCTGATGATGATCTCGGCGCTTCTGGGCTACCTGGCGCTGAAGCGCCCGCGCTCCCGGCTGCTGCTGTTTGTGTGTGCGGTGCCGCTGGCGGTGGCAGGCAATGTGGTGCGGCTGCTGCTGCTGGTGGCGGGAACCAAACAATTTGGCGCGGACTTTGCGGTGGGCAGGCACATCGGCGACCATCAGGAAATGTCGCCCTACCACACGTTCGCGGGCTTTGCGGTCTTTGGCATCGCCCTGGCGGGGATGTTTGCACTGTGCTGGCTGCTGGAAGGACGTGAGATGAAGGCAAACCTGCGGCGGCATGGCAGGCCCTTGGCCGAGGGTGAGACCTGCGCCATTCCGGAGCCCCGCAGCACGCTGGCCCGGCTGCTGGCGGCCGTGGCGCTGCCCCTGCTGGTGCTGGGGATCTGCACCGTCACGGACATCGGCTTTCATGTGGCGGCACCGGGGGTGAAGCTCCGGCCGGATGACTCACGACTGCCCTACCTGCCACTGTCTCTGGGCGACTACCAGGGCCGTGAATATGACATGACGGCGGACGAGAAAAACCTGCTGGATGAAGGGGTGAGGCTGGCGCGCAATGTGTATGCTTCCGCCACGGGCAGGCAGATCATGACGACGGTGATCCTGAGCGGATTTGAAAAGCGCAGCCTGCACCGCCCGGAGGTGTGCCTGCCGAATCAGGGCTGGACGGTGACTGACCGCACGCAGATCCCGCTCCGCATGGCGGATGGGCGTGAGATCAACATCATGATGATGCGCATCTTCCGTGATGCGGAGCCCCAGCCGGGTGTGAAGGTCCGCACGCGGGCGATCAATTTCTACTGGTACATCGGCTCTGCCGGGACCACCTGCGCAGACCACTACGAGCACGTCTTCCTCTCCTACTACGATGCGGTATTTCGCAACATTCAGCATCGCTGGGCGATGGCCTCCATCTACGTGCCGCTGCCGGAGCAGCGTGTGGGCCAGGAGGACCCGATGCAGGAGCTCAATGCGAAGGAGGATGCCTCCGAGTTTCTGGCCAAACTGGCCCCGACATTCATGCTGACCCAAGAGGAATGGCTCAGCGGCTCAAATCCTCCTGCGTCAGCACCTTGAAGCCGGAGGCGGTGAGCACCTCCGCCCCCACTTCGGGAGAGTCGAGGTGGAGCACGAAAACGGGATTCTGGGCCGGGCGGACAAAGAGGGCGTAGGTGAAGTCGATGTTGATCTCCGCGGAGAGCAGCGCGGAAAGCGCATGCACGAGGGAGTGCTCCGTCTCGCGCAGTTCGACGACCGTGACGGGGAAGACCACGTGGGGGATGCCTTTTTCAATGAAGAGCATCTCAGTGGTTTCAGGATCGCTGGGGATGAGCCGGACAAGCGCAAGCTCGGTGGTATCCTGCAACGAGAGACCCAGCACTTCGATGCGGTGCTCCGTGAGCAGCTTGACCAAGGACATCAGGGCGCCGACGCGATTGTGCAGGAACACGGACAACTGCCGCACAGGGGTGCCTGCCGGGGTGCCGGTCTCGGATTGAGGCTGGGGCTTGGAGGTGATCATGGGCGGCTAGCCTGCGGGGCCGGTGGCGGAGCGGCGCTCGTCAAACAAGGTCACACGTAGCGGAATGCTTGCCAAGGTGTCGTCTTGATGCTGCACCAGCCAGCGGTACATGCCCTGGCGCTCGAACTTCAAGCGCTGGAGGGTGTACACGATGTTGCGGGACACAAAGGGGATGAAGGACGAGGGGAAGGTCACGTCCAGCTGCGCGGGCATGGGTGGCAGGCATTCCTTGCCGTCGGGATCCACGCAGCGGATCACAAATTCGTGCTTGCCGGCGTCCTCTGCCTGGAAAACCGCCCGAACCGCGATGGAGCACTGGGGATGCACCACGGGAAAGGTCTGCGCGCAGAGCGTGTCAAAGGCGCCCTGGATGCAGAGCTTGCCCTGGTAGTCTGCCGCAAAATCACAGACGATGGCGAGTTGGATGTTCATCGTGCAGATGGAGGGGATTAGCGGCCAAAGAGCCGTTTGAAAAAGCCGCCGATGCCTTTGGCAGGCGGGGGAGGTGGCGGCGGCTGTGCCGGCTTGACAGCCGGCGTTCCCGAGGATTTTTCGCCACCGCCGGAAGACTCCTCGACCATTGAGGCCTTGGGCACTTCCTTCATGGCCTGCAGCATGGGGTCATCTGCCGGGGCTTTTTCAAAGATGTTGGTGAAGACCTCGTTCACGATGGGAGCAGCTTTTTGACCACCGCTGATGGTTTCCCCGGGCTCGCCCTCATAAATGACGGCGAAGGCAAACATGGGCTTGCCCGCAGGCAGAAAGCCGGTGAACCACGCGAGGTTCTGATCTTTGCTGATGCGCCATTGGGCCGTGCCGGTCTTCCCCGCGATCTCGGCCTGCTTGATGGCCGCCGCATGCCCGGTGCCTCCGCTGCCATTGACCACGGCCACCATGCCGCTGATGACCGTCTGCCGATCCTCGGGCTTGAGGTCGATGCGCCGGCGGTCCTTGGGCTCGTAGGCCATCACCACGCGGTCGCTCAGGTCCTGGACCTGCAGCACCAGCCGCGGCTGCGGGATGCGTGCACCGTCCCCGAGACCCGCCATGCACTGGCAGACCTGCAGCGGCGTGGCCAGCACCATCCCCTGGCCGATGGCGATGTTGGCCAGATCTCCCGGCAGCATCTTGTGACCGCGATGCTGGAGGAGATAGCTGTTCGTGGGCACAAACCCCTCCCCTTCCGCCTTGAGTGGAATGCCGGTGCGCTCGCCAAAACCGAGGCGCAGGGCCATGTTGGTGATGTAGTCCGCGCCCGACTCCAGCGCGGCACGGTAGAACCAGGTGTTGCAGGAGCGCTTGATGGCGCTGACCACGTTCATGGAGCCCTCCCCCTCCTTGTTCCAGTTCTTGAACACGCGATCACCGATCTCCAGGGCATTCGGGCAGTCAAACATCGTCTTGGCGTCCACTTTGCCGCTGTCCAGGGCCCCCAGCGCGGTGACAATTTTGAAGGTGGAGGCGGGCGGGTATTCGCCTCGGAAGGAGCGCGGGTAGAGCGGGAGGTGCGGATCCTTCGTCAGCTCGTCGTAGCGTTTCTGGCGGATGCCGGGCACGAATTCATTGAGGTCGAATCCCGGGTTGGAGGCCATGGCGAGGATGTCGCCATTGGTGACATCCATGATGACCATCGCACCGCCCGTGGTGTGCTTTTTGAGGGCATTTTCGGCGTACTTTTGAAAGTTGTAGTCGATGGAGAGCACCACATTGTGCCCGGGGCTGGGGGCGCGGCGCACATCCTCGGAGAGGCGCTTGCCATCGGGACTGAAGAGGACGTTCACGATACCTGGCTGGCCTTTGAGATCGCTGTCGAAAGCGGTTTCGATGCCCTCACGGCCCTCCATTTCCTCAAACACCGGGTCGCCATCCACAATAGGCCCCGTGGGCAGCGGGCGTGTCTTGCCGGTGTAGCCGATGATGTGGCAGGCGGTGCCCCCCTGAGGGTAATGCCGCAGGTAAGCTCCTTGGATGACGAGACTGCCCCCCAGCAGCGGCTTGAGCTTTTCCTCCATGTCCGGCGTGATCTCCACATTGAGACCTTCTTCCACGGAAAAGACCAGAGGCAGCCAGCGGCGGTGCTTGTAGTGCAACAGCACGCGCTCATCTGAAAGCGACCATGTCTTGCCCAGCGCTGCGTTCACCTTGTCGATGGTGCTGCGTGCAAAGGCGGTGACCTGCGCATCGCTGGCGCGATCCATGTAGGGCATCACCAGGGCGAGGTAATTGGCGGTGCGGTTTTGGGCAAAGGGGATGCCATGGCGGTCCACGATCTGTCCGCGTGGTGCGGGCACGCTCAACGTCAGCGCACGCGCTTCCTTCTGCGTGGCCCATGAAGCATTGAGATCCTGCTTTTCCGGCGCGGCAGGCTTTGCTTTTTTCGACTCGTCTTCGACAGACTCCACCGGCTGCGCCTTCAGCACCACCTGGGCCTGCACCTGCGGACAAAGCACAGCCAGCATCCCAAAACCCACTGCCAGAAACCGGCTGAGCAGGAACGACGAGGTCAGATCATACGAAAAAAGCATGGGAATAAGAACAAGCGCCAGCGACGGCATATGACCGCCAGGAGCAGGGCGGAACATGCGGCTACGCATGCACGGCGTCAAGCCAGAGGTCAGGGGCGGGTTATCTTCCTCGGGAAAGGAGGCACCTGCCTTGCAGAACTGCCTGGGCCTGACAGGGCGGAGGTTGACCCGAAGTCGTGCTTGGATGGGTCCGGCCACGGTCAATCCGGCGATTTATTCAGGAAATACGAAACAAAGATCAAAAGATCACCCTCTTTTGAACTTTTCTTTAATAATGCGATCAAAGGCTCCACCAAATCACCCTTGATTCATTTCTCAAAAATGGGTCCCAACTCCAATTTCAACCCCTTCACAACCACCATGAAACGTCACATCGTGCTTTCTGCTCTTACCGGTCTGGTCGCCTGCCTCTCTTCCTGCGCCTATCCTCCTCGCATCAATTGGGTCAGCACCGGGCAGGTCATTCCTTCCTCCCCGAGCGTCCACGGCCCGCTCTACGCGATCAATGGGGTCGCCCTGCAGCAGTACAGTCCGAAACTGTACACCCCTTTCAAATACGATCACCGCAGCATGGCCGACAACACCTTCTATCAAGCCCAGGCAGCGCGGCATCCTTTCAACCGAGGCTCCGTGTTTGTGGGCCCCCTGACGCTGCAAGCCTCCGCAGACCCTTACCCCGGCTACGAAGTCCGCCGGGCCGAAAGCGCGGAGTAAAAGAGTTTCCAGGCCAGCTTGATTTGGTGGGTCGGGCTGAACGCAGTTTGAAGATAGATCATCTATCGCAAATACGGGCCGCGAAGCCAGTCCCAACGCGGGGGCTGCAGGCAGGACTGATCGAGAGGGGCTTGGTCAATAACCTGCGGCAGCGGCCCGCGGGTCGAGCCTTTGCGGTCTGAGGAGCGGTGTTCCTATGCAACCTCCTCGACCCCGGAGATTTGGACCATGGCTACAGGGTTCCCTGCCCACCCAGCCGCACGCGGTGAGGTGAAAAGCCGGGGCAAGGGTGCTGGAAATTTTTTTGTCCGGCGTGGTCTGTAGCAGGGAGCCCGGGCGAATCCTTCCCGCCCGCATAGAGGCCAACCAGATCTGAATAGGTCGTGATGCAGTTTTTGAGCTGCCGAAGCTGGCCTGACGCAGAGAACCGACCCGTTAAATTTTGTAGCTAAGACGCTCAGGGCGCGGCGATCCGGACACCCTCAAAGCTCCTTTCATCTTCCCGGGGCAGATGGTCAAAGGCCCCTGCGAAATCTGTGCTGCAAGGAGAGGACGCTGTCAGATACGGGGAAAGCACAGCGTCAGCAAACGATGCTGAGACGAGGATTCTAGCGACGCGCGCAGCGCATCCCCATCATCCAGCTTAGCGGGTGCCGCGGGAGGGTGGGCAGGGAACCGCTGTGCGGGTCCGTCATTTCGGGTCTATGGTGTCGCGGGCTCCTGCAAAGATGCGACGGCCTTGGCCTGTGGAAGGGCATGCAGGAGACGGCGTGTCTGGCACACTTTTTTTTCGGTGTGCCCCCGTGTCACCGCGAGAGCATCGATGCCATGGGCTTCTCGGCCCGTGCTGGATTTTGTGGCCGACGCGCGGGCACACAAA